>NZ_JBYTDC010000003.1:0-1027729 GCF_058790875.1 Sphingopyxis sp. EU05-FHT14B03
AAACCAGCATCATATTATCCGAAAAGGGGGTCCCTCTTCGACGCCGATCGGGGGTCCCTTTTGAACGCCGTTTGACATCCACATCGTCTCAATCCGACTGTGGATGCGCCAATTTGTTAACGCCTCCTAGGCATCAGCGGATGGTAGGTCTAGCGTCGATCCCGCCGCTTTCAGAAACAGTGCATGCGGAAAGGCAGGCCGTTACGGCCATGCGGAGGGTGCGGTGTCGATTGAGCAAGAAGAAATCGTCCGAGCTTTCATCGATGGAGAGTTCCAGCCGCACTTTCAGCCGCTGGTCGATCTTCGAACGGGCAACCTTCAGGGTTTTGAGCTTCTAGCCAGATGGAAACACCCTGACCGAGGATGGATTTCACCAAGCGAGTTCATTCCTTTGGCCGAGAAGGACGAATGGATCGATCGATTATTCAGAGAATTATTCCATCGGTCTCTCTCTGTCATGGCGAAACTACCAAGCCCTATAACTCTCTCTGTCAATATATCTCCAGTCCAGCTGAGAGACCTCAGTATATCAAATAATATCCAGAAGATTGCTGAAGAAACTGCCTTCGACCTGAATCGTTTGACAATCGAAATTACCGAAAGCGCTCTGCCGGAGGACCTAGGCCAGGCGCGAGCAATTCTAGAGGCTTTGAAGCTTAACGGTTGTAAACTGGCACTCGATGATTTTGGAACAGGATACTCGAGTTTAACGCATCTCCGATCCCTCCCGTTCGATGAAATCAAAGTTGACTGTAGTTTTGTGAGTTCCATGGCGGAAAGCCGCGACAGTCGCAAAATTGTCGCTGCGGTCGTGGGCTTAGGTCAAAGCTTAGGGCTGATAACGGTGGCTGAAGGGGTCGAAACACTCGAACAGGTCCAGATGCTTCAGTGGCTCGGTTGCGATCTGGCACAAGGCTGGTTCTATGGAAAGGCGCTGCCTGCCAAAGATCTCCCATATGCGGTGTCGAATTTTCCGCAGAACGAATCGTCAGCCATGTCGATTGGCGCTGTGGGGCGCGTTTCCCGCGGCAGCTTCGACCTACTTCCCTCAGTAAGGCTGGCGCAACTGCAGGCCATATATGACGGCGCGCCGGTCGGACTGGCCTTTGTGGATAGAGACCTTCGCTACAAGATGCTAAATCGCAAGCTGGCGCAGATGAACGGACGGCCGATGGAGGACCATATCGGCAGGACCGTCTCGCAAATGATCCCCGAACTCTTCCCGGTAGTCGAGGGGTATATCCGCCGGGCGCTCAACGGTGAAGCTATTCAAGGGGTCGAAGTCACGAAACCTCCTTCCGACGTGAACGCCGGCCAGACGGTTCTCTTGTCATATGAACCGGCGCGCGACGAAGCGGGAGAAGTGGTGGGCGTGTCGGTCGCGGTTATGGATTTATCGCCCACCAGGCGCGCCGAGGAAGCGCTGCGCGAGACCGAAGAACATTTTCGGCACATGATTGAATTGTTGCCACAAGTTCCTTGGATCATCGATTCGGAAGGACGAGCTTTTGATGTCAGCCAACGATGGCTGGAAATGACCGGAATGCAAGGGGATCAATGGCGAGGTTTTGGCTGGCTCGACGCATTGCACCCGGATGACCTCCAGCCAACGCGGGACACAATGAACAAATCATTCGAAAGCGGAAACCCGATCGACGTAGTATATCGCGTCCGTTGTTCGCAAACAGATCCTTGGAGAAGGCTGCGCTCCAGAGGGTCAGCTCGTGTCGGAGCGGACGGAGAAATCATCTGCTGGTATGGCTGCCTAGAGGACGCTGGATAAAATTCTCCAAGTTTCCGATGCCGCCCCTCGGCGATTTGCTCGCGCCGCCACTATGGAGCCACTATTGTCACACTGCACGTTGACAGGCTGACACGCCATCAACGCAGGATGAGGCAGCCAAGGTTGTAAGAGCGGACGATGTGGGACTGTGGCGCGTGCGCAATATGTCGGGTCGCGGCATGCTCCTCGAAACCGACGCAGCGATCGATCCGAACGAGAAGCTCGAGATCGCACTTTCCGATGGCATAATTTGTGCGGTCGCTTCGTGTGGTCGGGCGACGGGCGGTGCAGCGTCGCATTCAACCAGCCCATATGTGTTGGCGAGGGTTTGCGGCAGCTTGTCGCAGCGCGGGAATCGGAGAGCTATCGGCCGCTTCGGCTGCGGGTCCGCTGCCCTGCCCGACTGATGATCGAAGAGAAACAAATCGATATTATGGTGACCTCCATATCCCAATTCGGGATTGGCTTCGAACACTAAAGCGAGCTTCCTGAGGCAGCGACGGTTGACCTGGTTCTGGCCGACGGCGTGTGGCGCGCTGGGAATATTCGCTGGCTCCGCGACGACACAGCGGGGCTGCGCCTCATATTGCCGATTGCCCTGTCGGAACTCAAAAGCGTTCGCCGGCTTTCTTGCGTCTTTCGCGCGTAAGCGCTCCGCCCATGTCGCCGCGAGCGACGGTTTTCCGGGGTCGTCCGCAGTGCGCGCAAAACGCCGATTCGAGAGACGGCGTCTAACCGCTCGCCGCAATTAACCATGTGCGACGTGGTTCTGTTAACTCAACTTCGCCCATGTTGGTTCGTTGCAAGAGTGGGGGGGCACAATGCGGAGAAAACCGCGAGCGGGAGTAACGAAATGCTCGAAAATCAGAATATTCGGCCAGCATCGATCATAGGCCCAATGGGCGAAGAGCTGACGATGGACAGCCTGCCACCGCCGAATACGACGCGGTGGGTCAGCCGGCGTAAGGCGCAAGTGGTAGCGGCCATCGAAGGCGGGCTGATCACACCCGAGGAAGCGTGCATGCGCTACCGCATGAGCCTGGAGGAACTGGCGAACTGGCAACGCCTGATCGATCGGGCGGGAGTTCCCGGACTACGGACGACGCGTATCCAGCATTATCGCGAGAGGTTCCCTAATCGACTTTTTTCTTCATAGCGAAGGACGCCGGGAACCGGCGCCCCTTCGACGCGTTGCCTCCAGCGATCACATCTCCGGTTGTCCATGTGGTCCCTTGCCAAGCCGCACACGCGCCATTGACAGGGTGCCACATGGAGCGTTGAAAACCGCTCGAGATGACCTCGCCCCAATCCCCCCCGCGGGCGAGGTCGAAGGGCCCCGTAGAGGGGGCGGGGCCCTTCATTTCTCACGGCAATCAAGCAAACCGGGCGGCACGAATAAGGGACCAGCTATATCGCGCCACCCGTCGCGATGCCGCCTTGTGGGGAAAAAGGCGAGGCGCATTGCCCCCCAACGCTGCCCTCGTATCAGGCTCGCATCACAATATCAGCTATCGGAAGCTAGGCGATCATGCCCTAGGGAGCAAGCAGGCCGAAACGATATATTGGAGCAATTACGACCGCATAGCTACTCGTCGACACTCTCGATTTTTTGGGTGAAAAAGCCAAACTTGGCACGCGATTTTAACGTAATCGTCACGGCTACAGAGCCGCTAATTCCCCTGTGTGCGGGCGGACCGGCGATGTTCTTGGGGGAAAACAACCGGCCCGCCCGCCGCCCGCCCATGCTTGGGACGCAAACGGGCCAGCGGAGGTGAGTCCACCGCGACCGAGTATATTCTATTCTTCTTGTGCGAGGGACGATTCGCAGGCGGAGGGACTTCTCGATCTTCCCCACCATCGCATTCGCGCTTGACCAGAAATCAAGGCGATCTACACACCCTAACAACTTCCACCTGTTTCAGCGACCCGGGGCGGGTGTAGGGGCCAGCATGAGAATGCCGCTAAGGTCACGCTCCGGGGGGAACGTGGCCTTATTGCCTTGGTGCCCGACGCATCGCCGGGCGATCGCGCTCTCAAGCTATTGTGACGGATTGTGCCAGAGCAGCTGTGGATGCGGACCGCGGTGCCGAACATTGGGTTGGGCGCAGCGCCGACATATGGGTGAGTTTGCATATATACCGATAGAAGAAGTCCTAGATCTGATCCGATCTACTTACCCGGATAGTGCCGATTAGCCGGTTGAACGAACGATCGCGCCATCCACAGCCGCCTGGCCGGAGCTTGAGAAAATGAGCACCTAGAGTGTGTGGCTGGGCGCGGAAGGTTCGCGATCGTGCGGCTCAGGAGCAAAATTACTGGCGTCGCTGTAATTATGCTCGCGCGGATGCCACTGCGCCGCCACATCAAGGAGAGGCCGGTTACTTGAGTCAGAAACCTTCACGGGGTAGCAGGCCAGTGGGTATCAGAAGATTCAACCGGGGTATGCGACGGGCGGCCGGCTCGCCGATCATGTCGCGGCAGCACCCGGCGCAGACCCGTTGCGTCATCCCGATGCGACGCGACGCTTCCGCACGGTAGACGGCGTCGAAGAACTGCGCGCCGCGCTGGCCAATGGCATAGGATCTAGCGCCATCGCCGCTGAGTCGGGCATTGGTCGCGCCAGGGTCTATCGCGCATTGCAAAGCTAGCGTCAAAAACTTCTCAAGGTCCCGAAAAAGCGCGTCGTTCCTGACGCGCTAGCATAGCAGGTCAGCTGCATGACCTCAATCTGAGCCAAAGGTTCGACGCGGCCCCCTCCGCCTCGGAATTGGTCTGCGCTCCACCAAGATCAGGCAATGATCGTCTGATCGCCAGCCCTATCAACGATGCCCACTACAGCGGGCGGCTCCAAATCGCTGTAGTGCACCGGCACCTCTCGATAGCTCGCCGCACCAATCGCAGAAGGGTCCGGCACGTCACCGTCCCGAAAGCGCCTGCCGATTTCAAGCCAGTCTGATTGACGAATTAACCAGTGCTGCGGCTCGCGCCCGGCTTCCTCAACCGAAACGAGGAGGTCATCCATCGTTGCCAAAATGTCCCGCATGCTTGACCCTCTTTCCTCACAAGTCAAACATTCTCGCGGCGATCCATAGGTGCATAAGCGACCTGAGCGCAATTCAGTCTGACGATTTGCTACCTGTCTTGAGCCACGTTCCATATCGACGGGCGATATTCGTTATCAGCCCACCGAAGCCCACCAAAATCACGACAAGGCCAGCAGGAAGCACACCGTTTTCCACGAACTGTTCGATCGCTAGCATTTCGACGAAATGACGATCGGACCAAGATCTCTCGGCGTCGTATGAAATGGCGTCCTGATGACACTGTCTTTCTTCATCGAAAGTTGGCAACCGCCATCCGGCTTCGATGTTATCTACGTCGGCGAGAACCGCTCGTGAGCAGTCCTCGGCACGAGATTCCGCCACATATGCTGCTCTGGCTTGCTCAGCTTCTTTGTAGTCGGCGAACGCCTTATAGCCAGCATAGAGCAGCCACACAGCAGCGAAGCTGAGCGCGAGGCGAAACCAGATCGTGTCGGTGTGCCAGTGCTGTTTCATAGGGCAGCGATATAGGCGCATAAAACGGGTGCCTGTCAAACGACGCGCAAGGCAGTCTCTGCAAATTCAGCGCTAGGCATGCGAATCTTCGCGGACTTGCGTCGGGGAAAATTAGTCTCGCGATCAAAGACAAATTCAATCCCGAGCGTCAGCCTTATCTCGCTATCGGCGACGAGCAGCTTTTTGGGCAACGGCGCTACGCTCTTCTGCGGATAGTTTCGGGCCCGATCTGCTCGAATCCCGCGAGCCAGCTGGATGAGGTGTCGAGAAGACCTGACGGGGTGAGTGACTACCATGTTGAACGGTCCAGGGGCGAAACCTCGCTACCCGTTGCGATCCTGTCTGCGGACCGTTCTCCACGCACTCTGGGGCTAACAACTTATTGAAACTTCCGAGCGAATGTGCTCGTTAAAAGGGGGGGAGATTCAGTGATGATTCAGAGACTTCTTGCGCTGGCCGTATTACTTAATGTTGCAACGCCAGCTTTCGCTGACGAGTTTTTCGCAGTCACCCCATCTGGCGCCGCGGAAATGTTGTTTCCCAGCCGCGCGCAGGAGGTTGTGGGGATGCTCTCCAATAAATGCATCGACGCTCGCTGGACTGTTATCTCATCATCTTCGACAGATCTAGTTTGCGAGGCACCTCTGAACATGGGGCAGTCGGTGCTTGGGCAGATGCTAATGGGCAACAGCTATTCCACTCCGCCCCGCCGTTTTTTCCGTTTCAACGTAGCTGAGATAGCAGGTGTTGCTCGCGTCCAAGCATCTGGCTGGATGGAACTTCAAATGGCGTTCGGCCAGATGAAACGAACGGATTTTTCGGGCCCAGAGTTCCACAACAGTATTTTGTCCTTCATGGGCTCGGCAGGTGGCAAGTTTCCCGTCGGCACGCGATTTCCGAACCATGTCCTGATGGGCTTCAAGTCCGACGATCAGCGGCTCGGCAAAAACGCAGCGCTTCGCGTGACTGAGGTGGATTCTGGGAGTCCCGCCGACGCGGCCGGTATTAGGCCGAACGATGTCGTTTTCGCTGTTGCTGGCAAGAAGTTCAAGCAGTTCGACGACTATCTGGACGCGACCGCAAAGGCGGCAGCGACTCCAACATATTCGGTGGAATTCATGCGCGACGGGAAGCCGATGAAAGTCACCGTGACGCGCGCGTTTCGACCTGATTGGTCGGAGCTGGTTGTTGCGAAGCCCTCGGAAGAAGCGCCAGACACGATAGTCGGCGGCTCGGGGGCACTATCGGTGGCTGACGAACTTGCAAAGCTGGCGAAGCTTCGTGACGACGGTGTGATTACAAACGACGAGTTCGACGCGCAGAAGAAGAAGCTTCTCGGTATGTGAGAGAACGCCCCTCTCGGCCGCAATACTCTTTTGAGCGCACGCAAAACATTAAGCGACGGAGGACTAGCCAGTCAGATGTCCCCACGCACGCCCCATCGCGGGAATTATCGAAGTCGAGCCCGTCGATCGCTGACGCTAAATCTGCTCGGTGAGGGCTTCGTCATCTTCTGGGTGAAGTTGACGTTGTCGCAAAGTCGCAACAACGGGATCATCCTACGCTTGCCCTAATAAATTCGCAATAAGGGCCGACGCGCAGTCAGGCGTATCTGCCACCCAAGGAGCAGAGATGCCGGCTGTTCCTTGGAATGGGCGGTCTAAAGGGGAATCTTGAAAAGCGCCCACGGCGAACTGATCGTTCTTGCACACACCGGAGCGTAGTCGTTTCCTGTGCGTTAGAGTTCAAACATTGTCGCGACCCAATGGACGCCCATCCCAATGAGGCCAGGCGCCGGTCTCCTCAAGCACGGCAATGTTTCGCATTGCGACATAAACCATAGGTCGAACAGAAGCCGTTCGATAATCGCCGATTTGATCTCTCGCGATCAGATAGTTCGCAATCTTCGTGGGACTATTCCCCGATGGTCCCAACTGTGCCGTCAAGATTTGGCGGGCAGCCCAAACCGACGCAGCGAAACGGGTTGGCCAACCTGAAATTGCCCGCACCCTATCATCCCGAAAGCACCACAAGCGATGGGCATTGGCCGCTCGCGTTTCACGCTCAAGCTCGACGGCGGCGGCGAACTCCTCATTGATGGGCAGCCGGTGTTTCAGACGCTTACTGCGCCACGAAGCCTTAGCGGCCCGCCATCGTTCCCGTTGGGCAGATCTCGATAATTCATCCATCTGATAGCGTCGTGCCACGAAATTAGGACAAAAACTGTAAAAATTTGCCATTGGACTTTGAACCGAATTGCCCACAATTGGGCCTCCTTCAACACCCATTCCGGGAAGTGAGAAGGAGAATATTGTGATTGATTTGAATCTTGATAAAATAGTTATGAAAATTGAGAAGAGAGATTCTGAATTGAGAGCCGATTTCGATCTTGCATTAGATGGGTCTCTAGGATGCATGGGCGGAGTTCTATTTAGAGGAATTGAAAGCGCTTTTGAATTTTCATATGGGCGCGGAGGTCCCAATCTATTTGAATGGCTATCGCAACTCTCTGATGCAGACGCTCGGCTCAACGCATTGGACGCAATAATGCAATACCGCGAGGAACTAGATGACGACTTTGAGCCTGATGACCGCGCGCGACACAAGGTCACGCTGGAAATCATTGCGGCCGTCACCAGCCTTTGCCGCCGGCCTAAAGATTCGCTAAAAGTTAGAATTGACGAGTTTGCGCCAGCTTAAGGCATAGCTCAACCATGCCGACAAGAGATCGGCGTTGGCCGATGGTATCCTACAAGCGGTGCCATCGGCCATTTTACAACTTAGTCAGCAGCTCGATCCTAGCGGCAGCCGTCCATGACACCTGCGCCATTTTAGGTCCGAGGGCCGCATACCGGAATGAAGCGGCACAACTGTCAATTCGACTGTCAATCGCCATCTCAAGAAAATTCTTATATATTTGAATTACAAGAAAAAAAACCGGCTGGCTGGGGCGGCAGGATTCGAACCTGCGAATGGCGGCATCAAAAGCCGCTGCCTTACCACTTGGCGACGCCCCAACGGGCCGGTGCGAGGGCGCTCTATAGCGCCGGGTGCATGAATGGCAAGGCGGGCTTAGAGCCGCGTCACCCAGCCATGCGGGTCGGCCGAACGGCCGCGCTGGATGTCGACGAGCTTGTCCTTGAGCATCGCGGTCACCTGTCCGGGGCCGCCGGCGCCGATCGTGAAGGCGGTGTCGCCGCGCGTGACCTTGCCGACCGGGGTGACCACCGCGGCGGTGCCGCAGGCAAAGCTTTCGGTCAGCTTGCCGCTTTCCGCATCGGCCTGCCACTGGTCGATCGCATAGGGCTCCTCGCGCACCGTCAGCCCGGCGTCGCGGGCGAGCGTGATGATCGCGTCGCGGGTGATGCCGGGCAGGATCGTGCCGGTCAGTGGCGGGGTGACGATGCTACCGTCGTCGAAAACGAAGAACATGTTCATGCCGCCCAGTTCCTCGATCCAGCGATGCTCGGCGGCGTCGAGGAAGACGACCTGGTCGTGACCCTTGGCGATCGCCTCGCGCTGCGCGACAAGGCTCGATGCATAATTGCCGCCGCATTTGGCGGCGCCGGTACCGCCGGGGGCAGCGCGGGTGTAATCTTCCGACACCCAGAGCGAGATCGCGGGAGCGCCCGAGCGGAAATAATTGCCGACCGGCGAGATGATGACGAGGAATTGATATTCGGCGGCCGGCTTGACGCCGAGGAACACCTCGCTCGCGAACATGAAGGGGCGCAGGTACAGCGCGCCGCCGTCGACCGGCGGAAACCAGTGGGCGTCGGCGGCCACGGCTTCCTTGACCGCGGCGATGAACAGTTCCTCGGGCAGTTCGGCCATCGCCATGCGCCGCGCACTGGCATTGAAGCGCGCGGCATTGGCCTCGACGCGGAACAGCGCCATCGACCCGTCGTCGAGCCGATAGGCTTTCAGCCCCTCGAAGATTTCCTGCGCATAATGGAGCACCGCGGTCGCGGGGTCGAGCGTCAGCGGGCCGCGCGGCATCACCTGCGCGTCGTGCCAGCCCTGCCCCTCGGTATAACGAATCGACACCATATGATCGGTGAAGACACGCCCGAACACCGGATCGGCGATCGCCGCCGCGCGATCGTCGTCCGCGACGGGATTGGGGTGCGGCAGACGGGCGAAGGCGGGAGCGGACATGGATCAACCTTGAAGCTAGGGGGTCAATGGAGCGCGCCTCTTGCCAAAGCGCGGCCCTTCGCGCAACGCTAGTGACTATGCCCGACGACAATTTTCTTTCACAAGTACCCAGCGCTTCGGCTCTTTTCTTGCGCGAGGAAGAGGTTCGCCGCGGCATCGAGTTTCTGTTTTTCGCCCATGCGTCGCTGTGGCGCACGATCGACGCGCGGCTGGCCGAGCAGGAATTGGGCCGCGCCCATTACCGCGCGCTCTATTTTATCGCGCGCCAGCCCGGCCTCGCGATTTCGGACCTGCTCGCCCTGCTCGGCATCACCAAACAGTCGCTGGGACGTGTGGTGAAGGACCTCGAGGCGCGCGAACTGCTGACGACGCGTCCCGGCGGCCGCGACCGGCGGCAAAAGGAGCTGCGGCTGACCGACGAAGGCCGCGCGATCGAGGCGGCGATCTTCGCACTTCTGCGCGACGCGATGAGCCGCGCCTATACCCATGCGGGACAACAGGCGGTGACGGGGTTCTGGCAGGTCAGCGAGGCGTTGCTTCCGGCCCGCGAGCGCGAACGGGTCGGCAAATTGGGGAGCGAAAACTGAGCGTCGTCCCCGCGTAGGCGGGGGGCGCTAGAAGTTCGACACGGCGAGGCTGAGATATGCCGACAACGGCCCCGCCTTCGCGGAGGGCGTCGTCAGCCTTCCCCGCGCGCCAGATCCGCGAGTTCGCGGCCACGATCGCGCGCGGCGCGCAGCACATTGGTCATCAGCGCGACGAGCTGGCCACCCTCGTCGAGGATGTCGAGCCCCGCCTGCGTCGTGCCGCCCTTGCTCGCGACCTGTGCGACGAGCACCCCCGGCTTTTCCCCGCTGTCGGCGAGCAGCGCGGTCGAGCCGCCGAAGGTCGCCAGCGCCAGCGCCAGCGCGTCCTCGCTCGACAGGCCAAGCCGTTCGCCGGCCGCAGCATAGGCTTCGATCAGGCGAAAGACGAAAGCCGGGCCGCTGCCGGTGAAGGCGGTGACCAGATCCATCGTCGAATCGTCGGCGAGCGGCACGACCTGGCCGAGGGGTTTCAGCAGCGCGGTGACTGCCTTGTCGTCGGTCCGGCCAAGGCTGGCGACCGCCGACACCCCGGCGCCGATCCGCGCGGCGAGGTTCGGCAGGATGCGCACCTGTGCGCGGGCATTTGGAAAACGCGCGACAAGATCGGTCAACGACACCCCGGCGAGGATCGAGAGCAGATGGACGTCGTCGGTCACCTGCGGCGCGAGTTCGCCCGCGACTTCGCCGAGTTGCTGCGGCTTCATGCCGAGCATGATCCAGTCGGCATCGCCGCCCGCCGCCTGCCATTCGGCGAGTGCGGCATATTGGACGATGCCTTCGCGCGGGGCCGCCGCCGGATCGACGATCGCGACCTGCGCGGGATCGAGCCCCGCAGCCAGCCAGCGGTCGAGCATCGCACCAGCCATGTTGCCGCAGCCGACCAGCAACAGCTGGCCGGAAAAAGTCCGCAATGTCTTGGTCATGGTCTTTTCTTTTCGTTGTTACCGACAGCTGCTGTCCGGACCCGAAAGCAGGTCGAGGCAGCGGCCGTCGATCTTGGTGGCGTCCACCGGCAGGTCGATCAGGCCGGCCAGCGTGGGGAGAATATCGACCGTCATCACCGCATTGGGCTGTTCAAAACCGGCCAGCCCCTTGCGCCAGAACAGCATCGGTACGCGCCGGTCATAATCCCACACCGATCCGTGCGTCGCGACATAGCCAAGGCCGGATTCGGGGATCGGGGTCACGCGCGGTTTGAGCACGACGATGAAATCGCCCGAACGCTGCGGATTGTAGGACGCCCGCAGCTTGTCCATCATCGACCAGACGTCGGGCGCGCGTTTCGAGATCGGATATTTCGCCAGCTCCTCGCCGGTCACCACCGCCTCGACCTGCGGATGCGCGCGCCAGCGGGCGAGCAGTTCGGCCGACGCCGCCTTGCGCTGCGCCGGGGTCAGCGTCTTCGACAGATACATGTCGCCGAACGGGCCGTCGCTGTAGAGCAGAGGCTGCGGCAGGCCGAGCTTTTCGGCGACCGCCTTGCCCAACTGGTCGGCGTCGAGACCGCGGTCGACGCGCTCGGCGGCGGGCCAGGCGTTCTGGCGGTTGCGTTCGGGCAGGTCATGGCCGCCATGGTCGGCGGTCAGGGCGACCGCATAGTCGATGCCGCTTGCATCGAGCCGCGCGAAGAAATCGCCGAGTTCGCGGTCGAGCCCCGCCATCTGCAGGCACATTTCGCTGCCTTCGGTGCCATAGGTGTGGCCGACATAGTCGGTCGCCGACAGCCCGACGATGAGGAGGTCGGTGGTATCGCCCTCACCCATCTTGCGCGTCTGGCGCAGCGCCGCAGCGGTGGCGAGGACCGCGCCATCGGCCTCGGGCGAGGCCATGAAGCCGCGGAAATTGCCGGCATCGCGCGCGAGGCGGCCGGTGCCGACGGTGCCGCCCTTGTCGATCGGGATCGCGATATTCTTGGCGGCGCAATCGGCGGGCAGGACCATCGGCGGGCGCGGCTGCGCCATCGCGGCGGCGATCGCGGCGCTGGCCTGCGTCGCGACGGGCGACAGCGCGGTGCCGCGATAGCTGGTGAGGCCGGTGGGGACGAGCCACATCAGTTCGTCGGCCTGGTGCCCGCCCATCATGATCGCGGCGCGGTCCTTGCCCGCAACCGACACGACCTGTGTCCGGGGATCGCGCGCCTTCATCAGGTCGCCGAGCGTCGGGACGAGCAGATGCTTGACCGAGGCGGCATATTTTCCGCTGCCCGACGTCGTCCCGGCGACGCTCTCATCCTCGGCGCAATAGACGCGCTTGTCGTCGCGCGGCGTCGACAGGTCGAAATAATTGTTCGCGATGATCCCGGTGTGCGCGGGGTGGTTGCCGGTCAGGATCGTCGAATGGCCCGGGCAGGTTTCGGTCGCGCCATGCGACTGATAGCCCGCGGGGAAGACGACGCCCGAGGCAAGCCGCGCGAGGCCCCCAGTGAATTTACCACGATATTCGGCGAAGATGTCGGCCGAAAACTGATCGACCGCGACCACGACGATCAGCTTGGGCGGCGGCGTCTGCGCGGTGACCTTCTGTACGGGCGCGGCCGCATCCTGCGCGAAGCTGGCACCGGTTCCGGCGACACAAAGCGCGGCGGCGAGGGCGGTGTTGAGATATTTCATCTTCACGGGCGGCTTCTCCGATACAGGGGGTGTCAGCGCGGGCTGTCCTCTCGACGAAAGCCGCCTATATGGCAAGCCTCGAACGATGGATGGACATAGGACGGGCATGGATCGCAGCAGGGACGCTTTTGTGACAGGGGCTTGGCGCACGCTGCTCGCCATGCTGGCGCTGGCGACGCTCGCCCTCGCCCCCGCCCGCGCGCAGCCGGTGAACATCACGCCCGAACTGATCGCCGAGTCGCCGACGCCCGCGCCGGGCACGACATCGACGCTGGCGCTGAGCATGACGCCCGCCAAGGGCTGGCACGGCTATTGGCTCAACGGCGGCGATGCCGGGTTCGGCATGTCGGTCGACTGGAACCTGCCCGAAGGCGTGACCGTCGCCCCCTTCCGCTACCCGGTGCCCGAGGCGCTGATGCTCTTCGGCATGATGAACCATGTCTATGAGCATCCCTATGCGCTGCTCGCCGACGTCCGCATCGACAAGAGCGTCGCGCCGCGGACCGACCTGACGCTGTCGGGTATCGCCAACTGGCTCGCGTGCACCGACAAGATCTGCGTGCCCGAAAAAGCGGTGGTGTCGGTCAAGCTGACCGCGGGCGACGGCGCGATCCCGGCGGCATCGCGCGCGCGTTTCGACGCGTGGCGCGCGCGGCTGCCGCAGCCGCTCGACCGGCCGGGGACGTGGGAGCGCCGCGGCCAGACCTTGCGCTTCGGCATCCCCCTGCCCGAGGGTACCGCGATCGATGCACCGCACCTGTTCCTCGAAACACAGAATCTGATCGATTATCCCGCCCCGCAAAATTTCAGCCGCAACGGCGACTGGATCATCGTCGAAACCCGCGCCAACGGCGACGCCACCGGGCGGGTGCAGGGGCTGGTCAAGCTCGCCGACGGGCGCGGGCTGACGGTGACGTTCGAACCGGCCGCCGTGCGTGCGGCCGGCGAACCGATCGCGGTCGCCAAGCCGGGTATCGACATGGGGCTGTTCTGGACGGCCCTCGGCGGCGCGATCCTCGGCGGGCTAATCCTCAACCTGATGCCGTGCGTTTTTCCGATCTTGAGCCTCAAGGCGCTCAGCCTCGCGCGCTCGGGCGGCGACGCGCGCGAAGCGAAGGTCGAGGCGCTCGCCTACACCGCGGGCGCGGTGCTGGTCAGCCTCGCGCTCGGCGGCCTACTGCTCGCGCTGCGCGCGGCAGGCGAGCAGGTCGGCTGGGCGTTCCAATTGCAGCATCCGCTGAGCGTGTTCATCCTGCTGCTGCTCGCGATCGCGATCACGCTCAACCTGCTCGGCACCTACGAACTGCCGTCCTTCGGCGGCGGGCAAAAGCTCGCGGACCGGGGCGGCGCGGCGGGCGGCTTCTGGACCGGCGCGCTCGCGGCTTTCGTTGCGACCCCGTGCAGCGGGCCGCTGCTCGGTGCCGCGCTCGGCGCGACGCTGGTGCTCCCGGCATGGGCCGCGCTGCCGATCTTCGGCGGGCTGGGGCTGGGGCTCGCCCTGCCCTTCCTCGCCATCGGCTTCCTTCCCGCGCTGCGTCGCCGCCTGCCCAAGCCGGGACCGTGGATGGCGACCTTTCGCAAATGGATGGCGCTGCCGATGGGGCTGACGGCACTGGCGCTCGCGTGGCTGCTGTGGCGACAGGCCGGTAACGCAGGATGGCAGTCGGCGCTCGCCGCCATCATCTGGTCCATCGTGTTCTTTAACGCGCTCGGACGGCAACAGCGCGGACAGGCGGGCTGGCGGGCTGTTCTCTTTTTCCTCTTCGTCGCGGTCGCCATCACGGCGATCAGCGGAAGAGGGCTGGTCCATGCCGCTCGGAACGATGCCGAATCGACCATCGCTGGCGACCGTTTTTCCCCCGAAGCCCTCACCACTGCCCGCGCCTCGGGTAAGCCCGTCTTCGTCTATTTCACCGCCGACTGGTGCCTGTCGTGCAAGGCGAACGAGGCGGGCGCGATCAACCGCGCGGCGGTGCAAGAGGTCTTCAAGGCGAAGGGCGTCGTCACCCTCGTCGGCGACTGGACCAATGGCGACCCCGTCATCACGCGGACCCTCGCCGAACATGGCCGCAACAGCGTGCCGCTCTACCTCTGGTACGCCCCCGGCGCCGACAAGCCCGAGATCCTGCCGCAGATCCTGACCCCCGGCACGCTCACCGATCTGGCCAGTCGCTGATGGCTAAAATCCGCGCTGACCAGTTGCTTGTCGACTTAGGCCTCGCCGAAAGCCGGACGCGGGCGCAGGCGCTGATCCTCGCCGGGCTCGCCTTCATCGGCGATCGCAAGGTCGACAAGGCAGGGCAACAGGTCGCCGCCGATGCCGCGATCAGCGTCAAGGGCCGCGACCACCCGTGGGTCTCGCGCGGCGGGATCAAGCTCGACCATGCGCTGGCGCATCTCGGCTGGGATGTGGGCGGCGTGGTCGCGATCGACGTCGGGTCGTCGACCGGCGGCTTCACCGACGTGCTGCTGAGCCGCGGCGCCGCCCGCGTCTATGCGGTCGATTCGGGCACCAACCAGCTCGCCTGGAAGCTGCGGCAGGACGACCGCGTCATCGTCCACGAACAGACGAGCGCGCGCATCCTGACCGCGACGCATATCCCCGAACCCATCGACATGATCGTCTGCGACGCGAGCTTCATCGCGCTGTCGAAGGTGCTGCCGGTGCCGATGTCCTTCGCGAAGGACGGCGCGCGCTTGGTCGCGCTCATCAAGCCGCAGTTCGAGGCCGAACGCGGCGAGGTCGGCAAGAAGGGCGTCGTGCGTGATGCGGCGGTGCACGCGCGTATATGCACCGAGGTGCGGACCTGGCTGGAGGGCGAAGGCTGGGCGGTCGTCGATCTGGTCGAAAGCCCGATCACCGGACCCGAGGGCAATGTCGAATTCCTGATCGCCGCCGTCAAAGGTCCCGCTTGACGCTGCGCCGCGCAATCGCGACACCGCTGCAACGGAATCGCAAGCGAGGGGTATTGCGGGGATGACGGAAATCGCCACGCCGGGTCAGCTACGCATGTCTTATCTGCGCTGGGCGCTGGTGACGGTTCCAGCGGTTGTCCTGCTCGGCAGCCTCTCGGGCCTGCTGTCCAACAGCGGCTACGCCAATCGCTGGTTCGCCGCGCTCGACCTGCCCGCGATCACCCCGCCGGGGTGGGTTTTCGCCACCGTCTGGCCCGCGCTCTACATCTGCCTCGGCCTCTCGCTCGCGATGGTTCTGCATGCGCGCGGGGCGAAGGGACGCGGCATGGCGCTGCTGCTCTTCTTCGTTCAGCTGATCGCCAATTTCGCCTGGTCGCCGCTGTTTTTCGGCGCGCACGAGGTGACCAAGGCCTTTTACCTGATCGTGTTCATCCTGCTGATGACGATCGCCACCGCCTTCGCCTTCGCCCCGATCCGCAAGGCGGCGGCGTGGCTGCTCGTCCCCTATATGATCTGGCTGAGCTTTGCCGCGATCCTCAATTTCCAGATCGATCAGCGCAATCCCGACGCCGAAGCCCTTGTCCCGCACGCGGCAAGCACCCAGATATAGCCCGGCAAGGGGTTTCTCCCCCGACGAAGGAAGTAAGACATGCAGAGCGAAAACCGCTTTTTCGACGATCTGGCCAAGATGGTGAATGGCGTTGCCGGAACCGTCGCCGGCGCCGGCCGCGAGGCCGAATCCGCGATGCGCGAGCGCGCCAAGGAATGGATCGGCCGCATGGATTTCGTCAGCCGCGAGGAATTCGAGGCGGTGAAACAAATGGCCGCCACCGCGCGCGCCGAGGCCGAAGCGCTGAAGGCGCGGCTCGACAAGCTGGAAGGCGTGAGCAAGGCCGATACCGTCAGGACGCCCCCGGGCAAACCGGCGGCCAAGCCCGCCGCGGCGCGCAAGCCCAAGGCCTGACGCAGCGACTCGCCACCTTGCGCGTTTGTCGCTAAAGGCGCGCGCATGAGTGACGATATCTACGACGAAGACGACGGCCATGACGCGGCGCCGATGGAAATGCTGGCGTCCTATTTCGCCGCGCACGACTGGCCGCACGAAATGGTCGGCGAGGACGAGATCGTCGCGACCGCGCAGGGCAGCTGGACGACCTATGAGCTGCGCGCCGTTTGGCGCGCCGACGACGGCGTCATCCAGCTGCTCGCCTTTCCCGACATCCGCGTCGTCGAGGACAAGCGCGCTGTCGCGCACGAAGCGCTGGCGCTGATCAACGAACAGCTCTGGCTCGGCCATTTCGAGCTGTGGTCGAACAGCGGCACGATCCTGTTCCGCCACGGCCTGTTGCTCGGCAGCGAGGCCTCGCTGCCGCTCGACCTCACCGAAACGCTGATCGAAAGCGCGATCGACGAATGCGAGCGCTTTTACCCGGTGTTCCAGTTCGTGCTGTGGGGCGGCAAAAGCCCGGCGGAAGCGCTGGCGGCATCGCTGATCGAAACGCGCGGCGAGGCCTGACGCCCACCCCTATTCCGTTTGTGTCGCGCGAAGTCGAGACAGGTGAAAGCGCGCACGATATCGGCGTGTCTCGACTTCGCTCGACACAAAAGGGTTGAGAGATTCGTTTAGCGCTTCTCGAACCGCGTCAGCCCCGCACCCAGCTCATTCTGCCCGATCGCCAGCGCCTCGCCGCTCCAGTCGGCGACGAACACCGATTTGCGGTCCATGCCGGCGGGCAGGGTCGCGCGATTGCCCTCGATCACCAGCCCGCGCGACGGGTTCTTGCGCTCTTCGGCGGCAATCGCGATCAGAGCGGAGTAATTTTCCTTGTCGCGGCCCTGGATCAGCATGTTGTTCGCGATCCGGCCGACCGATCCCGACGGCAGGTCGATCATATAATTGGTCGCGGTGCCCTGCGTATCGTCGAAGCTGTTGTCGCGCACATCGACCTGAATACCGCGCGACTTGAAATAATGGCCGCCGCTGCCCTTTTCGAAACGCGTGCGGGTGACGACGACACGGCCGTAAATGCCGGTGTAGACGCTGTGCGCGCAGCTCAGCCCGCGGTCGCAGCGGCCGAGGCGCGAGAAGGTCGACCGGTCGATGGTCAGCGTCGCCTCGGGATCGTCAGCGGTAAGGATGCCTTCCTCGCTGTTGCGGAACAGGCTGTTGGCGATTTCGAGGTCGCTTTTCTCGAGCCGGATGCCCGCGCCATTGCCGTCGGGCACGCGCATATTCTGGAACACGATCCCGTCGACCTTCGCGCCCGCGCCGCGCAGTACCAGCGCCGCCTTGCCCTCGCAGGTCACACCGTCGAAGATCGCACGGCCCGGTTCGGCGGCGACGAAGGCGATGCGCCCTGCAGTCTGGATCGCGCAGTCGCGATGATAGCCCGGCGCGATGGTGATCGTCCCCTGCCCCTCACCGATCGCGTCGACCGCATCCTGCAGGCGCGAGAAGCCCCGGCCGTCGATGCTGTAGGGGGCACCGCCACCGGTTTGCGCGGGCGCGGGGGCGGCAATAACCGCAGCGGCGATGAGCAGCGCGGTGACGAGGCTGGGACGAATGCGGATCATCGCGCACCTATAGGCGACGGGGGCGGGACAGTCGTTTGCAAGGCTGGTTAATATCGGCGCCGTCCCGAAAGCGGACGGTTGACGTGCCATGGGTTAAGGGCAGGTTTGGGACAGTTAGCTGCCATTCGCTGCAGCTCGGTTTGCTGCCATTCCACCGCATGGCGCAGACTCGTTTTTCATACCGTCCTCAACTGCGATGCGAATCCGTTTGCCAGCAACTGTAACCGATGCGGGGACGTCCATCTTCTTCGCACTATCAAATCGGAGAACCAGCGTGTTGGCGTCATTCCAGTGAAGGTCGATGCCATATGCACAATCACTTCGAACGGCGCCGTATAAACTGCCAGCATTGACGGGCTTTTCACCTTGATGGTCCGCCGGGTGAAGCTCAATCAGGTAACCGAAGGAGGTCGTGGCGCCGCCGTTTGTTTCCAGCAAGATCGCATGAACGCGCCCATCAGGCGATTTAGCCCAAGCCACCTCGTCCCGAGAAGAGCCGCCGAGCGCATCGGTGCAAGACACGAGCAAGAACAGCAAAATCGCGATTTGGGTGCGCATCTTTGATTAGTTGCCACCTTAGCAGCATGACCGCAACCGTTCGAAACCCACCCCTTACCGCCAGGGTCGGATCGTCATATTGGGCGAATAATAGGTCAGATATTGCGCCAGCCGCGGCTTGTCCGAGCGGTTCGGGCTTGCCGCATGGGGCAGGTCCTGGCGCCAGATGATCAGGTCGCCGGCCTTGCCCGCGATGTGCTTCACGTCAGCCGAGAGGTCGGCCTCGCGCGGGTTGGCGCCGTCGAGGCCCGCCAGCCAGCCGTCGATGCGTTTGTGAAAACCGGGCACGCAGCGGAATGCCCCCTGATCCTCGGCGGTGTCGCTGAGATAGAGCACCGCCTGCGTTCCGAACGGGATCGGCTGGACCAGGCTGGCATCCCAATGCACGTCCGATCCCGCGAACGGCCGGTCGGCGCGCTCGGGAGGGTTGAAACCCATGCGGTCGATCGTCACCCACAGATTTTCGCTGCCCCATAATTGGGCGAAGGCCTTATGGACGCGCGGGCTGCGCCGCGCGGCCTCAAGCGCGGGATGTTGGAAATGCGGCACCATGATGCCGTTGGTCTTCGCGGTGAACCAGCTTTCGACATCGTCGGGCGACGCGTCGATCACTCCCCAGAGCAGCGCCTTGACCGCCGCAATCTCGTCCGCACCGATCGCGTCGGACAGGGTGACATAGCCATACGCGTCCCAATGGGCGAGCGCGGCAGCATCGAGCACGTCGGGCATCGCCGCGATCGCATCGAGTTGCGCTTGCGCGTCCTCGCCCGGCGGCATTTCATAGAGCCAGGCGTGATAGCGATCGACGAGGCGCGGGTCGGGCGGCCCCGCGGTGTCGAGGATCCACGCCTGGAAACCCGCATAGTCGGGTTTCACCTGATAAAGCTGTTCGAACACCTGCTGGTTGCCCAGCCCCAGCGTGTCGAGCAGCAGCTTTCCCACCATCTCGTCGAGCGGCGGTCCCTTGCCGCTGTGCGACGCCCAAAATTCCTCGAGACAGGCGATTTCAAGCACTTCGGACATGGACAGCCTTCGTCAGTCGAGGTTGGGGCGCAGCCAGCGCGTCGCGGTCTCGATATCGACCCCGCGCCGCTCTGCATAGTCCGCAAGCTGGTCGCTGCCGATCCGCGCCACCCCGAAATACTGGCTCTCGGGATGGCCGAAATAGAAACCGCTGACCGCCGCGGTGGGCAGCATCGCATAGCTTTCGGTGAGCACCAGCCCGGCCGTGTCGCCCGCCTGCAACAGGTCGAACAGGATCGGTTTCAGGCTGTGGTCGGGGCACGCCGGATAGCCGGGCGCCGGACGGATGCCGCGATATTCCTCCTTGATCAGCGCCTCGTTGGTCAGTTGCTCGCCGGGCGCATAACCCCACAAGGTCGTGCGGACATGCTGGTGCAGCCGCTCGGCAAAGGCCTCGGCGAAGCGGTCGGCGAGCGCCTTCAGCAAGATGTCCGAATAATCGTCCTTGTCGGCGCGAAAGCGCTCCGAATGCGGCTCGATGCCGTGGATGCCGACCGCGAAACCGCCCATCCAGTCGCCCGCCGGGTCGATGAAGTCGGCAAGGCACATATTGGCGCGGTCGCGGCTCTTCTTGATCTGCTGGCGCAGGAAGGGGAGCGTCACATGGCGCTCTTCTTCGGCGAGGTGGATAGTGACGCTGTCGCCGTCGCGCGCGCAGGGCCAGAAGGCGCAGACGCCGCGTGCGGTCAGCCATTTCTCCGCGATCAACTGGTCGAGCATCGCATCGGCGTCGGCCTTGAGCGCCCGCGCGGTTTCGCCGACGATCTCGTCGTTCATGATCGACGGCCAGGTGCCGTGCAATTCCCACGCCCGAAAGAAGGGCGTCCAGTCGATGCAATCGCGCAGATCCTCGAGCGACCAGTCGTCGAAGCGGTGCAGCCCGGGCTGGAGCGGCGGCGGCGGTTTGTCGCTGAGATAGGCGTCGTAATAATTGGCGCGCGCCTCTTCGAGCGTATGCAGCACGCTCTGTCCCTTGCCCGCGCGCACGTCGCGAACATGGGCGTAGTCGTCCTTGAAGCCCTGCACATAAGCGTCGCGCCCGGTGTCGCTGACCAGCGCGGTCGCAACGCCGACCGCGCGGCTCGCGTCGAGCACATGGAGCACCGGCCCCTTGTACGCGACGTCGATGCGCAGCGCGGTGTGGACCTTCGACGTCGTCGCGCCGCCGATCAGCAGCGGCATCGTCATGCCGGCGCGCTGCATCTCCTCGGCCACCGTCACCATTTCGTCGAGCGAGGGGGTGATCAGCCCCGACAGGCCGATGATGTCGGCGTCATTCTCGTTCGCCGCCTCGAGGATCTTCGACCAGGGTACCATGACGCCGAGATCGACGATCTCGAAGCCGTTGCACTGGAGCACGACGCCGACGATATTCTTGCCGATGTCGTGGACGTCGCCCTTGACGGTCGCCATCACGACCTTGCCCTTGCCCTTCGCGCCCGGCTCCTTCGACGCCTCGATGAAGGGCAGCAGATGCGCGACCGCCTTCTTCATCACGCGCGCCGATTTCACCACCTGCGGCAGGAACATCTTGCCCGATCCGAACAGGTCGCCGACGACGTTCATGCCGTCCATCAGCGGCCCCTCGATCACCTCGATCGGCCGCGGCAGCAGCAGGCGCATTTCCTCGGTGTCCTCGACGACATGGGCGTCGATGCCCTTGACCAGCGCATGTTCGAGCCGCTTGGCGACCGGCCAGCCGCGCCATTCCTCGGCCGCCTTTTCCTGCGCCGGATTGCTGCCCTTGTAACGTTCGGCGAGCGCGATCAGCCGCTCGGTCGGCGATTCCACCTCTCCTTCAACCTTGCGGTTGAGCACAACATCCTCGCACGCCTGCCGCAGCTCGGGATCGATCGTGTCATAGACGTCGAGCTGTCCCGCGTTGACGATCGCCATGTCGAGCCCGGCGGGGATCGCATAATAGAGGAAAACGCTGTGCATCGCGCGGCGCACCGTCTCGTTGCCGCGGAAGCCGAACGACAGGTTGGAAAGCCCGCCCGAAAAATGGACGTGCGGGCAACGGACGCGGATCACCTTGACCGCCTCGATGAAATCGACGGCATAATTGTCATGCTCTTCGAGCCCCGTCGCGACCGCGAAGACATTGGGATCGAAGATGATATCCTCGGGCGGGAAACCGATTGTCATCAGCAGCTTGTAGGCGCGCTCGCAGATTTCGATCTTGCGTTCCATCGTGTCGGCCTGCCCGACCTCGTCGAACGCCATGACGACGACCGCGGCGCCATAGGCCATGCATTTGCGCGCATGTTCCAGGAAGGGTTCTTCGCCCTCCTTCATGCTGATCGAATTGACGATCGGCTTGCCGGGGACGCACTTCAGCCCCGCCTCGATCACGCTCCATTTCGAGCTGTCGATCATCACCGGGACCCGCGCGATATCGGGTTCGGCGGCGATCAGCTTCAAAAAGGTCGTCATCGCATATTCGGCGTCGAGCAGGCCTTCGTCCATGTTGACGTCGATGATCTGCGCGCCATTTTCGACCTGCTGCCGCGCGACCTCGACCGCCGCGGTATAGTCGTCGGCGAGGATCAGCTTCTTGAACGCCGCCGAGCCGGTGACGTTGGTGCGCTCGCCGATATTGACGAAATTGGTGGCGGAGGAGGAAGCGGTTTCGGTCATCTGATCCATCTTCTCCCCTCCCGCTTGCGGGAGGAGTCGGGGGAGGGCTTGTTCAATCATCGTCGGTCGGTGCGGGGTGAGACAGGCCCTCCCCTAGCCCCTCCCGCAGGCGGGAGGGGGACTATGCCGCCATCGTGAAGGGTTCGAGGCCGGCGAGGCGCGTGCGCACCGGCACCTGCGGCAATGCGCGCGGCGCGAGTCCGGTCACCGCCTTCGCCATCGCCGCGATATGCGCCGGGGTCGAACCGCAGCAGCCGCCGAGAATATTGACCTGGCCGTGCTCGGCCCATTCGCCGACAAGGCCCGCGGTGGTATCGGGCATCTCGTCATATTCGCCGAGTTCGTTGGGCAGGCCGGCGTTGGGATAGACCATCACCAGCGCGTCGGCGATTTCCGATAGCACTTTCACATGCGGCCGCAGCTGCGCCGCGCCGAACGAGCAGTTGAGCCCGATCGTCAGCGGCTTGGCGTGGCGCACCGCGTACCAGAAGGCCTCGACCGTATGCCCCGACAGGTTGCGCCCCGACAGGTCGGTGAGCGTCATCGAGATCATCAGCGGCAGCTCGCGCCCGACCTTCGCTTCGGCCTCGATCACCGCGGCGATGCCCGCCTTGGCATTGAGCGTATCGAAGATCGTTTCGATCAGGATGAAGTCGGCGCCGCCCTCGGCCAGCGCGATCGTTTGCTCAAGATAGACGGTCTTGAGATGGTCGAAGTCGATCTCGCGAAACCCGGGATCGTTGACGTCAGGCGACAGGGACAAGGTCTTGTTGGTCGGCCCGATCGCTCCGGCGACAAAGCGCGGGCGCCCGTCCCTCGCGGCATATTCGTCGGCGAGCCGCCGCGCGATCTTTGCACTCTCGACATTGATATCGCGGACCAGATGCTCGGCGCCGTAATCCGCCTGGCTGATCATATTGGCCGAGAAGGTGTTGGTCGAGACGATGTCCGATCCGGCGTCCAGATAGGCGCGGGTGATCGTCTCCGGCACCTCGGGTTTGGTGATCGCGAGGATGTCGTTGTTGCCCTTCTGGTCGTGGCTCAGCCCGAGCGACCCGGCATAATCCGCCTCGGCCAGCTTCCAGTTCTGAATCTCGGTCCCGAACGCGCCGTCGGTGAGCAGGATGCGTTCCTTGGCCGCCGAAATGAGAGCTTCTCTCGCGCTGGTCATGCGGCTTTCTCCGTCGCGGGCGCCGCCGGACGAACCCCCAGCATATGGCAGATCGCATAGCTGAGTTCGGCGCGGTTGAGCGTGTAGAAATGGAAATCGCGAACCCCGCCCGCATAAAGCCGGCGGCACAATTCGGCGGCGGTCGTCGCGGCGACGAGCTGGCGCGCCGCCGGGAGGTCGTCGAGTCCCTCGAACAACGAAGCCAGCCAGCGCGGCACGTCGGTGCCGCACATCGCCGACATGCGCTGGATCGCGGCGAAATTGCTGACCGGCATGATGCCGGGCAGGATCGGCGCGGTGATCCCCGCCGCCGCCGCGGCATCGCGGAAGCGGAAGAAAGTGTCGGGTTCGAAGAAGAATTGCGTCATCGCGCGGGTCGCCCCGGCGTCGAGCTTGCGCTTGAGATTGTCGAGATCGGCCTGCGGACTCAGCGCCTCGGGGTGCATCTCGGGATTGGCGGCGACCGAGATTTCGAACGGCGCAATCTCGAGCAGGCCCGACACCAGATCGGCGGCGCAGCCATAACCATCGGGGTGGGCGCGGAAGCTCTCGCCCTTCACCGGCGGGTCGCCGCGCAGCGCGACGATGTGGCGGATGCCGGCATCCCAATAGGCCTGCGCGACCTCGGCGATCTCGTCGCGGCTGGCATCGACGCAGGTCAGGTGCGCGGCGGCGGGGATGCCCGTTTCCTGAACGATGCGCGCGACGGTCGCGTGGGTGCGCTCGCGCGTCGACCCGCCCGCGCCATAGGTCACCGATACGAAGCGCGGACCGAGCGGTTCGAGCGTGCGGATCGAGTCCCACAAAGTCTCGCCCATCTTATCGGTCTTGGGCGGGAAAAATTCGAAGCTGATGCCGATGTCGCCGGCAAGTCCGGCAAACAGGGGCGACGCGGCGGCGCGATGCGCCTCCGCCAGCGAGTTGAGATTGGTCGTCATGCCGCAAGCCTTTTGCGCTGCCCGTCCTCGCGAACGGGGGATTGATCTTCGTCCGAGCGGCGGCGGCCGAGCCAGAGCTTGACCGCCAGATCGCCGCCTTCGAGCGTTTGCGAATTTTCGAGCACCATGCCCGCCGAGGCGAACCAGCCGCGCATCTGCGCGTCCGAAAAGCCGAGGCGCGCGTGCGCGGCGACGTTGCGCATTTCCTCATCCTCGTGCGGCGCGAAATCGACGATCAACAGATGCCCGCCGCCCCGCAGCACCCGGCTGGCCTCGGCGATCACGCGGTCGGGTTCGTGCGCGAAGTGCAGCGCCTGATGGATCACGATGCTGTCGATCGTCGCGTCGTCGAGCGGCAGGTTCAGGAAATCGCCCTGCACCAGGTCGATCGGCACCGGCTGGTCGGCGAGCTTGGCGCGTGCGATGCGCAGCATTTCGGGGCTGCGGTCGAGCGCGGTGATACGGCGCACGCTCGGCGCAAAAATCTCCGCCATCCGACCCGTCCCGGTGCCGATATCGAGCAGATGGCCGAGCCGGCGGCCCGCCACCAGCGCGAGCATCGCCGCCTCGACTTCGCTTTCGGGAATATGGCGCGAACGGATCGCGTCCCATTCGGCGGCATGATCGGCGAAATAGCGTTCGGCAACCGCGGCGCGTTCGGTGCGCACCGCAGCAAGCCGCTGCGCGTCATAGCCGATGATCAGCGCCTCGCGCGGCGAGAAGGGCCAGAGTTCGGCGCGCGCCAGGATTTCGCCGACCGGACCACCCTCGGCGATACGCAGGAACACCCAGCTCCCCTCGCGGCGGCGCTCGATGATCCCGGCGTCGGCAAGGATACGGACGTGGCGCGATACGCGTGGCTGGCTTTGTTCGAGGACGACCGCAAGCTCGCCGATCGCCAGTTCCATCTCGCGCAGCAAGGCGACGACTCGCAGGCGGGTCGGGTCGGCCAAGGCACGGAAAATGTCGATAAGCTCGGTCACATACGCACATATAAAGATTTCTTTATATCCAGTCAACCGAGCGCGGCGCCGCATTTCCGGCGCCTTTCCCAAAGATGAACGACCGCCTCGTCTCATTTGCGCCAGACCACGCAAAAAGCCCGTTGCACCGGATTCTGCGAAATTGTAGCGGTAAGGGCGGTTGGCAACTCGCCGGGTTCGGAATGGACCGTCTCCGGAATGCTACCGATCAGTTCAATCGAGAGGGGTATTCCCATATGAAAAAGTCGATCACTCTGTCGCTCGTCCTCGCCGCCTCGCTGGGCCTCGCCGCTTGCGGCGAAAAGAAGGCTGACGAAGCCGCAACCCCCGAAGCGACGACCGAAGCCACCACCGAAGGTGCTGCCGACGGTGCGATGGACGCCGCTGCCGGTGCCGCCGACGCGACCGCCGCTGCCGCTGGCGAAGCTGCCGACGCCGCGACCGGCGCCGCCGACAAGGCTGGTGAAGCTGCCGACAAGGCCGGTGAAGCTGCCAAGGCCGCTACCGAAGCGACCGACGCTGCCAAGGCTGCTGTCGACGCTGCCAAGAAGTAAGCGTTCCGCCAGTCTTTCGACTGAAGGAATAAGGGGTCGCCGGCGCAAGCCGGCGGCCCTTTTCCGTTTTGGAACAAGGACCAGCGCCCCGCACCGCTGCTCTACGGTTGCCAAGCGCGCGACGGGGGGTTAGTCCTTGCCGTCAGGGACCGGATGCCGGTCACCTTGGCATTCGAAAGGAATTACCATGCGTAAACTCATCATCGCGTCGATCGCCGCTGCGGCTTTCAGCCTGACCGCCTGCTCGGAAAAGGCGAAGGAAGAAACCTCGGAAGCCGGTGCCGCCGTGGCCGATGACGCCGCCGCTGCCGGCGATGCCGTTGCCGCCGGTGCAGCCGATGCCGCCGACGCGACCGCCGCTGCCGCCGACAAGGCCGGCAACGCCGTCGAAGGCACCGTGAACGCCGCCGGCGACGCCGCTGCCGCCGCTGGCGACAAGATCAAGGACGAAACCGCCAAGGCAGAAGCCAACGACAAGAAGTAAGTCGTTGGCGCGCTGACGCGTGCATCAAAAAGAGGGCTCCATTCCAAAGCGGATGGAGCCCTTTTTTGCGGGAGAGAGACGATGCCGAACCGCAGGACCGCCACGCTGGCCCCCGTTGCCGCGGCGCTGATGCTGATGACCGGGTGCGGCGGCACCGACAATGAACCCGGCCCGGGCGGCGTGACCGTCGGCGAAGCCAAGGCGCTCGACGATGCCGCCGAGATGCTCGAAAGCCGCGATGGCACGGCGCCCCCCGACGCGACCGCCGCCGATCAGGATCAGGCGAAGAAATAACCGCCTTCCGTCCGCGCCACCGCGGCGCTAGAATGGAGGCGTCCCGCGACTGGCGCTGAAGATGGAGTCCCATCGGGAAGCGGGACGGACCGGTTGGTCCTGCGAGCCGCGCGCCTGGGTGATCCATCGCCAGCGCAAGGACACGCCCATGACCGATATCCGGCCGACCACCATCGTCTTCCTGCTGTTCCCCGGCATCACCCAACTCGATTTCACCGCGCCCGCTCAGGCCTTGAGCCGCATGCCCGGGGCCACACTCGTCGGTGCGGCGGCGAACCTCGATCCGATCGTCACCGACAGTGGCTTTTCAATCCTGCCGACGCATGATTTCGCCTCGGCGCCGCAAGCCGACATTCTCTGCGTTCCCGGCGGCCACGGCGTGGTCGACGCTTTGGGCGATCAGGCAACGATCGCTTTCATCGCGCGGCAGGCGGCGGGCGCGGCATGGGTGACGAGCGTGTGCACCGGCGCCTTCCTGCTCGGCCGCGCCGGGCTGCTCGCGGGCAAGCGCGCGACGACGCATTGGGGCTACACCCATCTTTTGCCGCGCGTCGGCGCCGAACCGGTGAAGGCACGCGTCGTCGAACATGGCAATATCGTCACCTGCGGCGGCGTGACCTCGGGCCTCGATTTCGCGCTCACCCTGATCGCGCGGCTGAAGGGCGAGGCGGTCGCACAGGCGATCCAGCTCGCGATCGAATATGACCCCGCACCGCCCTTCGCCGGCGGCCATCCCGACCGGACGCCCGCCGCGATTACCGCCGACCTGAAGACGCGGGTCTATGATGCCGCAGCGGCAAAGATGGAGGAAGCGCTGACGCCGCCCTAGCGGCAGTCGGTCAGCGCAATCTCGAACAGCTTCGACCAATATTTGCCCGTGACGAACAAGCGCTTCTTGTTCGCGTCCCACGCGATGCCGTTGAGCACCGCGTCGGGATCGCCAGCGCCTGCGGTCGCGCTCAATCCCGTCAGGTCGACATATGATTTGACGGTTCCCGTTGCGGGGTCGATGCGCACGATCGCGTCGGTCATCCAGACATTGGCCCAGATTTCGCCCTTGATCGTTTCGAGTTCGTTGAGCATCGCCAGCGGCCGGCCGGCGAAGCGCACCGTAACCTTGCCCTTTTCGGTCATTGTCGCGGGATCGAAAAAGCGCAGGTCGGGCGTGCCATCGCTGAGAACGAGATCGTCGCCGACCATCGTGACCCCCCAGCCCTCGCCCTTGTAGCGGAAATCGCCGATCGGTTTCAGGTCCTGAAGCCGCCAGCGATGGCCAACGCCGCCCTGCCAGGTGACGCCGATGATCTGGTCGCGCCAGCGCGTGATGCCCTCACCGAACTCGTCGACGGGCAGCTTCGTTTCGGCGAGCGCCTTGCCCGTCGCAAGGTCGAGCCGCGCGAGGCGCGAGCGGCCATATTGGCCGGTACTTTCGTAAAGATAGCCATCGTGCCAGAAGAGCCCCTGGGTGAAGCTGTCCTTGTCGTGCGGATAGGTCTCGACGATGCGATAGCCGCAGCGCGGCACCGTCGGCAGTGCGGGCTCGGCCACGGCGGGCGCGGGGGCCGGCGCGGGCGGGGCGGCGACGGCGGGCAGCGCGAGCGCCGCCGCAGCGATCAGGAGCACGCGCGACGCGATCATGACACCGGCTCCGCCGGCGTCTTGGCCGCGAGCCGCAGTTCCTCGAGCCGCGCATAGGTCGCGAGCAGCGGCGCTGCGGCGGCGCGCAGCGCGGGCGAAGCTTCGCGCTGCTTGGCCTCGGAATCGCCGGTGAAGGCCTCACCTGGCGCCTTCGAATAGCGCCCGCCCGCCGCGACGATCTTGTCGAGCGAGGCCGCATCGGGGGCGACCCTGAAATGCGGCAGGAGCGCGTCGGTCAAGGCGGCGGGAAGCTGGTCATAGTTGAGCAGCAGGCAATCGCCGTCGACCGCATCCGCCGCGGCCGAGCAGATGCGTCCGAGGATCCACGCGGGATAATCCTCCGCCGCCGCGCCTTCCGCCGGATCGACACCATAGGCCTCGAGCGGCAGCACGCCGGGCCGGCAATGCATCCCCGGTCGGCGCTGCTGCGATACCAGCACCTCGACGGGATCGCGGTAGAGAAAGGTCCAGGGCGTGTCGGGCCATATACCGCGCAGTAGCGGCAGCACGAGAGCGTGCCAGGCGTCGAGCTTGATGAAGCGATGCCGGGCGTCGCCGCCGCGATCGCGGGTCAGCGCGCCGGCCATCGCGCGGATCGCGGCGGGCGACACCTGCCCCAGTCCGACAAGCTGGATCACCGTGTCGAGGACCGGCGGTTCGGCGACGACGATATGGTCGGGCGCCGCGCCGAGCATCTGGCCGACGAGCGTCGAACCGCAGCGCGACATATGGAAGACGAGCCCGTCAGGCGGCGGCGCCTCGACGAAAGGCTCGATCGCCGACAGCGGCGTCGCGGCACGCATCAGCCGGTTGAACGGCCGCAGCCGGACCTTGCGCCATGTTTCCTCGAAAAAGGGATCGGTCAGCGGCAGGTCGGCGAAATGCAGCCATTCGATGACGATCGCGCCCTGATAGGGTTTGAGTTCAACCGGCAACCAATGGCGCGGCGGCGCTTCGGCGAGCCGGAGCGCGGGCAGTTCCTGCTCCATCTGCGGCGTCGCGGCGCGGGCAAGGCCGGCGGCAAAGGCATCGCGGGTGATCGGCAGGCCGAGCTCGGCGGCATAAGCCGTGATCGCGTCGAGAAAGGTCGCCGTATCGGCAAGCGGAGCAAGCCGGAGCTGCGCCGCCTCATCGGCCAGCAGCGCGGCGCGGAGGCGGTCGATGGGCGTGGCGGGAGTCATGCCGTCTCCATGCCCTTCCCTCGCTTGTCCCGCAAGCGCGAGGGACAAAAGGCAAGGGCCGGAGAGTTTCCTCCCCGGCCCTTCCTGTCAGCTTGCGCCGAGCGATGGGTGCAACAAGGACTTTAGAAGTCCATGCCGCCCATGCCGCCCATGCCGCCGCCGCCCATGGGCATGGCGGGCTTGTCGTCGGGCGTTTCGGCGATACCGGCTTCGGTGGTGATCAGCAGACCGGCAACCGAGGCAGCGTCCTGAAGCGCGATGCGGACGACCTTGGTCGGGTCGATGACACCGGCCTTGACCAGGTCTTCATAGACGTCGGTCGAGGCGTTGAAGCCGAAGCTCGTGTCCTTCTGGTCGAACAGCTTGCCCGCGACGACACCGCCGTCGAAGCCCGCGTTTTCGGCGATCTGGCGAACCGGAGCCTGCAACGCGCGACGGATGATGTCGATGCCGCGGGTCTGGTCTTCGTTGATGCCCGACAGGCCTTCGAGGGCCTTGGTCGCGTACAGCAGCGCCGTACCGCCGCCGGGGACGATGCCTTCTTCGACCGCAGCGCGGGTCGCATGCAGCGCGTCGTCGACGCGATCCTTGCGTTCCTTCACTTCGACTTCCGAAGCGCCGCCGACCTTGATCACCGCAACACCGCCGGCGAGCTTCGCCAGACGTTCCTGCAGCTTTTCCTTGTCGTAGTCGCTGGTCGTCGTTTCGATCTGGGCGCGAATCTGTTCGACGCGGCCCTTGATCGTCGCGGCTTCACCGGCACCGTCGACGATGGTGGTGTTGTCCTTGTCGATGGTGACGCGCTTGGCCTGGCCGAGCATGGCGAGCGTGACGGTTTCGAGCTTGATGCCCAGGTCTTCGCTGATCATTTCACCGGCGGTGAGGATCGCGATGTCCTGCAGCATCGCCTTGCGACGATCGCCGAAGCCCGGTGCCTTGACGGCCGCGACCTTCAGGCCGCCGCGCAGGCGGTTGACCACCAGCGTCGCGAGCGCTTCGCCTTCGATGTCTTCGGCGATGATCAGCAGCGGGCGACCCGACTGAACCACGGCTTCGAGGATCGGCAGCATCGCCTGCAGGTTCGAAAGCTTCTTTTCGAAGATCAGGATGTACGGATCGGCCAGCTCGACGAGCATCTTTTCCGGGTTGGTGATGAAGTAGGGCGACAGGTAACCGCGGTCGAACTGCATGCCTTCGACGACGTCGAGTTCGAAATCGAGGCCCTTGGCTTCCTCAACGGTGATCACGCCTTCCTTGCCGACCTTTTCCATCGCTTCGGCGATCTTCTCGCCGACTTCGGTGTCGCCATTGGCCGAGATGATGCCGACCTGGGCGATTTCAGCGGTGCCCGAAACGGGCTTCGACTGTGCCTTGATCGTTTCGACAACCTTGGTGACCGCGAGGTCGATGCCGCGCTTCAGGTCCATCGGGTTCATGCCGGCGGCAACCGACTTCATGCCTTCGCGCACGATCGCCTGGGCGAGAACGGTCGCGGTGGTGGTGCCGTCGCCGGCCTTGTCGTTCGCCTTCGATGCGACTTCGCGCAGCATCTGGGCGCCCATGTTTTCGAACTTGTCCTTGAGTTCGATTTCCTTGGCGACGGTGACGCCGTCCTTGGTGATGCGGGGCGCGCCGAAGCTCTTGTCGATCACGACGTTGCGGCCCTTGGGACCGAGGGTGACCTTCACCGCGTCGGCGAGGGTGTCGACACCGCGCAGGATGCGTTCGCGCGCGTCGCGCGAGAATTTGACGTCTTTAGCAGCCATGGGCTTGTTCCTTTGAAATGCACGGAAAACCGCGCAACTTTACACTGAAATCGCGTCCGCGAGGGACGCGGGGACGGATCAGGCGATGACGCCGAGGATGTCCGATTCCTTCATGATCAGCAGCTCTTCGCCGTCGACCTTGACTTCGGTGCCCGACCATTTGCCGAACAGGATGCGGTCGCCGGCCTTGACGTCGAGCGGGGTCACCTTGCCATCATCGGCGCGGGTACCGGTGCCGACCGAGACGACTTCGCCTTCCTGCGGCTTTTCCTTGGCGGTGTCGGGGATGATGATGCCGCCGGCCGTCTTTTCTTCGGCTTCGATACGGCGGACAAGCACGCGGTCGTGCAGCGGACGAAATTGAGCCATGGGACTCCCTCCAAATGATACGAACTATAGTCCTTTAGCACTCGCCACGGGGGAGTGCTAACAGGCGGGCATATGGGTGGGAGTCAGATAGGCGTCAAGGCGACTCCCACAAGATTCTTGTGAAGTTTTTGCGTCAGGCCGGTAACAGGCCGAGCCGGGCGCGCATCCGCCACCGCAGCAGCAGCAGCCCGGCAACGAGCACCAGTCCGACCGCGAGGCCGATCCACACCCCGACCCCGGCCCATGGCGTCCAGAAGCCAAGATAGATCGCGGTGCCATAACCGCCGATCCAGTAACCGCAGATCGCGATGATCATCGGGGTGCGCGTGTCCTGCAGCCCGCGCAGCGCCCCCGCCGCGACCGCCTGCGCACCATCGAACAGCTGGAAGGCGGCGGCGACGACCAGGAACTGCATCGCGAAGCCGACGAGCGCGGCGTTCTTCGCGGCGTCGACGTCGACATAGATCGAGAGGACGAGCGACGGGAACAGCCACATCGTCAGCGCGGTGACCCCCATGAAGCCGATGCCGAGTATCATCGCAGCGGTCCCGGCATAGGAAATGCCGCGATGGTCGCCCGCGCCATAAGCCAGGCCGACACGGATCGTCGCCGCCTGCGCGACGCCGAAGGGGATCTGGAAAGCCAGCGCCGCGACCTGCAGCGCGATCGTGTGGCCCGCGAGCTGCGCCTCGCCGATGCGGCCCATCAGGAAAGCGGCGCCGGTGAACAGCCCCGCCTCCGCCAAAATGGTCAGCGCTATCGGCGCGCCGATGCGCAACATTTCGAAAAAGCGCGTCCATTCGCTGCGCCACCAGTTGCCGAACAGGTGATAGCGCCGCAACCGCCGGTCGGACTGGATGATGAAGACATAAGCGAGCAGCATCAGCGTGCTGGTGATCACGCTGGAGATCGCCGAGCCATGAAGGCCGAGCGCGGGCATGCCGAGATTGCCGAACACCAGCATCCAGTTGCCGAGCGCGTTGACCCCGAGCGCACCAAAGGTGATCGCGGTCGCGATCGTCGGCCGGCCGAGCGCCGACACGAAGATCCGAAGCACGCTCGCCGCGATCATCGGGAACATGCCCCACATCAAGATGAGCAGGAACCCGGCGGCGCGCGTCGACATGTCGGCGCCCTGCCCTGTCGCGATCATGATCGGCCCGCCCGCCGCACATATCCCCATGAAGACCGTGGCAACGAGCGCGCTGAGCCACAGCGCCATGCGCACCGTGCGCCGCACCTCGCGCACCGCATGTTTGCGGCGACCGAGTTCGGCGGCGATCAGCGGCGCGGACGCCCCGACCAGCCCCGAGCCGGTCCACAACAGCAACCCGAAGATCGAAACGCCGAGCGACGAGGCGGCGAGCGCCGCGTCGCCGAGCCGCGCCACGAAGATCACGTCGATCGCATGGACGAGCATCTGCAACAGGTTCGCCGCCGCCAGCGGCCAGGCGAGCGCCAGCGTCGCCCGAAATTCGGTGCGAAGACCCGACGGAACATCCGCGGTCAGGGGGGTGGCGGTCTGCAACACAGCCGGCCCGAATAGGCGCGGCCGCAGGGGGTTTCAATCGAGCGTTGGTGCCGGGCCCAAGATTGTCGGCGATGGTGGCATATTGGCCACATTCAGCGATCAGCGCAGGCCGGGGTGATAGGGCTCCATCAGATAGATTTCGACACGCCGGTTCGCCGCATCGCCTGGGTCGCGGCCTGGCAGCGGTGTCTCCGCGCCTTTGCCGGTCCAGGTCAATGTTCCTTCCGGAATCCCCTTCAGCGCGAGTTGTTCCGCCATTTTAATGGCCATGTTCGATGCGTCGCGGCTGTTACCGCCCTTTTCCACATGACCCTCGACAACGACCAGACCCGGACAATTCCGCCATGCGAGCCAGACGCTGTCGGCCGTCTGCTTCCATTGCGGTTGCAGATCGGTACGCCCGGGCAAGGCGGCGATGCGAAAGGGATTGGTTCCGGGGCACCGCGCGGGTTTGTCCTTTCCCGCCACCCCGGTCGCGGCCGGGGCGGCGGCGGGATTGTTCGGCACAGGCACGCCTTGCGACGGACGTTCGGACAGCGGGCCGTCGATTGCCGCATTCTGTGCCTTGTCGCTGGTCGTGAAACGATCGAAAAGCGCGATCGTACCGAACAACAGCAGCACGGCGATTGCGACGGTCCAGCCGTGACGACCTATCCATGATAGCGGGGATACGGCGGCGGATTCGGCTGGTGCCGGTGTCGGGATGGAGGTCGCCGGCGGCGCGATATCGGCTGCGGGCGCCGTGGCTTGCGCCAGGGATAAGGCGGGCTCGGGCCGGATCAGCAGCGCCAGCCGCTGCCTCGCCTTGTCGACCAGCGGATCGCCGGGGTTGTCCGCAATCCATGCGCGCCAGCGATCTGCGTCGGTCTCCTGTTCGCAACCGACATAATCACCGAGCCCCAGCCGTCCAACGAGGCGTCCGATCCGCGATACGATCTGGCGCCAGCCCTCGCTCGCCTGAAAATCGCGATGGTTGAACAGGTCGATCGCCTGCACCGACGCGAATTCGAGCGGCGGCAGGCAATCGTCGAGCCGGATCGCGACCAGCCGGTTCGTCTGCCGCCCGCTACGCGCCTCGGCGCGGATCCAGTCGCTGTCGGCGGCGCGTTCGGACCAGAGCACGAGCACCGCGCTGGCGCCGCGCACCTCGCGCTCGATCTCGCGGTCAAAATCGGTGCCGGGTTCGATATGCGCGTCGAACCACACCGATAGTTTCAGGTCGACGAGCGCGTTGTAGATCGCGACGCAGCGCGCCCGCTCCTCGCGCTTGTAGCTGATGAAGACGTCGGTCATCTCTGGCCTAATGCTTCACGCCGTCATTTGCTCCACAGCATCGCCATTTCGACCGCAAAGGCGATGAAGGTCGCGGTCAGCCCGACAACGAACAGCCGATAGGCATAGGCCAGATAGCGATATTTGCGCCGCGCCAGCACGATGCCGTTCTGATAGGTGTCGCGCAGCATCGTTTCGTAAATATCTTCCTCGGTGCGCAGCCGCGTCTTCACCGCGTCGATAAACTCATCCTCCTCCATCTGCGAAAAGCGCCCGAAGAACAGGATATTGCTGTGGTCCTTGCCGTCCTTGTAGACGATCGGCGGCGCCCTGCCGACGCGCGGCAGGACGGCGGAGATCGCGAGCAGCGCCGACAGGAAGGAAAAGGTCGCGAGGATCGCCAGCGGTATGGCGAGCGCCCCCGCCCCGGCGCGCGCCTGGCCGATCGCGAGGGTGAAGACGACGAAGGTCGCCCCCATCAGGATCGACGCCTTTTGGTCGGCCATCTGGGACAGCGTCAGCGTGATCTGCTGGTTGGTGCGCACCAGATGGACCGCGTTCGGCGGAAAGCTGATCGCGGGCGGCGGCGCTGCCGCCCCGGTCGGGTTCCTGGTCTCGCTGGCCTTGTCGTCCATCGGCTTGCCCCTGCCATGCCTGTGTGGTGCGACCCGCAGCAGCGATGGCACGTCCGTCCGGCGCGGGCAAGATGCTGCCCGAATACCGCCGCATTCGCTTGCCAAGCAGGGGACAGCGCGGCATGCCCGCGCGCAACATTCTTTCTTTAAGGGACGCACCCCTATGAGCACCGCCCTCACCGACCAGATCCACGGCCTGATCGCACCGTTCAACAAAAAGGGCGTCGAGCTGAGCGACGCCACCACCTTTGCCGGCGATCTCGAATGGGACAGCCTGACGGTGATGGATTTCGTCGCCGAGGTCGAGGACACCTTCGACATCATCATCAGCATGAACATGCAGGCCGAGATCGAAACCGTCGGCCAGTTGATCGCCGCCGTCGAAAAGCTGCAGGGCTGATAGCTTTGTGTTCCCCGGCGAACGCCGGGGCCCATGCGATATCGCGCCACTCATCTGGACCCCGGCTTTCGCCGGGGAACACGGAAGACCAAAAATGACCGACCTTTTTTCGAAATTCGATCCGCTGATCCAGCAGCGCGAGGATCTGCTCGCGACAGGCGTCACCGATCCGTATAATCTGGTGATGGAGAAAGTCGTCTCGCCGACCGTCGCGATCTGCAACGGGCGCGAGACGATCCTGCTCGGCACCTATAATTATATGGGCATGACCTTCGACGAGGACGTCATCGCCGCGGGCAAGGATGCGCTCGACAAGTTCGGCAGCGGTACCACCGGCAGCCGCGTCCTCAACGGCACCTATCAGGGCCACAAGGAGTGCGAAGAGGCGCTCAAGGAATTTTACGCCATGGATCATGCCATGGTGTTCTCGACCGGGTACCAGGCGAATCTCGGCATCATTTCGACGATCGCCGGCAAGGGCGACTATGTCATCCTCGACATCGACAGCCATGCGTCGATCTATGACGGCTGCGCGATGGGCAATGCCGAAATCGTCGCGTTCCGCCACAATGACGTCGAAGCGCTTGAAAAGCGCCTGAAGCGCCTGCCGCCCGAGGCAGGTAAGCTGGTCGTGCTCGAGGGCGTCTATTCGATGCTCGGCGACATCGCGCCGCTCAAGGAGATGATCCGCGTCTCGAAGGAGGCCGGCGCGATGGTGCTCGTCGACGAGGCGCATTCGATGGGCTTCATCGGCGAACATGGCCGCGGCGTCGCCGAGGCGCAGGGCGTGCTCGACGACGTCGACTTCGTCATCGGCACGTTCAGCAAGAGCGTCGGCACCGTCGGCGGCTTCTGCGTTTCGAACCACCCGAAGTTCGAAATCCTGCGGCTCGTCTGCCGTCCTTATGTGTTCACCGCCTCGCTGCCGCCGAGCGTCGTCGCGACCGCAGCGACGAGCATCCGCAAGCTGATGCACGGGTCGAACAAACGCGCCCATCTGTGGGAAAATTCGAAGCTGCTGCACAAGGGGCTGCGCGATCTCGGCTTCACGCTCGGCACCGAAGAGCCGCAGTCGGCGATCATCGCGGTCATCATGCCCGACCTCGAACAGGGCGCGATGATGTGGGAAGCGCTGCTCGAAGAGGGGCTCTACGTCAATCTCGCGCGTCCGCCCGCAACCCCGGCGGGCATGACCTTGCTGCGCTGTTCGCTCTGCGCCGAGCATAGCAGCGAACAGGTCGGCGAAATCCTCGGCCGCTTCGAACGTGCGGGCAAACGCGTCGGCATTATCAGCTGAATCGAGTGGGCTGGCCGACCAGCGGACTCATTTTCGGGGCGAGTTGACGGGGCCAACGCCCAGCGACTCGTTCGCGGCTTTTCCACGCGGCGCTTGTCCGGTACAAGCGCCGGGTGTTCGAGCGGGATTATGACAGCGAAAACGATGGCCGGCGGGAGCGTCTCCGCTTCTGGCTGACGATCGGCGTCGGCGCGATCCTCGTCGGGGTCGTCGTCGCGCTCGTCCTGCTCGTGACCCGCGCTAACGACAATTACGACCGCTCGCTCGGCTGGCAGGCCCACAGCCTCGAAGTCATATCGCAAACGCGCAGCCTCGACGCCGCGCTCGCGCGGTCGGAGGCGGCGCTCGGGCGCTTCGCGGTCGGGCTGCAAAAAGAGGATGGCCGCGTCTATCAGCAGCAATGGGGCCTCGCGCGCCAATATCTGGCCATGCTGCGACGCAACGTCCGCGACAGTCCCAAGGCGGCGGAGCTGGTCAGGCAGCTGACGACCGAACTCGACCGCCGCGGCGCGCAACTCGGCGACGCGGCGCTCAGCGCCAATTACCGGCAGACGATCGCGGCGATCTCCAAATATAATGCCGCGGGCCACGACGTCGCACTGGTCCGTATCGACCGCCTGCTGACCCAGTTGATCCAGAACGAACGCACCCTGCTCGCCGAGCGCAACCGCGTCGCGGCCGCCGACCGCGACAGCCTCTACCAGGCGATCCTGCTCTTTTCGCTGCTCGGTGCCGCCGCCGCGATCATCGCCATCGCCGCAACCTTCTCGCTGATCCGCGCCGAAGGCGATCGGCGACTGGCGCGGCGCGAACAGCTTGAGGAGGCCGACCGCGCGACCCAGCTCGAAACCGCGGTCGCCGACCGCACCGCCGAACTGGCACAGGCGAACCGCGCACTGCGCAACGAGATGGCCGAGCGCGCGGTGGCCGAGGACCAGCTGCGGCAGGCGCAGAAGATGGAAGCGGTCGGCCAGCTGACCGGCGGCATCGCGCACGACTTCAACAATATGCTCGCGGTCGTCGTTGGCGGACTCGAACTCGCGCAGCGCTGGCTCGCCGACGCGCCCGACAAGGCACAGCGGCACATCCACAACGCGCTCGACGGCGCCAACCGCGCCGCCGACCTGACCCGCCGCCTGCTCGCCTTCGCGCGATCGGAACCGGCGCGACCCGAAATGATGGTGGTCGACGACAGCATCGCCGCCTTTGCCGAACTGATCGAACGCACGATCGGCGACCGCATCGCGCTGACGCTCGACCTGCAGGCGCCGGGGCTTGCGGCGTGGCTCGACCGCCAGCAGTTCGAAAACGCCCTGCTCAACCTCGCGGTCAATGCGCGCGACGCGATGGAGGGCCATGGGGCGCTGACGATCCGGACGCTCGGCGACGGCGAGGACGAACCCGCAGCGCTCGCGGTGCAGGTGATCGACACCGGCTGCGGCATGTCACCCGACGTGCTCGAACGCGTCTTCGACCCCTTCTACACCACCAAGCCCGCGGGACAGGGTACCGGCCTCGGCATGAGCCAGGTCTTCGCTTTCTGCCGCCAGTCCGACGGCGAGGTGCAGATCCAGTCGACCGAGGGCGAAGGCACCAGCGTCGCGATGCTGCTGCCGGTGATCAAGCGGCCCGAAGCCATGCCGACCGAAATCGTCGCATCGCCGGTGGCCGCGACCGAGACCGCAAGCGAAGCGCTGCATATATTGGTCGTCGAGGACGATCCGCGCGTGCTCACCGCGACGGTCGAGGCGGTCGAGGAACTGGGGCACCGCGCGGTCGCGTGCAACGATCCGCGCGACGCCGCGGCGCTGGTCGAAAAACACGGCTTCGACCTGATCTTGTCCGACGTACTGATGCCCGACCTCACCGGCCCCGAGCTGGTCGCCGAGCTGAAACAGCGCTGGCCCGGCCTCGCGGTGCTGTTCGTGACCGGCTTCGCCGGCGACGCGAGCGAGGTCGCCGCGTTCGGCGACCATGACGTGCTGCGCAAGCCCTTCACCCTGACCCAGCTCGATCAGGCGATCCGGCGGAGCAGCGAACCGCGGCCGACGGAAAAGATCGCGGCATTCGGCTGAGGTTGGGTCGCTGGTCGGGGGTGGGAAGCGGACCTTGGCCGATCCTCCCTGTCGCGGAGCGATGGGGAGGTGGCAGCCCGTAGGGCTGACGGAGGGGCCGACGCCGTCAGGCGTCGGTGCGGCGCCGCGGCCCCTCCACCACCGCTTCGCGGCGGTCCCCCTCCCCACGGCTTCGCCGCAGGGAGGATCTACGCCCGCTAGCGGCCGTTACCGTATCGCCCCGCTCTTCATCAGCCGCGGCACCAGCGTCAGCGCCGCGACCAGCGGCCATCGCCGCTGCCAGGGCTTGATCTCGATCTTGGTTCCCGCGTGGCGGTTGATCTTCCACGCCAGATAATCGATCCCGCCGGCATAGGTCAGGCTCGCCTTGGCGAGGCGGACGATGCTGAGGGCCTTGCCTTCGGCGCGGCGGCGCATCCAGCCGCCGGCGCGTGCATTCGCCGGGATCGCGGCCATCGCCGCGGTGCTGAAGCGCGCATAGCGTTCGGGGGTCGCGTCGACCACCGACTGCGCCCGGCTGGTGCGTTCGGCGCGCAGCTCGGCCGAGTAAGTGAGAGCGAAGGCGCGGCGCCACCAGTCGAGCGGTTGCTCGCCATCGACCGCGCCGGCGGCGGCAAGCAACGTCGGCGCGGCGCGCGCAACCGCGGCGATCGCGCGATCGCGCGCGGTGTCGTCGACCGCCCACACCAGCCGCGACGGCTGGGCAAAGCGCGCCCAAACCGACACGTTGCGCGTCTCGGACCCGTTCAGGCGGTGGAAGTCGGCTTCGCTCAGCACCGCATATTTGGCGATCAGCCCGTCGTGCTGGAACGGAAAGACGTTCGGCGGGATCAGCCGGTTCGCCGCCGCCATCCAGCGCCGGCCATAAGCGTCGCCATAGTCGGACACGATCAGGTAGAAATCGAGCATCAGCCCGTCGAGCTGGGTTTCGCGCAGGCAGCTGCCGTAAAACAGCACCGCGCGCGCCGAGCCGGGATATTGCGCCGCGATCGCCGCGGCCATCACGCGCGCGCGCGGATCGACGGGGGTGGCGAGTTCGGCGCGGACCAGATCGGTCAGGCTGTCGTGCATGACGAGGCTCAGGCGGCGAGCCGCAGGAAGGGAACCGGCTGGGTCGAGGTCAGGACGATCGGGCGCCCCGATTTGGCGATAAAAATCTCACCGTCAAGGATGACGTTCGACCGCTCGCCCTCGATCCGGATTTCGTCGCCCTGCTGGAAATGCACGCCTTCGAGCGGGTTTTGCCCGAGCGTTCCGCGCAAGGTCGCGCCGAGCATGCGGAACAGCGCGCCGGCGCCGCGCTCGACCGCGAGCAGCTTCATCTGGCCGCGCGGGCCGGGACTGTCGTTGGTGCGGATGCTGAGCAGCAGCTTTTCGAGCGTGGTGACGATCAACAGCGAGAATTTGCCGTGCAGTTCGCCCTGGCGGATCAACGACACGATCATCGGCTGCGGCTTGGGCGGCAACCGCCCGCCGCCGATTCCCAGCAGCATCGCGAACAGGCCGAGGACCGCCGCCAGAACGTGCGACAGGCCGTTGGGCAGGCCAAGCGGATAGATGCGGTTGCGGCAATAGAGCATCACATCGGCGAGATAGGCGCCGCCGAGGAACATGCCGAGCACCGGCCGCGCTTCGCCGCCGCTGTCGAGCGAGATCAGCTGGCGCTGGATCACATGATCCTCGATCCGGCCGGTCTCGACCAGTTCGATCACGCGTTCGAGCGCCTTCAGCGGATCGCCCTCGGCGCCCAGATCGAGCGCGATCAAATTGGTCTTGCCGTTGGGCAGCACCGCGACCGGCGGCGGCGAACCGCCGAAATAATCGCCCGAATAGAGTTCGGTCAGCGCCGCCTGGACCGTGCCGTCGCCGCCGTTGACGACGATGATGCGCGGGGACACCATCGCGATGGTGCGGATCGCCTCGCCGATCTGGTCGACGTCCTCGACCTCATAATGGAATATGTCGGGATGCGCCGCGCAGATTTCCCGCACCCGCGGCAACAGGGCACGGTTGCCGGTCGAGCGTGGATTGGAAAGGAGCGCGACGCTGGCCATAGTTCCTTACATATATTTCATGGTGATCGAGATCGTCTTTGGCGCATCGCCCACCGCGAACGCCGTCTTCTTGTAGCTCGGCTTGCCGAGGTTGAAGATGTTGATGCTCGGGTTGTTCGACATGCCGCCGCCATCCGATGACAGGTCGGTCTTGCCGTTGCCATTGACGTCGTGGCGCACCGCGATGCCATAGCTGCCGGCGGCCGGCAGCGGCACGCACACGGTCATCGACGCGGCGCGCACGGGCACCTCGATCCGGTTGATCCAGCGGCCCTTGGCCAGCCAGTCGGCCGATGTGGCGCGATAGGCCTGGACGCGCACCCGGCCCGTTCCGGCCTTGAGGCCGCTGATCTGGACAAGGGTGGACGGACCGCTCCGGCATTTCGACAGGTCGTTCGACAGGACCTGCCCCTCTGCATGTGCCGGTCCCGTGACCGCCAGCAGAATGATGCAGAGTGACGTCGATACAAATTTCGACATGACGCATTAGCTCCCAGTGGCTATAGCCATGCCAGCCAAAGCCGGCACGGGTCCCTGTCGCCCTTGAATCGGCATATCGGAATCATTTGCGGCCAAATCATGGTGATGGGGCGACGAAAGCTTGAATAGATTGCCCGCCATCGACCGCTACATCGCGCGGCTCATCTTCTTCCCCATGCTCGGCACGCTGGTTTTGTCCGCGATGCTGCTCGTGCTGGAAAAGATGCTGCGGCTGTTCGACTTCGTCGCGAACGAAGGCGGCCCGGTCAGCGTCGTCTGGCGCATGCTCGCCAATCTGATCCCCGAATATCTGTCGCTCGGCATCCCGATCGGGCTGATGCTCGGCATTTTGCTGGCTTTTCGCCGCCTCGCGACGTCGAGCGAACTCGATGTGCTGAAGGGCGTCGGCATGAGTTTCGGGCGGCTGATGCGCGTGCCCTATGCCTTTGCGCTGGCGCTGGCGCTGCTCAACCTCGCGATCGTCGGCTTCATCCAGCCGCTCGCCCGCTACGCCTATGAAGGGCTGCAGTTCGAATTGCGTTCGGGAGCGCTCGGCGCGTCGATCAAGGTCGGCGAGTTCAATAAGCTGGGCGAACGCATGACGCTGCGGATCGAGGAAAGCTCGAACGAAGGCCGCAGCTTGCGCGGCATCTTCGTGCGCGGCGAGCAGAAAGACGGGCAAAGCGTGTCGGCGACCGCGGCGCAGGGCCAGTTCCTCGCCACCGACGATCCCGACACCATCATCCTGCGGCTGACCCGGGGCGTGCTGATCCATGAATCGCCCAAATTCGCAGTGCCGCGCGTCCTGACCTTCGACAATCATGACCTGCCGATCCCGCTGCCCAAGATCGACGCCTTCCGTACCCGCGGCGGCGCCGACCGCGAAAAGACGATCCCCGAACTGTTCGTCGCCGGCAAGGACCAGCGTGAACCGTTGAAGACCCGCCTCGAATCGCGCGCGAATTTCCATTTTCGCATCGTCGAGGTGGTGTCGATGTTCCTGATTCCTCTGATCGCGATCGCGCTCGCCATCCCGCCGAAACGATCGACTTCGTCGCTCGGAATCTTCCTGTCGATCGTGCTGCTGGTGACCCAGCACAAGATCAACGAATATGCCGAGGATATGGGCGCGCGCGGCACCGTCGATCCGCTGATCGCGCTATGGGTGCCCTTCCTGCTCTTCGCGGGCCTCGCGATCTGGATGTATTATACCGTCGCGCATGTGCCTGGCGGCCAGCCGATCGGCGCGCTCGAACGCGTCGCCGCCAAGGCCGGCCAGCGCATCCGCGGGCTGATCACGCTGTTCCAGCGCAAGCCGCGCGCGGTTCAGGCGGCCGACTGATGCACCAGCTCTCCTTCTTCCCCTCGCGCACCATGGCGCTTTACGTCGGGCGCCTGTTCCTCGTCCGCACCTTCGCGATCCTGTTCGCGCTCGTGCTGATCCTGCAGACGCTCGACCTGCTCGGCGAAAGCGGCAAGATCCTGGCGGTCGCGGGCAATGGCGATGCCGAGGTCTGGCGCTATGTCGGCATGCGTATTCCGCAGATCATCGAGACCTTCCTGCCCTTTTCGGTGCTGCTCGGCACGATCCTGACCCTCGCGACGCTGAACCAAAACAGCGAGGTCATCGCGATGAAGGGTGCCGGCATGTCGGCGCATCAGGTTCTCGCGCCGCTGTTCCTCGCCGCCTTCCTCGTCGCCGGGATCAGCTTCGCCTTCAACGAACGCATCGTCGCACGCTCGACCGGGGCGCTCGCCGCCTGGCAAAAGGTTCAATATGCAAAGGTGCCGATCGACAATGGCGTGCGCAGCAACATCTGGGTGCGCGCCGGCAACGACCTGATCAACGCGGGCACGGTGCAGACCGGCGGTCCGGTGGTCATATTGAACAAGGTCACCATCTATGAACGCACCGGCGGGGTGCTGTCGTCGATCCTGTCGGCGGACAGCGCGCGCGCGGTCGATGGCGGCTGGGAACTCACCAATGCCAAGCGCTTCGTGCGCCGCTCGGGAACGATCCAGCCGCTCGGCACGATCGTCGCGGCCAAGGGTGTCGCCCCCGACCAGTTCACGCTGGCGCAGGTCAAGGGCGACCAGATGCCCTTCCTCCAGCTCAAGAGCGCGATCGCCGACCTTGAGGCCGCGGGCCGCCCGGTCGATGCGCTGAAGGGCGTGCTGTGGCACAAGATTTCGGGGCCGCTGTCGGCGATCCTGATGCCGCTGCTCGGCGCCGTCGCGGCGTTCGGCCTCGCGCGCTCGGGCAAGCTTTTCGTGCGCGCCATCCTCGGCATGGCATTGGGCTTCGCCTATTTCGTCGCCGACAATTTCGCCCTCGCGATGGGCGACCTCGGCGCCTACACGCCCTTTCTGGCCGCGTGGGGACCGTTCATATTGTTCGCCCTGATCGGCGAGATGATCCTGATACGCACCGAAGAATAGCATGGACGACGATTTCCGCTGCGACGACTGCGGGTCGTCGAAGTTCGAGACGATCGTTCATTACGGCAGCTATATTAGCGCCTGCGCGACTTGCCGGCAGGGGCCGACAACAAGTTTCATGGCCGTCGCACCGGCGCTCACCGGAATCTATCGCGCCACATTGATCGACGACGACTGGCGCCATCTCGAACAAATATATGAAGGCCAAGGCGTCGGCTTCGTCGAAGCGGTTCGTATCGCGGCGCAGTCCGGAAGTCGCGTGCTAATACGCCCGATTGCGGACGGCGACCGCCGCCACGATTAGCCGCAGGGATTCAGACCGCAGCCCCGCCCCGCGCCGACCCCTGCACCAGCCGCGCCACCAACCCCGGCAGGCCGTCGTAATTGGCGCCATGATATTGCGAATCCGCGGGCAGCGCGTCCTTCAGGCGGCGGTGCGCCTCGGCCAGCGCATGATAGGGCACGCCCGGCAGCAGATGGTGCAGCGCGTGATAGCGCAGCCCGACCGGCGCCCAGAGTTCGGGCAGCAGCCCCGGCGGCGGCACATTGACGCTGTCGAGGAACTGCGCGGTGACGGTCAGCTCGCCGCCGTCATTTTCCCACAGATGCGCGACGAGCGTGCGGATCTGGTTGAACACCAGGGTCGTCGAGGCGATCGCGCCGAAGATCAGCAGCGCGCGCAGCGGGATCCAGCCGAGCACCCCCGCGACGATCAGCAAGGTCGACCAGGCCCAGGCGCCGCCCTCCTGCCACGCCCATTGGCGGCGGAACTCGCCCTCGGGCGGGCGGCGACGGAACAGCGGGTTGATGATGAGGCCCGAATAGCGTTCCATCACCAGCTTGCGCAGCGGCGGGATCAGGAAGGACAGCGGAGTCAGCACCGCGAAACGGAACAGCAGGGCGATCGGCGCGAACGCCGCGACGATCACGAACAAGGGCACCGTCCACGGCTTCATCAGCGCGAGCGGCAGATATTCGGGGTCCTCGACCGTGCCATATTTGGTGCGGTTGTGGTGCAGGCTGTGGATGCCTTCATACAGGAAGGACGGGATCAGCATCGGCACGCCGACAAGCGCATTCCATGCGAGGCGAAAGCCCGGCAGCGCATTCTTGCGGATATGCGTGAGTTCGTGAATGAAACTGCCCGCGCGATAGAGCGCGATCACCGCGATCACCGCCGACACGATCGCCCAGCCGATCGACGGCGACAGGATCGCCCCCGCAACGCCGGCATAGCCGAGCAGGGTCGAGACGAGGAAATCGGTCCAATAGATGCGTGCGCCGGGGTTCACCAAATCGCGCGTCAGTTCGGACGCCGCGCGCAGCATCGCCTTGTCGTCGGCAATGGCGGACTTGGGGATCTTTGCCGCACCGGACACGAAGGGAGTCGCGAGCCGATCGGCGGGGGGATTGATCGTCGTCATAAGCGTTCACAAACCAGAATTTCGTGGCAGCAAAATGGCCGAATGCGGGTCGCCAGCGCCACAGCTATGCCCTAATGCCTCGCCACAGATATAGGACACATCGTTCAGGAAACCAGCCATGGCCGCACATCATCAGGGCCCCGTCACCATCCACCCCGTCAAGACCAAGGCCGACACGCGCGAATTCGTCGAGCTCGCCTATCGGCTCAATCGCGGCGATCCGGCGTGGGTGCCGCCGCTGAAGGGCGAGGTTTTCGACCTGCTGACCCCGGGCAAGAACCCCTGGTACGAACATGGCAAGGCGCAATTCTTCACCGCGCGCCGCGACGGCCGGACGGTCGGGCGCATCTCCGCCCATATCGACACGCTCGCGCTCGAACAGCCGGCCGAACAGGGCATGGGTCCGGGCACCGGCAACTGGGGCCTGCTCGAGGCCGAAGATGAAGAGGTGGCGCGCGCGCTGCTCGTCACCGCCGAGGACTGGCTGCGCGGCCAGGGCATGACACGATCGCTCGGCCCGCTGTCGATTTCGATCTGGGACGAACCCGGACTGCTGATCGAGGGCTTCGACGACATCCCCACTATCATGATGGGCCACAACAGCCCGCTCTATCGCGGCTGGATCGAGGGCGCGGGCTACAACCCGGTCAAGCAATTGCTCAACTATGGCGTGCGCGTCGACGACGGCTTCCCGCCGCTGGTCAACCGCATCGTCGCGGCGGGCGAAAAGAACGAACGCATCCGCATCCGCAAGGTGAACAAGAAAAGGTTCGACGCCGAGGCGAAGCTCATCATGGGGCTGCTCAACGACGCCTGGTCGGACAATTGGGGTTTCGTCCCGCTCACCGACAGCGAGATCGCCTTCATTGGCAAAAAGCTCAAAGACATCGTCTTCGAGGATCTGATCCGCGTCGCCGAACTCGACGGCGAACCCGTCGCCTTCATGATCGTGCTGCCCAATATCAACGAGTTGCTGATCGACATGGAGGGTTCGCTATGGCCCTTCAACTGGGCGCGGCTGCTCTGGTGGCTGCGCAAGCCCAAGAGCCGCACGCTGCGCGTGCCGCTGATGGGCGTCGCCACGAAATTGCAGAACAGCCGCATGGCGAGCACGCTCGCCTTCATGATGATCGAATTCATCCGCCGCGACGCGGTGCGCGACTATGGCACGCAGTTCGGCGACATCGGCTGGGTGCTCGACGACAATCAGGGCATGAATGCGGTCGCCGGGGCGATCGAGGCCAAGGTCAACCGCGTGTACCAGATCTACGACAAGCCCCTAGGCTGAGACGAACCGTGCCGCACGCCGCTCGGCCGGTACAGCTTTGCGACATCTTGCCGCGATTATAGACGGTGGCGAGAGGGGCTGGAAAGGTGCCGCATGGCGATCGACTATCTTGCCGCCAACCGCTTCGGGCTCGGCCACCATCCCGATGATGCGGTGTCGACCTCGGCGCGCGCGGCACAGGCGGCGCTGGAGCGGCAACTGGGCGTCTTCGAGCCGTCGCCGCAAGCCATCGCGGCACTCCCCGGCCCCCGCGAGATCGCCGAGACCTACATCCTCTTTCGCGAGCAGGGCGACGCGATGGCGGGCAAGACCGGCGCGGCGACCACCGCCGACGAGCGTGGCAGGGAGCCCGCCGCCCGGCGCGAGGCGCGCGAGGCGATCCGCCTCTTCTACATCGACGCCGCAGCCGCGCGCTTCGCCGCCGCGGTCGCCTCACCGACCCCCTTCGCCGAACGCCTCGTCCATTTCTGGGCCAATCATTTCGCCGTCTCGACCGAAAAGCAGTTCGTGTCAGGCCTGGCGGGCAACTATGAGTTCAGCGCGATCCGCCCGCACATCATGGGCCGCTTTTCGGACCTGCTGATCGCCGCGATCCGCCATCCCGCGATGCAGCTCTACCTGGACCAGGTGCTCAGCGTCGGGCCCGACAGCCCCTTCGCCGTCCGCCAGAGCCGTCCGCGCGGCCGGCCGGGGCTCAACGAAAATCTCGCACGCGAAATCCTCGAACTCCACACGCTCGGCGTCCGCAGCGGCTATACGCAGGCCGACGTCACCGCTTTCGCCCGCGCGCTCACCGGCCTGTCGGTCGCCGGCCTCGGTCGCGGTGCGCTGCGCCAGCTGGTCCCCGACGGCTCGCAGCCGGGCGACAGTATCTATATCGCCGAGCGTCACCAGTCCGGCGAGCAGGTGATCCTCGGCAGGCGCTACCCCGACACCGGCCCGCAACAGGCCGAAGCGGTGCTGCGCGACCTCGCGGCGCATCCCGCAACCGCGCGCCACATCGCGACCAGGCTCGCGCGCCATTTCACCGCCGACGACCCGCCACCGCCTTTGGTCGACCGCCTCGCCGCCGACTTCCTGCGCAGCGGCGGCGATCTCCCGTCGCTCTACCGCACCCTCATCGCTTCGCCCGAACCCTGGCAGGGCGGCCCTGCGATGTTCAAGTCGCCGTGGGACTGGGCGGTGTCGATGGCTCGCGGACTGCCCGTGCCGATGTTCGGCGAGCGCCAGAATGTCCCGGACCTCCTCGGCCAGCTCGGCCAGCAGATATGGCGGCCCGAATCGCCCGCCGGCTTTGGCGATACCGTCGCGACATGGGCCGGATCGGGCGGGCTGATGCAGCGCGTCGACCTCGCCAGCCGCATCACGGCCCGGATCGGCGATCGAGTCGACGCGCGCACGCTCGCGCCGCAAATCCTCGGCGACGCGCTCACCGCCGATCTGGCCGGGGCGATCGCAGGCGCCGACAGCCCGGCACAGGGCCTCGCGATGCTCTTCGCCAGCCCTGCCTTCTTGCGGAGATAGACGATGATCCTGACCCGCCGCACCGTCATCGCCGCCGGCATCGGCGCCGCCGTCTTCCCGGCAATGGCGTTCGCCGCCGCGCCCACCGACCGGCGGCTGATCTTCGTCATCCAGCGCGGCGCCGCCGACGGGCTGGCGATCGCGGCGCCGACCGGCGACCCGGCCTTCGCCGGGGTCCGCGCCGCGCTGGTCGAGGAAGCCGCGACCGGCGCGCGACTCGACGGCCTGTTCACGCTGCATCCCGCGCTCGAAAGCGCCGCCGCGCTGTTCGCGGCGCGCGAGGCGCATGTCGCGCATGCGGTCGCGACCGTCTATCGCGACCGGTCGCATTTCGACGGACAGAATATGCTCGAAAGCGGCGGCACGCGCCCCTATGGCCGCGCGGACGGCTGGATGAACCGGATGCTGTCGCTGCTGCCGGCGGACGGGCGCAGCGCGCTCGCGGTGGCCCCGTCGGTCCCGCTCGCCCTGCGCGGCGCCCTGCCCGTCGCCACCTACGTCCCCAGCCGCCTGCCGCAGGCCAATGCCGACCTGATCGCGCGGCTGTCGGCGCTCTACGAAAAGGACGCGCTGCTGCACCCGTTGTGGGAAAGCGCGATCCGCACGCAGGAGCTGGCGGGCGAGATCGGCGGCAACAACGGCCGCAACGGCGCCGACCTCGGCCGGCTCGCCGCCTCGCTGATGCTGCCCGCCGACGGCGCGCGGGTGATGATGGTCGAAACCGGCGCCTGGGACATGCACAGCGCCCAGCGCAGCCGCATCACGGCGCAGTTGCGCGGGCTCGATCAGCTGGTCGGCGCGCTGAAGGCGGGGCTGGGGCCGGCGTGGAAGGACACGCTGGTCATCGTCGCCACCGAATTCGGCCGCACCGTCGCGATTAACGGCAGCGGCGGCACCGACCATGGCACCGGATCGGCGGCTTTGCTCTTCGGCGGCCGGCTGGCGAAGGGCGGTACGGTCGCGGCCGACTGGCCCGGGCTGGGCACGGCGGCGCTGCTCGACGGGCGCGACCTCAAACCGACGCGCGGCCTCGAAAGCATGATCGCCGACGCCGTCGCGCATCATTATGCGCTCGACCCGGTCGAGGTGAAGGAGACGCTTTATCCGGGGGTGCTGGCCTGAACGAGGCCCTCTCGCCAGGTCCTCTGCCCTCGTGTAGCATCCCTCCCGGTAGGGCAAGGGGATAGCCGATGTGCCGGGCGATGATGTATCTGGGCGAGCGGGTCACGCTCGACGACCTGCTGTTCAAGCCCGATAGCAGCCTCGTCAATCAGGCCTATATGCCCAAGATGCTGCACATGCTGAACCTCGCGGGGTTCGGGATGATGGCGTGGGACGCAGAGTCGCACGCCCCGCACGAGCCGCACCGCTATCGCTCGCCGTCGCTGCCGGTGTTCGACGGCAACCTCAAATCGCTGGCGATCAAGACCCGCGCCGAATGCGTGATCGCGCATGTCCGCGGCGTCGCTTACTCAACGACGGTCAAGGTCAGCGAGCAGAACACCCACCCCTTCCACTTCCCCGGCGCCGCGGTCGCGATGGCGCATAATGGCGACATCTATCGCATCGGCGAGATGAAGGGGGTACTGATGTCCGACATCGCCCCCGAACTGCTCGCGCAGATATCGGGATCGACCGACAGCGAATGGGTCTATGCGCTCTTGCTCTCGCAGCTTCCCGACTGGCGCGTCGAGCCCGACGGCGACACGCTGATCGCGGCGGTTCAGGCGACCGTCGATATCCTCGAGCGCGCGCGGCGCCACCATGGCATCGCCATCTCGTCGAGCTGCAACCTGTTCCTGACCACCGGGCGCCAGATCCTCGGGCTGCGTCACTGTTTCGACTTCGGCCATTATCGCACCGGGTCGCCCGACCAGGTGCATGAGACGAACATGAACTTCCTGTCGATGTGGTTCACCACCGGCCGCGATTACGGCCTCCACGATGGCGAGTGGCAGATGGTCGGCGGCGAAGAGGAGCCGCGCGCGATCATCGTCGCGTCCGAGCCGCTGTCGTCGAACAGCGCGACATGGATGCCGGTCCCCGAATATGCGGTGGTTCATGCCGAGATGACCGGCGACCGGCCGAGGTTCCGGGTGGTGCCGTTGGCGCGGTAGGGCAACCGACATATTAAGGGTGAACATCGCGCTGCCGATCTTGAGAACCCGTTGAAAACTGGAAATCCCCCACGGTATCAGGCGACATGATCAAGCTTCAAACAAGCCTACGTGAATATGGACATCCGGACATCGTGGCGCTCGTGGACCCGGAGGCCGTTCAATTGGCCGACTGGCTGCCGGACTACTTCACCGAAGAAGTTCGCGGAGGCACACTCTTCGAGAGTGGGCAGATCATCCAGATAGGCTGGAACCTACTCAAACTCGAACCGACGGCAGAAGGCAGCTTGTCAGTGTTCGAGCCAGATTTCGACGGCATGCCCATTCGATGGGTTGAGGGGGTGAATCGCACCGTCCGCTTCCTTGTTGCCCAGCGGGCTGTGTGTGATGAATTGCGAGTCCAACCAGATTTCCCCTCTATCCGCCAAGCGCTGTCGCTGCCCGCGTCGATCGCATCGTTGGACAGATTTTCTATGACGCGCATTGAGCCTGACGGAAACCACTCCGGGTGGGTTATTCACGACCGGCGAGACGCCGCGATGCGCAACCTATCACTGTACGAAGCCGCCACATGGAGTCCGGCGATTGTCGCGTTTTTGGCGTTGCCCCCCGGCTCGGTTGTGGAACGAAACGATGAAACATTGTCCGTTGCCACTCGCGATAACCGGCTGTCATCCTTGTCGAATGGCTTGCTGGCCCGCCTTGCATTGGGAACGTCGCTATAAAACCCACTGTGACGTCGACTGAAATCTCGACCCCCTTGGCCTCGCGTTCGCTAAAAATGAAAATCCGGCAATTCCGCCAGCGCGATCCCCAATGCCTCGGCCCAGCCGTCGGCGACGCTCTGGAAATAGGCGTCGTTGCGCTCGAAGCGGCGTTCGTGGACCCCGACATAATCGTCGCGTTCGTGGATCTTGAGGTCGATCGGCAGGTCGACCCCGGCATTGGCGCGGATCGTCGAATCGAACGAGACACAGAGCAGCTTCACCGCATCCTCGAACGACATCGCGGGATCATAGGAACGCACGATGATCGGGCGGCCATATTTCGTCTCGCCGATCTGGAAGAAGGGATTGTCCTCGCCCGCCTCGATGAAATTGCCCTCGGGGTAGATCAGGAACAGCCGCGGTTCGGACCCCTTGATCTGGCCGCCGACGATGAGCGATGCGCGAAACAGCGATTCGGCGGCGGGCCCGGCGGGATTGTGGCGGGTGACGATCTGGCGCAGCGTTTCGCCGACGATCGTCGCGACCGCGAACATCGACGGCGCGGCGAGGATCGACGGATGCCGTTCCTCGGGCGCCTTGGTGCGTTCGTCGAGCAGGCTGACCACCGCCTGCGTCGTCGCGAGATTCCCCGCCGACATCAAGGTGATGACGCGCTCGCCGGGCAGGTGCCAGCTGCGCATCTTGCGGACCTGCGCGATGTCGTCGACGCCCGCGTTCGTGCGGGTGTCCGACATGAACACCAGCCCCTTGTTCAAACGCATGCCGACGCAATAGGTCATATAATTTTCGGTCCCCCAATCCTGCTCAGGCTATCGCTTATTGCTGCACCTGCAATTGGACAACCATATTTTCTTGCGCTGCACCATAGCGCATGCCGCGAACCGGGGCGGCGTCGTGATAATCGAGACCGGTGGCGACGCGGATATAGCGCTGATCGGGCGAATGGCCGTTCGACACGTCGAAGCCGACCCAGCCGATCGCGTCGAAATGCGCCTCGGCCCATCCGTGGGTCGCATCCTGGTGCGTGCGGTCGTTCATCATCAGATAGCCCGACACGTAACGCGCCGGATGCCCGAGGTGGCGCATCGCCGCGATGAAGATATGGGCATGGTCCTGGCACACCCCGCCCGCCCCGCCGAGCGCCTGTTCGGCGGTGGTGTCGGCGCCGGTGACCCCGATGCTGTACGGCAATTTCGCAAGGATCAGCGCCGACAAGGCGTGCGCGCGCTCGATGTCCGATCCGAAATCGCGCCGCAGTTCGGCCGTCAGCGCGCGGACATGGCGCCCGGCGCGGGTCAGCGGGGTCGGACGCAGGAAGGTCCACAGCGGCATCGCACCGCGATGGACCCCGATCACCCCGTCCCAGGTGATCAGCTCGACCTCGCCGACGCAGTGGATGACAAGCTCGCGCGCGCCGGCATCGACCGCGACCAGATCGACGCCGTTGCCGTGATGGTCGGTGTAATGAAGCTGGTTGGTGCCGCCCGCGATCTCGATCGCCCAATGGTGGATCAACTGCTGCCCCGGCCGCTCCTTCGGCGTCAGTTTCAGCTGCTGCAAGGCATAGCTGACGGGGCCATCATATTCATAACGGGTGGTGTGTTCGACGCGCAGGCGCATAAAAAACCCTAAACCACAAAGCGATAGTCGCGCTCGATCTGCTGCGCGAGCGCGGCATTGGCGCGGAGGAAGTCGGTGATATATTCGTGCAGGCCGCCGTCGAAGATCGCCTGGATCGGACCCGCGAGTTTTTTGTGGAGCAGCGCGTCGGCCATCCGTCCCGCCTCGGTCTCCTCGCCATAGCCGCGTTGCAACCAGCCGATATTGTCCTGCATCTTCTGCGCACAGAAGGCGAGGCTGCGCGGCATCTGTTTATAGAGGATCAGGAATTCGGCGATCTTGAGCGCGCTGATCTCCGCCCCATAGAGCCAGTGATAGGCGCGGTGCGCCGACACCGAGCGCAGGATCGTTTCCCACTGCACATTGTCGATCGAGCTGCCGATGTGCGCGACCGAGGGCAGCAGGAGGTAATATTTGACGTCGAGGATGCGCGCGGTGTTGTCGGCGCGTTCGAGGAAGGTGCCGAGGCGCGCGAAATTATAGCCGTCGTTGCGCAGCATCGTGCCGGTCCAGGCGCCGCGCACCTGCGCGCTCTGCTGGCGGATCGCCGACAGCACGTCGGGCAAATCGTCGTCGCGCACCTGCCGCTTGAGCAGCGCGCCCAGCGTCATCCAGCTGGTGTTGACCGCCTCCCACACCTCGCGGGTGAGATAGGTACGCGCGGTACGCGCATTGTCGCGCGCCTGCTTGACGACCGAAATGATGCTCGACGGATTGTGCGGATCGCGGAGCATGAAGTCGACGACCTTCGCCGAGCTATATTCATGCCCCGTCGCGGCATAGGCCTGGTTCGACCCCGCAGTGATCAGGATCGATTTCCACTCGGCCTTGGCGGTGCTCGACCGGGTCAGCGCGATGCGGAACCCCGCGTCGATCAGCCGCGCATTATTCTCGCTGCGTTCGAGGTAGCGTGCCATCCAGAAGAGGCTGCCTGCGGTTTTTCCCAGCATCAGTCTTCCAGCACCCAGGTGTCCTTGGTCCCGCCGCCCTGGCTCGAATTCACCACCAGCGATCCCTTGGTCATCGCGACGCGGGTCAGCCCGCCGGGGGTGATGGTGATGCCTTGCGGCGACATCAGGACGAAGGGGCGCAGGTCGACGTGGCGCGGCGCGAGCCCGCTCTTGGTGAAGATCGGGACCGTCGACAGCGACAGCGTCGGCTGCGCGATATAGTTGCGCGGGTTCGCCTCCAGCTTGGCACGAAAGGCGGCGATCTCTTTCTTGCTCGCGGCGGGGCCGACGAGCATGCCGTAACCGCCCGATCCATGGACTTCCTTGACCACCAGCTCGGGCAATTTGTCGAGCACCTCGCGCAGATGCTCGGGCTCGCTGCAGCGCCAGGTCGGCACATTGGGCAGCAGCGCGCGCTCGCCGGTGTAGAATTCGATGATGTCGGGCATGTAGCTGTACAGCGCCTTATCGTCGGCGATACCGGTGCCCGGCGCATTGGCGATGGTGATGCCGCCGGCGCGATAGACGTCCCAGATCCCCGGCACCCCGAGGACCGAATCGGGCCGGAAATTCAGCGGGTCGAGGAAGTCGTCGTCGACGCGGCGATAGAGGACGTCGATCGCCTTATAGCCCTGCGTCGTCCGCATCGCGACGCGGCCGCCGACGACGCGCAGATCATGTCCCTCGACCAGCTCGGCGCCCATCTGGTCGGCGAGGAAGCTGTGCTCGAAATAGGCGCTGTTGTGGATGCCGGGGGTCAAGACCGCGACCGTCGGTGTGCCGCCGCACATCGGCGGCGCACAGGCGGCGAGCGAACGCAGCAGGTTGATCGGATAATCGCTGACCTCGCGCACCGGCACCTTCGCGAACAGCTCGGGAAACATCTGGAGCATCGTCTCGCGGTTTTCGAGCATGTAGGACACACCCGACGGGGTGCGGGCATTGTCCTCGAGCACATAGAATTCGTTCGCCCCGGTACGGACGATGTCGGTGCCGCTGATATGGGTATAGACGCCGCCCGGCGGGTCCATGCCCATCATCATCGGCAGAAAGGCCTCGTTGCGCGAGATCAGCTCGATCGGCACGCGGCCGGCGCGCAGAATCTCCTGCCGGTGATAGATGTCGTGAAGGAAGGCGTTGAGCGCGCGCACGCGCTGTTCGATGCCGCGCGACAGCCGGCGCCATTCGCTCGCCGAAATGATCCGCGGCACGACGTCGAAGGGGATGAGACGCTCGTCGGCGTCGTCTTGGCCATAGACGTTGAAGGTGATTCCGGTGGTTCGGAAAAAGGCCTCGGCCTGCTGCGCCTTGCGGTGGATGCGCGCGGGTTCCTCGGCATCGAACCACTCGCAAAATTCGCTGTAGGGCGTCCGGACGTCGCCCCCCTGGCCCTGCATCTCGTCAAAGAAATTAATGGAGCCGGCCCTTTCCACGCAACACGCCTTCGCTCACCGCAACGGGTGCGGCGCCCTCGAGTTCCAGCTGCTGCGCGCCTGTCGGCTACATGGCCGCCAAGCTTGTAGGCGCGATGCTAGCACTCCGGCGCGGGAAGGCAAGATGGGTAAAAGGCGTCAGAAACCAAAGAGCAGGCGGACCGCCACAAACCCGACCAGCAGCGCGGTCAAGCGCCGGATCAGCACCGCGGGTCCGGTCTTCACCGCGATCTGGGTGCCGATCGCGCCGCCGATCAACACCGCGACCAGCAACGGCCAATGGTCGGCGACGGCATGGACCATCTCGCCGCCCTTGCCCTTGATCAGCTGGCCGGTCAGCCCGAACAGGCTGTTGACGAGGATGAACAGGCTCGCGGTCGCGGCAACGCTGCGCGCTTCGGCCCAGCGGACGAGGTGGAGGATGGGCGCGAGGAAGATGCCGCCGCCGATGCCGACGACGCCGGCGAGATAGCCGAGCCCCGCCGCGATCGGCAACAGCAGCCTGGGCGACAGGTTCACGGGTTTGGCCGTCTGCGGCTGGACCAGCAGCGCGATCGCCGAGGCGAGCAGCGACGCCCCGAGCAGGATCACCAGCACCCCCTGCTTGATCGGGGTCAGCCCGCCAAGGAAGGCGAGCGGTGCGGCGACGGCGATCAGCGGCAGCGCCTTCGCCCACGGCATCGCCCCCGATCGCGCGAAGCGGATCGTGCCGCCGGTGACGACGATGACGTTGCACGCGAGGCTGATCGCGGGGACGAGCCCCACCGCGACCCCGCCGAGCAGGAGCAGTGCGGTATAGGTCGACCCGCCGCCAAACCCGACCGCGGCATAGAGCAGCGCGGTCACCCCGAATGCAAATGCCAGCCAGCCCATGAAATCCCCCTTGCCTGTAGCGCCAAGCCATATACATCGAAATATAGATTTGCCAGACCGAAGGACCCCGCCCTCATGTACCGCGCCGCGCTTCTCGCCCTGTTGCTATCCACCGCCGCGCCCGCGCTCGCAGCGGACCCCGCGTCCTGCGCCGCCCCCGCCGACCTCGGCGAGACGCCCTACGCCGCCTGGGCGACTGCCGACGGCGATGCGGCGGCGCTCGCGATCGGGACGCCGGTGACCCTGCCGCTCGCCGATGGCGCCGCGTCGCGGCCGCTGACGATCACGACCGCCGGGCGTTACGGCCTCGCCGCAGGCAGCAAGGTGTGGATCGACCTCGTCGCGGGCGGCACCACGCAGACATCGGTCGAGCATGGCCACGGCCCCGCCTGTTCGGGAATCCGCAAGGTGGTGTGGTTCGACCTCAAGCCCGGGACCTATGATCTGGCGCTGTCGAAGGGCGAAGCCGCCAGCGTGCGCGTGCTGGTGGTGCGGGCGCCGTAGCCACTTTGCAGGCCCGGGCCGGTTGACGGGTCAGGGGCGGAAACGAGACCACCCTCTCTTTCGGTTCGTGTCGAGCGAAGTCGAGACACCCATCAAAAGCACTTGCCTTCGGGGTGTCTCGACTTCGCTCGACACGAACGGGAGATGCTGCGAATTTTTCGCCTCCTACCCCCAATCCCGTCGTCACTCCGGCTTGAGCAACTCGCCGACCGCCGCCAGCTCGCGCTCGGCCGCCTCGACCGCCGCCGCCTCGGCCCGCCGATATGCAGCCAGCACAGCCCGCGCGCCCTCGCTCACCTGCGCGCCCGCGCCCGGCCGCGTTTCGACCAATGGCGCCGCGAAGCAGGCGTTCATTTCCTCGACGAGCAGCCAGGCGCGGCGATAGCTCATGCCGATCGCGCGCGCCGCGGCCGAGATCGATCCGTGCGCGTCGATCGCGCCCAGCAGGTCGGCCTTGCCCGGCCCCATCGCGATGGCGTCGCCGAGCCGGATGCGCAGCCGAAGCTCGATCCGGCCGGCGTCCGCCATCACAGTGCGCCGTGGCAGTGCTTGTACTTGCGGCCCGATCCGCAAGGACATGGCGAATTGCGGCTGATTTCCAGTTCCGCATAGGGGTTTTCCCCCTGCGGCAGGTCGGGGCGCGGAATCTGCATCGGCGGCAGCGTATTGGCGATCGCCCCGAACGAACCGCCGTCGATATCGGCGCTGTTGTCGTCGCCGGTGAACGGGTCGATGTGCGTCGTCAGGAAATCGGGCAGGTCGGGCAGCGGCATCGGTTCGGGTTCTTCGAAGCGCAGGTCGATCCGCGCGATCGTACGCGTCACATCCTCGCGGATCGTCGACAGCATGCGTTCGAACAATGCGAACGCCTCCTGCTTATATTCGTTGATCGGCTGTTTCTGCGCATAGGCGCGCAGGAAGACGACCTGGCGCAGCGCGTCGAGGGTCGCCAGATGCTCTTTCCATTGATGGTCGAGGGTCTGCAACAGCACCGATTTCTCGATGCTCTTCCAGGTGTCGGCATCGACCAGCGCCGCCTTTTCGGCCGCGGTGGCGTCGGCGCGTTCCTGGATGCGTTCCTCGAACACCTCGGGGTCGACCGCATCTTCCTCCATCCACGCCTCGATCGGCAGGTCGAGGTCGAGCACGTTCAGCGCGCGTTCCTTCATGCCCTCGACATTCCACTGTTCGGGATAGCTGCCCGGCGGGCACGCATCGGCGACGATCGCGTTCACCGTCTCGGCGCGCATCGCGTACATCACTTCGTCGACGGTCTCGCTGTCGATGATCTCGCCGCGCTGTTCATAGATGACCTTGCGCTGGTCGTTCATGACGTTGTCATATTCGACGACCTGTTTGCGAATGTCGTAGTTGCGCGCCTCGACCTTCTTCTGCGCGGTCTCGATCGCCTTCGACAGCCATTTCGACCCGATCGCTTCGCCATCCTCGAGATTCTTGTTCATCATCTTGGAAAAGAGCGTGTCGGGGCCGAAGATGCGCAGCAGATCGTCGTCGAGGCAGAGGTAGAATTTCGACAGGCCCGGGTCGCCCTGACGCCCCGAACGGCCGCGCAGCTGGTTGTCGATGCGGCGGCTTTCGTGGCGTTCGGTCGCGAGCACGAACAGTCCGCCCGCGGCCTTCACCGCCTCGCGCTCGGCGGCGACCTCGGCCTGGATGCGCGCGATGCCGGCGTCGCGCTCGGGACCTTCGGGCAGGTCCTTGAGTTCGTCGTCGATGCGGAATTCTTCGTTGCCGCCCAGTTTGATGTCGGTGCCGCGGCCCGCCATGTTGGTCGCGATGGTCACCGCGCCGGTGCGGCCCGCCTGCGCGACGATATGCGCCTCGCTCTCATGGAAACGCGCGTTGAGGACGCTGTGCGGCACGCCTTCCTTTTCGAGATAGGAGGACAAAAGTTCCGACTTTTCGATCGACACGGTGCCGACCAGCACCGGCTGGCCGCGCTCGTTCGCTTCGCGGATCGTCTTAGCGATGGCGCCGAACTTGTCGGTGATATTCTTGTAGAATTCGTCCTCGTCGTCCTGCCGCGCGATCGGGCGGTTGGTCGGGATGGTGACGCAGTTCATCTTGTAGATGTCGAAGAATTCGGCGGCTTCGGTCGATGCGGTGCCGGTCATGCCGCTGAGCTTCGGATACATGCGGAAATAATTCTGGAAGGTGATCGACGCAAGGGTCTGGTTCTCGGGCTCGATCTGCACCCCTTCCTTCGCCTCGACCGCCTGGTGCAGGCCGTCGGACCAGCGGCGTCCGTCCATCATGCGGCCGGTGAATTCGTCGATGATCACGACCTTGCCGTCCTTGACGATATAGTCGGTGTCGATGCGGAACATGATGATCGCCTTCAGCGCCTGATTGACGTGATGGACGACCTGGGTGTTTTCGATGTCGTAGAGGTTGCTGCCCTGGAGCAGGCCCGCGGCCTCGAGCAGGCGCTCGACATGCTCGGTGCCGTCCTCGGTCAGGCTGATCGACTTGGACTTTTCGTCCTTTTCATAGTCGTCCTCGACGAGCTGGTGGACCACCTCGTTGACGCGGATATAGAGTTCGGACTTGTCGTCGGTCGGGCCCGAGATGATCAGCGGCGTGCGCGCCTCGTCGATCAGGATCGAATCGACCTCGTCGACGATGCCGAAGTTGAAGGTGCGGTGGACCATCTGCTGGCGGTCGAACTTCATATTGTCGCGCAGATAATCGAAGCCGAGTTCGTTGTTCGTCGCATAGGTGATGTCGCTGTTATAGGCGTCGCGGCGCTGCATTTCGTTGAGGTTGGGGACGATGATCCCGGTGGTCAGGCCGAGGAAGCTGTAGACGGTGCCCATCCATTCGGCATCGCGCGTCGCCAGATAGTCGTTGACGGTCACGACGTGGACGCCCTTGCCCTCGAGCGCGTTGAGATAGCAGGGCAGCGTCGCCATCAGCGTCTTGCCTTCGCCGGTCGCCATTTCGGCGATCTCGCCGCGGTGGAGGACGACGCCGCCGACCAACTGGACGTCGAAGTGGCGCATGCCGAGCGTGCGGACCGCCGCCTCGCGCACCGTGGCAAAGGCTTCGGGCAGGATGTCGTCGAGCGTCTCGCCGGCTTCGAGCCGGTCGCGGAATTTCTGGGTCTGTGCCTGCAGCGTGGCATCGTCGAACGACTGCATCGTCGGTTCGAAGGCATTGACCTTGTCGACGATCTTGCGGATCGAATTGACATAACGGTCGTTGGACGAGCCGAACAGGCTCTTGGCAATGCTGCCGAACATAGCGGATTTCCTTGGGATATGATGAAGGGGCGGACCGCAGCTGCGGTCGTCCGGCCGCGCGTCAAACGCTCGGCCGCAATAGGCGTCGGGCGCCGAAGCGCCCGGAGGTCAGACGCTATTCGAGCGCGCGGTCGCTGCCGATGAGCAGGCCGGGAAGGTGCGGCGGCGCGGTCTTGCGCGGCTTGCGTCCCGAGGTGACGGTCCGCCGGGGCGGCGTCGTGGTGACGGGGCGGCGATCATTGTCGGTCGTTTCGCTCTGTTGCCCGCTTTCGGCAAGCAACAGCATCGACCCCATCGCAGCCGGCGTCGCGGGCGCCGCCATAGCGCGATCGGCGCCGGCGAGTCCGGTAAGCAAAGCCAACAGGGTCAGCAACAAACGCAAAGAAATAAGCCCCTTTTTCGTCCAGTGCGCGGTTTATAGCACGCTGGATGCTGAACATAGGGTGAAAGGCCCGCGACGTCTAGGGGTTAGCCGGTGTCACTTCGTCGTCGCCTCGACCGTCGGCACGTCGCCGATACTAAGGTCGGTGGTCAGGACGATGCGCCGCGCGACCGGCTTGCCCGCGGCGTCGAGGAACGGCGCATAGCGATTCTTGCCGCCCAGCAGGTCGCAAAGATTGGCGCCCTGCGGCATCGCCGCATTGGCGCCCTTCACCGCAAAATCGCAGGCGCCGACGCTGCCGTCGGCGTTGATCACGATCGAGAATGAACCCGTGGCGGGTTCGCTCATCGGGAATTGCGGGACCCGCTTCCTGGGCAGTTCACCCAGCGCGTCGGCCAGTTCGGCCTCGTCCGGCGTCGCGACGACAGGCAGCTTCCACTGATAGTCCATGACGAAGCGGCCAGCCGTCGGCTTTCCATTGCCGTCCAGCGCCGGCACGAACTTCGCCTCGCGCCGCATCAGCGCGCAGGCCGCATTGTCGAGATCGTCCGACCCGCTGCCGCCGGTGACCATGCAATCAGTGACCGCCCCGCCCGCATCGACCGACAGCATCATGCGCACCTCGCCCTCTTCACCCGCGGCGAGCGCGGCTGCCGGATAATGGTCGGCGGGCTTGATCGTCGTCGTTTCGGGCGTCGGCAGCGCCGGTCGCGGCCAGCCTTCGAGCATCGCGTTCAGCCCCACCCCGCCGCCGTCGGGAAAATGGCGATGCCCGGCGGGAATCTGCCAGCGGATGCGGTTGCTATAGGTGCCGCCCACCGGCTTGCCGCGCGCGTCGGCACCTGGCTTGAAGCGCGCCCGGTCGAGGACGAGCCGGCACGTCGCCGCGTCGAGGTCGGCATGACCGCTCGGGCTGACGATCTCGCAGGCCGTCGGCTTGCCGCTGCTGTCGATCGTCAGGCGGAACCCGCTCGTCCCTTCGCGCCCCTCCAGCATCGCGCCGGTCGGATAATCGTCGTTGGTGGCCCAGCTTCCGGGGTTGCCCGCAGGAGCCAGCGGCTCCGACAGGTCGGTGATCCGCGCGAGCGGCGGCGCATCGCCCGGTGCCGCGATCGCGGCGGCGGCGCCGGCCAACATGGTCAAAACCCCCAGGAAAATTCGCACGCCATACCCCCATTTGCCCTAGGCACCGGATTGCCAGTCTCTCTCCGCCTTGCCAAGCCACGATTGCCGCTTGACCTCGCCGCCGGCATCGCATCATCTGCCGCTGACAAGAATGTAAGGAGAGGGCGCGGATGAGCAGGAAGGCGATTTTCATCACCGGCGGCGGATCGGGCATCGGCCGCGCGACCGCGCGCCATTTCGCCGCGCAGGGCTGGTTCGTCGGCATCGCCGACGTCAATGCGCAAGGGATCGACGAGACCGCCGCGCTGCTTCCCGAAGGCGCCTCGTCGCGCCATATCATGGACGTGCGCGACCGCGACCAATGGGCGGCGGCGCTCGCCGACTTCGCCAGGGCCAGCGGCGATCGCCTCGACGTGCTGTTCAACAATGCCGGCATCGGCACCGGCGGCCAGTTCGCCGACATGCCGCCGGCCGAGGCCGACCGGCTGATCGCGATCAACTTCGGCGGCGTCGTCAACGGCATCTACAGCGCCTTGCCGCTGCTCCGCGCGACGCCGGGATCGACGATCCTCAACACCGGCTCGGCCTCGGGCTTCTATGGCGTCGCGGGCCTCGCCATCTATTCGGCGACCAAATTCGCGGTGCGCGGATTGACCGAAGCGCTCGAGATCGAATTCGCCAAATATGGCATCAAAGTGCGCTCGCTGATGCCCGGCTTCATCGACACGCCCCTGCTCGACCAGGTCAGCGCCGACAGCAACGAACCCGCACGCGACCGCCTGTCGTCGAGCGGGTTCGAGATCGTCCCCGTCGAACGCGTCGGCGAAGCGGCGTGGGAAGCGGTGCATGGCGACAAGGTCCATGTCACCGTCGGCAAGATGGCCAAGCGCCTGTCGCGCCTCGCGCGCTGGTTCCCCGGGCTGATCGCGAAGCAGTCGAAGAAGATCGACGGGCTGGGGGCGGCGGGGCAATAGCGCCTCTCCTCCCGCAAGCGGGAGGGGAACCGTTTATTTCTTGACCCCGCACCGTACCGTCCCGGTCCCGGCATTGCGCACGGTGCACACCGGCTTGCCGAGGACCACCGTGCTGCCGACCCCGCGCGTCGTGATCGCGGCGCTCTTCACGGCGCTGAAGACATGGTCGCCGGTGCCTTCGCTGTCGGTGATCAGTTCGTCGACCGTCAGGCCGCCCGCGTCGACCACACCCGCCCCCGACAGCGACATCTGCGCCGTTTTGGCAGCGCCGCCCAGCGTCATCGTGCCGTTGCCGACCATCGCGACCGCCAGCCGGTCGCTGGTCACCGCGCCGACGATGAGCCGCCCCGGCCCGCGCAGCCCGATCGTCACCCTTGTGCCTTTGAGCTTGTCGATCTGCAGCGACCCTGCGCCGACGAGCGTCGCCGACCGCAGGTTCGCGGCGTTGATGCGCAGCGTCAGCGGGCCGAGCGGCTGGCGCCGATTCTCGTCGCCGGCATAGATTTTCTGCCCGACCATCAGCCTGCCGTCGCGCGCCTCGACGGTCAGCCGGTCGAGCGCGTCGGGCGATCCGCTCGCCACCGCGCCCACCGGCGCGCGCGTCACCACCTCGACGACGACGTCGGCATTGACCTCGATCGCCTCGAAACTGGTCAGGCCGAAACGCTTCTCCGCCGCCGATGCGGAGGCGACGGCGAGCAGGGCGGAGGCCGCGAGCGCGGCGCATCGGATCATCGAAGCCATGGCGCCGTCCTACCCCGTCCGGGCGGGCGGCGCCAGCGGCCGATCATTTGCAGGTCGCGGTGCCCGATCCCATGGTCTTGGTAGAACAGGTCGCGCCGCCCGTCAGGTCGACGTCACCCGAACCGAGGATACGGATATCGGCCTTGCCGGTCGCCTGCGCGCCGACGTTACCCGAACCGGTGACCGAAATGTCGAGCGTCTGCGCGACCAGCCCGCCCGCGTCGACGTCGCCCGACCCGGTGACACCGATCTCGCCCGAGGTGATGGCGCCGCCCGCGATCCCGATGTCGCCCGACCCCGATACGGTCAGGTCGGCGCTCTTTCCGGTCAGCTTCGCGATCTTGAGGTCGCCCGATCCGGTCAGCGCCGCCTCGACCTTGTCGCCGTCCACGGCATCGGCATCGACCGACCCCGATCCGGTCAGCCGCACCGTGTTCAGCCGCGGCATGGTGATCGCGATCTGGACCCCGTCATGGTCGCCGCGGCGGAAACTGAACCCCTCGCGCTTGCGCCCGACCGACAGCGTCGGGCCGTCGAGCTTGATCTCGAGCTCCTCGACCTCGGCCTTCGGCCCCTTGGCGGTGATCGAAAAGGCGTCGCCCTGGCGGATGGTGACATCATCGGGACCGGTCACCTCGACCTCGGTGAAACCGGTGAGCGCATAGCTTTGCGTCGTCGGCGGGCCGGCGTCGCTCGAACGCGTCTCGACCTTGTCGCTGTTCTCGGTCGTCACCGTGCCGCTGCATGCGGTCACCGTCACCGACAGGGTTAGAGCCAAGCCCAGCGGCAGCGCCGCCATCGTCCAGTTCCGCATCGTCCAATCTCCTTTGTGTATTGCATGAATAACACACAGGTTCGGACCTGTCCATATGCTACCAGCGCAGCAGCGGCGCCAGCAGGATGCGCCCGGCGACCCCCGACAGCGCGACCGCAAGGCCGTGCCACAGCGCGATATGCATCATGTCGTTCGACGCGCAGTGGAGCGCGACGATCGTCGCCCCGGCGGCCCCGGCGGCGATGCCGATCGCCCAGCCCGCACGCGTCGGTGAGGTCGGCGCGGCGCGCTTCAGCCAGGCGAACAGCGCCACGCCGACGCCCAGCCCCGACACCACGCCCTCGATCATGCAGCGCATGCCGTTTTCGGGCCGCGCCGCCTCCATCGCGGCGTGATGGTCGCCGAAACCGATAACGATCGCGGTGACCGGCAGCGCCAGCGCGGCGAGCCCGGCCCAGTGCCAGCCGCTGTAATCGCGGCCGACACCGGGCAACCCCATGCGCAGCGCACTCCACGCCGCCGCGACACCGAGCGCGACGATCGTCCAAAAGGCGAGCAGCGGCAACGCGGGCATCATCGTGCCCGCCGCAAGGTCGTGACGCATCCCGGCCAGCCACAACAAGGCGGCGGCCCCGACCAGCCAACCCGCGGCAACCCAGAGCGAGCCGCGCACGATCCGGCGCGGTTTCACCGGCCGCAGGTCGCCGGCCAGGCCGTCGATCAGCTCGTCGATCGATGCGTCGGTCATCTCATTCACTTTCAATCAGGAGCGCCAGCTTCTTGAGCCCGCGATGGATATTCACTTTGACCAGCGATTCGCTCTGGCCGCAAATCTGCGCGGCCTCGGCGATCGAGACGCCTTCGATCTTGACCAAAGTGATCGCCTGCGCCTGCCCCGCGGGCAGCTGCGTCAGCATGCGGTCGAGGCTGAGCCGCGCGTGGACCGCCTCGTCCTCGGCGTCGACAAAGGCGTCGTCGTCGTGGAGTTCGGCGGCATCGCGCTGGCGGCGCAGCGCATCGATCCAGCGATAGCGCGCGATCGCCGCGAGCCAGGGCAGGAAGGCGCGGCGGCTGTCCCAAGTATCGAGCTTGCGGTGCATCGACACCAAGGTTTCCTGCACCAGATCGTCGATCTGGTGCGGCGCGATGCGGCGCGCGAAATAACGCGCCAGCCAGCGCCGGCAATCGGTCAGCAGCGCGCGATAGGCGGCGCGGTCGCCGCGCTGCGACGCCGCCATCAACCGCGCCAGCGACGGTTCGTCGATACTCACCGGCCGCGCAGCTTCAGCGCCAGCGCGTCGAGCGAGAACAGCCCGCCGCCGCGCACGATCAGCACAGCCGCCATCGCTGCCCACAGGCTGTGCACCGGCCACCAGGCATCGGGAAAGACGAAAATCTGGATCACCAGCGTCATCACCAACAGCGCGCCCGCAGAAAAGCGCGTCGCCAGCCCTAGCAGCAACAGCATCGGAAAGACATGTTCGGCAAAGCTGGTCAGCGGCACCGCGATCGACGGGGCGAGCGGCAGGCCGGAAAATTCGGTGCGGAACAGGTCATAGGTGTCGGGGTTGATCCGGAACCAGCTGCCCTCGACCACCTTGGTCCGGCCCGAACGCCAGAACACCCCGGCCAGCGCGACGCGCAACAGCAACAGCGCCAGGCCCTCCGGGACGCGCGCGCCCGCGATGCTCACCGCGCGGTCGTACAGCGTCATCATTTTCGCCATCGTCGGACCCTCTCCAATGCACCCGCCGCGATCAGCGGCACGACGGCAGCGCCGTCTCCGTCCTGATGTTCGGCAAGGCGTTCGATCAGGTTACCGAGAGGTGTGATCTTTTGTGCAACCGCAAGCGTGGCGAGGGTCGCGAGCGTCGTGGGCAACAGCCGCACCTCTGCCTCTGGCCGGGTGATCAGCAGCGCGGCGGTGCCGGCGAGCAGATCGGGATCGAGGATCGGCGCGGCATCGCTCGCCAGCGTCACGGTCATGGCAGCGGGATGAAGCCGCACCGGCAGCGCCAGCAGGCTCGCCTCGTCCTGCCCGGCGAGATCGGCGAGCGTCAGCGCTGGGGCGTCGGCGGCGTGATAGGCGGTAAGCCAAGCCCATTCGACGCGCGCCATATCCGCCGCGAGCGCGCCGCTTTCGCGCGTCAGGAAATCGGGGAAGCCCGCCCCGATCTGCGCAGGCGCCCTTCCCTTCGCTCCGCCACGCTCGACGAAATCGCGCGACAGCCGGTTGAATTCGGGCTCGCCCAGCCAGGCGCGGGTACGCGGGAATGTGTCTTCGAGCGCGACGAGTCGCGCGTGCGAAATATTGTTGGCGTGCACCGTCATCGCGCGCAGCACATGCGCCCATTCGCCCGCGAACAGGTCGGGCGGCAAATGCGCGGGTCCTGCAACCAGCGCCGCCGCGATCGCCGCTTGGTCGCGTTCAAGCATCGACACGCATTTCGGTCAGCAACGTGTCGGCGGTCGCGACTTCGGCCATCAGCGTCGCGAAATCGGGGATATCGCTGTCCCATTCGACGAGCACCGGTTTCGGCCCGGCGCGGCGCAGGAAGGTCGCGAGCCGGTCCCAGCAGCTGACCCGCACCGCCGAACCATGATCGTCGATCGCGATCGTCCCGCCCATCCCGTCATCTTCGACCGCATGGCCCGCGACATGGATTTCGCCGACCAGCGCGGGGTCGAAGGCGGCGAGCCAGGCGTCGGGATCGAGTCCGAGATTACAGGCCGACACCTCGACATTGTTGATATCGAGAATTAGCCCGCAGCCGCTGCGGCGGCAGAGTTCGTGAAGGAAATCGACCTCCGACCAGTCGTCACCCGCATAGGCGACATAGCGCGAGGGATTTTCGATCAGCATCGGTCGGCGCAGCCGCTGTTGCACACGGCCCACCTGCACGGCGAAATGGTCCAGCGCGGCATGGCTGTACCGCACCGGCAGCAGGTCGGGAAATTTGTCGTCGGGGCCGTTGCTCCAGCTCAGATGGTCCGACACCATCGCCGGTTGATAGCGGTCGCACAGCAACGCAAGCGCTTCGAGTTCGTCCGCATCGACGCCCGCCGCCGAGCCGAGCGACAGCCCGACCGAATGGAAACTCAGCGGCAGATGCGCGGCAATCGCGGTCAGCCAGCGATGCGGAGGCCCGCCTGCGCCGAAATAATTTTGGGGGTGGATTTCGGCCCAGGCGGGCAGGGTCGCCCGCTCCGCCGCCGCCAGCACATCGGCATAATGCTCGGGCTTGAGCCCGAAGCCGGCGCGTCGCGGCAGGTCGCGGAACGAGCGGGGGGGTGTCATGATCGGACCGGTCAGCCCTTGCTGGCGACCGGTTTGGCGTTGCCCTTGTGCGCGGCCAGCGTGCCGCCCATCTTCACGCAACTGCCCTTGGGGACATTCTTCCAGGCATTGCCCTGATAATCGACGGTCGAGGTGCCGGCGCAGCTCGTGCCCGGGCCGGCAGCGCAGTCGTTCTTGCCCTTCAGCGCGACGCCATAGCATTTTTCCTTGGCGCCATCGGCGGCGAAGGCGGGCCCCGAAAGCGTGGCGCCAGCCGCCATGGCGAGGATAGCCGAGGCGGCGAGCGAGAGTTTGAGGCTGTTCGACATGCTGGATACTCCGTTTGAACCCTTGATGCGGGGGATGGCATCATGCTGCTCTTCGCAAGACCCCCGCGCCCGGTTACGCCCGCGCCGGAATTTCGCGCCATCTTGTCGCCACCTTCGTGGGGCAAAGGCGCCCTTCCCCCTGGACCAGAGAGACTGACGATGAGCGTCGCATTCCGTCGCGAAAGCGACGACGAGCATATGGAACCCGCGTTCGAATGGCCGATCCCGGTCGGCCCGAACCTGGTCACGCCGCGCGGCTTGCGGCTGCTCGGCGAGGAAGCGGCGCGGCTCGCGGATGCGATCGCGGGCGCGACCGCAGAGGAAGCGCGCAAGAAATTGCTGCGTCGGCAACGCTATGTCCACACCCGCCAGTCGACCGCCGAGGTGCAGCCCGCGCCCGCCGACGATGTCGTCGGCATCGGCAGCAGGGTGATTTTCGCGCTGAACGGCAACGAACGCACGCTGACCATCGTCGGCCATGACGAGGCCGACCCGGCGCAGGGCACCATCGCCTTTTCGGCGCCCATCGCGCGCGCGCTGATGGGCGCAGAAGTTGGCGAGACGCTCGAGTATCAGGGCCGCGAGGACGCATTGACGATCATCGCCGCCGCGACCGATCCGGAGACATGGGCATGAAAGACAAGTTCGAACGCCACAAACAGCCGTGGACCGCAGCCGAGATCGACAAGCTGCACACGCTGGCAAAGAAGGGCATGGCCTTGAAGGCCATCGCCAAAGCGCTGACCCGCAGCGAGGAATCGGTGAAGACCCGCGCCAAGGCCGACGGCCTGCCGATCGCCAAGCTGCACTGATCCGCCATGTCCGCCGCCAACTATGATGCCGTCGTGCTGGGCGCCGGCGCGGCCGGGCTGATGTGCGCCGCGGTCGCGGGGCAGCGCGGCAAGCGCGTGCTGCTGCTCGACCATGCCGATGCGGTCGGCAAGAAAATCCTCATTTCGGGCGGCGGCCGGTGCAACTTCACCAACATCCATACCAGCGCCGACCGCTATATCTCGGCGAACCCGCATTTCGCCAAATCGGCGCTCGCGCGCTACACCCCTGCCGATTTCATCGCGCTGGTCGATGCCTATGGCATTGCTTATCATGAAAAAACCCTCGGCCAGCTGTTCTGCGACGGCTCGGCGAAACAGATCGTCGCGATGCTGCTGGCGGAGTGCGCCAAGGGCGGCGTCGACGTCCGCTGCGGCGAACCTGTAAGACGGGTCGAGCATAGCGACGGCATTTTCCGCGGCACTTTCGGCAACTTCCATTTCTCCGCGCCCGCCCTCGTCATCGCCACCGGCGGCCCCTCGATCCCCAAGATGGGCGCCACCGGCTTCGCCTACGACCTCGCGCGCCAGTTCGGCCTGAAAGTCGTCGAACCCCGCCCCGCGCTCGTCCCGCTGACGCTCGGCGGCGACGATGTGCTGTTCCGCACCCTCTCGGGCATCGCCGCCCCGGTCGAGGCGCGTGCGGGCAAGGCGGCGTTCCGCGAGGCGGCGCTGTTCACCCACAAGGGCCTCTCCGGCCCCGCGATCCTGCAGGTCAGCAGCTATTGGCGGCACGGCGAGCCGGTGACGATCGACTTCCTGCCGGGCGCCCCACAAGGCTGGCTCACCGACGCCAAACGCAGCCGCCCGCGCGCCACCTTACGCGCAGCGCTCGGCGCCCACCTTCCTGACCGTCTCGCCGAAACCCTTGCCGACCGGCTGGCGCTGCCCGGCGAACTCGGCGCCTTGACCGATCGCAAACTGGCCGACGCCGAGACGCGTCTGGCAAGCTGGGCATTCCGCCCCAACGGCACCGAAGGTTTCGCCAAAGCGGAGGTCACGATCGGCGGAATCGCAACCGCCGGGCTGTCGTCGCAAACAATGATGGCCAAAAGCACCCAAAACCTCTATGCGATCGGCGAAGCCGTTGACGTCACCGGGTGGCTGGGCGGCTATAATTTTCAATGGGCCTGGGCCAGCGGACACGCTGCCGGACAGGCGCTCTAGGAAAAAACCAAGAATATTCCTCGGGATGCTGGCTGGGCGATGGCCCGGCCGCTTTGCATCAATTGCCTGATGGCGGCGAGGATACCCAGGAAAACGGCATATCGCCGCACAGGATAAGAAGAACAATAATGCCTTTCGAAACGATGTCTCCCGTCCTTGCGGACGCTCTGACCGCGCGCGGTTACGAAAATCTCACCCCCGTCCAGACCCACGTCGTCGAACCCGAAGCGGTTGGCCGCGACCTGCTGGTCTCGGCGCAGACCGGCTCCGGCAAGACCGTCGCCTTCGGCCTCGCGATGGCCGACCAGTTGATCGAGGACGGTCGCCTGCCCTTCGCGACCTCGCCGCTTGCGCTGATCATCGCCCCGACCCGCGAACTCGCGATGCAGGTCAGCCGTGAACTCAGCTGGCTCTATGCCAAGGCCGGCGCGCGCATCGCGACCTGCGTCGGCGGCATGGACGCCAGCAAGGAACGCCGCACGCTGAACCAGGGTGTGCAGATCGTCGTCGGGACCCCCGGCCGCCTGCGCGACCATCTCGAACGCGGCGCGCTCGACCTCACCGCGCTGCGCGTCGCGGTGCTCGATGAGGCCGACGAAATGCTCGATATGGGCTTTCGCGAAGACCTGGAAGAAATCCTCGACGCGACCCCCGAGACGCGCCGCACCCTGATGTTCTCGGCGACCATCCCCAAGCCGATCGCGAACATGGCGAAGCGCTATCAGCGCGACGCACTGCGTATCTCGACCGTGGGCGAGGATCGCGGTCACGGCGACATCAGCTATCAGGCGGTGACCGTTGCCCCCGCCGATATCGAGGGCGCGGTGATCAACCTGCTGCGCCTCCACGACGCCGAAACCGCGATGCTGTTCTGCGCCACGCGCGACAATGTCCGCCGCCTCCACGCCAGCCTGACCGATCGCGGTTTCGCCGTCGTCGCGCTGTCGGGCGAGCATAGCCAGAACGAACGCAACGCCGCGCTGCAGGCGCTGCGCGATCGCCGCGCCAAGGTCTGCGTCGCGACCGACGTCGCCGCACGCGGGATCGACTTGCCCAGCCTGTCGCTGGTGATCCACGTCGAAATCCCGCGCGACGCCGAAACCCTCCAGCACCGCTCCGGCCGCACCGGCCGCGCGGGCAAAAAGGGCACCGCAGTCATCATCGTTCCCTATCCGCGTCGTCGCCGCGTCGACGGCATGCTGCGCGGCGCGCGGATCAACGCCGAGTGGATGGAAGCGCCGACCGCCGCCGATGTCCGCCTGAAGGATCAGGAACGGCTGATCGAGAAATTGCTCGCCCCGGTCGAGCATGAGCCCGAGGATATCGAACTCGCGCAGCGCCTGATGGCCGAACGCTCGCCCGAGGACATCGCCGCGTCGCTCGTCCGCGCTCACCGCGCGCTGATGCCAGCGCCCGAGGATCTGATCGACAACAGCGCGCGCGGCCGCGACAGCGCCGGCCGCCCCGAACGCGGCGAGCGGTTCGAGCGTCCCGATCGCGGCGAAGGCGGCGGCGACCGCCGCGAAGGGTTCGAGGATAGCGTCTGGTTCCGCCTCAACATCGGCCGCCACCAGAACGCCGACCCGCGCTGGATCCTGCCGTTGCTATGCCGCCGCGGTCATGTGACCAAGGGCGAGATCGGCGCGATCCGTATCGGGCCGAAGGAAACGATGTTCAACATCCCCCGCGCGATCGCCGACCGCTTCGCAGAAGCGGTGGTGCGCAGCGCCAACGAGGATGGCGAGGACGACAGCGGCGTCGCGATCACCCCCGCGCCCGACGGCCCGACCTACCCGCCGCGCCGCGACAAGGGATCGGGCGACCGGGCACCGCGCGCGACGCTTGGTCGTGCCCCCGGCGGCGATCGATCGGGTCCCCGCGGACCGCGTGGTCCGGGCGGCCCCGGCGGCAACACCGAACGCTACAAGCCCAAGCCCTTCGGCCAGCGCAGCCCGCGCCGCCCGTCGAAGTAAGCGGCAGGCTATGATCTAAAACATCGTCATTGCGAGCGTAGCGAAGCAATCAGGGGCGGCCCTGTACCGCTCTGGATTGCCGCGTCGCCTTCGGCTCCTCGCAATGACGATGGTGATGAACGACTGCCCTTGCGCTCCCGCGCCCCGCCCACCAGATGGACGGGACAGCAGGAGAGCGGCGCATGCAAGCAACCCAAGCCTTTATCGAACGCCAAGGCGGCCCCGAAGTCATCGACTGGCGTGAGGTGACGCTCGGCGAACCCGGGCCGGGCCAGGTGCTGCTGCGCCAGACCGCGGTCGGGCTCAACTATCTCGACACCTATCACCGCGACGGCACCTATCCGATCGCGCTACCCAGCGGTCTCGGCGTCGAATCGGCCGGTGAAATCATCGCCGTCGGCGAAGGCGTGCTCGGCCTCCAGCCCGGCGACCGCGTCGCGACCTTCGGCCCCGATCGCAACGCCTATTCCAGCGCCCGTCTCCTCCCCGCTGCGTCGTTGTTCAAGCTGCCGCCGGGCATCGACGACGAAACCGCCGCAGCGGGCCTGCTCAAGGCCTGCACCGTCGAGATGCTGATCGAACGCTGCGCCAAGGTCGAGGCGGGCTGGCCGGTGCTCGTCCATGCCGCTGCGGGCGGGGTCGGGCTGATCCTCGTCCAATGGCTGAAGGCGGTCGGCGCGACGGTGATCGGCACCGTCAGCACCGAGGCCAAGGCGCAGGCGGCGCGCGAAGCGGGCGTCGACCATGTCCTGCTGTACAAATCCGACGATGTCGCGGCGCATGTTCGCGAACTGACCGACGGCCAGGGCGTGCCGGTGACCTTCGACGGCATCGGCATGGCGACGTGGGAGGTATCGCTCAAGGCCACCGCGCGGCGCGGACTGATCGTCAGCTATGGCAATGCCGGCGGCCCGGTGACCGGCGTCAACCTCGGCATCCTCGCGCAGCATGGCTCGCAATTCGTGACCCGACCGACCCTGTTCGACTATTACCTCCACCCCGGCGAACGCGCCGCGGGTGCCGCGCGGGTGTTCGACATGATCGAAAGCGGCGCGGTGAAGATCACCGTGGGCCAGCGCTACGGGTTGCAGGACGCGGCGCGCGCGCATGCGGACTTGCAGGCCGGGCGGACGACGGGGTCGACGGTGCTGATTCCGTGACGTCGCCCCCGCGAAGGCGGGGGCCGCTGGCGGCCTTGCCCAGCGCGGCTGCGTAAATGGCTAGCGGCCCCCGCCTTCGCAGGGGCGACGGTTACCCCTTCAACCGCTCCGCATGCCAGGCGACATGCTCGGCCAGAAAGGTCGAGATGAAATAATAGCTGTGGTCATACCCAGGCTGCATCCGGATCTCGGCCTTTTGCCCGTTGCGCTCGCAGGCATCGACCAGCAATTCGGTCTTGAGCTGTTCGACGAGAAAATTGTCGGCATCGCCCTGATCCACCAGCAGGTCGGGGACGCGCAGCCCCTGATCGAGCAGCGCACAGGCGTCATAGGCGTGCCAGTCCTCGCGCGCGTCGCCGAGATAGTTCGACAGCGCCTTTTCGCCCCACGGGCATTGCAGCGGCGCGACGATGGGCGAGAAGGCCGAGACCGAGCGGAACCGGTCCTGATTGCGCAGCCCGATGGTCAGCGCGCCATGCCCGCCCATCGAATGGCCGGTGATCGCCTGCCGCGTCAGGTCGGCGGCCGGAAAATTGCGCAGCACCAGCGAAGGCAGTTCGTCCTCGATGTACGAGCGCATCCGATAATGTTGCGCCCAGGGCTCCTCGGTCGCATCGACATAGAAGCCCGCACCGAGCCCGAAGTCCCACGCTCCCTCGGGATCGTCGGGCACGGCGTTTCCGTTCGAATCGGGCCCGCGCGGGCTCGTATCGGGGGCGATGAAGATCACGCCATGTTCGGTGCAGGCGGCGCGATATTCGCCCTTTTCCATCACATTGGCGTGGGTGCAGGTCAGCCCCGACAGATACCAGAGCACCGGCAGCTTCGCGCCCTCGGCATGATCGGGAATGAAGACCGCCAAGGTCATGTCGGTGCCCGTCGTGGTGCTGGCATGTTTGTACACACCCTGCGTGCCGCCATGGCTGCGGACAGAGGAGAGGGTTTCGATGGTCATATCTTTGTCCTGCTTGTCTTTTCGCGAGCCTAGTTCATGCTGGCCCGAAATCAAAAGGGGGAGAGCGCCGAGTGTTCGATAATAGCATTCACGGAACGTGTCAGGACCGCTTTGCTGCCGTCCGCCTCGGCATGGCCGCCAGCCTTGCGGCGGGAAGCGACGTCGGCCTGTCCTTTTGCGCGACGATCGAGGGCGAAACGGTGGTCGATCTGTGGGGCGGCCACGCCGACGCGGCGAAGACGCGGCCGTGGCAAGCCGACACGATCGTCAACGTCTATTCGACCACCAAGACGATGACCGCGCTGACCGCTCTGCTGCTTGCCGATCGCGGCGACCTCGATTTCGCGGCGCCGGTCGCGCGCTACTGGCCCGAATTCGCCGCCAACGGCAAGGACGGCGTCACCGTCGCGCATCTGATGAGCCACAGTGCCGGCCTGTCGGGCTGGGAAGCCCCCATCACGACCGAGGATTTCTACGACTGGGACAAGGTTACCTCGCTGCTCGCGGCGCAGGCACCCTGGTGGCAGCCCGGCAGCGCGCCCGGCTATCATGCGATCACCCAAGGCTATCTGGTCGGCGAAGTCGTTCGCCGCATCACCGGCAAGTCGCTCGGAACCGTCTTCCGCGAGGAGATCGCCGAGCCGCTTGGCGCCGACTTCCACATCGGCCTGCCCGCGTCGGAGGATCACCGCGTCGCCGACCTGATCCCGCCGCCCGAAATGACGATCGATTTCACCGGCGACGTCCATCGCAAGACTCTCGTTAATCCCGGCATCGACGTGTCGGCAACCCACACCCGCGCCTGGCGCGGCGCCGAAATTCCGGCGGCGGGCGGCACAGGCAACGCGCGCAGCGTCGCCGAAATCCACGCGCTGCTTGCCAACGGCGGCTTCGCCAAGGGCAAGCGTCTGCTGTCCGAAGCGGGGTGCCGCAAGGCGCTGGAACTCCAGATCGCGGGCACCGACATGATCCTCGGCGTCCCGATCCGCTATGGCATGGGTTTCGGTCTGCCGAGCGAACTGGTGCCGCTGCCCAATCCGAACACGATCTTCTGGGGCGGTTATGGCGGCTCGCTGATCATCATCGACATGGATGCCCGCGCGACCTTCAGTTAAGTGATGAACAGGATGGAGGTGGGACTGACCGGCGACCCGCGCTCCTTCGCGCTGATCGGTGCGATGTGGATGGCGATGGCGGCGGGCTGAGCTCCGCGGACCACCGGCCGAACCGTTGCGGGACGGCTCGGCTCGCCCCGCGTTCGAGTGCGTTCGTCCTGCGAACGGACATTTTGCGGCGAAGCGAGCAACTTTCGAATGATGCCAAGGCTTTGCCCTATGCCACAGTCTGCGGGAAACGGCGGGCATGGCCATCGTGGGCCGGTCGTTCGGCCCCTTCCATCATTCCACGATAGGGGAATTTATGCGTAAGATTTCGATTGTGACCGCTGCGGCGGCAAGCCTGTTCATCGCGCCGCTGGCGAGTGCCCAGGAACCCGATGCGCCCGCACCGAAGGAAGAACCGGCACCGGCACCGGCACCGGCCCCCGCACCCAGCGAAGAGCCGACCGCCGACCCCGCCCCGGCCCCGACCGACGAACCCGCGCCGAGCGACGAACCGGCCCCCAGCGAAGAGCCGGTGCCCGAACCCCAGGCTTAACAACGCCGCCGGGACTTCCCGGATGAAGAAGCCGTCGAAGCCCAAGCGCTTCGGCGGCTTTTCACTGTCCGTCTTGCATGGGAATCCCGGCAACCAATGGCTGGTGCCCCCAATGGCGCAGCAAATCCAGGATCGCGGCGCCCGACAGCCCCAGCGTCCCGGTGTTGCGCAGCGGATGAATATTGACCGTTTCCGCCGCCGCCAGCCCAGCGTCGATCACGACCGTGATGCTTCCCGGCGGTGCGTTGATCGCCGCGAGCGGGGTGACCGACCCCGGCTTGATTCCGAGCAGCCGTTCCATATCCTCGGCTTTGCCGAAGCTGACGCGCTTGCTGCCGATCGCGGCGGGTAGCGCCTTCAGATCGACGCGCGCCTCGCCCGGCACGGTGACGAGCCAATATGCCCCGCCATTGTCCTTCAGGAATAGATTCTTGGTATGCGCCCCCGGTATCGCGGCGTTGACCTCGTCGCTCTCGGCGACGGTGAACACCGCAACATGCTCGAACGAGACGAAGGGAATGGCAAGCGCATCCAGATCCGCCAGCAATCCCGCTTCGCCCCGCATTACTCCTTCTCAGACGACGCGATGCAGCGCGCAGAGCTTGTTGCCCGACGGATCGCGCAGATAAGCGAGATAGAGCTGGCCGAACCCGCCTTCGCGAACGCCCGGCGGGTCTTCGATCGAGGTGCCGCCGTTGGCGACGCCGGCATCGTGCCACGCCTTTGCGTGTTCGGGGCCTTCCATCGCGAAACCGATGGTGCAGCCGTTGCCGACCGTCGCCGCTTCGCCGTCGATCGGCGCCCCGACGAGGAACAGCCCGCCATTGTGCATATAGATCAGGCGGCCCTTGTCGTCCTGGATCGCCGGCTTGCCGCCGATCGCCTGAAAGGTCGCGTCATAGAATTTCCGGGCGGCCTCGAGGTCGTTCGACCCGACCATGTTGTGACTGTACATGTCTCTCTCCTCTTCGTTGATTTTGTTGGGCGCTACGGCGTGCTGCAGCCGCCGGCGCGCACCGGGTCCCAGACGCGGATACCGCCGCTCCAGCCGAGATCGGCGCTCTCGCGGTTCGCCATCGAGTGGGTGACCCCGATGATCTTGAAATACCATTCGCCGGGTTTCAGATAATGCGCCTTGTTCGCGCCCCATTCGATCAGCTGGCCGGGGCGCGTCTCGTCCATCCGCATGTCGAGCATGAAGCACACCGGTTTTTTGCTCAGGTTGCGCGCGTGATAGAGCAGGCCCGGCAGTTGCGCCGGCGTCACGCACTCGGGGCAGATCAGCGTGGCGATATTGTCCTGCTGCACCGCGACGCGCCCGTCCTTCGATTCGAAGCGCGCGGCGCTGTGCTTGGTCGTCACATAGCTGGTGTCTGGTGCCGGGCCGGCGTCGAGCTTTTCGGCGGCGAACGCCGGCCCGGCGAGCAACAGCGCGAGGGCGGTGCCCAGCAATCTCTCGGTCATCGCGTGAAGTCCCGTTATGCGTTGCGAATCCAGACGGACATGCTGCCCGCTTTGTCAGCGAAATACCACCGTCTTGCGGCCGTCGATCAGCACCCGCTGCTCGGCGACCCAGCGTACCGCGCGTGCCAGCACCTGCGCCTCGACGTCGCGGCCGATGCGGATCAGGTCGTCGATCCCGTCGCGATGGTCGACGCGCTCGACCGCCTGTTCGATGATCGGCCCCTCGTCGAGGTCGCCGGTGACAAAATGCGCGGTCGCGCCGATCAGCTTGACCCCGCGCTCGTGCGCGCGGTGATAGGGTTTGGCGCCCTTGAAGCCCGGCAGAAAGCTGTGGTGGATGTTGATGCAGCGCCCCGCGAGCTTTGCCGACAGGTCGCCCGACAGGACCTGCATATAGCGCGCGAGCACCAGATATTCGGCGCCCGCATCGGCCATCACCTGCAGGATCGCGGCCTCCTGGCTTGCGCGGTTCGCATCGCTCACCGGCAGATGGTGGAACGGCACCCCGTGCCATTCGGTCAGCCGCCGCTGATGCTCGTGGTTCGACACCACCGCCGCGATATCGATCGCGAGATTGCCGGTCGACCAGCGGTGGAGCAGATCGTTGAGGCAATGGCTGCCCTGCGACACCGCGATGACGAAGCGCGGCTTGACCGCGCTGTCGCTGATCCGCGCGTCCATCGCGAAGCGCTCGACCACCGGAGCGAACGCCGCCTGCACCTCGGCAAGCCCATCGGGAAAGCGCGGCCCGGCGCCGCGAAAGGCGACGCGCATGAAAAAGCGTCCGGTGTCGAGGTCGGCATATTGCTGGCTGTCGAGGATGAAGCCGTCGCGCTCCGCGAGCAGCCCCGTCACCGCCGCGACGATGCCGACCGCATCGCCGCAGCTGAAGGTCAGGACATAGGGTCCGGTCATACCCGGATCAGAACACCACGACGCTGCGGATGCTCTCACCCGCGTGCATCAGGTCGAACCCCTTGTTGATCTCTTCCAGCCCCATGACATGGGTGATCATCGGGTCGATCTCGATCTTGCCGTTCATATACATGTCAACGATCTTTGGCACGTCGGTGCGGCCCTTGGCGCCGCCGAACGCGGTGCCGCGCCAGTTGCGCCCGGTGACGAGCTGGAACGGGCGCGTCGCGATCTCCTTGCCCGCCTCGGCGACGCCGATGATGATCGAGGTGCCCCAGCCGCGGTGACAGGCTTCGAGCGCGGTGCGCATCACTTCGGTGTTGCCGGTGGCGTCGAAGGTATAGTCGGCGCCGCCGTCGGTCAGTTGGACGATCGCGGCGACCGTGTCTTCGCGGCTCATGCCCTTCGTGTTGAGGAAGTCGGTCATGCCGAACTTGCGGCCCCATTCCTCGCGGTCGGGGTTGATGTCGACGCCGATGATCTTGTCGGCGCCGGCGAGGCGCGCGCCCTGGATCACGTTCAGCCCGATGCCGCCGAGGCCGAAGACGACGACATTGTCGCCGACCTGGACCTTGGCGGTATTGATGACCGCGCCGACCCCGGTGGTCACGCCGCAGCCGATGTAGCAGCTCGACTGGAACGGCGCGTCCTCGCGGATTTTCGCGACCGCGATCTCGGGCAGCACGGTGAAGTTCGAGAAGGTCGAACAGCCCATATAGTGGAAGATCGGCTGGCCCTTGTAGCTGAACCGCGTCGTGCCGTCGGGCATCAGCCCCTTGCCCTGCGTCGCACGGATCGCGGTGCAGAGGTTGGTCTTGCCCGACAGGCAGCTTTTGCACTGGCGGCATTCGGGGGTGTAGAGCGGGATGACATGGTCGCCGGGAACGACGCTGGTGACGCCCGCGCCGACCTCGCGCACGACGCCCGCGCCCTCATGCCCCAGCACGCTCGGGAAGATGCCTTCGCTGTCGAAGCCGTCGAGCGTATAGGCGTCGGTGTGGCAGATGCCCGTCGCCATGATCTCGACCAGCACCTCGCCCGCCTTCGGGCCTTCGAGGTCGAGTTCGACGATTTCGAGCGGCTTCTTCGCTTCGAACGCAACGGCGGCGCGGGTCTTCATGGGCGGGTCTCCTTCTCGGCGGCTCCAATCAGGCAAATGGGGCGGCAATGCAAGACGCGAGGAAGCTTCGGCGACGGAGATTACCCGAAATGAGCGCGCGAAACTCGCATAACCGTCACCCCGGGCTTGACCTGGGGTCCCGCTGGCGACGGTGAAAAGCGGGACCCCAGGTCAAGCCCGGGGTGACGATGAAAGGAAGGCCGCGCTCGTCTCGCTCCTCGACCCGCTGCGCCCGCAGGAGGACTCGATCTGGGCCGTCTATCCGCAGCGCCGCCATTTGTTACCGAAGGTGCGGCTGCTGACCGACAAGCTACGCGAAGAATTGCCGGAGGCGTTGCCGCGGAGTGAGTTGGTATGAGACAAAGAGGCAAATGGGAGGCTAGAGGAAAAGCATCGTTTAAACCACGAACGCAGCAGTTTGCGGGGGACCTATGGTGAACTGGTTCAAAAACATGCTTGCCGGCAAATCGGCCAATGCTGAGGATACTCCGCTTGGTAATCCAGAGCCTAGACCCGACCCTTATCGCATTGAAACCGTCGATGACCTCTGGAACCATATCGCATATGTGCGCGGTTACGCTCCAAACCACTTCAAGGAAGAGGATTTCTTGCTTCCGGAAGAACAGATGACGTTAGACCGTGCTTTCAAGCTGCTCGATGACGGAATCGATGTCGCGTACCCAGAGGCTGCTTTCTCAAAGAAGCGCGTGGAATTGCGTGATGCGCTGTCACGCGCGCTCCAAGCCTACCGTGCTGATGATGAAATCGCCGGAGCAACCATACTTCAAGACGATTTTGAAGATCGGATTTTCAAAACATAATTGGGTGCCTGATCGCCCTCAACACTCCACCACGCTGACCGCCAGCCCGCCCTTCGACGTTTCTTTGTACTTATCGCGCATGTCGCGCCCCGTCTGCAGCATCGTCGCGATCACCGTGTCCAAACTCACCACATGCGTGCCGTCGCCAATCATCGCGATGCGGCTGGCGTCGATCGCCTTGATCGACCCCATCGCGTTGCGTTCGATGCACGGGATCTGCACCAGACCGCCGATCGGATCACAAGTGAGGCCGAGATTATGCTCCATGCCGATCTCGGCGGCATTTTCGACCTGCGCGTTCGTCCCGCCGAGCGCCGCGGTCAGCCCCGCCGCCGCCATCGAGCAGGCGACCCCGACCTCGCCCTGGCAGCCGACCTCGGCGCCCGAGATGCTGGCGTTGCGCTTATAGAGCGCGCCGACCGCGCCCGCGGCGAGCAGGAAGGTCCGCACCCCCGCATCATCGCCGCGATAACCGCGTCGATAGAAGCGGATCACCGCGGGAATGATCCCCGCCGCGCCGTTGGTCGGCGCGGTGACGACCTTGCCGCCCGCGGCATTTTCCTCATTCACCGCCATCGCCCACAGGTTGATCCAGTCCATCATCGCGAGCGGATCGGTCAGATTCTGTTCGTGGCGGTTGCGGATGTCGGCGGCGATCTGCGGCGCGCGGCGCTTGACCTTGAGCCCGCCGGGCAGGATTCCGTTGCTGCAGCAGCCCGCGTCGATCGAGGCGTCCATCGCGCCGGCGATCGCGTCGAGCCCGGCGTTCACCTCGTCGAGGCTGCGGTGCACCAGCTCATTCTCGAGCATCATTTCGGCGAAGCTCTTGCCCGCCGCGGCGCCCATGCTCAGCAAATCGGCGCCCGAGGTGAAAGCGAAGGGCAGGCTCACCTCGTCCTCGGCGCCGCGGCTATTGCGCCCCGCTTCGTCCTCGTCGACGACGAAACCGCCGCCGATCGAGAAATACATGCGCTTCGCCAAAATCTCTCCGCCCGCGTCGCGCGCGGTGAAGCTCAGCGCATTGCTGTGGAACGGCTGGCGCTGGCGCATCTGGAAATGCAGGTCGCGCGCCGGCTGGAACCGCACGCGCTGGCGGCCGAGCAGATAGAGGAAACCCTCGCCCTCGGCGCGGTCCCAATGCGCCTTGATCGCGGCGAGGCTGGTCGAGGCCGGGATTTCGCCCGCCAATCCCGCGACGATCGCGGTGTCGGCGGCGTGACCCTTTCCGGTCAGCGCGAGCGAGCCGTAGAGGTCGGCCTCGACATGCGCGGTCTTCGTCAGCAAATCCTGCTCGTCGAGCCACACGGTAAAGCGCCGCGCCGCGACCATCGGGCCGACGGTATGCGAACTCGACGGGCCGACGCCGATCTTGAACAATTCGAACAGGCTGATGGTCATGGTTTTGCCGGGGCAATCGCTTCGAGGGGGAATTTCGCGACGATCTCGCGCGAGGCCTGCAGCGTATAATGGCCGTAGTCGAAATGGAAAGGCGAACCGTCCGACGCGAACAGCGGGCAGACGGTTTTCGGACATTCCAGATCCTGCAAGGACACGTAGGTCGCACCCGCCGCCCCGACGCGCCGCGCCATCTCGCGATCGAGCGCCATCCGTTCGGGGTCGCGGCCGCTGCGGACCAGCGCGAAATCGTCGCGGGCGATCGCGCGCGCGAGCAGGCGCGGCATCGGCTCGTCATATTCGACCGTCGGACCGATGACGGTGACCGGCACGCCCTTGGCGCGAACATGCGCGATGGCGCGAAGCAGGCCGTCCATCTCATCGGCGCGCCAGCGGCCCGAGAGGATCACCCGGTCGAGCCGGCCCGTACCCGGAAGCGTGCCGAAGCCGATCTCCATCACTTCGGTGCAGCGCTTGTCGCCCGCCGTCGGCCAGACCGGGCGGCACCCCGAAGCGGTCACCTGCATCACATTCATATCCGCGAGGCGCTCGCCCAGCGCGCGCGCCAGATGCCCGGCGTGACTGTCGCCGAGGATCATGATGTTCGGCCGGTCGGGACGCAGCGTCGCACACCGCGCAACGTCGAAATGCGGCGTGTCGCTGTTCGCCATGCAGATGCCGTTGCGGAACTGCAAAATTCCTTCGGGCGCATAGTCATAGTCGAGATAGGTCAGCACGCGCGCGATGCGCGGATCGGCGATCCGCTCCTTCGCCGCCTGCACCGCGAGCAGTGCCGCGGCGCCCGCGACGAGCAGCATCGCGGCGAGCGCGGCCCACAACACGCGCGGCGTCGCCCACGCCCTGCCGCGCCGAAGGAAGGGCTGTTCGATCAGGCGATAGCTGAGGATGGCGAGCGCAAAGGAAATCGCGATCGTCGCGGCCATTTCGCCCGCGTCGAGCGTCAGCCCGCGCTCGAAGCGCCAGAAGGCCATCACCGGCCAGTGCCACAGGTAAAGCGAATAGCTGATATCGCCGACGAAGCGCATCGGCGCGAGCGACAGCAGCTTCGCGGTGCCGCCGGTCTCGCCATAGGCGATGAGCAGCGCAGTGCCGATGCACGGCAGCAACGCCCAGGGCACCGGGAACGCCATCTCTTCCTCGATCACGAACAGCGCCGCGACGACCATCGCAAGGCCCGTCCAGGTCGCGACGGCGCGCAGCCGCGGGCCAAGCGTGGGGAAGCCGCCGGTGGCGACCAGCCCGCCGAGCGCCAGTTCCCAGGCGCGCGACGGCAGGAGATAGAAACTCGCCTGCGCCTTGTTGATGTGGATCAGCCCATAGCCGATCGCCAGCGACACCGCCGCGATCACCCATAGTGCCGCGACAATATGACGCGGCAGCCAGCGGCGCAGCGCGATCAGCAGCAGCGGGTAGAAGATATAGAATTGCTCCTCGACCCCCAGCGACCAGGTGTGGAGCAAGGGGGTGAGTTCGGCGTCCCCGAAATAATTGACGGTGCGCCAGAACCAGATGTTCGACCCCGACAGCGCGGTCGCCGAGGCGCTCCACGACAGGTCGCGCATGTCCTGCGGGAACAGGCGCCACCAGCCGACCGCGAGCACGACCGCCAGCATGACGAGCAGCGCGGGCAGGATGCGCAGCGCACGGCGGCGATAGAAACCGGTCAGGGTGAAGCGATCGGCGTCCATCTCCTTCAGGATGATGCGGCTGATCAGATAGCCCGAGATGACGAAAAAGATGTCGACGCCGACGAACCCGCCGGGGATCGCGGTGAGCCCGGCGTGGACGAGCAGGATCGGCAGGACGGCCAGGGCGCGCAGTCCGGCGATGTCGTTGCGATACTGCATGATCCCCCAAATAGGCTGGCCGGCGCGCGCGCCGCGCGGCGGCCCGGACCTAGACGCTTGGCGTCATTTGGGAAAGGGGGGATGGGCGGACGGCATGCGCCGCCCGCCCGATCGGATCAGGGATAGGTCCAGCTGCCTTCGCGCGCGAAATTCTCCGCCGCGAAATCCCAGTTCAGCAGATTGTCGACGGTCGCATTGACATAGTCGGGGCGGACATTCTTGCGATCGATATAATAGGCATGTTCCCACACATCGACGACGAGCAGCGGCTTGATCCCCGCGGTCAGTTCGGTGCCCGCGTCGTGGGTGTCGGTGACCGACAGCGTGCCGTCGCGCGAGACGAGCCACGCCCAGCCCGACGCGAAATGGTTGATCGCGGTTTCCTTGAGCTTCTTCTTCAGATCGTCGAGCGACCCGAAATCGCGGTCGATCGCGGCGGCGAGGTCGCCCTCGGGCGCGGTCGCATTCGGGGTCAGGCTGTTCCAGTAGAAACCGTGGTTCCACGACTGGGCGGCGTTGTTGAACATGCCCTTGTTGCCCGACCCTTCGGCATGGTGGATGATTTCCTCGAGGCTCTTGTCGGCGAGTTCGGTGCCCTCGATCGCGGCGTTGAGCTTGTCGACATAGGTCTTGTGATGCTTGCCATGGTGCGTCTGCAGCGTTTCGGCCGAAATATGCGGCGCGAGCGCGTCCTCGGCATAGGGCAGGACGGTGAGAGCGATCGTCATGGCAGTCTTCCTTTTTTATCGGGGAGTATGGGCCCCTTAACTCGGGATAGCGCGCCGCGGTTGCAAGGTTTGAGGGGCAAATTTTCAGAACCTTGGCGCCCAAAACATCGCCATTGCGAGCGAAGCGAAGCGATCCAGAGCCGGTTTACGCACGCTCTGGATTGCCGCGTCGCCTCCGGCTCCTCGCAATGACGAGGTGAATCAGGTCGCCATCGCCAGCAATGTCGCCACCCGGTCCGCCTCCTCCGCCGGCTTGTCGCGCCGGATCCGCGATATCCGCGGGAAACGCATCGCCAGCCCCGATTTGTGGCGCTTCGACACGTGGATCGAATCGAACGCCACCTCGAGCACCAGCGACTTTTCGACCTCGCGCACCGGGCCGAAGCGGTTCAGCGTGTGGTCGCGCACGAACTTGTCGAGCCATTTCAGCTCCTCGTCGGTGAAGCCCGAATAGGCCTTGCCGACCGGCAGCAATTCGCCCGCGTCGGACCAGCAGCCGAAGGTATAATCCGAATAGAAGCTCGCGCGGCGCCCGTTGCCGCGCTGCGCATACATCATCACGCAATCGGCGGTGAGCGGGTCGCGTTTCCATTTGTACCACAGCCCGGCGCGGCGCCCTGCGACATAGGGCGCGTCGCGGCGCTTGAGCATCACCCCCTCGATCGCCGCATCGCGCGCGCCGGCGCGGCGTTCGGCGAGGTCGTCCCAATCCTTCGCCTCGATCAGCTGCGACAGGTCGAAATGGCTGTCGGCGAGGCGCGGGACGAAGGCCTCCAATTGCCGCCGCCGCTCGGTCCATGGCAGGGCGCGCAGATCGGTGCCATCGACCGCGAGCAGGTCGTAGACGCGCACGAAGGCGGGATAGTCGGTCAGCATCTTCTTCGATACCGTCTTGCGCCCCAGCCGTTGCTGCAGCGCATTGAAGCTTGCCGCCTCACCCCCCTGCGCATCGCCCCGCACGAGCAACTCGCCATCGATCACCGCATCCTGGTCGAACGCCGCGACCAGTTCGGGAAAGGCGGCGCTGATCTCCTCGCCGCCGCGGCTGTAGATGCGCGTCTCGCCGTCGCCCCCCTTCCCACCACGCACGATCTGGACGCGAATGCCGTCCCATTTCCACTCGGCGGCATAGTCGGCGAGATCGACACTTTCTTCCTCTAGCGGATGCGCGAGCATGAAGGGGCGGAAAAAGGCGACGTCGGCGAGATCGGGCCGCTCGGCGCGGCCTTCGCCCCAGGCGAACAGCGGCGCATAGGGCGGCGCAATCGCGTGCCACAGCTCCTCGACATCGTCGACCGGCACATCGAACGCCAAAGCGAACGCCTGTTTCGCGAGCCGCGCCGACACTCCGACGCGCATGCCGCCGAGCGCCAGCTTGAGCAGCGCATAACGCCCGTCGGCGTCGAGCCGGTCGAGCAGCGACGCGACGACAGCGGGCGCATCGCTGCGGGAGGCGCCCGCGAGCGCATCGACCGCTTGCGACACGCTGAGATCATCCTCCACCCCCGGCGCATCGGGCCACAGCAGCGCCGCGGTCTCCGCCGTATCGCCAACGAAATGCCGCGACAGCCGGAACAGTTCCTCGTCGACCCGCGTCGCCAGCAATGTCCGCACCATCGCCGACTTCACCGCCGGAAAATCAAGGCTCTCGGTCAGCGCGGCGATTGCCCAGCCGCGATCGGGGTCGGCGGTGTGTTTCAGATAATCGGCGATCAGCGCCAGCTTGCTGTTGCGCGAGCGGGTGTAGATCAACCGGTCGATCAGCGCGGCGAAGGCCTTCACGCCTCCTCCTCCAGATCACGCCCGACCAGATGCAGCGCGCGCGCCTTGCGCTGATGCAATTCGCACCAGCGCAGCAAGCCGTCCTCGCTGCCATGGGTGATCCACGTCTCCTTCGGGTGCACATCGGTGATCGTCGCGGTGAGTTCGTCCCAGTCGGCATGGTCCGAAATCACCAGCGGCAGTTCGACCATCCGCTGCCGCGCGCGCTGGCGCACCCGCATCCAGCCCGACGCCATCGCGGTGACCGGATCGGGCAATCGCCGCGACCAGCGGTCGTTGAGCGCCGACGGCGGCGCGACGATGATCTGTCCCGCCATTTCGGTCTTGTCGGTTTCGCTGACCAGCCGCAGTTCCCCAAGATCGACACCGTGCATCGCATAAAGCTGGCACATCTTTTCGAGCGCGCCGTGGATATAGATCGGCGCGTCCCAGCCCGCGCCGCGCAGTTCGGCAATCACCCGCTGCGCCTTGCCGAGGGCATAAGCACCGACGAGTACCGAGCGATCAGGCTCGGCACGCACCGCGCCGATCAGCTTGGCGATCTCGTCGGTCGTCGGCGGATGGCGGAACACCGGCAGGCCGAAGGTCGCCTCGGTGACGAAGATGTCGCACGGCACCACCTCGAACGGCGCGCAGGTTGGATCGGCGCGGCGCTTGTAGTCACCGGTGACGACGATGCGCTCGCCGGCATATTCCATCAGGATTTGCGCACTGCCCAGCACATGCCCCGCCGGATGAAAGCTGAAGCGCACCCCGCCGCGCTCGAATCCGTCGCCGTAGGGAAAAGCCGCATTGTGGCTCGCCTCGACATCGACGCCATAGCGCAGCGCCATGATCGCCAGCGTCTCGGGGGTCGCGAACACCGCGCCATGGCCGCTGCGCGCATGATCGGCGTGGCCATGGGTGACCGCCGCGCGCTCGACGGGGCGCGACGGGTCGATCCACACATCGGCGGGCTTGACGTAGATGCCGCTCGGGTGCGGCTCGATCCAGGTCCTGGCCTTCGCCATCAGGCAGCGAGCTTTCGCGCCCGGGCCAGATCGGCCACGAACGCCGTCCGCTCCTCGGCCGCGCGATCGTGATCGGGCAGGCGCAGCAAGAAGGAGGGGTGGATCGTCGCGATCAATTTCGTGCCCCCCGCCAGTTCGTGCACCGTGCCGCGCATCGATGTGATGCTCGCGCTCTTGCCCGTCACCCCGCGCAGCGCGCTGCCACCCAAGGTGACGATCAGCTCGGGCTGCACCAGCGCGCGCTCCTTGTCGAGCCACCAGCGGCAGATGTCGATCTCGCCCGTCGTCGGATTCTGGTGGAGCCGGCGCTTGCCGCGCGGCTCGAACTTGAAATGCTTGACCGCGTTGGTGAGGAAGACCGACGTGCGATCGAGCCCCGCCTCTTTGAGCACTTCGTTCAACAACTGTCCCGCCGGGCCGACGAAAGGCCGCCCTTCGAGGTCCTCGCGATCGCCCGGCTGTTCGCCGACGAGCATGATCCGCGCCGCGCCGGGACCCTCGCCCGTCACCGCCTGCGTCGCGTTGCAATGAAGCGGGCAGCGTGTGCAGCCGCCGATGGCGCGCGCGAGGTCGGCGAGCGTGTCGATATCGTCGGTCAGGGCCAGGTCGTCGATCACGCGGATTCGCCATTTGTCGGTTTGCGGGTTCGCTAGCGAAACGGCGGTCTCGCGCATCCGTTCCACCCGCGCCCCGGCCCCGGCAAGCAAGGACGCGATATCCTGCGCCTCGGGCAGATTGTGCCAATATTTCTTCGGCATCTCGGCGCGCATCGCGTCGATCTTGACCCGCGCGGGGTTGAAGATCGCGCCATAATAAGTGCGCCACTGATCCTCGACGACATCGCTGCCCGGCACCTCGTCCTTCGTCCCGCCGTCGCCATAGCGCAGTATCTCAGCCTGCCAAATCGCGCGCGCGTCGGGGGTGACGATCGCCCAATCCATGCCGGTAAAGCGGCGCTGAAAGAAGGGTGCGGTCAGCCGCAGGATGCGATGATCGGGCTCGAACCAAGCCGCGAAACTTTCGCGCCCCGCCTCTTCACCCAAGCGCCGGAATCGCACGAACGCATGCATCTTGTGAATGTCGCGGCGGATCGCCTTGTCGGTCTTGCGCAGCCAGTCGACATCGGCATCGGTCGTTCGCGCGAGCAATTGCCGATCGCGCGCCGCGCGCCAGACGAGGCGATACAGCCGCGCCGGGACTTGCGGGTCGCGGTGACAGATCACCCGGTCGGCCATTTCGAGCAGTTCGCGCGGCAGCGACACCGTACCCGCCGATGCGTGCACCTCGTCACCACCGAACAGCGAAGCCCCCTCCTTCGCGCCGCGCCAGTTCACATCATCGGGCGCGATGCCGCCCGCCAGCAACCCGCGCGCCACCGCGCGCCACTCGGCGAAATCGCCGGGCGTCCGCAGCACCGCCTCCCTCACAGCGCGAGCGCCAGTTGCTCGGCGGGTGGCGCAAAGCGCGCGCGCAAATCGGCGCTGTCGGTGAGCTTCCCCGGCCGCCAGTCGAGCGTCACGATGAAGGGCAGGACCTTTTTCACCGACGCGGTCAGCTTCGCAAGGTCGCCGAGCCGCAGCTTGCCCGTCCGCCGCACCGCGACGATGCGCTCGACCGCGCGCGTCCCCAGCCCGGGCACGCGCAGCAGCAATTCGCGCGGTGCGCGGTTGATATCGACTGGAAAAATCTCGCGCCGCATCAAGGCCCAGGCGAGCTTGGGATCGATCGCAAGGTCAAGCATGCCCCCGCTCGCCCCCTCCATGATCTCGCTGCGCGCAAAGCCATAGAAACGCAGCAGCCAGTCGGCCTGGTACAGGCGATGCTCGCGCATCAAGGGCGGGCGCACCGGGGGCAGCGCACTGCTCGCATCGGGGATCGGGCTATACGCCGAATAATAGACGCGGCGCAGGTGATAGCCCGAATAGAGATTGTCGGCGGTCGCGAGAATATCGTCGTCGCGCGCGGCGTCGGCGCCGACGATCATCTGGGTCGATTGTCCCGCCGGCGCGAAGCGCGGCGGTGCCGCCTTGCCGATCAGCCGGCTCTTCGCCGCCTCGATCGCATCGTCGGCGCCGACGCGCACCGATGCCATCGTCTTGCGGATCGTCGCGGGCTTTTTCTCTGGCGCGAAGCTCGACAGCCCCGCCTCGGTCGGCAGTTCGACATTGGTCGACAGCCGATCAGCATAAAGCCCCGCCAGCGCGATCAGGCCCGGGTCGGCCCCCGCGATCGTCTTCAGATGGATATAACCCTGAAACAGATGCTCCTCGCGCAGGATTCGCGCGACCTCGACCAATTGCTCCATCGTATAATCTTCGGAACGGATGATGCCCGAGGAGAGGAACAGCCCCTCGATATAATTGCGCTTGTAGAAATCGAGCGTCAGCGTGACGACCTCTTGCGGCGAAAACCGCGCGCGCTCGACATTGCTCGACGCGCGGTTGATGCAGAAGCGGCAGTCGTAGATGCAGAAATTGGTGAGCAGGATTTTCAGCAGCGAGATGCAGCGCCCGTCGGGGGCATAGCTGTGACAGATGCCCATGCCCTCGGTCGACCCGATGCCCCTGGTCGCCAGCGAATCGCGTTTGACCGTCCCCGACGACGCGCAGGACGCATCATACTTCGCGGCGTCGGCGAGTAGCGCGAGCTTCTGGAGAATCGTCTTGCGGCTCATGCCGGCCACCATAGCATCCGGAACAAATAAAGAACAAACTTAGGTTAAGGGGCTTCGGCGGCGTCCGACCTTGTTGACAGGCGCGGCGTGCGGCATGATGCGGCCGCGGGGTTTTTCGTTTGGAGCGAGAGCTTTGGGATCAAGGACGCGGCGATATATTTGGGCTCCGCTGGTCGCGATGACGCTCATCGCTTTCTGGAGCCTGATCACCGGGCGAACGCCCGGTCTGTCGCTGATGGTCTCGACATTGGCGGCCTACTGGGCTTCGGCCTATTTTTCGGGTCGCGGTGCGGCCGATATGGACGATATGGACGCACCGCCGACGCGAAAGGATCTCGTCTGGGCTGTGGCATGCGCGCCATTTGCGATCCTGGGACTCGGTTTTTGGGGCTATCAGCTGGCGATCGGCCTCGACAAAGGCATATTGCTCGTGGCGCGGAACTGGACCGTGTCGTGGGCCGACTATCCCTTCGGCTTTGCCTTCACCATCGCCATGTATCTGGTCTTCGCGGCGCTGATGCTCGCAATGCTCTATTATTCCTGGTTCACGATCCGCGAGTGGATCGACGAGCGCCGCGCCGCAACGGAGCGCCGCTGAGCGCTGGTCACCCCCGCCCCAGCCGCATCCGGAACGCGTCGAGGTGAAAATAGCTCGGGTCGAAATCGCACATCGCCGCCAGCGCATCGGGATCGAGGAAGCGGATCCACTGCCGACTCATCTCGATATAGCCCTCGCGTACCAGCCGCCGCAGCACGCGGTTGGTGTGGATCGGGGTCAGCCCCAATGTGTCGGCGATCTGCGTCTGGGTCATCGGCAGGCGCAGCGTATCGTCGCCCGCCAGCTTGACGATCTGCGCGCGGCGATGGAGTTCGAGCAGCAGATGGCCGATCCGCTCCTGCGCGCTCTGGCGCCCGTTGCGGACGATCTGTTCGCGCAGGAACGCCTCCTCCTGCACCTGCGTCCACCAGAAGGCCATGGTCAGCGCGCCCGATCCCGACATCAGGTCGCGCACCGCTTGCGGCGCGATCGCATAGGCCGACCCCTGGGTGATCGCGAGCACGCTGTGGTCGGCCTCGGCCGCCACCAGCACCTGCAGGTCGAAGATGTCGCCGGGGAGCAGGATGTTGAGGATCTGGCGCCGACCGTCCTCGAGCTCCTTGTAGCGCGCTGCCCAGCCTTCGCGCATCACCAGCACCGCGTCCATCGGCTGACCGGCGGTCACGATCTCGCTGTTCGCGGCAAAGCTGCGCACCTTGCCGCCGAGCGCGAGCATCTGCTCTCGCTCGTGCGCGCCGAGGTCACTGTAAAACTGCAAGCGCGCCACCAGCGCTTCCAACGTCATAAAGCCCCCGCCTCGATCGTTAAGCTTCGCGCCACCGCGCGGGCAATGTGATGGTACAGACCAGGCCGCCGGGTTCCCAGCGTCGCTCGATCGTCCCGCCAAGGTTATTACGCACACTGCGCTCCATCAACAAGGTGCCAAAGCTGGTACGCTGCGGCGGACCGGCGATCGGCGTGCCGCCGCTCTCGGTCCAGATCAGGCGGAACTGCCGGTCGGCGTCGCCCTCGGCATCCTGCGACCAGGCGACATCGACGCTCCCGGTCTCGCTGGCGAGCGCGCCGTGCTTGACCGCATTGGTCGCCAGTTCGTTGAACAACAGCGCCATCGCGACCACCGCATTTTCGGGCAGCTCGAGATCGGGACCAGACCAGGTGATGCGCGGGAACGCCGCCTCGACCTCACGCAGCAGCGCGTGCATCGACCCGGTCAGGAAATTGGCGCCGAGCAGGACATTCTGTGCGCGGTTGAGCGCATCGAGCCGGCTGCTGATCCGCTCGACATAATCGTCGACATCGACGGCGGCATGGCGGGTCAGCGAAATGATCGCGCCGACGGTCGCGAACAGATTGCGCATCCGGTGGTGCAACTCGCGCATCAATATCGTGTCGTTGTCGCGCCGATTACGCTGCTCGGTGATATCGATGCTGACCCCCGTCAGCATCGCGTCGTTCGACCGCACGTCCCAGTCGCCGCGGATCGACAGCCAGCGGATGCCGCGTTCGGGGTGCAGGATGCGATGCTCGACCGAATAGGGGGTGCCGTTCGCGATCGAATCGTCGAGCACCGCGTGCACCAGCGCATGATCTTCGGGGTGGATGCGCTCGAAGGCCAGCGCGGCGGTGGCGAGCGCCGTTTCATGATCGGCGCCCCACAATTCGGCGACCGCACCATGCCATTGCAAAACATCTGTGCGCGGGTCGAGCTGCCAGGTCGCGACCCCCGAAAAATCGAGCGCACGCTCAAGCATGTGGCGCGCGGCGTCGCGCTCCATGCCGATCCGCCGCAGATCGGCCTCGGCCATGATGATCGAGGCGAAATCCGCGAGCCGTTCGAGCTCCTTGGGCGTCAGCGCCGAGCGCGGCTTGCGGTCGATGATGCACAGCGTTCCGAGTATGGCCCCGTTATAGGCGTAGAGCGGCACCCCGGCATAGAATCGGATGTCAGGCGCCCCGGTGACCAGCGGATTGTCGCGAAAGCGCGGATCGGTCGAGGCGTCGGTGACCACCACTGGCCGGCCCTCGGCGACGACGAACTGACAGAAGCTGATGTCGCGCGGCGTTTCAGGCACGTCGAGGCCGAAGGCCGATTTGAACCATTGGCGGCAGTCGTCGATCAGCGACACGAGCACGATCGGCGCGTCGAACAGGTCGGCGACGAGTTTGGTCACCCGGTCGAATGCCGGTTCGGGCGCCGTGTCCAGGATGCGATATTCGCGCAGCGTCCGCAGCCGCCGACTTTCATCGTGCGCGAGGTCCCTGTCCTCACCGTCCGCCAAATTTGCCCCCCTGTCGTCCCCTGGCGTCATCGCGCCGTGCCCTGGGGTCGCTGTGCCATGAAACCGGTCCTCAAAAAAGCATGGTGGCTGCCCGGATCGAAGAAAGGCGGAAATCCGCCCCTTCGCGCCGCAGCCTGATAGCGTCCCGCGGTGTCTTACGCATTGCGCGCCAACAAGTTGCGCAGATTTAGCACAGCAATCGGAACCCGATCGCACGGCGCGGCGTATGACGTCATTGAGTGGGAGGTCTTTGCATGAGCCTGGGTGATGAAATTCGCGGCCATTTGCCGTTTCTGCGCCGCTACGCGCGCGCGCTGACCGGTACCCAGCAGCACGGCGACAATTTCGTCCACACGATGCTCGAAGTCATCGTCGCCGCTCCCGACGAGTTCCGGTCCGAAAACGGCATCCGCATCGACCTCTACCGCACCTTTCACCGCATCTGGGAAAGCGCCTTCATCGACGATGGCGAGGGGAGCGACGATGCGGAAGACCCCATCGTCCGCGCCGCCAACCGCCGCCTCGCGCGCATCACCCCGCTCGGCCGCCAGATATTGCTGCTCACCGCGCTCGAAGGCTTTTCGACCGAGGAAGCGGCGATCATCACCGGCACCGACGGACCGACCGTCGAAAGCCTGCTCGCCGAAGCGGTCGGCGACCTCGACCGCGAATCGCGCACCTCGGTGCTGATCATCGAGGACGAACCGCTGATCGCGATGGAACTCGAAGCGATCGTCCGTGCCCTCGGTCACGAAGTCGCCGGCATCGCGACCACCCACGACGACGCCGTCGCGGCATTCGAGGCGACCGATGCCGGGCTGGTGCTCGCCGATATCCAGCTCGCCGACGGATCGTCGGGGATCGACGCGGTGCAGGACATATTGGCTCTGGCGCCGGTGCCGGTGATCTTCATCACCGCCTTCCCCGAACGGCTGCTCACCGGCAATCGCGTCGAGCCGACCTTCCTGATCTCGAAGCCGTTTCGGGAGAATACGGTACGCGCCGCGATCAGCCAGAGCCTGCTCTTCACGCCGCAGCTGGCGATTTAAACACGGACGCCGCTTCTCCTCTCCCGCGAGGGGGGACCTCCTTACCCCGCGCTCGGTCCCTCGCTGGTCAGTTTGTCGACGCCGTCCATGATATCGCGAAAGGCGTCGCTCGCCGCCGTGGTGTCGGCGCTGCGCAGCGGCATCTGCCCACCCTCCAATATCTCCTGCAGCGCGGTGCGGGCGCGCGACACGCGGCTCTTCATCGTCCCCACCGCGCACTCGCAGATCGCTGCCGCTTCCTCATAGGACAATTGTCCCGCGCCGATCAGCACCAGCGCCTCGCGCTGGTCGACCGGCAGCATAAGCAGCCCGCGCTGGACGTCGGCGAGATGCAAGCTGTCGTCCTGGTCGTCGGGCGCGACGAGCAGCCGCTCGGCGGCGAGTTCGTCATAGTCGGCGGTGAATTTCTTGCGCCGCATCTGCGACAGGAAACAGTTGCGCAGGATGACGAAGGCCCAGCTCTTCATGCTCGACGGCCCGGGAATATATTGTTCGCGCGCCTTCCACGCCTTCAGCATCGTTTCCTGCACCAGATCGTCGGCGAGGTCGGCGTTGCCGCACAGGCTGCGGCCGAAGGCGCGAAGATGCGGGAGCATCGCGGCGAGTTCACGCTTGAAGGTCGCGTCGTCGAGCGGCTGGGCGGTGTCGCTGGTCATCCGGCGCGTCGTTCCCGACGCTTGGGCATTGCCTTGAAGAATAACATCATCTTGTCCCGGCTTACCCCGTTCGGTGACCGATGCAAACCCATATGGCGCGCGGGCGGCGCGGGCGGCGTTTCCCAACCGGGTGCGATCACCCCGCCCCGCTGCGCCGACCGAGCGCAAGGAAGTTCGCCATCAGCCGCTCATCCTGCGGGTCGAGCACGCCGCGCGCCGCCAGCCGCGCCAGATCCTGGTCGTGGTTGCGGAACAAGGGACTGTACAGCATCGAAAAGTCGGCGAACTCGCGCTCCTCGATCCGGCGGCGGCGGATCTCGATCATGCCATTGTGGCGCAGGTCGGCGCGAATTCGCGCGAGGCAGGCCTCGACCTTCGGTACCGGTCCTTCGAGCAGCTGCATGAAGTTCTGGCCGTTGTAGATCAACGCGCCGGTCAGCGCGTCGCGGGCATTGTTCGCCTGCGCCCCGCCCACCATCGCGGTGATATCGCCGGGCGCCAGTCCGGGGTCAGCCACGCTGACGTAAATCACAGAAAGCAAGAAACGACCCTCCCACGTGCCGGGGCGATGCCCCGCTGCATCGCCGACCCCTACACGCCCGCCGGTTGGCTTATGCTAACTTGCGTTAATCGCGCGAATCTTTTGTCGCTGCCGCGATCCGTCGCAAAAAACGACCTTACCCGGGAACTTGGGGCCTTCTTCTTCGTTCCTCGGGCATGGCAACGCACGGCGAACATAGGACAAAAAGCGACGGCGCCCCGCAGCGTGTTCCGATGGAGCGCCGGTCGGGCCCGGGCAGTTTTCCCGGAACCGGCAGCGACCAATGGTATCGCGCGCTCACCGGGCGGCAGGCGCCCGAACCGGTCAGCAACAAATTGCGCATCATCTACGGCAATATCGTCGCCGAACCACTGCCCGACGGCATGCTCGACCTTCTCTCGCAGATCGATCAGAAAGCGCCCGATCAGGAATGACCCAGGCCAGTGCCGTTTCGTCGCGGGAGGGGGGAAGTCTGTCCGACCGCGAGTTCAAGACTCTGCTCGCCGGGGTCATCCCCCATTTGCGCGCCTATGGCCGCAGCCTGTCGGGCAATCCCGACCTCGCCGACGACCTGACGCAGGACACGATGGTCAAGGCCTGGGCGTCGCGCGAACGGTTCGAGGCGGGAACCTCGATCAAGGCGTGGACCTTCGTCATCCTGCGCAACACCTTCCTGTCGCAGATGCGCCGCAACAAATTCGTCGGCGACTATGACGAGACCGCGGTCGAACGCACGCTGTCGACCCCCGCCAGCCAGGAAGAATCCGGCGAAATGGCCGATCTCCAGCGCGGGCTGATGGAATTGCCGCAGGACCAGCGCGAGGCGCTGATCCTCGTCGGCGCCGGCGGCATGTCGTACGAGGAGGCGGCGAGCATCTGTGGCTGCGCGCTCGGCACGATGAAGAGCCGCGTGTCGCGCGCGCGCCACGCGCTCGAGGAAATCATGAACAGCGGCCATTTCTCGCAAAAGCGCGCCGAAGCGGCCCCCGCGAGCGAGGCGATCGACGCGATCATGGACAGCGTCGAAACGATCGCCGCGCGCCACGAAGCGCTGGGCCGCTGACCCCTCGACTTTGCGGGCCGGGCGCGCCAGATTGTCCGCCCCTCCCCCCAGCCAAGCGAGCTCAGCCATGAAAACCGCCTCTCATTTCGTCCTTGCCGCCGCAATGCTGGTCGGTGCTTGCACCTCGGGCGCAACGCCTAGCGACGCCGCCGCTGCGACCGACACGGCCACGATCGACGCCAATGGCACGCAGCCCGCGACACCGCTCGCCGATGCCCCCTTCACGGTGCAGGAGGTCGCGAGCTTCAACGAACCCTGGGCGATGACCTTCCTGCCCGGCACCCCCTTCGCGCTCATCACCGAAAAGTCAGGCAAGCTGAAATTATGGAGCGAGCGCGGCGCGCCCATCGACGTCGCGGGCGTACCGACCGTGGCCTATGGCGGCCAGGGCGGCTTCGGCGATGTGATCGCCGCGCCCGATTTCGCGACCAGCGGCACCATCTATCTCAGTTGGGTCGAGGAAGGCAGCGGCGGCACCTATGGCGCGGTCGTCGGCAAGGCCCGGTTCGACCAGAGCGGCGCCCCTGCCCTGAAGGACCTGCAGATCATCTGGAAACAGGATCCGAAGGTCAGCGGCCGCGGCCATTTCTCGCACCGCCTCGCTTTCTCGCCCGACGGCCAATATCTGTTCATCGGGTCGGGCGAGCGCCAGAAATTCGACCCCGCGCAGGACATGAAGGCCAATCTCGGCAAAATCCTGCGCCTCAATCCCGACGGCAGCGTCCCCGCCGACAATCCCTTCGCGTCCGAAGGCGGCGTCACGGCGCAAATCTGGTCGCTCGGCCACCGCAACATCCTCGGCCTCGCCTTCGACGGGTCGGGCAAACTGTGGAACCAAGAAATGGGCCCGAAGGGCGGCGACGAGGTCAATCTCGTCGCGGCGAAATCCAATTACGGCTATCCGATCGTCTCGAACGGCGACCATTATGACGGCAAGGATATCCCCGATCACCCGACGCGTCCCGAATTCGCCGCGCCGAAACTGTGGTGGAACCCCTCGGTCTCGCCCGCCGGACTCGCCTGGTACGGCGGCGACCTCTATCCCGGCTGGAAGAACAGCCTGCTGATGGGCGCGCTGTCGGGCGAAGGGCTGATCCGCATGGCCATCGACGGCGACAAACTGCACAAATCCGACCGCTGGGATTTCGGCAAGCGCATCCGCGAGGTCGAGGTGCGCGGCGACGGGTCGGTCTGGCTGCTCACCGATGGCAGCGACGGCAAGCTGGTGAAGCTCGTCCCCAAGGGTTGAATGGGCCCCGGCTTTCGCCGGGGAACGGTAATGACTATATCGCCCGCATGCTCCGCGACCTCCTCGCCCGGCGCGCCGAATGGCCGGCGCGCATCGCCGATCCCGACGCGCCGCCGTCGCTCGGCCTGCTCTGGCGCGAGGCGACGTCGCTGCTGCGCGCGCTGTGGGGCCGCATCCGCGCGATGCCGCCCGAACCTAATCCCGACAGCGAGCATCCGCCGGTGATGGTGCTGCCGGGTTTCCTGTCGGGTGACTGGGCGACCAAGGCGCTGCGCGGCGATCTCCGCCGTGCGGGCTTTCGCTGCTATGGCTGGGGTCTCGGCTTCAACCGCGGCGCGACCCCGGACATCATCGAGCGCATCGACACCCGCGTGCAGTGGATCATCGACCGTACCGGTCACGCCCCCGCGCTCGTCGGCTGGTCGCTCGGCGGCATCTATGCCCGCGAATATGCCAAGCATCATCCCGAAAAGGTCTCGCGCGTCGTCACTTTGGGCTCGCCCTTTTCGGGCAGCCGCCGTGCCAACCGCGCCTGGCGCCTCTATCATCTGATCGCGCGCCACCCGGTCGACAACCCGCCGATCGACTTCCACCCCGCCCCGCGCCCCGAAATGCCGACCTTCGCACTCTGGTCCTCCTATGACGGCGTCGTCGCGGTCAACAGCGCGCGCGGCGCCCCGCACGAAAGCGACCGGCAGGTCGAGGTCGACTGCGGCCATATGGGCTTCGCTTATGCCCCGACCTCGGTCGCGGCGATCGTCAAGGCGTTGAAGGAAGAGGTGACGCCCGCCGCCTGATCAGCACACGTCGATCCCCGATCCCGGACGCCATTTCATCAGCACCCGGCCCGGCCGCCGGCCGATCTGCCCCGTCGCGAGAAAGCCGACGCGCCGCAGCAGCGCGCGCGACCGTTCATTGTCCGGATGGCATTCGGCCACGATCGCCGCCCCCGGACGCGAGCCGGCGATTTCGCGCACCACCGCATTGACCGCCTCGGTTGCCAAACCCCGACCGCGCGCCGAGGCCGCGAACCAGTAACCGACCTCGACCTCGCGCGCGTCGCGGCGATGGACGCCGATCACGCCCTGCAGCCGCCCCTCGCCGCGGTCGCGCACCGCATGGAACACATCGCCGCCGCCCGACCCGGCGATCAGCGCGCGGGCATCGGCCTCGGTGAAGGGCGTTGGCAGGAAATGTACCTGCGCCGTCACCGACGCATCGGTGATCGCGGCGAGCGCGGCGGCATCGTCGGCGTGGAGCGGTGCGATACGGCACCGGTCGGTCGAGAGGGCAAGCAATGTATCGGTCATGTCGCGTCTTCCAGAATGCGCGCACCGTGACCGGATGGGGGAAAAGATGGATAACCATTCGCCTGTCCGAACACGGCGGCGATGGTCAAAGGTGATGCCATGCCGCTCCTATGTAAAGGAGCGCCAATATGCCTTGAATCGGGGTTGCAGGGCGTCGGTCATCGCGGGCGTGGCTAACCGCTTTGGCCGCCCCGGTCAATCGCCAAGCAAGTCCGCGATCACCGGCGCCGCATCGGGCATCCCTGCGCGCAGCGTTTCGATCCGCGCGATCTGTTCGGACGACACCCCGAATTTGCGCGCGGCGGTCAGCCACTCCTGTGCGGTCAGCTTGCCGTCCTTGTCGGTGGCGATCAGGGTGCGCACGAAATCGGCGAAGCCCTTGCCGCGCGGCCGTCCCGCCGCCTCGACCGCCGCCGCGAACAGCGAACCGCACGCATAATAGGCGCGCTGGTCGCTCCGCCGCCGGGCATCGGCGAGCGGCCCCTTGGCCAACGCGGCCGCACAGTCGCTGCGCGCCTTGGCCAGGAAGTCGACCGCATCGAACCCGGCATCGGCGCGCAACGCGGCGCCCATCGCCAGATAATCGGCACCGCCCTCGGTGATCCAAGCCTCATCCGGGGTCGCGTAGCCGACCGTCTGCCCCAGCCAGAAATGCGCCGCCTCATGCGCGATGAACCAGCGCATCCGGTGAAGCGCGCCCGGCGTCTCCTTCAAGAGCTGCGTGCCTTCGAGCCGCATCGTGATCAGCCCGGGCGACACGCTGCCACCGGTGCTGGCCCCGCGAAACTCCGAGCCCGCCCAGCTCGCGATCACCATCGGCCGGCTGCTCTTGTGCGCGCCCATCATCGCCTCGAAATCGCGGAACACCGACGGGGTAAAATCGCGCAGCTGTCCCGAAATCCAGCCCGGCAGGCCCGGATCGAGGATCGTCGCGACCGGGTCGCCCGGCGCCAGCGCGACGTCGCCGACATAGACATAACGATCGCCCACCGCCTCGGCGCGCGTCACCCGCTGGCCGTCGAACAGCAAGGGCGCGCCCGCCGCGGTCAGCGCAATCTGCGTCGGATATTCCTTCGGCTCGCGCAGCGCCGCGACCGCCTCGCGGCTGTCCATCGGAAAAGCGTTGAAATGCCCGCCGTAGATAGCGAGCGAACCGTCCGACAGGACGATCGCCGGATCATAATCGGCGATGATATCCTCGGCGAGCGGGCGGAAGCGGATCACCACCTCGCGCGGGACGGTCCCCGTGTCGGCGACCAGCGCGTCGAAGTCGCCGATCCGGACCAGCGACACCCCCGGAGTCGCCGCCTCCCAGCTTTTCGGGCGCCAGGGCGTCTCTTCGCGGCGCAGCAGCGCCGACCGCTCGAAGGCCCAGAGCGGGGCATCTTCGGCGAAACGGAAACGCGCCTGCCACCCCGCATCGTCGCGCGTGATCTCGACTTCGGCGCCAGCGGGCGCCGCGACCGAAACAGAAGCCGGAACGGCGGGATTTGCGGCGCAAGCCGACAGCGCGGCGAGCATCGCCAATATCGCAGGAATCTTCATCGCATCATCGCCCCAATGAAAATCCCCGGGCGGGAGCATCTAAGCGATTCAGCCCGTGCCGGTCAACAACTGTATTATTCTAACAACTCAGCTTGGTTGACATTGCTCAATCACGCACTATTTAAAGTTACATGAAACGAGACAGCCGACTCTCGGGCGTCCTGCACGTCCTGCTCCACATGGCGGAGCATCAAACGCCGATGACGTCGGAACAGCTCGCCAGAGCGATGCAGACCAACCCGGTCGTCATCCGCCGCATCCTCGGCGGGCTGCGCGACGCGGGGTTCGTGCATAGCGAAAAGGGCCATGGCGGCGGCTGGACGATCGCGCGCGACCTGTCAGCCATCACGATGCGCGACGTCTATGATGCGATCGGCCGCCCCAGGCTGATGGCAATGGGCAATCGCAGCGAGGCGCCCGGCTGCCTCGTCGAACAAGCGGTCAACGCCGCGCTCGACAGCGGCTTCCGCGAGGCAGAGGCGCTGCTGCTCAATCGTTTCGCCGACGTCACGCTCGCGCAGCTCAGCGCCGATTTCCACGCGCGCATGGCGGAGCGATCCCACCTTGCACAGGAGCATAGTCATGGCTGAAGGCGCGCAACATTTCCTCGACAGCTTCAAGGATCCGGCCGCGGTCGCGCGCTACACCGAAGGGCCGCGGCGCTTCGTCCCCGGCCTCGACGCGCTGCACCGCATGACCGGCCTGCTGCTCGCCGAGCGCGTGCCCGCTGATGCGCATATCCTCGTGCTCGGCGCGGGCGGCGGACTTGAGCTGAAGGCGCTGGCCGACGCCTATCCCGGCTGGACCTTCACCGGCGTCGATCCCGCCGGCGCGATGCTGCGCCTGGCCGCGCAGACGCTTGGCGCGAACGCCGATCGCGCAGAGCTGGTTGAGGGCGTGATCGACGACGCCCCCGCCAGCCCCTTCGACGGCGCGGTGTGCCTGCTCACCCTCCACTTCCTCGCAACCGATGAACGCATCCGCACCGTGTCGGAAATCCGCCGCCGCCTGAAACCCGGCGCGCCGTTTGTCGCCGCGCATGGCAGCTTCCCGCAAGGCGCGGGCGAGCGCGACCGCTGGCTCGACCGCTATGCCGCCTTCGCCATCGCGTCGGGCGGCGATCCCGATCAGGTTGCCAAGGGCCGCGAGGCGGTCGCCACCCATGTCGCGATGCTCAGCCCCGAGGCCGACGAGGCGGTGCTGCGCGCGGCGGGCTTCACCGGCGTCGAGCAATTCTACGCCGCCTTCACCTGGCGCGGCTGGGTGGGATATGCGTGATGCCGGACTGAACCCGGTGATCAATCGACGGGTTGGCGCGGCGGCGGGCTCAGTTCATGCGGCATGATGCCGTCGGGAAGGGTTAGCCAGCGATGCTTGTCGCGTGTCCAGACCGATTGTTCGGGTGCCGGAAAGTCGGGGTCGGCGAAGGCCCCGGCGGCGACACCGACCAACGCCGGCATGCGCTCCGGCTCCCAGAACATATTCGATCCGCAGCGCGGGCAGAAATGGAATTTCACCGATTTTCCGCTCGCCGATGGCCGCTCGAAACTCGCCGCTTCGCCGCGTTCGACGCGAACCATGTCGCGCGCGTAAAATACCGCGATGCTGAACGCGCTCCCCGTTCGGCGCTGGCATTCGAGGCAATGGCACATCGAAACCTTGCGCGGCTCGCCGCTGCAAACCAGTTGAAGCCGCCCGCAATGGCAGGTCGCGGTGCGTGACGTCATGGCAATGCTCCGCCCTGGAGCCGTTTGCCCAGGCTCACCCGTTCTTCGATGGCATAGCCCAGCCGTTCGTAGAAGCGGACGACCGCGGCATTCGTCGCCCGGACCTGCAGATTGACCTTCGCGCATCCCAGCGCTTGCAAGGCCTGCTCGGCGTGCCGCACCAGCGCCGTTCCCACGCCGCCGCGCCGGACGCCCTGCCCCACCGCAACCGAATAAAGCCAGCCGCGATGGCCGTCATACCCGGCCATGACCGACCCGACCACCCCGCCGTCCTCGACCGCCACGAACAGCAGATCGGGTTGGAAAGCGAGCTTTTCCGGGATCGCGATTTCGGCGTGATTCCATGGCGGATCGTTCGGGAACGCCTCGTCCCACAGCGCTGACACCCCGTCGAAATCGGACGTTTCATAGGGTCGAATGTCCACCGCACGATCGCCTTTTGCTGCCAGGGCCATTCGGCATAGTGCCGCCGAAAGCGGCCCACGGCAAATATCCATCGGCAGCTCTTGTCGGGCGACGGCAGCCGGCAAAGCTCCACCCGGACAGCCGACCTCCACCGACGGCGCACAACGCCGCTGTCGATCGCCCCCGCCCTTGCTGCCGCTTACCGCCCTTCAAACCCCTTGCCTGATGCTATTATACAATATATTGCGCAATATATTGTACGAATCACATCGCAGGTGAAGAACGAGATGAAAAAGAAGCGCTGGACGATCCTTTTGGCCGCCACGACCGCATGGCTCGTCACGCCGGCCATGGCCGACGAAGCCCCGCTGACCGCCGCCGACAAACGCACGATCGTCGAACAGCTCGGCCAGACGCTGGAGGCGAATTATGTCTTTCCCGACAAGGCGAAGACGATCGCCGCGACGCTGCGTCGCAATCTCGACGCCGGCGCCTATGATGCGGCGGCCGACCGGCGCAAGCTGGCGAGCGAGCTCACCGACGACCTGATCGCCGCCAGCAACGACCTGCATTTTTCGGTCGGGGTCGATCCCGAATGGGTCGCCGACTATGCCGCAAAGCAGGACCCGGCGCGCGCCGCCGCGCTGCGCGAACAGGACCGCCGCGACGAGGCGCGCCAGAATTTCGGTTTCACCGGGCTACGCTATCTCGACGGCAATATCGCCTATGTCGACCTGTCGCATTTCGCCGACCCCGAACTCGGTTACGACGCCGCCGCCGCGGCAATGCGTTTCGTCGAGAATGGCGACGCCGTGATCTACGACCTGCGCTACAACAATGGCGGTTATCTGGAGATGGCGCAGTTGCTCGCGAGCCAGCTGTTCCCCGGCGACAAGGACCAGGAGCTGTTCGATTATGATTATAATCTCGACGGTCGCCGCGTCGCGCGCGGCCAATGGGTGCTCCCCGCGCTGCCCGCCAAGCGGCTGACCGGCAAGCCCGTCTATGTCCTCACCGGTTCGACCAGTTTCTCCGCCGCCGAATGGTTCGCCTACACGCTCAAGAAACTCGGCCGCGCGACGCTGGTGGGCGAGCGCACCGCGGGCGGCGCGCATCCGGTCGACCGCAAGCCCGTCGGCACCGACTTCTTCCTGCAGGTCCCGATCGGCCAGATCCGCGACCCCGTCGATCGCGGCGATTTCGAGGGGCAAGGCGTGACCCCCGACCATCTTGTCCCCTCCGCCGACGCGCTCGCCGTCGCGCACCGCCTCGCGCTCGCCGACCTCGCCAAAGCCGATCCCGCGAAACAGGCCGACGCCGACTGGCTCGCGCCGATGCTCGCCCCGCGCCCCGCGCCGACCGCCGCAGCGCTGAAAGCGATCGCCGGCCGTTACGAAGGCCGGCGCATCGACCTGGTCGATGGCAAATTGCTCTATACTTGGCGCGAACGGCTCCGCCTCACGCTCGAACCGCTGGGCGGCGACCTGCTGGCGATCGAGGGGGTGCGCGACTTCCGCTTTCGCATCGCGCGCAAAGGCGGCAAGATCGTCGCGCTCACCCGCATCGACCGCGACGGAACGACGACCGACTATGCCCGCCTCCCCTGATACCGCGTCCGATCTCGACGACATCTCGTTCCTCGGCCGCCTCAGCGAAGCGCTGAGCACGCGAATCGAGGAACAGACGCGTCCGCTGTTCGACGCCGCCGGCATCACCGTCCCGGTGCGCTCCTGCTCGCTGCTCACCGCGCTCGGCGAGGCGGGCGAGGCGTCTGCAGCTGAACTCGCACGCACGCTTGGGCAGTCGCACCAGCTGGTGATGCAGAAATGCCCGGCGCTGCTACGCCTCGGGCTGATCACCCAGCACCCCGACCCCGGCGACGCGCGGCGCAAGATGTTTCGGCTCACCGACGCGGGCCGCGACCAGCTTGCGCGCATCGACGCCTATAGCGAGCGGATCAGCGACGTGTATCGCACGCTCTTCGAAGAGGTTGGCGATGTTCATGGCGCGATATTGAGAGCGCTGAACGCGCTCGAGGCAAGGCCGCTCAGCGAACGCGCCAAGGAATAATCACAGCGCCCGAAACATCACCAGCGCATCGACAAAGCCCAGCGCCGGATGGTCGAACGCCCCCGGCAACCGCCCGACGATGTCGAACCCCAAAGATTGCCACAGCCCGACCGCGCGGGCGTTGCTCGCGACAACGAAGTTGAACTGCATCGCGCGAAAGCCGCGCACCTTCGCCGCGTCGAAGCTGTGCAGCGCCATAGCCCGCGCCACCCCGCGCCCGGTCGCGGCCGCGGCGGTCATATAGCCGCAATTGCAGACATGCGCCCCGCCGCCGTCCTGGTTGGCGCGGAGATAATAGGTACCGAGGATGACGCCATCCGCCTCGGCGACGAACACCGCCTTGTCCGCCGCGAACCAATAAGCGAGCGCTTCGGCCTCAGGCATGTCGCGGTCGAGCGTATAGGTCTCGCCCGCGCGGATCACCGGTTCGATAATCGCCCAGATCGCCGCGGCATCGTCGGACGTGGCGGGGCGGATCGAAAGCGTCACGCTTCCGGACCGAGGAACGGCGCCACCACCTCCGCCGTCACCCGCAACGGCCGGCCGCTCGCCTTGTCGAGCAGCGCCCACACGGTGCGCGCGCGGACATGCACTTTGCCGTCGGCGCCGGTGAACTCCATATAGCGGTCGAACTTCGCGCCCTGCGGCTTGTCGGCGACCCACGTCCGCGCGGTCACCGTCTCGCCGGGGCCGAGCGCGCGGAGGTAATCGATCTCGTGGCGCACCACGACCCAGATATAGGCGTCCTTGTGCGATGGCGGCGCTGCGGCGTCCCAATGGCCGGTCGCGACCTGCTGGATCCACTGGACCCAGACGGCATTGTTGACATGGCCGAGCTCGTCGATGCTGTCGGGGGTGGCGGTGAGGGAGAGGGTGAAGGATTTCATTGGACGTGCTTAGCCTCGGCGCCTGGCGACAAAAAGCCTCGTCATTGCGAGGAGCGAAGCGACGCGGCAATCCAGAGCCTGCGTAAACCCGCTCTGGATTGCTTCCCCCGGCTTTCGCCGGGGTCGCAATGACGATGGGACTGGAGGTTAAGCCAGCTCGACCGTCGTCACCATATAACCCGCATCGCGGAGCGCGGTCACCAGGCTGTCGAGATGCTCGCGGTCGCGTGCTTCGCATTCGATGTCGGTGATCAGGCCCTTCGCCGGCAAGGTGGTAAAGATGCGCTGGTGATAGATTTCGATGATGTTGACCTGCTTCTCGTCGAACAGCTTCATCACCTTGAACAGCGCGCCCGGACGGTCCTGCAAGCGAATGCGCAGCCGCGCGATCCGTCCCGAGCGCGCGAGATCGCGCAGCAGCACATTGGCGAGCAGCCGCGTGTCGATATTGCCGCCGGTCAGCACGAGGCCAACCTTGCGGCCCTTGAACTCCTCGGGATGCGCGAGCATCGCCGCGAGCCCCGCAGCGCCAGCGCCCTCGACCACGGTCTTTTCGATCTGCAGCAGCAAGCTCACCGCGCGCTCCAGATGGCGTTCCGCCACCAGCACGATATCGTCGTTGAGTTCGGCGACGAGCTTGCGCGTGTACGACCCCGGCTCCTTCACCGCGATACCCTCGGCCAGCGTGTCGCCCTCGCACGCCATGTCGACGCCGTTCAGCTCGGCGTACATCGACGGATAAAGCTCGGCCTGCACGCCCACCAGGCGCATGTCGTTCTTGATCCCGCGCGCCGCGGTGCCCATGCCCGCGAGCAGCCCGCCGCCGCCGATCGGCACGATCAGCGTGTCGAGCTCGGGCACATCCTCGAGCATTTCGAGCGCCACCGTGCCCTGCCCCGCCGCGACATGCGGATGGTCGAAGGGGTGGACGAAGGTCAGCCCGCGTTCCTTTTCGAGCACGCGCGCATGGGCATAGGCATCGTCGAATTTCTCGCCATGGAGGACGATCGTCGCGCCATGGCTCGCGGTCTGCGACACCTTCACCTGCGGCGTCGTGCTCGGCATCACGATCGTCACCGGCACACCGAGGCGCTTGCCATGATAGGCCAGACCCTGCGCATGATTGCCCGCCGACGCCGCGATCACGCCGCGCGCGCGCGCCTCGTCGTCGAGCAGCAGCAGCGCGTTGAGCGCCCCGCGCTCTTTATACGCCGCGGTGAACTGCAGATTTTCGAACTTCAGCCACACCTCGGCGCCGACCATTTCGGACAGCGTCTGCGAATGAAGCGTCGGCGTGCGCACGACCGCGCCGTTAATTCGCTCCGCCGCCGCGCGCACATCGTCCAATGTGATCGCCGGATAATCGGCGGCGGAGGTCAGGGTGAGTTGCTCTGTCATAACGCGGCTGGCCCTAGCCTATCTGGCGCGCCGCGCAAACCGCCGTTATGACCCCTCGCCATGAGCGAAGAAACATTGCGCATCAGCTTCATCGGGACCGGCGTCATGGGCGGACCGATGGCGGGCCATCTGGCGAAAGCCGGCCACGCCCTCACCGTCTACAACCGCACCCGCGCCAAGGCCGACGCCTGGGTCGCGCTATATGGCGGAGCGGCGGCGGCGACCCCCGCCGAAGCCGCCGAAGGCGCCGACGTCGTGCTGACCTGTGTCGGCAACGACGACGATCTGGCGCAGGTGACGCTCGGCCGCGACGGCGCCTTCCGCGCGATGCGGCGCGGGGCGCTGTTCATCGACCACACCACCGTCTCCGCCCGCATCGCCCGCCAGCTGTCGGTCGAGGCCGAGGCGCCGGGCCTGCTCGTCGTCGACGCCCCCGTGTCGGGCGGTGAAGCCGGCGCGCAAAACGGCACGCTGTCGATCATGTGCGGCGGCAGGAAGGCCGCCTTCGAGGCTGCGGCGCCGATCATGCAGGCCTATGCCGCGCGCATGGTCCATATCGGCGGCCCCGGCGCGGGGCAGACGACCAAGATGGTCAACCAGATCGCGATCGCCGGCGCGCTGCAGGGCGTGTCCGAAGCCTTGCGTTTCGCGCAAGCCTCGAAGCTCGACACCGACAAGGTGTTCGAGGCGGTGTCGGGCGGCGCCGCGGCAAGCTGGCAGATGCTCAACCGCTGGGGCACGATGGCGAAGGACGAATTCGACTTCGGCTTCGCGGTCGACTGGATGCGCAAGGATCTGGGGCTGGCGCTCGAGGAAGCACGCTCGAACGGCGCGACGATCCCGGTCGCAGCGATCGTCGACCAATTTTACGCCGATGTCCAAAAGGCGGGCAATGGCCGCCGCGATACCAGTTCGCTCGTGACGAGGTTGCCGAAATGAAGCGCCTCCTCCTCGCATCGCTCGCCCTCCTCCTCGCCGGCCCGGCGCACGCCGACACGCTGGTCGACAATGTCAACGGCATCACGCTCGACAAGGACGGCAAGCTCGTCCGGTTCACCGGGCTCGTCATCGACAGCCAAGGCAAGGTCAAGCAGCTGCTCGACCGCAAGGACAAGCGCCCCGAACGCCCCGATTTCAAGGAAGACGGCAAGGGCAAAACGCTCATCCCCGGGCTGATCGACGCGCACGGCCATGTCATCGGCATGGGGTTCCAGCTGATGCTGCTCGACCTCAGCGAGACGAAATCGCTCGCCGAGGCGCAAGCGGCGATCCGCAAATATGCCGCCGACAATCCCGAAATGCCCTGGATCATCGGATCGGGGTGGAATCAGGAGAAATGGGGCCTCGGCCGCTTCCCGACCGCCGCCGACCTCGACGCCGCGGTGCCCGACCGCGCGGTCTGGCTTTCGCGTGTCGACGGCCATGCCGGCTGGGCCAACACCGCCGCGATGAATGCGGCGAAGATCACCGCGACCAGCAAATCGCCCGCGGGCGGCCGGATCGAGATGGAGGGCGGCAAGCCCAGCGGAGTCTTCGTCGATGCCGCGATGGCGCTGGTCGACAATGCCAAGCCGAAACCGCTGGCCCGCGACGTCGACCGCGCACTCTATCTCGCGCAGCAGAAACTGCTCGAACAGGGGATCACCGCGATCGCCGACATGGGCACGACGATCGAGGAATGGCAGGCCTATCGCCGTGCCGGCGACAAGAAGCAGCTCGCGGTGCGGATCATGAGCTATGGCGGCGACATCGACAATATGACGCTGATCGCGGGCGGCGAACCGACGCCCTGGCTCTATGACGACCGGCTGCGCATGGTCGGAGTGAAGCTCTATCTCGACGGTGCGCTCGGCTCGCGCGGTGCCTGGCTCAAGGCGCCCTATAGCGACGCCCCGGGGCAGAAGGGCCTGCCCCTGCTCACCCCGGCGCAACTGCGCAACAAGATGGTGCGTGCCTCGATGGACAAGTTCCAGGTCGCGATCCACGCGATCGGCGATGCCGCCAATGCCGAAGCGCTCGACGCGATCGCCGACCTCAACGCCGATCTGCCCGGCGAGCGGCGCTGGCGCATCGAACATGCGCAGATCATCGACCCGGTCGACATTCCGCGCTTCGCGCAATTGAGGGTCATCGCCTCGATGCAGCCGGTCCACCAGACCAGCGACCGGCTGATGGCCGAAGCGCGGCTCGGTCCCGACCGGCTGAAGGGCGCCTATGCCTGGCGCAGCCTGCAGACCGCCGGCGCCCGCCTCGCTTTCGGGTCGGACGTCCCTGTCGAAAGCGCCAACCCCTTCCCCGGCATCGCCGCCGCGATCTCGCGCACCGACGCGAGCGGCCAGCCGTTCGGCGGCTGGCGCCCAGAGGAGGCGGTCAACCGCGAAACCGCGCTCGACGGCTTCACCCGCACCGCCGCTTATGCGGGGTTCGCCGAGGACCGCATCGGCACGCTGATGCCCGGCATGCGCGCCGACTTCCTGATCGTCGACAGCGACCCGATGCTCGCCAGCCCCGACGAGATCCGCCGCATGACGCCGCTCGAAACCTGGATCGGCGGCTATCGTTATTACAAGAAGGGCAACTGACGGCGTGCCAGCGACCCGTCTGATCCCGCGCCGCGTCGCCAAGCCATGGGGCCACGACGACATCGGCCCGCTTTTCGATGCAGGCGGCGAGCGGATCGGCGAAATCTGGTTCGAACTGCCCGCGGGCTCGCCCGAGCCCGCGCTGCTGGTCAAATATCTCTTCACCTCCGAAGCGCTGTCGGTGCAGGTCCACCCCGACGACGCGCAAGCACGCGCCGCCGGCGCGCGGCAGGGCAAGGAGGAGGCGTGGGTGATCCTCGACGCCGAGGATGACGCGGTGATCGGGCTCGGCCTCGAACAGCGTGTGTCACCCGATCGGCTCCGCGCTGCCGCGCTCGACGGCAGCATCGAAGACCTCATCGACTGGAAACCCATCGCGCCGGGCGATCATTTCCACGTCACCCCCGGCACGATCCACGCGATCGGCGGCGGGCTGACGCTGATCGAGGTGCAGCAATATGCCGACATTACCTACCGCCTCTACGACTATGGCCGCCCGCGCGACCTGCATCTCGACGAAGCGATGGCCTGTGCCGAAGCCGGTCCCTATCTCACCGCGAACCTGCGCACGCCAATCGCGGTCGGCATCGACCGCCTCGTCGACGGCCCGAAGTTCGTGCTGATCGATGCGCATAGCGAGGATTTCGGCGCGCTGCCCCAACTCAGCGCCCATGGCCCTATCTGGTTCATCCCGATCGACGGCGGCGGCACGGTGGGTGCCGGTCGATGGCAGCCCGGCGAATGCTGGTTGCTCGACGACATCGCCGATCTGGCGACACTCGGCGGCGCCGGCCGCGCGCTGATCGCCTGGGCGACGCGATGACGACGCGCCGCGCCCTCCTCACCGGTCTCGCCGCGCTCCCCGTGGCGACCGCCGTCGCGGCGGCCGAGCGCAAGGAGCGCCGTTCGAAAAAGCGAAAGGACGCCAAACCGACCGTCCAGCATGTCGATGTCGCGGTGATCGGTGCCGGGGTGTTCGGCGCCTGGACCGCCTGGCACCTGCTGCGCGCGGGCAAATCGGTGCGTCTGTTCGACGCCTATGGCGCCGCCAATGCGCGCGCCTCGTCGGCTGGCGAAAGCCGCGTCATCCGCATGGGCTATGGCGCCGACACCATCTATTCCGAGATGGCGCGCGAATCCCTGCCCTATTGGAAAGAGCTGTCCGACAGCGCGAGCGCGCCGATCTTCCACAACACCGGCGTGCTCTGGTTCGCGCCGCAGGGCGACGCCTATACCGCGCAGTCGCTCGCCTGGCTCCAGGCGAACCGCATCGGCCACGAACAGGGCGACGTGAGCTGGCTCCAAAATAAATATCGCCAGATCCAGTTCTACCAGGGCGAAACCGGCATCCTCGAAACCGAAACCGGCGCGCTGATCGCCGCACGCGGCGTGCAGGAAGTGATCGCCGACGCACAGATTACGGTCGAACCCGTCGTCATGCCCGCGCCGCTCTTGTCGAAGAAGATCCAGCGCCACACGCTGCCCGACGGCGGCACCGCCGACCATCTCGTCTATGCCTGCGGACCCTGGCTCGCCGAAATCTTCCCGCAGCATCTGATGGGCAAGATCGTCGCAACGCGGCAGGAAGTCTATCATTTCGGCGCGCCGCAGGGCGACACCCGCTTCGCCCCGCCGAACCTGCCGGTGTGGGCCGATTTCAACAACGGCCGTATCGTCTATGGCATCCCCGACCTCGAAGGCGCGGGGTTCAAGATCGCGATCGACGTGCATGGTCCGGTGGTCGACCCCGACACGCAGGAGCGCGCCCTCACCCCCGCGGGCATCGCCGAGGCGCGCGCCTATGTCGCGCGCCGCTTCCCCGGTCTCGCGACCGCGCCGCTGATCGGCGGGCGCGTCTGCCAATATGAGAACAGTTCGAACGGCGACTATCTGATCGACCGCTTCCCCGGCCAGCCGCATGTCTGGCTTGTCGGCGGCGGCTCGGGTCACGGCTTCAAGAACGGCCCCGCGGTGGGCAAGCGCGTCGCCGCGCATATCCTCGACGAAAACCTGCCCATCGAACCGCGCTTCAGCTTCGCGACCAAGGGCACCGTCGCGGCGCGGACGGTTTTCTAAACTTCGTCATTGCGAGGAGCGCAGCGACGCGGCAATCCAGAGCCTGCGTAAAACCGCCCTGGATTGCTTCGCTATGCTCGCAATGACGGGGTAAGAGCGGGGCCGAAATGAAACTCACCGACTGCCACAATATCGACGATTTCCGCGCCCTCGCGAAGCGGCGCCTGCCCTGGCCGGTGTTCGACTATATCGACGGCGCCGCCGACGACGAGGTCACCCGCCGCCGCAATCGCGCCGCCTTCGACGATTGCGACCTCATCCCCCGCGTGCTCGCAGGGGTGGAGAGCATCGACATGCGCACCACCCTGTTCGGACGCGAGATGGCGATGCCGCTCTTTCTCTCGCCGACCGCGCTCCAGCGCCTTTTCCACTGGCAGGGCGAGCGCGCGGTGCTGCGCGCCGCGGCGAACGCCGGCACCGTCGCGGGGATCAGCAGCCTCGCGACGATCGGCCTCGCAGAGGCCGGCGCGCTCACCGACGGCCCGAAGCTCTTCCAGCTTTATGTCCACCACGACGAAGGCCTCAACACCGCGATGCTCGACGCGGCGCGCGCCGCAAAGTTCGACGCGGTCGCGCTCACCGTCGACACGATCGTCGGCGGCAATCGCGAACGGTGCCTGCGCTCGGGCTTCACCTCGCCGCCACGCTTCACGCCGGGCAACATGCTCAGCTATGCGATCAAGCCCGGCTGGGGCCTCAACTATGTGCTGCGCGAGAAATTCAGCCTGCCCAACCTCGCGACGCATGTCTCCGAAGGGTCGAGCGTGCCCAAATCGGTCGCCGAATATTTCACCTCGATGCTCGACCAGAGTCTCGACTGGAAGCGCGCCGAGGCGATCCGCAAACAATGGGACGGTCCCTTCTGTTTGAAGGGCATCGTCGCGGTCGAGGATGCGCGCCGCGCGGTCGACATCGGCGCGAGTGCGATCATGGTGTCGAACCATGGCGGGCGCCAGCTCGACGGCAGCCGCGCACCCTTCGACGCGCTCGCCGAGATCGTCGACGCGGTCGGCGACAGGATCGAGGTGATCTGCGACGGCGGCATCACGCGCGGGACGCATGTGCTGAAGGCGCTGTCGGTCGGCGCGAAGGCCTGCTCGGGCGGGCGGCTTTATCTCTACGCGCTGGCGGCGGCGGGTGAGGACGGGGTGAGCCGCGCGATCGCCCTGCTTCGCGCCGAGATGGAACGCGGGATGAAGCTGATGGGGGCGAAAAGCCTCGCCGACCTGTCACGCGACAACCTGCGCTGGCGGTAACCCGGCTCGTCATTGCGAGGAGCGAAGCGACGCGGCAATCCAGAGCAGGCATAAACCGCCCTGGATTGCTTCGCTTCGCTCGCAATGACGAGGTTTAGGCCGCCACCTCTTCCGTCTTCTTCCCGACCCCGCCCCAGTCGATATTCCGCGTCATGTACATCACGCCCGCGAGCGCGAAGAACATCAGCACCGACCCGATCAGCAGCGAATAGGCCTCGAGGTTGAGCAGCACATAGAGCAGCGCATAAAGCCCGAGCAGCATCGCCGCGAGGAACCGCGCGCGTTTCCAGCTCTTGAGCACCGCCGCGCTATACGCCGCCAGCAGATAGGCGAACAGGAAACCGATCACCTCGGCGAAGGCCAGCAGCAGCACGAAGAACAACACGAGCGCCACACCGGTCAGCAGATATTCGGCCGCCGCGACGCGCGCACCGGCGATGACATCGAACATCAGGAAGGCGACGAAGGTGAAGCCGATGAACAGGAAACCATATTTGATGCTGCGATCGACCTGGCTGTAGAGGTCGACGGGTTCGATCAGGCTGATCGCGATCGCCTTGGCGGTGCCGCCCGACGCCTCGCTCGCGCCGTCGGCCGCCGCCGCAACGGCTTCGACCGCGGCGGTTTCGACATATTGGTCGCGCCCGCCGCCATAACTCACCTGCGGCGCCGACAGGTCGCCGGTCAGCACCTGCGCCTGTCCGAGCGCGAGGTTCGGGATCGCGTAGGTCGCGGTGAAGCCGCTGCCGGTCACGCTGCGCGTCGTCGGCAGGAAATCGCCGCCGAAGCTGGGGTTCGGCCAGCTCGACTTGACCGTCCAGCGCGTATCAACTCCGCGCGGGACCAGCCGGAAATCGCCGAGGCCGCGCACCCCGATCTTGTAATCGACCTTCATCGGCGCGCCGCCGGTCCAGTCGACGAAGGCGAAGGTTCCCGAATTGCCGGTCGAGAGCAGCCCCTTGCCGGGCTGCAGCGGCACCGCGGTGCCGTTCACCGCCAGGCTGTTGCCGTCGACGAGGCCGCGCGCGTCGCTGACGCCGAGCCGCAGTTCGGCGCGGTCGAGCAACAGCGCCTCGCGCGCGACGCCATAGCGCGCGATGTCGGCGGGCAGCACGAAATCGGCGCTCCCCGAAATCTGGCTTTCATAGACGACGGTCTCGTAAATCGCCTTCTTGCGCTTCTCGGGCTTGATGACGACGTCGGCCTTGTTCGCCTGCGGCGAGAGATAGAGGTTTCGAAGAACGGTCACCGACCGCGTCACATCGCGGCCATTTTCGGTCACCGTCTGTGTCTCGGTCGCCCGATAGGGGATGACGATCACCGGCCCGGCGATCGTCTGTTGCCCGCCCCAGCCCTGCCCGATCGACGCCTGCGCGGTCTGCGCCTGTTCCTGCCGGTCCCACAGCAGCCCATAGACCATCAGCAGCGGCACCATCAGCGCAACCGCGATGAGCACCGCGATCACCAGCTTCACGCCCGGCGAGCGTTCGCCCTTTTCGCGGGGCGGATTGGGGGATGACGGGACGGGCGGAACGGACGCGGCTTGGGGCATGGGGGACTCCTCTCGCTCAACTCGTCGCTGGAAATAAACGGTTCATCGACAGCGTCAAGCGACTTGCGATGTGTCGCGGGAATGCTATCGCTGCATCGGGGTATCGCGACGCACGGGGGACAGAAGGTTGCGACGACCATGACTGCGCAAGAGGGGGACGCGTCGAACGAGCGCCCCTACGACATCTTCGTCAGCTACAGCCGCGCCGATGCGGACAAGGCGATGCAACTGCGCGACCTGCTGCTCGCGCGCGGCCATCATGTGTTTTTCGACGCCGAGGGGATCGACGCCGGCGCCGAATTTCCCGACGTCATCGACCGCGCGGTCAAGGGCGCCGGGGTCGTGCTCGGCTGCTGGACCCCCGCCGCGATCCAGCGCCGCTGGGTGCGCATCGAAAGCCGCATCGGGCTCGACCGTGGTTCGCTCGTCGCGATCGCGCTCGACAAGATCGATCCCGAGGCGCTGCCCGCCGAATTCTATAACGTCAACGTCCTCGACATGTCGGGCTTCGACGGCAGCGAGGCGCATCCGGCGTGGCAGCGCGTGCTGACCGCGATCGACCGGCGGCTGAAGAAGACCGGCGCCGCGCCGCCAACCGACGACATCCGTCCCGCCGGCCCGCAGAAGCGCCGCTTCTCGCCGCTCGCACTCGGCGGCGCGGCCGCGCTCGCGATCGCCACGGTCGGTGGCGGCGGCTGGTATTTTGCCGGGAGCGGAACCTCCTTCGATCAGGCCGCCACCGCCGCGAGCTTCGACAAGACGGTCAAGACCACCGAGCCCGTGATGGCGAACGCGCTGGTCAGCGCGCTGAACGACGTCGAGACCACCAACAACGGCAAGGTGTTCTGGGCGCTCGCCCAGCTCATCGCGGTCGAAAAATCGCCGAGCGCCGCGGAACTTGCGCGCTTCGAGGCGGCGGTGACCAAATTCCTCGGCGGCCCCTGCCATTGCGTGATGGTCGAGGGCGCGCCCTTCACCATCGTCTCGACCTGGACGCTGACCGCTTATGGCGTGATGGACCGGGCGCCCCCGGCGCCCGTGGTCGACGCGCTGCTCGCCGCGCAAAATCGCGAAGGCTGGTGGTCGAGCACGATGGACGCCGCCGACCGCCCCGACAATGCCGCCACTTATATCACCGCGCTGTCGGTCATCGCGCTGCGCGACATCGACCCGGTTCTCAAGGCCGATCCGGCGTTGCAGGCGAAGGCCAGGGCGGCGCGCGCCCGCGCGGTCGAATGGCTCAAGAAGCGCCGTCCGCGCGCCGGGGTCAACTGGTCCGACTATCCCGACAACAGCCTGCGCACCGAGGCGCCGTCGGTGTCGGCGATGGCGACGCTCGCGCTGCTGCCCGAGGTCGGCGCGGGCGAGGCGAGGGAGATCGCGGAAACCTATGTCGCGGGGATCGACAAGCTGTCGCCGGTCGACCAGAATATCTCGAATGATGTCAACGTCATCCGCGCCGGCGGCGACACCTATGTCGACACCTATCGCCACGTCCCCTTCGGCTGGGAGGTCTATGCGCTGGGGAAAAGCTATCCGCTGTTGAGCGGCGAGGCCGCGACCAGGGCGGCCGGCCTGCTCGATCAGGCGAAGGCGGTCAGCCTCTCCGACCCCAAGCTCGCACGCCAGGACTGGATGCTCGCCGAACAATTCCTCGGCCTCCGCGGCGCGCGCGACGCGCTGGCGGCGAAAAAGCCTTAGCCTGGACCCACCGACCGGTCCGGGGTGGCTTCCCCAGACCGCCCCCTCTTCCGTTCGTGTCGAGCGAAGTTTATATGGCGGCTTGCCCATTTCCGCCCATTGTCACTCCTAGACAGAAAAAGGCCGGCGAACGCCGGCCCTTTCCGTCGAGAGAGAAAAGGGAGGCGGCCTCCCCCCAGAGGCCGCCTCCGGGCCCGGCGTCAGAAAGAGGCGCCGAGCGAGAAGAGGACCGCACCGTCGGCACCCACGGCTTCCTTGTAGCCAAGGGTCTTGGGAGCATCGGTGTTAACGTAGGAAATGCCGAGCGTCAGCATCTTCCAGGTGAAGTCGACCCCGACCGAATAGTCGAACACTTCGCCGTCGAGCCCGCCGAGGAAGCTGTCGCTCTTGGCATAGCCGAGATGGCCCTTCAGCTTGATCGGGGTATCGGGGATCGCGACGCCGACATCGCTGTACAGATAGATGCCGCTGGCGTCGCCGAGCGAATCCTGGCCGCCGGGCGCCCAGGCGACGCCGCCCTTGATCGACGCCGGGCCGACGGTGCCGGTCAGCGACGCATAGGGTTCGATCACGGTGGTGTTGCCGACGCCGGGATAGAGATAGAGCGTCGCGCCGATGTCGCCGACGAGGCCCGAGGTCAGTTCGGTCGAATAGCCGCCATAGACGTCGATTTCGGTGCCGTTGTTAAAGCCGATGCTCGAACCCCAGGTGCCGACATAGAGGCCGCTTTCATGCGTGATCGTGAAAGTGCCCTGGATCGCCGCTTCTTCGTTCGACTGGCTGAAACCGCGGAAACGATAGTCGCTGACCACCGTTGCACCACCGGTGATGGTGATGCCGTCGGTGTCTTCTTCTGCGTCCTGGGCGTAGGCGGCCTGCGGAACGGCAACGGCGGCGAGAAGCATGCCGAGGCATGCGCGGGAGAGTTTCTTCATGGACAGATCCCCAAATGGAAAAACGGATCGTCCCTGCCTGCTGCGTGACAGCCAGCCTCTGTATCGGGCCGGTCCGGTCATGCGTGCGTCTCTTTTGGGCAAGTTGCTGCGCCGCACAATCGAAAAAGTTACCGCTCCTGTCTTAAAAAGGGTCGATGTGACAATTATGCAACAATTACCTTGCGTCGGACCGGTTTCACCCGAAACAATATTACGTCGGCCAGAATGAGCTAGAAGGAGAAACCGAGCGAGGCGACGACCGTCGCGTCATAGCGCCGGTCGATCGCCTTCACCCCGGTCTTGCGCACATCGGTGTCGACATATTTCAGCCCGAGGGTGAAGCGGTCGAAGGTCGCGCTCGCGCCGAGCGACCAGTCGCGATAATCGCCCCCGGGCGCCAGCGCACCGTCGCTATGACCGACGCTGGCCTTCAACGTCACCGGCGTGTTCGGAATGCCCGACGACAGGCCGAGCCTCAGATAGAGATTGTCCGCATCGCCGAGCGCCGCCTGGTCCCAGGCATAAGCCACCGTTCCCGTCGCCTCGACCGGCCCCAGCATATAGGACAGGCGCGCACTCGCTTCGCCGAAATCGCTCGGTCCAAAAGCCTTGTCGCCGTCGGGATACCAATAATAGGTGGCCCCCAGGTCGAGCCGCGTGCCCGACGCGATCTGGGTCTCATAGCCGCCATAAAGCTGCGCCTCGACGTCGCCCCGCGCCGGCCCGGCGTCGATATTCGATCCCCAGGCACCGAGGTAGAAGCCGCTGTCGTGGGTGACCGTGATCGTCGGCTGCACCGCGACGTCCTTGTCCGACAGCGAGAGGCCGCGGAAGCGATAGTCCGACACCAGATCGACCCCGCCCGACACCGACAGCGCGCTCGACGGCGGGTCGGTGATCTCCTGCGCGGTGGCGGGAACGGCGAACAGGAGCGCCGGGACGGCAAGCAGGCGAAGCATGGAAAATCCTTGGGGTGTTTGGGGGGAGCGCGACCTTGGCGGCGTGCGATGGCCGACGCAACCTAATCCGTCGCCCCCGCGCAGGCGGGGGCCGCTGGAGAAGTAGCGCAAGGCCGATTGCGGCCCCGCCTGCGCGGGGGCAACGATGAATAGAAAGCTTCATCCCGCCACAATCCTGCTCTAAAGACCTCCCACCCCCTCCCGAGGACCGAAGAATGAGCGATCACAACCCCGGCCTGCGCCCCTGGCGCGACATCGCGCGGCGCACCAGCCGCCAGATCATGGTCGGCACCGTCCCCGTCGGCGGCGGCGCGCCGATCACGGTGCAGACGATGACCAACACGCTGACCAGCGATGCGGTCGCGACGATCGACCAGATCCGCCGCTGCGAAGAGGCGGGCGCCGACCTGATCCGCGTCTCCTGCCCCGACACCGATTCGACCGCCGCGCTCGGCAAGATCGTCCGCGCCGCGCGCGTGCCGATCATCGCCGACATTCATTTCCACTATAAGCGCGCCTTGGAAGCCGCCGACGCCGGCGCCGCGTGCCTGCGCATCAACCCCGGCAACATCGGCAGCAGTGAACGCGTCGGCGAGGTCGTCCGCGCCGCCAAGGCCAATGGCTGCGCGATCCGCATCGGGGTCAACGCGGGCAGCCTCGAAAAGGATCTGCTCGAAAAATATGGCGAGCCCTGCCCCGAGGCGCTGACCGAAAGCGCGCTCGACCATATCAAGCTGCTCCAGGACCATGATTTTCACGAATACAAGGTCGCGGTGAAGGCGAGCGACGTCTTCCTCGCCGTCGCCGCCTACACGCAGCTCGCCGATGCGGTCGACTGCCCGCTGCACCTCGGCATCACCGAGGCGGGCGGCCTCATCGGCGGCACCGTCAAGTCGGCGCTCGGCATCGGCAATCTGCTCTGGGCCGGCATCGGCGACACGATCCGCGTCAGCCTCTCGGCCGAACCCGAGGAGGAAGTGCGCGTCGGATACGAGATTCTGAAATCGCTGGGCCTGCGCACCCGCGGTGTCCGCGTGGTGTCGTGCCCCAGCTGCGCGCGCCAGGGCTTCGACGTCATCCGCACCGTCCAGGCGCTCGAAGAGGCGCTCGGCCACATCAAGACCCCGATGTCACTCTCGGTCCTCGGCTGCGTCGTCAACGGCCCCGGCGAGGCGCGCGAGACCGATATCGGCATCACCGGCGGCGGCAACGGCAAGCATATGGTCTATCTCTCGGGCGTCACCGACCATCATGTCCAGGACGCCGACATGATCGCGCATGTCGTGAAGCTCGTCGAGGCCAAGGCCGCCGAGATCGACGCGGGCAGCGCGGTGAGCATGGACACCCTCCACGGCAAGGCCGCGTGAAGGCGAAGACCGACATCGTCATCGAACCTCCGGTTGCGCGGAAAGCGGCCGCGACCGGCGCCGCGGCGCTCGGCGCAGGCCATATCGCCGCGCTCGCGATCGGTGCCTTCGCGCTCGGCGCCTTCGCGGTAGGCGCGCTCGCCATCGGCCACCTCCGCATCGGCAAGGCGCGCATCCGCAAACTGCACATCGACGAGCTGGAGGTCGGCAAGATCGTCCGGCTCGGCGACGATGTGGGGCGGCCAGGGCGCGAATGAGAAGAGCGGGCAGCGTGCGGCGACCGCTCCGGATCGCTCTCCTCGCCGTCCTCCTCATCCTCGTCACCGTCCTTTGGCGCATCACCAAGCTGCCCTGCTGGCAGATGGTCGGCGACGTCACCTGCCGCGTCGAGACCGGCGAAAAGATCGTCGCCCTGTCCTTCGACGACGGCCCGACGCCCGAGGGAGTCGATGCGGTCATCGATGAACTGGCGAAGCGCCGCGTCCATGCGACCTTCTTCCTCATCGGCAGCAAGATGGCGCGCTATCCCGAACAGGCGAAGCGCCTGCTCGCCGCAGGGCACGAACTCGGCAACCACAGCTGGTCGCACAAGCGCATGATCGGGCGGTCGCAGGCGTTTTACCGCGAAGAGATCGCGCGCACCGATGCGCTGCTGCGCGCCGCCGGAGTGGCGCATCCGACGCTGTTCCGCCCGCCCTTCGGCCGCCGCCTCGCCGGCCTGCCGCTCGCGGTCGAGCAGGAAGGATATCGCAGCATCACCTGGGACGTCGCCGACGACGCGGTGCACAACATCACGCCCGAAACCTATGCCCGCGACATCGTGTCGCGCGCACGGCCGGGGTCGATCATCCTGATCCATCCGATGTACCGCGGCAACAGGGTCGAGCGTGCGGCGGTGCCGCTGGTCCTCGACGGACTCGCCGCCAAAGGCTATCGCATCGTCACGGTCGGCGAATTGCTGAAGGGGGAACAGCCCGAATGACCACCGCATCCAAGGCCATGACGATCCTTCGCACGATCCTCTCGGCCGTCGCCCAATATCTCACGCTCAGCGTCAGCCTATTCTGGGTCGGCCCGATCGTTGTCGCACTCGTCGTCGTTCCCGAATTCGCGCAGCATGTCGCCGAAATCCACCTCGGCATGTTCGACAGCGTCGCCGCCGCGAAGCTCGCCGGCAACGATCCGCTGCGCTGGGCCTTCGGCTATGCGAAGATCGCCGGACTCGTCCTGACCTTCATCGCCTCGGCGCGCTTCTGGTGGTGCCGCGCGCACGGCGGGCGCTGGTACGATATTCGCCGGCTCGCATGGGTGCGGTTGGTGATCGGTTTTGTGCTGTTCATGGCGATCGGATCGATCGGCGAGCTTTTTGCGCTGATCGCCGACCGGAAAGCGCCGGTCGCGGTCTCGATCGTCTTCAGCCTGCTTTCGCTGCCCTTCCTGTTCGTGATGCTCGCGGGGCTGTTCGGCGACCGTATCACCCCGATGAAGGCGCTGATCGCCAAAAGCTGGCCGTGGCTCCTGTTGCTCGCCTTGCTCCTGCCGCTCGTCTTCGCGCCGCTATCGTGGCTGCATGGAATGAACCATCGATGGGCGCTCGGCGCGCCCGATGCCATGGTCTGGGCGCTGATGATCGTCGACTCGCTCGTCGTCGGGCTGATGGCGTCGTCGATCGGCGCGGCGCTGTTCGTCGCCTATGATCGGTTTCACCGGGGGAATGCCTCATGACAAATGCAAAGCTCGACGCGCTAGACCGGCTTGTCCAGCTGCTCCTGCTGGTCGCGGCGCTCACCACCCTCGCCAACGGCCTCTTCATGCTGGCGAGGCCGCTCGACTGGTATGTGTTCGTGCCCACCGTCGTCACCACCGGCCCGCCGAACCAGCATTTCATCCGCGACATCGGCCTGGCCTATATCGGCTCGGGCCTGATCCTGCTCTACGCGACCGCCAGCCCGATCCGCCGCTGGCGCGCCGCGATCGTCGGCGGGCTGTGGCTCGCGCTCCACGGCGCGCTCCACATCTATGAGGTCGCCACCGGCATCTGCGGCCCCGCGACCTTCTGGGCCGACGCCCCGGCCGTGATCGGCCAGCCCGCACTCGTCATCGCCGCGCTCGCGATCCTTGGCGCACGCGGGCGGATCAAGCGCGGCGTTTGACAGGCGCATGACGAACGTCCTTCGCCTCATCCTTCTCTTTCTATTGTCGGCGACGCTCGCTCCCGTCGCTGCAGCACAGGGCGACGAGAACCTCGACAAGCGCAGCTTCACCTGCCCGCTCGGCGGCAAGACGTTCACGCAGGAGGTCGGTTATTCGGCCTTTCCGCTGATCACCCTGCCCGATGGCAGCTGGCTCGGCGATGCGCTGATGGATGTGCAGATTCCGGTTTGTCCCGACAATGGCCTCGTCATCCTGCCCGACTATGCGGCGATGGAAGCAAGCGACGAGCGGCGCATGACCTATGGCGATTACGGCGTCGCCGAACGCGCGCGGCTTCCCGGGCTGATCGCCGACCCCGCCTATCTTGCGCTCAAATCCGACAATCGCCACGCTCAGGCCTATTGGCTCGCGACGCAGCTCGGCCGCCCTGCCTCGACGCGCTTCCATCTGCTCCAGCGTTCGACCTGGGCGACGATCGAACCGATGCTGCGCAAACGCCGCGTCGAGCAATTCACCGCAGACGGCCCGGCGCTGATCGATGCGATGGACGAATCCGACGCCAAATTACTGGGACTGAGCCTCTATATCGTCAACGGCCTGCGCGAATTGGGCCGTTTTGACGACGCGCTGACGCTGCTCGACGCAATCGAGGGCAGCTTTCCCGGAGAAGGCGACGACCGCTACGCCGAGGCAGCCATCGCGGCGAGCCAGATGCGAAGGACGCTGGCCCACAGGGACGATGACCGCTATCCCGTCGATCTGCTCGACGACCGGATGGCGAACGACAAATGTTCGGCCACCATCCAGTATCCACCCTATGATCAGCGCACCGCCAAGACGAGAGAAGCCTGCAAACGCCGCGCCGCCGCAGCGGCGAAAAACGAAATACTCAACGCTGCGTTGGCAGACCTTCGTGACGACCCCGCCCGGCGCGACACGTTATGCGGCGCGACCGCAAAAGAAGACCAGAGCGAGGCGCTCTCCATCGCCTGCTTCGAGGCTCAGTGGAACCGTGATCGAATGATTGGCCGGGATATGGCAATGCACGGCGCAATCCTTGCGCCGCAATGCGAAGCGACACCCGAAACCGACCGTGAAGGTGCACTGGCCCACGCCTGCGTCTCCTATGACGTGGCTATCGAATCGCAGCTCGCTAAACTGCTCACCGACGATGATGAAGGCTATCGTGTCCTTTGCAATGGCAATGGCGGCCAAGGCATTCCGGGACGCCACCGCCGCGTCTCGGGTGCTTGCCTTAGCGCACAGTCGTACCGGCACGACCGCAGCATCGAAGCGATGCTTACCGATCCCGCGGTCATCGACGCACGCTGCACCGCAGTCTCCGAGGATTCCAGATCATCCGATCTGGCTGACGCCTGCAACCTCCGATCGCGGCAGAAGTTCACCGAGCGGCTCGAAATGTTGATGGCGGACGACACCGCCTATCGGCGCGAGTGCGCACGCTTCGGCGACAAGCCGCGTGACCTGTTCGCTATGGACAACCCGAGCGAGGGCGAAGTCGCCTGCGACTTGGCGCGCTATCACCGCATGGCGGACAAGGGTGACCTCGCCGGCTGGACCGCCGAGGCCGCAATCGGCGACGAGGTGATAGATCTCGACGACGCCTCGGCTGGGGATATAGACTATTTTTCCGACGATTCCGAACTAAGCATCGCCGCACGCGACGCCGCCGCGGCGATCATCGCCAGAGCGAAAGCCGAAAACACCTATCCGCGCCGGCCGAAGGGACAGCGCGACTGACCCCGGGCTTGCGTCGCCGAAACATCGCGCCTGTGCACCGGCGGCATCAATGTCGTGTTCGCCGACGGATCGGTCCGGTCGGCCAACGCGCCAGCGAAGAGCGGCAACGGTGGCTGAAGGGTTTGACAGGCGCGGGCCTGCCCGACACAGGGGGGCGATGACCCTCGCCATCCGCCCCGCCACCGCCGCCGACCTGCCGCTGATCGCCCAGTTCATCCGCGACCTCGCCGATTATGAGAAGCTCGCCCATGAAGTCCGCTTCGACGAAGCCACGCTCGGCGACCGCCTGTTCGGCGCGCGGCCCTATGCCGAGGTGGTGATCGGCGAGATCGACGGGGCGCCGCAGGGCTTCGCGCTCTTCTTCCACAATTTTTCGACCTTCGAGGGCAAGCCGGGGATCTATCTCGAGGATCTGTTCGTCCGCCCCGCCGCGCGCGGATCGGGGCTCGGCAAGGCGCTGCTCGCGCATCTCGCCAAGCTCTGCGTAGAGCGCGACTGCGCGCGCCTCGAATGGTCGGTGCTCGACTGGAACGCCCCGGCGATCGGTTTCTACCGGAGCCTCGATGCGAAGCTGATGGACGAATGGACCGTGATGCGGGTCGACGGCGACGCGCTGACCAGACTGGCAGGCAGCTAACTCCCCTCCCTGCGAGGGAGAGATTGGGGGTGGGTCGCGAGCAAAGCGAGCGTCCGCGCTGTCCGCCCTACCCACCCCTTGCAGGGAGGGGAAATCTCACCCCGGCTTCTTGAACCGCAGCACGAACTGGTCAGTCCTGCCCTTGATCGCATCGTCGAACACCGGCAGCGTGCGTTTATCGGCCTTGTTGATCAGCATCGGGCTTTCACCCTCGAGCACGAAACCCGCCGCGAGCACCTCGGCCTTCACCGCCTCGGCGTCGATGCGATGCAGCGTGTCGACGTCGCGCAGCCCCGATCCGGCCGCGGCGCTATGGTCGAGCACGACATAATAGCCGCCTGGCTTGAGCGCCGCGAACGCCGCCTTGTTGATCCGCGCGGCGCCATCGGCGGGGACCTTCGGCCCTTTCAGGTCGTGATAGTTGCGCGACGTCCAGACGACGTCGGCGACACCCGCCGGGGCAATGTCGTCGAGCTTGCCGGTGAACACCTCGATATTGCCGCGCCCCGGTTCGGCGGCGATCGCCTGCGCCTTCGCCGGGTCGCGCAGTTCGGTCGCATAGACCTTGCCCTTCGGCCCGACCGCGTTCGAAAAGATGCGGGTGAAATAGCCCTCGCCGGGCAGGATTTCGACGACGGTGTCGCCGCGCTTGATCCGCGCGAACTTGACCATCATCCCGGGCTTGCGATTCACATCCTGCGCCTTGTCGGCGGCGGGGCGGCCGGGCTCGACCGCCGCGACCTGCGCGTGCGCGGGTTCGACCGGCAGCGCGACCGCTACCCCGGCGACGGCAAGCCCGAAGGCGGCGAAAAAATAGCTGGTGCTGCGAAGCAGTGCCGGACGCGACATGATATTCCTCCCTTTGTGGCGACAGATGACAGCAGCTAGACGCCAGCAACCCGATGATCGGATGCACGCGCGGCATAGAGAATTTGCACAAGTCAAACGTGTATTATTCTGCCAACACACTTGCGGTGCCGACGAACGGACGAACGGCGCGGCGGACCGCACCAACGACGCGGATCGATCCGGAAAATCGGGGTGCGGTCAGCCCGCGGGCTTGAGGCGCCGCCGCTCCATCGGCCAGCCCGGCTTGTGCGCGTCGGACAGGCGCTTCGCCTCGGCGGCATCGACGCCCAGCTCGGTCAGCGCGCGTTCGAGCGCCTCTGCGGGGGCGACCTGGATGTCGGGCAGCACGCCGCTGCCTTCCCAATCCTTGCCGGTCGTGGGGTCATAGGTGCGCCCGACCGGGATGAAGGCGCCATAGCCGCCGCCCAGATCCTCGCCGAAGCCGAAGTGATTCGCACCCGCGGTCGGATCGCCGACCAGCACCCCGCGCCCGGTATGCTTCATCGCGAGCGCAAAATGCTCGGCCGCCGACGCGCTCGCGCCCGAGGTCAGCACATAGACTTTCGCATCGCGCAGCCGCGTGTCGCTATTCGGCGTCGCCCAATGTTCGCGCGTCACCATCGCCGCATCGCCCGTGACCGGCCGCATCGACGGCACTCCGTCGATCGGCGATCCGCCGCGCGCATCGACCGAGGCGCGCGTCGCCATCGTCACCAGCCGCGTCTCCTGGCCGAACAGCCAGGGAAAGATCACGTCCATCTGCGCGAGCCCGCCGCCATTATGCGTCCGGATGTCGAAAATGATCGCCTTCGCATCGGCATGGTCGGCCATGAACTTGGCGGCTTCGGCGGTCACTGCGGCATCGTCGGGAAAGACGTTGAAGCGGACGAAGGCGATGCCGGGGGCGATCCAGCCCGGCTGCTCGACCGGGACCTTTTTCGGGCGCGGCATCGGCGCGGGCGCGCCGGGCACTGCTCCCGCCGGCGGGGCGGCGAGCGGCGTGCGCAACCGCAGATGCCCGTCGGGCGACACCGCATTGATATCGGCGTCGATCGCGCGGCCGAGCGCCTCGCCGGTCAGCGGCGCATAGCGGCCCGCCTTGATCGCGGCGCGGATCGCGGCAGCATAACGCTCGCCGGTCTCGGGATAGACATAGTCGCGCGCTAGCAGCGCGGCATAGGCTTCGGCGACGGCATTGCCGCTCACCGGCGCGGCCTCGTCGGCGGCGAGCGCCGGGGATGACGCGGCAAGCGGTAACGCCGCCATCCCCGCAAGCAAAAGGGCAGGAAAAAGGCGCGGCGAACGAATCATCTTGGTCTCCAATCCAACCCCGGTCGGACGAAGGTGTATCACATCATCAATACAGATCAACTACATTTGTAGTCGAACGCGATTCACGGCTTCTTGCGCGCGAACCAGATCAGGAACACGCCGACCACCGCGAGCACCGTGCCGTTGCGCGTCCAGGTCGTGTCGCCGAGCATGAAACTGCTCGCCGGCCAGCGCACGATGTCGAGCCCCTGCAGGATCCACAGCCCGCCCATCATGATCGCCGCGATCCCGATGACCGCGATAATGCCCTTCGCTGCACCCATGCCCGCTCTCCCCTATCGGCGCTGCAGTCCGATCAGCGGCCGCAGCCAGGTGATGCTGCGCCCGATCCGGTAGAAAAGCCAGCATCCCGTGACGGTCGCCGCGAGCAGCACCACGAACGACGGCAACGCACCGACCCCCGCCTGCAACAGCCACCAGCCGACCACAACGATGATCGTCTGGTGAATGATGTAGAATGGGAACACCGCCTCGGCGAGCATCGCGCGGCTCGGATGGTCGCAGTTCCAGAAGCGATCGGCAATCCCGACCAGTGCGACGATCACCAGCCAGCCGTTGATATTGCGCGCGACATGATAGGGCAGGAACACCCAATCGGGCGCGACCGTGTCGCCCGGCCATGTTCCTTCGACCCACGCGACGGGAACGAAGGCGAGCAGCCCGACGGCGAGCGCCACCTTCCACCAGCGCGCGACCGCCTCGAACAATATCGGCCGCACGCGCAGCAGCCAGCCGCTGCCGAAGGCAGCCAGATAATGAAGGTGCGACGGCCCGTCGTCGAACAGCGCGTGCGTCTCGTCATGGTCGGGAAAGGCGAGGTAGAGCGCTATCCACCACAAGGCGGGCAGAACCAGCAACCGCCACCCGCCGAGAAGGTGCGCCGCGCCGTCGGCGATCCGCGCCCGCGCTGCGGCGGGGATCAGCGCCAGCAACAGTGCCGCGAGCATCGTATAGACCCACAGGTACACGACGAACCACAGATGCTGCCAGGTCGGCAGCGCGATGCCATCGATGAACCGGAAGCCGAAATAATCGTGCAGCCAGAAATACAGGAAGCCGTGCGGATAGCCGTGCTGGCCCTTGAGGTCGATCCACGGCTGCGGCGGGACGATCACCGCCATGCCGAACAATAGCGGGATCAACAGCCGCGCGCTGCGCGACCGCGCGAAACCGCCCGGACCGCCGAGCTTCGCGAACAGCGCCGCGCTCGCATAACCCGACACCAGGAACAGCAGCGCAAGCCGCCAGCTGTTCGTCGCGAGCATCGGGATCGCCACCCAATCGAGCGGCTGGGCGATCTTCACATGCCAGCCCCAAGGCACGAAATACATGCCGATATGATAGAGGATCAGCAGCGCGAACGCCCCGATGCGGAGCCAGTCCATCCCGTAATGGCGCGTGGTGGTCATGGGCCTCTCCAGCCAATAAATAGGGACAGTCCCTATTTAATCCCGACGTCCCGTTCCATGGTCCATAGCCCACTCCGATTAAATGGGGACTGTCCCTATTTATTGGCCCCGCCGTTGAGCACCCGCCATGCGAGTTCGGCAAACTCGCACAAGAGCGGCCGCGTATCGCGCGGGTCGATGATATCCTCCACCCCATATTTCTCCGCGGTGCGGAACGGCGATCGCACGCGGTTCAATCGTTCGCGGATCGCCTCCAGATGCGCCGCAGGGTCCGCCGCCGCCTCAAGCTCGCTCTTGTACGCGACCTCGACTCCGCCCTCGATCGGCAGGCTGCCCCAGTCGCCCGACGGCCAGGCGAAGCGGTACTGGAAGCGTTCGGCGTTCGACATCGCGCTGCCCGCGATCCCGTAAGCGCGGCGCACCACCACCGACGCCAGCGGCACCGTCGCGCGGTAAATGGCGTTCATCGCCTGCACCCCGTAACGGATCGTCCCCGTCCTTTCGGCCTCGCCGCCAATCATGAAGCCCGGATTGTCGACCAGATGCACGATCGGCAGCCGGAACTGGTCGGCCATCTTGACGAAGCGCTCGGCCTTCTCGCTCGTCTTCGCGTCCCACGATCCGCCGAGGAACGACGGATTGCTCGCCAGCACCGCCACCGGATAGCCGTCCAATCGCGCAAAGGCGGTGATCGCGGCTCGCCCCCAGCGCGCGCCCATCTCGAAAAAGCTGCCCTGATCGAACACCGCACCCGCGATGCGCCGCATCGAATAGACCTGCTTCGCCTCGCGCGGGACGATCGAGAGCAGGCTTTCCTCGCGCCGGTCGATCGGATCGCGGCATTCGGTCCGCGCCGCGCGGTCGTGGATCGACGAGGGCAAATACGACAAAAAGCGCCGCGCCGCCGCGAACGCCTCAGCCTCGCTCGCGACCTCGTCGTCGACCACGCCGTTGCGCGTATGCACGTCGACCCCGCCCAGTTCCTCGCGGTCGAGCGTATCGCCGATCGCCGCCGCGACCGCCGGCCCCGCCGCGAACAGCTGCGACAGCCCACGCACCATGATGCTGTAATGGCTCGCCACCACCCGCGCCGCGCCCAGCCCAGCGGTCGGTCCCAGCGCCAGCGCCACCACCGGCACGGTATCCAGATTGGCGATGATCTCATGCCACCCCGGAACATGCGGGATATAGGTATAGCCCATATCCTCGAGCGTCTTCACCGACCCACCGCCGCCGGTGCCGTCGATCATGCGGATCAGCGGCAGGCGATATTCATGCGCCATCGCCTCGCACTGGACGAATTTGCGGTGCAGCGCCGCATCGGCCGCGCCGCCGCGCACGGTGAAATCGTCGGCCGAGGCGACGACCGGCCGCCCGTCGATATTGGCGCGGCCGAAGATGAAGTTCGACGCCGCCAGATCCTCAAGTTCACCGTCGGCGCCATAAGTGCCGCGCCCCGCGATCTTGCCGATCTCGCGAAAGCTGCCGGTATCGACGATCGCATCGAGCCGCGCCCGCGCGTCCATCTTGCCGCGCCCGTGCTGGCGCGCGACCTTTTCATCCCCGCCCATCTTCTCGGCCATGGCGCGGCGCGCGGCGAGTTCGTCGACTTCTTTTTTCCAGCTCATGGGAGGAAGGCTATCTTACGTTGACGGAAACGTCATGCGAAACCTATCGTCGGTCCATGACGCGCAAAATCGCCCTCGCTTTCGCCGCCCTGCTGCTCCCGCTGACGCCCGTTTCGGCGAGCGAGGACGCGCCGCTCCGCAGCATCCCCGGCGTCGCCACCCCCTATGAAACCACCGCCTTCGACCCCAAGGCCGACGCGATGGCGGCGGTCGATGTCGCGCTCGCCGCCGCGCGCCAGTCAGGCAAACGCGTGCTGCTGGTGATGGGGGCGAACGATTGCCACGACAGCGCCTGGCTCGCCAATGCGGTGACCAGCGCCGACCTCGCCGCCGCCCTCGCCACCCGCTACCATATCGTCTTCGTCGATATCGGCATGCCGCAGGTCGGGCGCGGCCGGAACCCGGAAATCCCGACGCGCTTCGGCTTCAGGAAAATCAAGGGCACGCCCACGGTCGCGATCCTCGACGCGCGCGGCCATGTCCTCAACCGCAAGGCGGCGCCCAAATGGCGCAACGCCGCGAGCCGCAATGTCACCGAAATCCAGACCGAATTGATGCAATAGGGAGAGAGACATGGCCGAGATCAACCTTGCGGGGCGCACCGCGCTCGTCACCGGCGCGTCGCGCGGCATCGGCCGCGGCATCGCGCTGGCGCTGGCGAGGGCAGGCGCCGACATCGCGGTCAACTACACCCGCGACGCCGACGCCGCCGCCGCAACCGTCGCGGAGATCGAGGCGCTCGGGCGCAAGGCCAAGGCCTATCAGGCGTCGGTCACCGACGAGGATGCCTGCGCCGCGATGATCGCCGCGATCGAAAGCGACTTCGGAGCGATGTCGATCCTGATCAACAACGCCGGCATCGCCAGCCGCGGCCGGACCGTCGCCGACACCGATCCGGCCGAACTCGAACGCGTCATCGCGACCCACGCGCTCGGCCCGCACCGCGTCAGCCGCCTCGCGCTGCCGCAGTTGCGAACCCACAAGCGCAGCGACATCATCGTCATTTCCAGCGTCGCGACGCTCAGCCACAGCGCCAACGGCGCGCCGTACAACATGGGCAAGGCCGCGGGCGAGGCGCTCGCGCTGACGCTGGCCAAGGAAGAGATGGCGAACGGGGTCCGGGTCAACATCGTCTCGCCCTCGCTGACCGTCAGCGACATGGGCGACAAGCTGGCGCGCGCGATCACCGGGCAGGACGACATCCATCACCTCGACGCCAAATTCCCCTTCGGCCGCGTCTCGCTGCCCGAAGATGTCGCCGCGGCGGTGCTATGGTTCGTGTCGGACGCCAACCCCTATTGCTCGGGGCAGAAGCTCAATATCGACGGGGCCGGGATGGCGACGTTCCGGTGACAAAGGACCTCTCGACAGGCCTTCCATAACGCGCCCTTAAACCTTCTCTGCTTATCTGGTCGTGTTTGGATGCCTGCGAGGTACGGTGATGGGTTTTCTTCAGAGGCTCTTCTTTCGACTTGGGTTTATACTGTGCCTCGCCGTTTCGATTCGCCTGATCGGTGGGTTCTTCTCTCCCGCCCATCCCGTGAACGAGGTCGCGATGGTCGAACAAACCGACCGGTTTGGAAACACCCACTTGATCCCTCGTCAGGCCATGGAAACGTCGTCCCTCGCCGCGCCTCTCTCGGACCCCGAAATGCGAACGGCCCTGATGATCGTCCAGAACAGCAGAGGCGGCACTTTGGGGCAAGGCGGCGGGGCTCGTATGCGGTTTATGTCGGCGGACGGCCCCGTCGAGCTGACCCCGGATGACATCGTCGCCATCAACGCAGAATATTACCGTTTTCGGGCCGCCGTCGCCGCCAGGCCACCGCTTGATGGCGAGGAAGGCAACGAATAGCCACGGTTAACGATGCGGGACAGCCGATGCTCGCACAGGGTGCCGGGAATCGAGAAAGGCACGCGCCGCGCCTTTCTCAACAATCTCGGCTACAGCCCCCGCCATGCGCCCCGATTCGCCCTCCCCTACCATCCCCTTCCTGATCGCGTGCGCGGGCATCGCGACCTTCTCGGCGATGGACGTGCTCATGAAGGGGCTGTCGATCGACATCGGCGCGTATAACGCCGTGCTCTGGCGCACCGGCACCGGCGCGCTGGTCAGCGGCGTGATCTATGCCGTCAGTCGCCCGACGATGCCCGACCGCGCCACGATGAAAATCCACGCGGTCCGCTCGCTGTTCGTCGCGGGTATGGCATTGAGCTTCTTCTGGGGCCTCGCGCGGCTGCCGATGGCCGAGGCGATCGCGATCGCCTTCGTCGCGCCCTTGCTCACGCTCTACATGGCGGCGCTGTTCCTCGGCGAGAAGATCGGCCCGCGTTCGATCGCCGCGTCGCTGCTCGGCATCGCGGGGGTGCTCGTCATCGTCGCGGGAAAATTGGGCCGCGGCGACTATGCGCCCGAGGCGTTATGGGCGGTCGGCGCCGTGTTTTTCTCGGCGATGCTCTACGCCTATAACCTCATCCTCGCGCGGCGGCAGGCGAAGATGGCCGAGCCGCTCGAAATCGCCTTTTTCCAGAATTTCTTCGTCGCGCTGATCATCGCGCTCGGCGCGCCCTGGTTCCTCGCGGTGCCGAGCGGCGACCATGCGCCGCACATCCTCGGCGCCGCGATCCTCGCGACCCTGTCGCTGCTGCTGCTGAGCTGGGCCTATGCCCGCGCCGAGGCGCAGATCCTCGCGACCACCGAATATACCGGCTTCCTGTGGGCGATGCTGTTCGGCTGGTTCTTCTTCGACGAACGCATGACCTGGCCGACGATCGCCGGCGCGCTGCTGATCGTCGCAGCGTGTTTGATCGTGGCGCGCAAGGTCCCGCACGACGATCCCGTCGAGCCGGCGGCGGCTTAGTCCCCCTCCCGCTTGCGGGAGGGGTTAGGGGAGGGCCTGTTTTGTCGGCGCGCTCGGCAACAGGCCCTCCCCCGACCCCTCCCATAAATGGGAGGGGAGAAGTTACACAGCCGCACGCGAAAGCCGGTCGTTGATCGCCGCGCCCAGCCCCTCGGTCGGAATCGCCGCCACCGCGATCTTCGCCTTCGCGCTCGCCGCCCCCGCGTGCAGCGCATCGAACAGGCGCGCCGCCGCCTCGGTCAAATCGCCCCCCGCGCTCAGCTGGTAATCGCCCAAAACCGCGCCGAACCCGATCCCATATTCGTCCGGCGCAAAACCCGTCGCGCCCAGCCGCACCGGCTTGCCCGGCGCATAATGGCTCGCGAGCATCCCCGGCGCGACGATCTCCGATCCCTCGACGCCGGTCACCGCCAGCCCCGACGCCTCGGCCAGCATCGCCGCCGTCACCGGCCCCGGCCGCAGGATTTCGACCGCGCCGTCGCGCACCCGCGCGATCGTCGATTCGACGCCCGCCGTCGTCGGCCCGTCGTCGATCACCATCGCGATCCGCCCGTCGAGCGTCGCGAGCACATGGCTTGCCTTGGTCGGACTCACTCCGCCGCTCGCATTGGCGCTCGGCGCCGCCAGCGGCGCGCCGCTTGCCGCCAGCAGCGCCTGCATCGCGCGGTGCCCCGGCACCCGCAACGCAATCGTATCGAGCCCCGCCGTCGCGATGCTCGCGACCGGGCAGCCCGCCGTGCGCGGCACCACCAGCGTCAGCGGCCCCGGCCAGAAACGCGCCGCGAGCGCCCGCTCGACTTTGCCGAACACCCCCAGCTTTTCCGCCGCCGCGAGGTCCTGTACATGCACGATCAGCGGGTTGAAGTCGGGTCGCCCCTTCGCCGCGTAAATCCGCGCCACCGCCGCCGCGTTGCGCGCGTCGGCGGCGAGCCCGTAAACCGTCTCGGTGGGCACCGCGACCGGCTGCCCCTCCCCGATCAGCCCCCCGGCGCGCGCGATTGCATCCGCGGAGAAAGCGCGGGTATCGGTGGTGGTAAGCGGTGTTGTTTGACCCTCGGCCATGCCGCGCTATAGCGCCGCCACCTGTGGAATCATCCCTAAAAGGGAAGCCTGACATGACCTATACGCCGCCGACCACCGAGCAACTTTTCGTCCTCGACCATATCGCGCGCATCGACGCGATGGCGCAGCATGAACGTTTCGCCGACGCGACCCCCGACATGGTCGAGGCGATCGTCACCGGGATCGGCGAATTCGCGGCAGAGGTCTATGCGCCGCTCAACCGCGTCGGCGACGTCCAGAATCCCAAATGGGACAATGGCAAGGTCACTATGCCCCCGGGGTTCAAGGAGGCCTATCGGGCGTTCGTCGACGCCGGCTGGGGCAGCATCGACGGCCCGACCGAATATGGCGGGCAGGGCCTGCCTTTCACCCTCGCCACGGTGGTGATCGAGGCGCTCGGCAGCGCCGACATGGGCTTCACCCTCTGCAACATCCTGACCCCCGGCGCGATCCACGCGCTGATGGCCTATGGCACCGAGGACCAGCGCCGGACCTGGCTCCCGAACCTCGTGTCGGGCGCCTGGAACGGCACGATGAACCTGACCGAACCGAGCGCCGGCAGCGATGTCGGCGCGCTGCGTTCGACCGCCGAAGCGATCACCGAAGGCCCCGACGCAGGCCTCTACAAGATCCGCGGGCAAAAAATCTTCATTACCTTCGGCGAGCATGATCTCACCGACAATATCGTCCACCTCGTCCTCGCGCGCACTCCCGGCGCGCCCGAGGGAACGCGCGGTATCTCGCTCTTCCTCGTCCCCAAATATCGCCTCGACGCCGCCGGCAATTCGACGATTTCGAACGGCGTCCATTGCGCGTCGATCGAGCACAAGCTCGGCATCCACGGGTCGCCGACCGCAGTGATGGTTTACGGCGAGGACGAGGATTGCCTCGGCGAGATCGTCGGCGCCGAAATGGGCGGCATGCGGGCGATGTTCGTGATGATGAACAACGCGCGCCTGATGGTCGGTTGCCAGGGGGTCCAGATCGCCGAGCGCGCAACCCAGCAGGCGCAGACTTTCGCCGCAGAGCGCGTCCAGTCGGCGCTCGCCGGCGGCACCGACCGCAATCCGGTCACCATCGACCAGCACCCCGACGTCCGCCGGATGCTGTGGCGGATGCGCGCCCAGACCGAAGCCGCGCGCGCGCTGACCTATTATGCCGCCGCCCAGATCGACTTCGGCAAATTGGGCGACGAGGGCGCCGCGATGCGCGCCGAAATCCTGATCCCGCTGGTCAAGGCGCATGCTACCGACATCGGCTGCGAGGTCGCCAGCCTCGGCATCCAGGTCCATGGCGGCATGGGCTTCATCGAGGAAACCGGCGCCGCGCAGCATTATCGCGACGCGCGCATCGCCCCGATCTACGAAGGCACCAACGGCATTCAGGCTGCGGATCTGGTCGGGCGCAAGCTCGGCATGGCGGGCGGCGACCTCGTCCGCGGCCTGATCGACGACATCGCCCATGGCGCGGCCGATTTCCCCGAATTGCAGCAGCTCGTCGACGCGTGCCGCGCAATCACCGACTGGATGGTCAGCGCCCCCACCGGCGACCGGCTCGCGGGCAGCTATCCCTATCTCACCATGCTGTCGACCGCGACCTGCGGCTGGCTGATGGCGCTGCAGCACAAGGCGGCGAAAACCGCGCTCGAAGAGGGCCAGGGCGACGCCGCCTTCCTCGCAGCGAAAATCGCCTCGACGCGTTTCTACCTGCAACAGATCGTCCCCGCCGCCGTCGGCCTCGCCCCGTCGGCTCTCGCCGGCGACGCGGCGCTTCCTGCGCTGGGATAACACGCCCAAACCAGCCACCCTTCCCATGATTAACGCGATGATAACCATCGCGGCCTAGGCACGTCGGGTAGTCGCTGGGAGACGTGCGCGCGTGCCGATTGGTGTCAACAGGATGATCGTCAGCTGGCGCACCCTCGGGCTCGCGCTGCTGCTCAGCATCGCGGTCGGCGTGTCGGGCATCGGCGAACTTCCCGACCGATTGATCGCGATGGTGACCAGCCGGGTCGGCGACCGCCCGGTTTCGGGCGATATCGTCATCGTCGCGCTCGACGATCGCACGCTGGGACAGACCCCCGGCGGCAGTTTTTCGATGACCCAATATGGCGAGGTGATCAGCGCGATCGACAAGGCCGGCGCGAAGCGCATGTTCCTCGATTTCTATTTCGACCGCCGCGAATCGGACCCCGACTTCTCGCGGCTGACCGCCGCGGTGCGCAAGATGGGCGACCGCGCCGTGCTCGCGGTCGCGACCAAGTCGATGCCCGGCACCGACCGCAGCCGCTCGATCTTTCCCAATCCGGCGTTCGGCGACAAGGCGCAGCTCGCCAGCATCGCCTGGGATTTCGAATATTGGCAGGTGTGGAACGTGCCGATCACCTATGTCGCCGACGGCCGCAAGCTGCCCAGCTTCGCGTCGCTGCTCGGCGGCAAAACGTCGGCCGAACCGAAAAGCTTCCGCCTCGATTTCTCCTACAACACGAACAGCATCCCGCAATATGGCGCCGCCGACCTGCTCGCGGGCCGCGTCGGCGCGGCGCAGCTCCGCGGCAAGGACGTCATTTTCGCACCGACCGCCTCGACCTTCCAGGACGCCCATTATCTGCCCGGCCACGACCTTGTCCCCGGTGCCTATATCCATCTGATCGCGGGCGAGACGCTGAAGCGCGGCAATCCGGTCGATATCGGCTGGGCGCCGCCGCTGGCGTTCGTCGCCTTGCTCCTGCTCGCCGCGCTGCTGCCGCGCTTTCAACGCTGGTACGCCCCCGTCGCGCTCGCCGCGGTGGGGATCGCGATCGTCGGCAAGGTCCTGCTCACGACGCTGCTCATCACCACCTCGATCGGCGCCTCGCTGTTCCTGATCGCGGCGGTCAGCGCCAATGTCAGCCGCAAGCGCCGCCGCTTCTCCGCCCAGCGCGAAAACCCGGTGTCGGGCCTGCCCAATTTCGAAGCGCTGCGCACGCAGCCCGCCTTCGGCAGCGCGACGGTTATCGCCGCCAAGCTCGTCAATTTCGAGGATCTCGCCGCCTTCCTCCCCGGTGAGGGCAGTCAGCAGCTCGTCGATCAGGTCGCACGCCGCCTGACGCTCGCGTGCCACGGCACCCAGCTCCATCACGACCTCGACGGCACCTTCGCCTGGCTCGTCCCCTATTATCAGCACAGCCAGATCGAGGGGCATCTCGCCGGCCTCGCCGCGCTGTTCAACGCGCCGCTGACGATCGGCGAGCTGCGCGTCGACGTCGCGATCGCCTTCGGGGTCAACGACGAGTTCGAGGGATCGAACGCGCAGCGCCTCGCCGCCGCGCTCGTCGCCGCCGAACGCGCGATCCGCACCCGCGCGCTGTGGACCAAATATTCGCCGCGCCAGAAGGAAGACGCCGGCTGGCAGCTCAGCTTCCACTCGCAGCTCGAGGACGCTCTCACCGGCGGCGACATCTGGGTCGCCTTCCAGCCGCAATATGAGATTCGCACCCGCGAGCTTGTCGGGGTCGAGGCGCTCGCGCGCTGGACCCACCCGACGCGCGGGCCGATCCCGCCCGACGAATTCATCGTTCAGGCCGAAAAGAGCCAGGACATTTATCGCCTCACCCTGTTCGTGATGGACCAGGCGATCCGCTCGGCGGCGCAACTGCGCGACCGCGGGCTTCGGATCAACATGTCGGTCAATCTCTCGGCCACCCTCCTCGACCACGCCGACCTTGTCGGCACGATCCGCGTCATGCTGACCGCGCATCATTTGCCGCCCGAAATGCTGACGATCGAGATTACCGAAACCGCGCAGATCGAAAACAGCCGTCAGGCGCGCCAGACCCTTGCGCAACTGCGCCGCGCGGGCATCCGTCTGTCGATCGACGACTATGGCACCGGCCAGTCGAACCTCGAATATCTGACCGAAATCGAAGCCGACGAAATCAAGATCGACAAGCGCTTCGTGATGACGATGCGCGATTCGCAGCGCAACTTCGAAGTGGTTAAGTCCACGATCGACCTCGCGCACCGCCTCGGCGCCGTCGCGGTCGCCGAAGGCATCGAGGATGCCCCCACCATGGCGCTGCTCGAAGAGCTCGGCTGCGACGTTGGCCAAGGCTATCACCTTGGCAAGCCGCAACTATTTACCGAACTCACGACCTCGCTCGCGACCACCCCGCACAGCCGCTCCGCCTAATCGTTACCAAAATGGTACCAAAACTAGTTAAGACTCGATTTACCACGTCTCTTAGGGTATACGCCCTGTTAACTGCTCTGCTTGGGCAGTGCACGCGATGCATCTAGGAGACAGCACATGGGTTGGTTCTGGCGGTTCATGGGCGGCGGCGGCACCGGTAGCGGTGGTGGCCAAGCCTAATCCGAACGAAATAGAGAAAGGGCCCCGGCATCGCCGGGGCCTTTTTTCGTTTGGGGTGGTGGAAATCGACCGGGCGGGCGGAACGAGGCCTGGCAACGCTCGACCGATTGCGGCCCCGCCTCTTCTTCAAGCGACGGGCTGCGGACATCGGCCACCATCGTCACCCCGGGCTTGACCGGGGGCCTGCCTTGCCTTTTCCCGCGAGGATGACGCCGCGATCCTGCGCGACGAGAGGATCAAGCGAGGGCTGCGGCCCTCGAATATGATCTGACGCAAGCTCGCCGAGGATTTCGGGTTCGAGTCTTTGCCGCTGGGGAGAAGAAAGGCGGATCCCGGATCAAGTCGGGGATGACGAGGTTACAAACGTCCGCGTCTTTCCCAATACAATCCTCTCTTCCCTCACCCCTTGATGAACAGCCGGTCGGCAAGCCGCCGTACGACGAGCGCCATCGGGACAAGCAAAGGGAAGGCGATCAACAGCACGATCAGCACGATATAGGCGAAGTAGAAGGCGGTGGAGAGCGGCGGACGCCAGGCGTTCACCGCCGCGTCCTGCACCAGCAGCAGCAATATCCCCGCCAGCACTACCGGCGCGGCCGGCAGGTCGGGCATGGCCTTGACCCCCGCAACGACCACGATCACCGCCGCGATCAGCAGGCCCGCCCGCACCGCACCGAGCATCGTCGCCGGCAAGGCCTCCCATGTCGCCACCAGCCGCTCGCGCAGCAACTGCGCCGCCGCCACGACCAGCAGCCCGGGCGCGATCGCCTGCCCCCATCCGGGCGCATGGACCATCGCAAAGGCGCCGAACAGCCCCGCCGCCATGATCGGATAGCGCCCGTTGTACAGGCCCCACAGCGCCGGATCGCGCTCTTCCTCGGACGGCAGCACCGCCCCGCTGAGCGGCAACAGCGCGACATTCGCCAGCGCGAGCGTGATGCCGATCGCCCAATGCGGCGGCAGCAAGGCGGCGAGCGCGAACACCACCAGCATCAGCGCGAGCGCGCCGGCCTGCCGCGCCGCCAGCGGACCGCCATAGCGCGACGGGCGCGTGGGGCGAATGCGCTGCAATCCCCAGCGATACGCGGCAAACCCGATCAGCCCGGCCAGGAAAAAACCCCAGAAGGCGGCATTGCCGGCGGCGGCATCGAGGTCGATCCAGCTCGCCGTTATCGCCGCGATAGCGCCGAGCACGACGAGTCCGAACAACGATCCCAGCGAAATGCCGGGATTGCGCATCCGCTCCCACGCCGCCACGATGTCGGCATCGAACCGGTATTCGCCCTCGGGATGCCGCCGTCGCAGCTCGTCGAGGAAAGCGGTGATCCGCCGCTTCGGGAAAAAGTCGCGCCACCAGCGGCCGCTCGGCGCCTGTTCGATATCGTCGATCACCTGCTTCGCATGGCCGGCGATGACGCCTTCGCCGATCTGCTGGAACCAATGCTCGGCCGCGGCGCGCTGCCCGACTTCGCGGATCGCCCAGTCGGTCCCGACCCGCTGCGAACGCCGCACCCAGCCATAATGCCAGCTCGCCAGCCGCAAGAAATAAGACGCGTCGGCGCCATGGTCGAGCGCGAGATGGGCGAGGCGATACTCGGCATCCTCGGCAGCGTCGACCGTCTCCAGCGCGGGTTCGGCCCACAGCGCGCGCATCTCGCGGTCGAGGGTCCGTTCGCGCCCCTCGCCGCCCGCCACCAGTGCCGCCTCGATCGCCGCGAAGCGCGCCGCGACCGGATCCACCGCGGGCGCGGCCCAAGGGTTGGCCCGCTCGGGCGTCCGGATCGATGGCACCGCCGCTTCCACCGGATCGCCGGACAGGATCGTCCAGCCGTCACCCGCCGCCAAGCTGTCCCCTGGCCCTGCCGGGTCGTCCGGCGCATTCTCGGGCCAGTCGATACCCTCATCGTCGATCGCGCCGTCGTCGATCCAGCGCGCTTGTCGCAGCGCGTCTTCCAGCCGCCCGCGCAGCGCGATGAACTTCGCCGGCTCGGCCTCGACGTCGATCTCTTTCAGCTTCCCGGCATAGGCGCGCTTGATCGCCCGCTCGTCGCTCGTCGGATCGATCCCCAGGCTGCTCCACGGCGGCCGGCGGCGGCTCACAGGAACTGCTCTCCGTCCATGCCGTCGACCGCCTTGTCGAGTTCGGTCCGTGCCGCCTCGATCTCGCGCGGTTCCTGCCGCGCCAGCACCGCTTCGAACTGCGCGATCCATTCGCCGACCAGTTGCCGCTCATAGCCCAGCCGGTTTTCGAACAGCTGGTTGGCACGCGCCAGCGTCGCGGCGTTCGCGGCTTCCTCGCGCGGATGGATCTTCAGCGCCTCCAGCGCCTTGCGGCGCTTGGCGAAATCCGCCTCGCTTTCGCGATCCTCCTCGTCGCGGATCACCAGCTGGCGCCGCGTTCCGGTGCCCGGCACTTCGACGTCGATCTCGAGCAGCCCCGACACGTCATAGGTGAAGCGCACCGCGATGCCGATCTGTCCGCCATGCCCCTGCGGCAACGGCACGTCGAGCTGCCCCAGCTTGACGTTCTGCGCGACGAAGCGCGATTCGCCCTGATAGATACCAAAGGTCACGCTCTGCTGGTGCGCCTCCATCGGCGAATAGACCTCGCTGCGGCTCGCCGGGATCACCGTGTTGCGTTCGATGATCGGCGAGAACAGGCCGGTGGTCACCTTGCCGCCCGCATCGCGGTGCCCCGTATCGACCCCGAGGGTGAAGGGGCAGACATCGGTCAGGCGGATTTCCTTCAGCGCCGCGTCGCGGCTCTTCAGCCCCGCCTGCACCGCGGCGCCCAGCGCGATCGCATGGTCGGGGTTGATCTGCGCGTTGGGAAAGCGCCCGAACATCCGCGTCACCGCGCGGCGGACCAGCGGCATCCGCGTGGCGCCGCCGACCATCACGATCTCCGACAAGCCTTCCGCCCGCACATTGCCGTCGCGCAGCGCGCGCAGCACCGGATCGCGCAGCCGGTCGATCAGCGGCTGCGCGCGTTCCTCGAACGCCTCGCCGGTAATCTCGCATTCGAACGCCTCACCCTTCCACACGATCTGGAACGGCGCGCGGTCGGCGTCGCTCAGCGCGCGGCGGGTGCGTTCGGCGGCGGCACGCATCACCTCGTCGAGCATCGCGCTGTCGCCCGGCTTCGCCTTCAGCCCCTCGCCCAGCGCATCGCGCGCCAGCGCGACGATCGCCGCGTTGAAATCCTCGCCGCCCAGCCGGTTGTCGCCCGCCGAGGCGCGCACCTCGATCACCCCGTCGAAAATCTCGACCAGCGACACGTCGAAGGTGCCGCCGCCAAGGTCGAAGACGAGGAAGGGCCGTTCCTCCTCGAGCTCGTGGATGCCATAGGCCAGCGCCGCCGCGGTCGGCTCGTTGATCAGCCGCTCGACCTTCAGCCCGGCGAGTTCGCCCGCGCGCCGCGTCGCCTTGCGCTGGCGGTCGTTGAAATAAGCAGGAACGGTGATGATCGCGCCGGTGACCGGGTCGCCCAGAAACGCCTCGGCATCGGCCTTGAGCGCGCCGAGCACCATCGCCGACAGCTCTTCGGGGCGATAGCGGCGCTTGCCCAATCGCGCTTCCTCGGTCGTGCCCATCCGCCGCTTGAAGATCGTCGCCGTCGCCTCGGGATGCGTCGCCTGCCGCTCACGCGCCGCGAGGCCGACGAGCAGCGCGCCGTCGTCGCCGACGCTGACCGCCGAGGGGGTGAGCAGGTCGCCGAGCGCGTTGGGAATCAGTTCGGGTCCGCCGTCGCGCCACACCGCGACCGCGCTGTTCGTCGTCCCCAGATCGATCCCCACCAGCATAAGTGCCTGTCCCCCAACGCGCTTCCAGGGCACACCGCCTAAAGGCTGCGCGCGGCGATGAAAAGCCGCTCCCCCATATCTTGTGTCACCCGAAATATTTTTTGCCGGTGCGGCACTTTTGTCACGCCCGCGCCGGACCCGCGGAAAGCCGCGGCGCGACTCCGCGAAGCGTGCTTTGCCATCGACGAAACGAATCAAAATGGCGACGAGTCGAGTCCCTAATCTGTCATTTACTCTCTTGCGTCTCAGCGCCGACGTGGCACTATGGATGGTGGGTAGACCACGGGGGCACCCCAAGAAATAGTGTTTGGCTGGAAATGGCGGTTTTCCGTCGCTCATGAGACATGGGCACGGGAAAGAGCGTTTTGCGCCCAAAAATATGTGCCCCCGAGGACGGTTTAGATGCTAGGCTGGGGTTTCGTCCCGAGTCGAACAAGACAGGAACAGGCGCGCGATGCGCGCCGGTGTAATCGAGGGCGTGATACATGGATTTTCGGGAAACGGACCGGGTGGAGACGAGCGACGTGGCGACGATGGAATTGACGAAAAACGACACGCAGGCGGCCCCCGAATCAAAGGGCGATTCGCCCGCAACGGCAAAGCTCAACGACAGCGGCGAGGCGAAAGTCCACGCGCGCCGGTTCGAGGTCGTCACCGACCGCAGCCGCGACGCGCTGCTCACCGACTTCGGCAAGGAAACGCTCGAAGACCGCTATCTGCTTCCCGGCGAATCCTATCAGGATCTCTTCGCGCGCGTCGCGTCGGCCTATGCCGACGATCAGGACCACGCCCAGCGCCTCTACGACTATATCTCGAAGCTGTGGTTCATGCCCGCGACCCCCGTTCTCTCGAACGGCGGCACCGGCCGCGGCCTGCCGATCAGCTGCTATCTGAACTCGGTCCCCGACAGCCTCGAAGGCATTGTCGAGACGTGGAACGAAAATGTCTGGCTCGCCAGCCGCGGCGGCGGCATCGGCACCTATTGGGGCAGCGTGCGCGGCATCGGCGAGCCGGTCGGCCTCAACGGCAAGACCAGCGGCATCATTCCCTTCGTCCGCGTGATGGACTCACTCACCCTCGCCATCTCGCAGGGTAGCCTCCGCCGCGGCTCGGCCGCCTGCTACCTCGACATCTCGCACCCCGAGATTGAGGAGTTCCTCGAAATCCGCAAACCCTCGGGCGACTTCAACCGCAAGGCGCTCAACCTCCACCACGGCGTGCTGATCACCGACGAGTTCATGGAGGCCGTCCGCGACGGCACCGAATTCAACCTGCGCAGCCCCAAGGACCAGAGCGTCCGCGGCGCCGTCGACGCGCGCAGCCTGTTCCAGAAGCTCGTCGAAACGCGCCTCGCGACCGGCGAACCCTACATCATCTTCATCGACCAGGTGAACCGCATGATGCCCAAGCATCACCGCGATCTCGGGCTCAAGGTCACCACCTCGAACCTCTGCAGCGAAATCACGCTGCCGACCGGCCGCGACCATCTCGGCAACGATCGCACCGCAGTCTGCTGCCTCTCGTCGCTCAACCTCGAAACCTGGGACGAGTGGAACGGCGACAAGATATTCATCGAGGATGTCATGCGCATGCTCGACAACGTCCTGCAGGATTATATCGACCGCGCCCCGCCCGAAATGGCGCGCGCCAAATATAGCGCCAGCCGCGAACGCTCGGTCGGCCTCGGCGTCATGGGCTTCCACAGCTTCCTTCAGGCACGCGGCCTGCCGTTCGAGGGCGCGATGGCGAAATCGTCGAACCTGCGCGTCTTCAAGCATATCCGCGCGCAGGTCGATCAGGCGTCGATGCTGCTCGCCAACGAGCGCGGCCCCTGCCCCGACGCCGCCGATCAGGGCGTGATGGAGCGATTCAGCTGCAAGATGGCGATCGCGCCGACCGCGTCGATCAGCATCATCTGCGGCGGCACCAGCGCGTGCATCGAGCCGATCCCCGCGAACATCTACACCCACAAGACGCTCTCGGGCAGCTTCTCGATCCGCAACCCGCACCTCGAAAGCCTGCTCGTCGACAAGGCGAAGAACAGCGACAATGTGTGGAATTCGATCCTGGAGAAGGGCGGCAGCGTCCAGCACCTCGACTTCCTGACCCAGGACGAGAAGGACTGCTATAAGACCAGCTTCGAGATCGACCAGCGCTGGCTGCTCGAACTCGCCGCCGACCGCACCCCCTATATCGACCAGGCCGCGTCGCTGAACCTGTTCATCCCGGCCGACGTCGAGAAATGGGACCTGCTGATGCTCCACTATCGCGCGTGGGAACTCGGCATCAAATCGCTCTATTACCTGCGCAGCAAGTCGGTACAGCGCGCCGGCTTCGCGGGCGGGGTCGAGGCCGACAACACCGCCGAAGCGCCGGTGTATCAGCTGGAGAGCACCGATTACGACGAGTGTCTGGCCTGTCAATAAGGCATAAAACCCCTCTCCCCTTGTGGGAGAGGGAGGGGCCCGTCGCCGCGTGAGCGGCGATGGGAGGGTGAGGGGGCGAGGCCGCAAAGCTGACCTCCCTTGGTGGACGACCGAAAGAGCACGCAAGCTCCGCCGCGAAGCCACCGACGCAGAGAAGCGCATGTGGCGCGCCTTGCGGGAGGCTTTCCCTCTCGCAAAGTTCCGCCGCCAGCAAGCTCTCGGGCCCTATTTCGCCGATTTCGCATCGCACGCCGCACGGCTGGTGATCGAAATCGACGGGGGACAACATGGCGAAGCCGTCGCCTATGACGAAGCGCGCACGCGCTTTATCGAAGGCGACGGCTATCGGGTGATCCGGTTTTGGAATGACGATGTGATGACGAATATCGAGGGAGTGCTGGCACAAATCGACGCCGCCCTGCCCCCTCACCCTCCCAAGGCTGACGCCTTGGGCCCCTCCCTCTCCCACAAGGGGAGAGGGAATGAAGTTCGAACGCAAGGATAGACTGATGCCCCTTCTAGAAGCCCGCAAAACCTACAAGCCCTTCGAATATCCCTGGGCGTTCGATTTCTGGAAGCGCCAGCAGCAGATCCATTGGGTTCCCGAGGAAGTGCCGCTGGGCGAGGATTGCCGCGACTGGGCGCAGAAGATCAGCGACCATGAGCGCAACCTGCTCACCCAGATTTTCCGCTTCTTCACCCAGGCCGACATCGAGGTGCAGGATTGCTACCACGACAAATATGGCCGCGTGTTCAAGCCGACCGAGATCAAGATGATGCTGACCGCGTTCAGCAACATGGAAACGGTCCATATCGCGGCGTACAGCCACCTGCTCGACACCATCGGCATGCCCGAAAGCGAGTACGGCATGTTCCTCGAATATGACGAGATGCGCGCCAAGCACGACTATATGCAGCAGTTCGGGGTCGAGAATGACGAGGATATCGCGCGCACCCTCGCGATGTTCGGCGGCTTTACCGAGGGGCTTCAGCTCTTCGCCAGCTTCGCGATGCTGATGAACTTCCCGCGCTTCAACAAGATGAAGGGCATGGGCCAGATCGTCAGCTGGTCGATCCGCGACGAAAGCCTGCACTGCGAAGGCATCATCAAGCTGTTCCACACCTTCACCAAGGAACGCGGCTGCCTGACCAAGGCGGTGCGCGAAGACATCATCGACACCTGCCAGAAGACCGTGCGGCTCGAGGATGCGTTCATCGACCTCGCCTTCGAACAGGGCCAGGTCCCCGGCATGACGCCCAAGGAGATCAAGCGCTACATCCGCTACATCGCCGACTGGCGTCTGGGGCAGCTGGGGTTCCAGCCAATCTACATGATCGACGAACACCCCCTCCCCTGGCTCGCCCCGCTGCTCAACGGCGTCGAGCACGCCAACTTCTTCGAAACCCGTGCCACCGAGTACAGCAAGGGCGCGACCCGCGGCGAATGGAACAGCGTGTGGTCGAGCTTCGACAACCGCAAAAAGGCCAAGACCAGCGACGACACCCCCGCGGTGAACGACGCCGGCGACGAGGGCGAAGACATGTTCGCCAAGGCCGGGATCGCCGCGGAGTGATAACGAAACCCCTCCCCTTCAGGGGAGGGGCAGCGAAGCTTGCCAGCTTGCTGGCTTAGCGCAGCGGGGTGGGCCAGGAACCTCAGGGCACAGGCCCCCGCCCAATAAACAGAACAAGGCAAAGACAATGACCGACAAGAAACCCAAGCTCCTCATCCTCAGCCAGCCGCAGCGCGCGACGCTCGAAGGCCTGTCGAACCGCCGCCCCCAACTCCCCACCGACCCGATCCGCGACGAACTCGTCACGCTGGGACTGGTGGTCGCACAAGGCGCCAAATGGGCGCTGACCCCGCAGGGCAAGAAGGTGCTGGCGGCGAGCTCGAACCGGCGGAATTCGGGCGGGTTTTCGGTTTAGGACTAAACCGAACGGTCAATTAGGAGTCGAGATCTCTTTCATCCTCTGCCCAAACGTCCGCCATTAAATCGATGTGGCGCATCAGATTCTTGATTGCGCGAGAATTAAGCTGGCCGATGAAGCGCAGCTCGGCTTTGCATTCTTTGGTCAAAGGGATAATCATCAATTCGCCGTCACCGGATTGAACCTCCCTACGCACGTCGCCTTCCCGGTCAATTTCGGCTGACAATTCCGATGGCGCGACTTCTTCGACCGGCGAAGGCCTGGGAGTTACTTCATATTCTCTCCGGAAATTTTCAGCGAATGCCAAGCTTTGCCGTAAGGCCTTGATGCACTCGTCAGCAGAGTTCTTTTGAAAGCCCAAATCTCGAATCAGGAAAGCCCTGATTGCTTCGTCTGCTTGCGGAACACGCCCATCAAACCTCGAAAGAATTTCTCCAAAGACGTCCGGACTTTCTGAAGAAGTCCGAATTGCAGAAGCTTTCTCCGACGCAGACTCAGGCTCAAAAATTGCTAGCGCTAAATCAGATATTCGCGTTTTATCTCCGGTTCCTTCAATTAGACCATATTGTCGCAGAGCACCTAACGCCTTGGCACTAGTTCCGGTCTTTCCTGAAAAGCCCATCAAACGATAAACCGTAGCGGAATCTACTGAACTCCGGTGGACAGCGTGGTAGACTGCTTCGGCGTGACGAAGCGATTCATCCAGTGATTGGCTGGGAAAGCGAGGACTGCGGCTACGGTCTCTAGGGTTTAAGCTGCTCATTAAACTTACCTCCAAAGCCTAAGTGAGAAATTCATATCATATCACGGCAGATTTATCAAACGCGCAACTCCGGCATAAATCATTGATAATCCATGATAAATTTTCAGTCATCGCCGCCATCGCTCCAGCGCATGATCGGCATCGAACTTAGAGCACGATCACATCGTCTAAATTTCGTCCAACTGCTTCGATTTTTGGTTGACGGGGCAGCAAGGAATGATATTGCGGAAATGCAAAAGGCGAGAGCCGCAACGCGACTCTCGCCTCCTGATCGGAAACAGGTGTTGGAACCACCTCTTCCTGTCGGGTTGAGGAGTAACCTCCACGCCCGGTTTCAAGCGTGTCGTTACTCCTCAGTTTGTATTTTGGCAACTGCATGGAGTGAATCTAATGAACTACGCAGCAAAATCCCGCATCGGGACCCGCGCATCCACTGGTACGATCTGCCCCGAAAGCGGCATCTGGAAGGTCGAGGGCACGCCCTCCACGACCGCCCCGATCGCCAAGGGCAACCGTATGCCCCCGTACGCCGGCAAAGCGGTCGTCTGGGTGCTGATCCAGTACGCCTAATCGAAGGGCGGGCAGAAATGCCCGCCTTTCTTTTTTCAGGAGCGCACCGATGCCCTATTTCTCTTCCTCGGCGATTCGCGCAGCGGAATATAATCCGGCCAGCCGCACGCTGGCGATCACCTTCACCAGTGGCCGCACCTATGATTATTACGGTGTGCCGCAGTACGTTTACAACGGACTGCTGGCGGCCGCGTCGAAGGGCGAATATTTTAACGACAATATCCGCGACCAGTTCGGCTACCGCTAAAACGAGTACCGAAAAGCGAGGGAGGGCCTTGGTCGCCGCCAAGGCCCTTTCTTATGCCTGTCGCCCCGCAACTCAATTCACCGTCACCCCACCCGGCACCCCGCGCATCCCCGCCACCGCGAACATCACCCCGCCGCGCACCGCCTCGGGCGTGTCCTCCAGCAGCGCCAGCTTCACCAGCTCGCGCGTCACCTCGCTGTCGTCGTCCACCACCAGCCGCAGCGATTCCACCCCGACCCCGTCCTTCGCCAGCACCACGTCGCGCACCAGCGCCAGCGGCCAGCGCGCGCTGCCGCCGCGGTACAGCGTCACGCCGTCGTGGCGCACATAGGCGTTCCGCCACCGCCACAGCCGCCGGAAATAGACGAAGCCCAATAGCGCGACCGCCATCAGCGCGGTCATCACGACATCGCCGAACACTATGTGCCGCACGACCTCGCCGGCCGTGTCGCCGCGCGCCTGCATGGCGACCAGCGCGGCGAGCGCCAGCGCGCACAGCAATTGCCCCGCCGCCAGCGGTTTCGGCCTCAGCCGCGCGATCACGATCGTCATCCGGTCCCCAGTTCTCATCGCGGGCCTAGATAGGCACGCCCGCGCGGCAGCGCCAGACGGTGGCCGCACGGACCCGACAAAGGACCGCGTAACGAAATAGGATCGGTCCCTGCCATTCGCGGCTTTCCTAATTTATTCCGCCATGCTTCACCCGGTGCGATGACGCACGCGCCCGCCCGCCCTCTCGCCGCCCCATGGTCCAACGTCGGGCCGCTTAAGGGCACAAAGGGCACAATTTCGCTGCGCGCACCGGGGAACTTTGTGACCTTAAGCGCCATCGCGGCCCTTCTGTTCCTCCTCGCCGCCCCCGCCGCCGCGCAGACCGTCACCCCTGTCCCCGCGGCGATTCGCGCCGAATTCGACCTGCCGCCGCGTGCCTATGCCAAATATCTCGACGCCGGCGGCATCCCCGTCCTCGGCTCGGCCGCGGTCGGCGACGCCGCGCTGCAAAAGGCGCGCGCCAATGTCCTCACCCTGCTCGCGACGCGCCCCGGGGTCGCGGCGCGGCTGCGCTCGCAGCGCGTCCGCGTCGTCATCCTCGCGCGCGGTGAGACCGTCGGCGCCATCCCCGAATATCGCGCCGCCTTTCCCGACCGTTCGCTCGACAAACGCTTCTGGGGCGGCTTCGGCGCGACGCCGACGCTGCCGATCGTCGCGGGGACCGAGGCGAATTTGATCGACGGCCAGAATGACGAAAATGTCTTCGTCCATGAATTCGCGCATACGGTCGCCGAAATGGCGCTCGCCGCCGACCCCGCTTTCGCGAAGGGCCTGACCGCCGCCTGGACCCACGCCCGCAAGGCGCGGCTGTGGGCGAACACTTACGCGGGCAGCAGCCGCGACGAATATTGGGCCGAAGGGGTGCAGGCCTATTTCGACGTCAATCGCGAAGGCCCCCCGGGCGGCGACAGCGTCCACAACGACCGCAACACCCGCGCCGAACTGCGCGCTTACGACCCCCTGCTCTTCGCGCTGATCGACCGTGTCTATCGCGGCGCGACCCTGCGCGATGCGGCGGACTGAGGCCGCGCTTGCATCGCCGCGCCCGGACTGTATTATAAAAACAACACAGCAGGAAAACCGCCATGTCCCTCAGCTTGCTTCTCGCCGTCGCGCTCGCCGCCCCCGCTCCCCAGCCAATGCCGACCGGCGAGACGCTCACCGCGCAGATCGCCGACGAGGATGCGCAGCTGTTCCAGGCGGTGTTCGAAGGCTGCCGGCCGCAGGCGCTGACCGACCTGCTCTCCCCCGGTTACCGGATGATCCACGACAAGGACGGGCTCGCGATCCCCGACCGCGCCGCCTTCGTCGCGGGGCTCGAAAAGCAATGCGCCGCGCGAGAACCCGGCGGCGCCAACGCGGGGTACAAGAACCGCCGCCTGCTCGTCCCCGGCTCGCGCACCGTCCGCGCCATGGGCGACTGGGGCGCGCTCGAGGAGGCGAGCCATATCTTCTTCGAATGGAATGCAAAGGCCGACCGCTGGGACATGGTCGGCGGCGCGCGCTACATGCATGTCTGGCAATGGATGCCCGCCGAGGGCCGCTTCCGCCTGACCGAAAGCCTCAGCTACGACCATGGCGCCGCGGCACCCACTCCGCCCGCACCGGCGGCGGCGTCTAGCGCGCCATGAACGGGATCATCACCGCGTCGGCGAGCACCCACAGCGACCAGAGGATCAGCCCGATATAGAGGATCGGCGACAGGAAGGCCGCGATGCCGACGACCAGGGTGCCCGCGAGCAGCAGCACCATCGCGATGCCGCTGTTGTTGTAACCGAGGTAGAAACGGTGCGCCGCGACCCCGCCGAGGAAGAACCACAGCAGATACGCCACCAGGATCGATTTCTGGTCGCGCCGTTCGAAACGCACGTCCGAAAAGGCGTAAAGGTCGCCATTATATTCCGCCATCGCCATCCCCCTGCCGGTCCAAACGCCCCGTCCTCCTCCTCGCACAAATTGCCGATCGATCGGTAAACGGCGCGCGCTTGACAGCGGGACGGCGACGGGCGCACCCCGGATACGGGCGGCCGCACCGCTCGCCGGAGGGAGACCAACCGATGACCGTCCGCCACCGCACCGCCACCGCTTTGCTGCCCGCGCTGCTCCTCCTCGCACCGCCCGCCGCCGCCACCTCCGTCGTCGCGACCCCGCCGCACCGGATCGACCGCGCCTGCGCGATCGCCGCCGACGTGCTTGCCGGGCTCGTCGCAAACGCCAGCCCGCGCCCCAACGCGTTGCTCGGCGTCAGCGTCACCACCGATGCGCTCGGCACGGCGACGTGGGAGGACAATGCCGCGCTCGCCGCCGAACTCGGCAGCCACGCGGGCCAGCCCGACCGCGTGCCGCTCCGCCTGCTCTCGCTGCGCCGCCTCGACGACGGCGGCGACAAGACACGCGCGCTCTATGTCGCGACGGTCGAACGCGACCGCTGGGAACTCACCCGCTACACCGGCACCGACGGCCTGCTGATGCCCGTCTACGAACCCGATCCGCATTATGAACCAAGCCGCGACGCCTGGCTCGTCACCTTTCGCGGCAACCAGGTCGCCACGCTGCGCGAGGCGGGCGAACTCTGGGCGATCGGCCGCGGCGATGGCGCGATCGACTGCCGCGGCGCGATCGACCCCGAAGCCCCGATTCCGGTCTCGGCCCCTCACAGCGACTGACCGCCTCACCGGCGCGACAAGCCGCCGCCGCGCGCCGCGAAATCCTGCTATACGAGCGGCGAAAGGAGACAGCCCATGCAGGCCGTAACCGAAGACGACCGCCGCAAGGAAATCCGGGTGCTGCTGCACCAGATCGAGGCGCATCCCGAACGCGACTGGAGCGCCGCGCGCCGCCGCCTCGCAACGCTGAGCAAGCTCGTCACCGTCCCGTCGAAGCGACACTGATCCGCACGACGGGCAAAAGAAAGGCGGGGTGGCGGCCGAAACCGCGCACCCCGCCGATCCTGTTGCAAAGGCGCGCCAGCATCGCCGGCGCGTCGCTGGCTTATTCTTCGAGCCCGGCGAGCTTCGGACCGATCGTCTTGGCGACGTCTACGCGCACCGAGGCATTATGTTCGGCGACGGTCATCACGACCTTGCCGTCCTTGTCGAGCAGCACCGCTTCCTCGTTCGAGCCCTCGGGCGCGAGCTTGACGATCAGCGGACGCGGATAGAGGCGGTTGCTCGCCCCGTTGCTGCCGTCGACCACACCGCCGACGATGCCGCCGAGCAGGATGTTGCCGAACGCCGAACCGCCGAGCTTCGACTGGATCAGCACATAGGTCGGCTTGTAACCCGGCAACGTGATGTCCGCGCGCTGGTCATTCTTGCGCTTGAACTCGAGTTTGCACGGCGTCGTGCAGCTGTCGCCGCTGGTGAATTTGACGAGCGCCCCGCCCGGGTTCGTCTCGGTCGAATAATCGGTCTTGGTGCCGTTCACTACCGTGGCGCAACCCCCGAGTCCGAAGGACAGGGCTGCTGCGACCGCCACAGAAATTTTCGCTTTCACTGGTATTCCCCCTTGTTGAAACCAACGTCGTGATGGATGCAAAAAATGCAACGGTAAAGCGTTTTCCTCGTGCGACGAACCGAGGGGCGGAGGCGCCCGCGAAAAGCGCGGAAAAGCGTGTAGTGAACGCGCGATTAACCGGTACGACGGGCCATCGCGCCGGCAATTACAGCCCCACCGGACCCTTCGTCGTGCCTTCGCGGCGCCCCGTCCGATTCGCCCCCGGCGCGCGCAACGCGCCGCCGGCCTCCCCGTTTCAACGGCACGGAAAATCCATTTCGGGAGTTATATCATGCGTAAGGTCCTCATCATCTTGTCCACCGGCACGGCGCTGTTCGCCGCCCCCGTGCTCGCGCAGGTCGCGGGCGTCGGCGGGCAAGTCGGGGTCGGCGGCCAGGTCGGCGTCGATACCGGCGCGACGCTCGGCACCGTCAGCGACCGTCTGTCGGGAACCGTCGATCGCGTCGACGGCACCGTGAACCGCACCGTCGACAGCACCAACCTTCGCGTCGCGACGCGCGAACAGGTGCGCGCGGGCGCCGACATCCGCGATGGCCGCGGCAACAGCATCGGCACGGTGCAGAGCGTCGAGGGCGACACCGCGGTCGTCGTGCGCGGCGGCAAGCTCTACAATATCCCGCTGTCCGACATTTACCACGACGCGAGCGGCACCGCGAACGGCCTTGTGACCAAGCTGTCGTCCGGCGAGATCAAGGCCCGCGCGGTCGCGGGTGCCGAGGTCAAGGGCAACTAACCGGCGACGGCGACTCCGCGCAAGCGGGGACGTTGCCATATATCGGGAACCGGGTGCGCACCCGGCTCCCTTTTGGTTTTGCGCGATGTTACCGAGGCTTGGGTCGTCGCCTGAGTCAGATTTCGCAGGCGAGCACCGCTATCCACGGATAGCTTTTGCTCCCGTCCTTGCGCGGAAGCAGTCGTCCATTGCCATCGAGCGATAGCTTCTTGCGGTCCACATTGTGGATGATGTTACCGCCGATGGTAATGGCATGGGTCGTCGTCACCTCGATGACGATATCACCGTGCGACGGATAGAAGCTGTCGGCCTGATAGATCATCTTGGCTTGGTCGTAATCATAGGTTTTGGCATATTCCCGCCCGCCACAGATGATGTCGCCGACCTTCGGCGTATAGGCCGCGGGTTTCATCGCTCGATATCCATAACCGGCGTTGGTCCCCGCGCTCGCCTTCATCGCGGCGTCGATATAGTGACAATGGGCCTGGCTATATTTGAACTTCGTGCCCGCCCCCGCCTTGCGGATGCAGAAAGAAACAAAGGCCGACGACCAGGCCGGCCGGATGCCGCCTTGGACCGTCCGGCCCGTCAGATTGTTGATGTTGATGCTCTTCCAATACTCTTCGACGAAGAGATAATAGTCCTTCGCGATTCCCGGATCATCTGTACCCTGGGTTTCGCGTCCCGCACCGTTGTCCCAACGGGCATATTCTGCGAGACAAATCTGAGCAAGTTTATCGGTAAATATAGTCATGGTAACGCTCCCCCAAAAATCCATGGCGTCGCGACTCAGTATTTTTTCACCGATCGGAAGAATGAGCGAAAAAGGTTAGAAAGCCAAATCAATATTGTTCAATCGACCGGCGGCACATCCGCGGCCGTTCCCGGAAAGGCACGGCCCGCGCTGACCGCGATCTCGCCGCCTTCGCGCACCGGGATCACGCTGCGTCCGAACCACACATAGCGCGCCGTCGGCGCGTCGAGGTCGTGGTCATAGCGCGCCGCCACCGCCGCGCGGTCATACCCCATCCACCCCAGGGTCGCCGGAAAGATCTGGCTCGCCGACCGCCCGCCCCCGGGCGCCGCGGGATAGCGCGCCGCCAGCCGGTCGGGCACGAAGGCCACCAGCGGCACGCGAAACTCGTCGGCGACCGGCGCCTGGCTGCAATGCGGCAACGCCCCGGGGGCCAGGTTCTGGCCATGGTCCGACGTATAGACGATCGCCACCGCCTCGCGGTCGACCCCGGCGAGCAGCGTATCGAAGAAACCCCGTTTCGACCAGGCCAGCGCCGTGTCATATTGGCGCGCGACCGGCGCGTCGGCGGGGATCGTGCCCTCGGGATAATGATCGCGATACTGGAAATGGACGCCGCGCAACACCACCAAGGCAAAGCTTTTTCCCGGCGATTTCATCTGCGCGTTCAGCGTCCGAGCGATCCGCCGGTCGGTGTCGATGCCCCCCGCCATCGACCGGAAATCGTCGATCAGTGCGCGTTCGGGCGGCAGCAGCAAATTCTGGGGCGCTCCCGCGGTCTGCCCGTCGATCAGGATCGTGCGATAGCCGGCGCGCTTCGCAAAGCCCCAGATCGACGGCGTCGCCCGCAGGTCGCTGTCCCTTCCGACATGGCGCACGTCGACCCCCGACCGCAGCGCGACCTGTGCCGGCGCGCTGCAATGCCCCAGCGCCGCCGCCACCCCGAAGTCCCGATGCGCCACACCGTGTAGCGACGGAGCCATCAACCGCGCGAAGGGTGCCGCCGCGACGCTTTCGTCGATCAACCAGACGATGTGCCGCGGCGCATCGCCGGTATCGGGCACCAGCGTCACCGCTTCGCGCACCGGCGGCGGCGCCGCGCTCGCGAGCTCCCATGCCAGCCCGTACAGATTGCGCTCGGCGCCTTCGGGCCAGCGGTCGAGCGGGCGGATCAGCAATCCGGGCAACAGGAACAAGGCGGCGCCGGCCCAGGCGAAGATCCGGCCGGCGGGCAGCCGTCCGGATCGCAGCAGCATGGGCCGCGCGCCCGCGAACAAGGCGACCGCTACTGCCGCTTGCCCGACCGCCAGCATGAACGCCCCGCCGAATGCGCCCGCGGCATTGCCCGCCTGCCGCGCCTCGGCCGCCATCCACGCCAGCGTGCCCGCGCCCATCAGCTCGCTGACCAGCCCGCTATAGCCATGGTTGACGAGGATCGAGACCCCCGCGAACCCGAGCAGCAGAATCGCCCAGCGCCGCGGTAGCCAGACCAGCGCCGCGAGCAAACCGGTCGCCTGCGCCGCGAGGACGGCAAAGGCGCCGACGGCATTGCGCGGGTCGCCCGCCGCGAGCCGATAGACGACATCGTGGGTGAGCTGGTACCGGTTGGCAACGGCATAGCCGGCCGCAAACAACAGCAGCCCGGCGGCGGCCCGCCATGCCCCGCTTGTTGCGACCCGCGGTGGTTCCTGTTTCGCCCAATTCCCCATGCGCGCCCGGACTAGTGCAAACTCGTTGAAAAATGGCAAAAAAGACGCGCCGCGCGCACAAGCTGGCCTGCCCGCCCCCGTTGCGATAGGATAGGCCGGCGCGACGACGATGGGGAGGCCGACACGATGGACGGTGCAACCGACAGCGAAGACGCGGGCGAGCGGCTGTACGCCGCCGCGGTCGCCCATGCCCAAAGCCGCGGTTTCCGCCTCGGCGACGGCGCCGATCATTATTTTCGCCAACGCTCCGGTGACGCCGCGCGGCAACTGGCGGGCGCGGCGAACGACGAAGGCTTCGACCTCGCCATCGCCAACGCGCGCGCGCTGATCGATGCGATGATCGCCGCGCGCCCTGCGGCCTATGCCGACGATCCCGACCGGCTCGCATCGAACATCATCGGCGAAGTCACCCTCGGCGAGGCCCTCGCACGCCTCTGCCCAATCTGGCCTTTCTGCTGATGGCCTTCGACGAGCGCATCGGCGCCGCCTTCGGCGCGGCGAGCGACACGGTGAAGCAATTGCTGGCTCTCGCGACGGCGTCGATCGGCGGCGCGATCGCCTTGTTCGACGACGGCGCCAAAGCGGGCATCGACTTCGGCCCCGCCGACCTCTGGGTCCGAATCGGGCTGATGCTGCTGGCGTTCAGTGTACTGGGCGGGCTGATGGCGCTCGGCGCGATCGCCGGACAACTGGGCAGCGACAAGGTCGATACCCCCAACAGCTATGCCCCCGGACTCCGCCTGTTCTACGGACTCCAACTGCTCGCCTACGGTCTCGGCGTCGTCGCGCTCGTGGTCCACGCGGTCGGCTAGCAACGAAAACGGCCCACTCCGCGCGTCGGCGGGATGGGCCGGTTTCGATGCCGTGGCGGCGCGCGGTCCGCGCCGCCAACCCGCTCTTGCTTATTCGGCCTCCTCGAACAGGTCGACCGCATTGGCGGCGGTCGCCGACAGGCGGATCGTGTCGCCGTCGACCGACGCGACGAGCCCGGCGGGCAGATAATGATGCTTGCCGCCCTCGCCGTCTTCGGCCTGCGGGCTGTCGGACTTGGTCAGCTTGATGCGCTCGCCGTCGAGATGGTCGACGGTGCCGACATGGACACCGTCGGCGCCAACGACAGTCATATGTTCCTTGATCGCGCTATGGTCATGCTCTGCCATGGGGAGTCTCCTTGCCGCTCGCGGGGCTGTTCCGGGCGAGTCCTGCGCATCATACGCCCGATCTCGGCATTCGATCCACCGGCTTCGACGATCCGCCCCAAAGCCGCGTTCGCCTTTCATTCGGGCGCGAAGCGGCTAAGCTCGGCGCATGCGTTTCCCGGCCCTCTTCATCGCCCTCGCGCTCTTCGCCGCGCCCCCCGCCGCCGCCTGCTCCCCCGCCCCCGGCTACCGCGTGCCGACCAATATGGAGCTCGTCGGACAGGCCGACCTGATCCTGCTCGCGACTGTGAGTCCCGGCGATTTCGAACCCGACGGCCCGCCGACCCAGCAAATCCTGCTGCAACCCGTCGCGGTGCTCAAGGGGACGATCCCCGACGGGCCGCTGGCGCTGTCGGCGATGATCGCGACCGATGCCGAAGCGATGCTCAGCAACCCCTATGAGCTGAACGAGGCGCATCCGCAGAGCTACACCGGATCATGCACCCGCTACGCCTTCCCCAGCGGATCGCGCGTCCTCTTTTTTCTGACCAAAGAAGACGGCCATTGGCGCGAAGCCGGCGGCCCGTTCAGCCGCTGGGCCGAGGATGCGCTCACCGACGATGCACCCTGGCTGCGGCTCGTACGCTTCTATCTCGAGGTTCAGGCGCTGCCCGAGGCCGAGCGCGACGCGGCGCTGATCGAACGCCGCGCTTTTTGGGGTGCGCTGGGCGACGATCCGGTCGCGCAACTGATGGCGCTCGATATCGATCGCCAGCTCGCGGGTCCGAACCCGCCGCTGCGCGGAGAACTGCCGCCGGCGCCCGAAGACTGAACCGTCAGCACCACGGCCGCCGCGCCCCTTCCCACCGCCTCGCCAGCCCCTCGCCGACAAGCACATCGCCGACACTCGCGCCGCCGCGCGTCACGATGCGTAGCTTGCGCCCGTAACGATCGCCGTCGCGCCCGGCACTTTCGAGGCTGAAGGACCCGCCGTTCAGCCACGCCAGCAGCCGCCGGGTCGCCGCCTTGCCCAGTGCCGCCTCTTCCGCGCAGCGCGCCGGATGCGTTTCGGGCGTATCGATGTCGGCGATACGATATTTCTCGCCCGCGAACCAGAAGGTGTCGCCGTCGACGACACAGTCGCGCCCGCCCCCGCTATGACAGAAACCGAACCGCGCGGCATGGCGGTCGCCCGGCATCACCGGCGCTGCCCGAACTGCAAGGCCGCCGGCCTTGGCGCCATCGGCGAGAGCGGGTGAGAACTGCAGCGCCGCCAGCGTTCCCAGAAAGCCCAGCGCCATGATCGGCGTGACCCACCGGATCGCGCCGACCCCGCGTGTCGGGCGGATGGGTTTGCGATACCGCCGCTGGCGGCGATGGGTCGAAAGAAAGTCGGGTCCGGCCATGCCGCGACCCTGCCATCACCCGCTTACCAAAATCCCGACAGGCCCGCTCCGCTATGGCGGCGACCGCCGTCAGATTGCGCCGCAGCGGTGCCGGATGGGACGAAAACAGGCGTCAGGGCGCGCCGCGCGGCTCATCGTCCTCGATGCCGCCTTCGCCGAGCTCGCCATCCTCGTCGTCGTCGCTGCGTTCGCCGCGATAGGCGCCCATGTCGATACGGCCCGAGCGTTCCATCTGGCGCATATGATCGACCAGATCCTGCATGTTGTCGCTGTCGCCCGGCCCCTTCGCCTTGACGCTGTCGCCCAGCGGCCGCGCGCGGCGCGCCGCCTCGGCGACGGTCTGCGCCTGCGCTTCCTCATCCTCCTGCTCGCGGTTGACCGCTTCGGGGGCTTGGTCTTCGCGGGGTTCGTCGATCATGGCCGGCTCCTTGATGGGGATGACCGATCAACGCACCGCGCGCGCCCTCCGTTCCTCAGGCGGCGTCGGCCAGCACCTTGCGCTCGATCACCCGGATAAAGACCTCGGGGTCCTGCGCGCCGGGCACCAGCATCCGTCCGCCGAGGATGAAGGCGGGCACGCCGGTGATATTCTGGTCGGCCCAATAGGCCTCTTCGGTGCGCACCATCTCGCCGAACTCGTCGCCCCCGAGGATCGCCGCGGCGCGTGCGCGATCGAGCCCGACCGACGCCGCAACATCGGCAAGCACCGCATGATCGCTCACATCGCGGTTGTCGGTGAAATGCGCCTTGAACAGCGCGAGCTTGAGCGCGGTCTGCACCCCCGTCGCCTCGGCCTGCTCGGGGTCCTCGCGCGACCCCGCCCAGGTCAGCAACCGGTGCGCGTCGAAACTGTTGCGCATCCGGAAACCCGGCCCGCGGTTGAAGGCGAAACCGAGGTCGCCCGCGACCCCCGCCATCTTGCCGCTGTTGGCGCGGCTCTGTTCGGCGCTGACGCCATATTTGCGCATCACATGGGCGGCGGCATCCTCGCCCTCGGGCGGCATGTCGGGGTTGAGCTCGAAGGGATGCCATTGCACCCGAAACTCCAGCCGACCGGAAAAATGCGCCATCACCTGTTCGAACTTCAGCCAGCCGATGATGCACCAGGGGCACATCACGTCCGACACGATATCGACGCTGAGACGCGGAAGCGGGGCTTGGGTCATGACGGGGCCTTTCACTGGCCCAGCCTAGCCCCCCGAATTTCCGGACGCCACCCCCGATCGGAACCGCCTAAAGGACGATGCGGCGATCGGTTCCCGACCGGCGATCGACGCCCGAACGACGTTCGGGTCCGCGATAATCGGGGTCGTGCGCCTGGCGCCGATCCTCGGCACGGCGCCCCGGGCCGCCACGCTTGTTCTGTTGGGTTTCCATCTGGTCCCTCCTTTACCGCCCACGGCAAGAAGAGGACCATCGCAGAAGGGCGATGAAAAATGGTTAATCCGGTTCAGCCGAGGGGATCGGCCGGCGCCGGCGCCGGGCGCGACAGCACCCACCAGCTGCCGACCATCAACAGCACCGACAGCGCCTCGATGATCATCCCCTGCACGATTCCGAAATTGGTCGGATCGCCCAGAGCGACCCCGATCAGCCTGCCGGTGAGCGCGGTGCCATAAAGCGCCGCCGGCACCAGCAACGCCCGCACCCACCCCGGCATCAGCACACCAAGCGCCGCCGATCCTGCCGACACGAGGAAGAAGGACGACAGGTCGGCGCGCAATGTGTTGATCGCGACGCCGCTGATCGTGAAGCCGAAGGTGTCCGAATAGCTCGCCGGATCGATCACCCCGCGCGCGCCGATCATGAAGAAAAACACCGCCCACAACAGGACGGCGCCGCGCAAGACCCAGTTGACCATTTTCTTCTCCCCTGTCTGCCCACAAGCTGCGGCATCGGGAGCGAATGTGCAATCTATTCCGCGGCGAACGTCGCTTCGATCCAGCCGCCGCCCAGCACGCGCGACGCGTCTCCGGCATCGTAAAGCACCGCCGCCTGTCCCGGTGCGACGCCATATTCGGGTTCGGCGAAGATCAGCCGCTCGCCTTCGACCCGCGCCACCACCGGCCGCGCCATGCTGCGTACCTTCGCCAGCACGTCGCGCCCGTCGACATCGCCGAGCCAGTTCGCCTCGCCCAGCCGCGCCCCCGACACCGCCAGCGCGCGCCGCGGCCCGACGACGACACGCTTCGCCTCGGCCTCCAGCCGCACGACATACAGCGGCTCGGCCTGCCCACCGATCTCGATCCCGCGCCGCTGCCCGACCGTATAATGAATGAGGCCCTTGTGCGCGCCCAGCACGGTGCCGTCGACATGGACGATCTCGCCCTGGTCGTCGGCCTCGGGCCGCAGCTTGCGGACCAGCGTCGCATAGTCGCCGTCGGGGACGAAGCAGATGTCCTGGCTGTCGGGCTTGCCCGCGACGCCGAGGCCCAGCTCGCGCGCGATCTCGCGCACGACGCTCTTCTCGAGTCCGCCGAGCGGAAAGCGCAGGAAGTCGAGCTGGTCCTGCGTCGTCGCGAACAGGAAATAGCTCTGGTCGCGCGCCGGATCGACCGCGCGGTGCAGCTCGGCACCGGCGGGGCCCATCACCCGCCGCACATAATGGCCTGTCGCGAGGCAGTCGGCGCCCAACTCCTTCGCCAGCGCGAACAGGTCGGTGAACTTCACCCCCATGTTGCACCGCACGCACGGGATCGGCGTCCGCCCCGCCAGATATTCATCGGCGAACTGGTCGATCACCGTGTCGCGAAAGCGGCTTTCATGGTCATAGACATGATGCGCGAAACCCAGCCGGTCGGCGACCGCGCGCGCGTCGCGAATATCCTGCCCGGCGCAGCAGGCGCCGACGCGCTTCGCCTTGGCGCCATGGTCGTAAAGCTGCAGCGTCACCCCGATCACCTCGGCGCCCGATCGCGCTGCGAGCGCCGCGACGACGCTCGAATCGACTCCGCCCGACATCGCGACGACGATTCGCCGATCCTTCAGCGGCTCGGCGAGCTGGAAGTCGGCCCGGGCGAGCCCGGCGGGGGAAGAAATCAGCGTGGCCATGATCGCCGCCGTCTAGGGACGATGCGCCGAAAATACCAGCTTTTCCGCGCCACCTGTCAAGATATTGACGCGGGTTAAGCTTCGCTAACGAGGGATGAAACGGGCATTTACGGGACCTTAGGCGGTCGGGGGTAGACCGGCCTCATGAACCTCGCCCCGTCCGACCTTCCGCGCCTTGCCGGTGCGGCCAGCCTGTCGAAGCCCGGCTTCGATATCATCCTGGCCGTCTCCGCCGCGCGTCAGGCGATGCTGCCGACCACCGGTCTGCTGCATGAGCGGACGGCACGCGACGGTCGCGCCGACCTCTCGTCGGCGCGGCGCGCGATGCTGTGTGGAACGATGGCGGGATCATGGGCGTTCGGGCCGCGGCCGGCACGCTTTTTCGACCTGTCGGAAGAAGTGACCGTTCTGCCGGAAACTGTGAACAGCCTGTTTACCAGAGGATTTCAGCCGATGTTGAACTCCTCCACAGTAGACATGCTCGCGTCGGATGCCCCCCTGTCCGACGGCGAAAAAATGGAATGACAATGATCGAAAATCAGAAAATCCGTCCGGCTCAAGTCATTGGCCCCCTCGGGGAGCCCCTGACGATCGATTCGCTGCCGCCGCCGAACACGACTCGCTGGGTCGTGCGTCGCAAGGCCGAGGTCGTCGCGGCCGTTAACGGCGGCCTGCTGACCGTCGACGAGGTGTGCGAACGCTATTCGCTGACGCTCGAGGAATTCGCGAGCTGGCAGCGCTCGATCGATCGCAGCGGCATGCCCGGCCTGCGCGTCACGCGCATCCAGCACTATCGCGACCTCTATGAGCGCCAGCAGCGCTTCTGATCGCGCGAGCAAAAAAAAGGGAAAAGGGCGCCCGCGGGGCGCCCTTTTTTTGTCCTTCGATGACGGGCGAATGATCTCAGGCGAGGTTGAGCTCGACCTCGATATTGCCCGCGATCGCCTTCGAATAGGGGCAGACCTTGTGCGCGGCTTCGATCAGTTCGCGCGCCACGTCGCGGTCGATCCCGGGAACGGCGACGTCCAGCCGCGCACGCAGTTCAAAACCGCCACCACGGTGGAGCAGGTCGATCGTCGCATCGATCGAGGGGGTTTCGGGCAGCGCGATCTTGCGCCGGCCGGCGACGAGCCCGACCGCGCCGAGGAAGCACGCCGACCAGGCGGCGGCGAACAGCCGCTCGGCGGCCGGATGCGGTTCGGGCAGCTCGATTTCGAACGCGCCATCGGTGCTGCGCGCATAGCCTTCGGCGCCGCCTACAGTGTGGGTGGAGCCGCTGAACAGGATTTTATCGGTCATGGTCGTTTCCTTTCGAAGAGGGGGATATGTATTTAAATCGTGCCCGATTAGATCGGATACGATTTAAATACATATCCCGATATCCGATGTCAACCCTCTTCCGATTTAATCGTATACGATCTATATGCGGCATCCGAATCCGCCGTGGAGACCGCCATGACCGCCCCCGAAAAATTCCCCGCCAAAGCGCCGGGACTCGCCGACTTCCTGTGCTTCGCCGTCTATTCGGCGAACCTCGCCTTTGGCCGCGCCTATAAGCCGATCCTCGACGAACTGGGGCTGACCTACACCCAATATATCGCGCTGGTCGCACTCGGCGACGGCGACGAGCAGACCGTCGGCGCGCTCGGCGAGAAATTATTTCTCGAATCGAACACGCTGACGCCGCTGCTCAAAAAGCTCGAGTCGGCGGGCTATATCCGCCGCCGTCGCGACCCCGCCGACGAACGCCAGGTCCGGCTGAGCCTGACGCCCGCCGGCCGCACGCTGGTCGACCAGGACCCCGGCTCCGCCGCGCTGTTCGACGCCACGGGCCTCGGCGACGATTTCCGCGCCGTGCAGCAATCGGTGATCAGGCTCCGCGACAATCTGGTCCGCGCGACCCGCGCGGAGGCAAAGGAGTGAACGAGCGGGCAGATCGACGCATGTGATCCGGGACGTCGCGCGACCGGTGTGGATAAAGCCCCCACAACGCGCGGTATCGGGGAAACGACAGACGCCGCCGACGCCGCACGGTGGCCCCGTCTCCTGAATCGCCGTGAGACGAGCGGGTTCAGAAGACGGGGTTGCCGACACTACGCGGGGCTCGTCGCCGGGTTGCGCGCGCGGCGCTCCGTCCACCCGAAGGTGAGATCGCACCATCGTGCCTTTTGGCCGGCGCCGGGACGATCCGTATCGCCAATCCCACGCCTGGTCCGTCCCGTGCTGGCGGGGTCCTTCCTCAAGTTGCGACGGAAATCCAAGCAATTCCCGCTATTTGACATTTTCTTTGCAACCCAATCATTCATCCGGCGTTAACCCCCCAAGTCAACCACGGGAGTCACCGACTATGCGTAAGATCCTCATTACCCTCGCCGCCACCTCGGCCCTCGCGCTCGGCGCCTGCCAGAGCCCGGCCGCCGACAAGGTCGAAGACCAGGCCGAAGCCAAGGCCGACGCGATCGACGCCCAGGCCGACGCGATGCCCGAAGGCGCCGCGAAGGAAGCGACCGAAGCCAAGGCCGACGCGGTCGAAGCGGCGGGCGAAGAAAAGGCGAACGCCATGGACGACAACGGCGAAATCGCCCCGTCGGAAGTGCCCGGCGCGACGCCCGAAAAGAAATAACAGGGCTGCCTCCCCTAAAGGGCAGGGTGAAGGGCGCCGGATCGATTCCGGCGCCCTTTGTCGTGCGCGCGATTTTTTCGGACAATGTCCGGACCTGTGACGCGCGTCACCGCGCCGTGCCTCCGCGCCGGCTAATCGGGTGATGTGGACGGGGGCACCGCCCGACCGGCCACCGCTACACCCTCCCGCCGCCGTCTTGCGACCCGCGGCGGCGGGAGGGACTAGCCTCCATCACGTCACCGCCGCCCGCGCCCGATATTCCGCCCGGTCCCACGCGCCCGTCGCGATGACATCGACCAGCGCCTCGCCCGCGCGCCACACTTCCTCATGGCTCAGCGTCAGCGGCGTAAGCCCAAAGCGCGCCACGTCGGGCGCGCGGAAATCGCCGACGATATCGCGCGCGATCAGCGCCTGAACGATGGCATGGGCCTCGGGATGGCGGAAACTGATATGGCTGCCGCGCGCTGCGGGGTCGCGCGGCGTGACGCATTCGAGCCCCGCCCGCGTCCCCGCCGCGAGCAGAATATCGAACAGCGCCGCCGACTTCGCCTCGATCGCCGTCAGATCGGCGCCCTGCCACAGCCGCAGCCCGGCCTCGAGCGCGCCCATCGCCAGCATCGGCGGCGTTCCGGTCAGCCAGCGCTCGATCCCGTCGGCGGGCACATAGTCGTCGGCGAAACCAAAGGGCGCGGCATGCCCCATCCATCCCGACAGCGGATTGGCCAGTTCCGCCTGCCAGCGCGCCGTGACGAACAGGAACGCCGGCGCCCCCGGCCCGCCGTTCAGATATTTATAGCCGCAACCGACCGCCAGATCGGCACCCGCGCCGTTCAGGTCGACCGCCACCGCCCCGGCGCTGTGGCTGAGATCCCACAACATCAGCGCCCCCGCCGCCTGCGCCCGCGCGGTCCACGCCGCCATGTCGAAGCGCGCGCCGCTCTTGTAATGGACGTGGGTGAGCAGCAGCAGCGCGGTGTCGTCGCCCAGCGCCTCGGCCAGCCCGTCGCGCGGCACGACGCGCAATTCGGCGCCCGCGACGCAGCCGACCGCGCCCGCCGCGATATGCAGGTCGGTCGGGAAATTGCCCGCCTCGCTCACCACCACCCGCCGTTTCGGATCGCGGCGCCCCGCTTCGCGCAGGCCCGCGACGATCAGCTTGAACAGGTTCACGCTCGTCGAATCGCACGCGATCACCTCGTCGGTCGCGGCGCCGATCAGCGGCGCGATCAGCCCGCCGATCCGCGCCGGCGCGTCGATCCACCCCTCGTTCCAGCTGCGGATCAGCCGCTCGCCCCATTGCCGCGCCACCATGTCGGCGCTCGCCACGGCGCTGTCCGTCGGCAGCATGCCCAGCGAATTGCCGTCGAGATAGATCAGCCCTTCGGGCGCCGCGAAGCGCGCGCGCAGCGGCGCCAGCGCATCGGCCGCATCCATCGCCCGCGCCTCGCCGAGCGTCGTCATGGCGCCGCCATTCCCAGCGCCTGCAGGATCGCCGCGCGCTGCTTGCCCCAGCTGACGCTGTCGGGCGCGATCAGTTCGACATGCCCCTCGCCCGGGGTCACCGCCATCGTCACCGTCCGCCCGCGCTTCGCCATCGCCGCGATATAGGCCGCCCCGGTCGCGGGCGGGGTGATCGGGTCGCGGTCGTTGTTGAACTGCATCTCCACCGCGTCGCCCACCGGCATTTCGGGCGGCGAGGTCCGCACATACTCCCCGCGCGCCATCGCCGCCGGCGCCTCGGCCCCGCACCCATGGCCGCGGCTCGCCGCGCCCGCGCGCAGGTCGGGCAGTCCGCCCTGGCTGATCGCGACGTTGATTCGGATCGGGTCGGCCCCGCGCAGCGCATCGTCCGCCGCCAGCCCCGGCCGCCGCGCCAGCCACAGCGCCAGATGCCCGCCCGCGCTATGCCCGATCGCGATCCGCGGCGCGTCGGTCTTCAGCCTATATTTCGCCCCCGCGCGCGCGAACAGGTCGGCCGCCGCGCCGACATCCTGATAGGTCCCCGGATAGCCGCCGCCGCGATCAACGCCGCGATATTCGATGTTCCACACCCCGACGCCGTGCGACCGCAGGTCGTCGGCGATCCAGTTCATGATGTCGCGCTCCGCCACCGCAGTCTGCCAGCACCCGCCATGGAGCATGATCACCGCCGGAAACGGCCCGTCCCCCTTCGGCACCCAGACATCGACGACCTGCAACGCGTCCTTGCCATAGGACAAGGTCGCATCGGGCTTCGGCTGCGGCCGGTTCAGCAAATCGCCCCACCCCATGATCGGTTTCTGCATCGCCGCGCCCTCTTCCGTCGCCGCGGGCGCCGAGCAGCCGACCAGCGCCGCCGCCAGCATCGCCATCGCGGTCATCCGCATCGTCGCCCCCTAACCCGCGAGCTGCGCGAACACATCCTGCACCCCCTGCGCCGCACCGTCGGCGCGCAGCGCCGCCAGCGCCGCCGCGACATCGAGCCGATAGTCGGCGACCCCGGCGCTCTCGCCCTTCCACGTCGCGCCCAGCGATTTGACCAGATGCCGCGCCGCGCCATTCTCCGACAGCACATGCAGGTCGAGCGCCTCCAGCCCCTCGGCGCGGCAGTCGATCAGCAGCGCCGCGGTCAGCATCCGCCCCAGCCCCCGCCCCTGGAACGCGTCGGCCACCGCGACCGAATATTCGCCCACCGGCCCGTCGTGGCGGTCGCGCACCGCATGCACCGCGCCGATCGCCGGCTCGCCCGCGCATTCGGTACAGATCGCGCCCCAGCCGATATGGTCGTGCCCGTCGACATCGACCAGCCGCTCGATCACCGGCTCGGGAAGCACAGCGGCGGGTGAGAAAAACCGCAGATAGCGCGACTCCGCCGACAGCGTCGCGATCCCGGCGCGCAGCAACGGCGCGTCGTCGGGGGTGATCGTGCGCAGGCACACCGCGGTGCCGTCGTTCAGCCGGCTGTGCACGACGATGTCGGTCAGTGCCTGCCGCTGTTCCTGTGCCATCGCCGCCTCCGCTGCCGCGCCTGTCCGCCAACCTAGGCCGCGCCGCCCCCGCTGGCAATCGCCGCCCCGTTCCCCCGCCCACACGCCGAAACGGAAAAAACGCTTTCCTATTTTGTTCCTATATGGTTCGTTATGCGAATCACACGAACCGAAAGCGAGTCTCACCGATGACACAGGAAATCCTCCCGCCGCTCCCCGCCGATCCCGCCGCCATGCTCGACGACGACCTGCCCGAAGAGCTCACCTTCACCCCCGTCGCGCGTCACGGCAAACCCTGGACCGGCATCAACGCCCAGAAACAGCGCATCTTCATCGCCCGGCTCGCCGCGACCGGCGCGGTCAGCATGGCGGCGCAGGCGATCGGCCACAGCAGCTCGGCGCTCTACCAGCTGCGCAAGCGCCCCGGCGCCGACAGCTTCGCCGCGGCGTGGGACCGCGCGGTCGAGATGGGCGCGCGCCGCGTCGCCGACCTGCTCATGGAATATGCCATCTATGGCGTCCCCGAAACGCTGTCGAAGGAGGGCCGCGTCATCCTCGAACGCCGCCGCCCCAACATCCGCGCGATGCAGCATATCGCCGCGAGCCGCTTTCCCGAGGGGTTCGGCGCCAACCTCAACCCCATCGACGGCCCCGACACCGCGGTCCCGCACAGCATCCGCCGCCTGCGCGACAAGTGGAGAGCGGAATGGGAGGCCGATCGTCAGGCGCGCATGCAGGAAAACAACGGCCGCCAGAACCGGCAGGAGACCGACCTCGACGATCGCCTGCGCACCATCCGCACCGCCTATCAGCGCCGGATTTCGCACGACCCGGTCAAGCGCGCCGCGTGGGATATGCTCACCGGCCCCGGCACCGACTGGGACGCGGTGCGAAAGGCCGACGCCTTCCTCTACCCGCAAAAGCATGAGTGGCATATGCACCACCCCGACATGATCCTGCCCCTGGCCGCCGGCGCGGGCAACATCGACTGGGAGGCGGAAGAAGGCGGCGACCTGTCGCACGTCGAATGGCGCCCGCCCGCCGAAGACCCCGACGGCAGCAAGGGCCAGACCGACGAGATCTGGTTCGACCATTATGGCGATCTTGTCGTCGAGGGCGCCTATGGCGAAAGCAATCTCCTCGACGGCACGATCACCCGCGGCGACCTGCGCGCCGTCGCCCACACGATGCGCGACCGCGCCGAGGCCTGGCAGGCCACGCGCCCGCCCGTCCTCGACCGCCCCTATGGCATCCCGAAAGCGGACCATATGTGGGGCGGCCCCACCCTCAGGGACCGCGACGCGACCCGACGCCGCGTCGAACGCGACATCCGGCAACTCGAACGCGAATATGCCGCCGCCTACAGCGAAACAAGCTGGGCCGCGTGGCAGGCGGGCGAGGTCGGCGACGGCACCCCGGCCGAAGGCGACGACGCATGAGCCTCGATCAGGGCCTGCGCGAAGGGCGCCCCCACCCGGACCGCCCGGCCCGCTTCGGCCGCAATGTCGCGATCGAATGGATTCAGCCGCCCGAACCCGCGGGCGGCTGGACCGACCTCGCGCACATCGAGCCCCAGCCGGTCCAGACCTGCTACTCGGTCGGCCGCCTCGTCCACGACGACGATTGCGTCAAGATTCTCGCCGGATCGGCGATGATCGTCGGCGCCGAGCAGCGCGTGATGCTCAGCGGCGTGATCGAGATTCCGGCGCGGTGCGTGGTGCGGATTGTGCGGTTGGTGGAGGTATCCCCTGAAATTTCGTAGCTGAACGAAGCTTCGGCGAACGCAGCTCCGAACAAGACCTCTGACAACTGTTGTCGTTGAGTTTGGTTCTGGAAACGAAATCGACATCGACATCGCAGATCATCTATTGAACGCGAATTGGTTGAAAAAAAATTGGACAGCCGTGGACAAGCATGAAACGATTATAAATCGCGATTCGACGCTTGATGGTGGGGGCCATGAGCAGATCTAAAATCCGAAAATTGCCAGAGGCCGAAATGCTATCAAACGAGCGTACTGCTCTGTTTGGTAAGGACGGAGTGCCCAAATCTTCCTTCGCGCTGTGCTTTTCTGGTGGAGGAATCCGCAGCGGGACTTTCTGCCTTGGGGTGTTGCAGGGCTTGGCACGCAAGGGCCGAATCAAGGATTTTCACTACCTCTCCACCGTTTCGGGCGGCGGATATGCGGGTAGTTGGTTATCGCGCTGGCGCGGCGAGCCCGGGTTCGACTGGGAAGAACTCAAAAGCAGCGGCGGCAACGGTGGGGGCGGGCAGGTCGAACCGATCCACCCGATCCGCCGCTTGCGCAGCTTCAGCAATTACATGTCGCCATCGTGGGGCGTGTCGCTTGATACGCTGACGGTGTTCACGATTTTCGTACGCAATTTGATATTCAACCTATTAGTCTGGATTCCTCTGCTGTTGGCCGTTGCGACGGTTCCGTATGTGCTGATCGGATTATGGGGCGCCTTCGCACAGGTCCCGGGGCTGGAATCTTGGCGGCCGGCGTTAAGCCTCACGTGGATTGCGCTAGGCGTTCCGGCGCTGCTGGGCACAGGTTGGGTGATGTTATCGCTGGCAGTACTGGGCGGATTCAACGTCACAGAAGGAACGCGCGAGAAAATTTCCCGCTATGCGGCCGTCGCACTGATCGCGGCAGTCAGCTGGATATTTGTGTTTGGGGTGCTGATCTATTTACCGCGACTTGTGCTTGCTATCGTTTCCGGAAATGACTTCGCGCACTGGTTCAGGGATATCGGCTTGCACGCAAAACAGGCCGATTCTGCGAATCTGGGCGCGGCAGGTATTGGTGGCGGACTGCTCGCCGCGCTGGTGGGAATGATCGGCTTCTGGAGCCGCAATGGTGCGCGGATCAGGCGCGAAGCGCAAAGCGCGTTTGACAGGCTTGGCGCCCAACTATTCAACTTGACGGGCGCGGCGGCGGTGCTGGCTATTCTCGTGGCGGCCGCCATTGCGGTCAATACCCTGTTCGGTCGGATTGCCACCTGGAGGGAATTGCCGGCTCCCCGGTCGATCGACTGGGTCGAAGCGTTTGATCATGCGCTCTGGCTCGATAACGGATCATCGCCGTCGCAACTACTAATTTCGCTCGCGGTCCTTGCCGCCTTCCTCGGCATCGCGGTCGTCATTTCATTCTTCGTCGGCGCCAACCGGTTTTCGCTCCACGCAATGTATGGTAACCGCCTGACCCGTGCCTACCTCGGCACCGCGCGCAGCGTACGCAATCCTGATCCTTTCACCGATCTCGATCCCGCCGACGACGTCGCACTCGCGCAGTTGTTCCCTAGCCAAAAAATGCCGGATAGCGATCGACCTGTCCTGTTTCACGTCGTCAATATGACGCTCAACCTGACGCGCAGCTCGCCTGACCGGCGCGACTGGCAGGAACGCAAGGCGGCGTCCTTCACAGCGACCGCACTGCACTGCGGCTCGGCCTGCACCGGCTATGCCGACACCGAAGACTATGGCGGCAAAGCAGGCACGGAGCCAGACAAGCAGGGCGGGCTCACGCTGGGCCGCGCGATGACCATCTCAGGCGCGGCGGCGACCCCCAATATGGGCTATCACAGCGCTCCGTTTGTCACGATGGTGATGACCTTCTTCAACGTGCGGCTGGGCTGGTGGCTGCCACATCCCGATGCGCCCGAAGATCAGGCGCGCGAGGAAGAGCCGAAGGGTCGGCTGCTGCATGTCGTCAAGGAAGCACTGGGTTTGGCCGATGACAAATCGTGGCTATACCTGTCCGATGGTGGCCACTTTGACAATCTCGGGCTTTACGAGATGGTGCGGCGACGGTGCCATCGGATCGTGGTGATCGACGGGACCTGCGACGGCGAATTCAGATATTCGGACCTGCACAACGCAATTCGCAAGGCGCAGGTCGATTTCGGGGTACGGATCGACCTGCCGCCGACGCTGCCGGGTCAACCGGGGCCGGGCCAGAACCAGCGAGTGGTCGTGGGGCGGATCGGCTATTCGGCGCTCAACGAGGGACTCGTCGATGGCGAGATCTACTGCGTGAAGCCGATCCTGAACGGCGACGAACCGCCCGCGCTGACCCATTACGCGCAGACCAGCCGGCGTGGCGGGCAGACCTTTCCGCACCACAGCACGCTCGACCAGTTCTTCAACGAGACGCAGTTCGAAAGCTATCGCCTGCTCGGCGACGTGTCCGCTGAGGACCTGTGCGACGCGATGGACAGCTATGGCCGGGGCGCGATGCCGACGCCGGTCGAGATCGAAGACCTTGAAGCCACCGTGGCAAAGGTCCAGGCCGCCTATCCGCTCTCGCGCGGCGAACAGTTGGTGTCGCGCACGGCGGGAACTCACCCCGACGAATACTCGATGGCGATCGAGGCCACGCCCCCACCCCCCGCCGCGCGCGGCTGGAACGGCTTGGTCGCCGCTGTCGAAGCGATGAGCACCGCCAAGCTGATCACGAGCACCGTCGTGACCGCCGGTCTTGTCAGCGCGGGTTTGACGGTCGGCGACGAAGCGGCACGCAAGTTGCGCGATGCGCTCCAGATCGCGCCCGCCAAGGTCAGCATCGATCCGGTCGAGTTGAAGCTGTCGAAGGAAGCGCAGGATCTCGCCGCCGACGGCATTAAGATTGGCCTCGCCCCCGAGGCGCTCGTCAAGCTAAATGATATCACCGATCGGCTGACCGTGGAAGTGACACGGCTTTCGAAGATGACGCCTGGAGCCGGGGGCGAGACCGGTCCCAACTTGGAACTCGAGGCGCAAATCGTGCGGCTCAAGGCGCTGATCGACGAGTTTCCTAGGCCCGTCGGCGGCGGCAATGGTACGATCTTTGTGCCCGACCACAGGGAAGCCCTCAATGCTCTCACCACAGCGGTGACCGAAGCGAAGAACATGAGCAACGACGACTACAAGAAATTGCTCGGCCAAATTGCGATGCTCAAGGCCTCGATCGCCACGGAAATCCGGGCCGCGAGTCCAAAGCAGAATCCGAGTTCGCGATGATCCGGTATCGCAGATATACCGCCCTGATGACCTCGGCCACAGCGCTTGCGCTCGCAGGTTGTACCAGCGTCCCGCCGCTGCGCGCCGCCTGGTATCAAGCTAGCGAAGCAAAAGGCAGAAGCGTCGAGACCGGGCCCTTTGTCATCGCGGTACAGAATTACGGTCCCGACACATTGGAAATTCATGGCATTGCGCTCAACCGACCGGGTAAGAAGGACGGGATCCACAGCATCGCGGATTTCAAGGGAGTTCCGGATGGTACCCCAGTCAAGCTGGTTCACAAAGGAGTTCTCACGGTCGAGCTGGCGAAGGACGACGTGCCCCCCTGCACTCTGCCGGTGGCCGTGTATATATGGTCCGGACCAAGAAAGAAATTTCACGAGATCGCTTTGGGCGGCCTGCCGACTTTCCTTACCAACAACTTGATGAAATGCCGCGCCGATGCTTGGCGCGCCGGGATCGCGACCCGCACGAAAGAGACAGCCGAGTCCGCTATGCAAACACCCGTTCCACCGAACTAAGCGCCTGCTGCGACCTGACTACTCCTCCCCCATCCGCAGCGCCGCGATAAACGCCTCCTGTGGGATGTTCACATTCCCATATTCCCGCATCCGCTTTTTACCCTCTTTCTGCTTTTCCAGCAGCTTTTTCTTGCGGGTCGCGTCGCCGCCATAGCATTTGGCGGTCACGTCCTTGCGCAGCGCGGCGATGGTTTCGCGGGCGATCACCTTGCCGCCGATCGCGGCCTGGATCGGGATCTTGAACATGTGGCGCGGGATCAGGTCCTTCAGCCGCTCGCACATGCCGCGGCCGCGCGTTTCGGCGGTGCCGCGGTGGACGATCATGCTCAGCGCGTCGACCGGCTCGTTGTTGACGAGGATGCTCATCTTGACGAGGTCGCCGGGGCGGTGGCCGATCTGGTGATAGTCGAAGCTGGCGTAACCGCGGCTGATGCTCTTCAGCCGGTCATAGAAATCGAACACCACCTCGTTGAGCGGCAGTTCATAGGTGATTTGCGCGCGGCCGCCGACATAGGTCAAATTCTTCTGCACCCCGCGGCGGTCCTGGCACAGCTTCAGGATCGGGCCGAGATAGTCGTCGGGCACGTAAATCACCGCCTCGATCCACGGTTCCTCGATCTCGTCGATGCGGTTCGGGTCGGGCATGTCGGCGGGGTTGTGGAGCTCGATCTCCTTCGCCGCCTCATTCTTGGTATGGCCGAGCTTCAATTTGTACACCACCGACGGCGCGGTGGTGATCAGGTCGAGGTCGTACTCGCGGGTCAGCCGCTCCTGGATGATCTCGAGGTGCAACAGGCCGAGGAAACCGCAGCGAAAGCCGAAGCCCAAGGCCGCGCTGCTCTCCATCTCGAAACTGAAGCTCGCGTCGTTGAGCCGCAGCTTCTGGATGCTCTCGCGGAGCTTCTCGAAGTCGTTGGCGTCGGTCGGGAACATGCCGCAGAACACGACGGGCTGGACTTCCTTGAACCCCGGCAGCGCCTGCGCCGCGGGTTTCTTGGCGTCGGTCACGGTGTCGCCGACGCGCGCCTGCGCGACGTCCTTGATCTGCGCGGTGATGAAGCCGATCTCGCCGGGGCCGAGTTCGGTCAGCTGCTCGATCTTGGGCGTGAAACAGCCGACGCGGTCGATCAGATGGGTGGTGCCCGCCTGCATGAACTTGATCTGCTGGCCTTTTTTCAGCACGCCATCGATCACGCGGATCAGGATGACGACGCCGAGATAGGGGTCGTACCAGCTGTCGACGAGCATCGCGACGAGCGGCGCATTGGCATCGCCCTTCGGCGGCGGGATGCGCGTGACGATCGCCTCCAGCGCTTCCTCGATGCCGATGCCGGCCTTCGCGCTGGCCAGCACCGCGTCGTCGGCGGGCAGGCCGATGATATCCTCGATCTCGGCCTTCACCTTGTCGACGTCGGCCGCGGGCAGGTCGATCTTGTTGATAACGGGGACGATTTCATGGTCATGCTCGATCGACTGATACACGTTCGCCAGCGTCTGCGCCTCGACCCCCTGCGCCGCGTCGACCACCAGCAGCGCGCCCTCGCACGCCGCCAGGCTGCGCGACACTTCATAGGCGAAGTCGACATGGCCGGGCGTGTCCATCAGGTTGAGCTCATAGGTCTCGCCGTCGTGCGCCTTGTACGACAGGCGCACCGTCTGCGCCTTGATCGTGATCCCGCGCTCTTTCTCGATGTCCATGTTATCAAGGACTTGCGCCGACATCTCGCGCGCGGTCAGCCCGCCGGTGAACTGGATCAACCGGTCGGCGAGCGTCGACTTGCCATGGTCGATGTGCGCGATGATCGAGAAATTACGGATATGCGAAAGAGAAGTTGTCATGCCGCGCCGTTAGCAGCGGAAAGCCGCGCTGTCAGCAGCCGAAGCTACAACCCCAACCAGCGCGTGCAATCGTCGCGCACCCGTGCGTCGCGATCGTACAATCCGCGTTCGAGCACCGCCGCGCGGGCGTCGCCTTCTTCAACCGCCGCCAGCGCCGCGATGGCGTTGGCGCGGACGCGCGGCACCGGGTGCACCTTCGCGAACTGCTCGGCGATATCCTTGCCATTGTCGGTCAGGTGCACGGCGCAGCGCAGCAGCATCTCGGCCTGGGTCAGCGTCGGGCGGCGCGCAATCGTCCCGCTTTCCAGGTCGACGATATATTGGTCGCGCCAAGGGATATGCGCGCCTTCCTCCATGATGTTGAGGCTGACCGAGAGGATTGTCGGTGGGAGCTGGCTGTGGATATCGCGATGGGCGCGGTAGAGCATCATCCTGCCTTCGCTTAAGCTGCTGCGTTCGACGAAGCGGAGGTTCAGCGGCTCGCCGATGCGGCCGTCGACCGCTTCGGGGTCATAGTCATAATAGTCGCTGATGTAGCCGGGTCCCCAATAGCCGGTGGTGAGGAAGCTGAAATTATGGTCGTGCGGCAGGCCATAGGCGAAGGCCGCCGCGCCGCTGGCGATGTAGGCGGCATCACTCGCGGCGGGCCAGAGATTGGCGCGGAGGAAATGGCCGCGCGGGCTACGGTGGAGCAGGAATACTTGCGCCGAATAGCGGCTGAGTTCGAGCTGGCCGGCGAAGCTCGCCTTGAGTTCGGCGATGACGCGGTCGGCGAGGAAGTCGCGGTTGCGCGCGAGCCCAGCGAGGAGGTGGGCGGCATGGGCGAGACTCGCTTCGTCGCTGAGGTCGACGCCCGTTTCGTCGAGCCGGGCGGTGACGTCTTCAAGGTCGAGTACTCCGCCGGCGGGTGGGTCGATCAGGCGGGGCATGGGTCGGAAACCTTTGGCATGAAGAGCGCCAGTGTCGCCACGGCGGCGCGGCGCACTTCGGGGTGCGGGTCGCTGGTCGCCATATCAGCGAGCCGCAAACGCGCGGTCGCCGGGTCGAGCGCGACGAAATCGCGCATCGCGCTCCAGCGGGCGGCGAAATCTTCGGCGAGCGTGGCTTCGACGAACAGTGGAGCGGCGTCGCGGCGGTCCATTTCACGGAGCAGGGCGAGCGTCATGGCGCGGAAGCTGCTGTCGCGGCGGGAGGCGGAGAGGTGGGTTAGGCGGCGGCTGACCAGTTCGTAGGTGCGCATCGGCAGCGGCGATGGCGGCTGCACCGCGAGTTCGAGGAGGAGGACGTCGGCCGTCGCGCCCGCGATGGTGAAGCTGGTGCGCGCGGTGTCGAGGTCGAGCATGTCGCCGGCGACGAGCGCGCGCGGCGGGTCGCTGCGACAGGGCGACGCGCCGGCGGCGGTGAAGGCGCCGCCCTCCTCGGCGGCCGAGAGCGCGACATGGTGGAGCGTCAGCCGCGCGCCGCCCGCAGCCAGCACGCGGATCGCGGCGCGGCCGGGCACGAAGAGCACGGTCGTCGGCGCCGCAGCCGCCTCGAATGGCAGCAATTGCAGCGACAGACGGATCGCACCGCATTCGGCAAGGATCAGACCGCCCGGTCCGCCGCCCCCGCCGACGATGCGCAGCGGCGGCCGGGCAAACGGATCGACGGCGAGCAGGGCAAGCGCCTCGGCCAACCGTGCCCCAAGCCAGCGCGGGTCGGCGAGCCATGGGCGGAGGCGCGCGATGGCCTGGTCGGGTTCGGCATCGCGCGCGGCGGCGAACGCCGTGAGCAGGCCGGCGGGCGCCGTATCGGCCGCCCGCCATCCCGCGGCGAGATCGCTCGCGGTGGCACGGATCGCAGCGGTGCGCAGGGCATCGGCGCGCGGATAATGATCGTGACGGGACGGGACGGGCATCGCGCGGTCACCGAATGCGGGCGCGGCATTGAAGCGCGCGCCCGCGGCCCGGTCAGTCGTAGATGATCAGCACGACGGTGACCGACACCTCGAAGACCGATGGCCCCGAAGACGCGGTCGGCGCCGCGAGCGAGCCGAACAGCCCGACCGCGGTGTCGAGCAACGGTATGGCGTCGATGTCGATGGATGGCAGGTTCATAGCTTCGCTCCCCAGTCAATGGCGGCGCGGATCGGCCGCCGACGGATGGTGCGAAGCAGGCGGGGCCGACGCCAGTTAACTTATCTTAATGTGGGAGCAAGGCCGTTCGTCGAAGCGCGGTTGCCGCCGCCCGCGCGGCGCCTAGGATGGCGGCGACAGCCACCGGGAGACGCTCCATGCGCCACGCCATCACCGTCCTTTCCACCCTGCTGCTCGCCGCAGCGCCGGTTGCGGCCGAAACCTTGCTGATCGGCAACAAGGGCGAGGATACGCTGAGCCTCGTCGCGCTCGACACCGGCGCCGAAGTGGCGCGCCTGCCGACCGGCAAGATGCCGCACGAGATCGCCATCTCTCCCGACGGCAAGCAGGCCGCGGTGGTCGCCTATGGCGCGACGACGATCGACGTGTTCGATGTCGCGGGGCGCAAGAAGTTGCGGACGATCGACCTCAGCCCGAACCAGCGACCACACGGGCTGGTGTGGCTGTCCGACGGACGGCTGGTCGCGACGGCGGAGGCGAGCCAGTCGGTCGCGGTGGTCGCGCCCGGCGGCGCGGTGACCTCGATTGCCACAGGGCAACAGGGCACGCACATGATCGTCGTCGCGCCCGACAATCGCACCGCTTACACTGCCAATATCGCGTCGGGCACGGTGAGCATACTCGATTTGAAGGACGCGAAAAAGTTGCGCGACCTGGCTGTCGGCGGCAAACCCGAGGGGCTGGCGCTGGCGAAGGGCGGGCGCGAATTGTGGGTCGGCGACCTCGAAGCGCCGCGCGTGTCGGTGTGGGATGTCGCGACGGGCGAGAAGATCGTCGAATTACCCGTGGATCCGGTCGCGATCCGCGTGCTCGCCAGCCCCGACGGCAGGCTGATCGCGACGAGCAATATCGGCGCGGGAACGATCAGCCTGTTCGACGCCGAAACGCGCGCGCCGGTCAGGACGATCAAGGTGTCTGGCGAGCAGGAAAAGGGACAGGTGACCCTGTTGTTCAGCGCCGATTCGAAGCGGCTTTACGCGGCCGAGACAGGGCACGACATGATCGCGGAAATCGACGTCGCGAGCGGCGAAGTGCTGCGCCGGATCGCGGCGGGCAAAAATGGCGACGGGCTGGCGATCGCGCCATAGCGAAGGGCTGTTTCGGATTTGGCGAGGACCTTGCCGATCCTCCCTGTCGCGCAGCGATGGGAAGGTGGCAGCGCGAAGCGCTGACGGAGGGGTCGACGCCGTCAGGCCGCGGTGCGAGGCCGCGGCCCCTCCACCACCTTCGGTGGTCCCACTCCCCACGGCTTCGCCGCAGGGCGGATCTCACGTCGCCTGCGGGTCGCTCGTAACCGTCCCGGTTGCCTGGCTTTCAATCCAAAGCGACAGCCCCGATGGCGGCTCGGTGGGCGGCGTATCGGCAATATGCCGCACCGCATCGGCCCGGGCGCGGGCGAGGATTGCGACGGGTGCGTCCGCCGGATGGAAGATATGATCCGCCTCGCCCAGCAGCCGCGCCGCGCGCAGCGTGAGGTCGTCGGGGTCGGAGCCGGTCAGGTGGATGGTTTCGAGGCGGCTTGGCGTGGACGCGACGTCGCTGGCGAGCCAGGTTTCGACCCCGTCCACCGCATCGGCCGCGAGCGGATCGAGCACACCGCCCTGCGCCAGCGCCGCGTCGATCGCCCGGCGGCGGTCGGCGGCGGCCGGCCAGCGCGCCTTCATCGCATCGCGCGCGGCGTACAGCGCCGACGCCAGCGCGCCCAGGCGCGCGGGCAACAGGGCCTCGATTCGCTGGCGTACCGCCTTCGCGAGCCCCGCCGACGCACCGCCCGTCCCGATCGCGATCGTCACCGGCGCGCGATCGACGATCGCGGGGGTGGTGAAATCGCACAGATCGGGGCGGTCGACGACATTGACGAGCAGGCCGCGCGCGCGGAGCGTTTCGGCGGCGACGCATGCTTCGGCATCGTCGGCGAGCGCGACGAAGGCGATCGTCGCGTCCGCTTCCCATGCCGGCACGATCCGCCCGCCCGCGCGGACGATCAGCCGGGCCTTGGCATCGGCAGCCTCCCCTTCCCCGACCAGCACGACCGTGCGGCCGCGCAGGTTGAGGAAGATGGGAAGCTGCTCCACGGCCTCAGTCGATCCAGTCGGGCACGCGTTCGGCGGCCATGATCGTACCCGCCGCGATACGGTCGGCGACGACGGCGTAGCGGTCGCCGTCGACGAGTACCTCGGGCACGAGGCTGCGGCTGTTGTAGGTCGACGCCATCGTCGCGCCATAGGCACCCGCGGTGCGGAACACCGCGAGGTCGCCCGGCTCGACCTTGTCGGTCTCGCGGTCGCGCGCGAAGGTGTCGCCGGTCTCGCACACCGGCCCGACGATCGACGCGGTCATCCTTTCGCCCGAGGGCTTCACCGCGACGAAGTCATGGTAGGCGTCATAGAGCGCGGGGCGCGCGAGGTCGTTCATCGCGGCATCGACGATCACGAACGGGTTGGTCGCGCCGGGCTTGACCCACAGCACCTCGGTCAGCAGCACCCCGGTGTTGCCCGCGATTACCCGGCCAGGTTCGAACATCAGGGTGACGTCCCAGTCGCGGGTCACGCGCGCGACCATCGCGCCATATTCGGCGGGGCTCGGCGGGTTGTCGTCGGCCTTGTAGGGCACGCCAAGACCGCCGCCGAGATCGACATGGGTGATGCTGTGGCCGGCGGCGCGCAATTCGGCGACGAGCTCGCCGACGCGTTCGAAGGCGGCTTCGAGCGGGTCGAGGCTGGTGAGCTGGCTACCGATATGGACGGCGATCCCGCGCATGTTGAGCCCCGGCAGCGCCGACAGCCGCGCGAAGATTTCGGGGGCGACGTCGATGCCGACGCCGAACTTGTTCTCGGCCTTGCCGGTCGAAATCTTGGCATGGGTGCCCGCATCGACATCCGGATTGACGCGCAGCACCGCCGGCGCGGTCATTTCCTTGGCGAGCGCGATTTCGGCGAGCGCGACGCCCTCGGGCTCATGTTCGATGTTGAACTGGCCGATGCCGCGATCGAGTCCCTGCGCCAGCTCGGCGCGCGTCTTGCCGACGCCCGAAAAGACGATGTCCTCAGCCGCCATGCCCGCCGCGAGCGCGCGTTCGAGTTCGCCGCCCGACACGACGTCGGCGCCATAGCCCTGCCGCGCGAGCACGCGCAGCACACCGAGGTTGGGATTGCACTTGATCGCGAAGGCGAGGTGCTTCCTGGGCACATCCTTCAGCCCGTCACGAAACGCCTGCGCATGGCGTTCGAGCGTGGCGCGCGAATAGACATAGACGGGGGTGCCGATTTCCTCGGCAATGCGCGGCAGCGGAATATCTTCGGCGTGCATCACGCCGTCACGAAGGTCAAAATGGTTCATTGGAGAAAGTCCTGAAACTCAGCCCGGAGGGGGCAAATCAAAATCGTCGGGTTCGCGCTGTTCCGACCGTTTGAGAAGTTCGTCGCTGCGCGCGGGCCGGGCCTGCGCGTCAGGCGTCGTGAGTTCCTCCGTGGTTGGTTGTTTCTTGGCACCGACGGGCAGCGGCGGCGGGGCCTGGCCAGCGACGGGCTTCAGGTCCGCCTGCTTGCCGCAGGCGCCGAGCGCCGCGACGCAAACGGCACCGGCCGCGAGCAGTGCGAGGGCTTTCGCCGTTGCCATATCCTAATCCTCCAGCGCGGCGCGTGCCGCTGCGATGGCCTGCCTTACCCGTTCGGGTGCCGTGCCGCCATAGCTGGTGCGGCTGGCGACCGATGCCTCGACGGTCAGCGCCGCCAGCGCCGCGGGCGTCACCGCGGCATGGATGGCGGCGGCGTCTTCGGCGGGCAGCGCCGACAGCTCAACGCCGAGTTCCTCGGATCGTTTCACGCAGGCGCCGACGATATGATGCGCCTCGCGGAACGGCACCCCCGCCTCGCGCACCAGCCAGTCGGCGAGGTCGGTCGCGGTCGAGAAGCCCGACGCCGCGAGCGCGCGCATGCGGTCGGTGCGGAAGGTCAGGGTCTCGACCATGCCGGTCATCGCCGCGAGCGACAGCGCGAGCGCGTCGAACGCGCCGAAGACGGTTTCCTTGTCGTCCTGCAGATCCTTCGAATAGGTGAGCGGCAGGCCCTTCACGATCACGGCGAGGCGCTGGAACGCCCCGAGCAGCAAGCCGGCCCGCCCGCGCACCAGTTCGGCGGCATCGGGGTTGCGCTTTTGCGGCATGATCGAGCTGCCGGTCGACCAGGCGTCGGGCAGGCTGATGAAGCCGAAGGGCTGGCTCGCCCAGATGACGATTTCCTCGGCGAGCCGCGACAGATGAATCGCGGCGATCGAGGCCGAGGCGCAAAACTCCAGTGCGAAGTCGCGGTCGGACACCGCGTCGATGCTGTTCGCCATCGGGCGGTCGAAACCGAGCGCAGCGGCGGTCGCAGCGCGATCGAGCGGGAAGCTGGTGCCCGCAAGCGCGGCGGCGCCAAGCGGCGATTCGTTGAGCCGCTTCGCCGCATCGGCGAAGCGCGACCGGTCGCGACCGAACATCTCGACATAGGCGAGCAGATGATGGCCAAGCGTCACCGGCTGCGCGACCTGCAGGTGGGTGAAGCCCGGCATGATGCTGGCGGCATGTTCGTCGGCGCGTGCGAGGAGCGCGGTCTGGATCGCCTTCAACCCGTCGTCGATGCGCGCGCAGGCGGTGCGCGTCCAAAGACGGAAGTCGGTCGCGACCTGATCGTTGCGCGAACGCGCGGTATGGAGCCGCCCGGCGGCCTCGCCGACGATCTCCTTCAGCCGCGATTCGACAGTCATGTGAATATCTTCGAGCGCGAGGTCGACCGGCACGCCGTTCGCCGCGAACTCCTCCGCGATCTGCGCGAGGCCGGCGTCGATCTTCGCCGCATCGTCGGCCGCGATGATCCCGGCCGCGCCGATCATCGCCGCATGCGCGCGGCTGGCCGCGATATCTTCTTCCCACAGGCGCTTATCGACGGGGATCGACGCGTTTATCTCTTGCATGATCGCCGCTGGACCGGCACCGAAGCGGCCGCCCCACATGCTGTTGCTGTTCGGAGATTCCGCCATCCGCCGCGTCCCAAGCCTTGTCCCTGCAATCCTCGCCCTGTTGCTGGCCGGATCGATCGCGGGCTGCGATAGGGAAAAGGCTGCGGGGGAGCAAGCGGGAGCGGGCCAAGCAAATGTTTCGGGCGCGCAAGCGAAGGGTGCGGGCGTCGAACGCTTCGTCCACCAGGTGATGCGCGAGAACAAGGGCAAGGCCGCCCCCGCCGCGACCTTCGTCGGCCCCGACGATGCGCCGACGACGCTCGCGGCGTTCCGCGGCAAGCCGTTGCTCGTCAATCTGTGGGCGACCTGGTGCGCGCCGTGTGTCGCCGAAATGCCGACGCTCGACAAGCTCGCCGCCGCGCAGGCCGACACGCTGAGGGTGATCGCGGTCGCGCAGGATCTGCAGGGTGCCAAGGTGGTCGATCCGTGGTTCCAGACCGCGGGGCTGACGACGCTCCAACCCTATCTCGACCCCGAAAACGGCCTGCTCCTCGCCTATAACAGCGCGCTGCCGACGACGATCCTTTACGATGCCGAGGGGCGCGAGGTCTGGCGCATCATCGGCGCCATCGACTGGCAGGGTACCGAGGCGAAGGCGCTGCTTGCCGAGGCCGGGGTCTAGGCGACCGCCGAGTCCGCCAGATCGACCAGCGCCCTGCCCAGAGCGGTCAGGTCGGCCGATTTTCGGACCCCCGCGAAGCAGCTCGCCGACAGGCAATATTCGGCGTCGCGCTGCGGGATGACCGCCGCGAGCGTGCAGATGCCGATATGGGTATAGCCGTCGTCGACCGCGAAGCCGGCGCGCCCGGCGATCCGCACCTGTTCGGCATAGTCGGCGCAGGCGATCGCCTTTTCCCAGCGCACCGCAGCGAAGCGTCGCGCGACCTCTTCCTCGCCCGGCGCCTGCGCCGCCGCAATCGCGCGGCCGACCGCACCGCCGCCGAGCGGCTGGCGCTGACCCTGCGCGAGGTGGATGCGCAGCACCGCCCTGCTCTCGGCATGCGCGACGAGTTGCAGCCGATCGCGTGAGGCGACCTGCCACAGGCCGGTGGTCACTTCATGCGCCTGCGCGAAGCGCGCCATCAGCGGGCGCAGCCGGTCGATCATCCGCCGCGCGTCGCCGTCGCGGAGCAGTCCCGCACGCGCCCAGCCGTCGGACAGGCGATAACGCTTGCCCGGCTGGTCGCGCACCACAGCACCTTCGGCGACCAATGTTCCGAGCAGGTTGAAACAGGAGGAGGCGCCGAGTCCGAGCGAGCGACCGATGTCCGACAGCGTGAGCGGATCGCTGTCGGCGAGCAGCCGCAGCACCGCGAACGCCTGAGACACCGACCGAACTTCACCTGCCACACGCGCCTCTTTTCACAAATATGAAATCACTATTCTTTATATTGAATATTCTGGAAAGCTCAACTAGCCGATCCTCAGCCAATCAAGGGAGAGTCGCATGGGTATGCTGGACGGCAAGGTGGTCGCGGTGACGGGCGCGGGACGCGGCGTCGGGCGCGAAATCGCGCTGCTCTGCGCGAAGGAAGGCGCATCGGTCGTCGTCAACGACCTCGGCGGCAGCGCCGAGGGCGAAGGCGCCGACCTGAGCCCCGCGCAGGAAACCGTCAACGACATCAAGGCCGCGGGCGGCAAGGCGCTGGCGAACGGCGCCAGCGTCTCGGACCCCAAGGGCGCCGCGAGCATCATCGAGGATGCGGTGCAGGCGTTCGGGCGCATCGACGCGGTGGTCAACAATGCCGGCATCCTGCGCGACCGCATCTGGCACAAGATGAGCCATGAGGACTGGAATGCCGTCATCGACGTCCATCTCAACGGCTGTTTCAACGTGTCGAAGGCGGCGACGCCCTATTTTCGCGACCAGCAGTCGGGCAGTTTCATCCACTTCACCTCGACCAGCGGGCTGATCGGCAATTTCGGCCAGGCCAATTATTCGGCGGCGAAGCTGGGCATCGTCGGGCTGTCACAATCGATCGCGCTCGACATGGCGCGCGCCGGGGTGCGCTCGAACTGCATCGCGCCCTTCGCGTGGAGCCGGCTGATCGCGACGATCCCCGCGACCAACGAGGCCGAGGCACTGCGCATCGAGCGGATGAAGACGATGACCGCCGACAAGATCGCGCCGCTCGTCGCCTTCCTCGCCAGCGACGCGTCGCAGGAGGTGTCGAACCAGGTCTTCGGCGTGCGCAAGAACGAGATCTTCCTCTTTTCGAAGCCGCGCCCGATCCGCTCGATGCAGAAGAATGAGGGCTGGACGCCGCAGGCGATCGCCGACGAAATGCTGCCGGCGTTCCGCGGCAGCTTCGCCGATCCGGCCGAACGCTCGGGGGATGTGTTCGGCTACGACCCGATCTGATGGCGATCGACCCCGACAAGCTGCTGTCGATGCCGCCGATCGTCACGCGGCAGACGCTGACCAAGCGCGACACGATCCTCTACGCGCTCGGCGTCGGGGCGAGTGAACTCGACTTCCTGTTCGAGGAACGGCTGAAGGCGCTGCCGACGATGGCGGTGACGCTCGGCTATCCGGGCTTCATCTGGCGCGATCCGGCGCTCGGGGCGAACTGGCAAAAGGTGCTGCACGGCGAACAGTCGACGATCCTGCACGCGCCGCTGCCGGTCGAGGGCGAAATCACCGGATCGACGCGGATCGAGGCGCTGTTCGACAAGGGCGCCAACAAGGGCGCGCTGGCGCTGGTGGCGCGCGAGATCCACGACGGTGCGGGCACGCATCTCGCGACGTCGCGCGCGGTGACCTTCCTGCGCGGCGACGGCGGCTTCGGCGGATCGAGCGAGGGCGCGCCGGTGCCGCACCCGGTGCCCGACCGTGCGCCCGACAGCGTCGTGACGCTGACAACCGCGGCGAACCAAGCGCAAATCTATCGGCTGTCGGGCGACCTCAATCCGCTGCACATCGATAGCGACGTCGCGACGGGTGCGGGGTTCGACGGACCGATCCTGCATGGCCTTGCCACCTATGGCGTAATTGGCCGCGCGCTGCTCGCGGCGCGCTGCGGCAACGAACCCGCGCGCCTCAAGCGCCTCGACGGCCGCTTTTCGTCGCCGGTCTACCCCGGCGAAACGATCGAGACCTCGATCTGGGACGAGGAAGGTGGCAAGCTCGCCTTCCGCGCCCGCGTCGTCGAGCGCGACAAGATCATCTTCACCAACGGCTATGCGGAGACGGCATGAGCGAGTTCGGAATCCTGTCGTTCGGCGCCTATGTGCCGATCACCCGGCTGCAGCGCAGCGCGATCCACGCGACGAACGGCTGGTTCGCCGGCGGCCTGCGCGGGCTCGCCAAGGGTGAAAAGGCCGTCGCCAACTGGGACGAGGACAGCGTCACCATGGCGCTCGAAGCCGCACGCGATGCGCTGGACGGCATCGATCGGACCAAGGTCGAGCGCGTTGTCATCGCCTCGACCACCCTGCCCTTCGCCGACCGCCAGAATGCGGGGATCGTCAAGGAAGCGCTGAACCTGCCCGATGCGGTCGGCGCGCTGGACGTCGCGGGATCGCAGCGCGCGGCGACATCCGCGCTGCTCGCCGCGCTCGGCGGCAGCGAAACGACGCTGGTGACCGCCGCCGAAATCACCACCCCCAAACCCGCATCGGAGCGCGAGATGACCAGCGGCGACGCGGCGGCGGCGGTGCTCGTCGGCACCGGGGAACCGCTCGCCAAGCTGGTCGCCAGCCACAGCGTCACGGTCGATTTCGTCGATCATTTCCGCGAGGCGGGCGAAGCGCACGACTATGACTGGGAAGCGCGCTGGGTCCGCGACGAGGGATTCGCCAGGATCATGACCCCGGCGATCGCCGCTTTGCTGACCAAGGCGGGCGTGAAGGGCGACGCGATCGACCATTTCCTGGTGCCCGTCGCGGTCAAGGGCGTGCCCGAAATGCTCGCGAAAAAGGCCGGGGTTGCAGATAGCGCGGTCGCCGACGCCCTCACCGCGACGCTCGGCCATGCCGGCGCCGCGCATGCGCTGGTGATGCTAAGCGCGGCGCTCGAAACCGCCAAGGCCGGCGAGCGCATCCTGCTCGCGAGTTTCGGGCAGGGCTGCGACCTGCTGCTGTTCGAGGTCACCGACAAGATCGGTTCGATCAAACCGCGGCTCGGTGTCTCGGGCTGGCTCGCGCGGCGCAACGAGTCGACGAACTACGCCAAATATCTGTTCCATCGCGGACTGCTTCAGCTCGACCGCGGTGCGCGCGCCGAGCATGACAGCAAGACCGCGCTGACCGCCTTGTGGCGCAACCGCAAGGCGGTGCTTGGGCTTGTCGGCGGGCGCTGTACCAAGACCGGGACGGTGCAATTCCCGAAGAGCGAGGTCAGCGTCAACGCCAACGACCATGCGGTCGGCACGCAGGAGGATTATCCGCTGGCCGAAGTGCCCGCCAAGGTGATGACCTGGACCGCCGACGCGCTCACCTACTCGCCCGACCCGCCGAGCTATTATGGCAATATCGACTTTGTCGGCGGCGGGCGCATGATGACCGAGTTCACCGATTTTGCGGGCGGCGCACTCGACGTCGGCGCCGATTTGCGGATGATGTTCCGCATCAAGGCGTTTGACGAGAACCGCGGGTTCCGCCGCTATTTCTGGAAGGCCGCGCCGGCGTTTTGATCCTTCTCCCCTTGAGGGAGAAGGATAGGGAGCCTTATCGCGAAGCGATGAGGCGGACTTGGATGAGGGGTTGTGAGCGAAGCTCGCGCGGTCCTTTGGACCGCAACCCCTCACCCAGCTACGACTAGCGAGCAAGCTCGCAAGTCTTCGCAACCCTCTCCCTCAAGGGGAGAGGGGGTTAGTTGGAGGTTTATTTATGGCCAAGGGTATCCGCGACAAGGTCGCCATTTTGGGCATGGGCTGCGCCAAGTTCGGCGAACGCTGGGACAAGGACGAAGACCAGCTCATGCTCGAAGCCTATGAAGAGGCGATGGCCGACGCCGGGATCGAGGCGAGCCAGATCGACGCCGCCTGGCTCGGCGCCGCGTTCGACGCGCAGAATATCGGGCCGAGCGGCATCCCGCTCGCGGTCGCGCTGCGCCTGCCCGACATCGGCGTCACCAAGGTCGAAAATTATTGCGCCAGCGGCACCGAAAGCTTTCGCGGCGCGGTCTATGCCGTCGCCTCGGGCGCGTGCGATATCGCGCTTGCGATGGGCGCCGAAAAGCTCAAGGACACCGGCTATGGCGGGCTGCCCGTCCGCACCCGCGGCACGACGCACGACATGGTCGGCATCACCGGCTCGGCGCCGGGCAATTTCGCCCAGCTCGCCAGCGCCTATCGCGGTGTCCATGGCGTCGGCAAGGACGACCTTAAGCGCGCGATGGCGCATGTCTCGGTCAAGAGCCATGCCAATGGCGCAAAGAACCCCAAGGCGCATCTGCAGAAAGCGGTGACGATGGAGCAGGTGCTGAACGCGCCGATGATCGCCGAACCGCTCGGCCTGTTCGACTGCTGCGGGGTCAGCGACGGCGCCGCCTGCGCGATCGTCACCACCCCCGAAATCGCCCGCGCACTCGGCAAGACCGACATCGTGACGGTGAAGGCGCTGCAGCTCGCGACCTCGAACGGGTGGGAGATGCAGGCGCAGGGCTGGAACGGCAGCTATTTCCACACCACGCGCGTCGCCGCGACCAAGGCCTATGACGAGGCGGGGATCACCGATCCGCGGTCGCAGCTCAGCCTGATCGAGGTTCATGACTGTTTCTCGGTCACCGAACTGGTGACGATGGAGGATCTGCACATCTCGAAGGAAGGCCAGGGCTGGCGCGACGTGCTCGACGGCTTCTACGATAGCGACGGCGCGATCCCGTGCCAGATCGACGGCGGGCTCAAATGTTTCGGCCACCCGATCGGCGCCTCGGGGCTGCGGATGATTTACGAAAATTACCTGCAGATTTTGGGGCGCGCGGGCGAACGGCAGCGGCAGGATAGTCCGGTGTTTGCGCTCAGCCATAATCTGGGCGGCATGCCGAACCAGAATGTGTCGTCGATCGCGATCATCGGGCGAGCCGATGCCTGAGCTAATGCCGCTCCCCGGCGAAAGCCGGGACCCATGCGACACCGGGCGGCCGTGGCTCCATGACGCTCTGGGCCCCGGCTTTCGCCGGGGAGCGGTGATGCATGTATAACCTCCTTCCCAATCTCTCGGTCATAGAGGCGTCGTCTTTCGTCGCCTCGCCGACGGCGGGCCTTTATCTCGCACAGATGGGGGCGGAAGTGATCCGCGTCGACCAGATCGGCGGCGGCCCCGATTTCCGGCGCTGGCCGGTGACGGCGAACAACGATTCCCTCTATTGGGAAAATCTCAACCGCGCGAAGAAATCGGTCGCGCTTGATCTCGGCCGGCCCGAGGGCCGCGAATTGCTGCAGGCGCTGGTGCGCGCGACCGGCCAGTTCGTCACCAACTTCCCTGTCGGTGGCTTCCTGTCGCACGAGCTACTCGCCGAGGGGCGCCCCGACCTGATCACCGTGCGCGTGATGGGCTGGGCCGACGGCTCGCCGGCGCTCGACTATACGGTCAACAATGCGGTCGGCTATCCGATGCTCACGGGCAATGGCCCCGAACCGGTCAATCATGTCCTGCCCGCCTGGGATCTGCTCACCGGCGCCTATGCCGCCTTCGCGCTGATGGCGGCGATCCAGCGCCGCGCCGCGACCGGCGAAGGCGGCGAGGTGCGGCTGCCGCTGTCCGACATCGCGATCGGCACCGTCGCCAATCTGGGCGGCATCGCCGAGGTGATGTATGGCGGCGCGAACCGCCCGCGGCTCGGCAATGCCGTCTATGGCCTGTTCGGGCGCGACTTCGTGACGCGCGACGGGGAACGCACGATGATCGTGGTCGTCACGCCGCGCCAATGGGCCAACCTGATTGCCGCCTTGAACCTCGGCGAAGCGGTCGCCGCGATCGAAGCGGAACGCGGCGTGTCCTTCGCGAAGGATGACGGGCTCCGCTTCGATCACCGCGACGCGCTCTATCCCTTGTTCGAGGGCGCGATCGCCGCGCGCGACCATGCCGACCTCGCCGCCGCCTTCGATGCGGGCGGGATCGTCCATTCGCCCTATCGCACGATGCTCGACGCCGCGAACGATCCGGCGCTCGTCGCGGACAACCCAATCTTCGGTGCGGCGGCCAACCCCAGCGGCTTTGCCTATCCCGCCGCGGGCGCCTTTGCGACTATTCCGCAGGCCGAACGCGTACCGCCCGCTGCGGCCCCGCGCAACGGCCAGCATAGCGAAGAAATCCTCGCAGAGCGCCTGTCGCTGCCGTCGGGCGAGATCGCGCGGCTGATCGACGCCGGTATCGTAGGTGTGATTTAGCATGCATCCCCACTCTTTCGTCACCCCGGGCTTGACCCGGGGTCCCGCTTTTTGGTGAGGATGATTGTCCATCGGGCAGCGGGCCCCCGGATCAAGTCCGGGGTGACGATGAAATTACCGCCCGACAGACTTTGACCGCCGTCCAATTCGGAGACTGACATGACCCTTCGCCGCGCCGCCATCGTCGCCCCCATCCGTACCCCCGTCGGCAAATTCGGCGGCGCGCTGTCGAGCCTGACCGCGGGCGACCTCGGCGCCGTGATCCTGAAAGCGCTGATGGAGAAGACGAAGATCGACCCGGCACGAGTCGACGATGTCGTCTTTTCGCAAGGCTATGGCAATGGCGAGGCGCCGTGCATCGGCCATTGGTCGTGGCTGGCCGCGGGCTTGCCCATCGAGGTGCCCGGATATCAGCTCGACCGCCGCTGCGGGTCGGGGCTGCAAGCGATCGTCAACGCCGCGATGATGGTCCAGACCGGCATGTCCGACGTCGTCGTCGCGGGCGGTGTCGAAAGCATGTCGAACGTCGAGCATTACAGCACCAATATCCGCAAGGGCGTGCGCGCGGGCAATCTGACGCTCCACGACCGGCTGACGCGCGGCCGGGTGATGTCGCAGCCGGTCGAGCGCTTCGGCGTCATCAGCGGCATGATCGAGACCGCCGAGAACCTCGCCAAGGATTATGGCATCAGCCGCGAGGCATGCGACGCCTATGCGGTGCGCAGCCACCAGAACGCGGCGGCGGCATGGAAAAAGGGCCTGTTCGACGACGAACTCGTGCCCGTCTCGGTGCCGCAGAATAAGGGCGATCCGGTCGTCTTCGACCATGACGAAGGCTATCGCGCCGATGCGACGCTCGAAAGTCTGGGCAAGCTCCGCCCGCTCGAAGGCGGCGTCGTCACCGCGGGCAATGCGAGCCAGCAGAATGACGCCGCGGCCGCGTGTCTGGTAGTCGCCGAGGACAAGCTCGACGAACTCGGCCTCGAACCCATCGCCTTCTATCACAGCTCGGCGGCAGCGGGCTGCGACCCCAGCCGCATGGGCATCGGCCCGGTTCCCGCGGTCGAACGGCTGTTCGCGCGCAATGGTCTCGGCTGGGGGGACATCGACCTGGTCGAGCTTAACGAAGCCTTTGCGCCGCAGGTGCTGGCGTGCCTCAAGGGTTGGGGCTGGAGCGACGACGACAGCCGGATGGCGATGCTCAACGTCAACGGATCGGGCATCTCGCTCGGCCATCCTATAGGCGCGACCGGCGGGCGCATTCTCGCCAACCTGACCCGCGAACTGCATCGGCGCGGCGGACGCTACGGTCTGGAGACGATGTGCATCGGCGGCGGCCAAGGCATCGCCGCGATTTTCGAGGCAGCATGATGCAGGATTATTCGGACATCCGCGAAGAGGTCGCCAAGCTCTGCGCGCAGTTTCCCGGCCCCTATTGGCAGGCGAAAGACAAGGTCCGCGAATATCCGTCGGAATTCGTCGCGGCCTTGGGCGAGGCGGGCTATCTCGCCGCCTTGATCCCCGAGGAATATGGCGGCGCGGGCTTGCCGCTGTCGGCCGCCGCCGCGATCCTTGAGGAGATCCAGCGCCAGGGATGCAACGGCGGTGCGGTGCACGCGCAAATGTATGTGATGGGCACCGTGCTGCGCCACGGGTCGGAGGAGCAGAAGGCGCGTTACCTTCCGCGCGTCGCGACGGGCGAATTGCGGCTGCAGGCGTTCGGGGTCACCGAACCGACGAGCGGCACCGACACGCTGAGCCTCAAGACCGTCGCGAAGAAGGACGGCGACGACTATATCGTCAACGGCCAGAAGCTGTGGACCAGCCGCGCCGAGCATAGCGACCTGATGATCCTGCTCGCGCGCACCACCCCGCGCGAAGAGGCGGCAAGCCGCACCGAGGGCCTGTCGGTCTTTCTCGTCGATATGAAGGAAGCGCTCGCCGCGGGCACGCTGTCGATCCGTCCGATCGACACGATGATGAACCATGCGACGACCGAAATCTTCTTCGACAATATGCGCATCCCCGCCGCGAACCTGATCGGCGAAGAGGGCAAGGGGTTCCGCTACATCCTGTCGGGCATGAACGCCGAAAGGCTGCTGATCGCCGCCGAATGCATCGGCGATGCCAAGTGGTTCATCGACAAGGCGAGTTCATACGCGAAGGAGCGCGTCCTCTTCGGCCGCCCGATCGGCCAGAACCAGGGCGTGCAATTCCCGATCGCGCGCGCCTATGCCCAGATGCGCGCCGCCGAACTGCTCGTCCATGACGGCATCGCCAAATATGAAGCGGGCGACAATGCGGGGGCGGAAGCGAATATGGCGAAAATGCTGGCCGCCGAGGCAAGCTGGGCGGCGGGCGAGGCGTGCATCCAGACGCATGGCGGTTTCGGCTTCGCGGCCGAATATGACATCGAACGCAAGTTCCGCGAAACGCGGCTGTATCAGGTCGCGCCGATCAGCACGAACATGATCCTGTCGTACGTGGCGGAACATGTGCTGGGCATGCCGCGGAGTTATTGAGGGCGGCCGCCTTGGGGCAGGGAGCTGCCCTGAAGATCCTCCCTGTGGCGAAGCCATGGGGAGGGGGACCGCCGCGAAGCGGTGGTGGAGGGGTCGCGGCGCAGCACTTACCATTGACGTCGCCAACCCCTCCGTCAGCCCTGCGGGCTGCCACCTCCCCATCGCTGCGCGTGGGGAGGATCGGAACGTCCGCTAACGCCCGAAAGCATAATACCCGCGCACAAGAGAAAGGGCGGGCGCCCCATGTGACACCCGCCCTTCCCTTGCGACCCAAGAGCGAACCCTCGGGGAAGTCTTGCGAAAGTTTATCCGCCGACCGTCACGCGGCCGCTGCGATAGCCCTTCTTGCGCATTTCCTTGACATAATCCTTGTCGGCATCGACGACTTCAGTTTCCCATTCGTCCCACGCGTCCCAGCGGTCCTCGCGGTCGGTCGAATGGCGCAGGTCGCTGACCAGCTCCTTTTCGGCCTCGAGGATGTCGGCTTTGTAATTATACCAATATTGATTGACGACGCCCGCGATCGGCGCGGTGCGGATGTGCGGCGTCTCGAACCCCGGCGGCTTTGCGCTATAGGGCACGGCGGCGAGGGTGGTGGCCGGGAGAGCCACAAGAATGGCGAGGGTGGTCCACTTTTTCATCGTCCATCTCCTGATTGACACGCCCCGTTGCCGGGGGTCGGAACAGGAACGAGCCAGACCGCGATTTTCTTCGCAGCTTGACGGGGATTCGGAACGGCTCGCGGTGGAATCGCCTCAACCGGGATGCGCTTCGTCGCCGACCGACGAGCGCAGCAGCCCGCGAAACACCTCCTGCGCGTCGCGTTTGCCCTGCGTCACGTCATAGACATCCTGCGCGATCGGCATCGCGAGCCCGTGTTTTTCGGCGAGCGCGATCACCGTCGGCGCACTCTTCACCCCTTCGGCGACCATGTTCATGCCCGCGATGATGTCGTCGATCTTGCGCCCCTTACCGAGTTCGACCCCGACATGGCGGTTGCGGCTCAAGGGACTGGTGCAGGTCGCGATCAGGTCGCCCATGCCGGTGAGTCCCGCGAAGGTCTCCGCCCGCCCGCCCATCGCGACGCCCAACCGGGTGATTTCGGCGAGCCCGCGCGTCATCAACGCCGAGCGGGTGTTGTCGCCTGCCCCCAGCCCGTCGCCCATGCCGACCGCGATCGCGATGATATTCTTGAGCACCCCGCCGAGTTCGCAGCCGAGCAGATCGGTGTTGGTGTAGACGCGGAACAGCCCCGAGTGGAACACCGGCTGCAGCGCGCGGACGACGATCTCGTCCTCCATCGACAGCACGCTCGCCGCCGCCTGCCCGCTCATGATCTCGCGCGCGAGGTTCGGGCCGGTGAGCACGCCGACGGGATGGCCGGGGAGGATTTCCTCGATCAGCTGGCTCATGCGCTTGCCCGACGACAGTTCGAGGCCCTTGGTCAGGCTGATCACCGGAACCCAGGGGCGGAGATGCGCTCTGGCTTCTTCGAGCACGCCGCGGAAGCTGTGCGAGGGGACGCCCATGATGAGGACGTCGGCACCCGCGACGACCTCGGCCATGTCGTTCGTCGCGCGGAGCGCCGACGGCAGGGTGATGCCGGGGAGATATTTGCGGTTCTCGCGCGCGCTGTTGATGCTCTCGACCGTCTCGGCATCGCGCGCCCATAAAGTGATCGGCGCATTGCGCGACACCACCGACGCCACCGTCGTGCCCCAGCTCCCCCCGCCGAGCAGCCCCACCTTCAACCGCATGAACCTCTCCCTGTTTTTCGGGAGAGTGGCGGCTCAATCAGTGCTTGGCAAGTTTACGATCCTCCCTGTGGCGCAGCCATGGGGAGGTGGCAGCGCGAAGCGCTGACGGAGGGGCTATGGCGCGACGTCGCGGCCCCTCCACCACCGCCTGCGGCGGCGGTCCCCCTCCCCATCGCTACGCGACAGGGAGGATTTAGTGCCGGCCCAGAAAGCCCTTCATCACCGCGGCAGTCGCCTTGGGGTCCTCGATCATCGGGACGTGGCCGACATGCTCGAAGATATGACTCTCGCTCCCCGCGATCCCGGCTTCGAGCACCGGCACGCAGCTGACATCGAGCAGCCGGTCATGGCGGCCCCAGATGATCTGCGTCGGCACCTTGACCTCACCGAGCCGGTCGTTGAGCGGATGGTCGCGGCCCTCGGTCGCGATGACCCAGAAGATGGCGTCGAGCTGGTCGCGATATTTGAGCGCGTCCGCATAAAAGACGGGCTTGAGCCGCGGCGGTAGATAGGGCGGTTTGTGAACCACCATCGCGACCAGCCGGTCGGCATCTTCCAGATTGGCGATGATGAGCGGGTTGTAATCCTCGTTCGCCGCCTGTTTCTGCAGGTCGCTTTCGTTCGCGCCGTTGACCCCGGCGTTATCAAGCAGGGTCAGTGTCGCGAGCGCGTCCGGATAATCGATCGCATAGCGTAGCGCGATCCAGCCGCCCATGCTGTTGCCTGCGACATGCGGACGGTCGAGGCCGAGCGCATCGGCGAATTGCTTGAGCCGCGCGGTCTGCGCCGCGATGTCATAGGCGAGCTGCGGGTTACGCTCGTTCTGACCAAAGCCCGGCAGATCGGGCGCGACGATATGGTAGTCGCGCGTCAGGTAAGGCGCGATCATCGACCAGTTGTCCTTGTCGCCCGCAAAGCCGTGGACGAGCAGCAGCAAGGGTTTGGCGGGGTCGCCGCCCTCGAGGTAGGGCCAGTCGCGGCCGTCGACCGCGACGCTCTTCTGTACCGTGCCGCCGCGCTTGCGCAGCGCCCAGCGAGCGAAGGCGACAAGGCGACCGGGGAAGAGGAAATAGAGCAACGCCAGCGCGATCAGCGGCGCGAAGATCAGGATGAGGAGGATACGCATGACTTTAAGACTGTCCTCTCAATCCGTTCGTGTCGAGCGTAGTCGAGACACTTATAGGGAGCGCGTGCCTTCGCGTGTCTCGACTACGCTCGACACAAACGCGATTTGCGGTGAGCTCAACGCGGCGGAACATGCGCGTCGAACCAGCCCACCAGATCGTCCAGCACCGCACCCTGTTCCGGCTCGTTGTAGATTTCGTGGAACAGGCCGGGATAGATTTTGAGAATCTTGTCCGCCGATCCGACATGGTCGAACAGATATTGCGACCCCGCGACCGACGCCAGGCTGTCCTTCTCGCCATGCTGGAGCAGGATCGGCAGCGTGATTTTCGGCGCGCCGGCCTGCGCCGCAGCCATCGCGTCCATGAACTCCTTGCCGAGCCGCGCGCCGATCTTGCCGGTATAGACCAGCGGGTCGGCGAGATAGGCCGCGACCACCGCGGGATCGCGGCTGACGCCATTGGCATCCAAAGCCAGCACCCCGAGCCGTGGAAAAAAGCGCGACAGGAACCGGCTGATCCAGACGGTGAAGCGCGACGGCGGCGCGCCGGGGACGATCGCGGGTCCCGACAAAGCGGCGGCGACGAACGCCGACTGCCGCTCGATCAGGAACAGCGTCGAGATCAGCCCGCCCATGCTGTGCCCGAGCAGCAGCCGCGGCGTATCGCCGTGGTTGACCTCGACGAGGGTCAGCAGTTCGGCCATGCCATCGGTGAACGCGGTAAAGCGCGGCACGAAGCCCGGCGTCCCGTCGGACCGACCATGGCCCCAATGGTCGACCGCGTAGACGGCATATCCCGCATCGGTGAGTCGCTTCGCGACATGCTCATAGCGCCCGGCATGTTCGGCGTAGCCATGCGCGAGCAGCACGACCGCCTTGGGCAATCCGGCGGGCAGCCAGTGGGTAACGTAGAGCGCGGCCCCCGCGCCCGCCGACCCTTGAGGCAGAACGAGCGCGCCCGAGGCCATCGTCAGCGCACCGCCTTTTTCAGCGCCGTGCTGCGGTGGCCGGGACCATCGTCGCCCGCCTTGTCGAGCTTCGCCAAAATCCCTTCGAGCGCGCGGCTGATCGCGGTCTGGGTGCGCACCATTTCGACCTTGGGCCAGGCGGTGCGCTGGCCGGTGTCGATCAGTTCGTCGATATCGTCCTGCGCCAGGTCGCTCAAAATCTTGGTCGGCGACCAGAATTTGGGCGGGCGGATGATGTTGATGTCACCGGTATATTCCTGATTGATCACCGAGCGCGCCATGTTCGCGATGCTGTTGAGCGGCGGGATCATCTCGAGCGGTTTCTGGAAGATCACCATATTGGCGTTGAGCCACGCCTTGAAGGTCGCCATCGACGCATGCTGGATGGCCTCGATCGGCGCCATCTGCTTGCGGGTGTCGCTGGCGAAGGGCAGCGCGATCGGGTTCGCCTGGCTGACGATATGATGATTGACGCCATACAGGCGTTCGAGCCTTTTGGTCGGGATGTCGTGCGTCACCGACCCGTCGACCCAGCGCCGGTCGGGCTGGTACGGCACGCGCGCGCCCTTGTCGTCGCGCGCCATCAGCATCACCGGCGGGAAGACGCCGGGCACCGCGCAGGACGCGAGTACGGCTTCGCGGATCAGGACGTTCGGTGCGGTGATCGCATTGAGCAGCCGCCCGTTCTGATGCTTCTCGGCGGGCGCGACCGAGACGTTGAGGTGGCGGCCGCTGACCTCATAGGCCTCCTGAAAGGTCAGGTCGGGGATCAGGTCGGCGAGCCGGGCGCGGACCTCGTCGGGCGCCAGGCGCCGCGTGTCGGGGCCGCGCGCCGGGTTGGCGAGGCGGTCGCTTTCGAGGAAGGCGCCGATATCGGCATCCTTGCGGGTGCAGACGACCGCCGCGACGATCGACCCGCCGCTGGCGCCGGACATTATCGCGGGCAGCACGCCCTCTTCCCAAAGCGCTTTCACGACGCCGATATGGAAAAAAAGAAAGCTTCCCGAGCCCGAGAGCAACAGTGCCGAGCGGCCGTAGCAATGCTGGGCGCGGCGGAAAAAGTCGCGTTTTTCTTCGCGTCCGATGCTGCGCGACGCCGCGATCCTGTCGAGCGCCGCTACAACCTCTGCGACATACTCCTCGATCAGCCGCTTCGTACCAAACCGCGCCTTCGAATAGAGGCGCTCGTGCCCCATGCCGTCGATATTGCCGTGGATGCCCTCGTTGAGAACGAAGAGCAGCCCCTTGACGTCACCCGCCGCCGACAGGCTGCGCAGCCGTTCGAGCCGCGCGCGGATCGCCTTATAATCGAAATGCTTGCTTTCGTCGGCATCGCGCCAGACCTGCATCCCCGATTTCTTGTCATGCTCGCGCGCCGCCTTGGTCCAGGCGATATAATCGGACGCGGTCACGAGATCGCGGTCGGCGCTGAGCGTCGGGGTGAAAAGCATTCAGTGATCCTGCGAGACATGGTTTATTTTTTCGGAGTCTTGCGGGTTGCGTTGCCTTTGGCAACCGGTTTCCGTGCGGGCTTGGCGGTGGGTTTCGTCCCGCTTTTGGCTGCGGGCTTCACTGCGGCCTTGGGTTTGGCCGCCACTTTCGGCTTTGCCGTAGCGGCTTTGGGTGTTGGTGCGGGCTTTTCGGGCTTGGGTTCCGCCGCCATCAGGTCGGCGAAACTTTCGTCGATGCACGCACGGAAAAAGGCGATGTCGGGCATGATCGCGCGCTCGCCGATGATCGAAAAGGCAATGCGGCCGTTATAGCTCGGCGTCGCGATGAACAGCCCCATATTGTTCGCGAGCGGCGCCATGCCATGCTGCTGCACCAGTTGCGCACCCGCGAGATAGAGCGGCACCTGCGCGCCAGGCACGTTCGAGATGAAGAGGTTGGTGCCGCGCACCGCGAAGCGTTCGCTGGTCAGGATGCGCGCGACTGCGGCCATCGTCGCGCCCGGAATATGCTGCGACAGGTCGGTCATGATCCGCGCGCTGACCCCCGCCTTCGCCTCCTTGGCCTCGACCGTATAGTCGCGCACTGCGGCGAGCCGCTCCAGCGGATCGGCGATATCGGTGCGGATCGGCACGCTCATCGCCGATACCTGGTTGCCCGGGGTCGACGCCTTACCGGCGCCCTTGTCCTTGCCGCGCAGATTGATCGGCGCGACGGCGACGAGGCTCTCCTTCGGCAGTTCCTTGTGCTTCGCGAGATATTTGCGCAGCGCCCCGCCGACGGTGGTGAGCACGACGTCATTGACCGTCGCGCCCGGCACCTTCTTGCGGATCGCCGCGACATCGGCGAGCGCGACGGTGGTCGCGTCGAACATCTTGTGCGGGCCGACGGGCGCATTGAAGCGCGTTTCGGGGACCCCGGCGGTCATCCCGCCCTCGGCCATCGACTTGCGCGCCGAGGCAACGATCGCGGGCGAAACCTTGAGCAGCGCGTTCACGAACTTCACCGGCGACTGCATCGATGCCGACCAGGCGCGGGTCAGCGTCTCGGCGCTCGACGGTGCGCGGCCAAGATCCTCCGACGGCGGCGGCGCGGGAATCGCTGGCGTACCCTGTGCGTCGATGTCGCTCATCGCGATGAAGGCGTGCGCGCCCGAGGCGCCGTCGACCGCAGCATGGTGGACGCGGTGGAGCATCGCGAAGCTGCCCTTCGGAATCCCCGGAATCCGGTCGAGCCCCTCGATGATATAAATGTCCCACAGCGGGCGGTTCATATCCATCGGCTTCGAGAAATAGCGCGCGACCGCGATGCAGAACTGCCGCCAGTCGCCGGGCTCGGGCAGGCGCGCATGACTCATATGCGCCTCGATGTCGAAATGCTCGTCCTCGACCCAATAGGGATGGTCCATGTCGAAGGGCAGCCGGTGCAGCCGCCGCTTGAACAGGGGCGAGGTGTGGACGCGGCTTTCGACGTGGCGGATGATGTCCTTGAAGCGCACGAAGCCGCCCGGCGCGGTCGAGGGATCGTAGATATAGACGCCCATGATGTGGGTCAGATTGTTCGCGGTCTGGGTGTAGAGGAACTGGGCGTCCTGCGCGCTGAGCTGTTTAAGCATCCTGTCCTCCTGTGGTCGGCAATCGGTCGGCGAGCGCCAGAGTTGCGAGGCGCATCGATTCCATGACGTTGGCGAGCCCGCGCAGTTCCATCAGCAGCGCGCGACGCGCGGCGAGAATGTCGGGGGTCGCGGGTTCGGCGAGCCCCATATGGCGCATCAGCGACAAGCCGTTGGCAAAGAGCAATTTGCCGATCGCCGCCTCGCTGCTGATTCGGCGGAGCAGCCAGGCCTGCTTGCCCTCGACCAGCGCGGCCGCCTCGATGGCCTTGTCATCGACCGCCTCGCCCGGCCGCGCGCGCGACAAGATGTCGGCAACCACCGAATAGGCCTCGGCAAAGGAAAGCAGCACCGCATGGCCGACGAGCGGCTGGCAGCGGCGGATGAGCTGCGCCACGCCGCGGTCGCCGCTCGCGAGCCGCTTCGCCCAAGTCGGGTCGATGCGTGCCAGTTCGGCCGCGATCGCGGCATGATGTTCGTCGCGCGGCGGATAGAAGAATTCGAATTTGAACAGGTCGCGCAGGCGATCGACATGCGCCCAGAAAGCGGCGGTCGCATCGCCGCTGTCGGCATCGCGGAGCTGGAACAGCGCGATCTCGATCATCGCACGGTCGAGGAAATGATGGACGATGATATTGCGGTAATAGCTCGCCATCGGATGTTTGGCGGGGTCGATCGAATAGACATTTTCGCTGCCCGCTTCGTATCGCGTCAGCAGCCCGCTCTCGACCAGCGTGTCGACGGTGCTCGACAGCGCCCGGTCGTCGGCGCTTTCGAGTTCCTTGCTCAGCCGCACCCCGCGCACCTGTGCCCATGTCTTCACCGCGCCGATCGTCGCGAGCAGTTCGGCGGCGGTGACGCCGCGCGGTGCGGTGCCGAGCAGGATCAGGCACATCACCGACGACACCGTCAGCGGGGTGACGCGATTGGCCTCGACCGCGACCGAGAAAGCGATTTTTTCGAGCGCGCGCTTGTCCTCGGGACCCGGGGCATCCTCGATCACGATCGGCTTACCGATGTCGAGCCGGATGCGTCCCGACGGTTTCTTGAGGTTGCGCATATAGCCGACGAACCAGCCGAGGCTTTCGGCCTTCTTCACCCGCCCCGTCTGCTCGGCGGCATATTCCTCGACGTCGAGGATCAGGTCGAAGCTGGTGACGAAGGGCACGAAATGCACCCCCTTGGTCCCCGTCGCATGCGCGGCGTCGAGGACATATTTCATCAGGCCGTACTTCGGCGGCATCAGCTTGCCGAGGCGCGACCGCGTCCCCTCGAACGCCCAGCTGAGCGGGAAGCGCTTGGCAAGCAACCAGGCAATGTAATGGCGCAGCACCAGCTTGTAGACCGGCTGGTCCTGGAAGCTGCGGCGCACGAAGATCATGCCCGAGCGGCGGTAGAACTCGCCCATCACCGCGATGTCGAGGTTCGCACCGCCGAACAGGTGCAGCATCGGCAGGTCATTCTCATAGGCGAGCCGGCTGGGGGTCGCGCCGTCGATATAGGTCTTGTGGGTGAACAGGATCGCGGTGGGATGCTCGCGCAGGATCGAGCGCAGCTTGGCGAGTTCGGCGGCGTCGACCTCCATCTCGGGCGCGTAGCCGCCGAACATCATGCGGTCGACGCGCGCGCGCAGGTCGAGGAACAGCGCCGAAGGCCGCGCGATGACCTCCTTCATCAGCGGCCGCGCCTCGCGGTAGAGGTCGCCGACGGGGCGCCCAAGCGTCACGGCCAGCTCGGCAAGCGCGCCGCGAAACTTGGGATTGGTGCGTAAGGAGTCGGCGACGAAGCGCGGCACCTTGTAGCGCGTGCCGCGTACCCCGCGTTCGGCGACGTCGAGCGCGAGCGCGGCCTGCCGCGCGACAAAGCCCGCGAATTCGGGGCTGTCGGTCCCCTCGCCATCGCCGCCGCCGGTCTGCGCGCAATAGCGGGTCCGCAGCGTGTCGAGCGACGCCGCCTCGCCGACCAGGATCTGCGCGCGGCGCCGGTCGCGGAGCAGGATCAGGCGCGAGCGCAGCGGCCCGGGATGGCGCGGATCGCCGAAGATCAGGTGGCGGAATTTGAGCGCACGGTCGCGATCGAAGCCCGGGATGCGCCAGGCGACGCGCAGCGGCACGACCTGGCGCGAAGGCGCGCCGCCGAGGCGGGCGCGGAGCATGTCGAGCGGCAGTGCATGATCGTCATCCTCGATGTCGAGGCTGGTCCAGGCGGGCTCGCTGTCCCCCGCGGTCGCGTGGATCCAGTCGAGCAGCAACCGGCGCTCGACGCCATTGCGCGCGTCGATGATATAGAGCCGGTCGGCCGCCTCTTCCGCCACGATCGGAATGCGGGGCGTGCCGTCGGCCACCGCTTAGCCGGTCTTTCCCTTGCGGGCCGCCGGCTTTTTCGCGGGCGGCTTTTTCTTGGCTGCGGGTTTCGCCGCGGGCTTCTTCGGCGCCTTTTCCTCGTTCGGCGCTGGCTTCGGTTCGGTCGCCACCGATTCCGCCACCGTCTCTTCGGGCTGGCCGAGCGTGCGCAGGAACATGTTCCGCACATCGCGAACATGACCATTTATCGTCCGCGGCGTCCATTCCGACGTGTCGACCGGCGGCAGCACGGTGACCCGTACCGTCGCGGGGCGCATCACGAACTCATTCTTCGGCGCGACGTCGGTCGCATTGTGGATCACGATCGGGACGATCGGCACCCCCGCCTGCATCGCCAAATGGAAAGCGCCCTTCTTGAACGGCTCGAGCTTCGGCGTCAGGCTGCGCGTGCCCTCGGGCGAGATGCAGATCGACTTGCCCTCGACCCGGATCGCGTCGACCAGCGGCTCCATCGCCTTGATCGCGCTCTTGCCGTCGGCGCGATCGACGAAGACGGTGCCGCCCCATTCCATCAGCTTGCCGAGGATGGGGATGTCCTTGATCTCCTTCTTGCCCACCCCGCCCATGTCGCGGCGGATGAGCTTGGCGAGGATCATCACGTCCGCCTTGCTCTGGTGGTTGAAAATGAAGACGCAAGGGCGCGACGACCAGAGATTTTTCTCGTCCTCGACCTCGAGCTCGACGCCGGTGATCGCGGTCGCGAAGTCGCCGAACAGCCCGATCGAGAAATTCGCCGCCTCGCGCTGCGAGCGGGTCAGCGCCCAGATCGGCAGGCCCGCGGCAAAGGCGCCGACGAGCGAGCCGGTGGCATAAATGGTGCGGGTATAGTCGACCCACGACGGGGTACCGCGGCTGCCGAAGCGCTGCACCGGCCAGCCGTTTTCCTCGGCGATGGCTTTCAGCTTGAGGTTCGGGTTGAGCGGGCGCGGTTTGCCGACGCGTTCGAGCAGTTCGATATCGTCGTCGCTGTCCGAATAGAAAAAGCTCTGATCGAGATCGAGGCCGAACTCGGTGGCCAGTTCCTCAGCGGCGAGCACCTTGCCCTCGCCGAAGCACAAAGGCCGGATGATGTCGCCGGTGAACACCCCATCCTCGATCTCATAGGCCGAGCATTTGATATGTTCGATGCCAAGGTCGCGCGCGGTCGGTTCGATCTGGTAGATCGTCGCTGACGAAATGATCGCGACGCGGTGGCCCTTGGCCTGATGCGCCTCGATGATCGCGCGCGCTTCGGGATAGATTTTGCGCGCGATATGCTTCTTGTAGAGTTCCTCGCCGAACTCGATGAAGCTTTCTTCTTCGACACCCTTCATGAACTTTGCAGCGCCCGACATCAGCCCCGAAAAGCCGATCGTGCCGAGGCTGTGCTGCGCGATAATCTGTGCGGTTTCGGCGATTTCCTCGACCGACATTTCGCGGCGCTGGAATTTCTCGCGCAGCATCGCGGTCGCCGAGTAGCCCGAGATGATCGTGCCGTCGAAATCGAACAGCGCAGCGATATGCGGCCCGGGCTCGGACGCGAGAACTTCTTCCAGATGCGGCTGCGGTCTCGGCACGCCTGTCTCCCCACGAACGGCTATATTGCCGCTTATCCCTGCACGATGACAGGTAAAATGGGGTTAATCAATGGCGCGAAAGCGCCGACGCCTCCCGTGCCAGCCCCTCGATCCGCGCCGGGTCGAGCGGCCCCGACGGAACCACCCAGCTGCCGCCGACGCACAGCACGGCGTCGAGGGCGAGCCAGTCGAGCGCCGTCGCGGGGGTGATGCCGCCGGTCGGGCAGAAACGCGCCTGGCCGAAGGGGCCCGCGAGCGCTTTCAAGGCCGGGATGCCCCCGCTGGTCGCAGCGGGAAAGAATTTGAAGCGGTCGAGGCCGAGGTCCATCCCGCGCATGATATCGCCGGCGTTCGCGGTGCCGGGCAGGAAAGGAATGCCGCTCGCCACCGCCGCCTTGCCGAGATTGTCGGTGAGCCCTGGCGACACAATGAATTCGGCGCCGGCATGGATCGCACTGGCGAGCATCGCGGGGTCGAGCACGGTGCCCGCGCCGACGATCGCGCCCTTCACCGCCTTCATCGCGGTCAGCGCATCGAGCGCGGCGGGGGTGCGCAGCGTAACCTCGAGCACCGGCAGGCCGCCCGCGACGAGCGCCTCCGCCATCGGCACCGCGTCTTCGACCCGGTCGATGACGATCACCGGGATGACGGGCGCGAGGCGCATGATCTGGTCGATGCTTTGGTCGGTCATGTCTTTTTCCTTCGTCGCCCCCGCGAAGGCGGGGGCCGTTGGCAAGGTGGCGCGAGGCCGATGGCGGCCCCCGCCTTCGCGGGGGCGACGGATTAGGTCACGGTCTCCATCGCCGCCAAGACCGCCGACCCGCCCTTTTCGGCTTCGTCGGCATGGATGCGGAACAGCGCAAACAATTCGCGGCCGACGCCCAGCGCGGGCGGCGGGGCGACGGCGGGCGTGCGGGCGGCCCATAGGGTTTCGTCGACGAGCGCCACGACTTCGCCGGTCACCGCGCAGACACGGACGATGTCGCCGTCCTGCAAATAGGCGAGCGGGCCGCTGACACCGTCGGTCCCGGGCAGCGCTTCGGGCGAAAGATGGATCACTGCAGGCACCTTGCCGCTGGCACCGGACATGCGGCCGTCGGTGAGCAGCGCGACGCGGAAACCGCGATCCTGCAACACGCCCAATGCCGGGGTCAGCTTGTGCAGTTCGGGCATGCCGTTGGCGCGCGGTCCTTGAAAGCGCACGACGACGATCACATCGCGTTCGAGTTCGCCCGCCTTGAACGCCGCGAGCACCGCGTCCTGGGTGTCGAAGATCCGGCACGGCGCCTCGATCGTCCAGCGGTCCTCGGCGACCGCGCTGGTCTTGATGATCGCACGGCCGAGATTGCCTGCGAGCAGGCGCATCCCGCCGTCGGGCGAGAAAGGCGTCGCGACGGGGCGGAGGATGGCGTCGTCGCGGCTTTTCGCGGGCACCGCCTGCCAGTGAAGTTCGTCCTCGACCAGCATGGGCTCGGCCGAATAGTCGGCCATCGTCCCACCGACGGTCAACACGTCGTCATGCAGCAGACCCGCATCGAGCAGTTCGCGCACCACAAAGCCGATGCCGCCCGCCGCATGGAAATTGTTCACGTCGCCCGCGCCGTTCGGATAGACGCGCGCCAGCAGCGGCACCGCGTGGCTGAGTTCGTCAAAATCCCGCCAGTCGATGATAATCCCCGCCGCGCGCGCGATCGCGGGCAGATGGATCGCATGGTTGGTCGATCCGCCTGTGGCGAGCAGGCCGATCACCGCGTTGACGATCGCTTTCTCATCGACGCAGCGCGACAGCGGGCGATAATCCTCACCGCCCCAGCCGATCTGCGCGATGCGATGCGTCGCCGCGCGAGTCAGTTCCTGCCGCAGCTTGGTACCGGGATTGGTGAAGGCGCTGCCGGGAATATGCAGTCCCATCAGCTCCATCATCATCTGATTGCTGTTCGCGGTGCCGTAGAAAGTGCAGGTACCCGCGCCATGATAGCTCGCCGCCTCGGCTTCGAGCAGTTCGTCGCGAGTGGCTTTCCCTTCAGCATAAAGCTGGCGGACGCGCTGCTTTTCCTTGTTCGCGAGGCCCGAGGGCATCGGCCCGGCGGGGATCAAAATCTGCGGCAGATGCCCGAAACGCAGCGCGCCGATGAGCAGCCCCGGAACGATCTTGTCGCAGATGCCGAGTAGCAGCGCGCTCTCGAACATCGCATGGCTGAGCGCGATCACGGTGCCCTGCGCGATATTGTCGCGGCTGAACAAGGACAGGTCCATGCCCGCCTGCCCCTGCGTCACGCCGTCGCACATCGCGGGAACGCCGCCCGCGACCTGCGCCGTCGCGCCCACTTCGCGTGCGAACAATTTGATCTGCTCGGGATAGCGGCCATAGGGCTGATGCGCCGAGAGCATGTCGTTGTAGCTGGTGACGATGCCGATGTTCATTTCGGCGCCGGACCGGATCGCGGGCTTGTCCTCGCCCGAGGCCGCAAAGCCGTGCGCGAGGTTGCCGCACGACAGATTGCCGCGGTTCGTTCCCGCCTCGCGCTGGCGGTCCATCAGGTCGAGATAGGCCGCGCGGCGCGTGGCGCTGCGTTCGATGATGCGGTCGGTGACCGCGGCGATGGCGGGGTGGAGGCTGGTCATGGGTATTTCCTGATCCCCTCTCCCCTTGAGGGAGAGGGTTGCGAAGACTTGGCGGCGTAGCCGCTTAGTCGAAGCTGGGTGAGGGGTTGCGGTCGCCCTGCGGCCGCGCGAGCCAGGGGCTCGCAACCCCTCATCCAACTGCGCCTAGCGCCTGCGGCGCAAGGCTCCGTATCCTTCTCCCTCAAGGGGAGACGGGAAGAAGCCCGATCAATCATGCCAGCTCGCCCCATCGCGTTCGATCAACGCGATCGCCGCGCTCGGTCCCCAGCTGCCCGCGGTGTAATTTTGCGGCGCCAGGTCGACCGCCGCCCAGGCGTCGCGGATCGAATCGATCCACTGCCATTGCGCCTCGACCTCGTCGCGGCGCACGAACAGGGTCTGGTCGCCCTCGATGAAGTCGAGCAGCAGCCGCTCATAGGCAATGCGCCGCCGCTCGCCGGCAAAGCTGTGCGAGAGCGAGACGTCCATCGTCACCTCTTTCAGCTTCACGCCGTCGCGATCCAGCCCCGGCTGCTTGGCCATCACCTTGACCCGGATATTCTCTTCGGGCTGGAGATTGATGATCATGCTGTTGGCGTCGAGCTTCGGCGCGCCGACGCGTGCGAAGATATTATGCGGTACGGGTTTGAACTGGATCAGCACCTCCGACTTGCGCTCGGGCATTCGCTTGCCGGTGCGGAGGTAAAAGGGCACCCCCTTCCAGCGCCAATTGTCGATGAACGCCTTGATCGCGACGAAAGTCTCGGTGTTCGACGACTGGCCCAGCTCGTCGGCATATCCGGTCACCGCCGCGCCTCCGACGGCGCCGCTGACGTACTGGCCCTTGACGCTGTGCGTCTTCGCATCCTCGGGCTTCATCTTGCGCAAACTGCGGAGCAATTTGACCTTTTCATCGCGCACGGCGGTCGAGGTGACGCTGGCCGGCGGCTCCATCGCGATGATCGCGAGCAGTTGCAGCATATGGTTCTGAACCATATCCTTGAGCGCGCCCACCCCATCATAATAGGAGACGCGCCCCTCGAGTCCGACCGTCTCGGCGACGGTGATCTGGACATGGTCGATCGCCTGCGCGTTCCACAGCGGTTCGAACAACATGTTGGCAAAGCGCAGCGCGAGGAGGTTCTGGACGGTTTCCTTGCCGAGATAATGGTCGATGCGGAACACATGGTCTTCGGCAAAGGCGTCGCCGACCTCGGCATTCACCGCATGCGACGAGGCGAGGTCGTGGCCGATCGGTTTTTCCATCGCGATGCGGCATTCGGTGCAGGCGATGCCCGCGCTTTTCAGTCCCTGCGCGATCGGCCCGAACATCGATGGCGGGGTCGAGAGATAGGCCCCGATGGGGCGGCCGAGCCGGTCGCCGAGCAGCGCCGCGAGCGCGTCATAGCCGGTGCCCGCCCCCGCATCGACCGGGCAATAATCGATCCGGTCGAGAAAGGCCGCAATCGCCGCATTGTCGAGCCGGTCTTCGGGCAAGTGCTCGCCGAGCGCTGTGCGGACCATTTGATGGCACGCCGCGCGGTCCATTTGCGAGCGGCCCGATGCGACGATCGTCAGCCCATCGGCGAGCAGCCCGTCGAGGTGGAGATTATAGAGCGAGGGAAAGAGCATGCGCTGAGCAAGGTCGCCCGTTGCCCCGAACAGGATCAATGTCTCGACTTTGACGCTCACAATCGTCCCCTTGAATATCCGTCGGCAGAAATGGCGGAGGGACCGCGTGAATGCAACGCGCATACGTAGGCCGGATACGAAGGTGCTGGCGACGTCGCCCCTTGGCAAATCAGGCGGCGCTGGCATAGGGAAACGTCATGCCCGACAGCGCCCAGCCCTATGATGTCATCGTGATCGGCGGCGGGGTCAATGGCGCGGGGGTGGCGCGCGATGCCGCCGGACGCGGGGCGCGGGTGCTGCTGATCGAGCAGGGCGACCTCGCGCAGGGCACCTCCTCGGCCTCGACCAAGCTGATCCATGGCGGGCTGCGCTATCTCGAACATTATGAATTCGGCTTGGTGCGCGAGGCGCTGAAGGAACGCGAAGTGCTGTGGAGTATCGCGCCGCATATCATCTGGCCGCTGCGTTTCGTGTTGCCGCACCGGCCGGGGCTGCGTCCGCGCTGGCTGCTGCGGCTCGGGCTGTTCCTTTACGACCATATCGGCGGGCGCAAGAAACTGCCCGCGACGCGCTCGATCGACCTGCGGCGCCACGAAGCCGGCGAGCCGCTGCAAAGCCAATATAGGCACGGGTTCGAATATTCGGACGGCTGGGTCGACGATGCCCGGCTGGTGGTGCTCAACGCCCGCGACGCCGCGAAACGCGGCGCGAAGGTCCGCACGCATATGCGCGCCGAGATGCTGCGCTGCGAAGACGGGCTGTGGATCGTCGAGGCGAGTGGCGACAACGACCGCAGCTATCGCTTCACCGGCAAGAGCGTCGTCAATGCGGCAGGGCCGGCGGTGCTCGACCTCTTGAAGCGCGCCGATGCCGAACCCGACCACAGGATGCGGCTGGTGCGTGGTTCGCATATCGTCGTGCGGCGCTTGTTCGCGCACGCCTATGCCTATTTTTTCCAGCTGCCCGACGGACGCATCTTTTTCGCCATTCCCTATGAGCGCGACTTCACGCTGATCGGCACCACCGACCTCGACCACGACGGACCGCTCGGCGAGGTGAAGGCGAGCGACGAAGAGATCGCTTATCTCTGCGAAGGCGCGAGCCAATATTTCCGCGAGCCGATCACTCCCGCCGATGTCGTGTGGACCTATTCGGGGGTGCGTCCGCTGATCGAGGACGGGTCGGGGCGCCCCGAGGCGGCGACGCGCGGCTACCGCATCGACGTCGACATGGACGAAGGCGCGCCGCTGCTCACCATCTATGGCGGCAAGATCACCAGTTATCGCCATGTCGCCGAACATGCGGTCGACGAACTGTCCGATCATCTGGAGGCAGTGTCGGTCCGGCGCTGGACGGCGACCGAACCGCTGCCCGGCGGTGATTTTCCGACCAAAGGCGCCGCCACGCTCAAGGCCGATATCAAGCTCGCCCACCCCTTCCTGCCCGCCGCGACGGTCGATCGCATCGTCAAGGCCTATGGCACCGAGGCGCGGGCGTGGCTGGGCAAGGCCGAGGGCTGGGACGAACTCGGCGGCGAAATCGCCCACGGCCTGTCCGCCGCCGAGGTCGGCTGGCTGGTGACGCACGAATGGGCGCGGACGACCGACGATATATTGTGGCGGCGGAGCAAGCTGGGGCTGCATTTCAACGCCGATGAGGTGGCGAAGCTTGCGGCCCATCTCGCGGAATATCCGCGCTAAGCCCCTGCCATGATCGCCAGCGCATCGGCACCCGCCGGGAAATGCAGGCGTCCGCCCTCGTCGTGCACCGCCTGCCACACCGCTTCGGCGACATCGGCTTCGGTGGTGAACAGCGCCGGTTCGGCCATGCCCGCGAGAATCGGCTGGGCGTAGGTCCAATAGGGCTCGGGCAGCACGTCCTCGAGCCTGATGGCGGTATTCTGGGCAAAGGCGGTGGTCGGGCCATAGCCAGGTTCGACCAGCTTCACCGCGATGCCGAGCGGCGCGAGTTCATGCACGAGGCTGCCGGTGAAGCCCTGGATCGCCGACTTGCTGCCGGTATAGGCGGCCGCCAGCGGAAAGGGCGCGAGCGTCGCCGAGGACGTGACGTTGACGATCGTGCCCGACCCGCGCGCGCGCGCATCCCGGGGATCACCGCCCGCGTCATCGCGATCGTGCCGAGGGTGTTGGTCGCATAGACGTCGCGGATCTTCGCCATCGGCGAGGCTTCGAGCGCGCCGAACAGGCCGATGCCGGCGTTGTTGACGAGCACGTCGACCGGACCCGCGGCATCGAGCGCGGCGGCGATGCTCGCGTCGTCGGTGACGTCGAGGGGGAGAAGGCTGAGATTTTCGGACGGTGACAACGGTGCTGCGGAGGGGGTGCGCATGGTGGCGATGACTTTCCAGCCGCGGGCGTGGAAATGGCGGGTGGTTTCAAGGCCGTAGCCCGACGAGCAGCCGGTGATCAGGATGGTCTTCATGGAGGTCGTTCCTTTCGGTTGGCGGTGAAAGACCTATGGACGCGAAGATCAGGACTATCTATAATCTCAAGTCCATATTTCATTATAGATCGTCCCCATATGCTCGACCCGCTCTCCGACCTCATCGCCTTGCTGCGGCCCAGCACCGTCTTTTCGAAGGGGATCAGCGGCGCGGGGCGCTGGGCGGTGCGCTATTCGGATTTCGGGCATCCGGGTTTCTGCACCATCCTCGAGGGGTCGTGCCGGCTCGCGGTCGGCGGGCAGGCGCCGGTGACCTTGGAAGCGGGCGATTTTGTGCTGCTGCCGGCGACGCCGGGCTTCACCCTGTCGGGCTTCGCGGCCACTGAACCGGTAGCGCTCGATCCGCATGCGATGGCGGGGATCAGCGGCGAGGTGCGGCACGGGAGGCAGGATGGCGAACCCGATGTGCGGATGATGGGCGGCCATTTCGCCTTCGCCTCGCCCGAGGCGGGGCTGCTGGTGTCGCAATTGCCCGCGATGATCCACCTCCGCGGGGCCGAGCGGCTGTCGGCGCTGGTCGCGATGGTCCGCGAGGAGACGGGCGCCGAGCGGCCGGGCCGCGACCTGTTGCTGGCGCGGTTGGTCGAGATCTTGCTGGTCGAGGCGTTGCGCGCGGTCGGTAGCGGCGAAGCGCCGCCGGGGCTGCTGCGCGGGCTGGCCGACGCCCGGCTGGCGGTCGCGATCCGGCGGATGCACGCCGAACCCGCACGGTCATGGACGACCGCAGACCTTGCGAAAGAGGCGGCGCTGTCGCGCTCGGCCTTCTTCGACCGCTTCGCGCGCATCGTCGGGGTGCCGCCGATGGAATATCTGCTCGGCTGGCGGATGAGCCTGGCGAAGGATCTGCTCCGCCACGGCGCCGGGCGGATCGAGGAGATTGCCGAGCGGGTCGGTTACGGATCGGCGAGTGCGTTCAGCACGGCGTTTGCACGGCACGTCGGGGTGCCGCCGAAGCGGTTCGCGATGGCGGCGAGCTAGGCGGGTTTGGAATCCGGCTTTTTGCGCATGCGCGATGCTTCGTCGCGCAGCCGGTTCTCGCGCTGCGCCAGTTCCTCGAAGCGGCAGAGCGGGATCGGTGCGGGCGAGTTCTTCTTTTCGGCCATTTCATCCTCGTCACCCCGGACTCGACCAAGGGTCCCGCTCATTTGAAGGAAAGCGGGACCCCGGATCAAGTCCGGGGTGACGAGGATGGTAATCCTCCCTGTCGCGCAGCGATGGGGAGGTGGCAGCGCGAAGCGCTGACGGAGGGGCGATGACGCGACGTCGCTGGCCCCTCCACCATCCGCTTCGCAGACGGTCCCCCTCCCCATGGCTGCGCCACAGGGAGGATCTGGTGTGTTTACGCCGCTTCGGCGTCCACATCGGCCGGCAGGCGGATCATATAGTCGAACGCCGACAGCGCCGCCTTCGAACCCTCGCCCATCGCGATGACGATCTGCTTGTACGGCACCGTCGTGCAGTCGCCCGCGGCGAAGATGCCCGCCTGGCTGGTTTCGCCGCGATGGTCGACCTCGATCTCGCCGTGGCGCGACAGGGCGACGGCTTCCTTCAGCCATTCGGTGTTGGGGACAAGGCCGATCTGGACGAAGATGCCTTCGAGTTCGACCTGATGCAGATCGTCCTTGCCCCGATCCTTGTAGCTGAGCCCCGTCACCTTCTCGCCGTCGCCGAGCACTTCGGTGGTCAGCGCCGAGGTGATGATCCGGACGTTGGGCAGGCTCGCCAGTTTGCGCTGGAGCACCGCGTCGGCGCGCAGCTGGCTGTCATATTCGATCAGCGTGACATGCGCGACGAGCCCTGCGAGGTCGATTGCCGCCTCGACACCGCTGTTGCCGCCGCCAATCACCGCGACGCGCTTGCCCTTGTAGAGCGGGCCGTCGCAATGCGGGCAATAGGCCACACCCTTGTTGCGATATTGCTCTTCGCCGGGGACGCCGATCTGGCGCCAGCGCGCGCCGGTCGACAGGATCACGGTGCGCGCCTTCAGCGACGCGCCGCTCGCGAGCTTGACCTCGTGCAGCCCACCGGGCGTATTTGCGGGGATCAGTTTCTCGGCGCGCTGCAGGTTCATGACGTCGACGTCATAGTCCTTCACATGGCTCTCGAGCTGCGCGACGAGCTTCGGCCCTTCGGTGTGCTGGACCGAGATGAAATTCTCGATCGCCATCGTGTCGAGCACCTGCCCGCCGAAGCGTTCGGCGGCTATGCCGGTGCGGATACCCTTGCGCGCGGCGTAGATCGCCGCCGCGGCGCCGGCGGGGCCGCCGCCGACGACGAGCACGTCGAACGCGTCCTTGGCCGCAATTTTTTCTGCCGCCTTCGCCTCGGCGCCGCTGTCGAGCTTGGCGATGATCTGTTCGAGCTCCATGCGGCCCTGTCCGAATATCTCTCCATTGAGGAAGATCGTCGGCACCGCCATGATCTTGCGCTCCTCGACCTCGGCCTGGAACAGCCCGCCGTCGATCGCGGTGTGGGTGATGCGCGGGTTGACGACCGACATCAGGTTGAGCGCCTGCACGATGTCGGAGCAATTCTGACACGACAGCGAGAAATAGGTTTCGAAATGATAGTCGCCATCGAGCGCGGCGACTTGCTCGATCACCTCGAGCGCGACCTTCGGCGGATGGCCGCCGACCTGGAGCAAAGCGAGGACGAGCGAGGTGAATTCATGCCCCATCGGGATGCCGGCAAAGCGCACGGCGACCGCGGCATCGCTGGTGCGGCGGATGAGGAAGCTGGGCCGGCGCGCGTCGTCGTCGGCCCGGGTCACGCCGATCTTGTCCGAGAGCGCGGCAATGTCGTCGAGCAGGGTCGCCAGCTCGGCCGACTTGGCATCGTCGCCGAGCGACGAGATCAGTTCGATCGGTTCACGAAGATTCGTGAGGAGGCCTTGAAGCTGCTGCTTCAGATTGGCGTCAAGCATGGGGAGCGTTCCTGCGAGAGGGGAGAGAAACCGTGGGGCGGCGATCATGCCGCCGCCCCTCCGGCATTATGCGGTCGGCTTAGATCTTGCCGACGAGGTCGAGCGAGGGCGCGAGGGTTTCGGCGCCTTCTTCCCACTTCGCGGGGCAGACTTCGCCCGGGTGGCTGACCCAGTACTGCAGCGCCTTGATCTTGCGGAGCAGTTCGGCGGCATTGCGGCCTACACCCTCGGGGGTGATTTCGAGCAACTGGATTTCGCCATTGGGGTCGAGCACGAAGGTGCCGCGGTCGGCGAGGCCGACGCCCGGACGCAAGACTTCGAAATTGTTCGAAATCACGTGGTTCTGGTCGCCGACCATGTAATAATTGATCTTGCCGATCGCCGGCGAGGTGTCGTGCCAAGCCTTGTGGCTGAAATGGGTGTCGGTCGACACGGCATAAACCTCGACGTCCATCTTCTGCAGCGTCGGGTAGATGTCGGCGAGGTCTTCGAGTTCGGTCGGGCAGACGAAGGTGAAGTCGGCCGGGTAGAAGAAGAAGACCGCCCACTTGCCCTTGACGCTCTCGTCGCTGACGTCGACGAACTTGCCGTCCTTGTAAGCGGTCGCGTTGAAGGGTTTGATGGTCGTGTTCAGAACGGACATTGGGAGAGCTTCCTTTTGTTGTTGGAGCCCTCCCCTAGCCATGTTTGTTGCAGTGCGGAAAGTGAAAAAGTCCGGCGCTTTAATCGGAAATATCGATCAATGGCGCAACATCAGGATTCCTGCCCCGGCGTCGGCAGCAACAGGAAGTGCGTGCCCGCCATCGCCGCCAGCACACACAGCCCGAACAGGATCGAATGCGGTGCGCTGTCGGGTACATAATATTCGCCCGCGACGCCCCTGCTCCAGTAAATATGCCAGAAAAACAACAGCAACAGGCCGACCAGCACCGCGCCCGTCGCGACGATGACATTGCCGGCGCGAAACGCCCCGGGCTGGTCGCTCCATTCGCCCTCGCGGTCGGCGAAGGCCCATGCTCCCGCACTCTGATAGGCGAACAGGCCGCAGAAAAGCCCGAGGACGAACCAGATCGCATAGGGCAGCAGCCCGCTGTTGGCGCGCAGCGGCGCGATGTCGAACAGGGTGCAGACGATCACCCCGACGATATCGATGACGACGAGCCAGGCGATCAGGACGACGGCCGTCTTCGCCGCCACCGCCACGCCGCGGACCATTCAACGTGCCTCCATCGCCGCGATGCATTTGTCGATGTTCAGCGCGCCATAGTCGAAGATGTGCCGGCTACCGTCGGTGAGGGTCACCGTCGCTTTCTTGCTGAACAATTTGCGCTGGACCTCGATCTCGGTGATCGCGTCCTTTTCGATCGCCAGTTGACCCGCGACGACATGGTTCGTCAGCACGCCGATCAGGCTCGCCTCCAGCTTCGCATCGTAAAGCAGGCGCTGGTTCGTCACCGTCAGCTTGCCATTATATTTGCCGCCGCCGGGCGGGTGATAGAAAAGCGTCCAGCTGTCGATCGCCTGTTCGCCGGGGCGCAGGTCGTGGGCCATGATCTTTCCTTTCGTGTCGTCGAAGCGCGCTCGCCTAGGCCGAGGGCGGCGGGCAGCGATCGGCCTCCTGCCCGGCCCAGACCGCGAAATCCTCGAACGGCCGTTTCTGGAACTCGGCGTCGACCGCGTCGGCGGCCGCCTTGATCGCAGCGTCGACCTGTTCGGGCTTGTGACCGATATTCCCCCCGACATTGCGGGCGATGCCGCGATAGGCCTCGGCCGCCGCTGCGCGCTGGGTCGCGGTGGCCGCCATCTCCGCGTCGCCGCCCTGCTCGGACAACACTTTGTAGAGCCGCGCCACCGCGTCGAAACTGGCCTGGCAGCGGACCGCGATGTCATAACCCGCGGTGTCGATCTCGGCCGACGCGGCCTTGGCCTTTTCCGCCTTCTGCTCGGCCGATTCGCCGCAGCCGGCCAGCCCGACCGCGAGCAGCGCGATCATCATCCCTGTTTTCATGCCCCTGTCTCCCCTGTTGTTCCTCACGCGATTTCCTTGCCGACCAGCATCTTGCCCATCTGCCGCGACGAGCCGTCGAAAAAGCCCGCCTCGCCATGCCATTCGCGCGGGTTGCGAAAGGTGCCGAGCAGGATGTCGAAGATCGGGATGTCGCCATAATTATAGGCGTGCAGCCCGCGTTCGTGATGCACCGAATGGCTTTCGGGGCGCGTGACCAGATAGCCTAGCCAGTGCGGGGTGCGGACATTGGCGTGCTGGAAAATGGTGCAGAAGGTCGCGACGACCGACACCACCAGCGCCGCCTCCGCCGTCAGGCCGATGCCGAGCACCAGCGCGCAGCTGCCGACGAGCGCCCAGCCGATCATGTCGAACGGGTGGAAATAGAAAGTACCCCAGATGTCGACGCGTTCGGCGCTGTGGTGCATCTGATGCAGCCAGCGCCACAGCGGCTGGACCTTGTGCATCGTCCGGTGCCAGGCATAGATCAGGAATTCATAGGCGAAGAAGCCGATCGCGACCTGCGCCCAGAAGGGCCAGCGCGACCCGTCGACCAGCTGATATTGCCCGAGCGTCGTATCCCAGAGCAAAGGCGAATAGGTGGTGACGCCGAAATAGAGCGCGGTGAAGACGAGGCCCTTCGCGCGCCACAGCGGCACGTCGGGAAAACTCCGCGCCCGAAACAACAGGTCGAGCGCGGCGAAGACCCCGAACATCGACAGCGCGATTACATGATAGATGCCGAACATCGCGGCGCCCCCTGGCTGCTGGCTTTGGTCCGGCCTTGCTATGGCATCGTCCGGGACGGCGATAGTATACTTGCGGTCGCTTTTATTTTCCCGCAGAAATGCTGGAAATTCCGGCAAGGACGAAGGGGCGTCGGCGATGGAGGGATTGGATAGTGGAGCGTCCGCCGCGGCGGATGCGTCCCCGGCGCCGCTGGCGAAGGGCAAGCGGACGCGCGAGCGGCTGCTCGACGCCGCCAACGACGCGATATTGACTAAGGGCTTTGCCGCGACCTCGATCGACGAACTGGTCGAGGCCGCGGGCATCACCAAGGGCGGTTTCTTCTATCATTTCCGCGACAAAGGCGACCTTGCCCGGCAATTGCTGCAGCGTTTCCTGGAGGAGGACGACGCCGCGATGGACGTGCTGACCGACCGCGCGCACGACCTGGCCGAAGACCCGATGCAGCGCTTCCTGATCTTCCTCGACCTCTATGCCGACATGATGGACGAGATGGAGGAGGTGCATCCGGGCTGCCTTGTCGCCGCGATCATCTATCAGGAGCAGGCGTTCGACCGCGAGGTGCGCGCGTTGCTGTTCGAAGCGGCGATGCGCTGGCGTGCGCGGTTCCGCATCTGGTTCATCGCGATCGGCGAACGCCATCGCCCCGTCGCACCGATCGACCTCGACACGATCGCCGACAGTTTCAGCGCGGTGATCGAAGGATCGATCGTGCTGACCCGTGCACTCGGCGACCACCGGCTGATGGGGCGCCAGCTGCGTCTGTTCCGGTCGATGGTGCAGGCGGCCTATGGGGTGACCTGAAGCGGCGCCTTGCGGCGCGACCGGCCGCATGGCAAGATTTGCGCATGACGGGCGGGGCGGACAATCGATTGATAAGGCTGGATTTGCCGGGCGGGGTGCGCGTCACCGCGTCGGACGACCCGGCATCGCCGGTGCTGGCGCGCTTCTTTTCGGGTTACGACCGCGCCTTCGTGCTGCCCGACGAGCGCGAGGAACTCGATGGGTTCGCGGCGTGCCTCGCGCTCAATGGCAGCCATCGCCACGCCTATGGCCGCACCCACAGCGAGCTGGTGGCGATCTTCGAGGATGAAGGTGGAACGTTGCTCGGCGGCGCGAACTTCCTTGCGACCGCGATCGACCGCGGGGCCGCGTTGCCCCCGGCAGCGGTCGCGCTCAACTATGTCTATGTCGAGGAGGCGGCGCGCGGGCGCGGGATGCTGCGCGTCATCCTCGGCGCGGTGCGCACGCTCGCGCTCATCGCGCTCGGGCTCGATCCTGCCGGACCCGCGCCGGCGGTCTTCATCGAACAGAATGACCCGTTGCGGCTGACCGCCGAGGAATATGCCGCCGACACCGCGCATTCGGGCACCGACCAGGTCGACCGGCTCGCGATCTGGGCGCGGGTCGGCACGCGGATCGTCGACTTTCCCTATATCCAGCCGGCGCTGTCGGCGGGGCAGCAGGCCGACGACGGGCTGATTTACGCGGCGGTCGACTATCCGGGCGATGCGGTCGATGCGGGGCTGCTCCACGACCATCTCGAGAGCTTTTTCGGCATTTCGGTGCGCAAGGGGGCGGACGAGGCGCCGGGCGGGGTGGCGGCGGCGCAGCTCGCGGCGCTGGCATCGCGGGCCGCCCCGGTGGCGCTGCTGCCGATGGAACCCGCGATCGCCTGGCTGCGCGCCGGGCGGCAGACCGCGGGCCATGACGGCTTCCGCGCGCTCGCGGCGGCCGCGGCGGACGAGAGGGGGGGGTAGCCGATGGCGGTGCGGGGCGACTGGGACGATGCGCAGGGCTTTGAAAGCGCGAAGTCAGGCACGCTCTATTGGACGCTGTCGCTCTATATCGATCCCGACCGCGTCGCCGAGGCGGTCGGGCAAAAAGGCAGGCCCGTCGCGCACGGCCAGTTCGGCGTGGTCCAGCGCGACCACCTGCCGTCGGTGATGTTGCGCAACGCGATCGACCCGCTGTTCAACGACATCGCCGACCGGGAGGTGCAGGGCGAGGTGCAGGAGCATCTGATCGCCGCGATCGATGCGCCCGCGGGCGACTATCCCGCCACCCCGGCGGGCGAGCGCGCGCGGCGCAAGGCGGCCGACAGGGCGATCCGCCGTCACGAACGGCTGATCTTCAAACTGCCGCCCGCGATCGAATGGTCGACCGAAGGGCTGACCTATCGCGCCGCGCCGCCGGGGCTGAAGGACGATCGGGCGGTGCGCTTTCGCCGCTTCTGGCTGGCGCACAACAATGGCGGGCTGAGCTATCATCTGAGCTTCAGCCACCATTATGCCTCGCTCGCCGCGCCCGGCGACGAAGGCGGCTATGATCCCGCGACCTATTATTTCCTGTCGCTGCTGCAAAAGCTTGCGGCGCCGAAGGAATTCGAACTCGACGCGCGCCACGGCGGCGAGGCGTCGGTGTTCGACGACAAGCTGGGGATCGCGCCGCTCGACGATATCACGGTCCGCGGCGCGCGCGGCAAGGCCGAGCGGTTCTGGCCCTTTGTCCGCGAACAATTGCTGCGCGACGGCGCACGGCTGTTCCAACGCCTGGCCAAGGTCACCGGCACGACGCCGATGGCCGACCTCGACGCGGTTCTGATCGACAAGGTGCCGTTCATCGAGGTGCCGGGGCTGAAGGTCCCCAAGTCGCGTTTCATGTTCCTGATACACGACGAGCGCTTCTTCAAACGGCTGATGCCGCTCGATCCCGCGTCGGGGGAGAGCGCGGCGCGCAAGGCGATGGTGCAGGAACCCTGTTACCAGCCCTATCAGGACGAGCTCGCCGAGCGCGTCGACAAGGCGTCGAAGGGCAAGGGCGTCGTCCAGCTCGACACGACATTCTGGGACTGGGTGAAGGCGCGGCCCGACTATGCGGACTGGATCGGCGGCGCCCGCCCGAACTTGCGGGCCGTCGGCGGCGGCGCCTTTGCGAGCGTCGGCGCGCTGGCCGAGGCGATCCGTGCCGACGGCGCCGAATGGGCGGAATATGATGCGACCGGCCAGGTCGCATCGGTCACCCCGCTGGCCAGGATTCCGGCCTTCGAACCCCAGCGGACCGACTGCCTCGACTATCTGTTCCTCGCCGGGTTCAACCAGAATATCATCGATTTCATGAACCAGGACACGTCGGAGATCCTCGACAGCATCGACCCCATCTATCCCGACAGCAGCGAACAGTCCGACGAACGCTTCTTCGTCCGCTATGCCAACCACCGCGCGATGATCAGCTATGTGCCGCGCAGCCGCAGTCTCGAAACCGGCAACGACTATATCGGCACCTGCCCCTATGCGTTCCTGATCCACGCCATGTCGCTGCACAACGAGTTCCTCGCGCGCGAGCATGAAGCGAAGAGCATGGCGCGGATCGAGCGTATCGAATGGCATGTCGCCAACGGCGAATGGCAGGCCGACAAGCGCCGGCAACAAGCGCCCGCGCCGCCGAGCGAGGCGGTCGAACGGTTGAACCTGCGGGAACAGCTGACCGGCCACGACGATTTCGACAAGGCCGAAACGGCGATCAACCAGGCCAAGCTCGCCGAGTACAGGGAGTATGAGCGCTTCCGTTATGCCAACCCCTTTCGCTACGACACCGAGCGCGACGTCTTCACCAAGCTGGAGGAACTGCGCGGCACCAAGCGCAAGAAGGACGCGCTGACGCTCGCGGTGGCGAGCCTCGAGGATCATGCCAGCGATCTGCAGCGACGCCACCAGGCCGACACAGACCGCGCAGCAGCCCGGCGCGAGACCCAGTTCAACATCCTGCTCGGCGGCACCGGGGTCTTCGGCGCCGGGCAGATGATCTACTGGATCGGCGACACCGCCGTCGGCGGCACCAGCGCCACCGCCGATTCGAAACCCGTCACGCTCGACTATCTGGGGCTGCCCGGCGTCGAGCTGACGGGACCGCAGATCATGCACGCGACCGAGACGGTCATGGCCTATGCGCTGATCCTCTTTATCTTCGCGCTTCTCTATGTCGCCTCCGACATCCTTTGGACGCGACTGCGCGGCACGCGGCTCGGCGACTGGATCGCGGCGCGGCTGGCGCGGCTCCGCCCGCCGCGCCCATGATGGCGGCGCTGCCGGTCCGGATCGAGACGATCGGCGACGAGGCGCAGCCGCTCTGCGTCCTCGACGATTTCGCGCCCGACCCCGACGCGCTGCGCGGATTCGCTGCCACCGCCGCGTTCGAACCCGCGCTCCACCATTATCCGGGCATCCGCGCCGCGCTGCCGGCCGGATATTTCGACGCGGCGCTGCCCGCGATCGCCGAGGCGGCGGCGCACGCCTTTGCCCGCACCGGACCGGTGACGATCATCGACGCGAGTTTCTCGATCGTCACCACGCCGCCGGAGACCCTCAGCATCGCGCAGCGCCTGCCGCATGTCGATGCCTTCACCCCCGACCGCATCGCCTTCATCCACTATCTGTCGCCGGAAGGCGGCGATGGGACCGCCTTTTTCCGCCACCGTTCGACCGGATTCGAGACGGTGACCGAGGAACGGCGCGCGCTTTATTTCCGCCAGCTCGACACCGAACTGCGCCATCGCGGCCCGCCGCCGGCCGCCTATGTCGCGGGCGACACCGCGCTGTTCGCCCAGGCCCATATCGCGGAGGCGCGTTACAACCGCGCACTGCTCTATCGCAGCACCAACCTTCACAGCGGCGCGATCTCGCCCGAGGCCGCGCTGTCGCCCGATCCGCTCCAGGGGCGGCTGACGATCACGGCGTTCCTGTCGATCAGCTGAGCGGCCGGCCGCCATGGGGTTCAACGGCCGGCGCTCACCCTTGTCAAAGGCCCGGCGCCCCACTATTCCGCGCGGATGCAGCCCCCGCCCCCTCGACCAGCGGTCGCCGCGACCAAAGATTGCGTCCACTGAGCCCTGTTCCAGCCACGCCCTATGCCAAGCAGCTCAGCATCGGGCGGGGACGCCGTGCGCTTGCCATAAGCCTGACCGTATCGATCACGGCGCTCCTGCTGCTCATGCTGCTCTCCTTTGGCCGCGACCAGCCGCCGAAGAAGAAGGAAGAATATGTCAGCATGGTCAGCCTCCCGGCCAGCGAGATCGCCGAGGAAGCGCCCGAACCAAGTAGCCCGAAGAGCAAGCGGGCCGACGACAAGCCCGTGCCGCCGCAGCCGACGCCTGCCGAACCGGCCAAACCCTTACCCCCGACAGCCGTCGAACCGAGGACCGCGCCGACCATGGCGCCGCCATCCGAACCGCCACCCTTGCCGACGGTTCCCCGGATCGGCGTTCGTCCCCCCGGCGGGGCTGTCTATGGGCCGCCCAACAAGGGAGGCTCGTCCTCGTCCAGCGACACGGCGCGGGTGGGAACGGCGCCCAATGGCGAGCCGCTCTATGCCGCCGCCTGGTATCGCGAGCCGAGCAATGACGAGTTGCGCGGTTATTTGTCCACCGCCAGCGGCCCGGGGTGGGGGCTGATCGCCTGCCGCACGGCGCCGGACTATCGCGTCGAGGATTGCGTCGGGCTCGACGAATATCCGACCGGATCGCAGATCAATCGCGCAGTGCTCGCCGCGGCGTGGCAGTTCAGGGTACGGGCTCCGCGACGCGGGGGCCAACCCATGGTGGGCAGTTGGGTCAGGATCCGAATCGATTACAGCAACGGACGGCGTTAGGAGCGATGGCGGAGCGTGACGCCTTTGGGCATCTGGCGTCCCCGTAGCGATGACATTCCGGTGAACGGCCAGGCCGGAGATACGCCTGTGGCAATGCGCATCGCATCGGGATAGGTGTGCGGCGCAAATTCAGATCCTTCAGGTAGAACCATGGCCCGCAGACATTCGAAACATGATCCCTATGGAGACCTGCACCGCGAGGAGACACCGCCGGCGACGATACCGTCCTGCTGGCTCTGCGGCCGGCCCACCGGCAAAACCATCGCCTGGCACCATCCCGTCCCCAAAAGCCGGGGCGGCCGCGATGTTGTTCCCATGCATTCGATTTGCCAGCAGACGCTGATCGCCAATTTCACGAATTCCGAGCTGCAGCGCTACGGGATGGATGTGGAGGGCCTGCTGGCCCACCCCAATGTGCGCAAATTTGTCGATTGGGTGGCGAAAAAAGATCCCGATTTCACCGCAACCACGGCCAAGAAACAACGTTGATCGGACGGCGCCTTCTGCAAATCGGGCGGATAGCCATAACGCACCAGCAGCTTTCGAAGCTCAATCCGCATTTTTGCGCGGGAACTTTCTTTCTGCGTCCAATCGACAGTCACCGTGCTGCGGATTGTCTTGACCAACAGTTGAGCGAGGGTGCGGAGCATTTCGCGCTCCATCCAGTCTCCGGCTGATCCATTCTCTGCCAAGGCATCGCAAAAGGCTAACTCTTCAGCGGCCATGGCAGGAAGGAAGTCGGAATTGGATGTAACCCCGCACCGCGTTGACGGACAGGAGCCAAGCCCAATCAATATTGCCACTTCGCCTGCACCGCGATCGTGCGCGGCGGCTGGATGAACTTCGAAATGACCCCGGCGGCGAGCGGCGTGTTGAAGGCGTGGCTCGCGGTCAGTTCGTCGGTCAGATTCTTGCCCACGATCGCGAGTTCCCATTTCTTGTTCGATGCGCGAATGCCGAGCCGAAGATCGAATTTGGCGTAGCTGTCCTGCGCCGCCGCCGGATTATAGCTTTCTTCGAGGAACGCGCTGCTGCGATAGGTCATGCCGCCGTTGGCGACGAAATCGACCGAATCGCTGACCGGCACCGCAATATCGGCGAACAGCGTCCCGCTCCATTTGGGAGAGCGCGGCAGCGGTCGTCCGGCGGCATTGTTGTTCGCCGGCACGCAGGTCGGGTTGGTGAACGGGCACGGCGCGCCGGGGAATTCGATGAATTTGGCATCGAGATAGGCAAGCGAGCCGTTGAGCGACACGCCGTCGGCGATCTGCCAGCTGAAATCGCTCTCGACCCCCTGGCTGCGCGCTTCGCCGGCATTGGTGGTGATGAAGCTGTTGCTCACCGCGTCGAAGGAGGAGACCTGCAAATTGGTGAAATCGGTCCGGAACGCGGCGATGTTGAAGCGCAGGCGGCGATCGAAGAGCGCGAGCTTGGCCCCGACTTCGAAGGTCTCGGCCGCCTCGGGCTCGATCTCGAACTGCGCCTGCGTCGTCGTCGCCTGCGCGCCGATGAAGCCGCCGGCCTTCGAGCCCTGGCCATAGGAGGCGTAGAGCATCGCGTCGGGGGTCGCGTCCCATTGCAGCGCGACCGAAGGGTCCCATTCGCGCTCGACGCGATGCCCCGACAGCGGGGTCGCAAGCCAGGTCGGCTGGACAACCCCCGTGTTGACGCGCGTCTGGTCGGCGGTCTTGCGGTCATAGGTGTAACGCAGGCTGCCGATCACGCGCAGGCCATCGGCGACGTGCCAGGTCGCGCTGCCGAAGCCCGAAAGCGCGACATTTTCCTGTCGGAAACTGCGGTCGGAGCGCCCGTTGAACGGCCCGAAGCGGATCAGCGTCGTCTGGAACAGGTCATAGTCGTTCACATGGAAATAGCCGCCGAGGATATATTCGATGCGGCCCGTCGTCGGCGAGGCGAGGCGGATTTCCTGCGACATCTGGCTGAACTTTTCGGCAAAGCTCGACGCGAAGGACGGGTTCGGCCCGAAATCGGCATCGACCTTCTTCTCGAAATCATAGGAGGAGAAGCCGGTGACCGAGGTCAGCACATGGTCGCCGATGTCGATATTGGCGGTCGCGCTGGCGTTGAGATTGTCGGTGTTGTCGAAATCCTTGTCCATAAAGCCGGGGAAGCCGCCGGTCTGGCGTTCGCGGTCGGGATCGTTCGCGGTCAGGAAACGTTCGACGGCGGTACCCGTCAGGTCGACCTTGCCCCCCTCGACGCGGATCAACAGGTCGGCGCCATTGCCCGGATCGATCAGGACCGAGGCGCGGCCGAAGAGGCTTTCGCGCTTGGTTTCGTTGCCGCCAAGCAAGGTGTTTTCGATATAACCGTCGCTGTCTTCATATTGCGCCGCGACGCGCACGCTGACCGCGTCGGACACCGGCCCCGACACCATGCCGAACAGCCGCGTGCCGCCGAGTTCGAATTCATAGCTACCCTCGAGCGTCGCACGGAAATCGCGCGTCGGCCGCGCGCTGACGACGCTGATCGCGCCGGCGCTGGTATTCTTGCCGACGAGCGCGCCCTGCGGCCCGCGCAATATCTCGATCCGTTCGACGTCGAGGAAGGGCGCCTGGAACTGGCGCGCATGGCCGCCATAGATACCGTCGACGAACAGGCCGACGGTCTGTTCGAACGCCAGATTGCCCGGGGTCGAGCCGATCCCGCGGATATAGAAAGCGTTATTCCCCGGGGTCGTCTGGACATAGAAATTGGGGACGTAGCGGTCGAGTTCGTTGAAGTCCTTGATGCCAAGCTCGCTGAGTTGCTCGCCGCCGACGACGGTCATCGAGATCGGGACGTCCTGCACATCCTGTTCGCGCTTCTGCGCGGTCACCACGATGATGTTGCTGTCGTCCGACGCGGCGGTGTCGTCGGCCTGCTGCGCCAGCGCCGGGACCGCGAAAAACATCGCCCCCGCCGACGCCAGCAAGCACAGGCGGACCGAACGAAATTGCGCTGCCTTGGCCGTCATCCACTCTCTCCCTCTGGCCGCCCTGATTTTGCCGGTGCGGTCCGTTGCTTCGACCATTCGTTTAGTGTTCTAAGCATATATTGTAAAGTAGGTTGACATAATTTTCGATCTGAGGGAGCATGGCTCGGCCACGAAAGAGCAAAAAACCGCCGCGATTTCATTTCGATCGCTTCGCCGTAAGCGACGCGGAAAAATCGGATCGCGCGGAGCAAAACCGGCCGATATCGCGGCGGGAAATAAGAGAGAGGATAGCATCATGTTGAGCAGGCGGACCTTGGTGAAGGCAGGTGCGGCATCGGCGATCGGCGGCTTGCTCGGTGCGCCGGCGGTCGCCCGTCCGGCGGCGGCCACGGCCCCCAATATCGTCTTCATCCTCGCCGACGATCTCGGCTTTGCCGACCTCGGCTCTTTTGGTCGCGACGATATCGCGACCCCCGCGCTCGACGCACTCGCGGCCGGCGGCGTCGCGCTGCATCGCTCCTATTCGAACAGCAGCGTCTGTTCGCCGACCCGGCTGGCGCTGATGACCGGCCGCTATCAATATCGCTTTCCGGCGGGGCTCGACGAACCGCTCGGCGTCCACCCCGAACTCGGGCTTGGCGACGAGGTGGTCACCCTGCCCGACCTGTTGAAGCGCGCGGGCTATGACACCTCGCTCGTCGGCAAATGGCATCTTGGCGGCCTGCCCGACCATGGCCCGCGCAAGAGCGGCTACGACCGTTTCTTCGGCATCTATCAGGGCGGCGCCGATTATTTCGAGCATGGCATGACGATTCGCGGCAATTTCCGCCACGACCTGTGGGAGAATGAGACCGAGATCCGCCGCAGCGGCTATCTCACCGACCTGATCACCGAACGCTGCGTCGCCGAACTCGGCCGCTTCAAGGAGGCGGGGCGCCCCTTTCTGCTCAGCGCGCATTACACCGCGCCGCACTGGCCGTGGGAGGGGCCGGCCGACGAGGAGGTGGCGAAGACGATCCGCGACTCATTTCACTATGATGGCGGCAGCAACGCGGTTTATGCCGCGATGGTCGAAAGCCTCGATCGCGGGGTCGGGCAATTGCTCGCGGCGCTCGCGGCCAATGGCCAGGCCGACAACACGATCGTGATCTTCACCAGCGACAATGGCGGCGAGCGTTTCTCGAAGGTCTGGCCGCTACGCGGGATGAAGGGCGAATTGCTCGAGGGCGGGATCAGGGTGCCGACGCTGATGCGCTGGCCCGGACGCGTAAAGGCCGGCACCCGCAGCGACCTCGTCCAGATCACGATGGACTGGGTGCCGACGCTGCTCGCGGCGGCGGGAATCGCGGAAAAAGACTGGCCGGCGCTCGACGGCCGCAACCTCCTGCCCCAGCTTCTCGACGGGACGACGGGGTCGCCGCGCCAACTCTTCTGGCGCCACAAGGCGCAGGACCAGCGCGCGGTGATCGAGGGCAAGCTCAAATATCTGGCGATGAGCGGGCACGAGTTCCTGTTCGACATCGCCGCCGACCCGCGCGAGGTCGCGAATCTGAAGACCGTGCAGCCCGAGGCCTTCGACCGGCTCAAAAGTGCATTCGCGGCATGGGACCGCGACATGCTGCCCTATCTGCCGTCGACGTTCAGCTATGAGCTGCGCGGCAACGGCCACCTCGCGGGTTATTGAGCGGCGGGCTCGGGGATCTCCGGGGGCGGCCCCCAGTCGCGCGCCAGCGTGGTGCGCAGCGCGTCGAGCGCCTTGCCGCCGATCCGCTCGCCGAGCGCCGCGTCGATCTTGCCCAGTATCTCGAGCGCGTCGGCGCGCAGCTGCCGCGATTTTTCGCTGAAGGCGACGATCGACGCGCGCTTGTCGGTCGGGTCGGGCTCGATCACGATCCAGTCGCGCTCGACCATCTCCTGCAGCATCTTGCTGACCCCCTGGCGCGTGATGCCGAGGTTGCGGGCGAGGTCTGCGGGGCGGCGCACCCCGAGCGCGATATTGGCGAAGGTCATCGACTGCGAGCGCGACACGGCCTCCCAGCCGCGCGCGCGCAGCGCCGACTGGAGACCCTCGTCGAACCAATAGAAGGCGCGCATCACGTCGAGCATCAGATAGCCGTCCTGCATCGCGCCCGCTTCGCCCAGCCGCGCCGATTGCGCAACCAAATTGATCGCCGCCTGCGCGAGCGGGAAGAGATAGGCGCCGTCGTGGAACCCCAACGGCGACAACAGGCCGCGCTGCCACACGTCGACGACTTCGCCGATCACCACCGCATGGGTCGCATGGTCGACGATCGACACGGGGCGCAGCACGATGCTGGCGCAGGCGTCGGCCAGCCGCGGCGGCCCCTTGGCCTCGACCCGCCAGTCGCCGACCGCGAAGCGCTCCTCGGCCGCGACGCCGCCGCCGCAGCGTTGCGATATAGGCGCCTGACCCTCGGCGAGCAGGTTGAGGCAAAGATCGGCGCCCGCCGCGACCGCGCTATGCGTTGCATTGGCGCGGTTGATGCAGACGAGCATCGACGGCGGCTCCATGCTGACCTCGCAAAAGGCGGTCGCTGCCATCGCGTAGCGCTGCCCCGCATGCGCGGCGGTCACCACCGCGACGGGACGCACCAGCGTGCGCAGCGCGGCGCGCAAGCCGGCGGCGGGCGATATATCGGCTTGGTCTGTCATTCCCTCGCCATGCGCGCTCGAAGGATTTTAGTCAACCTAGTTGACATTATTCCTGCCTTCGCCCTATGCTGTGGCAAACAGGATGGAGATGATGATGCCCGAACGCCTCGCCGACCGCCGGATTCCCGCCGGCGACGATTTCCTCTCGCGCGACGAGATCGACGCGATCACCCCCGAAGCTCTTGTCGCCCGGATGCAGGCGCTCAAGCCGCTCGTCGCCGAGCGCGCGGCGGCGGCCGAACAAGAGCACCGCCCCGACGACGAGGTGTGGGCCGCGCTCCGCCAGAGCGGCTATTTCTACCTCTATGTGCCGCGCCGCTTCGGCGGGCTCGAATATGACCCCGACACCTATATCAGCGCGACGCTGCCGATCGCCGAAGCCTGTCCCTCGACCGGCTGGACCGCCTGCTTCGCCGCCGAACATAATTGGCTGATCGCGCAGATGCCCGAGGCGACGCAGGCCGAAGTCTGGGGCCGCACCCCCTATGTCATCGCCCCGAGCGCGGCCTCGCCGCCCGGAATCGCCACCCCCGTCGACGGCGGCTTTCGCCTGAGCGGGCGCTGGAAATGGGGCACCGTCGTGATGCACGCCGACTGGATCATGCTCAACGCGCTCGAGCCCGTCGAGGGCGGGCCGCCGGTCGTCCGCATGATGCTGCTCCGCGCCGAGGAGGTCACCGTGCTCGACACCTGGCGGATGGCGGGCATGGCGGCGACCGGCAGCAACGATATCCTCGTCGAGGACGTCTTTATTCCCGAAGCCTATCAGTTCGCGGTGCAGCCGGTGCGCTCGGGGCGCGGCAACGGCCGCGCGGTCCATGGCCCCGGCCTCTACGGATCGCCGATGCTGCCCAATCTTTGCGTTACCGCCGCCATCCCGGCCCTGGGTGCCGCGCGGCAGGCGGTGCAATATTGCCGCGAACGGCTGCAGCATCATGTCAAGCTCGGCAGCATGAGCACGAGCGTCGAAAAGCCCGCGGGGCAGATGCGCCTCGCGCGCGCCGACCTGCTCGCGCGATCGGCCGAGCGCACGATCCGCGCCGCGGCTCGCGAAAATCTGTTGCTTGGCGAAATCGACGAGCCCGAACAGACGACCGAGCGGATACGCCTGCGCGCCGAAATCGCGATCGCCGTCCAGCAATGTGTCGAGGCGGTGCGGACCTGCTGCGAAGCGGTCGGGTCGAGCGTCCACGCGCTCGACAATCCGATGCAGCGCCTGCTCCGCGACGTCCAGGTGATGCAGAGCCACATCGTCTACGACCTCGATGTCGCGACCGAACTCCATGGTCGCGCGCTGGTCGGGCTGCCGCCGAACTCGCTGCTCCTCTAAGGGGGCCCGGCGGATGGCAGGGGCGCGACGCGGGTTCTGGGGCCTCGACGACAGCATCGGCTATCTCGCCCGCATCGCGTTCCGCCGCTTTTCGATGGCGGTCGATCGGCGGATTGCCCGCCATGGCCTGGCCGCCGGCCAATTGAGCCTGCTCTGCAATCTCTCGGCCGAAAACGGCCTGGCCCAGCATGTCCTGGGCGCCCGGCTCGGAATATCCGAGGCCACCGTCACCGTCGCGGTGCGGCGACTCGAAGTGCTTGGCCTGCTCGACCGAAGGGTCAACCGCAACAATCGCCGCGAAACGCTCGTTTTTGCGACCGAGCGCGGCTACGCGGTCGCGCTCGCGCTCGGCGACGTCGCGGGTGAGATCGACCGGGTCGCGAGCCGCGGCTTGTCTCCCTGTGAAATCCGGACGCTGGTCGAGCTGCTGGGGCGTGTGACGCAGAATCTGCACGACGAATCCCAGAGGATCTCAGGACGCACGTCGACATAGCGCTCCGCCACGTCCCCGACTTTGGCACCCGGCGCCACCCACGACTTATCCCTGCAACCCGGAAAACCGCGCCGGGAGACCTAGTCCTGCGCCCGACGCTCTTCGTTTGACACATGACATCTATAGTTATATGATCTATCTTCGAAGACGGTAAGAGCGCCCGCAGAGGGGGCCTGCCCGGGAGAGTGACATGCAAAAATTCGACTGCGTAATTCGCAACGGCCGCATCATCGACGGCACCGGCGCTCCCGAGCGCAGCGGCGATGTCGGCATCATCGCGGGGCGCGTCGCCAAGATCGGCAACCTGTCCGCGGCCATCGCCGACGAAGTGATCGACGCCGCCGGCAAGATCGTCGCGCCGGGCCATATCACGCAGCACGCCCATTATGACGCCGCGGTCTTCTGGAGCCCGTCGTGCATGGACTCGGGCGAGCAGGGTGTGACCTCGATCCTGAACGCCAATTGCGGCTTCAGCATCGCACCGGTCCGCGCCGCCGACCGCGAGCGCACCATGTTGATGCTCTCGACGACCGAGCAGATTCCGGTCGAGCAGCAGCGGCTGGCGCTGCCCTGGAATTGGGAGAGCTTTCCCGAATTTCTCGAAACGATGCGCGCGCTGCCGAAGAGCGTGAACATCATGACCTATCTACCGCTCAACCCGCTGCTGATCTATGTCATGGGCATCGACGCCGCGAAAAGCCGGCGTCCGACGGCGGCAGAGATCGCCGAGATGCACCGCCTGATCAACGAGGCGATGGACGTCGGCGCGATCGGCATCTCGATGTCGATCATGGGCCTCGACGGCAATTCGCACCTCGACTTCGACGGCACGGCGATGCCGACCGACGCGATGCACGACGACGATGTCGTCGAAATCTGCCGCGCGCTCGCCGACCGCGGCGAAGGCATCATCCAGTTGCTCGCGCAGATCGGCGGCTTCGGCAATCCGGGGCTGACCGAAAAGGTCGCCCGCATGGCCAAGGGCAGCGGCGTAAGGATCATCCACAACATCTTCCTGGCAATCGACGGCATGCCCGAGATCATCGATGCCGACCTTGCCTGGCTCGACAAGCTGCGCGGTGAGGGGCTCGACATCTGCGGCGCGACCCTTCTCTATGCGGGTTGGGTCGAAGCGGGTATTCGCGATCTCGACACGGCGGCCGGCCAGCTATGGGGGGTTCGCCGCCTGATCGCCGCTCAGACCGACGACGACATCCGCGCGCTGCTCGCCGACGAGAATTTCGTCCGTAAGTTCGCCGAGGATTATGCGCAGAACGGCCCGTCGAATGGCGCCGGCGGCTTCGAAGGGCAGATCGTCATCGAAGTCGGCGATGCGCCCGACTTGCAGCCCTATCTGAACCGCGACCTCGCGAGCATCGCCGCAGAGCTCGGCCAATCGGTCGTCGAGACGCTGTGCGACCTCGCGCTGCGGTCGAGCCTCGAGCTCCAGATCAAGTCGCTTCCCTATTCGGCGACCGACGCCTCGCTCGGCGCCCGGCTGCTGGCGCATCCGGCGGTCGCCTGCGGCGTTTCGGACGGCGGCGCGCACACCAAGGCCTTTTCCAGCGGATGCTATGGTACCGACTTCCTGATCCGCACGGTGCGCGAACAGAAGGTGATGAGCCTCGAGGAGGCGCATTATCAGCTCAGCTTCAAGATCGCCCGGATGCTCGGGATCGAGGGGCGCGGCGCGATCCTGCCCGGCCATCATGCCGACATCATCATCTATGATCTGGACGCGCTGCACCTCGACCGCAGCCGGCACCGGATCGTCCACGACCTTCCCGGCGGCGACTGGCGCCGCCTCGTCGACGCCGGCGGATACAGCCGCGTCCTGGTGAACGGGGAAACGACCTTTATCGACGGCAAGCCAACGGGTTCGGTGCCTGGACGGCTGATCGGCGGCGAAGAGCAAAACGAATGGGCGGTCGCGGCCGAATAGCCACGCCGACCCGTCAACGACATAAAACAACTATTGGGAGGGTATCGATGAATACCAGACTGCTTCTGTGCACCGGCACCGCGATGGCGCTGGCAGGATTGGCAACGCCGGCAATGGCGCAATCGGACGCTACCGCGCCTGCGGCCAGCAGCGACGACGGTGGATCAAGCGACGGCGAAATCGTCGTTACCGCGCTGAAACGATCGCAGAATCTGCAGGACATTCCCGCCGCTATCTCGGCCGTGTCGAGCGAGCAGCTTCAGCAGCGCGGGATCGACAGTATCGAGAGCCTGACCAGCGCGGTTCCCAATCTCGATTTCGGCGAGCATGCCGGCACCACCCTGATCTCGATCCGCGGCGTCGGGTCGATCGTCGATTCGGGCGTCACCGAGCCGACCGTCGCCACCTATGTCGACGGCGTCTTCATGCCGCGCGCTACCATGGGCTATCTGCGCGCGGTCGATCTCGACCGGATCGAAGTGCTGCGCGGGCCGCAGGGCACGCTTTATGGGCGCAACGCCACGGGCGGCGCGATCAACTTCATCGCCAAGGAGCCGACGCGCGACTTCACCGCCGGCTTCAACCTGTCGACCGGTAGCTACGACGCGTTCGGCGCCAGCGCTTATGTGTCGGGCCCGCTGTCCGACACTCTCTCGGTCCGGGTGAGCGGCGGCCATGAGGAAGACAAGGGTTTCGTCCGTCTGCTGCCCGGCAACGGCCATATCGGCGATCAGAACAGCGAATATGTCCGGGGCGCGATCAAGTTCGAGCCGAGCAGTGACCTGACCATCGACCTGTGGGCGCGTTACGAGGAATCCAATGGCGGCGGAGCGTATCAGCAGCTGTTCACGCCGACCTTCCTCCCGACCACAGGCCAGACCACCGAGCCGAACCAGATTTACGGCGACTGGCCCTATATCCTCGACACCAAGACGTTCATCGCGTCGGGCAAAATCGACGCACAGTTGTCCGACAGCATCGCGCTGCGTTCGATCACCAGCTATGTCGACCACAAGAGCCGCGTCGATTTCGACGCCGATGCGACCGACGTGCCCTTCTTCTACGCCACCAATTTCAAGCGGCCGTCCGAATCCTTCGGCCAGGAAGTGTCGTTGATCGGTGATGGCGACAAGTTCGAATGGATCCTCGGCGCCTATTATTTCACCGAAAAGGCGGGCAATTCACTGCCGCTCGGCCTTGGCGCCGCGGCCGCGGGCGGCTTCGGAGTCCTGCCCGACACCCAGCTCACGCAGAGCGTCGACACCGACACCGATTCGATCGCGATCTTCGCCGACGGCACCTATTCGGTCACCGACGCGTTCCGCATCAACCTCGGCCTGCGGTTCAACCATGAGAAAAAGAATTTCTCGCAGGACCTGTTCCTGCGCCTGCCCGACGGGACGATCGTGCCGCTGGCGACCGACGTGCCGTCGTCGATCAAGGCCAACCGCTTCCTGCCCAAGGTCAATCTCCAATATGATTTCTCGGACGGCGTGTCGGCCTATGCGCAATATTCGCGCGGCTTCAAATCGGGCGGCGCCAACCTGCCCGGCGGCGGCGGCGAGCTTCTGGGCGCAGCGGGCATCTATGCGCCCGAAGTTCTCGACGCGTTCGAAATCGGCCTCAAGACGCAGACCGACGATCGCCGCCTGACCGCCAATTTCGCGGGCTTCTATTATGACTACAAGAATCTGCAGGTCACGATCACCCGGCCACCGGCGGTCACGCTGGTGCAGAATGCGCCGGCGACGATCTACGGCCTCGAGGGTGAGTTCAAATTCCGCGTCAACGACGCCTTCACGATCGACGCCTCGGCGAACTGGCTGCACGCCCGGTTCCGCGACTTCCTGTCGATCGACGATGCGCGTCCCGCCCTCGGCCAGATCAACCTCGACGGCATGCAGCTGCCCCACGCGCCCAATTTCTCGGGGTCGATCGGGGCGCAATATCGCGCCGAATTCTCGAGCGGTTTCCTGTCGTCGCTGACCTTGCGCGCCGACGCTTCCTATCGCAGCAAGACGGTGCTGCGCTATTTCGGCCAGCCGCAGGATGTCCAGAAGGGCTATGAACTCGTCGACCTGTCGGCGACGCTCGGCGCCCTCGACGACAAGGTGCGGCTGCGCGTCTTCGTCAACAATGTCACCGACCAGCTTTACCGCCAGAATGCGACCTACCTAGTCACCGGCGCCTATTATGGCAATTACGCCCGGCCGCGGACGTGGGGCACACAGCTGTCGGTCGATTTCTGACGCGTCGGTGACCGAAGGGGGATATCGGCTCTCCCCGCCTTCCCCTTCGAACCGGCCAACAGCCAAGGAATGAGCCATGTTTGAACTCGACGGCAAGGTCGCGCTCGTCACCGGCGCGGCCAAGGGCATCGGCGCGCATGGCGCGAAGCTGCTCGCCGCAGCCGGCGCGACGGTGGTCGCGACCGATACCGATCCGGCCGGCACCGCACCCGACGGCGGCCGCTTCCTCGTCCAGGATGTGACCGATGCCGGGCAATGGGCCGAGGTGATCGGCTCGATCGCCGCGACCGAGGGCCGGCTCGATATCCTCGTCAACAATGCCGGGATGATCCTCAACAAGCCCGTTCTCGCGACAACGGTCGAGGAATATCGCCGCGTCCAGGCGGTCAATGTCGACAGCATCTGGTTCTCGATCCAGGCGGCCGCGCCCCTCATGGCGCAGGCGGGGGGGCCTCGATCATCAATCTGTCGTCGATCTACGGCCAGATCGCCGGCCCGATGCAAGCGGCCTATTCGGCGAGCAAGGGCGCGGTGCGCATGTTGAGCAAGGCGGTGGCGGTCGAATTCGGCCGCGCGGGGAACGGCATCCGCGTCAATTCGGTCCACCCCGGCCCGGTCGATACCGACCTCGGCCGCAGCGGGCTTGCCCCCGGCATCGCCGCCGGGCGTTTCCAGTCCGAAGGCGAGGCCAAGGCCTATGTCGCGACGATGTTCCCGATGGGCCGCTGGGTCGAGACCGACGATGTCGCCGGGGCGATCCTGTTCCTTGCCTCCGATGCCGCGCGCTATGTCACCGGGACCGAGCTGACGGTCGATGGGGGCTATTCGATCCTTTGACCTTTTCGATCGGGGAATGCGCCAATGCTGTCCAGCCTGACCCTGCCGCTCCGTAAGGCCGAGATTGCGCTCCGCGCGCACTATGATGCGGCCGCACGGCCGGCGGCGCGGGGCATAAACGACATCCCCTGGAGCTGGGAAGCGATCACGCCCGAATGGCTGACGGCGACATTGTGCCGCGACGTCCCCGGCGGGGCGGTGCTGGGCGTTCGCGCCACCGAGGGGTCGGTCGGATCGTCGACCCGGCGGGGCTTCGACCTCGACCTCAACGATGCCGCGCGCGCCGCGGGCGTGCCCGACCGCATCTTCACCAAGTCGACGCCGATCCTCATGCAGCGGCTGTTGCTCGGGCTGTCGAACTGCCTGTTCGGCGAGGTCGGCTTCTATCGCGATTTCCGCCCGGAGATCGAGATGGAGGCGCCGCGCGGCTATTGGGCCTGTGTCGCGCCGCGCTCGATGCGCTCGATGATCGTGATGGAGGATGTCGTCGCGACGCGGCAGGCCGAGTTCAACATGGCCGGCGACGCGATCACGCAGGACGAAATGGCGAGCCTGCTGTCGGGCCTCGCGCGCCTCCATGCACGTTTCTGGCGCGACCGATCGCTCAAGCAGCATCGCTGGCTGCGCGACACGCCGACCTATCTGGGCGACAATCATCGCTTCCTGCGCATGGCCCATTGGGCGGGGGTCGGCATGGACGCGGCGCCCGAGTTGATTCCTGACGGCGTGCGCGGACGGATCGACGATATCTGGGCGGGGGTGGTGCGCCGCAACGCGCAGGACGCCCGCGAAGGCCATGTCACCCTGCTCCATGGCGACGCGCATATCGCGCAAACCTATCGCACCGGCGATGGCGCCATGGGCTTTTGCGACTGGCAGGTGATGCTGCGGGGCCCCTGGGCGTGGGACGTCAGCTATATTCTGTCCACCGGCCTGGAGATCGCCGACCGCCGCGATTGGGAGCGCGCGCTGCTAGCCTCCTATATCGAAGAACTCGCCGCGGCGGGCGGCCCCGCGCTCGATCCCGCCGCGGCATGGGACGCCTATCGCGCACATATCCCCTATGCCTTTCTCGCCTGGGCCTTCACCATCGGTCACAACAGCATGGGTCAGGCGGTGCAGCCCGAGCAGACGACGTGGCGGCTTGTCGAGCGGACTGCTGCGGCGATGGCCGACCTGGGGTCGATCGACCTGAACGGCGCATAGTCCGGGCTATCGGACGATCGACGGGACGAAGAAGTCGCGAAGCATTTCGATCTGCTGCGCCTCGCTATAATCGCTTCGCATGTTGATCATCGCGTGGACGTTGCGCACCCACTGCACGATCTTGTCGTTGTCGATGCCGTCGCGAATCCGTCCTTCCGCGCGCGCACGATCCAGAACGGGACCCCAGATATCGAGCATCAGCTGCTGGATCATCGGCGAACCGCGGAACATATATTGATCGACGCCATGGTCCGCCTGCTGCTGGATTTCATAAAGAAGCTTGTCGCTTCGGCCCACAGCGAGCGATTGCAGGGTGCCGTGAACCAACGTCTCTTCGATGTCGTCATGGGTGGCAAACATCGACACGAGTTTTTTCGCCGCGGCCTGAATCCGAACCTCCGCCACGGCCTCCAGCAATATCGTGCGGGTCTCGAACAGGCGGTGAATGGTCTGCCGGGTCACGCCCAGCTTGCGCGCCACGTCGATCATCGACGTTTTCGCGACGCCGAAATGCTCGAGGCATTCGGTGGCCGCGTCGATCACCTGCTCGCGCGTCAGCGGGTTCTTATTGCTACCCAAAATTTCCCCCATGTTCCTGTGATGTGTCTTTGACAGGATTTTTCCCGGTCGCTCAACCATTCTCCTTCATTTGACATAGGACTATTAGTGTCATATGACAACATCATGGGCTTCAGACCCATATGGGAGATTGAAATGGATATGGCGCGTGAACACCCCGCTGGTGATCTGGACGACGCCTGCAACCCGGCCTCCACGGCCCTGGAGGCAAAAGCCGTCGGCAATCTGCTCGTCGATCCGCGCTTTCATTCCGACCCCGCTGCCTATCACGCATTGTTGCGCCGCTTGCGCGCCGAAGCCCCGGTCTTCTGGGTCGAGCCCGACGACTATGCACCTTTCTGGATCGTGACCAGGCACGCCGATGTGATGCAGGTGGAGCGGGCGATGGACATCTTCGTCAACGGCCCGCGCGTGATGCTGCGCAAGACGGCGGTCGACGAGCAGATCCGCAAGGTGACGGGCGGTCGCCCCTTCCTGTTGAACCAGCTGCCCAACATGGACGGCGACGAACATCGGCTGCATCGCAAGCTGACCCAGGCCTGGTTCGCGCCGGGGCGGATCAAGATACTCGACGAGGAACTGCGCGGCTATGCGCGCGACCTGTTCGACCGCACCCTCGACGGCGACGGGCGCTGCGATTTCATGCGCGCGGTCGCCAGCTGGTATCCGCTGCGCGTCATCATGCGGATCATCGGCGTCCCGGCCGAGGACGAAGCCCTGATGCTCAAGATGACGCAGCAGCTGTTCGGTCCCGACGACCCCGAAATCAAGACCGAGAAGATCGACGTCATTTCCACGGTGCAGGGGTTTTTCGATTATTTCCGCGCGCTGCTCGAATCGCGCCGCACGGCGCCCGCCGACGACCTCGCCACCCTGCTCGCGCAGGCGGAGATCGGCGAGAAGGAAGCGCTGTCCTATTTCATCCTCGCCGCGACCGCCGGTCACGATACGACCAGCGCCTCGATCGCGGGCGGCACACTCGCGCTGCTCCAGAATCCCGAGCAGTTCGACCGGCTGCGCGGCGACATGTCGCTGTTGCCGTCGGCGGTCGACGAAATGATCCGCTGGGTCTCGCCGGTCACCCATTTCTTCCGCACCCCAACCGAGGATTATGAGCTGCGCGGCCAGACGATCGGCGCCGGGCAGGCAATGATGATGTGCTATCCCTCAGCCAATCGCGACGAAGAGGTATTCGACGAGCCTTACCGCTTCGACATCGGGCGGCCGCCGCACCGGCATCTGGCGTTCGGCTATGGTCCGCATGTCTGCCTCGGCCAGCATCTCGCCCGGATGGAGATGCGGATATTCTTCGAGGAGCTGTTCGCGCGCATCGATCGCCTCGAACTCGACGGCGATCCGCGCTGGATCCAGACCAATTTTGTGGGCGGGCTGAAAAGCCTGCCGGTCCGCTACACATCCCGCGCCGCCGTCGCGGCCTGATCTTATCCGGCAGGAAACCCCATGACCGACATGCTCGCCCTTCTCCAGCGGCAGCGCCGCGCCCAACTGGCCGACGGTCCGCCCGATGCGGCGTTGCGGATCGACCGGATCGATCGCTGCATCGCGCTGCTCAAGGAAAATTCGTCGGCGTTCGAGCAGGCGATGAGCGACGATTTCGGCAATCGCTCGCCCTACGCCTCGGCGCTCACCGATATCATGACGCCGGTCGGTGCGCTCCAGCATGCCCGCAAACATCTGCGCGGCTGGATGAAGCCCGAAAAGCGCCCGCTCGATCCCTGGCTGCTCGGCCTGCTCGGCGCCAAGGCGCGGATCCTGTTTCAGCCGAAAGGCGTCGTCGGTGTCGTCAGTCCCTGGAATTTCCCGGTCGGTCTGGTCTTTTCACCGCTCGCATCGGTGTTCGCCGCCGGCAACCGGGCGATCGTCAAGCCGTCCGAATATACGCCGCGCACCGCCGACCTGATGCAGACACTGATCGACCGGCGCTTCGACGCGAGCGAACTCGCGGTGGTGACCGGCGGCCCCGATGTCGGGGCGTCCTTTGCCGCGCTTCCTTTCGATCATTTGATCTTTACCGGCGCAGGATCGGTCGCGGCACATGTGCTGCGCGCCGCCGCTGACAATCTGGTCCCCGTCACGCTCGAACTGGGAGGGAAAAGCCCGGTCGTCATCGGCAAGGGCGTCGACATGTCGACCGCGGCGGCGCGGATCATGGCCGGCAAGGTGCTGAACGCCGGGCAGATCTGCCTCGCCCCCGACCATGTCTATGTGCCCGAGGGCCAGCGCGACGCCTTCGTCGCGGCCGCCACCGCCGCGACGGCGCAGATGCTGCCGACGATCCGCGACAATGAAGATTATACGGCGATCATCTCCGACCGGCACCTTGGCCGGCTGCAATCCTATCTCGCCGACGCCGCCGCCAAGGGGGCAAGGATCGTCGAAATCAACCCGGCAAACGAAGCGCTCGACCAGCAGGAGCATCGCAAGCTCGCGCCGACGCTCATCCTCGATGCGACCCCCGACATGGCGGTGATGCAGGAGGAGATTTTCGGCCCGCTGTTGCCGGTGATGACCTATCGCACGCTCGACGCCGTCGTCGCACAGGTGAATGGCACCGACCGGCCGCTCGCCCTCTATTATTTCGGCAGCGACACCCAAGAGCTCGACGTGCTGCAAACGCAGACCACCTCGGGCGGCATTTGCGTCAACGATGTCATCATGCACTGCGCGCAGGAGAATCTGCCGTTCGGCGGCATCGGACCTTCGGGCATGGGCGCCTATCACGGCCGCGACGGCTTTCTCGAATTCAGCCACAAGAAGGCGGTCTATCACCAGATCAAACGCGACCTCGGCCCGCTGCTCACCTTGCGGCCGCCCTATGGCGATGCCGTGCGCAAACTGATCCGCTCGACAATCGGCGCCTGAGACCCGCGCGATGCATCCTTCGATCCACGCCGCCACCCACCCCGGAAAGCCCGCCTGCATCATGGCGGAGACCGGCGAAGCGCTGACCTATGGCAAACTCGACGCGCGTTCAAACCAGCTGGCCCATTTCCTCCGCGCGCAGGACGTCATGCCTGGCGACACCATCGCGATCGTCCTCGAGAATTCGCCCTGGCTGTTCATATCGGCGTGGGCCGCCCAGCGCGCGGGCGTCTATTTCGCCTGCCTGTCCTATCGTCTGTCGGGTGACGACCTTGGCTACATATTCCGCGACAGCGGCGCGAAGCTGGTCATCGGCTCGCAGGCGACGCAGGCCGTCATCGATGCCGCGACCTTCGATGGTCCGGTGCTGTATGTCGACGCGCCGCAGGGCGAGCAGCGACCGCTCGGCGAACTGATCGGCACCTGGCCCGCGACGCCGATCGCCGATGAAATGGCCGGTTCGGACATGCTCTATTCGTCGGGCACAACCGGCCGGCCCAAGGGCGTCAAACAGCCGTTCGTGCCCGATCTGCCGATCGCTCGCCCGTCGCCCCTGCTCGGTGTCGCGCAAACCCGCTTCGGCATGGGCGCCGACAGCGTCTATCTGTCGCCGGCACCGCTCTATCATGCGGGGCCGCTGCGCTGGTCGATGCTGGTGCAACGGCTGGGCGGGACGGTCGTCGTGATGGAGAAGTTCGACGCCGAGGCCGCGCTTGCCTCGATCGAGCGACACCGCGTGACCGTCGCGCAATGGGTGCCGACCCATTTCTCACGGCTGCTCCAGCTGCCTGACACGGTGCGAGCCGCCCATGATCTATCGAGCCTGACCATCGCGCTGCACGCCGCCGCCCCTTGCCCGGTGCCGGTCAAGCAGCGCATGCTCGACTGGTGGGGCCCGATCGTCCACGAATATTATGGCGGGACAGAGAATAACGGGCTGACGATGATCGGCCCCGAGGAATGGCGGCAGAAACCCGGCTCGGTCGGCCGCGCTTTCGTCGGCGAAGTGAGAATCTGCGACGACGACGGTGCGACGCGTCCCGCAGGCGTGATCGGCGACGTCTACTTTGCTGGGGGACAGAATTTCGAATATCACAACGACCCCGCCAAGACGCGCAGCGCCTATAACGACCAGGGCTGGTCGACGCTCGGCGACATTGGCTATCTCGACGCCGACGGCTATCTGTTCCTGACCGACCGCAAGAATTTCACGATCATTTCGGGCGGCGTGAACATCTATCCGCAGGAGATCGAGAATGCGCTCGGCGAACATCCCGCCATCGCCGATGTCGCGGTGTTCGGTGCGCCCGATCCCGACTTTGGCGAGCGCGTCGTCGCGGTTGCGGAATTGATCGCGGGCGTCATGGCCTCGGACGAACTTGCCGAGGACATCCGACGATTCGCCCGCGACCGGCTCGGCGGCCTCAAGGCGCCGAAGCAGGTCGATTTCATCGACGCATTGCCGCGCGAGCCGACGGGAAAATTGTTCAAGAAGAAGCTGGTCGAAGATTATCGGCAACGCGCCGAACACGGAAATCAAGCCGCAGGATGAGGATCGAATGAGCAACCGCGCCAACGATATCGCCCGACTGATCGAGCAAAAGGCGGCCGCAAAACCCGACTTTCCGGCGCTGACCTTCGTCCATGTCGAGCCCGATGGCAGCCTGTCCGACGAGCGGCGCAATTTCGCCGAACTGTGGGACCGCGGCGCCCGGCTGGCGCTCTGGCTTCAGCAACAGGGCGTCGCCCCCGGCGACAGCGTAGTCCTGATGCTCAAGAACCGCCCGCAGTTCGTGGAAGCGATGGTGGCGGCGGCATTGACCGGTTCGATCTTCGTCCCGCTCGACACCCGAAGCATGGGCGAAAAGCTCGCTTATATGATCAACCATGTCGCGGCGACCGCGATCATCGCGGAAGCGGCCGCGCTGCCCGCACTCGACACCGTCGCGGAACAGCTTGGGTCACGACCCCCGGTGCTGGTGGTCGACACGGCCTCAGCGCCGCGGAATTTCCCTGCGGCCGATTACGCCGCCGACCTCCCCGGCGACGCCGTTGGGCTGGTGCCCGTGATCCCCGACCAGACCTCGCCGATGTATCTGATGTTCACCTCCGGCACGACGGGCAACCCCAAGGCGGTCGTGCGGACCCACGCGCAATATATGCGCGGCATGAAGGGGCTGCGCGCGCTGGGGGTCGACGATGGCGATACGCCCTACACGGGCCTGCCGCTCTGCCACACCAATGCCCATTCGACCCTCGCAGCGGGCCTGGCGATGGAGTTGCCGGTCGTCTTCAGCCGGCAGTTCACCAAGAGCCGGCTATGGGATGTCTGCCGGGCCTATCGTTGCACGGTCTTTACCCTGCTCGGCGGAATGATCCCCGAAGTCTTCGCGGTGCCGCCCAAGAGCGACGACCGCGACAATCCCGTGCGGCTGGTGATCGCGTCGGGCATGCCCGCAAAATTGTGGGAGGCGTATGAGACGCGCTTCGGGGTCACGATCACCGAAGTCTATGGCAGCACCGAGAATGGCGGGACGCTGATCAACCGCATGGGCGATGGGCCGCGCGGTTCAATGGGCAAACCGCCGCCGACGCTGGTTGCCGCGATCCTCGACGACGACGACCAGGTCTGCGCGCCGATGGTCCCGGGGCATCTCTGCTTCCGCAAGGCCGATGGCGGGTCCGAGGCCGTGACCTATTATCGCAACGAAAAGGCGAGCGCCGAGAAGGTGACCGGGGGCTGGTTCCGCTCGGGCGACATGGCCTATGCCGACGCCGAGGGCTGGTTTTATTTCCTGCACCGCGCCGGCGGCGGCATTCGCCGCAACGGCGACTTCGTCAATGCGACGCTGGTCGAAACCGTGCTTGCGCAGCACCCGGCGGTGCGCGACGTCTATGTCTATGGCGTCGAGACTGCGGCCAATGTCGCCGGCGAGCGGACATTGGTCGCCGCGGTCGTCCTCGATACCGGCGACGCACTGGACGGCGTCCGGCAGTGGGCGGCCGATCATTTGCAGCGCAGCGAGATCCCCGAGATCTGGCAGTTCCTGCCCGCGATTCCCAAGACGGTGTCCGAAAAGCCCGTCGAGCGCGACTGTATCGCGCTGCTGCACGCCGCCGGCCTCGTCGAGCCGGCACCAGCGGAGGTTGCGCCATGATCGAATTGTTCACCGCGCCGACGCCGAACGGCTGGAAAATCTCGGTCATGCTCGAGGAATGCGGACTTCCCTATGAGGTCCGGTGGGTCAACATCGGCAAGGGCGACCAGTTCAAACCCGAATTCCTGGCGATCAGCCCGAACAACCGCATCCCGGCGATCGTCGATCACGCACCGGCGGATGGCGGCGAACCGATCTCGATTTTCGAGACGGGCGCGATCCTCGTCTATCTGGCGGAAAAGACGGGGCGCTTCCTCCCGACCGATGCGCGCGGTCGCAAGGCGGTGCTCGAATGGCTGTTCTGGCAGGTCGGCGGGCTCGGGCCGATGCTCGGCCAGCACGGCCATTTCAAGCTCTATGCTCCCGAGCGCATCGCCTATGCCACCGACCGCTACCGGAACGAGACGTTGCGCCTTTATGGCGTCCTCGACCGCCAGTTGGCGCAGAGCGCCCATGTCGCGGGCGTGGATTATAGTATCGCCGACATGGCGTGCTTCCCCTGGATACAGACTTACAAGGCACAGGAGGTCGATCTCGCCGCCTTCGTACACCTGCGCCGATGGTATGATGTGGTGAAACAGCGGCCGGGACTGCGCCGCGGCATGGACGTCGGGCGCAAGCAGATCAACCGCCGCCCGCAGGACGACGCCGAAACCCGCAAGCTGCTGTTCGGCATCAAGGACGATCGGGCATGACACCGCAGGTGGAAATCTTCTTCGACCTGTCCTCGCCCTGGACGCGGATCGCGGTCCACAACTTTCGGCTATGGTCGGCCGACAAGGACGTCGATGTCGTCTGGCGTCCCTTTCTGGTCGGCGGCGTGTTCAACGCGGTCAACGACAGCGTCTATGCCGGGCGACAGAGCCCGGACAATCCCAAGGTCCGCCTGACCTATGTATGGCTCAGGGAATGGGCCAAGCTCGCCGGGGTCGCGATGAATTTCCCGTCGCCGTATCACCCGGTCAAGTCGGTGCACGCGATGCGTTTCTGCTGCGCGATCGAGGGGGATCAGGCGGCGCTGCTCCGCTTCGCCGAAGGGGCGTTCGACGCCTATTTCGCCGATCAGCAGAATATCGACGATCCCGCGGTGCTGATCGCCATCGCCAGGGCCGCGGACCTCGACGGCGAGCGGCTCGCCGAGCAGGCGCAGACCGCCGAAATCAAGGCGCGGCTGCGCGACAACACGCAGGAAGCCATCGACCGTGGGGCCTTCGGCTCGCCGACCTTTTTCGTCGAAAGGAAGTCCATGTATTTCGGGAACGACCAGATTCCGCTGGTCCAGCAACGGATCCAACAATGTCGCTAGAAGGCCGAACCGAAGCGGTCGCCGTCGATATCGCGGGCGACACCGCCGTCGTTCGCTTCATGCCGGCCGGGGACGGCACGATCTCGAACCGGGGCGCGGCGCTCCTCGGCGACGCGCTCGCGCGGCTGCTCGCCGACCGCGCGGTTCGGGCGGTCGTAATAACGGGTGCGGCCGACGGCATTTTTATCCGTCACGCCAATCTCGGCCAGATCGTCCGGGCCGCGAGGGCGCTCGAACAGGGTGCAGACCGCAACGCCTTTCTCGACTCGCCCTTCAGTCGGTTCGGCAAACTGCTCGACGCCGCCGAGAAGCCGGTGATCGCGGCGATCAACGGAACCTGCATGGGCGGCGGCCTCGAAATCGCGCTCGCCTGCACGATGCGCATAGCGCAGCGCGGCGTCACCGCGATCGGCCTTCCCGAGACGCGGCTGGGGATTCCGCCGGGTGCCGGTGGGCCGCAGCGGCTCGCGCGTCTGATCGGCGCGCACCGCGCGAGACTGTTCGTGCTCGAAGGACGCGTCATCGACGCCGACGAGGCTCTCAATCTCGGCATAGTCGATGCGCTCGCCGACGACACGGTCGCCGAAGCCCTGCAGCGCGCCGGCCCGCTCAATCGAGCGTCAGCGCCGGTCGTAGCTGAGATTATGCGCCAAACGCGGTCGGACGACAGCGACGCCCTTGAAAGCAATCTGCTCGGCTTCGCGGATTGCCTTCAGCTCGAGGGCGCTGGCGATACCATCGAACGGATAGATCAATCACGACGGGCTATCGAGTTTCTATAATCCGTCCGCGCGCAATTTCGTCGTCAGGCTGGGCAGTGGAGGCTACGGCTATCATGTTCCATCCGTGATCCAGGAACACGCCGTGACACCGAGGAAATGCGCAGAAATGCGTGGAAAATGTTGGCACATTGTGCGACACATCAATGCCAAAAATATGCGCTAGGCCATTGAAAATATGGTGCGCCCGGCAGGATTCGAACCTGCGACCACCCGCTTAGAAGGCGGGTGCTCTATCCAGCTGAGCTACGGGCGCATGCACAGAGGCTGTGGATCGCGCGAATAGCGCGGTTTGCGCGGGGCGCAAAGCAGGATAAGCAAGACGGCGATGACCGACACCGCCCAACCCGCACACGCGCCCGCCCGCACCAATGCCGCCGCGGTGCGGCATTTCCGTTATTACGACCTGGTGATGGCCGCCTTCGTCGCGATCCTGCTGCTGTCGAACATCATCGGGGCGTCGAAACTGGCCGAGGTCGGCCCGCTGACATTCGGCGCCGGCATCCTGTTCTTTCCGCTCGGTTACGTCATCGGCGACGTGCTGACCGAGGTTTATGGCTATGCCCGCGCGCGGCGGGTGATCTGGACCGGTTTTGCCGCGCTGGTGTTCATGGCGGTGATGAGCTGGGTCGTGCTCGCGATGCCGCCGGCGGCCGACTGGTGGTGCCAGGGGACCGAGACGCTGGCGGTGAAGAGCGATGCCGGCGCGAGCAGCGGCGCATTGTGCCAGGCCACTTATGTCAGCACCTTCGGCAACGCCTGGCGACTGGTCGTCGCGTCGATCGTCGCCTTCTGGGCGGGCGAATTCGTCAACAGCTTCGTGCTCGCGCGGATGAAGATCGCGACCGAGGGCAAGCATCTGTGGATGCGCACGATCGGATCGACCGTCGTCGGACAGGGCGTCGACAGCCTGATCTTTTACCCCGTCGCCTTCCTCGGCATCTGGACCACGCAGCAGGTGGTGCTGGTGATGGTGACCAATTGGGCGATGAAGGTCGCGTGGGAAGCGGTGCTGACCCCGGTGACTTACGTGGTCGTCGGCTCGCTCAAGCGCCGCGAAGGGGTCGACATCTTCGACGAGGGCACCGATTTCAGCCCGTTCAAGGCCAAGGTCTGAGCCGATGTTCGCCGAGGCCTCCTTTCTCTACCAGCAGGTCAAACTGGTGCTGATCGACGGCAGCGGCCTCAGCAAGGACGCGCTGCACATCTATGCCGGCATGGGGGTCTATCTGATCGTCCGCGCCGGGCTGCGGCGTCCGGCCTGGATGGCCTGGGCCGCGGTGGTCGCGGTGGCGCTGGCGGGCGAATGGCTCGACGTGCAGGGCGAATATATCCGCGGGCTGCTCGCCCCCGAACCCGGCCATTGGCACGACATCTGGAACACCGCCTTCTGGCCGACGGCGCTGGCGCTGGTCGAACGCTGGTGGCCGCGACGCGAAGCCGCGGCGCCCGAGGCGTCAGGCGAGAACGCCGAGCGCGGCCTCGAACAGGCGTAGCCCGTCGGTGCCGCCGTGCGCGCGGTCGATCGCGCGTTCGGGGTGCGGCATCATGCCGAGCACATTGCCCGCATCGTTCAGCACGCCCGCGATATTGCGCGCCGAACCGTTGACGCTGTCGGCGTAGCGGAACGCCACGCGCCCCTCGCCTTCCAGCCGGTCGAGCGTGTTTTCGTCGGCGAAATAATTGCCGTCGTGATGCGCGACGGGGATGTCGATCGCCTCATCGGCCTTGTAGCCGGCGGTGAACAGCGACTGGCTGTTCGCGACGGTCAGCGGCACGGTGCGGCAGACGAAGTTGAGTCCGGCGTTGCGTATCAGCGCGCCGGGCAGCAACTGCGCCTCGGTCAGCACCTGGAAGCCGTTGCACACGCCGAGCACCGGCACGCCGCGCGCCGCAGCATCGGTGACCGCGGCAAGGATCGGCGAGCGTGCGGCCATCGCGCCCGAGCGCAGATAATCGCCATAGGAAAAGCCGCCGGGCAGCGCGATGAAGTCGATGCCGTCGGGCAATTCGGTGTCGCGGTGCCAGACCATCGCGGGCGCCCGGCCGGTGACGGTCCGCAGCGCGACCGCCATGTCGCGATCGCAGTTGGAGCCGGGAAAGACGATGACGGCGGTCTTCATGGCTCTGCTTCCCTTCAGGCGCGCTGGATGCGGTAGTTTTCGATCACGGTGTTCGCGAGCAGCTTGGCGCACATCGCGTCGAGATCGGCATCGCTGACGCTGTCGGCGACTTCGAGTTCGATGAAGCGTCCGGCGCGGACATCGTCGACCCCGGCGAAACCCAAGCCTTCGAGCGCATGGTGGATCGCCTTGCCCTGCGGATCGAGCACCCCGGGTTTCAGCGTCACATAGACCTGGACTTTCATGGGGCGGACCTTTGCTGCGGAGGGCGGGGAAGATGGGCGCGCCTATGCCCGCGAATCACTTGGCGGGCAAGGGCGGGCACTCAAGAAAATGCCGCTTTTCGGAATGCGAACCACTCGCAACTTTCCTGTTGCGAGTCCGTCGCACTATCCCTATCTGAGTCTTGTTGAGAAGGATTCGCACATGGTCGTCTGTGTCTGCAACGCAATAAAGGAAAGCCAGCTGCGCGACGTCGTGCGGAATGGCGAAGTGCGGTGCGCCAAGGCCGCCTATGCGCAACTGGGTCGCAAACCCAAGTGCGGCCAATGCCTGCCTTTCGCTCGCAATATCATCAGCGACGTCGCCGCGACCGCCTGATTTTTCTAGGTTTTCTGCCATTTTTGACCTTGGCCTGATGGGGTCCGGGGGCGTATAATGCCGCCATCCCATTCCCAGGACAAAAAGACAGGACGACACATGAAGGGCGACGAAAAGGTCATCGATTTCCTCAACGAGGCACTGAAGAACGAGCTGACCGCGATCAACCAGTACTGGCTGCACTATCGCATGCTCGACAATTGGGGGGTCGCGAAGCTCGCGCATTTCGAGCGTGAGGAATCGATCGACGAGATGAAGCACGCCGACAAGCTCGCCGATCGCGTGCTGTTCCTCGGCGGCCTGCCCAATTTCCAGATGCTCGGCCGCCTGCGCGTCGGCGAGACGGTCGAAGAGATTCTCAAGGCCGACCTCGCGCTCGAGGAGGAAGCGATCCCGCTGCTCAAGGACGCCATCGCGCATAGCGAGAGCGTGCGCGACTATGTCAGCCGCGACCTGTTCGCCGACATCCTCGAAAGCGAAGAGCATCATGTCGACGAGCTCGAAAAGCAGTTCGAGATGATCGAGCGCATGGGAATCGAAAATTACATCCAGCTGCAATCGAAGTCGGTCGGCGACGATTGATCCGAATCATCGCCCCCGCGAAGGCGGGGGCCGCGACCGGTTTACGCAGCGACGCTGGGGAAGGCCGGCAATGCCCCCCGCCTTCGCGGGGGCGACGAGATACCAAAAACCCCGGTTTTTCGAGGCGTCTGCGGGCGCCTCTTTTTTCGCTTGTACTTGCGAGTAATTCTCAATAGCAAGGCGGGGCAGTCCCCTCCTGCCGGTCGCTGCTCCTGCAGCGGCCGGCGGCTTTTTCAAGGATCCGGCCCGGGACCTGCGCCAATCGACCGGACCGATCGGGAAAGGGACGCGCCATGGAATCGAGCCTGCTGATCCGGCAACTGACCGAGCAACCGCTGGTCCGCGACCTGCCCGTCGACGCCGCGCAGGCCGTCCTAGCGCTGCGCTACTGCATCCTCTGCCGCCGTAGCGAGCGCGACCCGATGCCCGAGCTCGAGCGGCGCTGGGGCAATATCCTCGCGGCGCGGCGCTTTCGGCTGGTGGTCGAGGCGATCGGCCACAGCTGGCCCGACCCCTTTGCCGTCGCCCCGCCCTGCTGCCCGCGCGTCAGCTTCGACGAGAGCCTGCTCGCCGCGATGGTCGGCGCCGCAGGCCGCCGCGACCGCGCGCGGTTCGATATGCTGACCGGCGAGATGCTGGGCAGCGACGCGCGCGAGATGATCTTCGTAGCGCTGGAGAATTTCCTGCGCGCGAGGGCGCCCGGGCGGGTTTAGGGGCGCTAGCCCCTGGGGCTCAACCTGGATTTCCCTGCTCGCTGTACAGCGGCAATCCCTCATCCAGTTTCCGGAACTCCCCAATCAGGAGTATGCCCGGTACGTCGACCGCCATTCTGACGTCGGCTTCCTTCCCCATCGATTTCGGATAGGCATTGCCGTCGAAACGCATCGCCCGTTCATAGCCGGGCTGAATACCGCCGCCCTGCGTCCACGATCCAAACACCGGCCGGCCGTTGTGACGCTCGCCGAGCAGGCGGACCGGCCCCCAGCTGATGGACACATCGCCGATCTCGCGCAGCCGCCCGCCGGATGCATCCCACACCAACAGGTTGCATCCGCCCGTTCCGCAAAAATGGCGCCCGAAGAGCCATGCGACGATCATCTCGTTGCAGGGCAGCTTGACCGCCCAGAAACGAGCGGTCTGATCACGCGGCGAATTGGGCAGTGAGCGCTCTGCCATAGCGCGAAGCGCACGAGCCACCGGCTCGGCGGCGACCGCGTCGGTAATCGCCTCCGGTTTTTCCGTGGCAAGATCGCAATGGGCGTGGCGATCCACAATCTTCGGCGGCTCCAGCTTTGGTTTGCCGCACGCAGCGAGCAACGCGGTGAACGCAGCGACGAGCAGAATTGCGCCGCCGCGAATCCCTAGCTCCCAGCTCACTTCCCCGCCTTGTCGCTCACCGCCTTGATCACCAGCGCCTTGTCGTCGGTCAGGTAGCGTTTCGCCAGCGCCTGCAACTCGGCAGGCGTCGCCGCTTCCACATCGGCGATGCTCTTGCGGCTGCGGTCGAGGCGGGCTTCCTTGCTCGTTGCGGCCGCGACATACGGCAGCCAATAGCCGTTCTCGCGCCGCGCCTTGGTCATCGCCTCGAGCATCGGCTTGCGCGCGCGATCGAGCAGGTCGGCGTCGACCGGGGTGTCGCGCAATTCCTTCGCGATGGCGAAGATCGCGGCGCGGGTGGTCGCGAGGTCCTTGTAGTCGACATTGCTCGCCGCGAAGAGATGGCCATAGCCGGGGAAGTCGTCCGACAGGCTGGCGCCGGCGCCGGGGCTGTAGCTTTCGCCCAGCTTCTCGCGCAGTTCCTCAGTCAGTTTGAGCTGCATCACGCGCGACAGCAGTTGCAGCTGCATCGCCTCGGCGAGGTCGCTGTCGTCGCGCGCGGACCAATAGACGCGCAGCTCGGCCTGTTCGGCGGGGCCCTTGTGGATCAGCGTGCGTTCGCCGCGGTCCTTGGCGAACTCGCGGACGCGCGCCTCGGGCCGCGGGTCGAAGGCCGGGCGGCGTTCGGGCAGCGCGCCGAAGGTCGAGGCGATCGCGTCGATCGCCGCCGCTTCGTCGATGTCGCCGACGACGCCGATCTCTATCGCGCCATGCTCCATGCTGTCGGCGATCGCGGGCTTGAGGCTGGCCCAGTCGAGCGCCAGCATCGTGTCGAGCGGCGGGGTGACAGCACGCGGGTCGTTGTTGGCGAGGATGCCGCCGGCGTCGCGGCCGAGCACCGCGCCGGGGGTCGCGTCATTCGCGGCATATTGCTGCGGCAGGAAGCGGCGGATCAGCGCGAGGCCGTCGGGGCGATAGCCCGGGTGGGTGAGGAAGGCGGCCATCAGCTGCGCCTGCAGTTTGAAATCCTCGGGCGAGGTGCGCGCGCTGCCGCCGAAGCTGTCGGTGGCGCTGCCGACGCTCGAACTCACCGTCTTACCGGCGAGGATGGTGCTGAGTTCGTCGCGGCTGTGCGCCTCGAGCCCGCCGAGGCTGATCGACCCCGCGAGTGCGACGCGCGTCGGGTCGGCCTTTGTCGCGAGCAGGCTGCCGCCGTCGATGCGCAGCGACAGGAACACCGTGTCCTTCTGGAAATCGGTTGTCTTGATGTTGAGCATGACATTGTTGGCGAAACGGATGCGGCGGATGCCGAGGTCCTCGATCCGCTGGTCGCTGACGATCTTTCCGGGGGTGCCGAAGTCGGTGTAGGCGAAGGCGGCGCTCGTCGCGGCGGCGGGCGCGGCGACCGCCACCTGCTGCGACGACTTGAGCGCGGCGAGGATCGCATCGGTGCCGCCCTCGACCGGGGTCTTCGACGTCACGCGGACGAGCGGCGCGCCGAGGCCCGCGAGCCGTTGCTGGAAGGCGGCGCTCACCGCGGCGGCATCGAGCGACGGGGCAGCAGCGTCGAACAGCGCCTGTGAAACCTCGGGCCGCGAAACGACGAAATCGCCCTTCGCCGCCTCGACCAGCACGTCGGCGAGATTCTCGCTGCGCCGGGTGTCGACCCCGGCGACGGCATTTTTCAGCGCGGTGCGACGGTTGGCGAGCTGTTCGTCGACCTCGGCCTGGGTGAAGCCATGCTGGGCGGCGCGGCGCCATTCCTGTTCGACCAGCGCCTGCGCCTCGCGCCAGGAACCCTGTTTCGCGGTGGCGCCGATCGTGACCTGGTCGAACACGTCCCAGCCGTTCGAATCGCCGAAATAACCATTGAGGATCGGCGAATCCTCGGCGAGCGCGAGCTTCGCGAGACGGCGCGCGACGATCGCTTCGCCGATCCCCTCGGCCAGGTCTTTGGCGCGCTTGGCTTTGGTGTCGGGCAGTTTCACCCACGGCTTGAACGCGGTGATCGTCACCCCGTCGGCGATTGCGGGGTCGACGAAATCGTCGGCGGCCGAGGCTCGGCTATAATCAATCGTGCCGATATCGGGATCAGCACCGGCGGGGCCGCGGCCCTTCCAGTCGGCAAAGCGCGCCTTGATCTTCGCCTCGATCGCCGCGGGATCGAAATCGCCGACCATCACCAACGTCGCGCGCTCGGGACGGTAATAGCGGTCATAGAGGTCGCGGATGCGCGCGGCGGGGGCGCCCCGGATCACCTCCTCGGTACCGACCGGAATGCGGTTCGGCGCGCTCATGCCCTTCATCTGGAAGGCGAGCTGGTCGATCAGGCTGCGCAGCTGATAGGTGTCGCGCGCGCGGCGTTCGGACAGGATGATGCCGCGTTCGCGGTCGACCGCCGCCGGATCGATCTTCAATTCGCTCGCGGTCTCGCGCATCAGCATGAGGCCGGTGTCGATCAGATCGTCGGAGGCGTTGGGCAGGTCGAGTTGGTAGACGGTCTGGTCGAAGCCGGTCGAGGCATTGGTGTCGGCGCCGAACGCCAGCCCCTTGCGTTCGAGCAGCTTGATCATCTCGCCCTCGGGCACGTTGGTCGAGCCGTTGAACGCCATATGTTCGAGGAAATGGGCGAGGCCGCGCTGGTCGTCGGCCTCGGCAAAGCTGCCGACGTCGAAGCGCAGGCGCAGCGAGACGCTGTCCCTGGGCGTGCTGTTCTTCAGCAGCGCATATTTCATCCCGTTGGGCAGCACCCCGAAGACGATGTTCGGGTCGACGGGCACGTCGCTGGCCGCGAAGTTCCACGCCCGCGCGGCATCACCCTGCGGGTTGGTGGTGGCCGCGGCGGGCGCCGGCGCGGCGACGGGTTCGCGCGCCAGCAACGGCGCAGGGCCGGCGAAAGCGAGAGCGGTAGCGAGGACGATGGGCGACAGCGCGGCTGAAGCGCGCAACAGGGGTCGGAAGGTCATGCTGCCTGTCTGGGCGTGCCGCCCGGACGGGTCAAGCGCCGCCTAGCCCGCGCGCGCGACGCTTTCGACAGACGACATGGCCTCGCGATCGGCGGCCTTAGCCGCATAGACCGCGCGGTCGGCGACATCGAACAGCCTTTTCGCGCTGGTGCCCTGTTCGGGCCAGGTTGCGACCCCGATGCTGGCGCCGACGCGGATCGCGGCGCCGTCGATGCGATAGGGCGCCGCCAGCGCCGACAGCATATGGCCCGACAGCGAGGTGTCGAGCAGCGGCGACCCCGCCGGCACGAGGATCGCGAATTCGTCGCCGCCCTGCCGCGCGACCATCGCATGGTCGCCGCACGCGTGACGCAGGCGCGCCGCGACTTCGCAAAGCAGCGCGTCGCCGACACCATGACCGTAGCGATCGTTGACCGGCTTGAAACCGTCGAGGTCGAGCAAGGCGATCGCGAAACGCGTATCGGACCCCGCCGCGGCAATTTCCTGGTCGAGCCGCGCGTCGAGTTCGCGGCGGTTCCACAGGCCGGTGAGCGGATCGGTGTGCGCGAGATCGCGCATCTGTTGCTGCAGTTGCAACAGGTCGATCAGCTGGCGGTGCTGCTGAAAGATCATGCGCAGCAAAAAGGCGGTCGCGACGAACAGGCTGGTTCCCGCCGCGATTTCTGGCGGGTTGCCCGAGGTCAGCATGAGCAACATGATCGGAACGAGCCCGATGCCGAGGTTGACGATCGTCGTGAAGCGGATCGACGACAGGCAATAGGCGGTCGCGAGCGAGCCCATCGCCATGATCATCGCATAATAGCTATGCGCCTCGGGCGGCGCGGCGAACCAGTTGGTCACCGTCCAGATGCTGCACATCGCCCCCATGGTGCCCGACAGCCAGGTCGCTTCCTTGATCACCCGCCGCGCACGGCGCGGGCTCATGCGGCGGCCGCGCGCCTTGAGCAGGTATAAAAATCCCAGCAGGCATACGACCGCGAGCGTGATCGGAAACCCGAGGCGAACGATCCAATGGACGCTTTCGACCCCGGCGTAGATCGCCGTCGGCGTCGTCGCCGCGAGGGTCAGGAACAACATCGGGGTCAGGGTCTCGATACGATTGGCGCGCAGCAACGCGACATCGTCCCGGATCGATTCCGGAACCGGCGGGAAAACCCGCGCCCTCAGCCAATGATAGACCCCCGTCATGGCCATGGGGATAGAGCGCAGGAGTAAAACATCGGTTAAGGATAGAATCCCCATTTTTCATCCGGCTACGCGTCTAGCACGACGGTCGGACTTGCAAAATATTAACCATGTTTTGCGACAGCCGCTCCCATCCGAATTTCGATCCTTTGGGGGAGTCCGTCATCATGTCCTATCCTGTCGCGTCACTGACCACACCCACGCCCGCGCTGGCGTCGCCAATGCCGTCCGCCGATCCGACGCTGCCACAGAACGACACGCCGGCGCAGCGCGCCGCCCGCGCGGCGCAACTGACCGCGACGCAGGCGGTCTATGTATGGACCACCGACGTTCCCACCCTGCCCGGCGTGCCGCTGGCGACCGACGTGCCCAAGAACGACGTGCCGACCATCGCCTGGTTCGGCAAGCTGATCACCATCGGCCTCGCGATCGTGCGCAACGCGCTCGCGGTGAAGCTGGGTGCGGTCGAAGCCGGCGAACTGACCGGGGCCCACCCCGATTATGCCGCGGCGCTTGCCGAATGCGACGCGATCGAGACCTCGACGCGCAAGATCACCGCCGCCCATGGCGCGCATGACGGCGGTACGATCTTCGAACGGATCGTCGACGATGTCGAAAGCGCGGTCGCGACGATCGAACGCGACGCGCATCTGACCCTGCTCGAAAGCTATAAGGCGCGCATCGAGGACTTGATGAAGGTCAGCGACGAGGAGGTCGCCGGCATCGGCAGCCGCGCGCCGCGCAGCCTCGACGCCTATCGCGCGCTGTTCCAGACGCTGCCGGTGCCGGGCGTCGCCTATGACTTCCAGAACGACGCCAGCTTCGCGCGGCTGCGCGTGCAGGGGCCGAACAACATGCTGATCGCCGCCGTGGGCGATGCGCTGCCGGCGAATTTCCCGCTGACCGCCAAGCAATATGCGGCGGTGGTGAACGGCGACACGCTCGACCGCGCGCTCGCCGACGGCCGGCTGTTCCTGCTCGATTACAAGGACCTGGCGGTGCTCGACCCCGGCACCTATCGCGGCGAGGCCAAATATGCCTGGCAGCCGATCGCGCTGTTCGCGGTGCCGCCGGGCGGCGCCTCGCTGATCCCGGTCGCGATCCAGTGCGGTCAGGATCCCGCCGACTTCCCGATCTTCACCCCCTCGCCCGCGCCCGAAAAGCTGTGGGGCTGGGAAATGGCGAAGCTGGTCGTGCAGGTCGCCGACGGCAATTATCACGAATTGTTCGCGCATCTGGCGCGCACGCATCTGGTGATCGAGGCCTTTGCCGTCGCGACGCACCGCCACCTCGCCGAGGTCCATCCGATCTGGGCGCTGCTCGTCCCGCATTATGAGGGGACGCTGTTCATCAACGAGGCCGCGGCGACCTCGCTCATCGCGGCGGGCGGGCCGATCGACCATATTTTCGCGGGCACGATCACCTCGAGCCAGGCGGCAGCGGTCGATGCGCGGCTCGCCTTCGACTTTTATGGCAAGATGCTGCCCGCCGACCTAGCGGCGCGCGGCGTCGGGGTGACCTCGGCGCTCGCCGACTATCCGTACCGCGACGACGCGCTGCTGGTGTGGAACACGATCCACGAATGGGCGCGCCAATATGTCGACCTCTATTATACGAACGATGCCGCGGTGGTCGCCGACACCGAACTCGCCGCCTGGGCGGCGTGCCTTGCCACCGAAGCCAAGATCAGGGGCTTCGGCCCGGTGACGACGCGGGGGCAACTCGCGCAAATCTGCACGATGGTGATGTTCACTGCGAGCGCGCAGCATGCGGCGGTCAATTTCCCGCAAAAGGACATCATGACCTTTGCCCCCGCGATCACCGGTGCGGGCTGGGAGCCGGCGCCGACCGGCCAGCGCGGGCAGGACAAGCCGGGCTGGCTGGCGATGATGCCGCCGAAGGGGCTGGCGCTCGAGCAACTGAACGTGCTCGAGCTGCTGGGTTCGCTGCACTATCGCCCGCTCGGCGATTATCGCAGCAACGCCTTTCCCTATCCCTTGTGGTTCCAGGACCCGCGCGTCACCGCGAAGAGCGGTCCGCTCGCCTGGTTCCAGGCCGCGCTCACCGATGTCGAAACCGAGATCGCGGCGCGCAACGCACAGCGGCTGGCGCCCTATCCCTATCTGCAGCCGAGTTTGATCCCGACCAGCATCAATATCTGAGTTTGCCGTCGCCCCCGCGAAGGCGGGGGCCGCTGGCAAGCTTGCGCAAGGTCGATAGCGGCCCCCGCCTTCGCGGGGGCGACGATCTGATCAGCTGCCCTTTTTCTTCCGGTGGCTTTCGAGGTCGAGCACCGCGTTGTCGACGCCTTCGGGCAGCAGGCCCAAGCGGCGCGCGACTTCCTGATAGGCTTCGACTTCGCCGCCGAGGTCGCGGCGGAAGCGGTCCTTGTCGAGTTTTTCGTTGGTGGTCATGTCCCACAGGCGGCAGCCGTCGGGGCTGATCTCGTCGGCGAGGATGATGCGGCTGAAATCGCCGTCATAGAGCCGCCCGAATTCGAGCTTGAAGTCGACCAGACGGATGCCGACCGCGGCGAACATGCCCGACATGAAGTCGTTGATGCGGATCGCCATGTCCTGGATATCGTGCAATTCTTCCTGGCTGCACCAGTTGAAACAGGCGATATGCTCCTCGGCGACCAGCGGATCGCCGAGCGCGTCGTCCTTGTAGCAATATTCGATCAGCGTGCGGGGGAGCTGCGTGCCCTCCTCGATCCCGAGCCGCTTCGACAGCGTGCCCGCGGCGACATTGCGCACGATCACCTCGATCGGGACGATCTCGACCTGGCGGATCAGCTGCTCGCGCATGTTGAGGCGGCGGATGAAATGATGCGGGACGCCGATGTTGCCGAGCAGGGTGAAGACATGCTCGCTGATCCGGTTGTTGAGCACGCCCTTGCCGCTGATCGTGCCCTTTTTCTGGGCGTTGAACGCGGTCGCGTCATCCTTGAAATATTGGATCAGCGTGCCCGGTTCGGGGCCCTCATAGAGGATCTTGGCTTTGCCTTCGTAGATCTGGCGGCGACGGGCCATGGGCACATGCTTTCCTTGACGTCAAAATAGCTGGCCCCGGCGAATACGACTCATGCGAGGCGCGGCGCCGGGGCGGTTCCGGCGCCTATAGCGGCAAAGGTCGGGCGCGTCATCCCCGGGCGTAAGACACCCCTTCTCCCGTCGGGAGAAGGACGATTTACACCTTTACGCTTACGTAAACTAGAGCTTGCCTTCCTCCGCATCCCTTGCGACCATGGCCGCAACGACAAGGAGAGAGATATGAGCTTCGAAGAGATTCGCCTCGACAAGCATGAGGGCATCGCGCTGCTGACGCTGTACCGGCCCGACCGGATGAACGCCTTCACCACCCGGATGATGACCGAAATCGTCGCCGCGCTCGACGAATGCGACGCCGACGACGCGGTGCGCGCGGTGATCTTCACCGGCCATGGCGAGCGCGCCTATTGCGCGGGGGCGGACCTCGGCGCGGGCGGATCGACCTTCGATTACGACAAGCGCACCGACAAAGCGGCACTGCTGCCCGAGGGCATATCGGCAAGCCCGGTCGCCGAGGACGGCACGATCGACTGGTCGCACCCGCTGATCCGCGACGGCGGCGGCCGCGTGTCGATGCGCATCTTCGAATGCAAGAAGCCGGTGCTCGGTGCGATCAACGGCGCCGCGGTCGGCATCGGCGCGACGATGACGCTGTCGATGGACGCGCGCCTCGCCAGCGACACCGCGCGCTATGGCTTTGTCTTCGCGCGCCGCGGCATCGTTCCCGAGGCAGCGTCGAGCTGGTTCCTGCCGCGCCTCGTCGGCATCCAGACCGCGCTCGACTGGTGCTATTCGGGCCGGTTGGTCCCCGCCGCCGAAGCGCATGAAAAGGGCCTCGTCCAGTCGGTCCATGCCCCCGGCGAACTGGTCGATGCCGCGATCGCCAAGGCGCGCGAGCTGACCGGCGACAGCGCCCCGGTGTCGGTCGCGCTGACGCGCCATATGATGTGGCGCATGCTCGGCGCACCGCACCCGATGAGCGCGCACCGCTGGGACAGCCGGGTGATCTTCGCCCGCGGGCGCAGCCCCGACGCCGCCGAGGGGGTGACGAGCTTCCTCGAAAAACGCGAACCCCATTTCACCGCGAGCGTCGCGAACGACTATCCGTCTTTCGGCGAGTTCGAGGATGCGCCGCCTTACGGCTAAGGTCCTTATAATCCTCCCTGTGGCGAAGCCATGGGGAGGTGGCAGCGCGGAGCGCTGACGGAGGGGCCATTGCGCGACGTTTCGGCCCCTCCACCATCCGCTTCGCGGACGGTCCCCCTCCCCATCGCTTCGCGACAGGGAGGATCAACTACGCGTCAAACCACGTCGTACATCCTTTTCCCGCGCCGCACCGTCATGCTGTGCGTGTCCTTAAGCGCGAGCGATTTTTCGCGGATCGTCTCGACGCTGTGCCAGTGGGCGGTAACCTTGTCGGGGGTTATCGCCACCGAGACATAGCCGCGATCGCGGGTGTTCGCCCATTTGAGCTGCGGCGACGAGCCGCGCAGCGCCGCGACGCGCGTCTCTTCCGAAATCCCCTGCGTATAATTTTCGAAGCCCGGCGAGGTGACGCTGTGGCCGCCGACCTCGATACCCGCGGGCCGACCGTCATGCGCGAGGTCGAACGCCCAGGCGTTGTGGCTGTCGCCCGCGAGCATCACCAGGTCGGCATCGACCGACTGCGCCGCGCCGAGCAGCCGGTCGCGCGCCGCGGGATAGCCGTCCCATGCATCCATGTTGAGCGGCAGCCCGGCCTTGGCGGCGAGCTGTGACGCGGCGACGCGGCGGCGCACGACCTCGGGCGGGTTGGCGCCGAACCAGTTCGCCGATTCGGGCGGGGTGAAGAGCGTCCCGGTGACAATCTGCTGCGCGCAGACCTGCCAGCGCGTGCCCGTCTTTTTCGACGCGGCGAGGCCACCGAACAGCCATTTTTCCTGATCGCTGCCCATCAATTGGCGCGCGGGGTCGCGATAGGCGGTCTCGGCAAAGGCCTTGAGCTTCGCCGCAGCGTCGCCGCCGCCCGCGACGATCTCGTCGATCTCGAACGGCCGGTCGCGCGCGGTCACCCGCGTTTCGGGGAGGAAGATCGTCGCGAGGTCGCCGACCTGATAGTCGCGCCAGCGCGTGTCGGCGACGGGCATCCATTCGCCATGCGCGCGCTCGGCCGCTGCTACACGGTCGGTCCAGCTGCCTTCGCCATCATTGTGATTTTCCGCCCCGCCCTTCCAGGCGTCGTTGGCGAATTCATGATCGTCCCATTGCGCGATCATCGGGAACAGCTGGTGCAGCCGCTGCAGATCGGGGTCGGCGCGGTAGGCGGCGTAGCGCAGCCGATAGTCGGCGAGCGCGACGATCTCCTGCGACGGCTGGATCTCGCGGCCGGGCAGCGTCTGTTTCGCCGACGGATAATCGCCGGCGGCATATTCATAGAGATAATCGCCGACATGGGCGACCAGGTCGATGTCCTGGCGCGATGCGGCATGGCCATAGGCGTTGAACCAGCCGAAGGGCATGTTCGAACAGGAAAAGAGCGCGAGATTGAAGACGGACGTCGCCCCCTGCGGCAGGGTGCGGGTGCGGCCGGTGATCGATTTGGTGCCGTCGGGCGCGACGAAGCGATAGAAATACCAGCGGCCGGGTTGCAGCCCGCGAACCATCAACTTGGCGGTGTGATCGCTGGCGCCGTCGGCATCGACGCTGCCGCCGCCGACGATGCGCGCGAAATCGGGGGTTTCGGCGACCTCGACGGTCAGCCGGGCATCGGAGGGCGCGGCATAGCGTGTCCACAGCATTACCGAATTCGCCCCCGGCTCGCCGCTCGCGACGCCATGGGTGAAGCCCTGCGCCATCATCGCCCGCGCCGCGCCGGGCAGCGACAGCGCCGCAAGTCCGGCGGTGCCGAGCTTGATCAGCAGGCGGCGGTCGATCTCTCCCCAAAGCGGATGCATAGCAGTCTCCCTATTTTCCGGCGGCTTCTTGCTCCGTCTTTGTGACGATATGGCGCGCCTATCCCATGACCCCCATCGCCAGTAGCAGCAGCATGAAGGTGGTCACCGCGAACAGGCTGAAGAACAGCAGCATCGTCCCGCGCACGAGCGCCCCGAAGCGCGACGAGCGATAGGCGCCGCGCAGCTGGCGAACCATGTGGAAGGGCACATAGAAGATCGCGAGGACGGTCGCGACGTCGCCCAGCACCGTCAGGTTGAGCAGGCGCACGACGACGAACAGCAGTAGCATGAACGAAATCGAATAAGTGACGAAGACGAAATGGTCGTATGTGTGGAAGCGGCGGCTGAACGGATAGAGCAGCCACATGAAGGGCAGCGACAGCGGGATCAGCGCCCAGGCGAATTTATAGGCGTTCGCCTGCAACTTATACATGACGAGCGACGGGTTCGCGCGCGCCTTTTCGAAACCATGGTCGATGAAGGGCACCCCGGTATCGACCTTGGTCCGTGACAGGAAATCGACGCTGGTCATCATCTGCTCGCCCGGATCTTCGAGCACCGGCGGCCCCTTTGCCCGCTCCTCCGCAGTCATCGGCTTCGCGATGCCGAGATATTCGGCGCTCTTGCGCAGCGAGACGAGCTCCTGCTCGAGCTGCCGCTTTCGCTCCGGCGTCAGGCCCTTTTTTGCAAGCTCGGCATTAACCTCCGCCGTTTCCGCGAGGAAGCGCGCCTGGATCGCGCTCGCCTCGGTCTGGTTTGCCGCCGCCTTGGCCAGCCCCTCGCCGAACCCGCCGCCGCTGCCGACCATCGCGAGCACCGCATAGGTCAGGAAGACCGCGAACAGGAACAGCGCCAGCGGCGAGATGAAGCTCGCGCGCTCGCCATGGATATAGCGGCGCGTCAGGTCGCCCGGGCGCCAGGCGAGCATCGGCAGCGTGTTCCAGATCTTGCCCTCGAAATGGAAGATCGCATGGACGAGGTCGTGACCGATCGCGCCGAAGCTACGGTGAACATCGGCCCGCTGGCCGCAATGATGACAATGCGAGCCGACGAGGCTGGTCCCGCAATTGAGGCAGCGCGTACCCGCATGTCCATCCGGGCCGCCGTGGCGCGGTTCGACCGCGCGTGCCGCCAGCCCGGCGGTCACCGCCGCCCCGATCCCTTCGATGTCCCCTGTCATGACGTCTAGGTAGCAGCGCGCGCGGCGCGTGCAACGGGGACTTTCACCGGCCGCGCAAAGCATGATAGGGCGCGCGCATGACCGCCAAAGCCCATACCCTGTCCCCCGTTCCCGACCCCGACGCGCTGATCGCCGACATGGGCGCGCGCGCGCGCATCGCGGCCAAACGGCTGGCCGTGGTGCCGACCGCGGAAAAGGCCGCGGGCCTGCGCGCCGCAGCCGGCCAGCTGCGCCTGCGCGCCGATGCGATTCTCGACGCGAACCGGCGCGACATGGCGGCGGCCAAGGCGGCGGGGCTGTCGGCGGCGATGCTCGACCGGCTGCGGCTCGACGATGCGCGGCTCGGCGGTATCGCCGAGGCGGTCGAGGCGGTCGCCGCGCTCCCCGACCCCGTCGGCATGGAAATCGACCGCGCCGTCCGCCCCAATGGCATGGCGCTCAGCCGCGTGCGCGTCCCGCTCGGCGTCGTCGGCATCATCTATGAAAGCCGGCCGAACGTCACCGCCGACGCGGCGGCACTGGGGCTGATGTCGGGCAATGCCGTGATCCTGCGCGGCGGCAGCGAGGCGGTGAACAGCAATCGTGCGATCCACGCCGCGCTCGCCGCGGGGCTCGCCGAAAGCGGCCTGCCCGTCGATGCGGTGCAACTGGTGCCGGTGCAGGACCGCGCCGCCGTCGGTGCGCTGCTGCGCGCGCAGGGGCTGGTCGACATCATCATCCCGCGCGGCGGCAAGAGCCTGGTCGCGCGGGTGCACGACGAGGCGCGCGTGCCAGTGCTCGCGCATCTCGACGGGATCAACCACCTCTATCTGGACGGCCGCGCCGACCCCGCCAAGGCGGTGGCGCTTGCCGTCAACGCCAAGATGCGCCGCACCGGCGTCTGCGGCGCGACCGAGACGATCCTGATCGACCGCGCCTTTCCCGCGCCGCTCGCCATCGTCGATGCGCTGGTCGCGGCAGGCTGCGAAGTGCGCGGCGACAAGGAGGTCGCGGCGCTGAGCCCGCATGTCGGGCCCGCCAGCGCGAACGACTGGGACTGCGAATATCTCGACGCGATCGTCTCGGTCGCGATGGTCGACGGCCTCGCCGGCGCGCTCGCACATATCGACGCGCATTCGAGCAAGCACACCGACGCGGTCGTCACCGAGGATGCGGGCGTCGCCGAACGTTTCCTGTCCGAGGTCGACAGCGCGATCGTCATGCACAACGCCTCGACGCAATTCGCCGACGGCGGCGAATTCGGGCTGGGGGCGGAGATCGGCATCGCGACGGGACGGCTGCACGCGCGCGGTCCGGTCGCGCTCGAAGGGCTGACGACGTACAAATGGCTGGTGCGCGGGACGGGTCAGGTCCGGCCCTGACACGCAAGGTCCCCACCGGCCTCCTTGGCGGCAGCTTCAACCCCGCGCATAGCGGGCATCGCGCGATAAGTCTCGATGCCATCGACGCGCTGGACCTCGACGAACTCTGGTGGCTGGTCTCGCCCGGCAATCCGCTCAAGCCCGCCAAGGGCATGGCGCCGCTGCCGGCGCGCCTTGCCTCCGCCCGGCGCGCGGCGCGGCGGTCGTCGATTCGCGCCACCGCGATCGAGGCCGAACTGGGCACCCGCTACACCGTTGACACGCTGAAAAAACTCGTCCGCCGCTATCCCAATCGGCAGTTCATCTGGATCATGGGCGCCGACAATCTGGCTCAATTGCCCCAATGGCGCGACTGGCGGGGGATCGCGCGACTCATGCCGATTGCGGTTGTCGCGCGTCCGGGCTATAATGGCCGCACCCATGCTGCAAAGGCGATGGGTTGGCTTCGGCGCTTCGTCCGGCCCGCGGACCAGAAAAGTCACTGGACGGACTGGAGACCGCCTGCCCTCGTGTTCCTGCGATTTTCGCCCGATGTGCGATCCGCAACTGCAATACGGCAGGCCAACCCCCGCTGGTACGAGAGCTATGCTGGCCGCGCGATGCGCGACCCGCTGACGCATTCGCGGCTGGCCACGGACGAAAAGGAATGAATAAGCTTGATAGCCGCCAGTAAGGATGCCGCGCCCGGCGCCGCACCGAATGACAGCGTGGACGCCCTCCACGCGCTGATCCTCCACCAGCTGGATGAGGATCAGGCCCAGGAAACTATTTCCATCCCGCTTGCCGGCAAGAGCAGCATCGCCGACCATATGGTCATCGCGAGCGGCCGGTCGACGCGCCATGTTTCGGCGATCGCCGACAAGCTGGCGCAGCGGATCAAGCAGGAAGCGGGCCGCCTGGTCCGCGTCGAGGGCCTGCCCAACGCCGATTGGGTGCTGATCGATGCCGGCGACGTCATCGTCCACCTGTTCCGCCCCGAAGTGCGCAGCTTCTATAACCTCGAGCGCATGTGGTCGTTCGGCGACGCGCCGCCGGTCACCGCCGTAAATTGACGTCCCTGCCCGCCGGAGGCTAGGCGGGGCGTCATGCTGCTGCACATCATCGCACGGGGACGTATCGGGCGGTCCCCCGAGGCCGAGCTTGTCGGCCGCTATATGAAGCGCGTGACCTGGCCGCAGAAAATCACCGAATTGCCCGACACCGGCGGCAAGGTGCCGCCCGCGGCCCCGGGCAGCCGCACGATCCTGCTCGACGAGACGGGCGAGCAGATCACCTCCCTCGACCTCGCCAAACTGCTCGAACGCTGGCGCGACGACGGGGTGCGCGAGGCGCGTTTCTGCCTCGGCGCCGCCGACGGCTTCACCCCCGAAGAGCGGAAGGACGCCGACAAGGCGATCGCCTTTGGCCGCGCGACGTGGCCGCACCTGATGGCGCGCGCGATGCTGGCCGAACAATTGTGGCGCGCGACGAGCATCATCGCCGGTCACCCCTATCACCGCGAAGGCCAGCAATGAGGCTCGCCTTCGCCCTGCCCGCGCTGCTGCTCGCGCTTGCCGGCGGGGCACTGGCGCTGGCGCAGAGCGACGCCTTCGATCCCGAGGCGATCGCCGCCGGGGAACGTCGGCAATTGATCAGCGCCAAGGAACAGTCGGCGGCGGCGCTGGCGCGCAGCGCGGCGCTCGAAGTGCAGGCGGCGGCGGCGACCGACGCCGCCGACCGGCTGAAGAAACGCAGCGCCGCGCTCGCCGCGCGCATCCAGTCGGCCGAGGCCGACATCAGCGCCGGTGAAGCGCGCGTCGCGCTGGTCGGGCGGCGGCTGGCGGAACAGCAGGCGCGGCTCGCCGAGCAGCAGCAGCCGCTGCTCGAACTCACCGCCTCGCTCCAGCAACTGTCGCGCCAGCCGCCGGTGACCGTGCTCGCCCAGCCGGGGTCGCTGACCGACATGGTCCACGCCCGCGCGGTGCTCGACGCGGTGATGCCGGTGATCGAACGCCGCACCGCCGGGGTGCGCCGCGAACTCGCCGGCCTGCGCGCGACGCGCCAGCAACAGTCGGTCGCGATTGCGGCGCTCGCCGCGAGCAAGAAGCAGCTCGCGACGCGGCGCGACGAGCTGACGCGGCTGGAGAATGAAGGCCGGCTGCGCTCGCGCGACCTGATGAGCAGCGCGCGGCTCGAAGCCGACCGCGCGCTCGGGCTCGGCGAGAAAGCGCGCGACATCGTCGACCTGATGGACACGCTCGAGGTCGACAGCGGGGTGCGCGCCGAGCTGGCGCAGCTGGCGGGTCCGGTCCAGCGCCCGAACGATCCGGCGAGCGGTAACCCCGCGACCGCCGCGCCGTCCACGCAGGAAGCCGAGCTGGCGCAGGGCGCCTATCGCCTGCCCGTCGTCGGGCGGATCGTCGCGGGACTCGGCGAGGTCGACGACAGCGGGGTCCGATCGCGCGGCATAACCATCGTCGCGCGCCCGGGCGGCCAGGTCGTTGCCCCGGCGCCGGGGCGGGTCAGCTTCGCCGGCGACTATCGCGGCTATGGCAAGATCGTCATCATCGACCATGGCGGCGGCTGGACATCATTGCTCACCGGGATGATCGGGCTGTCGGCGAGCGTCGGCGACACGCTCGATGCCGGGGCGCCGATCGGCCGCGCCGGGGCGCACGACGCGCATATCACCGTCGAACTGCGCCGCGCCGGGCGCCCGGTCGACATCGCCCGGATGCTCGGCTGATCGCCCCCTGTTAACCCACCGTTCGGATGCCGGTCCATAATGGGATGCTGCGCTTGACGCCCCGTCCAATGCGTAGGAATATGGCGGGCCGGGGATTATAGGGCGGACCGTCCGCCAAGGTGAAAGACGATCATGACCGAACCGACCAAGACCATCGCCTCCCCCAAGCGCCGTTTCGCGCTGTGGCAGGGCGCCGCCGCGCTGAGTACGCTCGCGCTGGTGCCGCTGGCGACCGGGGCGATGGCGACCGTCGACACCGCGACGACCAACGAGATTTCACGCTTCATGGACGTCTTCCTCGAAGTGCGGTCGAACTATGTCGAACCGGTCGACGATTCGAAACTGATCGAAGGCGCGATCAACGGCATGCTCGCCAGCCTCGACCCGCATTCGGGCTATCTCGACGCGCGCGGCTTTTCGAACCTGCGCACTCAGACCGACGGCGAATATGGCGGGCTGGGCCTGTCGGTGACGATGGAAGACGGCGTCGTGAAGGTGATCGCGCCGACCGCCGACACCCCGGCGGCCAAGGCCGGGATCAAGGCCGGCGACTATATCACCCATATCAACAAGGAACTGATCTTCGGGCTGACGCTCGACGAAGCGGTCGACCAGATGCGCGGCAAGCCGGGCACCAAGATCGACATCACCGTCGTGCGCGAAGGCCAGGACAAGCCGATCGAATTGTCGCTGACCCGCGAAATCATCGACCTGAAGCCGGTGAAATGGGAAGTGAAGGGCGACGTCGGCGTGCTGACCGTCAGCAGCTTCTCCGCCGACGCGACCACCGACCTCAAGGCCGCGATGATGGCGGTCGAAAAATCGCTCGGTAAAAAGCCGCGCGGCTGGGTGCTCGACCTCCGTTCGAACCCCGGCGGGCTGCTCGACGAAGCCGTCGGGATCAGCGACCTGTTCCTCGAACGCGGCGAAATCGTCTCGCAGCGCGGCCGCCGCAAGGGCGATATCGAACGCTATTTTGCCGAACCCGGTGACCTCGCGGGCGGTGCGCCGGTGATCGTGCTGATCGACGCCGGATCGGCCTCGGCCTCCGAAATCGTCGCAGGGGCGCTGCAGGACCAGCACCGCGCGGTCATCATGGGCGAGCGCAGCTTCGGCAAGGGATCGGTACAAACGGTACTGCCGCTGACCGACACGACCGCGCTGCGCCTGACCACGGCGCGCTATTATACGCCGTCGGGCCGCAGCGTGCAGGAAGGCGGGATCGACCCCGACATCCGCGTGCCGCAGCTGTCGGACCCCGATTACAAGGACCGTCCGCGCTTCCGCGAAAGCGACCTGCGGCGTCACCTGATCAACGAGAAGAAGGTCGACAATAGCCTGCTCGAAAAGGACGAGAAGGACGATCCGCGCTTCACCGCGACCGCCGAAGAGTTGAAGGCCAAGGGCATCGAGGATTTCCAGATGAACTATGCGCTGCAGACGATCGGCCGGATCAACCCCGCGGCGCGCATGGCGCAGGGCAGCGCCCCCGCCAAGGCGCCCGCCAAGCCGGTCCGCCGCAACTGATAGTCTTCTCTCCGTCACTATAGGTAGGTTCGATGCTGAACTCGCGTATCGCCGCGCCGCTGGTGGCGCTCGCCGCGCCGTTACTCCTCTATGGCGGGGCGCTGGTGTCGCAATATGGCTTTGGCCTGCACCCGTGCGAGATGTGCTACTGGCAGCGCTGGCCGCACCAGGCGGCGATCGTGCTGGCGCTGCTCGCGCTGCTGCTGCGCAGGAACGAGGCCGCGATGCGGGCGCTGACCCTGCTCGCCGCCGTCGCAATCGCGATCAGCGGCGCGATCGGCATCTTCCACGCCGGGGTCGAATATGGATGGTGGCAGGGGCTGACGACGTGCAGTTCGACCGGCAGCGGGCCGGTGACGCTCGACAGCATCATGGCGGCGCCGATCGTCCGCTGCGACGTGCCGCAATGGACGCTGGGACCGATCTCGCTCGCCGGGTTCAACGCGATCTTCTCGCTCGCCGCCGCCGCCTTCGTCTTGACCCTGCTGCGCCGGCGGCCCACATCGGTCGCATGAGCGACACGAAAAAGGACGGCGCCGGCGACGACGGGCGCAACGCGTCGATGATCCGCGTCGACCAGGCGGGCGAATATGGCGCGACGCGCATCTATGCCGGCCAGCTCGCGGTGATGGGCGACCGCCACCCGATGGCGCGCGAAATCGCGCATATGGCCGAACAGGAAGAGCGCCATCGCAAATTCTTCGACTCCATGGTCGCGCGGCGCGGCGTCCGCCCGACCGCGCTGCAACCGGTGTGGAAGGTCGCGGGTTTCGCGCTCGGCGCGGTGACCGCCGCGATGGGGCCGCGCGCCGCGATGGCGTGCACCGCCGCGGTCGAGACCGAGATCGACCGCCATTATCGCGACCAGCTCGACGAACTCGGCGACAGCGACCCCGAACTCAGCGCCGCGGTCGCCGATTTCCGCGCCGAGGAGCTGGAGCATAAGGAAGCGGCGCTCGCCGCGGGCGCCGAAAGCGCGCCCGGCTATCCGCTGCTCAGCTTCGCGATCCGCGCCGGATGCCGCGCAGCCATCGCGCTGTCGAAGCGTATCTGATACAGAAACCGCCTGCCCGTTCATGACGGATGCAGGCACGCGGTGCCATTCCGCACGAAATGACGAAGGATGATCCGATGACCCGCCTCCCCCTCGCCGCGTTGCTCCTTGCCGGCAGCCTGTTCGCGCTCCCCGCCGCCGCGCAGGATGCCGACACGTCGAGCGCCGAAAAGATCAACCAGGTCATCGTTTACGGCAACGACAAGTGCGAGCCGTCGAGCAGCGACGAGATCGTCGTGTGTAACCGCCTGCCCGAAGGCGACCGCTATCGCGTGCCGCAGCTGTTCCGCGGCGGCGACCCGCTCGATCCGCGCAACCAGGCCTGGCTCAACCGCGTGACCGCAATGGAGCGCGTCGGCCGCTTCGGCACCGACAGCTGCTCGCCGGTCGGCCTCGGCGGCTTCACCGGCTGTACCCAGGCGCTCGTCGCGGGCGCCAAGGCCGAACGGCAGGCGGCCGACAAGACCGACTGGCAGGCGATGATCGCCGACGAACGCGCCAAGCGCATCGCCGGCATCGACGCGGCATCGGACGAAGTCGAAGCCGCGGTGGTCGCCGAGGAACGCGCGATGGCCGAACGCCAGAAGGCGGCCGCCGACCTGGAGGCGCAGGCGAACGGCACCGCACCGCAGCGCGAGCAGGCCGAACCCGACGCGACCGAATTGCCGGTGCCGCCGCGGAACTGACCGCGACGCCCCGACTGGCTGGTTGATCGCGAGCCGACACTGGGTTAGCGATTCTCCGACAGGGGAACAGGGGCGATATATGAAGATCGGAATGATGGCGCTGCTGCCGGCGGCGATGGGTCTGGCCGCGCCGGCGATTGCCGCACAGGCGGCGGACGAAACGACGGCTGCGGCGCGGGGTGAGGCCCCGCCCGCACCACCCGTCACGCCGGCGGCAAGCGTCGCGGCCGCGAGCGAGCAGGATTTTTCGGCTTGCGACGGCTATAACGCCCCGCGCGGAAAATCGGACGGAATCGCGCGCGAGACCTTCATGTTCGGCGCGGCCTCGCGATCCGCCGACATTCGCCGCAAGGACATTTACACCTTTGGAGAGCGAGGCCTCGCCGCCTGCGAGCGTGCGCTGCACGACGCGCGCCTGATCGATGCCTTCTGGCTGCGCCGCGCCAACCTGTTGCAGGCGCAAGCGGTCCATGCCGTCTGGGCGGGCCAAGCCGAGCGCGCCATCGCGCTGACCGGCGCCAGCGATGCGCTCGGCGCCGCGCACAAGGACGGCTATTTCCTGCAGAGCATCGGTGTCGGCAACCGCGGCGTCCGGGCCTATGCGCTGATCGCGCTCGGCCGGCGCGACGAGGCACTGGCCGCCATCGCGGAGATGCGCGCGGGCCGCCCCTGGTCGCAGTCGATCCGCCAGCTCGCGACGCGGCTGCACATGCACCTCGACAAAAGTTTCGCCGCGCAGGCCGCGGAGATGAAGGATGCCGTTCCGCTGTCGCCCGAAAGCGGCCGCGCGCTTTTCTGGATGCTGTTCCTCGACGGCGACCTGGAGGCGGCGCGCGCGATCGCGCCGACGATCAGTTTCGACCTGCCCAAACAGCGGGGTGGCTGGACGCTGCGGGGCGGCGAGCAGAACGAACTCGAAGAGATCGAACAGCGCGCGACGGTGCAGGGCGCGCGCGCCTATGCGGAGGCCGCCGCCGGCAATACCGCCTGGGCCAAGGCTGCGCTCGCGGAAGCGAAGGTCGACCTCGACGAAGCGATGGCGCCGCCACCGCCGCGCGCTGACGGCAAGCCGCCGAAGAAGCAGGATGTCGAAGATCACGCCCGCCGGCTTCCCTATGCGCGCCGGGCCAAAAGCGAAATCGGACTCTGGGAGGCCGCGATCGACCTGCGGCCGAAGATCGCCACGCGTCCCAGCGACGAAACCCACGCCGAATTCATTGCCAAGGGGTTGGATAAACTGCCGATCGTTGCCGATATATTGGCGAATCTTCCCACCGAAAATGCGGCCGAAAAGGCCGAGCTCGACGCAGTTCGGGCAAGGCTGCGGAGCAATTTCGACGCCGAGCGCGTCAAGGCTCTCGACTTTCCGGCGGCCGATCTGATGGCGCTGCTGCCCCGGCCCGAAACATCCAAGATCGTTCCGACGCTCAAGCCCGCCGGCGACGGCTATTTCCTCAGCGACTCGGGATTGTCGCGCAATCAGGAGGGCAAAAGCGACATCTGGACCATCCGCTATACCCACAATCTGGCGCCGATCGCCGCCGTGGAAGAACTGGCGATGCTCGGCGCGGCGCAGACCGCGCGCCGCGAGGGATATGACAGCATGATCCTGCTCAGCCGCCTGTCGATCTCGCGCACGACCAACGTGTCGGGCATGTATGTCGGCAGCTATCAGCAGAATTCGGGCTACGAGGCCCAGATGCGGGTGCGCTTCGTCAACGCCGGCGCCCTTCCCGCGGACCTTGCCGGCATGGAATGGCGCCTGATCCCGGCCCAAAAGGCGATCGACCAATTGTCGGATCGCTACAAGACCGGCGGGCTCACCATCGCCTGGTGAGCCCGCATCGGCGTCAGTTCAGCAGATACTGTTTCCAGAAGACGAGTGACGCCCAAAAATTATAGTCGGCGTTTTCCTTCTTCGCGAAGCCATGGCCCTCGTTGGTGCCGACAAGGTGCCAGGCGGTGCCGCCTTTCTTGCGCACCGCCGCGACGATCTGGTCGGCCTCCGACGCCGGCACGCGCGGGTCGTTGGCGCCGGTGACGATGAACAGCGGCTTCTTGATATCGGCGACGCGGGTGAGCGGCGAGATTTCGATCAGCTTGGCGCGCTGTTCGGGCACGCGCTCGTCGCCATATTCGACGCGGCGCAGGTCGCGGCGATAATCCTGGGTGTTTTCGAGGAAGGTGACAAAGTTCGAGATCGCGACGACGCACAGGTTGGCGCGCAGCTTGTCGGCATAGTGGGTCGCGGCGGCATAGCACATATAGCCGCCATAGCTGCCCCCGGTCAGCCCGAAGCGCGACGCGTCGAGCGTCCTGTCCTTTGCCAGCGCATCGAGGAAGGCGCCCATGTCCTTGACGCTGTCCTCGCGCTTGAACGGGCCGTTATCGAGGCTGACGAAGGTCTTGCCGTAACCGGTCGAGCCGCGGACGTTGGGGTAGAAGAGCGCGATGCCCATTTCGTTGAGCAGATAGTTCGACCGTCCCATGAAGCCCGGGCGCGACTGGCCTTCGGGTCCGCCATGGACGCTCATGATCAGCGGGCGCTTGCCGGGGAATTTGGCCGGGTCGGGACGATAGAGGAAACCCGACACCTCGAGCCCGTCGAAGCTCTTCACCTTGACCAGTTCGGGTTCGATATTCTTCGTGACGTCGAGGCCGCCGGTCTCGCTTTCGGTCCAGCGGGTGACCTTGAGCGTCTTTGGATCGACGCTGAACGCGTCCGCCGCGCTGCGCGCCGAGGTAAAGCTGATCCCGATCTCGCCCCACGGCGCGATCTCGACCCCGCCGATGATGCCGGCGGGCAGACTGTCGACGGTGCGCACCGCGCCGCTTTTCGGGTCGAGCAGGCGCAGTTTCGACATGCCCGCCTCGTTCACCGTATAGGCGATGAAGCTGCCGTCCTCGGCGATGTCGAAGCCGCTGACCTCCCATTTCTCCGCCGGCCCCTTCGGGGTGAACTTGCCCGTCGCGGGGTCGAGGGTGCCGAGCCGTTCGAACTCGGCGCCCTCGTCGCTGGTGATCCAGATCGTGCCGTCGGGGGCAAAGGTGCCGCCATTGTGCGACACGGTCTTGCTGTGATCGCCGATCGGGGTCATCGCCCCGCTCTTGAAGTCGAGGCGAAAGAAGTCCGACTTCTGCACCGAGCTGTATTTGCCGACGAGCGCCCAGCTCTTGTCGGGCGCGAAATCGAGCAAGGCCCAGCCGCCGCCGTCAACCTGGGCGACCATGCGCGCCGATTTCGGATCGCGCGGATCCATCAGGTAGATGTCGCTGTCGCGGCCGTTGCGCAGCGTCGAGGTGTAAGCGACGAGCGTGCCGTCGTTGCTCCACGCGTTGATGCCGTTGCGGCTCTTGCCGTCGGTGAGCAATTCGAGCCGGCCGTTCTTCATCGCATAGATCTGGTAGAATTCGTTACCGCCGATATCCTTTTGCACCAGCATCAGGTCGCCGGTTTTGGGCGACCAGGCCGCATTGCCGACCGGCTCCTCCTCGAACGTCAGCTGCTTGCGGTCGCCCATCGGGGCGGCGACGCGATGGATCTGGCTGGTGTTGCCGAAACGCGTCGCGATCAGCATCGATTTGTCGACCGGATTCCAGCCGACGAAGCTGGCGCCGCGATTTTCCATATAGGGGCGCGTTGCCGACGCGAGTTCGGCGGGCACGTCGGGCATGCCATCGGCGATGAGCGCCGCGGGCTTGGGCGCGACGGGTGCAGCGGTCTTGGCCGCTTCCTGCGCGAGCGCGGGTGCGAGAGGCAAGCTGAGGGCAGCCAGGAAGGCGAGGTAACGCATCGATGAATCCCCTGTTCGTCTATGGTCCGGATGGACAGACCATGGACGCTATCAGGGGCGGCGATGGATGCAAGGCTTCGACCGACGGCGAGTCGCGCCGCGCAAGCCGCCGCAACCCCGATTTGGGCCGCTTTCGTTGCCAGACTGGCGGCGAATTCGCCGTTCGACGCAGAATCGTTCGCAAATTGGGCCGAATCGAGGATGAAATTAACGAATCGGGGCCAGACTGTCTTGACTCGGTCATTATTGGTTGAAATCGTCGGGTTTCTGGGAATCGCCGGCCTAAGGGGGCTGAAAAAAATGGCATCAACATTCGGACCGCGCCTGTGGAGGCGCTCGCCTCGTGCCGTGCCTCCGGCCCGAAGCCTGGGCCGCCGGATGACCTTTCATGCCGCCTTCGCCCTGCTCGTCTTCGCCGCGCTGCAGATCTGGCTCGTGTCGAGCGCGATCGCCGCGGGGGCGCCTTCGGGACTTACCGTCGTCGCGCTGATCCTGCTGCTCGCCATCGCGGTGCCCGTCGCGCGCATCACCGAACGGCGCTGGTATCATCTCAGCCGCCAGGCGCTGGCGAGTTGGGGCCTGCACGCCCGCTTCCGCCGCGACCTGCTGCGCCTGTGGGTCGCCGCGCTCGCCCTGCCCTTCCTGTGGGTCAGCGGCGCGATGGCGGCGACGACCGGCCTGGCGGTCATCGGCGGCTGAGGCGGCCGTTCACCGATAAGATTTTGACGGCTTCGCGCGCGCGCCCTAAGGCGCGGCCATGCTGACCGTAGCCGAAGCCCTCGACCGCGCGCAGATGCTGTGCGACGCCGCCTCCAAGGCCGGCGCCGACGCCGCCGACGCGCTCTATTATTGCAACGCCGCGACCTCGGTCTCGATGCGCCTCGGATCGCTCGAGGATGTCGAGCGGTCCGAAGGGCAGGACATCAGCCTGCGCGTCTTCGTCGGACAGCGCAGCGCGAGCGTGTCGACCGCCGACATGGACGCGGGCGAACTGGCGAAGCTGGTCGACCGCTGCGTCGCGATGGCGCGCGAGGCCCCCGAAGACCAATATGCCGGCCTCGCCCCCGAGGACCTGCTGTTCAGGGGCGCCATCCCCGACCTCGACCTCGACGACGCCAGCGAGGCCGACCCGCAGGCGCTGCGCGAAGCGGCGCGAAGCGTCGAGGAGGCCGCGCGCGCGGTCGCCGGCGTCACCAACAGCGAAGGCGGCAGCGCGAGCCACAGCCGCACCCGCCTCGCGCTCGCGACCAGCCACGGCTTTGCCGGCGGCTATGGCGCGAGCGGGCACAGCCTGTCGGCGAGCGTGATCGCCGGCGAAGGCGCGAGCATGCAGCGCGACTATGGCTGGCACAGCGCCCATTATCTGGCCGACCTCGAAAGCAGCGGCGCGATCGGCACCCGCGCCGGCACCCGTGCGGTCGCGCGGCTGAACCCCGGCAAGGCCCCGGTCGGCAAGGTCCCGGTCCTGTTCGACCCCCGCGTCGGCAGCAGCATGGTCAGCCATCTGCTCGGCGCGATCGGCGGCCCGTCGATCGCGCGCGGCACCAGCTTCCTGCTCGGCAAGGAGGAGGCGCAATTGTTCGACAGCGCCATCGTCATTCGCGACGAGCCGCACCGGCCGCGCGGGCTGCGCAGCCGCGCCTTCGACGGCGAGGGCCTGCCGACGAGCGCGCGCGACCTGATTTCGGGCGGGCGCCTGACCGGCTGGCTGCTCGACAATGCGTCGGCGAAGCAGCTCGGCCTCGCCCCCACCGGCCATGCGAGCCGCGGCGGCGGCGCGTCGGGGGTCAGCGTCAGCAACGTCCACCTCGCCGCGGGCACCGTATCGCCGGCGGCACTGATGGCCGACGTCGTCGAGGGCGTCTATGTCACCGAGCTGATCGGCCAGGGCGTCAATCCGGTCACCGGCGATTACAGCCGCGGCGCGTCGGGTTTCGCGATCCGGAACGGCCAGCTTGCCGAACCGATCGCCGAATTCACCGTCGCGGGCAATCTGATCGCCATGTTCGCCGCGCTGATCCCCGCCGACGATCTGGAGTTCCGCCACGGCACCAATGTCCCGACGCTGCGCATCGACGGCATGACCGTCGCATCGAGCTAGACCGCCGTGCCGCACCGCAACCTCGAGGCTGTGATCGCGGCGACCCGCGAGGTCGGCGACATGGCGATGGCGCGCTGGCGCGGCGAGGGCAAGGCGGTCGACGTCCAGTATAAATCGCCGAACAATCCGGTCAGCGATGTCGACCTCGCGGTCGATGCGCGGCTGAAGGCGGTGCTCGGGGCGATGGTGCCCGAGGCGGGCTGGCTGTCCGAAGAGACCGCCGACAACACCGACCGGCTGGCGTGCCGCGCGATGTGGTGCGTCGACCCGATCGACGGCACCCGCGACTTCATCCGCGGGCGGCCCGGCTGGGCGGTGTCGGTCGCGCTCGTCGTCGACGGCACCCCCGAATTCGGTGTTCTCTATGCCCCCGCGCTCGACGAGCTGTGGGTCGCGCAGCGTGGCCAGGGCGCCTTGCTCAACGGCGAGACATTGCACGCGAGCCAGCGCACCGAATTCGCCGGGTCGCGCGTTCCCGCCGACGCGCTGCCGCGCGTCGACAGCGATCTGGTGATCGTCACCAAGCCGAACAGCATCGCGCTGCGCATGGCGCTGGTCGCCGACGACCGCGCCGATCTGGTCGCGACGCTGCGCTGGGGTTTCGAATGGGATGTCGCCGCCGCGGCGCTGATCGCGACCGAGGCCGGGGCGGCGGTCACCGACGCCTTCGGCGCGCCGCTGCGGTTCAACACCCCGCGCGCGCAGGCCTTCGGGGTCATCGCCTGCGCCCCCGGAATCCACCGGGCCGTCGTCGATCGCTTGCACGACCGGGCGGTGGCGCTTACAACCTCCGCCTGACCACCCGCCGCGGTGGTGCATTTTGCCGCAGTTCGCTTGACAATTCGGGCGACTCACCTTAACTGCGCCTCCATTCCGACAGCCTGACCGGACGGCGAAGCGCGCTCGCGCATTCGTGGTCCGTTTTTTGCGTTGGAAATCAGACGCTTTGAGATGGGGCCGGTTGCCTACGGCCCTGTGGAGCAGGAGAAAGTACCCCATGGCACGTATCGCGGGCGTCAATTTGCCCACCAACAAGCGCGTGATCATCGCGCTCACCTACATCCACGGCATCGGTCGCAAGACCGCCGTCGACATCGCCACCAAGCTGGGCATCGACCACACGCGTCGCGTTCAGGACCTCAGCGACGCCGAGATCCTGCAGATCCGCGAAACGCTGGACGCCGACCACACGGTCGAGGGTGACCTTCGCCGCAACACGGCGATGAACATCAAGCGCCTGATGGACCTCGCCTGCTACCGCGGCCTGCGTCATCGCAAGGGCCTGCCGGTCCGCGGCCAGCGCACGCACACCAACGCGCGCACCCGCAAGGGCAAGGCGAAGCCGATCGCCGGCAAGAAGAAGTAAGGTTCGAGCGCGTCCTTGCGGGCGCGCTTCCTTACTTTCCGCCGGAGGTCGCCACGACCTGCGGCCAGCTTCAGGATTTAGGATTAGGATTTCATCATGGCTCGTGAACCGCAGCGCCTTCGTCGGCGCGAACGCAAAAACATCTCGTCGGGCGTCGCCCACGTCAACGCGACCTTCAACAACACGATGATCACCATCACCGACGCCCAGGGCAATGCGATTGCCTGGTCGAGCGCCGGCATGATGGGCTTCAAGGGAAGCCGCAAGTCGACCCCTTACGCGGCGCAGGTCTGCGCCGAAGACGCCGGCAAGAAGGCCGCCGAACATGGCGTCCGCACGCTGGAAGTCGAAGTCAAGGGTCCGGGCGCCGGTCGCGAATCGGCGCTGCGCGCGCTGCAGGCGGTCGGTTTCCACATCACCTCGATCCGCGATGTGACCCCGATCCCGCACAATGGTGTCCGCCCGGCAAAGCGCCGTCGCGTCTGATACCTGCTTCGGATCCGCCCCGTCCGGGGCGGCATCCGCTATCTCCTAACGCCGGACCGGTCGGTTTCCGCCCCCGCCCTGTCCCGCCAAAAGCAAAGGGAAGACCATGACTGTCAATATCCGGAACTGGCAGGAATTGAAGAAGCCCAGCAACCTGGAAATCAAGGCCGGCAGCGACGGCAAGCGCAAGGCGACCTTCGTCGCCGAGCCGCTTGAGCGCGGTTTCGGCCTGACGCTCGGCAACGCGCTGCGCCGCGTGCTGCTCTCGTCGCTCCAGGGTGCGGCCATCACGTCGATCAAGATCGAGAACGTCCTCCACGAATTCTCGAGCCTGGCCGGCGTGCGCGAAGATGTCACCGACATCGTCCTCAACGTGAAGCAGATCGCGCTGAAGATGGAAGGCGAAGGCCCGAAGCGGCTGCAGCTTTCGGCCACCGGTCCCGCGACCGTGAAGGCCGGCGACATCATGGTGTCGGGCGACATCAAGGTGATGAACCCGAACCATGTCATCTGCCACCTCGACGAGGGTGCGACGCTGAACATGGAACTCGTCGCCGACACCGGCAAGGGTTATGTCCCCGCGACCGCCAACCGCCCGGTCGACGCGCCGATCGGCCTGATCCCGGTCGACTCGCTCTTCTCGCCCGTGCGCCAGGTCGCCTACAAGGTCGACAATGCCCGCATCGGTCAGGAACTGGACTATGACAAGCTGTCGCTGACCGTCGATACCGACGGCACGGTGACCCCGGAAGACGCCGTCGCTTACGCCGCGCGCATCCTCCAGGACCAGCTGCAGGTCTTCGTCCACTTCGAAGAAGCGATGAACGACAGCGGCATGATCGGCATGGCGGCGTCGCCGACCACCGCCGACGAGAGCGACGTCAACCAGCTCAACCGCTTCCTGCTCAAGAAGGTCGACGAGCTCGAACTGTCGGTCCGTTCGGCCAACTGCCTGAAGAACGACAACATCATCTATATCGGTGATCTCGTTCAGAAGACCGAAGCCGAAATGCTCCGCACCCCGAACTTCGGCCGCAAGTCCTTGAACGAAATCAAGGAAGTGCTGTCGTCGATGGGCCTGCGCCTCGGCATGGACATCCCCGGCTGGCCGCCCGAGAATATCGAGGAAATGGCCAAGAAGCTCGAACAGGAACTTCTCGGCTGATCTTGCGCCCCGGCTTCGGCCGGGGCCAACAACGGGAAAGGGTCGGCCCGCAATCGACCTGGTCTGGGCTACCTCACACGGGCCTTTAACGAACGAAGGACAACATCATGATTCATAAAACCGGCGGCCGCAAACTGCAGCGCACCAGCGCGCACCGCACCGCGATGTTCCGCAACATGTCGGCCTCGCTGATCAAGCATGAGCAGATCATGACGACCGTCGCCAAGGCGAAGGAACTGCGTCCCTACGTCGAAAAGCTGGTCACGCTCGCCAAGCGCGGCGGCCTTGCCAATCGCCGTCTCGCGCAGAGCCGCCTTCTCGACGAAACGCAGCTCAAAAAGCTGTTCGACGTCATCGCGACCCGCTACGCCGACCGCGCCGGCGGCTACACCCGCGTCATCAAGGCCGGTATCCGCGCCTCGGACGCGGCGTCGATGGCAATCATCGAATTCGTCGACCGCGACGTCGATGCCAAGGGCCAGGATTCGGGCCCCGTCGATCAGTATGACGACGAGGCGGAAGCCGCATAAGCCGCGCTTCCGGCGAAACGAAATCAAGGGCGGCGTCCGAAAGGATGGCCGCCCTTTTTCATGCCTCCCTCGTCATTGCGAGCGTAGCGAAGCAATCCAGAGCGGTTTACGCAGGCTCTGGATTGCTTCGCTACGCTCGCAATGACGAGGCTTTGAAACTCTATCCCAGCGCAATCCGCCGCGTCACCCCGATCGCGTCCAGGAATGGCGCGTCGTGGCTGACCACGAGCAGCGCGCCGTCATAGCCGGCGAGCCCCGCCTCGACCGCTTCGAGCGAGTCGATATCGAGATGGTTGGTCGGCTCGTCGAGGATCAGCAGCAACGGCGGCTGCGGCGCGCCGAGCGTGCAGGCGAGCCCGGCGCGCAGCATCTGGCCGCCGCTCAGCGTGCCGACGACCTGTAGCGCCGCATCGGCGCGAAAGCGGAAGCGCGCGAGCGCGGCGCGGCACGCATTTTCGTCGGTTTCCGGATGCAGGCGGCGGAAATTGTCGCGGATCGATTGTGCCGGGTCGAGCAGCGACACCGTCTGATCGAGCATCGCATGCTCGGCAATCACCCGCACCCGCCCCGCCCATGGCTGCAACTGGCCGGTGAGCAGCGCGAGCAGCGTCGTCTTGCCCGAGCCATTGGGGCCGGTGATCGCGACGCGTTCGGGGCCGACCATGGTGAAGGACAGGGTTTCGATCACCGGTTCGCCGGACGCATAGCCCGTAGTGGCATCCGCGACGTCGACGACAAGGCGGTTCGCCGCGAGGCCGCTGGGCGCGATGGCGACGGTGAACGGCTGAAGCACCTCGACGCGGCTTCGCGCAGCGGCCAGCGCGTCGCCGGCTTCGTCGCGCTTGCGGGCCGCCAGCCTTGCACCCGCACCGCCGCTGTCCTCGGCGCGGTCCTTCATCGCGCCGAGCAGGATGCGCGGCATGTCGCCCTTCGCGGCTTTCTTGCGCCCGCCCTTGTCCTTGCGCGCCTTGCGCTCGCTCGCCGCCTGCACCTCGCGCGCGACCTCGACCGATCGGCGCTCGGCGTCGGCGAGGCCCTGCTCGGCCTGCGCGAGCTCTGCGGCCTTGCGCGCACGATAGGCGCTCCAGTTGCCGCCATAGCGCGCCGCGCCGAGCGACGTGAGTTCGACGATCGCGTCCATTTCCTCGAGCAGTTCGCGATCGTGGCTGACGACGATCATCCCGGCGCGCCAATCGGCGACCAGATCGATCACCGCCTGCCGCCCGTCGCGGTCGAGATTGTTGGTCGGCTCGTCGAGCAGCAGGAAATCGGGTTCGGCGAGGATCGCCGCGGCGAGCGCGGCGCGGGTGCGCTGGCCGCCCGACAGGCGGGCTAGCGCGGTATCGGGCGTCGCGGCGAGTCCGACGCGGGCGAGCGCTACTTCGATCCGGCTTTCGAGCGTCCAGTCGGCGTCGGCGAGTTCGTCGGCCGTCGCGGTGCCCGCCTCGGCGCGCGCGAGCAGCGCCAGCGCGTCGGTCACCCCGAAGAGGTCGGCGACGAGCGCGCCGGGCGGCGGTTGGACGCTCTGGCGCAGCATCGCGAGCGTGCCCGCGACACGCACGCTGCCGGCTTGCGGACCGATCTCGCCCGCAATCAGGCGCAGCAGCGTCGTCTTGCCGACGCCGTTGCGCCCGACGAGCCCCGTCCGCTCGGCGGCGAAGCCGAGGTCGAGGCCGGTGAACAGCGGCTGGGCGTCAGGGGTGGTGTAGTGAAGATTCGAGAGGGTGATCGTGGCGGGCATGGACTTCATCCTGCAAGGCAAGGCTTTGGGGCGATGGCTTGGCCGGGAAATCCATGGCGGCTTACTCTTCCTTCAAAATCAGGCGATCATGATAGGCCGCGCGGGCCGCCGCCGCAACCCACGCGCCGGGCGATCGATCGCCTGGCCTTCAATAGGGCGCCTCGCCCGCCGCGACCGCGTCGCGCTTGCGCCGCAGCGAACCGCGCAGTTCGTCTGCGGGAAGGCTCGCGGCGATCCGATTGGCTTCGTCGATCAGCGCCAGGTCCCTGGTCATCCAGCCATGGTCGTAGAGCACCTCGGCGAGCAGTATTTTTTCGAACCAGTCGTCGGGGATCGCCTTCACGCGGTAGCGGTTCGCCTGCACCCGCATCGCCGACCATTCGGCGAGCCGCGGATCGTCGAAACGCAACCCATGGTCGAACAACTGGCCGGCAGCGCCGCGAAATTCATAATGGTCGCCATCGCCGCCGCGCACCGCGAGCGCCGGGCCGAGCAGTCGCACGGTTTCGTCGAGCCAGGCGATTTCCTGTTGCTGACCGGCGACATCGCCATAGTCGGGATCATTGTGCTGCGCGGCATAAAAGGCGCCGATCGCCTGCAATTCGCGCAGCTTCAGGCTCGCCTCGGGGTCCGAGGCAAAGCGCACCGCCGATGCCTTGGCGCGCGCCTCGATCTGGATGAAGGCGTCGCGGATCGCGTCCTTTTGCGTGCTATAGTCGAGGTCGAACGCATCGGAGACCATCTGCCCGATCGCCTCGATCTCGGCTTCGCCCGCCGCGCTCTCTACCTGCATCGCCATCGCGTTCGGCGCCGCCGCGCCAACCGTTCCCGCCGCCAGCAAAGCCGCCGCCATCCATGTCCGCATAAAAGCTCCACCTTCCGGAGCGACCCGGCACCCCGTCTAGCCGCGTTCCCGCCCTCACGGCAATATTGACATCGTTCCTGTTTCGACTATTATTTCTGTCATGACAGAAATAATCGAACATGAGTCGAAACTGTCCCCCGCGGCGACCGAGTTCATCCTCCATTGGGGCAACCTCGGCGGCCAATGGGGCGTCAACCGGTCGGTCGCGCAGATCCACGCGTTGCTCTTCGTCAGCGACCGGCCGCTGCACGCCGAGGAGATCGCCGAACTGCTGGGCCTCGCGCGCTCGAACGTCTCCAATTCGATCAAGGAGCTGCTCGGCTGGCGGCTGATCAGCCGCGTGCCGGTACTCGGCGACCGGCGCGATCATTTCGCCGCCGAAACCGACATCTGGGAAATGGTGACGCGCATCGCCGCCGGTCGCAAGGCGCGCGAGGTCGACCCGGCCGAGGCGGCGCTGAAAGCCTGCGTCGCGCGTGCGGCCGACGATCCCGAATTGAGCGACGGCGCGAAGGCGCGGCTTTCCGACATGCTCGATTTCGTAACGACGATGAGCCGCTGGCACGACGAGATGCTGGCGGTGCCGAAACCCGCGCTGATGCGGCTGATCAAGCTGGGCGCCGGGGTGACCAAGCTGATCAATTGGCGGCCCGGCAAGGGCAAAGAGGCCAAGTAGGAGAGAGATCGTGGGGGAACGCTGCCAAGAGGCCCATGCCGACGCCCCTCTGTCCGTTCGTGTCGAGCGAGAATTAGAGGATGGCGATTCCCTCTATGATTATCGTTTCCGGCGCCTGATCGCGCCCGCAGCATGGGCCGCCTTGCCCGAAACGGTTCAGCGCCGTTTTTCCAAACGGCTCACCGGCCTGCGGCTCGCCATCTATCGCGGCGAGATCATCACCTCCCAACGCTCGGCGACCGGCTGGCTGCTGGCGCAGTTGTGCCGCGTGATCGGTGCCCCGCTCCCGCTGTCGCGCGACATCGGCGTCGCGGCGGTCGTCACCGTCGGCGAGGATAGCGGCGGCGGCCAGTGCTGGACGCGCCAATATGCCCGCCGACGGGGGTTTCCCCAGGTGATCCACAGCGCCAAGCGATTTGCCGGCGCGACGGGACTCGAGGAGCATGTGGGCGGCGGCATCGGCATGACGCTGGACGTCGAGGCGCGGCGCGACGGCCTGACCTTTCGCTCGGCCGATTATTTCTGGCAGATCGGGCGGCTGCGACTGCGGCTTCCCGCGTGGTGCAGCCCGGGGGCGCTGACGATCGACCATGTCGATGTCGGCGGCGGCGAATTCCTGTTCATCCTGACGCTGCGTCACCGCTGGTTTGGCGAGATGATGCACCAGGTCGGGCGCTTCCGCGACCCGGCAGCAGAGGAAGGAGGCGTGTCATGACGGGCTGGCTTTGGACGGCGGTGATGCTGCAGATGGCGATGGGGGCGTTCGACACGCTCTATCACCACGAAGGGACCGAGCGGCTGGCATGGCGCGCGTCGCAACGGACCGAACTGATGCTGCACGGCGTGCGCAACCTGCTCTACGCGGTGCTGTTCATGGCGCTCGGCTGGCTCGAACCGCGCGGCGGCTGGGCAGTGGCGCTGATCGCGCTGCTGGGCGTCGAGCTGGTCATCACGCTGTGGGATTTTGTCGAGGAAGACCGGTCGCGGCACCTGCCCGCGACCGAGCGGGTCACCCACACGCTGCTGACGCTCAACTATGGCGTCATCCTCGCGATGCTGGTGCCGCTGCTGCTCGGCTGGGCGGGCGAGCCGACCGCGCTGCCGCGGGCCGACCATGGCTGGCTGTCCTGGGCGTGCCTGGTCGCCGCGGTCGGGGTCGTCGTTTCGGGCCTGCGCGACCTTGCCGCCGCGCGGCGGGCACCGCGGCTGGTCGAGGCGGACCCGGCCAGCCTGGCATCGGTGCTGCTCGATCGTCATACCATCCTCGTCACCGGCGGCACCGGCTTTGTCGGCCGCCGGCTCGTCGCCGCGCTGGCGGCGGCGGGGCATGAGGTCATCGTGCTGACCCGCGACCCGGCAAAAGCGGCGCTGCCCGCGCCGGTGCGGGTGATCGCGAGCCTCGATGCGATCGACGACCGCCACCCGATCGACGCGATCGTCAATCTGGCCGGCGAGCCGATTTCCGATTCGCCCTGGACATTGCGCAAGCGGCGCAAGATTCTCCGCTCGCGGCTTGGCGTGACGCGCGCGGTGATGCGGCTCGCGGCACGGCTCGAGCGCAAACCCGAGGTGATCGTGTCGGGCTCGGCGATCGGCATCTATGGCCTGCGCGACGCGACCCCGCTGAGCGAAGCCGACGGTGGCACGCCCTGCTTCTCGCAGCGGCTGTGCGCGGCGTGGGAAGCCGCCGCCCGCAACATGATCCCGACCGGCATCCGCCTCGTGACGCTGCGCACCGGGCTGGTGCTGGCGGCCGAGGGCGGGATGCTGGCGCGGATGCTGACCCCGTTCGAATTCGGCCTCGGCGGCCGTTTCGGTAGCGGCCGGCAGGGGATGAGTTGGATCCACCGCGACGATATGGTGCGACTGATCGTTCACGCGATCACGACGCCCAGCCTTGCTGGGCCTGTCAATGCCACCGCCCCCGCGCCGGTCAGCAACGCCGCCTTTACCGCCGCGCTCGGTCGGGCGCTGCATCGCCCGGCGATCCTGCCCGTCCCCGCCGCGCCGCTGCGGCTGGCGCTCGGCGATTTCGCCGAGGAGCTATTGCTCAGCGGACAATTCGTCGTGCCGCACGCCGCCCTCGATACCGGCTTTTGCTTCGCCTATCCGACGATCGACGCCGCATTCGACCGCATTGTCGGCAATACACCGCCGTCATCACCGCTGGCCGGGCAAGCGACGAGCCTCGGCGCGGCGCCGGGGCTGCCGATCGCCGCCTGAAACCAGATCGCGCTTGCCCCCCGCTTTTGCATCCTTACATTGGCACGCACGATAATTTCCCAAACCAAGAGGTCGCCTTGCCATGTCCCGTAAAGCCGTCACCGCGCCGCTGGCGCTGGTCGCCCTGTTCATGACCCCTGCCGCCGCACAGGCCGCCGGCGACGCCGCGAGCGCTACCACCCCCGCCGCGCTGACCTATCCCGACAGCGAGCGCGGCACGACGGTCGACCCGCAGTTCGGGGTCGACGTCGCCGACCCCTATCGCTGGCTGGAGGACGATGTCCGGGTCAATCCAAAGGTCGCGGCGTGGGTCGCCGATCAGAACAAGGTCACCGACGCCTATTTGGACACGCTGCCCGGCCGCGACGCGTTCAAGGCGCGGATGACCGAACTCTATAATTACGAACGCTTCGGCCTGCCGCGCAAGGCGGGCACGCGCTATTTCTACACCCGCAACGACGGGCTGCAGCCGCAGTCGGTGCTGTTCGTGCGCGAAGGACTGAAGGGCGAGGGCCGTGTCCTGATCGACCCCAATGGCTGGGCCAAGGACGGCGCGACCGCGCTCGCCGAATGGACCCCGTCGGAGGACGGCAAGAACCTGCTCTATTCGGTGCAGGACGGCGGCACCGACTGGCGCATCGTCCGGGTGATGGACGTCGCCACCGGCAAGGATTTGCCCGACGAAGTGCGCTGGGTGAAATTTTCGTCGCTCGACTGGGCGAAGGACGGCAGCGGCTTTTATTATTCGCGCTTCCCCGAGCCCGCCGAGGGCGCGGCGTTCCAGTCGCTGAACGAAAATCACACGGTCTATTTCCATCGGCTCGGCACCGCACAGAGCGAAGACGTGCTGATCCACGCGACCCCCGACAAGCCCAAGCTCAACAACAGTGCGGTGGTCAGCGACGACGGCAAATATCTGATCGTTATCGGCTCCGAGGGCACCGACGAACGCTATGGGCTGACGCTCTATCCGATCGGGCCGAAGGGCGCGGGCAAGCCGGTGTCGCTGGTGAGCGACTTCGCGAACAATTGGGAATATGTGACCAACGAGGGGCCGCGCTTCACCTTCCTCACCAACAAGGGCGCGCCGCGCCAGCGGCTGGTGTCGATGGATATTAGGAAGCCCGCGGCGCTGACCCAGCTCGTCGGCGAACAGGCGGGCACGCTGGTCGGCGCCTCGCGCGTCGGCAACCGCATCATCCTGTCCTACCTCGGCGATGCCAAGTCGGAGGCGCGGATGGTCGCGCTCGACGGCAAGCCGGTCGCCAATATCAACCTCGCCGACATCGGGTCGGCGTCGGGCTTTGGCGGCAAGTCGGCCGACCCCGAAACCTTCTACAGCTTCTCCAGCTATGCCCGGCCGACGACCATCTATCGGCTCGACACCCAGACGGGCAAAAGCGAGATTTTCGCCGAGCCCAAGCTGACCTTCAATCCGCAGGATTTCAGCGTCGAACAGCGTTTCTATACGTCGAAGGACGGCACCAGGGTGCCGATGTTCCTGGTGATGAAGAAAGGCCTCGACCGCAGCAAGGGGTCGCCGACCCTGCTCTATGGCTATGGCGGGTTCAACGTCTCGATGACCCCGGGCTTCTCGCCCACCCGCCTCGCCTGGGTCGACAAGGGCGGCGTGCTGGCGATCGCGAACCTGCGCGGCGGCGGCGAATATGGCAAGGCGTGGCACGACGCCGGCCGCCTCGACAAGAAGCAGAATGTCTTCGACGATTTCATCGGCGCGGGCGAATATCTGATTGCCGAAGGGATCACCGGCAAGGGCCAGCTGGCGATCGAGGGCGGTTCGAACGGCGGGCTGCTCGTCGGCGCGGTAACCAACCAGCGCCCCGACCTGATCGCCGCGGCGCTGCCCGCGGTCGGCGTGATGGACATGCTGCGCTTCGACCGCTTCACCGCCGGGCGCTATTGGGTCGACGATTATGGCTATCCGTCGAAGGAGGCCGATTTCCGGACCCTGCTCGGTTACTCGCCCTATCATAATATCAAGGACGGCACCGCCTATCCGGCGGTGCTGGTGACCACCGCCGACACCGACGACCGCGTGGTTCCGGGGCACAGCTTCAAATATACCGCCGCGCTCCAGCATGCCCATGCCGGTGACAAGCCGCACCTCATCCGCATCGAAACACGCGCCGGCCACGGGTCGGGCAAGCCGACCGACAAGATCATCGCCGAAGCCGCCGACAAATATGCCTTTGCCGCCAAATGGACCGGGCTGAGCGTCCAGTAAGGCGCTGGCCCTGGATCGCCGCCGCTGTCCTGCTCGGGCTGGTGGCGGCGGCCTGGGCCGTGCTTCCCGACGGCAGGGCGGCGCGCGTCGAACGCCACGCGGCGTGCGGCGACCTCGCCGGCCTGCCCCGTGTCGAGCACTTGGCCGACGGGCGAAGCGCGATGCGGCTGCGCGTGCTGCAGTGGAACGTCGAGGGCTTGCCCTGGCCGATCCGTAGCGGACGCGAAGCAAAACTGGCGCGCATGGCCAACTGGATCGCGAAACGCCGCGCCGCGGGCCTCGGCCCCGACATATTGATCCTGCACAAGGCGTTCACGCCCGAAGCCTCGCGCATCGCCGTCGCGGCCGGGTTCCGCACGATCCTTCCCGGCCCGGCACGCGACCAGCGGCGCGAACTCGCCGCAGCGACGCCGCCCGCGGGCTATGCCGACGCCGCGCGCTGGTGGAAGGGCGAACATGTCGGCAAATGGCTCGATGGCGGGCTCTATGTCGCGACCGACCTTCCCGCCATGGGCGCGGTCAGCACGGCCTTCGGGCGCGACAGTTGCGCCGGATATGATTGCCTGTCGAACAAGGGCGCCCAGTTCCTCGCCCTCCCCCTGCCCGGCGCGCCCGAGCCGCTCGCGATCTTCAACACCCATCGCAATTCGCGCGAACCCGCCAAGGTCGGGATCGCGCGCGCCGAGACCGCGCATATGTTGCAGACGAAGGAAAATGACGCCTTCCTGGCTGCGTTCGTAGCACCCGATGCAGCGATGATCGCGGCCGGCGATTTCAACAACTATCGCGCCGGCGACCGCAGCGGACGCTTCGCCGCCGATCCGGCCTTCCGGCTGGTCGGGAAGGGCACAGGCTTTGCCGCGCGCCCGGCGCCGATGACCGACCACGCGGCATGGAAACAGGCCTATGACCTGATCGGGTATCGCAGCAACGACCGGCTACGCGTCGAACCGCTTTCGGTCGCGACCCTGTTCGACGGCAAACATGGCCCTCGCCTTTCGGACCATGACGCCCAATATATCGTCTTTCGCGTCAGCTGGCGCAGCGACGCTCAGCCGCTCGACCCTCCCCCCTGCTTCAAAGGGAAATGACATGTCCTTCGCCTTCGCCCCGACCGCCACCACCGCCGACGCCCAATGGGCCGAAACCGTCGCCGCCGCCGAAGCGCTGGTCGCGGGCGAACCCGACGGCATCGCCAATATGGCCAATGTCGCGGCGCTGATCTGGCAGGCGATCCCCGATTTGAACTGGGCGGGATTTTACCGTTTCGACGGGACCGAGCTGGTGCTCGGGCCGTTCCAGGGCAAGGCGGCGTGCATCCGCATCCCGCTCGACAAGGGCGTGTGCGGGGCCGCGGCGCGGCTGCGCGCGACCCAGCGCGTCGAGGATGTCTACGCCTTTCCCGGCCATATTGCGTGCGACGCCGACAGCCGCAGCGAGCTGGTGGTGCCGATCGTCGTCGGCGACCGGTTGATCGGAGTACTCGACCTCGACAGCCCCATCCCCAATCGCTTCACCGCCGACGATCAGGCCGGTGCCGAGTCGCTGGTCGCGCGCATTGCGGCGGCGCTTGCCGCCTGAATCTGACCCAAATCGGGACGAAATCGTCAAGGTAAACGGATTCGCGGAAAAGCCGCGATTTTGCTAACAAGCTGTTAACCAATCGCTGTTGCCGCCCCCGGCGACCGCTGTCGGAACAGGGAGTTAGACCATGCGCACCGCAATTCTTCTCGGGCTCGCCGCCGGATCGCTGCTGCTGGCGGGCCAGGCGCACGCCTTTGGGCATGATCCCGCCCCGCGGCTCGACTATGGCGCGCCGAGCGCGCCCGACGCGCGCGTCTACACCGGTTATCCCGACCGCGTGCCGAGCGAAGTCGATTACCGCCAGGTCAACGGCACCTACGACGCCGAGGGGCGCTGGACGGGCACCTGGAACGGCACCTATGAGGCGCCCGACGGCCGCCGTTACGACGGCCGCTACGAAGGCACGGTCGAGGGTGCGGGCACCAGCTATGCGCCGCCGCCCGCTTACGATCCCTATTATGACAATCGTGGCGGCTATGACGGGTACGACGCGCGCTATGACGAGGAAATGAATCGCCGCTGTGGCCGGGGGGGCACGGTCGGCGGTGCGGTTGTCGGCGGCGTCGTGGGGGGCATCGCCGGCAATCGCATCGCGGGGCGCGGCAACCGGACCGAAGGCACGCTGATCGGTGGCGCGCTCGGCGCCGTCGCCGGCGGCGCGATCGGCAGCGACGCCGACCGCAAGCGCTGCGACGAATGGCACAGCCGCCGCAGCTCCTATCAGCAGGGCGGCGGCACTTATCAGGGCGGGGGCTATCCGCCGCAGGGCTATTACGGCCAGGGCGGCACGACCGTCTATCAGCAGGGCGGCTACGGCTATCAGGGCTATGGCGCGCCCTATGGCTATTACACCCCGGGGGTCGTCGTGACGACGATCATCACCACCGGCGCGCCGGTGGTGACCGAGCGGGTCGAGACGACCACCCGCTCCTATTATGAAAATGTCCCGGTGCGGAAGCGCTATGTCGCCAAGAAGAAGTGGAAGCCCCGGCCCAAGCCGCGCTGCGCCTGCTGAACCACGGATCGGCAAGAGCAGAGGGCCCGCCTCCCGGCCGGGACGGCGGGCCTTTTGCCGTCCGGCAACGTTTCGTCGTGCCCGAATACCGGTTCAGCGGCGCGAAAGCATCCTGGTCCTATTGCGCGACGATGGCGGACCGCGATGGGCGATGTCCGCGCGTGGGGAAGGAATCCTCGATGCGTAAGATTGCCAATATCGCCGCCGCCGCCGCGGTCGTCATCACCTCGGTCGGGCTGAGCGCCGTTCCCGCCGAGGCGCGCGGGCGCCATGGCGGCTGGGGCCATCGCGACCGCGACAACATCAGCACCGGCGAAGTGCTCGGTGGCCTGTTCGTCATCGGCGCGATCGCCGCGATCGCCAGCGCCGCGACCAAGGACAAGGACCAGCGCCGCGAGCCACGCTACGACCCGCCCTATCCGAACGATCAGTATCGCGAAGTGCCGCGCTACCAACCCGACGCCGACAGCGACGCATCCACCGGCGCCTATGGCCGCGGCGAGGCCGAGGCGCGCGCCGCCGACGCGTGCAGCTGGGCGGTCGAGGCCGAAATGGGCGACGATGCCCGCGTCGACCGCGTCGACGGCACCGAGCCGAACAATGGCGGCTGGTATGTCACCGGCACCGCCTCGCACGCCAACGGCGAGGTCCGCAGCTTCGGGTGCAGCTACAGCAACGGCCGGGTGGTCGACGTCAACTTCGGCGGCTGATCACCACCCACCGCGTTCGCAAAGGGCCGCGTCACCCAAGGGTGGCGCGGCCCTTTGCTTTTGAAGCTGAACCCCCGCTAAACCAAGTCTGAACCCCAGATAAGCGGCGGGTTCAGACCCGCGACACCCCCCTCCTTCTATACCGGCATCAACAGGCGGCGAACTCTGCCCCCTGCGTTGAAGGAGACCGAACCATGGCTATGACCAAATTGACCAAGGCCGCAGTTGGTGCGGCCACCGCCGGCGCAATGTTGCTCGGCAGCACCCCCGCACTGGCCCGCGACCGCGATCGCGACGGCGACGGGATCAGCGCGGGCGAGGTGATCGCCGGCGCCGTCGTCCTCGGCGGCCTCGCCGCGATCCTGTCGAGCGGCGGCAACGCCCGCTACGACCGCGGCGACCGTTACGATGGTCGCTACGACAACCGCGGTGGCGGCCGCTACGACGATGCCCGCTACGGATATGGCTATGACTATGGCCGCTATGGCAACAGCCGCAGCGCGGTGAACCAGTGCGTCAACGCGGTCGAGCGCGGCAGCCGCCGCTATGGCAACACCGACGTCACCCAGGTGACCAGCATCGACCGCAAGCGCGACGGCTATAAGATCAAGGGCCGCGTCGTCGTCCGCGACGGCTACGGCGGTCGCTGGGGCCGCGGCGGTTCCTACGACCAGGGCAAGTTCAGCTGCGACATCCGCTATGGCCGCGTGCAGGACATCAAATTCTCAGGCCTGCGCTAAGCTCCTTGAGCCCCTCCCTTCCGGGGGAGGGGCTTTTCTTTGTCCGCGCCAAGCCGCATGAAGCGGCATGATCAAACACAGCCTGTTCGCCGCGCTGCTGCTGACCGCAGCCACCCCCGCCCTCGCGAAGGATGACACCCCTGCCGCCGACCCCGCGCGGCTGAAGGCCGATGTCGAGAAGCTCGTCGCCTTCGGCACCCGCCACACATTGTCATCGGCGACCGATCCGAAGCGCGGCATCGGCGCGGCGCGCAACTGGGGCGCCGCCGAGTTCGAGCGCATTTCCAAGGCCTGCGGCGGCTGCCTGACGGTGTCGCGAATCAGCGACCGCTTCGAAGGCCCGCGCGCACCCGACGGGGTGATGGTCGAAAACGTCCTCGCGATCCAGAAAGGTAGCGGCGATCCGGCGCATGTCATCATGATCGCGGGCCATATCGACAGCCGCGTCACCGACCCGATGAACTTCACCGCCGACGCCCCCGGCGCCAACGACGACGCGTCGGGCACCGCGCTGGTGATCGAGGCGGCGCGGCTGCTGTCGAAGGACAAGCACCGCGCGACGATCGTCTATGCGCTGCTGTCGGGCGAGGAGCAGGGGCTGTGGGGCGGCAAGCTGCTCGCGCGCCACGCCCAGACCGAGAAGTGGCAGGTCGCGGCGATGCTTAACAACGACATCGTCGGCGGCACCCACGGGCTCGACGGCACGATCGTCGACGGCCGGGTGCGCGTGTTCAGCGAGGGCATCCGCGCGTCGGAGGATCTGGCGGCACAGCTTGCACGGCGCGGCATCGGTGGCGAGGACGACGGCCCGTCGCGCGCGCTCGCCAAGGCGGCAATCCGGGCGGGCGAAGCGAATCCGGCGATCGGGCTGGAGGTGCTCGCGGTGCGCCGCCCCGACCGTTTCCGCCGCGGCGGCGACCATCTGCCGTCGCTCGAACTCGGCTATCCGGCGATCCGCTTCACCGTCGGGGTCGAGGATTACGACCACCAGCATCAGGATCTGCGCACCGAGAACGGCCGCAAATATGGCGACACGGTCGACGAGATGGACTTCCCCTATCTCGCCCGCGTCACCGCGCTCAACGTCGCGCTGGCGCGCACCCTCGCCGACGCGCCGCCCGCTCCGGCCAGCGTCAGCATCGACGGCGCGGTGAGTTCGGACACGAAAGTCGCCTGGACGCCGGTCAAGGATGCGGCCGCCTATCGCATCCACTGGCGCCGCGCCGACAAGAGCGGCTGGACCGATTCGAAACTGGTTCAGGCCGACGCCGGCGGCGAAATCCTGCTCAAAGGCGTACAGATCGACGACCATTTTTTCGGCGTGTCGGCGGTGTCGTCGGGCGGTGCCGAAAGCATCGTCACATTTGGCGGCCTGCCACCGCAAAAATAGGGTGAGCCGACGCCCGCGCTAGCCGATTATTTACCATCCGGTGCTATAGGCAGCGATGGGACCAAAATCGCTGCCCGGAGTGGGATCCGGCGGCATGATTTGGGTCGCCCATGTCGCACGACGAGGAACAATCTGCTTCCGAAAGCGCCGAAAAACGACAGCCGCGCCAGTCGCGGCTGGTGAAGGCCGCGCTCGAATCCGACCGGTTCGGCCGCTTCGACGTGACCGTGCGCAATGTGTCGCAGACCGGCATCGGCGGCCAGGCGCCGCATTGCCTGGCGCGCGGCGAACGGCTCACCGTCCATTTGCCGGGCCACCGGGCGATGATGGGGACGGTGCGCTGGGTCGTCGATCAGCGCTTCGGGATCGAAACCGACGAAGAAATCCGCCTCGACCAACTGCGTGCGGCACATGGCGGCGGCGTCCCCTCGGCCGACCGCAGCGTCGAATTCCGCATCATCCCGCCGCCGAAGGACGTTGCGAAGCGCCCTGGCCTGTCGCTCGGCGCCGCGTCGCCGGGCAATCCGTACATGAGCGACTGGCGCGCGCGGCGGTAATGCCCGGTTTCGGGCGAAACGAGACGTTCCATTTCTCGTCACCCCGGGCTTGACCCGGGGCCTGCCTTGCCTTCGATCCGGCAGCGAAAGAAGGAAGGCGGGTCCCGGGTCAAGCCCGGGATGACGATGATGGAGGCGTCCGCTTCCCACCCCAAAAGCCGACCTGCCGACGGCAAAACGGAAAACCGGCGCGGATCGCTCCGCGCCGGGTCCCCCGTGTAAACCTGCTATGAAAAAAGGCGCTGCGCGTCAGGCGACGCGGCGCACTTCATTGCCTTCTTCGTCGATGTCGCGCAGCACATAGCCGCGGCCCCAGACGGTCTCGATGTAGTTTTCGCCGCCGCACGCGAGCGCGAGTTTCTTGCGCAGCTTGCAGATGAAGACGTCGATGATCTTGAGTTCGGGTTCGTCCATGCCGCCATAAAGGTGGTTCAGGAACATTTCCTTGGTCAGCGTCGTGCCCTTGCGCAAGCTGAGCAGCTCGAGCATCTGATATTCCTTGCCGGTCAGATGGACGCGGGTGCTGTCGACCTCGACCGTCTTGGTGTCGAGATTGACCGCCAGCTTGCCGGTCTTGATGACGCTCTGGCTGTGGCCCTTCGAACGGCGGACGACCGCATGGATGCGGGCGACCAGTTCGTCGCGGTGGAACGGCTTGGTGACATAATCGTCGGCACCGAAGCCGAACGAGCGTACCTTCGAATCCATTTCGGAAATGCCCGACAGGATCAGCACCGGCGTCTGCACCTTGGCGGTGCGGAGCTTTTTCAGCACGTCATAGCCGTGCATGTCGGGCAGGTTCAGGTCGAGCAGGATGATGTCGTAATCATAGAGCTTGCCCAGATCCAGGCCCTCTTCCCCCAGATCGGTGGAATAGACGTTGAAGCCTTCGGTCGTGAGCATCGTGTCGATCGCCTTGGCGGTCGTCGGCTCGTCCTCGATCAGCAATACGCGCATTGGGCACCCCTTGACTGTTTCCCACGATGACCCCGCGACCCGTCCGCTTGATCACCTGCGTGATGTCACCGACCGAACCCCTGTTGCGGGACTGCCGGAACATTAACCATGAAAGCAATGAAGGGAAAAGGTTAATTTTGATTTAACCCGCAGGAATCCACGAGTCGCGAGGCATTCATGCCACAGTTTCGGGTCCCGAACGCCCCGAAGCGAGCATTAGATGCTGCGCATGCGCACCGGTGCAGGAGCGCTTGAGCGTGTCGACCAGATGGTCCGACAACGCCTTGACCCGCGCCGGGCGCAGCCGCGATGGTGGCGAAAGAAGGTGAAGATAGGATTGCGGCAGCGACCAGTCGGTGAGGATGCGGACGACCTCGCCCTTCACCAGCGCCTCCTCGGCGATGAAATCGGGAAGCACCGCGATGCCGCCACCGGCGATCAACAGCGGGATCATGATGTCGCCATTGTTGGTAAAGAGCGGCCCGGTCGGGATCACCGTCGCCTCTTCGCCGTCGCGGTGGAACCGCAGCGGCATCGCGCGTTCGCGGTGGCCGTATCCGATCAGCCGGTGGCGGCCGAGGTCGAGCGGGTGGCGCGGGGTGCCCTGTTTTTCCAGATAGGCCGGGCTCGCGATCACCGATCCCGCGACCGGCGCGATGGTGCGCGCGAGCAGGCTCGAATCCTCCATGCTCGCGATGCGCAACGCCAGGTCGATCCCCTCGGCGACGACATCATGGCGCGCATCGCTCAGCATCACCTCGATCTCGACCGCGGGGTGCATTTCGAGGAAGGTCGCGAGCGGGCCGCCGAGCACCTTGATCCCGAAGCTCATCGGCGCGGCGAGGCGGATCGGACCGGCCAGGTCGTTGCGGTCGCCGCGCGCCGCCTCGGTCGCCGTGGTCGCCGCCGCGACCATCGCATGCGCCTCGCCGAGCAGCCCGGCGCCGGCGGTCGAGACAGTCACCGTGCGCGAACTGCGGTGGAGCAAGGCGATGCCGAGCGATGCCTCGAGCCGGGTCACCGCCTTCGACACGCTCGCCTTCGACAGGCCAAGCGTCGTCGCGGCGGCGGTAAAGCTGCCGCTATCGGCGACGGCGGCGAAACAGGCCCAGCCTTCATAATCGGGAAGCGCCATTCTCTTCGTCCTCTATTGCCTGCCCATGGTCGCCACCTGTTGCCCCGTCATTGCGAGCGAAGCGAAGCAATCCAGGGCGGATTACGCACACTCTGGATTGCCGCGTCGCCTCCGGCTCCTCGCAATGACGAGGTCAAAAATGGAAACGATAGATTTCCATCTACGCTATTTTAGAAACAATCCCAATCGCTATCTTGGCTTCAACAAGACGGCCCCCGGCACCCGCCGCAGGCCCGAACGAAAGGACGACGCCATGATCGACATTCGCAAATTCGACAGCCTCGGCCACGCCAATCACGGCTGGCTCGACGCCCGCCACCATTTCTCCTTCGCGAACTACCATGATCCGAAACGCATGGGCTGGGGCGCGCTGCGCGTGTGGAACGACGATGCCATCGCGGCGCAGGCAGGGTTCCCCCCGCACCCGCACCGCGACATGGAAATCATCACCTATGTCCGCAGCGGCGCGATCACCCACCGCGACTCGATGGGCAACACCGGCCGTACCGCGGCGGGCGATGTCCAGGTGATGAGCGCCGGCACCGGCGTGACGCACAGCGAGTTCAACCTCGAGGACGAGCAGACCACGCTGTTCCAGATCTGGATCATGCCCGACCGCGCCGGTGGCAACCCCGGCTGGGGCGCGCGCCAGTTCCCGCAGGCCGATCGGTCGGGCCAGTTCGTGACGCTCGCCAGCGGCATCGAAGGCGATGACGCTTTGCCGATCCGCGCCGACGCCCGGGTGGCGGCGGCAACGGTGAACGCCGGCGAGACGGTCTCCTACGACCTCGAAGCCGGGCGCCACGCCTATCTCGTCGCCGCCAAGGGTCGCATCCGCGTCAATGGCGAGGACGCCGATCCCCGCGACGGCATCGCGCTGCGCGATGTCGGCACGATCGAGGTCGAGGCGATCGACGACGCCGAACTGGTGCTGGTCGACAGCCTGTAACGAAGCCCCGGGCCGCCGCCTCTCCCCCTCCCCTGGCGGCGGCCCACCCCTGTGCCGCGAGTTCCCCTCCCCCCGGTAAATGAACTCGCGGCACCCCCTTATTCCGCCCATTCAAGTCAAAGGAGTTCCGTCATGTCCCATATTCTTCGCATCGATGCCTCGGCCCGCAACAGCGGTTCGACCACCCGCCAACTCACCGACCAGCTCGTCGCCCGCCTTGTCGAACAGGGCTATGGCGCCGCGGTCACCCAGCGCGACCTTGCGCTCACCCCGCCGGCGCTGCTGACCGAAAACTGGGTCGGCGCCAATTTCACCGACGATGCCGAGCGCAACGACGACCAACGCGCGGCCCTCGCGCTTTCGGACGAGCTGATCGCCGAACTCGAAGCCGCCGACACCATCGTCATCGGCGTGCCGGTCTATAATTTCGGCATCCCCGCCGCGCTCAAGGCGTGGGTCGACCTGATCGCCCGCGCCCGTCGCACCTTCCGCTACACCGAGACCGGCCCCGAAGGCCTGCTCAAGGGCAAGAAGGCCTATCTCGTCGTCGCCTCGGGCGGCGTGCCGGTCGGCAGCGATTATGATTTCGCGAGCCGCTACATGCTCCAGCTGCTCGGCTTCGTCGGCATCACCGACGTGCAGATCATCGCCGCCGACCAGCAGATGGTGGACGGCGAAGCGATCGCCCGCGCGACTGCGTCGATCGCCGACCTCAAGCAGGCGGCCTGAATCGATGCGCCGTCTCCCGAGCCTTTTCGTTTCGCACGGCTCGCCGATGATGGCGCTCGAGCCCAGCCCGGCGCGGACCTTCCTCGCCGGGCTGGGCACCCAATTGCCGCGCCCGCGTACAATCCTGATGGTGTCGGCGCACCACGACGCGGCGTACCAAGGGGGCCGCGCGACGGTGACCTCGTCGGCGAACCCGCCGACGATCCACGACTTCGGCGGCTTTCCCGACGAACTCTTTGCGATGCGCTATCCGGCGCCGGGCGACCCGGCGCTCGCGGCGCGCATCGTCGCTCTGCTCGGCGACCACCGCCTGACGGTCACCGCCGATCCCGAACGCGGGCTCGACCATGGCGCCTGGGTGCCCTTGTCGCTGACCTATCCGCAGGCCGATATCCCCGTCGTCCAGCTCTCGATCGCGTCGAACGCCTCGCCCGAATGGCATTATGCGCTCGGCCAGGCGCTGACGCCGCTGCGCGACGACGGCGTGCTGATCATCGGGTCGGGCAGCATCACCCACAACCTCCGCGCGCTCTTCTCGGCACGCCCCGCCATCGACGCCCCCGCCCCGGCGTGGGTGACCGGTTTCACCGACTGGGTTGCCGAACGCATGGCGGCGGGCGCGGTCGACGATGTGCTGCACGCGGTCGAGCGGGCGCCGCACGGTCACGACAATCACCCGACGATGGACCATATCCTGCCCTTGTTCGTCGCGATGGGCGCGGGCGCCACGCCCTTCGCGGCCGAGCGGCTGCACGCCAGCACGACCTATGGTCTGCTCGGCATGGACGTTTATTCTTTCGGCTGACCGGCGCGCGGCCTATAGGCCGCCGATGTTACTCACCGACCATATCCTGTTCCTCGACGGCGAGGCGATCGTCGTCGACAAGCCGGCGGGCCTGCCCGTCGATGCGCCGCGCGATGGCGGCATCAGCCTGATCAATCATCTCGACACGCTGAAGTTCGGGTTCAAGCGCTGGCCGCTCGCGGTCCACCGGCTCGACCGCGACACCTCGGGATGCCTCCTGCTCGCGCGCAATCCTAAGGCGCATGGCCGCTTCACCCGGGCATTCGAGGCGCGCGAGGTCGAAAAGGCCTATCTCGCGATTGTCGACGGCATCGTCGCGGGCGAGCGCGGCACGATCAACCTGCCGCTCGCCAAGGTTTCGACCGCCGAGGACGGCTGGCGCATGGTCGGCGACGCCGACGGCAGCAAGCGCGGCAAGCCGTCGATCTCGCATTGGGAAAAGCTCGCCGAGGCGGGCGGTCGCAGCCTGTTGCGCTTCCGCCCCGAAACCGGGCGCACCCACCAGTTGCGCGTCCACGCGCTCGAAGGCCTCGGCTTTCCGCTCGTCGGCGACCCCGTCTATGGTAGCGGCGGTCCGCGCGATCGCACGATGCTCCACGCCGAGCGGCTGGTGGTGGCGCGCGGCGACAAGCCGTCGATACTCGCCGAAGCCCCCTTCCCCGACCGCTTCACCGCGCTGGGTTTCGCCGCGCCGGAGGGTGCGGAGCCGACGCGTGGCTGAGATTCCGGAATCGGCGATCAGCGAGAAATTCCTCGCCGGAACCGGGCCGGGCGGGCAGAATGTCAACAAGGTCGCGACCGCGTGCCAGCTGCGCGTCAACGTCTATGCGCTCGGGCTCGACCCCGAAGCCTATAAACGGCTGAAAACCCTCGCCGGCAGCCGGATGACGACCGATGGCGAACTCGTCATCCTCGCGCGCCGCTATCGCACCCAGGAAGCGAACCGCGCCGACGCGCGCGAACGGCTGACCGCGCTGGTCGATGCCGCGCGCGTCCGCCCCGAACGGCGAGTGAAGACCAAGCCGAGCAAGGCGGCGAAGGCGCGCCGCGTCGACAGCAAGAAGGCGCGCAGCACGATCAAGGCGGGCCGCGGCCGCGTCCGCCCGTCGGACTGAGGCGCAAACCGTCCCGCCGCGAGACAGTAAAGCCGCGTTCCGAAGATATTTACGCTCTCCGTTTACCGCTGCGAAAGCATCGCCCCCTAGATTCGCCGCTCCACTTCAACGGGAACGCAGCCGACCGTGAAACACTCTGGTACATTCTCCACCAAGCCGGGCGCCCAAACCCGCGGCGCCGAGCGCGCGCAGGTCAAGGCGAACGCGCGGTTTCGCGAGGCGGGCTTCAACCCCTATGACGCCGAGTTGTTCGACCTGTCGTCGACCGGCTTTCGCATGAACACCTTCGCGCGCCCGGCGATCGGCAAGCATATCTGGGTCAGCCTGCCCGGGCTGCAGCAACTCGAATGCATCGTCCGCCGCGTCGACGGCAATGAATATGGCTGCGAGTTCGTCAACCCGCTGCACCCGTCGGTCGCCGCGCATATGCAGAGCAAGCTCAGCACCCCGCTGCGCTGAGCCTCAGCCTTCGGGCTTTTCCGACTTCTTCAAAATATGCTTCCACTCGGCGGGCGTCACACGCCCGACCGACAGCCGTGACAGCCGGATCAGGTCCATGTCGGCGAGCTTGGGATCGGCCTTGATCGCCGCCAGCGTCACCGGATGCGCGAGCGGACGAACCGGCGCGACGCGCACGATCACCCAGGGAGAACCCTCGTCGGCGGTCGGATCGGGCGACGCCTCCTCGACGATCTCCATGATCCCGACGCATTCCTTGCCGATATTGCTGTGATAGAAGAGCGCCTCGTCGCCGACCTTCATCGCTTTCATGTTGAGTTTCGCGGTGTGGTTGCGCACCCCGTCCCACATGCCCTTGCCGTCCTTGACGAGCGTTTCCCACGCATAGGCGTCGGGTTCGGATTTCATCAGCCAATAATGTTTTGCCATGACCGCGGGTCTAGCCGAGCCATGGGCGGGACGGAACCGCCTTTTTCCCTTTAACCCCGCCGCCGCAGCGCCTAAATCGCATCGCATGACGCGCGCCACCGGCGCCGCCCCCAGACAGATGGAATGAATACATGACCGCCGCCGTTCCCGTTATCTCCATGGCGCTGCCCGCCGACCAGTTCGCGCAGGAATTCGGCGCCTCCTTCGAACGCTTCGGCTTCGCGATGATCACCGACCATGGCATCGACCCCGATCTGATCGACGAAGCCTGGGACAAGGCGAAGGAATTTTTCGCGCTCTCCGAGGATGAAAAACGCGCCTATCACATCCCCGGCGGCGGCGGCGCGCGCGGCTACACGCCGTTCGGGACCGAGATCGCCAAGGGCGCGAAGGAGGTCGACCTCAAGGAATTCTGGCACGTCGGCCGCGACCTGCCCGCCGGCCACCGCCTCGCCGCGCAGCAGCCGAACAATGTCTGGCCCGCCGAGGTCGCGGGCTTCCGCACCGCTTACGACAAGCTCTTCGCCGAATTCGACCGCGTCGGCGGCCGCCTGCTCTCGGGCATCGCGCGCTATCTGAAGCTCGACCCCGCCTTCTTCGACGACACGGTGCAGGACGGCAACAGCGTGATGCGCCTGCTCCATTACCCGCCGGTCGAGGCGCCCGCGAAGGGCATCCGCGCCGAGGCGCATGAGGATATCAACACGATCACCCTGCTGCTCGGCGCCGAGGAAGCGGGGCTGGAAATCCTGGACAAGGACGGCAGTTGGCTCCCCGTCTCGCCCCCGCCGGGCGCGATGGCGGTCAATGTCGGCGACATGCTCCAGCGGCTGACCAACAACCGCCTGCCCTCGACGACGCACCGCGTCCGCAACCCCGACGCGGGGCGAGCGAGCGTCGCGCGTTATTCGATGCCCTTTTTCCTCCACTTCCGGTCGGACTATCCGATCGAGACGCTGGATAATTGCATCAGCGCGTCGCACCCGAACCTCTATCCGACGCCGATCACGGCGGATGAGTATCTGCAGGAACGGCTGCGCGAGATCGGGTTGAAGAAGTAAGCCCGGACACGGCGGCAATGCACTGGAAAGACAAGGTCGGTGAGGCTGTGGTCGGCGGACTGGCGGGACTCGCCGTCGTCGTCGTCTTCCTGATCGCGCAGGCCATCCTTTACGGCGCGACGCCCGGCGACTGGCTCGCCTTCGCCGGCGCCATGATCGGTATCGGCGGAGCGACCGGCACCGCCATCTATGTCGCCGACCGCTCCCGCCGCACCGCCCGGCGCGACGACGTCAATTTACTGGGCGGTGCGATGCATGATCTCGACGCCACGCTCGCGAAGATCGCGCGCGGCGACGCGGGCGGGCCGGACAAGGCGAAGCAGAAGGACAGCATCGTCCTGCTGCTCACCCAGCTCGAATTCGGGCGCGAGGTTTTCGCCCATGCGCTCACGACCTCGCGGATCGACGACGTCGCGCTATGGCGGCACGTACGCCTCATCGAGAAAAGCATCGCCGATAACGCGAAGATGATCGCGCGCGAAACCGCGATCGTCAGCAAGAACGAGCCGACCGACGACATCCTCCGCATCTACCGTGAACATACGAAGGCTTTTGCAAACGAATTACGGCCGCTGCTGCGCAGTGCAATCGAGCGCATCGATCGGCTCTGAGGCGCGCTGAGTCGCGACACACGTCGCCACGATCAGCGCCGCTTCCGGCGCAGCACCCTTGCGTGCGACAGGACTATTTCGCCGTCACTGCCATTGAAAGGCAGAAGGTTCGACAGACCGATTCCCGCCGACAGGATCGCCAGAACCTCGGCAGAACGGTGGAGCAGCGCGCCGATCCACACGCATTTTTCCTGCCGCGCGACCTCGGCAAACGCGCGCCGCATCGCGTCCTCGTCGGGCAGCCCGGCATAGCCCCCGCTGATCGCGATCATCGGATCGCGCGAGACGATGCAAGCGGTCGGGTCGGGGAGAAACAGCAGCGCCGCGCCCGCAACCAACGCCAGAAGCAAATTGGCGCCCGGCCCGGCCAGCGCGATCGCGAGGGCGCTCTTCGAGGAATGCTGGACCGGATGCGGCGCATAAGAAACGTAACCACCCACCTCCGCCTTGTGCGGTAAGCGGCGAAACGAGAGCCGCCTCTTGGGCACGTCATAATGGATGCCCATGACGCAGATAGCGCGCAGCGTTGCACCCCAGCGCACCACCGCCCAGGCATGGCCGAGTTCGTGGATCAGGATGACGAGGAAATTCAGGGCGACGATCAGCGCTATGACCGCCCAAAGGTCGAGACGCAGTTCCCTAAGCCCGGCGAAGACGATGAAACTCAGGACCGACTGCACAAGATATGCGAGCTGTCTGATCACCTATCGCCCCGACCAATAATCGAACACCGCCTGCTGCTGCTCCTTTATGAAGCGCGCCGCCGCCGCGCCCTCCCACGGGCCGTGATAACCGAGCAGCAGCGCCGTCCCGCCGACCCACCAGCCCTGTCCCGGCAGACGGTCGCTTTCACGCACCACCAGCACCGCCATGTCGGGCTGACCGTCCGCCGCGCACAACCGGTCGACCTCCTCGAGCGTGCGGCATACCGCGCGCATCTTGGGCCGGGTGAAACGAAAGCCAAGGTCGCCGAGCAGTTCGGAGTAGCTGACGCTGCGCCCTTCGCGCGCCGCTTCGGTCAGGATCGCGCGGATGCGCGGCGCATCACCGAGCGCACTGACGTCCGCCGGAACCGGCGCGTCGGCATCGAGGCCGGGGTCAAGCGCCACGCTTTTTCACGACCCATGTTTTTTCGGCGGCCAGGGGATGAAGCCCGACGTGCGCGCGACATAGGCGTCATAGCCTGGCCGCGTGTGCTTCATGCCGCGTTCGAGCAGCGCCTTGCCCGACCATTTGGTCAGCGTGAAGCTCAGGAACAACGGCCCGATCACGCTCGCCGCCGCGACCCACAGCGCCGCGTCGGCGGCGACGAGCCAGATCCCCCACCAGGTCAGCGCATCGCCGAAATAATTGGGATGTCGCGTATAGCGCCACAGCCCGGTGTCGAGGATCTTGCCCTGATTGTCGGGGTCGCCGCGAAACCGGTCGAGCTGCCAGTCGCCGACGCTCTCGAATGCGATGCCGGTGAGCGCCGCCGCGACCCCGATCCAGCCGATCACCCCGATTTGGGACGCCGGCGATGCCGCGCTTGCGAAAACGCCGATCTGCGCCGGCAGGCTGGTGACGAACAGCAGCGGCGCCTGGGTCAGGAAGACGCTGACCAGCGCGGTCGTTTCCCACCCCCAATGGCGCTTTTTCATGATCCCCGCGATGATCTTTTCGTAACGCGGGTCTTCGCCGCTCCGCCGCCAGCGGATGAACAGGTGGATCGCGAGGCGCAGCCCCCACAGCGTCGTCAACCCGAGCAGCAATTGCGCGCGCAGCCCTTCGTTACCGACCTGGATCGCGGTGCCCCACGCGAGCAGCACCATGCCGAAGGCCCAGAAGGCATCGATGAAGGACACGTCACGGATCGACAGCGCGATCAGCCACAGCACGCCGATGACCAGGATCAGGCCGAAGAAATTGGTCGCCAACACGATTCCCACGCTCGTCATCGCCGTCTCCTGCCCCTGTTGCGTCCGATCCTAATCCACCCCCACGATATCGTCGATCGACTTCACCGCACGCTCCGGAAATTTCGGGATGCAGCTCTTATAGACCTCCAGCACCTTCATCATGTCGGCGCGAAAGTCGCCCGTCGGCCAGATCAGCGGCCCGAGGCCACCGGTCTTGGTGCCATAATCCATCATGCCGACGACCATCGGCACCTTGGCCGCCATCGCGATCTGGTAGAATCCGGTGCGCCATTTCTTCGCTTTGCCGCGCGTCCCCTCGGGCGCGACCGTCAGCATGAACTCGGCGCGGCGCGCGAATTCGTCGACCATCTGCTGCACCGCGTTGCTGGCATTGTGGCGATCGACCGGGATGCCGCCCATCTGTTTCATGAAGCCCGCGAGCGGCCATTTGAACAGCGACAATTTGCCCATGAAATGCGCGCGGACCTTCAGGTCGGCGGTCAGGCCGAGGAAGTTGACGAAATCCCAGTTGCTGGTGTGCGGCGCCGCGATCAGGATGAAACGCCGCGGTTCGGGCACCTCGCCGACCGCTTTCCAGCCGCGCATCCGGTACATCAGCAACAACAGACGCCGCACGGCGCGCGCCACCAGTCCGGGCGGATGATCGTCGATTTCGGTCACTTAGGCTCCTCTTCCCTGAAGGCGGGGATGCGCGAAAGCCAACAACCACGCAAGAAAAACAACAGGAACGTGCTGAGAACGCAAGCGATGACTGGCGCCAGCTTTGGGTAGGAAGCGGACATGGGAATCCTCCCTGTGGCGAAGCCATGGGGAGGGGGACCGCCGCCGCAGGCGGTGGTGGAGGGGCCGCAACGTCGCGCCATAGCCCCTCCGTCGGCGCTTCGCGCTGCCACCTCCCCTTGGCTGCGCCACAGGGAGGATCAAGAACGCCCCCTCGCGCCCGAAACCGACCTCTCACCCACCCGCGAAAAACTGCTTTCCTAAAAAACCGCGCTATGATCTACCCTGCCGGATGACGGCGTCGCCTGCCCCTTGCAGCTTATCGCGAACCTCCCGCACCCACCCTCCGCTTAAAGCGACAAAGGAGACATTTCGGACGCGTTCGTCCGTATCCTTTGTCTCCTTAAGGCCCGAACCGCCCGTCAATCCGCCTTGCGAGCACCGACGCTTTCTGCTCCCTTCGATCGCAAAGGGGATTTCATCATGAAGACAATCTGGCTGCCGTTGCTGTCCGCGCTGGCCTTCGCCACGCCCGCCGCCGCACAACAGGCGCCGCGTCCCGACCAGATCGCCTTTCGCGAGATTTTCAAGGAGCTGATCGAAACCAACACGACGCTGTCGTCGGGCAGTTGCACCCTCGCCGCCGAGCGCATGGCGACAAGGATGAAGGCGGCGGGTTTTCCGGGCGACCAGCTCACCCTTTTCGCCACCCCCGAACATCCGAAGGAAGGCGGCCTCGTCGCCGTCTATCCGGGCACCTCGAAGACGGCGAAGCCGATCCTGGTGATGGCGCATATCGACGTGGTCGAGGCGAAGCGCGAGGATTGGGAGCGCGACCCCTTCACCCTGTTCGAGGAAAATGGCTATTTCTATGGCCGCGGCACGCTCGACGTGAAGTCGCAGGCCGCGGTGTGGGTCGACATGCTGATCCGCTTCCAGCAGGCGGGCTATAAGCCCAAACGCACGATCAAGATGGCGCTGACTTGCGGCGAGGAAAGCAATGGTGCGTTCAACGGGGTCGAGTGGCTCGCCGCCAACAAGCGCGACCTGATCGACGCCGAATTCGCGCTCAACGAAGGCGGCGGCGGCGACAGCGACGGCAAGGGCCGGGTGATCGGCCAGTCGGTGCAGGTCGGCGAAAAGACCTTTGCCAACTTCCGCCTCGAAACGCGCAATCCCGGCGGGCACAGCTCGGCGCCGGTGCCCGCCAATGCGATCTACGAACTCGCCCGCGCGCTGACCAGGATTGAAGAGCATGACTTTCCGGTCGAGATGACCGACGTGACGCGGCGCTATTTTGCCGAAGCCGGCGCGGTCCGCGGCGACGACATCGGCCGGGCGATGATGGCACTGGCGAAAGACCCGGCGGACACGGCGGCCGAGGCGATCGTCAACAAGGACCCGTTCCTGCACAGCAACCTGCGCACCACCTGCGTCGCGACCTTGCTCGACGGCGGCCACGCCCCCAACGCACTGCCGCAGCGCGCGGGCGCGAACATCAACTGCCGCATCTTTCCCGGGCACAGCATCGAATCGATCAAGGACGAACTGGCGAAGGTCATCGGCGACCCCGGCGTCGCCATAACCCAGTTGCCGCCCAAGCGCCCCGCACCGCCCGCGCCGCCGCTCGACCCGAAGGTCATCGGCCCGATGGAAAGGCTGGTCGCCAAATATTGGCCGGGGCTGAAGGTGATCCCGTCGATGGCGAACGGCTATACCGATGCGACCTTCCTCGGCGCGGTCGGCATCCCGACCTATGGCATCCCCGGCATGTGGGGCGATCCCGACGGCAATGGCGTCCACGGCCTCAACGAACGGATCGAGGTGAAATCGCTCTATGTCGGGCGCGATTATATGGTCGATCTGGTGAAGGCCTATGCGGACTGAGCTTTAACCGACGAACGCGCGCTCGATCACGAAATCGCCCGGCGCGGCGTTCGAGCCTTCCCTGAAGCCCAGCGCTTCGAAGCGCGCCTGCAGGTCGCGGATCATCGCCATGCTGCCGCACATCATGATGCGGTCGCTGGACGGGTCGAACGCCGCCGGTCCGGTCAGCGGATGGCTGAACAGCGCGCCATCGTCGATCAGCGCGTCGATGCGCCCCGTGGTACGGAACGGCTCGCGCGTCACCGTCGGCAGATAATGGAATTGCAGCAACGCCTGATCCTGCACCAGCGGATCGCCGGCGAGCTGGCTTTCGAGGTCGTCGCGGAACGCGAGGTCGCCGACCTGACGCACGCAATGGACCAACACGATCTCGTTGAACCGCTCATAAATGTCGGGATCGCGCGCGAGGCTGAGGAAGGGGGCGAGGCCGGTGCCGGTCGAGAGCAGGAACAGGCGGCGACCGGGGGTCAGCGCGTCGGCGACCAGCGTGCCCGTCGGCTTGCGCCCGAGATAGACGGGGTCGCCGGGCCGGATCGACTGGAGGCGCGAGGTCAGCGGGCCGTCCGGCACCTTGATCGACAGGAATTCCAGTTCGTCGGCCCAGGCGGGACTGGCGATCGAGTAAGCGCGCAGCAGCGGCCGCCCCTCGCCACCCGGCAGGCCGATCATCACGAACTCGCCCGAACGGAAACGAAAGCTCGACGGGCGGGTGATCGTGAAGCTGAACAGGTGGTCGTTCCAATGGCGGACGCTGCGCACCGCTTCGACGGTCAGCGAGGCGGAGGGGGCCAGCTTGGCCGCGGCGGCGATACGGTCGCTCATCACTTGGATTCCTGATGTGTCTTGGGGGGTGGGGCGGAAAGCGGCGACAGGTCGAAACCCGCCGCACCGAGCGCGGCGACCGCGCTGGTCATGGCCCTGGCGATCGGCGCGGCAACATCGGGCGCGACCAGCAACGTCAAAGTGACGCGCAGCCGCACCGCTTCACCACGCGCGGCGTCGCGCCACAGCCCGATGAGAATGGCCTCATCCTCAGCAATCCGGCCGCAGGCCATCGGCGCGAGCGTCAGGCCTGCGCGTCCGTCGCTCGCCAGCATAGCCATCGCGACGTGGAAATCGGGCAGCGCCATTCTGGCATTCATCCCCGAAAAACCGCGGTGCAGTGCGCGTGGCGGGCATTTGCCCCGCTCCGCCGCCCCGACCCAGCCGCGCATCGCCCACAACAGGAAGCGGCCGCCGTTGCACAGGCTGTCCACGGGGCGGTCGACAAAGGCGTACATAAACTCTCCGGCGCTGGCGATGCACCGGCTCTATATGGTATTGCGAGTCATTTGCAATAAACTTCTTCTACGCGGCACCTTCGCCAACATCCGCCCGCCATCAACACCCCCTTTGCCTTGTGGCGCCAGCCTTGCTATCGCGCCGCGACCATGGCGAATTCGACCGACGATCCCGATAGCAACGCACCCGTTCCCGGAATGACCGACACGCCCTTCGACAGCGCGCTGTCGGAGCGCTACCTCGTCTATGCGTTGTCGACGATCACCGCGCGCTCGCTGCCCGACCTGCGCGACGGGCTGAAGCCCGTCCACCGCCGGCTGCTGTGGGCGATGCGCGCGATGCGGCTCGACCCGTCGCAGGGCTACAAGAAATCGGCGCGCGTCGTCGGCGACGTCATCGGCAAATTCCATCCGCACGGCGACACCGCGGTCTATGACGCGATGGTCCGCCTCGCGCAGGATTTCTCGCTGCGCTATCCGCTCGTCGACGGCCAGGGCAATTTCGGCAATATCGACGGCGATAATGCCGCCGCCTATCGTTACACCGAAGCGCGGCTGACGCGCGTTGCCGTCGATCTGATGCAGGGCCTCGACGAGGGCACCGTCGATTTCAAGCCGACCTATAATGGCGAGGACGAAGAGCCCGAGATCATGCCGGGGCTGTTCCCGAACCTGCTCGCCAATGGCGCGAGCGGGATCGCGGTCGGCATGGCGACGAACATCCCGCCGCACAACGCAGCCGAGGTGATCGACGCGGCGCTGGTGCTGATCGAGAACCCGCGCGCCGAGCTGACCGAACTGCTCGACCATGTGAAGGGCCCCGACTTCCCGACCGGCGGCATCGTCGTCGACAGCCCCGAAACGATCGCCCACGCCTATGCCACCGGCCGTGGCGGTTTTCGCGTCCGCGCCCGCTTTTCGACCGGCAAGGCCGAGAGCGGCTGGGAAGATACGGGGATCGAGAAACAGGCGGGCGGCACCTGGCAGCTCGTCATCAGCGAAATCCCCTATGGCGTCGCCAAGGGCAAGCTGATCGAGCAGATCGCGCAGCTCATCGCCGACAAGAAGCTGCCGATCCTCGAGGATGTGCGCGACGAAAGCGCCGAGGACCTGCGCATCGTCCTCGTCCCCAAGAGCCGCAACGTCGACCCCGACGTGCTGAAGGAAAGCCTGTACCGGCTGACCGATCTTGAAAGCCGCTTCGCGCTCAACCTCAACGTGCTCGACGCGACCCGCACGCCCAAGGTGATGGGGCTGCACCAACTGCTCACCGAATGGCTGCAGCACCAGATCGTCGTGCTCGTCCGCCGCGCGCAGCATCGCATCGCGAAGATCGACGACCGGCTCGAACTGGTCGCGGGCTACATCATCGCCTTTTTGAACCTCGACCGGATCATCGAGATCATCCGCACCGAGGACGAGCCCAAGCCGGTGATGATCGCCGAATTCATCCTGACCGACCGGCAGGCCGAGGCGATCCTCAACATGCGGCTGCGTTCGCTGCGCCGCCTTGAGGAAATGGAGCTGAAACGCGAACAGGCGGATTTGACCGCCGAGCGCGAGGAGCTGACGAAGCTGGTCGAGAGTCCGGCGCGGCAGAAGACGCGGCTGCGCAAGGACCTGGAGAAATTGCGCGCCGTCTATGGCCTCGACACCCTGCTCGGCGCGCGGCGCACGACGATCGCCGAGGCGGCGCCGGCGCGCGATATCCCGCTCGACGCGATGATCGAGAAGGAACCGGTGACAGTCATCCTGTCGAAGCGCGGCTGGATCCGCGCCCAGCGCGCGCATGTCGCGGCCGACCAGTGGGGCGAGTTCAAGTTCAAGGAAGGCGACGAGCTCGCCTTTGCCGTCCATGCGCAAACCACGGACAAATTGCTGATCGCGGCGAGCGACGGGCGTTTCTATACCATCGGCGCCGACAAATTGCCCGGCGGCCGCGGCTTCGGCGAGCCGCTGCGGCTGATGGTCGATATCGACCCCGACGCGCGCATCGTCGCGCTGATCCCGGCGAGCGCCGACGGCCGGCTGCTGCTCGCCTCGACCAGCGGGCACGGTTTTGTCGCGCAGATGGGCGAGATCATCGCCGAGACGCGCAAGGGACGAAACGTCGTCAACCTCAAACCCAAGGCGCAGCTCGGCGTTGTGCGGTCGATCGGCGCGGGTGACGACAGCGTCGCGGTGGTCGGCGAGAACCGCAAGCTCGTCGTCTTCCCGCTCGCCGAAGTGCCGGTGATGGCGCGCGGCCAGGGGGTGATGCTGCAACGCTATCGCGACGGCGGGCTGTCCGACGCGGTCGCCTTTGCCTTTGCCGACGGTTTGAGCTGGGCGATGGGCGGCGATACGGGGCGCACGCGCACCGAAACCGACCTGGCGCCGTGGCGGGTAGCGCGCGGCGCGGCGGGGCGCATGCCGCCCACCGGCTTTCCACGGAACAATCGTTTCGGCTGATCGCTTTTCGATGTAGCCGTAAATAGCTTCTTTACCCCCCGCCCCATAGTGTTTGAGCAATGGGGAAAGGTCGCACAAAACCCTCTTTTATGCCTATCGATCGAACCGGCGAGGACCGGCCCCTTCTGTTCGTCGGCTGGATCGACGCATTACCGGTGCCGGCGGCGCTGATCCGGCCGCTCGCGCGCGGCAATTTTCGCCTGCACGCGAGCAACGCCGCCTTCGACCGACTCGCCCTCTCACCCGCCGGTGCGAACGCGCCGATCGAGTTGCGCCGCGCGATCGAACGCGCCGAACAGGCCCCTGATGATACGCAGGAATTTTCCTGCCAGCTGGGCGAGGGCCCGGCGGCGCGCGACCTGCGTGGATCGATCGGACCGCTGTCCGAAGAATGCGGCGACGACAATCTGTTCCTGCTGACGCTGATCGACCGCACCCAGGAAATGATGACCGAGCGCAATCTGCGCCGCGAACTGGTGTCGGACAGCCTGACCGGCCTGCCCAATCGCGCCGGATTCGAGGAACTGGTCGAACAGCGAATCGCCGCCGATGGCGAATCGGACCATGCCATCCTGCTGCTCGACCTGGCGCGGTTCAGCCGCATCAACGAGCATATCGGCCCGCTGGCGGGCGACGAACTGATCATCACCGTCGCACGGCGGCTGAAGTCGAGCCTGCGCAGCGGCGACATATTGGCACGCACCGGCGGCGACGAATTCGCCATCTCGTCGCGCATCGCGGGCGGCCGCGCCGATGTGCGCGAAATCGCGCGCCGCATTCGCGGCTGTTTCGACCACCCCTTTCGCATCGGGGAGCTGAAGGTCAGCGTCGACTGCGCGCTCGGCTGCACGATTCAGCCCGCGGCGGACACCGATGTCGCCGACCAGATCCGCCACGCCCAGATCGCCCTGAAGCGCGCCAAGCAGACCGACCGCATCGAGATTTACGAGCCCGAGGCGGCGATGCTGTCCGACAATCGGTTCGGCCTGGAAACCGCCTTGCGCAGCGCGATCGAGGAGGACCGGCTCCACCTCGCCTTCCAGCCGCTGATCGAGCTGGCGACGGGCAAGGTTTCAGGGTTCGAGGCGCTCGCGCGCTGGGACAATGACGGCAGCCGTTCGATATCGCCGACCGAATTCATCCCCATCGCCGAGGATTCGGGGCTGATCGTCCCGCTCGGCCAATGGGCGATCGCCAAGGCGGCAAGCACCATCGCCGAATGGGATGCCAAGAATGGCGGCGCGCCGGTCGATTGCTATTTTTCCGTCAATGTCTCGGCGATCCAGCTGGTGCGCGACGATGTCGCCGCGGCGGTGCGCCAGGCCCTGGCGTCCAACGGGATCGGCGGCGAGCGGCTGATGATCGAGCTGACCGAAAGCGCGATCATCGGCGATCCCGACCTCGCGCTGTCGGTCCTGAGCGAACTCAAGGCGCTGTCGACGCGCGTCGCGATGGACGATTTCGGCACCGGATATTCGAACCTCGCTTATCTCCAGCGATTGCCGCTCGACGTGCTCAAGATCGACCGCAGCTTCGTCGAGCATATGGTCGAGGACCGCGACAAGGTCGCCATCGTCCGCACGATCCAGAGCCTGGCCGAAGCGCTGGGCATGAAGACGACCGCCGAAGGAGTCGAGACCGCCGACCAGGCGCGGCTGCTGTCGGCGCTCGGTTGCGATTTCGGGCAGGGCTTCCTGTTCGCGCACCCGATGGTCGCCGACACCGCCTTCGATTATTGGCGTCAGTCGCTAACGCGCCCGATCTTCTGATCGAGCAACGCGGCGACGCGCGCCGCATCGGGGAAATCCTCGGCGACCCATGCCGCTTCGACCGCTTTCAACAGCGCCGCGACTTCGGGTCCGACGGTGACACCCCGCGCGACGATCTCGCCGCCCTTGAGCGGGAGGGTCGGAACGGTCCAGCCCGCCAGCGATTGTGCGGCATCCGCCGCCTCGTCGGATCCCGCGGCAAGCAGATAAGCGTCGGTCGCAGCTTCGATGCCGATCTTGTGCGCAAGCTGGCGCGGGGGCGGCAGCGCGGCAGCGCGATGCGCGGCGAGCGCGGAGAGATGTTTCCGCTGGCGCGACGAGAGGCGGAGTCGGCTCGCGACATCCTCGGCGGTCGGTGCGTCCGGCGGGAGCAAGGCGGAAAGGCGGCGGAATGCCGAAGGGGCCGCGCCGGCAGTGGCTTCATTGGCGAGCAGGCGGTCGAGCGTCGCGGCGAAATCGGGAGCGAGTTCGGGCAGGATCACCCCGAACATGCCGTCGGCCGCCATCTGGCCGACGATGGCGCGCGGATCGGGGAGGCCCAATATCTTGGTGAGTTCGTCGGCGACGCGTTCGCGCGACAGGCTTTTCAGCGACTGGCGCGCGGCGATCACCGCCGCATGGCTGTCGGGGTCGAGTTCGCCCTGTCCGAAGCGCGCCGCGAAGCGGTAGAAGCGCAATATCCGCAAATGATCCTCGGCGATGCGCGTGGCGGCGTCGCCGATGAAGCGGATGCGTCCCGCGTCGAGGTCGGCCAGACCGCCGAAATAATCGTCGACCGCACCGGTCAGCGGGTCGGCATAGAGCGCATTGATCGTGAAATCGCGCCGCGCCGCATCGTCCCGCCAGTCGTCGGCGAAGGCGACCGTCGCGCGGCGGCCGTCGGTCGCGACGTCGCGGCGCAGCGTCGTGATCTCGTGCCGTTCGTGGCTGGCGATCGCGGTGACGGTGCCGTGCGCAATGCCAGTAGGCACGACCTTGATCCCCGCCTTTTCGAGCCGCTGCATGACCTGGTCGGGCATCAGCGGGGTCGCAAGGTCGATGTCGGCGACGGGCAGGCCGAGCAGCGTGTCGCGCACCGCGCCGCCGACGAGCTTCACCGCCCCGCCGCGCGCGACCAGCGCGGTCACGATGCGCCGCAGCCCCTCGCCATGGCGCCATTCGGCGTCGGGCAGCACGGTCATCGGTGCCAGCCCGCCGGCATCCGCCGCGCGAGGTTGATGATGATGCCCGCCGTCACGCCCCAAATCCGCCGTCCCTGCCACATCATGTCATAATAATGCCGATCATGGCCCTGCCAATGCGCATGGTGGAGCGCGTAATTTCCGGGATCGAACAGGATATCGATCGGCACCTCGAACCAGTCCTCGACCTCGTCGGGATTGGGATCAAGCGGCAGGTCCGGCGGGATCACACCGAGCACAGGGGTGATATGATAGCCGCTGCCCGACCGATAGGCGTCGCAGGTGCCAGCGATCGTCACGTCGCGTCGGTTGAGTCCGATTTCCTCCTCGGCCTCGCGCAGCGCAGCGTCGACCGCGTCGACGTCGCCGGGATCGATCTTGCCGCCCGGAAAGGCGACCTGCCCCGCGTGGCTACGCAGCCATTGCGGGCGCTGGGTCAGGATGATGCCGGGTTCGGGGCGGTCGGTGAAGGCAATGAGCACAGCGGCATCGCGCAGCGTCGGCGTACCGAGATAGGTTTCGTCCTCATCCTCGCCGGGGAGCAGATTGTCGAGCGCGACGCGCAGCTTGTCGGAGAGCATCAGGCGGCCACCAGCGCGAAGCGCGCGCCATTCGACCAGATCGCGGGTGGATCGTCGCCCTCGGCGAGCGCGAGGTCGGCGATCTCGTAATAGAGCGCGCGGTCGACGCGTGCTTCGAGGCCGTTGCCGAGGGCGCCGCGAACGTGGAGGCGCGGGTCGGGATTGTCGGGGTCGGTGCCGAAGCTCAAGGGATGGTCGGGACCGGCCATCACCAGGTCGTCGGTGTCGAGGCGGAAGACCAGCTTGCGGTCCTTGCCAGCGCCTTCGCTCTTCATCTCGACCGCGCGAAAGGGCATGTCCTCGACCGCGATGGCGAGCTTTTCGGCGGGCGTGACGAGGACGTGGCTGCCGTCGGGTTCGCGGCGCAGGATCGTCGAGAAAAGTCTGATCATCGCGGGGCGGTTGATGCGTCCGCCCTCATGATACCAGCTGCCGTCGGTGCGGATTTCCATCGCGCTGTTGCCGGTGCGCTCGGGGTGCCATTGCTCGACCGGCGGCAATTTGCGCGCCGCGAGCAGTTCGGCCGCCTCGGTCAGCGACAGCTGCGCGAAATCCCTGGGGAGCGATGGCGCGGGGGTTACCATGGCGCCCCGACCTTCGCGGGAAAAATCGGCGAAAAACCGCGCAACTTCATTCGCGATGCGCGTTCGGGATAGCGAAGGGCCGACAGGAGCACCGGCACGAAAACCCCGGAAAACTGCGCAACTTCATTCACGATACGCGTTCCGGGGCGATCTCCCGCAAAAGACGTCAGGGGCCGACCGCGTTTCACCGCCATGGACCCAGGCTTTCGCCGGCGAGCCGCGCGAAGCCGATTCAGAGAAATGGCGGAAAACTGCGCAACTTCATTCGCAAATCGCTGTCGGGAGGGGAGGCAGGGAATCATCGAAAAAAACGCTAAGCGAGCGGGATAATGTAGGACAGCGTTTTTTGCGCCTAGCGCGGGCCGATCATCCCCGCGCCGGTCGGCAGGCCGTGCCCGTTCACCGCGCGCGCGAGCAGACGACGCTTTTCATAGGGGCCGGGCAAATCCCACGCCCCGGTCGCATCGGCGGTGAAGCCGAAGAAGCGGCCATAATATTCGGGGTCGCCGATCATCATCAGTCCGCTGTCGGCCTCGGTCTCCGCGGCCTCCAGCATATAGGCCATCAGCGTGCGGCCATGGCCGGTGCGCTGGAGGTCGGGGCGCACCGCGACGGGGCCGACCATGACGAGCGGGGTCGCGGCGCCAACGGCGTCGACATGCGCGACGGGCCAGCACTGGATCGTGCCGACCAGCGCGCCATCCTCGACCGCCGCGAAGCTCAAAGCCGGCACCGCATCCATGCCCTGACGGATGCGATAGGCGGTTCGTCCAAAGCGGTCCGCCCCGAATGCGGCGTCGAGGATATCCTCGACCGCCGACGGTGCAATATCCGACAATGGAAGTAACTCGACCAACGTGCGCCCTTTCGCTAATGCGGCGGCGCTTTAGGGTCCGGGGTCGGCGATGGAAAGCCGAATGTCGCCCCGGCCGAACAGGAATTTCTTGTGACCGATACATTGTGGCTGGAGGTGGACGGGCTGACCGTCCAGGTGCTGACCGGCATTTATTCCGAAGAAACCCATTTGCCGCAGCCGCTGCGTATTTCGGTGCGCGCCAAGCTGGCGATGGCCGATCATTATGATCCGACGACGCCGCTCAGCCGGTCGAAGAACTATATGCACCTGAAATTCGCGGCGACCGAGGGGCTGCCCAAGGATGTGCATTTCGTGCTGATCGAAAGCGTCGCCGACCATATCATCGACACCCTGTTCCTGCAGGACGACAAGGTCGAGGCGGTCGAGGTCAAGATCGTCAAGCTGGCGATCGCCGAGGAAGGCGAACAGATCGGTATCACGATGCGGCGAACCCGCCCGGGTTTGGGCAAATGACGCAAAAGCTGGCGCTGGTGACGGGTGGCATCCACCGCGTCGGCGCCGCGATTTCGGCGCGGCTGGCGCGTGAAGGCTATGCGCTGGCGCTGCACAAGCGCACCGCTGCGGAGGCCGACCCGGTGCTGGCCGAGGCGCTGGCCGAGACGGGAGCGGTGAGCCACCGCTTCGCCGCCGACCTGTCCGATCCGGCTGCGGTCGATGCGCTGGTGCCGGCGGTGATCGAGAAATTCGGCCGCGCGCCCGACCTGCTGGTCAACAATGCGGCGCATTTCGCCGAGGGCGAATGGACCGACCTGTCGGCGGCGGCGCTCGCCGCGATGATGCAGGTCAATCTGTCCGCGCCGGTGATGCTCGCCAAGGCGCTCGTCGCCGCGAGCGAAGGGCGGCGCCCCGCGATCGTCAACATCGTCGACCAGCGCGTCGTCCACCCGGTGCCCGACCAGATCGCGTACAGCCTGTCGAAATCGGCCTTGTGGCAGGCGACGGCGACGCTGGCGGTCGCGTTCGGCGGCCGCGCACGCGTCAACGCGGTGGCGCCGGGGCTGACGATGGCGACCGGCGATTATTCGGCGCCGCAGGTCGAGCGGCTCGGCAAACGCATGCCGCTCGGCGCGCTGCCGACGCCGGGGCAGATTGCCGATGCAGTGATGTATCTTGCGCGCGCCGAGGCGGTGACGGGGCAGACGATCTTCGTCGACGGCGGCGCGCATCTGGCGCCGATGGCACGCGATTTTGTCGCACTGGAGCGGGATTGAACTGGATATTCCTCCCTGTCGCGAAGCGATGGGGAGGTGGCAGCGCGGAGCGCTGACGGAGGGGCGATAACGCAACGTCGCGGCCCCTCCACCACCGCTTCGCGGCGGTCCCCCTCCCCATCGCTTCGCGACAGGGAGGATTTACCTCAATAAATATGCACCGCCTTGGTGACCAGATAGCCCTCGAGCCCTTCGGGGCCGCTCTCGCTGCCGAAGCCCGATTGCTTGATGCCGCCGAACGGCATGTCGAGGGTCGAGATGACGAAGCTGTTGACCCCGACCATGCCGCTTTCGATGCTGTCGACGATGCGGTTGATGCGGCGGCCATTTTCGGTGAAGGCGAAGGCGGCAAGGCCGAAGGGCAACCGGTTCGCCTGCTCCAGCGCCTCGTCCTCGGTTCCGAACGGGCGGATCAATGCCATCGGGCCAAAAGGTTCGATGTTCATTGCATCGGCCTCGACCGGGACGTCGGCGATCGCGGTCGGCTGGAAGAAATAGCCGTTGCCGGTCGCCTCGCCGCCGGCGATGACGCGCGCGCCCTTCGCCTTGGCGTCGGCGACCAGAGCCTCGAGCGCGGGCACGCGGCGCGCATTGGCGAGCGGGCCCATCTGGGTATCGGCGTCGAGACCGCTGCCGATCTTCACCTTCGCGGTGCGCTCGGCGAAACCCTTGACGAACGCGTCGTAAATGCCCTGCTGGACATAGAAGCGCGTCGGCGAGATGCAGACCTGTCCGGCGTTGCGGAATTTCTGCCACACGACCTTGTCGAGCGTCGCCTCGAGATCGCAATCGTCGAAGATCAGCACCGGCGCGTGACCGCCGAGTTCCATCGTAATGCGCTGAACATTATCCGCGGCGAGCTTCATCAGATGCTTGCCGACCGCGGTCGAACCGGTGAAGCTGACCTTGCGGATCACCGGGCTGGCCAGCAGGTGGCGGCTGATCATGTCGGGATCGCCATAAACGAGCTGGACGGCATCGCCGGGGATGCCGGCGTCGATCAGGCAGCGCATGATCGCGCTGGTGCAGCCCGGGGTTTCCTCCGGCGCCTTGGCGATCACGACGCAGCCCGCGGCGAGCGCGGGGGCGATCTTCTTGACCATCAGATTGACCGGGAAGTTCCACGGGCTGAAACCCGCGACGGGGCCGATCGGATGCCTGGTGACCATTGCGCGCTGTCCGGCCGGACGCTGCAGCACGCGACCCTCGATGCGCTTGCCCTGTTCGGCGAAATAGGCGAGCAACCCCGCCGCCGACAGCACTTCGCCGCGCGCCTCGGCGATCGGCTTGCCCTGTTCGAGCGTCAGCAGCGTGGCGATATGGTCGACGCGTTCGCGGATGATCCCGGCCGCCTTGTGCATCAGCGCGGCACGCTCGTCGGGGGTCTTGGCGCGCCAGCTCGGCCAACCGCGGTCGGCGGCGGCGAGCGCCTCGTCAAGGTCGGCGGCGGTCGCCACCGGCAGCTCGGCGATCGTGCCCGCGGTCGCGGGGTTATAGACCGGCCGCGCCTCGCGCCCCTCGCCGCTTCGCCAGGCGCCGGCGATGAAAAGCTGAAGGTCGGCGTCGTAGGTGGCGGTGTCGGTCATGGGGGGTCCTCGATCAAAAACTTCGTCATTGCGAGCGAAGCGAAGCAATCCAAGGCGGTTTACGCGACTCTGGATTGCCGCGTCGCTTCGCTCCTCGCAATGACAAGGGTGATATAGTCGCCCTCAGCGATAGTTAAAGCTGATGCTGATGCGTTCGCCCTTGCCCGTGTGCGGCATGACCTCGTGGCGCAGCCAGCTTTCCCAAAGGAAGACGCGCCCGGCAGCGGGCTCGGCATAGACGAAGGGCAGCAGATGTTCGGGCGCATCGTCGGTGCGGCCGGGCGCCGCCATCAGCATCGCGAGGCGCGGATCCTCGAGCTTGAGCGCGCCTGATCCCGGCGGGACCGCGACATAGAAGGTCCCCGACACGATGCTGTGCGGATGGATATGGCCGCTGTGGGTGCCGCCGGGTTTCAGGATATTGACCCACAGGCTGTCGAGTTTGAGTGGCTTGGCGAGGTCGAAATGCGCCGCTTTGGCGAAGGCTTTGACCTCCTTGTCGAGCAGCTTTTTCAGGTCATAAAAGGCCGGATCGCGCTCGGGCAGGTCGCCGAGGCTCGCGTAGCTGGTGTAGCCCTTATAGCCATGGTCGCGGCTCCAGCGCCGGCCCGCGCCATCCTCTTCGGCGAACAGCCGGCTGCTTTCCTCCAGCTCTTCGAGCAGGTCCGCCGAACCGATGTCGGCTTCGTAGAAAATACTGGCGAAGAGCGAACGAACGGGCATGATGCGCGCAAAGCACAGCAGCAAAGCACACGCAAGGGAGACGAGGATGGCCGAGTTTGAATTGATCGCGAGCGGATTGCGCTTTCCCGAGGCGCCGGTCGTGATGGACGACGGCAGCGTCATCGTCGTCGAGATCGAGCGCGGATGCATCACGCGCTGCTGGCCCGGCGACAGGAAGGAAGTGATCGCAACCCCCGGCGGCGGTCCCAACGGCCTCGCGATCGGTCCCGACGGCAAGCTATATTGCTGCAACAACGGCGGCTTCAACTATGTCGAATCGAACGGCTATCTGGCGCCGCACGGCATCGCGAGCGACTATTCGGGCGGCCGGATCGAACGCATCGACATCGACACCGGCGCGGTCGAGATATTGTACAAGTCGGGCGACAACGGGGTCGTTTTGCGCGGCCCCAACGACATCATGTTCGATGCGCATGGCGGCTTCTGGTTCACAGACCATGGCAAGATCGATTACAGCAAGCGGAGCCACGACATCGTCGGCATCTTTTACGCCAAGGCCGACGGCAGCTTTATCGAAGAGGTCATCTTTCCGTCGAACAACCCCAATGGCGTCGGCCTGTCGCCCGACGGCAGCATACTCTATGCCGCCGAGACCTACACCTGCCGCCTGATGAAGTTCAACATCGTCGCGCCGGGCAAGGTCGCCGCCGACGCCGGACCGGGCGGCCCCGGCATCCCGCTCTATCGCCCCGCCGGCTATAAATTCTTCGACAGCCTCGCGATGGAGGCGTCGGGCAACATCTGCGTCGCGACGATCGGCGAATGCGGGATTTCGGTGGTGTCGCCAGCGGGCGAACTGGTCGAATTCGTCGCGACCGACGACATCTTCACCACCAATATTGCGTTCGGCGGACCCGACCGGCAGGATGCCTATCTGACGCTGTCGGGCAGCGGACGGCTGGTGAAGACCCGCTGGGCGCGGCCGGGACTGCAGCTGCAATATTAGGACCAGAAACGGGAAACGCATGCACGAGGAAACCCACGCCGTCACGCGGATCGGCTGGCTGCGCGCCGCGATCCTGGGGGCCAATGACGGCATCGTCTCGACCGCCAGCCTGATCGCCGGGGTCGCGGCGGCGGGCGCCTCGGCCTCGTCGATCCTCGTCACCGGCACCGCGGGCCTCGTCGCGGGCGCGATGTCGATGGCGGCGGGCGAATATGTGTCGGTGAGTTCGCAGGGCGACGCCGAGAAAGCCGACGTCGAGCTCGAAAAGCGGCACCTTGCCGCCGATCCCGAGTTCGAGCTGGAGGAGCTGACGCAAATCTACGAGCAGCGCGGTCTCGACCGCGCGCTCGCGCAACAGGTCGCGGCGCAACTGACCGCGCACGACGCGCTCGACACGCATCTGCGCGACGAACTCGGCATGTCGCGCGAGATGGCGGCGCGGCCGATCCAGGCGGCGGCCGCCTCCGCCGCGAGCTTTACCGTCGGCGCCGCGCTGCCGCTGGCGACCGTATTTTTCGACCGCGGCGCATCGCTGCCGTGGACCGTCTCGGCGGCGTCGCTGCTCTTCCTCGCGCTGCTCGGCGCATTGGGCGCCCGGGCGGGCAATGCGCCGATGCTGCGCCCGGTGGTCCGCGTCACCTTCTGGGGCGCGATGGCGATGGCGGCGACGATCGCGATCGGGTCGCTGTTCGGCGCGGTGGCGGGTTAGCGCGCGAGCAGCCACTCGCGCAGCGCCACCGCATTGTTCCGCTCTTCGCTCTTCGCGGCGTAAAGCAATGTCACGGGACCCGCCTTCGCGGCGGCATCGAGGGTGAACAGCGCCGCTTTCACCTCGTCTCCGCCGCCGTCGAGCTCGGCAAAATAGCCATGGCGGAATGCGTCCCACGCCTCATCCGAATCGGCTGTCGCATGATGAAAGCGTTCACGCAGATCGTCGCTGGGCGACAGCGGCTTCAGCCAGGCGGCGAGCGCGGCCTTCTCCTTCGACACCCCGCGCGGCCACAGCCGGTCGACGAGGAAGCGGGTGCCGTCGTCCGACCCGGCCGGTTCGTAAATGCGTTTCACCGCGATTGTCAGGGGCGCTGCCATCTGTATGACTATCGACCATCCCGCGTTCGCGGGCAAGCAGCCGGAGGGGTCCGCACATGAATGAAACCGGATGGGCGATCGACATCGATCGCGATGATATTGCGCGTGCCGCGCTTGTGGCCGATCCCGCCGCGCCGCTGGCGCCGGGACAGGTCCGCGTGCGCGTCGACAGCTATGCGATGACCGCGAACAACATCACCTATGCGGTGTTCGGCAAGCCCGCCGGACTGTTCGGCAACGACCAGGGCTATTGGGATTTCTTTGCCGAGCAAGACACGCCGGGCCGTCTCCCGGTGTGGGGATTCGCGACCGTCACGGAGAGCGACGCCGACGGCGTGACGGTCGGCGAGACTTTCTATGGCTATTATCCGATGGCGAGCCATGCCGTGCTCAATGTCGGCAACGCCGGCGCCGGCGGCTTCACCGATGTGACGCCGCGCCGCACCACCCTGCCCCCGATCTATAACCAGTATCAGCGGATCGGCGCGCTGCCCGACTATCGCGCCGCCGACCATGATTATTGGCCGGTGTTCCGCCCGCTGTTCCTGACCGGCTGGCTGATCGCCGACCAGTTCGAGGATGAGGGCGACTATGGCGTCCAGCAGATCCTGATCGCGAGCGCGTCGAGCAAGACCGCGATCGGCCTCGGCTTTTCGCTCGCGCAGCGCGGCGGGCACCGCCCCGAAACGATCGGGCTGACCAGCGCCGCCAATGTCGACGCGCTCGCCGCGCAGGGCATCTACGACCGCGTGATCAGCTATGACCAGATCATGACGCTCAACGCCGCGACACCCGCCGCGCTCGTCGACATGGCGGGCAATGGCGCGGTGACGCGCGTCGTGCACAGCCATTTCGGCGGCCAGCTGCAGGCGTCGATCATCGTCGGCAAGTCGCATTGGGATGCGCAGGCCGATGTCGAGGGGCTGCCCGGCCCCGAGCGCCAGGGATTCTTCGCCCCCGGCCGCAGCCAGAAACGCATCGCCGACTGGGGCGGTCCGGCGTTCGGGCGGAAGATCGCCGAAGCCTGGCTGGCGTTCATGGACGTCGCGCCGCGACTCGCGACGATCGACAAGCGCCACGGCGGCGAAGCGGCGCTTGCCGCCTATCGCGAAATGCTGTCGGGCGACGCCGACCCGAAGGCGGGCATCCTGGTCTTGCCCGCCTGATCCGATCCCCGGCTCCGCCCGTCGATTGGCGGTGCGGAGCCGCCACTTTTCGTGTATGAAAAGGCCCCCGCCGTCGCGGGGCCAGAACAGAAACGCCGGTCGCTGCAACGGGCGTCTTTCGAAAATCGTCGCTCGCCAAGTCCGAACAATCCCGATCATGGGGGATGGAGGGCGACATGGGTAGTTTTCTCGAAGATCTGGCGCTGAAGGCGATCACTGCGGTCGCCGGCCGTAGCGGAGTCAATGAATTCCTGATCGACAAGCTGGTCGACGGCGCGCGCAACCGCCCGCATCCGTGGAGCACGCGCTATGATTATATCTGCTGGGACGGGCTGACCGACCGCAGTTACAATGCGCGGCTGCTGTCGGCGAACCGTTATCCCGATGCCGAAGCGATGCGCAGCCGGCGACCGCCCGAAAACAGCGTCGCGGCGCTGTTCGCTCCCGGTCCGGGCGGGCAGCGCCCCTGCGCCAAATCGACCTGCCTGTTTCCGGCCTTTGCCCAATATCTGACCGACGGCTTTATCCGCACCCAGTTGTCGAACGACGACGCGCTGACCAACCGGCGGCGCACGACGAGCAATCACGAGATCGACCTGAGCGCGCTCTATGGCCGCACCCGGCGCCAGACCGATGTGTTGCGGCTGCGCAGCGAAACCGCGGGGCACAAGGGCCGGCTCAAGACCCAGACGGTCGGCGGCGAGGAGTGGCCGCCCTTCCTCTATCGCGACGACGGCAGCATCGACCCGCATTTCCTGGCCGACGACGGCAGCCAGATTCTCGACCCGCCGCTCGGACTCGATCATGCCACGCCCGAAGGGAAAAAATCGCTGTTCGCGGTGGGCGGCGACCGCGCCAATGCCTCGCCGCAGGTGACGATGGTCAACACCCTGTTCCTGCGCGAACATAACCGGCTGGCGGCGATGCTCGACGCACAGAACCCCGGCTGGGACGACGAGCGCGTGTTCCAGATCGCGCGCAACATCCTGATCTTCATGTTCATCAAGATCGTGGTCGAGGAATATATCAACCACATCAACACATCGGCCTTCCGCTTTCGCGCCGATCCGGAGGTCGCGTGGGAAGCCGACTGGAATCGCCCCAATTGGATGACCGCCGAGTTCAGCCTGCTCTATCGCTGGCATTCGCTGGTGCCCGAAACCCTCGCCTGGGGCGGCGCGACGCTGCCGGGTGCCGGACTGTTGCTCGACAACCGGCTGGTGCTGCGCGACGGGCTGGCAACCTCGTTCGCCGAGATTTCGGCAAACAACGCGATGCAGATTGGTCTCCACAATTCGGCGAGCTTCCTGATCCGGGCCGAGACCAAGGCGGTCGAACAGGCACGCGTAAACCATATCGACGGCTATAATGCCTATCGCGCCGCCATGGGGCTCGACCGGGCCGAAAGCTTTCGCAACATCGTCGGCAAGAGCAAGAATGCCGCCGAGGATGCCCGCCGCAAGGCCCTCGCGAGCGAGCTGGAGGCGCTTTACGGCACGCCCGACAATGTCGAATTCTATGTCGGCCTGTTCGCCGAGCCGGTGGGTCACAACGGCCCGCTGCCCGACCTGATCCTGGCGATGGTGGCGATGGACGCCTTTTCGCAGGCCCTGACCAACCCGCTGCTCAGCCGCCATGTCTATGGCGATCCGGCGAACCGCGAACTGGCCTTTACCGCCAAGGGCCTCGAAGCGATCGAGGCGACCCGCACGCTGCGCGACATATTGACACGCAACGCCCGCGGGCTCGGCGAGCGTTTCGTCGGGATGACGCGGCGCGACTGGCGGCGCGACTGAGGGGGAAGATCGGCGAATGGCGGTTTGACGCGGCGGGCAAATTTCGCTCTAGCCGCGCCATGTCCATCACCACCGTCATCTTCGACTTCGGCGGCGTCATCACCGCGTCCCCCTTTGAAGCTTTCAACCGGCTCGAGGCCGAGCGCGGGCTGCCGCACGATTTCGTGCGGCGGGTCAATGCCGCCAACCCCGACGACAATGCCTGGGCGAAGTTCGAGCGCGCCGAAATCGACGCCGCGACCTTCGACACGCTGTTCGCGGACGAGGCCCGCGCTCTCGGGCATGAATTGGAAGGCAGCGCGGTGCTGGCGGTGATCGCGGGGGCGGTAAGGCCCGACATGGTGACGGCGCTCGACACGCTGAAGGCGAAGGGCTTTCGCATCGGGTGCATCACCAACAATGTCCCCGGCGGCAAGATGGGGATCAAGGGCGCCGGCATGACGCGCAGCGAGCAAGCCGCGCAGGAAGTCGCGCGCATCATGGCGCGCTTCGAGCATGTCATCGAATCGAGCAAGGCCGGCGTGCGCAAACCCGACCCCGCCATCTATCTGATGATGTGCGAAACGCTGGGCGTCGCGCCGGCCGAGTGCGTCTATCTCGACGACCTCGGCATCAACTGCAAACCCGCCGCCGGCTTGGGCATGCACGCGATCAAGGTGACGAGCGGCGAACAGGCGCTCGCCGACCTGTCGGCGGTGCTGGGGATCGCGCTGCCCTGACGCGTCAGTGGGCGAGCAGCAGCGCGATGCGCCCGCTCGTCACCAGATAGCGCGTCACCCCGCCGAACAGCGTCTCGCGCAGCCGGCTGCGGCCGAAGGCGCCCATGACGATCAGCCCCGCCCCCATGTCGAGCGCGGCGCCCTCGAGCGTCTCTTCGACCGACAGCGTCCCGCGCGGGATGACCCGCGCCTCGGCATGGATGTCGTGGCGCGAGAGATAGGCGAGCGCATCGGTCGCGGGCAGCCGTCCGTCATCTTCGCCGACGCCAACCAGTTCGACCCGCCGTCCGGCAAGCAGCGGGAGCGCGGCGCGCAGCGCGTGCGCGGCCTCGGGACTGCCGTTCCAGGCGACCATCGCGGGCGCATCGAGATCGAGCGTCGCCGCGTCGCGCGGCAGCGCCAGCACCGGCGCGCTGATCGCCAGCGCAAGGTCGCCGGGGAGCAGGCCGGGTTCCTTCCAGCGATCGTGCCCGGCGCCCGGCAGGCTGACGATCGCGAGGTCGGCGAAGGTCGCCGCCGCCGCGAGCGACGCCGCGATATCGCCGTCGGCGGCGGCGATGTCCCACGGCACATCCTCCTTCGCGAGCCGCGCCGACAGCGCCGCGTCGAGCGCGGCATCGTCGATCTGCGCCTTCGCCATCGCCTCGGTGGCGAGATAGGTACCGCCGAACGGATCGACCGCGATGAATTGCTGGAACGGCGTCGCGATCATCAGCGTGACATGCGCGCGCTGTCGCCGCGCGATAGCGAGCGCGGTCTGCAACCGCCCTTCATTCGCGCTATCATGATCGGCGTGGACGAGAATCGAACGCATCGGGACCTCCTGTGCTGATGGGGTCCCTCTTGGCGTCAGCCGGATGCCCCATCATTGACCGGGGTCAAATTTGCGCCGGCGATGCGCAATTGCGCCGCTTCGTCGAAAATGCGCGTCAGCACCGGCTCGGTATCGGCGACGCGCATCGCGACCTGGAATTCGACCGGCGCGAGCGCGGGCAGCCCCGCGAGTTCGACCAACGCCCCCTCGGCCATCGCGCCGCGCACCATCGGTTCGGGAAAGATGCCGACGCCGCCGCCCGCCCGCGCGATGTCGATCATCATCCGCGCATTGTTGCAGAGGTTGAGCGATTTCTGCGCGATGCGCGACGACCGGATCGCCTCGCGCATCCGGCCGTGGATCGGCGAATGGCTGGCAAGCGACCAGACGGGCACCGAGGCGCCTTCACGCCCTTCGGCAAAGGCCGCGGCGGTCGCTGGACTCGCCAGCCAGACCAGCGCGACCTCGCCGATCGGCCGCGTCTTGAGCGCCGGATGCGCGACCGGCCCGGCGGCGAAGGCGATGTCGGTGCGCCCGGTGAGCAATTGCTGGATCAGGTTCGCGGTGAGGTCGATCTCGATCTCCAGCCCGACCCCCGGCATCTGGTCCTTGAGCGCCGCGACGAAGGGCGGCAGGCAGCTTGCCGCCGCGATCTCGCCCGCGCCGATCCGCACCACCCCGCTCGCCTCGGCAAAACCGCCCGAGCCGAGCAACGCGCGCTGCATGTCGCGCAGGAGCGGATCGCAATCGCGCACCAGCTTGCGCCCCGCCGCGGTCAGCGACATGCCGCGCCCGTCGCGCCGGAACAGGGTGGCCCCCATCCGCTGCTCCAGCTCGCGCATGCGCGCCGACACCGCCGGCTGGGTCGTGTTCAGGCGCTCGGCCGCCGCCGAAAAGGTTCCCAGCCGGTCGATCCACAGTAGGGTTTCGAGATGGTAGAGCGAGATGCGACTGATAGACATCATTTATGCATAGCGGAAAATTAGAATAATTAGAATTGATGGATCAAATGCGCCAATGTCGGCGCCGATCACCCATCAAGGAGGCTGTTTCATGGGGAACAAGCGCTATTCCGACGCCGCCGCCGCACTCGAAGGACTGCTCTTCGACGGCATGCAGATTTGTGCGGGCGGCTTCGGCCTTTGCGGCATTCCCGAACGGCTGATCGACGCGATCCGCGACGCGGGCACCAAAGACCTGACGATCGCCAGCAACAACGCCGGCATCGACGGCGAAGGGCTCGGCAAGCTGCTGCGCACCAGGCAGGTCCGGAAGATGATCAGCAGCTATGTCGGCGAGAACAAGGAGTTCGAGCGGCAATATCTGGCCGGCGAACTCGAAGTCGAATTCTGTCCGCAGGGCACGCTCGCCGAACGCTGCCGCGCGGGCGGCGCGGGCATCCCCGGCTTCTACACCAAGACCGGCGTCGGCACGCTCGTCGCCGAGGGCAAGGAAGTGAAGAATTTCGACGGTCAGGACTATATCCTCGAACGCGGTATCTTTGCCGACCTCGCGATCATCAAGGGATGGAAGGCCGACGAGAGCGGCAACCTCATCTTCCGCAAGACCGCGCGCAACTTCAACCAGCCAATGGCGACCGCGGCGAAAATCTGCGTCGCCGAGGTCGAAGAGATCGTGCCGACCGGCAGCCTCGACCCCGACGCCATCCACCTGCCGGGCATCTATGTGAAGCGGATGATCGTCGGCGCGCCCTATGACAAGAAGATCGAGTTCCGCACCGTGCGCCCGCGCCAAGAAAACGTCGGCGCGGCGTGATGCGCGCCGTCGCCCTGACCGGCGCACTGTTGCTCGCGGGCTGTGCGAGTGCGCCGGCCGAGGTCGCAACAACGCCTCCGCCGCCCGCCGCCGCCGCGCCGGTCGAAGCGGCCAAGCCCCCGGTCGCGCTGCAATATCTTTATGGCTCGCCCGAGGCGGCGGTTGCGGTGCGTACGACCAATGCGCGGATCGCCGACTATGGCGTGGGACGGATCAAGCAGCGGCCGAAGGACAGCGTCGTGCTCGCGCCCGGCGCGGGCGTCGATGCCCCGGCATTCGAGCCGTGCGGCGACAAACCCTTTGCCGCGGTGTTCGACGCTGACGAAACGTTGATCTGGAACCTGGGTCCGATGCGCCACTTCGCCGAGACGGGCACCAGCTTCGACCCAAAGGTCTGGGACCAGTGGGAAAAGAGCGGCGCGGGCAAGGCGGTCGCGATGCCGGGCACGATCGAGATGGTGAACGCCCTGCGCGCCGCGGGGATCACCGTGATCGCCAACACCAACCGCAGCGCCGCCAATGCCAAGGGTAGCGAGGATACGCTGCGCGCCGCCGGGCTTGGCGAGTTCAAGCATGGCGAGACCTTGTTCCTGATGGGCGACGACGCCGGCGGATCGAGCAAGGACGGCCGCCGCGCGGCGATCGCATCGAAATATTGCGTCATCATCCTTGGCGGCGACCAGCTCGGCGATTTCAGCCAGCAGTTCAACGTCAGGGATTTGCCCGCGGCGCAGCGCATGGCGCTCGCGACCAGCGCGGGCGCCACCGCATTATGGGACAAGGGCTGGTTCCTTTTCCCCAATCCCGTCTATGGCCCCTGGGAAAAGCTGGGCTGGGACGACGCTTTCCCCTCCGACAAAAAATGGGAGCCGAAATAATGGCCTGGACGCGTGATGATATGGCGGCGCGCGCCGCGAAGGAACTGCAGGACGGCTATTACGTCAACCTCGGCATCGGCATCCCGACTTTGGTTGCGAACCATATCCCCGCGGGGATGACGGTGACGCTGCAGTCGGAGAATGGCATGCTCGGCATCGGGCCCTTCCCGCTGGAAGGCGACGAGGACGCCGACCTGATCAACGCGGGCAAGCAGACGATCAGCGAGCTGCCGCAAACGGCCTATTTCAGTTCGGCCGACAGTTTCGCGATGATCCGCGGCGGGCATATCGACCTGACCGTGCTCGGCGCGATGGAAATCGCCGAAAATGGCGACATCGCCAACTGGATGATCCCGGGCAAGATGATCAAGGGCATGGGCGGCGCGATGGACCTCGTCGCCGGGGTCAAGAAGATCATCGTCGTGATGGAACACAACGCCAAGGACGGCAGCCCCAAGTTCATCCCGGCCTGCACGCTGCCGCTGACCGGACAGAATGTCGTCGACATGATCATCACCGACCTCGCGGTGTTCAAACGCGACGACCATGACAGCCCGTTCCGGCTGATCGAACTCGCGCCGGGGGTGACGGCCGAGGACGTCGCCGAAAAGACGACGGCGCATTATATTGCATGATGTCGCGGCGGGTCCCGGCTCCGCCTGGCTGATCGTCGGCGGGTGGCTGTCGGTTCTGGCCGCGCTGCTGCACATCGCCTGCATCTTCGGCGGCCCCGACTGGTATCGGTTTTTCGGCGCCGGCGAGGGCATGGCGCGCGCCGCCGCGCGCGGCGACTGGACGCCGACGCTGATCACGCTGGGGATTGCCGCCGTGCTGATGGTCTGGGCCGCCTATGCTTTTTCGGGCGCCGGGTCGCTTCCGCGCCTGCCGCTGCTGCGGACCGGGCTGATCGTCATCACCGGCGTCTACTTGCTGCGCGGGCTGGTCTTTGTGCCCCTCCACCTGTGGCGGCCGCAGCATAGCGACAGTTTCGCGATCTGGTCTTCGCTGATCGTGCTGGTCTATGGCGCGGTTTACGCGGTCGGGACGTTCAAGGCCTGGCGCCATCTGGCACCGTGAGCCGCTGCGGGGGTGACGGCGGGGGAAGTCGCCGCTAAGACGACAGCCAAATATAAGGTCGCCATTCAGTCACGAGTCCATGAAGCGCTTTTTCCTTGTTCTGATAGCCCTCGCCGTGCTCGGCTCGGCGGGCTGGTTTGGCCTTGGTGCCTCTGGTGGCAGCCACACGCTTGCCAGCATCCCGATCCCGATGGCAGCCCCCGAGAACCTACCCGACACGCCGGCGGAATGGCGCGGGCGGATCGACTATCGCGCGCTCGACAAGCAATTGACCGACCTGGCGCAGCGCCCCGAAATGGCCGGGCTGGCAGTGGCGGTGGTCGAAGACGGCAAGCTGAGCTTCGTGCGCGCCTATGGCGTCGCCGACCGGTCTACCGGCACGCCGGCCACGCTGCAGACCCTGTTCCGCTGGGCCTCGGTTTCCAAGACCGCGACGGGCGCGATGGCCGCCGCGATGGCCCGCGACGGCCGGATCGATCTGGACCGTCCGGTCGGCGCTTCGCACGCATCGCTGCGCCTGCCCGGCGGCGCCGAAGCGCGGATCACGCTCGCCGATGTGCTGGCGCAGCGCACCGGCCTCACCAAAAACGCCTATGACGAGAAACTGGAGGAAGGGCAGGACCCGGCGTTGCTGCGCGCCAGCCTTGCCACCGCGCCGCTGCAATGCGAACCCGGCACCTGCCACACCTATCAGAACATCGCCTTCGATACCGCGAGCGAGATATTGGGGCGCGCTGCGGACAAGCCGTTCGGCAAGGCGGTCGAGGACCGCTTTTTCCTGCCCCTCGGCATGGTCAGCGCGGGTTACGGGATGGCGCGGCTGACCGGCGCGAAGGATTGGGCGAGGCCGCATGGCAACGGCCATGTCCGGCCGGTCAAGGAGGCCTATTGGCGCGTTCCCGCCGCCGCGGGGGTCGAGAGCGATATCGTCGATTTCGCCACATGGATGCAGGCGATGATGGGCGCCCGCCCCGAGGTGCTGCCGGCCGCGACGTTGCAGATCGCCCATCGCCCGCGCGTCGGCACCGCGCGGCTCTATGGCGGCGCCCTGCGTCAGGCCACGAACGAGGCGTCCTATGGCCTCGGCTGGCGGAACTTCACCTATGAGGGCCACCGGCTCGAGGGCCATTCGGGGGCGGTCTCGGGTTATCGCGCGACGATGATCTTCGAACCGGCGACGCGCACGGGCGTCGTCGCGCTGTGGAACAGCGATTTCGGTTTCCCCTTCCGCATCCCCTTCGCGGCGATCGACAGCTATCACAAGCGCGCGGGCGCCAACTGGCTCGACCTCAGCGAACTGCCCCAACAGGGCGGCGCCGCGGCCAAAGCGCGCCCGATTGCCGAGGAAACAAAGGGATAATCGTCCCGAACCGGCAGGGCAATCGAGGGCTGGCGGCGCCTCTGGCACCGCGCTAGGACTATGGTCTTGGGCGCCGAATCATCCTTGACCGCGCAACGCCACACCGCCGTCGGCACCGATGCCAGGCGGCCCCCCTTTCACATCTGGCTGGTCAAGCCGACGCGCTACGACGACGACGGCTATCCGCTGCAATGGTGGCGGTCGATCATCCCATCGAACTCGCTCGCCTGCCTGACCGGGATCATCGAGGATGCGCTGGCACGCGGCGTGCTCGCGGACCGCGAGGTGCGCATCGAGGTGGTCGACGAGATCCACAGCAAGGTCGACGCCGCGAAGATCGCCCGCTCGATCCGCCGCGCCGGGGGCGGGTTTGTCGGGCTGGTCGGGGTGCAGTCGAACCAGTTCCCCCGCGCGCTCGACCTCGCGCGCGACTTCCGGTCGGGCGGGGTGCAGGTCGCGATCGGCGGCTTCCATGTCTCAGGCTGCCTGTCGATGCTGAAGGCGATGCCGCCCGAACTGGTCGAGGCGCAGGACCTCGGCGTCTCCTTCTTCGCCGGCGAGGCCGAGGAGGGCCGGATCGACGAGGTGCTGGTCGATGCCGCAAACGGTGCGATGAAGCCCGTCTATAACTGGCTCGGCAAGACCCCGCATCTCGAGGGGGCGCCGCTGCCGCTCCTCCCCAAGGCGCAGGTCGACCGCAACATCAACCGTTACGCCAGCTTCGACCTCGGCCGCGGCTGCCCGTTCGAATGCAGTTTCTGCACGATCATCAACGTGCAGGGGCGCAAGAGCCGGTTCCGCACCCCCGACGACCTTGAGGCGATCGTGCGCGCCAATGCCGCGCAGGGCGTGTCGCGCTTCTTTCTGACCGACGATAATTTCGCGCGCAATCGTCACTGGGAGCCTTTGCTCGACCGGCTGATCGCCTTGCAGGACGAAGGACTGGGCGTCCGCATGGCGATCCAGGTCGACACCCTCGCGCACCGGATCGACGGCTTCATCGACAAATGCGTCGCCGCGGGCGCCGACCAGATTTTCATCGGGCTGGAAAATATCAATCCCGACAATCTGGAGGCCGCGAAGAAGCGCCAGAACCGCGTCGAGGAATATCGCGAGATGTTCCTAGCGTGGAAACGCCACCCGGTGGTGATCACCTGCGGCTATATCATCGGTTTCCCGAACGACAGCTATGCGTCGGTGATGCACGATATCGAGATGCTCAAGGAAGAGCTTCCCGTCGACACGCTCTATCTGAATTACCTGACCCCGTTGCCGGGCAGCGAGGATCATCGCCGGCTGGTCGACACCGGCGCGTGGATGGACCCCGATCTCAACAAATATGACCTCAACCACCGCGTCACCCACCATCTGACGATGAGCGACGAGGAATGGGAGCGCGCCTATCGCGACGCGCACCGCAGCTTTTACAGCTGGGATCATATGGAGCGCATATTGCGCCGCATGGCCGCGCTCGGTTCGAACAAGAAAAAGACGACGGTCAACCGCCTGCTCGCCTATCGCGAGGCGGTGCGGCTGGAGGGCGTCGCCAAGCTCGAATCGGGTTATGTGCGGATCAAGCGGCGGACCCAGCGGCGTCCCGGCCTGCCGCGCGAAAATGTCTTTGCCTTCTGGACCGGCTATGGCGCGCACCTGGTCCACGCGCTCGGCGGCAGCCTGGTCACCTATGCGAGGCTTTACCGGATGATGCGGCGGATCGTCACCGACCCCGACCGCTTCGCCTATCGCGACCGCGCGATCAGCGCCGATACCGGCGACGGTGCCTCGCCGCTGATCGCCGACACGCGCGCCACCGATCATTCGCAACGCCGCAACGCGCGCGCCAAAGCCGCCTGACATGCGCGTCCTGCTCACCGGATCGACCGGCTGGCTTGGCCGCTATCTGGCGCCGATGCTGCGCGGCGCGGGGCATCAAGTCGTCGGCCTCGACATCGTCCCCGGCGACGACACCCAGATCGTCGGCACCGTCGCCGACCGCGCGCTGGTCGACCGGATCTTCGCGGACCACGGCATCGAGGCGGTCATTCACGCCGGGGCGCTGCACAAGCCCGATATCGTGCGATACCCGCGCCAGGCGTTTGTCGATGTCAACGTCAGCGGCACACTGAACCTGATCGAGGCCGCGGTCGCGGCGGGCAACGACCGGTTCCTCTTCACGTCGACCACTTCGCTGATGGTGCGCGCCGATGTGCGCGACGGCGCCGGCGCGGCGGGCGCGTGGTGGATGGACGAGGATTTCGGCCCGCTCGAGCCGCGCAACATCTATGGCATCACCAAGCTCGCCGCCGAACAGGCATGCCGGCTGGTCCACCGCGAGCATGGTATCGCGGCCCTGATCCTGCGCACCGGGCGCTTCTTTCCCGAGGACGACGACACGCTCGCGGTGCCAAGCGGCCTGAACCTCAAGGCGAACGAGTTGCTCAACCGCCGCCTGACCGTCGAGGATGCCGCCGCCGCGCATCTTGTCGCGCTCGAACGTGCGCCCGCTATCGGCTGCGACACCTTCATCCTGTCAGCGCCGCCGCCCTTCGCCCGCGACGAAGCGGCGGAACTCGCCCGCGATGCACGCGCGGTGATCGCGCGCCACCATCCACAAGCCGAAGCGCTTTATGCCGCGCGCGGCTGGGTGCTGCCCGAGCGGATCGACCGCGTCTACGACCCGTCGCGCGCCGAGCGGCGGCTGGGCTGGCGGGCGAGCACCGATTTCGGCAGCGTGCTGGCGGCGCTCGCCGACGGGGCGCCGCTGCCCTTCGCCCATGATCCCCATTATACGTCGCCGATCGTCGCACAGCGCCGCCACCGGCGCGCGGACGATCTTTGCACCAACTGACGTGTGGGACCCCAAATCCGCACGACCGAAAAAGCGCAGCGCGGCTGTTCGCAATTCGATGGTGCTGCGGCGATTCCTTCGCTAGCAACGCGGTCCATTGTGCCATGCAGAAGCGGCGGGAGTTAGGGCGGGATGACAGCGTCGCAGGCCGATGAACGCAAAGCCGTCAACTATTACCATGGTCTCGACACGATCCGCCTCATCTGTGCCGCGGTCGTTGCGATCGGCCACCATTATTCCAATTTCCAGATCTTTGAATCCGAGCGTTATAATCGCCTGATTTCATCGGGATGGGACATATTGTGGAACGGGCCCGCCGCGGTCATCGTGTTCTTCATCATCTCGGGCTTCGTCATCCACGCCCCCTATCACCAGGGGAAGAGCTTCAGCACCGGCGAATTCTACGTCAAACGGTCGATCCGCATCGTGCTGCCGTCGATCGCCTTCATGATCGCCTTCGTGTTTCCCGATATCGGCAAGGTCGCCGAGGTGAGCTGGAAGGCGACGGTGCTGTGGAGCCTGATCTGCGAGCTGATCTATTATTTCCTCTATCCGTTGCTCGTCCGCTTCAACGGCCGGATGCATATCCCGCTCGCCATCTCGTGCGTCGTCACGATCCTGATCTATTATTTTTACGCCGATGTCTTCGTCGACAACCGCAATTATCGCGCGCTCGGCTATGGCACCTTCCTCGTCGGCTTTCCCTGCTGGCTCGCGGGTTGCTGGCTGGCGGAGAATCTGCATCGCTTCGGCCGGCTTTCGGCACTGTGGATCAACGTGACGCGCGTCGGCATCTTCGCGATGGCGGTCGTCTTCAAGCTCGCGAAGACGCAGTTGCTCGGTTTCGGCCTCTTCACCTCCTCGGCCTTCATCCTCAACATCTTCGCGATCTTCGCGACCTTCTGGCTCGGCTTCGAACTGGTGCGGATGCTCGACCGGTCGGGTCCCGCCCCGTTCGACCGCATGGGCCGCGCCACCTTCAGCCTCTACCTTGTCCATCCGGTCGCGATGCGACTGTTCGAGGGCGGCGACCATGGCGTCGTGTCGCTGCTGCTCTATCTGGTGGTGACCGGCGTCATGACCTATGTCTTTTTCCTGCTGTGCGAACGCCCGAGCCACCGGCTCGCGCATAAGCTGGGCAACCGGCTGGTCGGCCGCGCGCCGACCGAACGGCAGACCGCGGGCACCGCGGCCGCCGGCGACTGAACGACGGAACCCGACATGAGCGACTATTGCCTGATCACCGCCAACCGCAACTATTCGAGCTGGTCGCTGCGGCCGTGGATGCTGATGCGGGGGCTCGGCATCGTCTTCGAGGACCGGATCGAGCCTTTCGCGCAGCCGGTCAATTACGACGCCTTTCGCAGCTTTTCGCCGACCGGACAGGTTCCGGCGCTGCTCCATGCGGGGCGGACGATCTACGACTCGCTGGGCATCGCGCTCTATCTCGCCGACCGGCACGACGCGGTGTGGCCGGCGGATCCCGATGCACGCGCCTGGGCGCAGTGCGCGGCGGCCGAAATGCACAGCGGCTTTGCGGCGCTGCGTAACGATTGCACGATGAACGTCGGGGTGCGCGTGACCCCGAAGCCGATGTCCGAAGCGCTGAGGGCCAATGTCGCGCGCATCCGCGAAGTGTTCGAACAGGGGCTCGCGCGCTTCGGCGGGCCATGGCTTGCCGGCGCGGCATTCTCGGCGGTCGATGCCTTTTTCGCGCCGGTCGCCTTCCGCATCCGCACCTATGGCCTCGACGTCGGCGCCGGACAGGCGTGGGTGGACCATATCCTCGCGCATCCGGCGATGCGCGACTGGGAAGAACAGGCGCTCGCCGAAAGCTGGCGCGAGGAAAGCCATGAGGACGAACTGGCGGCGGCGGGGTCGATCATCGCCGATTATCGCACCGCCTAGTCGGCCAGCGCCTCGCGGACGACCGCGATGCCGGCTTCGCGCTGCACCTTCAGTTCGGCCTTGAGCTTCGCAGGGTCGCGCGCGAAGACGAAGCCGAAGCTGACGCCGCCTTCCTTGCCGATCGTCGCGTGGTGGAGCTTGTGCGCCTGCACCAGCCTTTTGGCGTAACCGCGGCGCGGGACCCAGCGGAAATAGCGTTGGTGGACGAGGCCGTCGTGAACCAGCGTGTAGATGATCCCATAGAACAGCACGCCGAGGCCGATCCACGTCCCCGGCTCCCATGCCGAGCCGCCCATGATCATCGGGCTGCCCGCCGCGAACATCGAAATGCTCAGCGCGGCGCCGAAGAGCGCGAACAGGTCGTTCTTTTCCAGCCGCTTGTCGTGCGGCTCATGATGGTCGCGGTGCCAGGCCCAGCCGAAACCGTGCATGATATATTTGTGGCTGGCCCAGGCGACGCCTTCCATCGCCACGACGGTGGCGAGGACGAGCATGAGGATGGCGAGCGGCGACATGGCCCGATCATAGGCCGATTATGCCAGCCACACCATCATCTCCTCGTCACCCCGGACTTGATCCGGCATCCCGCTTTGCGACGTGGACAAGCGGGACCCCGGATCAAGTCCGGGGTGACGAAGGGAGAATCAGAGCGCACGACCGAAAATTGCGTTTTGGATCGCCACTCGCTTGCATTGTTGTCCGGGGGGCTTAAGTGAACCGCATGACTCGGCCCCGCACCCTCTATGAGAAAATCTGGGACGCGCATGTCGTCGAACAGCGCCCCGATGGTACCGCCCTGATCTTCATCGACCGTCACCTCGTCCATGAAGTCACCAGCCCGCAGGCCTTTGCCGGGCTTCGCGCGAGCGGGCGCACGGTGCGCCGCCCCGACCTGACGCTGGCGGTACCCGATCACAACCTGCCGACGACGGCACGGCTCGATGCGGCGGGCAACAAGCTGCCGATCGCCGACGCCGAAAGCGCCGCGCAGCTCGCGGCGCTCGAAAAGAACGCCCCCGAATATGGCATCCGCTATATCGACGCGACCGCACCCGAGCAGGGCATCGTCCATGTCGTAGGGCCCGAACAGGGATTCTCGCTGCCCGGCACGACGATCGTCTGCGGCGACAGCCACACCGCCTGCCACGGCGGCATCGGCGCGCTGGCATTCGGCATCGGGACGAGCGAGGTCGAGCATGTGCTCGCGACGCAGACGCTGCTGCTGCAACCGGCGAAAACGATGGAAGTGCGCGTCGAGGGCGAGGTCGGGCCGGGCATCAGCGCGAAGGACATCATCCTCCACATCACCGGCACCATCGGCGCCGCGGGCGGCACCGGCCATGTCATCGAATATACCGGCAGCGCGATCCGTGCGCTGAGCATCGAGGGCCGGCTGACGGTCAGCAACATGGCGATCGAAGGCGGCGCGCGCGCGGGCCTCATCGCGCCCGACGAGGTGACCTTCGACTATCTGAAGGGCCGCCCCTATGCGCCGAAGGGCGCCGACTGGGACGCGGCGGTCGAATATTGGAAGAGCCTCGCGACCGATGCGGGAGCGACCTACGACAAGGTCGTGGTGATCGACGCCGCCGACATCGCGCCGAGCGTGACCTGGGGCACCAGCCCCGAGGATGTCGTGCCGATCACCGGGGTCGTCCCCGACCCCGCGAGCTTCGCCGATCCGTCGAAGCAGGCCGCCGCCGCCAAATCCCTCGCCTATATGGGCCTCGAACCCGGCACGCGGATGCAGGATGTGCCGGTGGAAAATATCTTCATCGGCAGCTGCACCAACAGCCGCATCGAGGACATGCGCGCCGCCGCGGCGGTCATCAAGGGCCGCAAAAAGGCCGACAATGTCAAATGGGCGATCGTCGTCCCCGGATCGGGGCTGGTGAAGGCGCAGGCCGAGGCCGAGGGACTCGACCGCATCTTCACCGACGCGGGGCTCGAGTGGCGCGAACCCGGCTGTTCGGCGTGCCTCGCGATGAACCCCGACAAGGTGCCCGCGGGCGAACGCTGCGCCAGTACCAGCAACCGCAATTTCGTCGGCCGCCAGGGTCCGGGCAGCCGCACCCACCTCGTCAGCCCCGCGATGGCGGCGGCGGCGGCGGTGACCGGCAAGCTCACCGATGTGCGGGAACTGATGGCATGACCCCGCTGAACGAGGTCGATGGCCGCGCGATTCCGTTCGGGCTGAAGAATGTCGATACCGACGTCATCATCCCCGCGCACTGGCTGAAGGGCACGACGCGCGAGGGCATGGGCCGCGGCGCGTTCGAGGCGATCCGCAAGGACCCCGACAACCTTTTCGACAGCGCCGAATATAAGGGCGCGCCGATCCTGATCGCGGGCGACAATTTCGGTTGCGGGTCGAGCCGCGAGCATGCGGCCTGGGCACTCGGCGACCTAGGCATCCGCGTCGTGATCGCGCCGTCTTACTCGGACATCTTCTCGGGCAATGCGGTGAAGAACGGGATCCTGCCGGTGGTGCTGCCGCAGGCGGCGATCGACCGGCTGATGGAGGTCGCGCTGACCGATCCGGTGCATGTCGACCTCGAAAACCAGACGGTGACGACGATGTTTCAGGACCGCTTCGCCTTCGAGATCGACCCGTTCCGCAAGATGTGCCTGCTCGAAGGGCTCGACGAGATTTCGATCACCGAAAAGAGCGACGCCGCGATCGGCGACTATGAGAAAAAACTGGCGCAGGACCGGCCCTGGCTGCAACCTTCGCTGTAACACCCCCTGTGAGGAGAAGATGATGAAGGCTCTCTTGTCGACCGCCACCGGCGGCCCCGAAACGCTGGCCATCGGCGAACTGCCGCGCCCGACCGCCGGCGCCGGGCAGATCGTGATCGACGTGAAGGCCTGCGCGGTCAACTTTCCCGACGTGCTGATCATCGAGGACAAATATCAGTTCAAGCCCGAACGCCCCTTCGCGCCGGGCGGCGAGGTCGCAGGACTCGTGGCCGAGGTCGGCGAGGGCGTGACCGACTTCAAGGTCGGCGACCGCGTGATCGCGGGCTGCGGTAACGGCGGCATGGCCGAGGCGATCGCGGTTTCGGTGCATAATGTCTATCATTTGCCCGACGGGCATGACTTCGCCGAAGGGGCCTCGCTGCTGATGACCTATGGCACCAGCATCCACGCGCTGGTCGATCGCGGGCATATCAAGGAAGGCGACACCTTGCTCGTCCTCGGCGCCTCGGGCGGGGTCGGCATCGCGGCGGTGGAACTGGGCAAGGCGTTCGGCGCGCGCGTCGTCGCGGGGGTGTCGAGCGAGGACAAGGCCGAGATCGCACGGGCCGCCGGCGCCGACGAAGTCGTCGTCTATGGCCGCCAGCCGTTCGACAAGGACCAGTCGAAGGAGCTCGCGAACAAGTTCAAGGAGGTCGTGGGGCCGAACGGTGCGAACCTCGTCTATGACGCGGTCGGCGGCGACTATGCCGAACCCGCGCTGCGCTCGATCGCGTGGGAAGGCCGCTATCTCGTCGTCGGTTTCCCTGCAGGCATCCCGCGCCTGCCGCTCAACCTGACGCTGCTCAAGAGCTGCGACGTCGCCGGCGTCTTCTGGGGTGCCTTCGTCGCACGCGAACCCGTGCGCAACCGCGGCAATATCGCGCGGTTGTTCGCTTTGTGGGAGCAAGGCAAGATCCAGCCGCGCGTCACCGGCACCTATGCGCTGGCCGACGGCGGCCAGGCGATCGCCAAGCTCGGCGACCGCAGCGCGGTCGGTAAGCTGGTCGTGACCATCTGAAATATCGCCCCGACCCGGCGCTGACCGAAGCGCTGCGTGCGCTGGCGGCGAGCGGACGGCTTGCGGTGCGCGTCACCCCCGGCGCGAGCCGCGACACGGTGACGATCGCGGACGACACCGTGCACCTGCGCGTCACCGCGCCGCCCGCCGATGGCGCCGCGAACGCGGCGGTGCTGCGACTGCTCGCCGCCGCGCTCGACGTCGCGCCGCGCAACCTTTCGCTGCTGCGCGGCGCGAGCGCCCGGATCAAGCTGATCGGGATCGCGCCGGACTGATCGCGATCGATTTTTTGCGGGTTAACGCTTTGTCAGTGGCTCCCGGCTATTGAGCAGGGTGTGATACTAGCGCTTCGAGCGCGTTAGACAGGGCAGGGAAGATGGCGACTCGCCGTTCGATCGGGGAAGATACCGCCGCGGGCATCGCGAATATTTCGCGCACCCGCCGTGCGCAGCTCGTTGCCGAGTTCGAAGGCGATCTGGGCATCGACTACAAAGCCCGCGCCAAAGCGATCGCCGACGCGCACCGCTGGCAGGTGATCAAGACGATCATCGTGTGGACGATCGCGCTGATGTTCTTCCTGATCGCGTGCCAGAAGCTCTGGATCATGGGCCAGGCGGTCGACGAACCCTTCTCCGACCTTAATTTCTTCCATGGGTGGTTTGGGGGCTGACGCCCGGTCAGGATTTCCCTTCGCGGTTCGTTCAGAATCGATCGGGCGTACAAAATGCCGATCGCGTCAGGTCATCGCGATGCGGGTGCTTCGAACAGCGCAAAATGCTCTGGCGTCATGTCAACCTGACGTTCAAGCGGGACGAAGCTTCGCTCCAGCGATTCGGGCGTAAACATGGCGGCATCGGGCGATTCGCGGATGACCCCGGTTGCCCAGTTTCTTAACGTCGGCTCGCCCGGCCTATCGTCGGCGGCAACAAATTCCGACTGGATCAATATCCCCGCCGGATCGACCCAATAGCGGCGCGACAGGCCACCCTTCGTCAGCACGACGACATCAAGATCGCCATAGGGGCTGGGCAGGCGTCCGTCATAGGCCAGCGCCGGAGCGCCCATCATGTCGATCCCGCACGCGGTTTCGGCGGCTTCGCGGCCAGACAAGGTCTTTCCCGAAATCAGCGAGCGATGGTGCCCGGTCATCGCCTTGCAGTCGGCAACGATCCGGTCGAGCGGCGATTCGACGCGGTGCAGCGACCCGCGATGGAATTCGGCCGCCCACAAGGAATATATCCGGTCTTGCTGCCGGGATATCGTCCACAGGAAAAGCGAATAGTCGCTCGTCGGCGCCTTGGTGCGCGCGACGACTGCCTCTGCCGACGGTTCATCCTGCGCCTGCGCTGGCAGGGAGCAGAAAGCCAGGACAGCCGCGGTCCAAAGGCCTCCTGCGACCCGTGACATCAATAAACCCGCGCCTTCGGCTTGATATATTCGGCGTCGTCGGTGAGCGTATATTCGTGGACCGGGCGGTAATCGAGGCGGACGCCGCCGCCCTTGCCGCCCCAGCCGTCGAACCAGCTGATGCTGTGCTTCATCCAGTTCGGATCGTCGCGGTTCGGGAAATCCTCGTGCGCGTGGGCGCCGCGGCTTTCCTTGCGGTTGAACGCCGAGTGCATCGTCACCGTCGCCTGGCTGATCAGATTGTCGAGCTCGAGCGTTTCGATGAGGTCGGTGTTCCAGATCAGGCTGCGGTCGGTGACGCCAATGTCGTTCATCCGCTGATAGGTCTTGGCAAGCTTGTCCTTGCCCTCGGCCATCAGTTCGTCGGTGCGGAACACCGCGGCGTGCATCGACATCGCGCGCTGCATTTCGTCGCGGACAACCGCGGTCGGCGAGCCGCCATTGGCGTTGCGGAAATGATCGAGACGGCCGAGCGCGAGGTCGGCGCTGTCCTTGGGCAGCGCGGCCTGCGCGGCGCCGGGCTTGATGATGTCGCGCAGCCGGTGGCCGGTGGCGCGGCCGAACACGACAAGGTCGATCAGGCTGTTCGAGCCGAGGCGGTTCGCGCCGTGGACCGACACGCACGCCGCTTCGCCGACCGCGAACAGGCCGGGGACGACGGTATCGGGATTGCCGTCCTTCAGCGTCACGACTTCGCCATGATAGTTACAGGGAATGCCGCCCATATTGTAATGGACCGTCGGCACGACCGGCAGCGGCTGGCGCGTCAGGTCGACGCCGGCGAAAATCTTGCCGCTCTCGGTAATCCCGGGCAGGCGCTCGGCGAGCACCGCGGGATCGATATGGTCGAGGTGCAGGTAGATATGGTCCTTGTGCGGACCGACGCCGCGGCCTTCGCGGATTTCGAGCGCCATCGAACGCGACACGACGTCGCGGGACGCGAGGTCCTTCGCGGAAGGGGCATAGCGTTCCATGAAACGCTCGCCTTCGCTGTTGGTGAGGTACCCGCCCTCGCCGCGTGCGCCTTCGGTGATCAGGACGCCGGCGCCATAGATGCCGGTCGGGTGGAACTGGACAAATTCCATGTCCTGCAATGGCAGGCCGGCGCGCAGCACCATGCCGCCGCCGTCGCCGGTGCAGGTGTGCGCCGAGGTCGCGGTGAAATAGGCGCGGCCATAGCCGCCGGTCGCGAGCACGACGGCCTGCGAGCGGAAGCGGTGGATGCTGCCATCCTCCATGCACAGCGCGATCACGCCGCGGCACACGCCGTCTTCCATGATCAGGTCGAGCGCGAAATATTCGACGAAGAAGTCAGCGTCATATTTCAGCGACTGCTGATAGAGCGCGTGGAGCATTGCATGGCCGGTGCGGTCGGCCGCGGCGCAGGTGCGTTGCACCGGCGGGCCTTCGCCCATATTCTGCATATGGCCGCCGAACGGGCGCTGGTAGATGGTGCCGTCCTGGTTGCGCGAGAAGGGCACGCCGGCGTGCTCGAGTTCGTAGACCGCCTGCGGCGCTTCGCGAACCATATATTCGATCGCGTCCTGGTCACCCAGCCAGTCGGACCCCTTGACGGTGTCGTACATGTGCCAGGTCCAGTGGTCGGGCGAATTGTTGCCGAGGCTGGCGGCGATGCCGCCCTGCGCCGCGACGGTGTGGCTGCGCGTCGGGAACACCTTGGTGATGCAGGCGGTCTTGAGTCCCGCCTCGGCGCTGCCCATCGTGGCGCGCAGGCCCGACCCGCCGGCGCCGACGACGACGGTGTCATAGATATGGTCGATGATCTTGTAAGCTTCGGTCATGTCACATGCCCCCCGGGCCGAGCGCCATGGGCGCCAGTGCGATGCGGGCGATCGTGAAGATCCCGAATGCGGCGCCGCCGATGGCGTAGAAATTGAGCGCGACGAGCGCGAGCAGACGCGTCGCTTCGCCGTGGACATAGTCCTCGATCAGCACCTGCAGCCCGAGGCGCAGATGGACGAAGATGCTGACCACGAGCAGGATGAGCGCGAGCGCGACCATCGGCTGTGACGCCCAGCGATGCACCGCGGCGAAATCGCCGAGGTTCAGGCGCAGGAGCGAGACGACGAGGAAGCCGACGAGCAGCAGATTGCCGAGCGCGGTCAACCGCGCCTGCAGCCAGTGGTGCGAACCATGCTGGGCCGAGCCGAGGCCGCGAACCTTGCCGAGATGCGTGCCGTTGCCCATCAGAGTGCGCTCCCCAATATATAGAGCCATGTCGCGGCGGTCGCGAACACGCCCGCAGCGATCACCACGGTCGACCACAGCTTGTTGGTCTTGAGTTCATAACCCGCACCGGCGTCGAGGACGAAGTGGCGGAGGCCCGAAAACATATGCTGGAAAAAGGCCCAGGTCAGTCCGACCAGCACGACCTTGCCCAGGATGTTGGTGATCGTGTGGAAGATGCCGGCATCAGGGCTGGGGTCGTGCCAGACGCAGGCGACGAACGCCGCATAGGCCTCGGGCCCCGCCGCGATGGCGTAGAGCCACCAGAGGAACATGCTCGCGCCGACGATCGCCAACCCGTCCCCGCTCGCGCGGTGGAGGATCGAGACCGTCATCGCGGGTCCCCATTTATAAACCTGCAAATGCGGCGAGAGCGGCCTGCCGCTCGGTTCGTTGCCAGCCATATCAGCCCCGTTTCTGACTCTAATCGGTCGATGGGCGCCGGTTTAGCGCCATGGCCGCGATATGCAATTGCTTAGGAGCCTTTGTTGCACGGCGCGGGAATATTTGCGACCCGGCCGCCGTTAGAGCCGGAGAAACGGTGATCGGCAAGGGCAAAAAGGGGCCGATGTTCATCCAATCGCCAGCCCGCTCCGACGATTGACCGGAATCGAGCCATGTCAGGCAAAACGCGCCTGAGCACCCTTTGTGTCGAGCAAAGTCGGGACATCCATCAGTAGCGCACGGCCTCGGGGTGTCTCGACTTCGCTCGACACGAACGGGAATGGGAGACGGCCCTCTCCCAACCCGGCAGCAGAAGTCATATCTGAAGCTTGTTCAGCCCCGCCAAACGGACGGGCGCCTTACTTGATCTTCCCGCGGTTGGCGTAGAGCAGCGCGGCGAGCACCGCCGCCGACCCGATGCCGATGCCGGCGGCCGCTGCGGCGGTTTTCCAGCCGGCCTTCTTGCCGGTTCCTGTCGCTTCCTTGTCGGCGGCTTCGGTCGCCTCTGCGGCTTCCTTTTGCGCCTGAAGTTCGCGGGCGGCGCGCAGCACTTCATTTTCGCTTTCTTCGCCGGTGCCAGTTTCGGGGAGGTCTTCCTGGGGAGTCATGGCAGTCTTACGTCCTTGTTCTCACAGCAGTGCCTGCTCCACAGGCACATAGTCCGTCCCGACCGCTTCGGCTACGGCTTCGAACGTCACCTTACCATTCCAGACGTTGAGTCCCTGCGCAAGATGCACGTCGCGTTTCAGCGCCTCTTTCCAGCCCAGGTCGGCGATGCGCAGCGCGTGCGGCAGGGTGACGTTGTTGAGCGCATAGGTGCTGGTGCGCGCGACCGCGCCGGGCATGTTGGCGACCGCATAATGGACGATGCCGTCGACGACATAGGTCGGATCGGCGTGGGTCGTCGCATGGCTGGTTTCAAAGCAGCCGCCCTGGTCGATCGCGACGTCGACGAGCACCGAACCCGGGCGCATCGTGCCGAGCATGTCGCGGGTGACCAGCTTGGGCGCCTCGGCGCCGGGGATCAGCACCGCGCCGATGACAAGGTCGGCCTCGGCGACGCATTCGGCGAGGTTGGCGCGATTCGAGAAGCGCGTCTTGGCACGCGCCTCGAAAAAGGTGCCGACGCGTTCGAGCACTTCGGGATCGCGATCGAGGATGGTGACGTCGGCGCCGAGCCCCGCCGCCATCTGCGCCGCGTTGAAGCCGACGACGCCGCCGCCGATGATGCAGACCCTGCCCGGCGCCACACCCGGCACGCCGCCGAGCAGCACGCCGCGGCCGCCGTGCGCCTTTTCGAGCGCGGTCGCGCCGGCCTGGATCGACATGCGCCCCGCGACCTGGCTCATCGGTTTCAACAGCGGCAGGCCACCGTGCGGGCTGGTGACGGTTTCATAGGCGATACAGACGGCGCCCGACGCCATCAGGTCGCGCGTCTGGTCGGGGTCGGGGGCGAGATGGAGATAGGTGTAGAGAATCTGCCCGGGGCGCAGCATCGCGCGCTCGACGGGCTGGGGCTCCTTGACCTTCACGACCATGTCGCAGGTCGCGAAGATTTCCTCGGCGGTCTGGACGATCTCGGCACCCGCCTCGACATAATAGCGGTCGTGCGCGCCGATGCCTTCACCGGCGCCGGTCTGCACGAGCACGCGGTGACCGTGGACGTGGAGCTCGCGCGCGCTTTCGGGGGTCAGGCCGACGCGATATTCGTGATTCTTGATTTCCTTGGGGGTGCCGATGATCATGCGTCGCTCTCCAATACCGGGTGGCCGCCGATCGCGTCTCGCGTTGCCGACGACTCTCTGCCGCCGATATAGCAGCTTCGCCGCGCGAGGTGCTTGCATATCATGGTCCATTCCCCGACAAGCGCGCACAAATTGTGCGCGAAATCGCCTTGGAGCGCTTCATGTTGGATCGGATCGACCGCAAGCTTCTCGACCTGCTGCAGCGACAGGGGCCGCGTCCCGCGGTCGAGCTCGGCGAAAGCGTCGGCCTGTCGGCGTCGGCGTGCCACCGCCGCATCCGCGCGCTCGAGAGTGACGGGATCATCGCCGGCTATGCCGCGCGGCTCGACCCCGACAAGATCGGCCTCGGGCTCGACGTCTTCGTCGACATCAGCCTGACCTCGCAGAGCGAGGAAGCGCTGACCGCGTTCGAGAGCGCGGTGAAGAGCTTCGACGAGATCCTGGAGTGCCAATTGCTGTCGGGTGCATCGGATTACCGGCTGCGCGTCGCGGCGCGCAATGTCGCCGACTTCGACCGGCTGCACCGCCATTGCCTGTCGCGGCTGCCCGGCGTCGCCGCGATGCACAGTGCCTTCGCGCTGCGCACGATCAAGGCGTTCGAGGGCTATCCGGTGCGCGGCGAGGGCTGACGCGCATTTTTTTTCGCGGCGCTGGTTAACGCCGAATTTACCCCTTCCCCACATAGATCGGTCATGATTTTCGCCGGTGACAGCGGACGGCAGCGCCGCGCGCCACGAACGATGTGAGGGAAGCAGGATCATGGTGAAGGAAAATCCGATTCATAAGCAGCAGATTGATCCGATCCTGATGTCGGATCGCTTCCCCTTCTATGATCTCGATGGCCAGCTGGCGGCCGATGGCGCCGAAATCGCGGCGATCGTCACCGGGCACGAGCCCGAGATGGCGCGCGCTTACTGGGATGCCTTCAACGGCCTGTCGCTCGTCGAACGCAAGGTCGAGGGCGACCTGCTGACCAGCTATATCGCGGGCAGCGCGAAACATATGCGCGAGAAATATGCCCATGCCGACGGCCAGGCCGCGGCGACGATCGCGTGCCAGAACACCCATATGGCGCTGCGCGTCGGGGTGCCGCTGGCATCGGTCCTGTCGTGCATCGGCGAGAGCCAGCGGCTGGCCTATCATTATGTGGTCGAGGCCTGCGCCGGCGATGCCGCGCGGCTGACCCGGCTGTGCGCGGCGATCAACCGGCTCGCGCTGCTCGAATTCGACATCATGGAAACCTATGCCGAGAAGCTGAACCGCGCGGTCATTTCGGGCGAGCGATTGGCGCTGGCCGGCGATTTCGACCAGTCGATCGCCTCGCTGGTCCAGGAAACCGACGGCGTGCGCCGCGAACTCGCCAGGCAGGCAGCCTCGGCCGACCATGCCGCCAAGGGCATGATCGCCAAGACGAGCGAAGTCGCCGCGGCATCCGAACAATCGGCGATCGCGATGCGCGAAGCCGCCTCGACCGCCGCGGGGCTGATCCGCGCGATCGAGGATGCGCGCAGCGAGGTCGAAGCCAGCTCGCACGTCGCGATCCGCGCCTCCGAACAGGCGGGCGAAGCCGTCGCCATGTCCGAAGCGCTGTCGCACCACGCCGAATCGATCGAATCGATCCTCGGCCTGATCCGCGAGATCGCGGGCCAGACCAATTTGCTCGCGCTCAACGCCACGATCGAGGCGGCGCGCGCGGGCGAATCGGGTCGCGGCTTTGCCGTCGTCGCGCAGGAGGTGAAAAGCCTCGCCAACGAAACCGCGCGCGCGACCGACGATATCGCCGGCAAGATCACGGCGATCCAGCAGGCGACCAGGGGTTCGGTCGCCGCCAACCAGTCGATCCAGGCGACGATCGTCGAGGTCCAGCATTCGGCGCAGCGTATCCGCGACGCGATGGACGCGCAGGCGCAGACGGTCACCTCGATCACCGCCGCGGTCGACGAAACCGCGCTCGCCGCCGATTCGATGTCGTCGACGATCGCCAGCATCCGCAACGATTCGGGCATGGTCGCTGGCGAAATCAGCGTGCTCAGCGACGAATTCGCCAAGATGGGCGAGCGGCTGCAGTCGCTCGAACAGGCCGCGAGCGAGTTCAGCCGCCGCGTCGCCTGACCGGCGTGCCGCCCTCATGCTTGGCAAGGTGACGGGGTCCGCTTAAGGGCGGGCCATGCAAACCCATATCTTGATCAGCGGCGCGAGCCGCGGCATCGGCGCCGCGATCGCCGAAGCGCTGGTTTCCGACACGGCCAAGGTCGTCGCGCTGTCGAGCGCCGACGGCGACCTCGCCGACCCCGACGTGCCAGGGCGCATCTGGAACCGCGCGCTTGCAGAGCTCGATGGCCGCATCGACGTGCTGATCAACAACGCCGGGGTGTTCGAGGCGAACCCGATCGACTCGGACGACGCCGGCTGGCTCGCCAACTGGAACCGCACGCAGCAGATCAACCTGACCGCGAGCGCCTTATTCTGCCGTTTGGCGGTGCTGCACTGGCAGCAGCGGAAGTCCGAGGGCCGCATCGTCAATATCGCGAGCCGCGCCGCGCATCGTGGCGACAGCCCGGCGCACTGGCATTATGCCGCGTCGAAGGCGGGCATGGTCGCGATGACAAAAACGATCGCGCGCGCTTATGCGAAGGAGAATATCCTCGCCTTCGCCATATGTCCCGGCTTCACGATGACCGGCATGGCCGAGGAGTATCTGGAGAGCCGCGGCGGCGACCAATTGCTTGCCGACATTCCGCTCGGCCGCGTCGCGATGCCCGAGGAAGTGGGCGAAATGGCGCGCTGGTGCGCGATCGACGCGCCCGCATCGATGACCGGCGCGGTGCTCGACGTGAACGGAGCCAGCTATGTCCGCTAGAATCGCCATCCTCGCCGCGCTGGCGCTCGCCGGCTGCACGCCGCAGCGAACCCCTGCCCCCGCCGCGCCCGCTCCGACCGGCAAGGCGCTCGCGACCGCGTGCGAAGGACGCGACGGGTGGAGCGACGCCGCGCCGCCGGCGAAGATTTTCGGCAACACCTACTATGTCGGCACCTGCGGCATTACCGCGCTGCTGATCGCGACCCCCGACGGGCTGGTGCTGATCGACGGCGCGACCGCGGAGGCCGCACCGGGCATCCTCGCCAATATCCGCGCGCTCGGCTTCGACCCGAAGAATGTCCGCACTCTGCTCTCGAGCCACGAGCATCTCGACCATGTCGGCGGGTTGAAGGCGCTGCAGGATGCGACCGGCGCCGCGGTGCTGGCGCGGCACGAAGCGGTGGTGACGCTGACCAGCGGCGAGCCCGAGGCGATCGACCCGCAGCGCGGTGCGATCCCGCCCTTCGCCGGGGTCAAGGTATCGCGCGAACTCAAGGATGGCGAGCGCCTGCCGATCGGCGACATCGGGCTGACGATCCACGCGACCCCGGGGCATACGCCGGGCAGCACGAGCTGGACCTGGCGCGCGTGCGAGGCCGGCGAGTGCCGGACGATCGCCTATGTCGACAGCCTGTCGGCGGTGTCGGCGGACGATTATCGCTTTTCGGACCACCCCGACTATGTCGCGATGCTGCGCGCGACCTTTGCCAAGGTGCCGACGTTGCCGTGCGACCTGCTGATCACTCCGCATCCGTCGGCGAGCAACCTCTTCGATCGACTCGCGGGCGCGGCGCCGCTGGTCGACGCGAGTGCGTGCAAGACCTATGCCGAGGGCGCCGCGAAGCGGCTCGACGACCGGCTGGCGAAGGAAGCCGCGGCGAAATGAGCTGGATCGTCTCGCTCCCCTGCACCCGCGCCGAGGCCGAAGCGCTGTCGGGCGACATTCCCGAACTCGACACACGGCCCGATGCCCCCGTCGTGGTGACGCGCGAGATCGACGAGGATGCCGGGCAGTGGCAACTCGACGCCTATATGGACGAGCGGCCCGATGCGGCGCTGGTCGAATTGCTGCAGTCGCTGGCGCCGAGCGCCAAAGGCGCGAAGCCGGTGATCGAGGAACTGCCCGAGGAGGACTGGGTCACCCTCTCGCAACAAGGACTCGAGCCCGTGCAGGCGGGACGATTCTTCGTCCACACCAGCAGCTTTGCCGACCGCGTGCCACCGGGCAGTACATCCTTCCTGATCGACGCGAGCCAGGCGTTCGGCACCGGCGGGCACGACACCACCGCGGGTTGCCTCGCGATGCTCGACCTGATGGCGCGGGAGGGTGGCGTGCCACGTAACATCGCCGATATCGGCACCGGCACCGGCCTGCTCGCCTTTGCAGCCATGGCGCTGTGGCCGCGCGCACGGATGATCGCATCGGACATCGATCCGGCGAGCATCTTCGTCACCAAAGACAATGCCGGCATCAACGGCGTGCCGCTGGGCCGCGGCGGCGGGCGGCTGGCGGTCGCGGTCGCGCCCGGGACCGACCATCCCGCGATCAGGCATCGCGCGCCCTATGACCTCGTCATCGCGAACATCCTCGCGGGGCCGCTGATCACCCTCGCCCCCGATATCGCGAGCGTCACCGCGCCGGGCGGCCATGCGATCCTGGCCGGGCTGATCGCGCGGCAGATGGAACCGGTGCTGACCGCCTATCGCGCGCAAGGGTTTCGCCTCGCCGCGCGCGGCGGCAGCGCCGAATGGCCGTGCCTGCTGCTGGTCAAGCGCCGCCGTTACGGTTGGCGGCGCAAGGAGCGCGCCTTTCACCGCGCCAGCCCGTCGGACGCGAGTTTCGGGAGCTGGTAGGGCGCGTACTGGAAATCCCCGCGTAATTTGTTAGGCTTGGCACCGCGTTACCGGGAGACCTGCCATGAGCCTGATCGCCGCCCTCGCCCTGCTGGCCGCCGCCGGCAGCGATCCCGACCCTATCGTCGTGACGGGAACCCCGATCACCACAGCCAAGGAACGGAAACGCGCCGCCGAATTTGTGCGCCGCGCCGGTGTGGCCCGGCTCGAGCCGGTCGCGCGGTGGATCATGCCGATATGTCCGCGCACGGTCGGGGTCGATGACGCGGTCGCGGCGATCGTCGACAAGCGGATTCGTGCGGTCGCGGCATCGGCGGGCGCGCCCGTCGCATCGGGTGCGTGCGTCCCCAACATCGCCGTCATTTTCACCGACGATGGCGAGGGCCTGACCCGCGCGATCTTCGCCAAATCACCGCGACAGGCCGCAGCGCTGTCGCCCGTCGTCCGCGAACGGCTGGTCGAGGGCGATGGCGCGATCCGCTGGTGGTACAGCACCCGCGACGAGAGCCGCGACGGAATGCCCGCGGCGTCCGGGGTGGTGCGGCAATATAACAGCAGCATCGTCAGCACCCAGGTCGTGCGCGCGCTGCGGTCGGCGACGGTGATCATCGATGCCGAAAAGGCCGACGGGACCCTGCTCGACTCCGTCGCGTCCTATGCGGCGATGGTCGCGCTCGCCGAATTGAGCAGCAGGCCGCCGCCACCCGAGGATTCGATCATGGCACTGTTCGACGGCGAGGCGGGGCGCCGCGAATTATCGGACAACGACGCCGCGCTGCTGCGCGGCATTTACAGCCTGCCGCCCGACCGCGAAGCCTTTCAGCATCGCCGTCGGCTGGTATCGGAGGTCCGCAAGGACCGGGATTGAGAGTCAGCCGCTCTTGGCGAGCGCATAGTCCTGCGTGCCGCGCGTGATCACATCGTCCGCGACCAATATGTCGGCGATGGCGATCGGCGGCAGCGCGTCATTGGCGGCATAGAGCGGCGCGAAGTCGGTGTTCACCGTGGTATCGAGCAGCTGGTCGAGGCTGTCGATGACGAAATAATTCTGCTGGAAATCGTCGATCCGGTAGTCGGTGCGCATGACGCGGGCGAGGTCGAAGCCGATGCGGTTCGGGCTGTCCGAATCGAGCGCGAAGACGCTTTCGGCATAGCTCGACACGATGCCGGCGCCATAGATGCGCAAGCCCCCCGCTTCGCGGATCAACCCGAATTCGACGGTATACCAGTAAAGCCGCGCGAGCTGTTTGAGCGCGTCGAATTTCAGGCTGCGCAGCCCGCCCTCGCCATAAGCGACCATATAGTCGGCGAATATCGGGTCGGCGAGCATCGGGACATGGCCGAAGACGTCGTGGAAGACGTCGGGTTCCTCCAGATAGTCGAGCTGCTGCGGGGTGCGGATAAAATTGCCCGCGGGGAAGCGCCGGTTGGCGAGATGGTCGAAAAACACCTCGTCGGGGACGAGCCCTGGCACCGCGACGACCCGCCACCCCGTCGCCGCCATCAGCCGCGCGTTGAGTTCGCGATAGTCGGGGATGCCCGGTTTTTCGAGCCGCAGCACGTCGATACCGCGCAGAAAGGCTTCGGACGCGCGGCCGGGCAGCATCGCCGACTGGCGCGCGAAGAGGCGGTCCCACATCGCATGTTCGTCGGCGGTGAAGGCGTCCCAGTTCTGAGCGATCGTCCAGTCGGCCGCAGCGCCGGGCGGCGGGGTTTCATGGACGTGGGTGAAGCCGTCTTTCATGGGACACGCCTAGCATGAAAAGGTTTCAAATGAAACCGTCTCCGTCGAGCCGCAGCAGGCGGATATGGCCATAGCCGCGTTCGACCTGCCCGGCGCCCGCCAATATACGCAGCGCCGCGCCCAACGTCACGCGCGACACGCCGAGCAGGTCGGCGAGCTGCTGCTGGGTCGCGGTGATCCGATCGCCGCCGGCGCTGTCGGACGCCATCGCACGCAGCATCGCGAGCAACCGATCGGGGGTCGACAGCCGCCGTTCGGAATCGATGATGTCGAGCGTCGACGCTAGCTGCCGCGACAGACTGCGCAGCAGCAGCTCGGCCCAGCCGACGTCGGCGGCCATCAATTGCCGCAGCAACGGCCGGTCGACCGCGACGAGCCGCGCGCTGCCGCTGGCGAGCGCGTCGACCTGTCGCGGCACACCGGTAAAAAAGGCCAGTTCGCCGAACATGTCGCCGCGCCCCATCACCCCGAAATGGGTGAAACCACCGTCCTCGGCAAAGCGGCCGATCGTCACATGTCCGTCGACGACCGCCCAAAAGGCGTCGCCCGGATCGCCTTGATGCTGGACGAACTGGCCGTCGGCAAAATCGCGCACGCGCGCACTTGCGATCAGCTGAACCAGCTCGTGCGGCGACAGGGTCGATCGCTCGGCCATCGCAAAATGATAAGTTCTTTGCATTCCGGGTCGCGACACTGTGGCAAGGTCGGCGCCATGGCAAGCAACGACTTGCCGATGGCCATGGGAGTGCCGCGACATGCAGCTGACAAGCGCCCAATCGAGTCTGGTCGTGATGGCGATCTATCTGAGCTTCGCGCTGCTCGAACTCGCCTGCACCCGATTGTTCGCCAAGGACGAACAGACGCGCCACGACGGCATCCTCGAAGTCGTCAGCACCCTGATGCTGCTGGTGGTGACGCAGCCGCTGATCCTGTTCACGGTCGGTGCGATCGGCCAGGCGCTGGTCCCACAGTACGCCAATGCGCTGGCGGGCATTCCCTTCCTCGCCGCGCTCGCGCTGTTCCTCGTATTCGAGGATATGATGCAATATTGGTGGCACCGTGCGAGCCACGGCTTTTCCTGGCTCTACAACCTCCATCGCGCCCACCATAATGCGCGCTATATGAGCGTCCGGCTCGTCTATCGGAACAACATCCTCTATTATGCGATGATGCCGAGTATCTGGTTCGCGGGGATTCTGGTCTATCTTGGACTCGGCTGGTTCTATGCCGGCTATCTGGTCGTCAAGATGGCCGTGATCATCGGCGCGCACAGCGATTTCGCGTGGGACAGGCCGCTGTACCGGATCAAGGCGCTGTCGCCGCTAATGTGGGTCGTCGAGCGCGTCATCAGCACTCCGGCGACGCATCACGCCCACCACGGCCGCCACCTCAGCGACGGCGCGGTCCATTATAAGGGAAATTTCGGCAATTTGCTGTTCTTCTGGGACGTGCTGTTCGGCACCGCCAAGATCACCCGCAGCTATCCCGTCAGCTATGGCGTCGAAAACCTGCCCCCGGCGACGCTGGGCCAGCAACTGCTGTGGCCGATCTTTCCCGAGAACAAGGATATGGACGCCGATATCCCGGGCGCGGTGCCCCGGTCAGCCATTCCGCAGGTCGCGGCGGGCTGACCGGAGGTACCAAGCGGCGTGTCAGAAGCGCGCGCGGATGCCCGCCGACACGGCGCGCCGTTCGACGGGATAATAGATCGCCGAGGTCGGGGTGACGACGATCGCCGCGCTGATGTCGCCGATCGCCTTTTTGCCGGTGACATTGCGGACGTCGACAAAGGCGTCGATGCCCTCGGCCACGCGCGCGCCGCCGGTGAAGCCGAGCAGCGCATAGCCGGGCGTGCGCACCAGGTTGCGGTAATCGGCGAAGGGGCCGTCGGGAACCCATTCGAGGTTCGGCGCGATGTGCAGCGCATCGGTGCCGATCCGCAGTTCGGCGCGATAGACATGGTTCGGCACCACCGGCAGGCGATTGTTCCTGAACTGGCTGTCGCCCCGAAAACGGAAATCGCTGTAATTGTATATTTGCCGCAGCCGCAGCCATGGTGCGGGGTTGAGTTCGAGCGACGCCTCGATCCCCTGATGCAGCGTGCGGTCAGCGTTGAAGGTCGCGGCGGGGATATCGCTGCCGGTCGCGAACTGCAGCATTTCGCCCGTCAGCGTCGCGCGGTAGGCGGCGATGTCCCATGCCGCGAAACCGATCGTGCCGCGCGTGCCGACTTCCGCGGTCCAGGCGCGTTGCGGGCGGATGTCGGACACGACGGCGCTTGTCGGCGGGGATCCGACCGTCTGGAAAACCTCGCCGAAGCCCGGGAATTCGGCCGAGCGACTGTAGTTGGCGAAGACCTGGATGTGGTCGGCGGGTTCGAAGAGCAGGCCGAGTTTCGGCGAGAAGGCGTCGAAGTCGATCCGCCCGTCGGTCGCGGCGGTCGCCGAAAAATCAACCCGCCGCGCGCGCCAGCCGTCGGCATAGACGCCGCCCGCGACAAGCGTCAGCGCCTCCACCGGCCGCACGCGCAGCTCGCCATAGAGGGTTGCGGTCTGTGCCTTCTGGTCGGCGTCGAAGGTCAGCGCACCGCGCCGGCCGCCATTGTTGACGAACTGGCGGGCATCGGTGCGGCCACGCCGGATTTCGCCGCCGAGGGTGACCTCGACCGGCCCCGTCGCATAGTCGAGCCGCGCAAAGCTGCCGATATCGGTCGATTTCTGGTCGATGAGCTGGAAGATCGGGTGATGCAGCGACTTGGCGTTGACGAAGCCGCCGACGTCGAGCTTCACCGCGCCGAAATCTAGGCTGGTGCGGTTCTGGAGCCGCAGCGAGTCGATATCGCGGCCCTGATCGCCCGCGACGGCGCCCGCATTCGCCTTGCCCGGGGTGGTCAGCGCCTCGGCCTTCGTCAGCGCGCCGGGGAGTTGCTGGTTGATATTGTTGATGCTGGCATAGAAGCGCGTGCTCACGACGCGGCTCAGTTTCAACCCGACATTGCCCTGAAAGCGCAGACTGCGCCGCTTTGCATGGTCGCGGTCGCCATCCGAGGTGTCGGCGCTGATCGCGCCCCATGCGTCAACGCGCTCGCTGGCGACGCCCGCCGAGACGAGCCCGCGCACGCTGTCGAAGCTGCCGACATCGCCGCGCAGGTAAATCCCTTCGGCGGTGCGCCCGGTCGGGGTCACGCCATTGACCGCGCCGCCGAGCGTGCCCGAGCCGAAGCGCAGCGCGTTGGCGCCGCGATAGACCTCGAGATGGTCGAAGAAGATCGGTTCGAGTTCCTGGAAATCGCCATTGTCGTCGGCGAGGTTGATCGGCACCCCGTCCTGCAGCAGCGTCAGCCCGCGCATGTGGAAGCCGCGCGACAGCCCCGAGCCGCGGATCGAAATCCGTACCTCCTGCCCGTAACGCGGCTGGAGATAGACGCCCGGCGAGAAGGCGAGCGTGTCGCGCAGCGACATGATCGATTTGTCCGCATAGTCCCGATGCGTGACGACGTCGACGCCGCCGGGGGTGCGCGCGGCGCGTGCTTCGGCATCGTCGGTCAGTTCGGGCGCGGTGACGATGATCGTCTGGTCTTCGCCCGCCTCTTCGGCATGGCTGGCGGCGGGGACGAGCGAGAGGACGAGCGCCAGCAACGGCGCCGCCCGATGGGTACGGCTGTTCATGAAATTTCCTTCGCTTGGGATACAGGCACGCGCCGCGCCGCGCGGGATGCGCGGACGGCAATTCAGGCTGGATCAGACGAAGGCGGGTGGTCCGGTGCTCGGCGGCAGCGGCGAGGCGATGCCGGGGGCAAAGCCGAGCGACGGGATCGCGACGGGCGACGGCTCGAGCGCGACCGGCGCGGTCGGCAGCGCGGGTTCGGCGGGGACGATCGGTGCCACCGCGAGCGCGCCCCACGGGCAATGCTGCTGCGGCTCGCCGTCATGGCCGGCGATTTTCTCGATCGGGATCGTCATCGTCGCGCCCGGATTGGCCGGGTCCGAACAGACGCGCACGGTGATCGTCCCCGACGCGTCGGTCTCGATCATCCAGCCCGGCGCGACGATGATGCGCGCGGCGAGCGCGAGCAGCAGCGGCAGCAGGAGAAGGATGCCCGGACGGCGAAAGGCGGCGAGGAGGCCCATGCGGCGGGCCTTATGGCGACCGCTGTGCAGTGACAAGTGGCCTCGCATTATCAAGCGCGTCATTGCGAGCGGAGCGAGGCAATCCAGAGCAGTTGCCGCTCACTCGGGATTGCTTCGCTTCGCTCGCAATGACGAAGATTTATTCGGCCGGCGTCTCGTCGGTCTTCTTGCCCGTGCGCGTCCACGGGTAGAGCAGCTGGCCCCAATAGTTTTTCGGCACATCCTCGGGGATGCCGTAGTTTTCGGGCCAGCGGTCCTTGGGCAGATGAAAGGTGCCGAACAGCTTGTCGATCCACGGGAAATGGATCGCGAAATTGACGTCGAACGCCTCACGTTCGAGGCCGTGGTGCCAGTGGTGGAAGCGCGGGGTCGCGATCCAGTGTCCCAGCCGGTTGAAATTGCCGCCGACATTGGCGTGGAGCAGCGACGACCAGACATAGACGAAGCCGATATAGGCCTGCATCACCGACGGCGAGAAACCGAGGGTGAACAAAGGCAGCGAGGTGATCGCGCGGAGCAGGATGATTTCGATGAAATGCATCCGCGACCCCGCGAGCCAGTCCATCGATTTCGCGCTGTGATGGACGGCGTGGAAGCCCCAGAGGAAGGGGTAGCGATGGAAGGTGCGGTGGAAGAAATATTGCACCACATCCGACGCGATCAGGACGATGACGAATTGCACGGCCCACGGCAGCGAAGCGACCCCGGCGCGGAAGGCGTCCCAGCTGTTCGTATGCTCGTTGACGAACTGCTGCGGCGCGAGCGCGAGGAAGCCGAGGACCTGCACGAACATCGTGCTGACCAGGTAGTAGAAAAGATCCTCGCGCCATTCGGTGCGGAACAGGCGTTGCGCGCGGCGATGCGGGAAGGCGCGTTCGAGCGGCGCGAACATGAAGCCGGTGATCAGCAGGTTGACGACGAAGAAGTCGAGCCCGAAGAAAATCCCCCAGTCGCGGGTCTCGGCGGGCTGGACATTGGCGCCGCCGATCAGCGCGGCGGCGAGCGCGATCATCAACGCGGTGGCGCCGAGCACCTTGCGCGGGCGGAGCAACAGGCTGAGCAGCGCGAGGCCGTAGCTCGCAAGCAGGATCAGGTGGACGACCCCGCGAAACCCGCCCCAATTTTTGACGATCGCCAGTTCGGGGGTAGCGAACCAGTCGGGAAAACGCAGCGCGATCACCAAGCCGAATCCGACGACCGCGAACAGCAGCGCGAAAAAGCCCGACAGCCAGCCGCTGCCGAAGCGCCGCACCTCGGTATGCGATTCGAGATCGCGCATCAGGGCGTTCAGATAATCACGTTTGGCCATGTTTCCCCCTCACGGCATTTGGGCCGCGCCGTCTGTGATGCCGCGCACCGGTTAAATATCCTCCCTGTGGCGAAGCCATGGGGAGGTGGCAGTGCGAAGCGCTGACGGAGGGGCAGTGACACGACGTCGCTGGCCCCTCCACCACTTGCTTCGCAAGCGGTCCCCCTCCCCATCGCTGCGCGACAGGGAGGATCATTATCCCGCCGCCGCGACGATCGTCGCCCAGTCGGCTTCGTCGATCACGCGGATGCCGAGCGCCGCCGCCTGCTTGAGTTTCGATCCCGCGCCGGGGCCCGCGACGACGAGGTCGGTCTTGGCGCTGACGCTGCCTGCCGCCTTGGCGCCGAGCGCTTCGGCCTGCGCCTTCGCTTCGTCGCGGCTCATCGTCTCCAGCTTGCCGGTGAAGACGATTGTCATGCCCGACACCTCGCTCTCGCGCGTCTCGACGATGTAGGGCGGGGGCGACACTTCGCCGAGCAGGTCGTCCCACAGGTCGCGGTTGTGCGGTTCGTGGAAAAAATCGCCGAGCGCTTCGGCGACCGCGGGGCCGATGCCGTCGGCGCGCACCTCGAGGATCGCCTTGATCGCCTCGAGCTTGCGGGTGCCATATTTGCCGTCGGATTCGCCCTCGCCCTGCGGGTTCGCGTCGAGCCAGCCGTGCAATTCGGCGGCCTTTTCGGGCAGGCGCGCGATGTCGCCGAGCCCCTTGAGCAGGTCGCGCGCGGTCACCGCGCCGACGTGACGGATGCCGAGGCCGAAGAGCAATCGCGCCGCGTCGGGCTGCCGCTTCGCCTCGATCGCGGCGAAAAGATTGTCGACCGACTTTTCCTTCCACCCCTCGCGGGTGAGCAGTTCGGCGCGATGGTTTTTCAACCGGAAGATATCCGCCGGCCCCTTGTCGAGCCAGCCGAGGTCGAGAAATTCCTGGATGCTTTTTTCTCCCAGCCCCTCGATATCGAGCGCGCCGCGGCTGACGAAATGGCGCAGGCGCTCGAACTTCTGCGCGTTGCAGATGAGGCCGCCGGTGCAGCGCACATCGACCTCGCCCTCCTCGGCGACCGCTTCGCTGCCGCAGACCGGGCAATGGTCGGGGAAGATATACGCGGCGCGCTCTTCGGCGCGGGTGAGGTTCTCGACAACCTGCGGGATCACGTCGCCGGCGCGCTGGATGACCACGCGATCGCCAGGGCGCACGCCGAGGCGGCCGATCTCGTCGCGGTTGTGGAGCGTGACGTTCGACACGACGACGCCGCCGACGGTCACCGGCACCAGCCGCCCGACCGGGGTCAGCTTGCCGGTGCGCCCGACCTGGATGTCGATGGCTTCGAGCGTCGTCTGCGCGCGTTCGGCGGGGAATTTATGCGCGATCGCCCAACGCGGCGCCTTGGCGACGAAGCCCAGCCGCGCCTGCCAGTCGAGCCGGTCGACCTTGTAGACGACGCCGTCGATATCATAGGGCAGTTCGGCACGCTGGCGTTCGATATCGCGATAGTGGGCAAGCACGCCCTCGACGCCGTCGAAGCGTTTCAACAAGGGCGACACCGGGACACCCCAGCTTTCGATGAGCCGCATCATGTCGAATTGCGTGGCGGCGGGCACGGCACTGACCTCGCCCCAGCCGTGCGCGAGGAAGCGCAGCGGGCGCGAGGCGGTGACGCTCGCATCCTTCTGGCGCAGCGACCCCGCGGCGGCGTTGCGCGGGTTGGCGAACTGGCGGACGGTGGCGGGGTCGAACGCGACCTCGCGCTGCGCGGCGAGCGCCTGGCCTTCTTCCATCAGCCGCGCGTTGAGCGCGGCAAAGTCGGTCTTGGCCATATAGACCTCGCCGCGGATCTCGAAGACGTCGGGGACGTCGCCGTTCAGTTGCTGCGGGATATCTCCGATCGTAGCCACATTGGGCGTAACATCCTCGCCGACGCTGCCGTCGCCGCGCGTTGCCGCCTGCACGAGCTGGCCCTGTTCGTAGCGCAGCGAACAGGACAGGCCGTCGATCTTGTCCTCAGCGGTCAGCGCCACCGTTTCGCCTTCACCGAGGTTGAGGAAGCGCCGCACCCGCGCCGCGAACTCGTCAACGTCATCACCGCTGAACGCATTGTCGAGGCTCATCATGCGCTGGGCATGGGTGACCTTGGCGAGCGGCGACGCCTCGACCGCGGCGCCGACCGTGTTGTTCGGGCTGTCGGCGCGGACCAGATGCGGGAAGGCGGCTTCGAGTTCGGTGTTGCGGCGGACGAGCGCGTCATAATCGGCGTCCGAAATCTCGGGCGCATCCTCGGCATGATAACGTTTGCCATGATAGGCGATCGTTTTCGCGAGGCGCATCAGTTCGTTGGCGGCGTCGGCTTCGGTGGTCACGGCGATTTCAGGGCTTCCACAAAGGCAGGGTCGGAAAACACCTGCCGCACAAGCAGCGGGTAGAGCGCATTATACTGGCGGAAAGCCTCGGGTATAGCGAGGGCGCCGATAAAATCGCCCTTCCACGTCGTCTCGACGCGATAATCCTTCGCAAAGCGCTCGGTCCCCTCGCGTATCACCGAAACCCGCACGCCCAGCGCGGCGCGCGTTTCGCCGGCGCGGCTTTCGATGAGGCGACCGGCAATCGCAACCGGAGCGCCAGGATCGAAACGGTTCGCCGTCCGGAGCTCATTTTCGAAACTCAGTCCCAGAAATTCGGCGAAACTCGTCCCTTTCGGCGGGCTCATCGTCGAGCCGCGGATGACGACGGTGCGCGCGACCGGCGCGGCGCCGCCGGCATCGACGAAGGCCCCCACGGCCATCGGCGGCACGTTCGCCGCGCGCAATATCTTCAGCGTTTCGATCGACGGCGCCGTTTCATCGATCCGCGCATGGACGCAGCCCGCGAGCACCAGCATGATCGCGGCGACCCCGAGTGCCCGGACCGATCCCCTCGGCATGGCTATTGCGGAAACGCCGGGTCGGACACGAGGTTGTTGACGCCATGGTCGGTCGCCTGGCGGACGACGGTCTTCACCGCTTCGGTGACATTCTTGACCTGCGTCCCCGGAATCTCGACGTCCTTCTTGCCATATTTCATGTGTAGCGCGTGCTGGACGAGCGTCTTGATCGAGGATGCGCCCTCGCCGGGAAGATATTCGAAGGTGACGTCGTACCGGTCGGTCGCGACGACCCCGCCGAACAACCCGAAACCGAGCCCGGCGCCGAAAGCGTCCTTCTTCGCCTTGTCGAGTTCCTTCTGCGGCACGATGTTGTTGAAGGTGATGCTGAGCACCGCGCCGCCGGCGACGGGCGCCTCGGCGACTTCGCTGAACGCCCCGGTGCCCTTCAACGACTCGATGATCCACGGCTTGACCTCCTTGGTCGCGCGCGGATTGGGTTCGCCGTTGCGCTGAAACTCGAAGATCAGCTGAACCGGCTTCGGCGTCGCGGGGGTCTTTTTATCCTCGGCCTTCACATCGCCGAGCGTATTGTCGACAAACCATTTCGCCGCCTGCGCCGCCGTCGGCGCGATGAGCAGCATCAGCGCCGCGAACGCCGACAAGAGTTTGGCGCGCCCCGACAAAAAGCGATTCAGCATGATAGATCCCCTTCCCCAATACAGGATCGGATAGCAGCGCCGCCCAAATCGGCAAGCCGCTTCGCGCCCGCGCAACGCGGCAGCGTCAGGGCCGCGCGGACGTGACCGGTTTGAACTCGACCCGCTGGCCGAAACCCGCGATCATCGGGCGCGCCCGCTGGATCGCCGCCTGCGCCGCGGGAAGCCGCAACGACGCCGCGTGTGCCTCCCGGCTGTCCCACAGTTCGACGATCCAGATCGCGTCGGGGTTGGCGCTGTCCTCGCCGACCAGATAGGCGATGTTGCCCGGCATCGCGCCGGTCCCCTCGGACAGGATCGCGGCGAGCGCCGCGCGCTGGCCGGGCTGCGCGATCATCTGGCCGATCAGGCCATATTGCGGGTCGGCTTCTTCCATCATGGCCTCCAGGGCGCGCAGCTTCGTGATCGGCAACAGCGCCGCCGCCGCCGCGGCGAGCGCGATCAGATGCTGGCGCCGGTTCACCGCGCGATCGCCAGCACATGGATTTCGCGGCGGATGCGAAACCCCAGCGATTCATAGAGCGCGATCGCGCCCGCATTGTCGGCATAGCTGTGGAGGAAGGGCGTCTCGCCGCGCGCGACCATCGCGCGCATGACATGGCCGATCAGCGCACGCGCCAGCCCGCGGCCACGGCAATCCTCCCACGTCGACACGCCGCTGACCTCCGCCATGCCGGGCAAGAGGATGCGCTGGCCCGCCATCGCGAGCAGGCGGCCATTCTCGCGCACGCCGAAGAAGGGGCCGTAGAGATGCGTCTTCGGCCCCCATGGCCCGGGCTTGGCATGGTCGGCGAGCACCGCCATTTCGGCGGCGTCGGCGTCGCCGAGCGCGATGATCACAGGTTCGTTTTCGCGCCGGGCGGGCGGGGGCCCCTCGGCGACCATCTGCGTCAGGACGGCGCGCTTCTCTTCGCGCGTGCCGGGAGGCAGCGGCCAGGGCTCGCCATCGACGATCCACAATTCCTCGCCGACGGGACAGTGCGCGGCGAGTGCCGCCTGCGCGGCGGGACCAGTGTCGGCGGCGATGCCGAACACGCCATAGCCGCGGTCGATCCGCACCGCCGAACCGGGGTCGCCCTCGGCCAGATGCGCCTGCCGTCCGGTGAGCATGTTCCAGACGGGGCGGTCGAGGGGGTGGGTGATCGCCCTCATAAGGCAAAGCCGACCAAGGCCACCGACGCAGCAACAATCGCAAGCCCGATGAAAACCATAGCCTTCCCAACATCTTGCGACCGAAAACGCCAGAGCCCGATAAACAACGCCGCCGCGACCGCGATTACCAGTTCGGGGATGCTCGACAGCCAAAAGCGCTGCGGGTCGTAGGTCTCCGGATGATAAAAGGAATTAACGGCATCCCAGACATAGCGGAACAGGAAAAATGGCAGTGGAATCAGGAGCGCGAGGACTATTCTGCCCGACTGAATGAGGCGAAGGGCGTTCCCCCGCCGCGTCATGCAGCGACTTCCAGCAACCGCTCGGCCTGCGCCCTTGCCTCGTCAGTCACTTCCGCCCCCGACAGCATCCGTGCGATTTCCTCGCGCCGCGCCGCTTCGTCGAGCGCGCGGACGCCGGTGCGCGTCACCGTGCCCTCGCTCGATTTGGCGATCAGGAAGTGCGCCGCGCCCTTGGCCGCGACCTGCGGCGAGTGCGTGACCGCGAGCAGTTGCTTGCCGGCACCCGCGAGCCTTGCCAGCCGCTCGCCGATCGCGCTTGCCACCGCGCCGCCGACGCCGCGGTCGATTTCGTCGAAGATGATCGTGTCGGCGCCGCCCTCTTCGGCCAGCGCCACCTTCAAGGCGAGGATGAAGCGCGAGAGTTCGCCGCCGCTCGCGATCTTGATCAAGGGCGCGAAGGGTGCGCCGGGGTTGGTCGAGATCAGGAACTCCACGCGGTCCATGCCCTCGGCACCCCAGCGTTCGGCGGGCAGGCGCTCGACCAGCGTCTGGAAGCGCGCGGCATCAAGCTTGAGCGGCACCAGTTCGCCCGCGACCGCCTTGTCGAGCCGCGCCGCCGCCTTGCTCCGCGCGTCGGACAGCGCGGTCGCGGCATGGGTGTAGGCCGCGGCTTTCGCCGCAACCTCGGCCTCCAGCTTCGCGAGGCCCTCGCTGCCGCCCTCGATCGCGTCGAGCCGTGCCGCGAGGTCGCCCGCGAGGGTGGCGAGTTCGTCGGGCTGGACATGATGTTTGCGCGCCATCGCGCGCAGTTCGAACAATCGCGTTTCGGTCTCTTCGAGCCGCGCCGGGTCATATTCGAGCGCGCGCGCCGCCTCGTTCAGCCGTTGCTCGGCCTCGTCGGCCTCGATGATCGCGCGGTCGAGCCCGGCGAGCGCCTCAGCGAGCAAGGGATGATCACCCGCGAGCCGGTCGAGCCGCCGCGCCGCGGCGCGGAGTTGCGCCGGGCCGCTGTCGCTGCCCTCGAACGCCGCCATGATCGCGCCCATGTCGCCGGCGATCCGCTCGCCCTTCTGCATCGCGCCGCGCGCTTCGGCGAGTTCGGCCTCTTCGCCCGGCTGTGGCGCCAATGTCGCGAGTTCGGCGACGCAGTGGGTCAGCCAGTCGCGATCGCGCTCGGCCTCGTCGAGCGCGGCGCGAGCGGCGGCGAGACGCATTTCGGCGCTGCGCCATTCGCCATGCGCCGCAGCGACCGCCGCACTGTCGCAGCGACCATAGGTATCGAGCAGCGCGCGATGCCCCGCCGGCGCCAGCAGGCCGCGATCGTCGTGCTGGCCGTGGATTTCGACCAGATGCGCCCCGACTTCGCGCAGCAGCGCCGCCGAGCAGGGCTGGTCGTTGAGGAAGGCGCGGCTGCCGCCATCGGCGCGCAGCGTGCGGCGGACGAGCAAGGGTTCGCCGGGTTCGATCCCGATATCGTTTGCGGCGAGCAGCGCGGCAAGCGGGGTGCCGGGTGCCGGCGCGGCAAAGCTCGCGGTTACCTGCGCCTTGTCGCTGCCCTGGCGGACCAGCGCGCTGTCGGCGCGCGCGCCAAGCGCCAGTCCGAGCGCGTCGAGCAGGATCGACTTGCCCGCGCCGGTCTCACCGGTGAGCACGCCGAGCCCGGCCGCGAAATCGAGGTCGAGCCGTTCGATCAGGACGATATTGGCGATGGACAGGGCCGTCAGCATGACCCGCCCTTACATCAGAACAAAAAGCGAATCCACGCCCCGCGCGTCACGCGGAAGGCGCATTCTTTTGCATCAGCTGATAGGCGCGCTCATACCATTTGCTGCCCGGATAGTTGGCGCCGAGCACCGCGGCCGACTTCTTCGCCTCCGACGGCACGCCCAGGGCGAGATAGCATTCGGTCAGGCGATAGAGCGCCTCGGGGGTGTGGCTCGTCGACTGAAACTTCTCGGTCACTTCGCGGAAGCGGATCGACGCGGCGAGCCAGTTCGAGCTGCGCTGGTAGAACCGGCCGATTTCCATTTCCTTGCCCGCAAGATGGTCCTGCACCAGATCGACCTTGAGCCGCGCGTCGGCGGCGTAGCGGCTGTCGGGATAGCGCCGGATCACTTCGCCCAAGGCGGCGAGCGCCTGCTGGGTGATTTTCTGGTCGCGGGTGACGTCGCTGATCTGCTCATAATAGCTGAGCCCGATCAGATAATAGGCATAGGGTGCGTCCTTGTTGCCCGGGTGGATCGACAGGAACCGCTGCGAAGCCTCGATCGCCGGCGCATATTCGCGGTCCATATAATAGCTGAACGAGCTCATCAGCTGTGCGCGGCGCGCCCAGGGCGAATAGGGATGCTGGCGCTCGACCTCGTCGAACAGCGCGGCGGCGAGGCCATATTGGTTCCGGTCGAGCCGGTCCTGCGCCGCGCGGTACAGCGTATTGACGTCGCGCGCGACATAACGCGTGTCCTTTTTGACGCCGCTGCCCCCGGCACAAGCGGCCAGCAGGGGGGTGATCACAAGGGCGGCGGCGAGCAGGCGCGTCGAGGCGCGCAGGGTGGGACGCTGAGTCATGGGCGCGGTATAGCCACAGCGCGGATGAACGCAAAATAAATGATGGGGGTGTCGGCGCGGAATTACGGCGCTTTGACCACGCAACCCGCCGGCACGTCCGCGGGTGCCGGAACGCGGCGTGCGGTCTTGATCGTCACCATCGGGTCGAGCATCTGGCCCTGCATCACCCCCTCGCCCGCGGTCGGCGAGACCGGCGCGGCGAAAATCTTCTCCGCGACATCGGCGCCCGCGACGACTTCGCCGAACACCGCGAAGCCCGCGCCGTCGCCGCCGGGCGCATCGGCGTCGAAACCCTTGATGTCGCCGAGCAGCAGGAAGAAGTCGCTGGTCGCGTCGCCGGGGTAGAGCCGCGCCATCGACAGCGCGCCCTTGCAATTGGTGAGTCCGGTCGTCGTCGTCGGTTCGTGCGCGATCGGCGCGAAGTTGGTGCGCGGGTCGCCGCGGTTGCCCGCCTGGACCAGCTGGTTCGCCGGACCCCAGTTGCGCGTCGCACGATAGAATTTGAAACCGTCCATGCGCTTGCCGTCGACATAGCGCAGGAAATTGCCCGAGGTGATCGGCGCGCGCTTGTCCTCGAGCCGCACGACGATCGTGCCGAGGTCGGTGGTAAGTGCGACAAAGGGGCGCGTATCGACCTCGACCAGCGGTGCGGCCGGGCCGGCGATGGGCGGAATCGGCGGCGGCAATTGCGTCGTCTGGGTCGGGACCGTGGCGGGCTGGGCCGCAAGCGCGAGCGCCGGAAGGATCATCGTCAGCATCGCGCCAGCATAAGCGAAAAACCATCACGCTGGCGACCCCCTTCGCAACGGCGGGTGGTGCGCGGATCAACATATAAAGAAATCTTTATATGCGTATTGACAGCTCGCCGGTCGGAGCTATTCTAGGCCGGTCGAGGTTCCCCGCGTCCGGCAGGACATGGGGCTAAGACGGGAAGCCGGTGCGCCTTTCGGGGCAAGGCCGGCGCTGCCCCCGCAACTGTAAGCGGTGAGCGGTGGTCGATACGTGTCACTGGTTCGGCAAGGAACCGGGAAGGCCAGACCCCCGCGTCGATCCGTGAGCCAGGAGACCTGCCTCGTCAGATAACGTCCTCCGGCGGGGTGTCCGGTCTGGTCGCATGCATGGCTGCGCCCGGGCTTGTCCTGCCGGACGCATCGGCCGTTGCTTGTGGTCCGGCCCGTCCCTTGCCCAACGCAAGGTTTGAAGACATGGCCATCTCCGTCGCCACCCTCGGCTTCCCCCGCATCGGCCCGCGCCGCGAACTGAAATTCCTGCTCGAAGGCTATTGGGCGGGCAAGAAGGACGAAGAGGAATTGCGCGAAGGCGCCGCCGCGCTGCGCGCCGCGACCTGGGCGCGCCAGCACGCGCTGGGCGCCGATATCCTGCCCTCGGGCGATTTCTCGCTCTACGACCATGTGCTCGACACCTCGGCGATGGTCGGCGCGATTCCGGCGCGATACCGATGGGACGGCGCTGCGGTCGGGCTCGGCACCTATTTCACGATGGCGCGCGGCACGCAGGGCGGCGCCGGCCATCAAGGCTGCGCCCACAGCCTCGACGCGACCGCGCAGGAAATGACCAAATGGTTCGACACCAACTATCATTATATGGTGCCCGAACTCGAAGCGGGGCAGGTCTTTCGCCTGTCGTCGACACGGCTGGTCGATGAGTTTCTCGAGGCCAAGGCGCTCGGCTATCACACCCGCCCCGTATTGCTCGGGCCGGTCAGCTATCTGATGCTGGCGAAGGGGCGCGGGGTCGAGCCGCTGTCGCTGCTCCCCGCGCTGCTCCCCGTCTATGCCGAAATCCTGACCGCGCTTGCCGATGCCGGCGCCGACTGGGTCCAGGTCGACGAACCCTGCCTCGTCCTCGACCTCGACCATGCCCAGCATGCCGCCTTCGCCGACGCCTATGCGCGGCTGGCGGGCGCCGGGGTCAAGCTGATGCTCACCACCTATTTCGGCGGCCTCGGCGAGAATCTCGGGCTCGTCGCGGGACTGCCGGTCGACGGCCTGCACATCGACCTCGTCCGCGCGCCCGAACAGCTCGGCGCGATCTGCGCCCGCGTGCCGAAGGCGATGCTGCTGTCGCTGGGGGTGATCGACGGACGCAATATCTGGCGCGCCGATCTCGATATGATCTTGGCGCGCATCGCGCCGATCGCCGCGACGCGCGATATCATCGTCGCGCCGTCCTGCTCGCTGCTCCACACGCCCGTGGACCTCGCGCTCGAAAAGCGGCTCGATCCCGAAATCGCGCAATGGCTGGCCTTTGCGGTGCAGAAGATCGGCGAGCTGGCGACGATCGCCAGGGCGCTCAACGAAGGCGAGGACATAGTGGCCGAGGAGCTTGCCGCCGCGCGTGCCGCCGCCGGGACGCGCCGCAGTTCGCCGCGCATCCACGACCCGGCGGTACAGGAACGCATGGCGGCGATCGACGCGGCGATGGTCGAGCGCCGCTCGCCCTTCGCCGACCGCCGCGCGTTGCAGCACGACCGGCTCGCCCTGCCCGCCTTTCCGACGACGACGATCGGCTCCTTTCCCCAGACCCCCGAGGTTCGCAAGGCGCGATCGGCGCATAGCAAGGGCGAGATCGACGATGCCGCCTATGCCCAATATCTGCGCGTCGAAACGCGCGCCGCGATCAAGTGGCAGGAGGAAATCGGGATCGACGTGCTGGTCCATGGCGAATTCGAGCGCAACGACATGGTGCAATATTTCGGCGAGCAGCTGGCGGGATTCGCCTTCACCCAGAGTGGCTGGGTGCAAAGCTATGGCTCGCGCTGCGTGCGGCCGCCGATCCTCTATGGCGATGTGTCGCGCCCGGCGCCGATGACGGTCGAATGGTGGCGGTATGCGCAGGACCAGACCGACCGGCCGATGAAGGGCATGCTGACCGGTCCGGTGACGATCCTGAACTGGTCGTTCGTGCGCGACGACCAGCCGCGCGCGGTGAGTTGCCGCCAGATCGCGCTCGCGATCCGCGACGAGGTGCTCGACCTCGAGCGCGCAGGCGCGGCAGTGATCCAGATCGACGAAGCAGCCCTTCGCGAAGGCCTGCCGCTGCGCCGCGGCGAATGGCAGGCCTATCTCGACTGGGCGGTCGAGGCGTTCCGGCTGTCGGCGTCGGGGGTCGCCGACGACACCCAGATTCACACCCATATGTGCTATTCGGAGTTCAACGACATCATCGCGTCGATCGGCGCGATGGACGCCGACGTCATCTCGATCGAGACCGCGCGCTCGCAGATGGAGCTGCTCGACGTCTTCGCCGACTATGCCTATCCGAACGAGATCGGCCCGGGTGTCTATGACATTCATTCGCCGCGCACCCCCGCCGAGGGCGAGATGACGCAATTGCTGAAACTCGCGAGCCAGCGTCTGCCCGCCGAGCAGATCTGGGTGAACCCCGATTGCGGGCTCAAGACGCGCAAATGGGACGAGGTGCGCCCCGCCCTCATCGCGATGGTCGCCGCGGCGCAGCGGCTGCGCGTCAAGGGGGCCTATGATGCAGCCTGATGGTTCCCCTGCGGTCCGCGTCACCGCGATGCCCGCCAACGCCAATGTCTATGGCGATATCTTCGGCGGCTGGCTGATGGCGCAGATGGATCTCGCCGCCTCCTCGGTCGCGTCGCACCATGCGCGCGGTCGGGCGGTGACGATCGCGGTGGAGGGCATGACCTTCCACCGCCCCGTCTTCATCGGCGACGAGGTGTCGGTCTATGCCCGGCTGCTCAAGGTCGGGCGCACCTCGATGCAGGTCGCGGTCGAAGCCTGGGCGCGCGACCGCCATTCCGACGACGCGAACAAGGTCACCGAGGCCAATTTCGCCTTTGTCGCGATGGGTCCCGACCGGCGACCGCGCGCCGTGGCACCGCTCGGCTGAAGGCCATACCATTCCATATTCAACCAACAGGTTGACAATTGGGATCTGCGAATCATATTTAACCACATGGTTGAACATGATTCGCAGACTCTCGACACGATCTTTCACGCGCTCGGCGACGCGACGCGGCGCGCGATGCTGGGCGAACTCGCCACGGGCGAGCGCTCGGTCGGCGAACTCGCCGAACCCTTCGCCATGTCGCTCGCCGCGGCGTCGAAGCATATCAAGGTGCTCGAAGCCGCAGGGCTGATCTGCCGCGAGGTGCGCGGGCGGACGCATATGTGCAGCCTCGATCCGGCGCCGCTGATGAGTGCCGACCAGTGGCTCGGCATCTATCGCCGCTTCTGGACCAGCCAGCTCGATACTTTGGAAGCGCTGCTGCGCGCCGAAGATGCCGCCCCGCCCCCGCCGAAGAAACCCCTCCCCGGGAAAGAAGGAGACTGACGATGACCGACATGCTTGCCGACGCCCCCTATGGCGTGCTCACCGAACCCGCGACGCTGACGATCGTGCGCGTCCTGCCCGGTCCGATCGAGCGCGTCTGGTCCTATATCATCGATGGCGCGCTGCGCCGCCAATGGCTTGCGGCGGGCGCTATGGAGGAAAAGGTCGGTGCGCCGGTGACGCTGACCTGGCGCAACGACGAGCTGACCGATCCGCCGGGCGAGCGGCCCGAGGGCATGGGCGCCGAGCACAGCATGACGTGCGAGGTGATCGAGATCGACCCGCCGCGCAAGCTGGTCATCAGCTGGGGCAGCACCGGCGGGGTGACCTTCACCCTCTCCGAAAAGGGCGACGAGGTGCTGCTGACGTTGGTCCACAAGCGCGTCGAGGACCCGGCGGTGCTGCTCAACGTCAGCGCCGGCTGGCACGCGCATGTCGACGTGCTGGAGGCAAAGCTGCGCGGCACGGCGGCGAAACCGCATTGGGACAATTGGGCCCAGTTGCGCACCGCTTATGCCGAGCGCTTCGCGCGCTGATCCCCGCCTTCGCGAGATCGGAACGGGGCCGCCGCGTGCGGCCCCTTTTCTTCTGGCTATCCGTGCCGCCGATCCATATCCACAATAGAGCAACGGATAAGGGTCGATGATGAAGCGCAAATGGAAGATCATTTCGGCCGTCGTCGGCGCGCTTGTCGTGGTCGGCGGCGGCGGTTTCGCCTATATGCTCACCCGCGCACCGTCGCCCGCCAAGATCGCCGACGCCGGCGCGACCGGGCAGCGGATCAATGCGAACGGCATCTTCGCCAATTATTATCCCGCCGCCGGGGCGGCTCCGCACCCCGCGATCCTGTTGCTCGGCGGGTCCGAGGGCGGGCTGGGCAAGGACATGCAGGCGGCGGCGTTGCTGCTTCAGGCCCAAGGCTTCAGCACGCTCCAGCTTGCCTATCACAACGCGCCGGGCAAGCCCGCGAAGCTCAAGAATATCCCGCTCGAGGATTTCACGCGCGGTCTCGACTGGCTCAAGAACCAGCCCGGGGTCGATGCGTCGCGGCTGGGTATTATCGGCTATTCGAAGGGTGCCGAGGCGGGACTGCTCGTCGCGGCGCGCACCCCGGGCATCCGCGCCGCGGTGCTCGGCATGCCGTCGAGCGTCGTGTGGGACGGGATGTCGGGCGAGAATTACCTGCTCGGCTCGTTCAGTTCATCGTGGAGCGCCAACGGCAAACCCCTCCCCCACCTTGCCTATAAGGGCCAGCCCGATGCGCGCGGACTGATGCCGGTGTTCGAGAACGGCCTCAAGGACCTCGACAAGAATCCCGCCGCGATCATCCCGGTCGAGAATTTCAAGGGCAAGCTGATGCTGGTCTGCGGCGAGGCCGAGAAATTATGGCCGAGCTGCCCGATGACCGACCAGATCGTCGCGCGCGCGGCGAAGGCGGGCGGACCGCAGACCGTCGTGCTGCGCTACAAGGATGCCGGGCACGGCGTGATGGGGGCGCCCTTCACGGACGACGCCGCGCGCGCGAACTGGAGCCAGATGGGCGGGTCCAAGGAGGGCAATGCCGCGGCGCGCGCGGACAGCTGGCCGAAGATCGTCACGTTCCTGAAAACCGAACTCGAGATGCCCGCGCCGGCGCAATAAGCGCGTCAGGCAGCCCATTCGGCCGGGTCGGTCTCGTCACCGATCAGCGCGAGGCCGTGCGCGATGGAAGTCAGTTCGCCGCCGGTCGCGATGCGCTCGGCGCCGAAGCGGCGGTCGAAGATCGCGCGGATCGCGGGGATCAGCGACGAGCCCCCGGTGAGAAAGATGCGATCGACGGCAGCGGGTTCGACGCCCGCCTTGGCAAGCGCGCTATCCATCGCGGCTTCGATGCTGCGGAGGTCGCCCGCGATCCAGCTTTCGAAATCGGCGCGGCGGATCGCGGCGGTGATATCGACCCCGCCGCCCGCGAAATGAAACTCGGCCTCCTCCGCGCTCGACAGCGCGCGCTTGACCCGGCCCACCGCGTCGTAGAGCGGAAAGCCCTGCTCATGCTCGATCAGCGCGATCATCCGGTCGATCCGGTCGGGTTCGAGCGCGTCGCGCTGCAGGCGGCGCAGTTCGTCGATCGTGCGGCGGTTGCGCATCAGCGCGAGGCGCGACCAGTCGGCAAAGTCGGAGAAATAACCGCCGGGGATGTCGAGGATCTTGTCGAACGAACGATAATGGCTGCCCTTGCCGAGCAAAGGCAGCACCAGCCGGTCGACGATATGGCGGTCGAACCGGTCGCCGGCGATCGCGACCCCCGACGAGGCGAGCGGCACACAGCGCCGCGGCGCGCCCGGCTCCGCGATGCGGACGATCGAAAAGTCGGTGGTGCCGCCGCCGAAGTCGGCGACGAGGATCGTCGCGGGTTCGGTCAGCCGCGACGCATAGCTGTGCGCGGCGCCAAGCGGTTCGTGGACGTAGAAAAGCTCGACGCCGAACTCGGCGAGCATCGCGTCGTAGCGCTGGCGCGCGAGCGCCGGGTCGGCCCGGGCACCGGCATATTCGACCGGGCGGCCGACGATGACGCGGCGCGGGCGCTGGTCGAGCGCGCCGCCGGCATGGGCGACGAGCCGCTGGAGGAAGAGCCGCCCCATATCCTCGAAGCGAAACGGCTTGCCCCAGATCAGCGCGCGTTCGAACAAGGGACTCGCCGCGACGCTCTTGAACGACTGGACGAAGCGGCTGTCGAGCGGCGACTGGAGATATTCGGCGATCGCCCACGGCCCCGCCTCGGACGCGACCCCCTGCCAGGCGCGCTCTTCCTCCCAGAAACAGAGCGCCGAGCGGAACACGGGGCCGGTCGCCTCGTCGCCCGCAAAATCGACGAGCCGCGAACCACCCTGTCCGTCGGCGAGCGCGACGACGGTGTTGGTCGTACCGAAATCGAGGCCGAGCGCGGTCGCGGCCATATTGCTGTCCATGATCTATCCTGTGCAGGGTCGGGGATGTCGCAAGGGGCGGCGCCTATTGCACAGGCGGCCGGGTGGGGCAAGCTGCCGGCGTTCGCCGCTTCGGCGATTGAAAGGCCAAGCGCACCAGCATCGCGCGAGCGCGCGCCAGCTGTCGGGAACCTACAATTCTGCCAAGCGGAACAATGACAAGCGGGCGCCATCTTTTGAGGGAGTTTGTGCAATGATGCTTGGGGTTCTGCGTTCGACGATGCGAATGGCCGCGATACTGGTCCTGGCGGGATCGCCCGTGCTGGCCTCCGCCGCCGACAAGGCGGCGGGGTGGCGCAATTGGGCCGACCGCGGCGAGCGCATCGTCGCAGCGATCGGCGCGGTGAACCCCGGGCAGCTCGATGGCGCTTGCGACGGGGTGACGGGGACGGTGATCGGCCAGGGATTCCAATTCCCCTATTGGGGCCAGCAGTTGATCGGTGTGTGCCGCGTTTATCGCAGCCTGTTCAGCCACCTGAAGGACAATAGCACGACCCGCAGCGCCAAGAAGAGCGAGTGCAAGGAGCTGAAACAGGTGCGCGGCAATCTGGCCAAGGCCACCGATGTCGCCGAGGAGCCCCGCGCCCTGCCCGTAGCGCAGGAACTCGTGGTGCTGATCGAAGCGATGCAGGATGTATATTGCACCTGACGATCGGCGCTGCGAACCGACGCGACCGGCAAGAAAAAGGGGCCGCTCTCGCGGCCCCTTTCCTTGTTCCTGTTCCGAAGAACTTAGTCCTTCAGGAAGTCGGGCACATGCCCCTGATCTTCCGGACCTTCGCTGCGTTCGCGGCGCGGGCCCCGATCGCTGCGACCTTCGCCGCCGCCGTCGCGACGCGGACCACGGTCGCGACCGCCGCCACCGTCGCGGCGCGGGCCGCGATCGCCACGGTCGCCGCCGTCACGGCGCGGACCACGATCGCCGCGGGGCTCGCGGGGTTCGCGCGCCGGGCGGGTATCTTCGAGCTCGGCGCCGGTTTCCTGGTCGACAACGCGCATCGACAGGCGAACCTTGCCGCGCTGGTCGATCTCGAGGACCTTGACCTTGACTTCCTGGCCTTCGCTGAGGACGTCCGAGACCTTCTCGACGCGCTCGTTGGCGATTTCGCTGACGTGGACGAGACCGTCCTTGCCGCCCATGAAATTCACGAACGCCCCGAAATCGACGAGATTGACGACCTTGCCGTCATAGATCTTGCCGACTTCGGCTTCCTCGACGATGCCGCTGATCCACTTGCGGGCCGCCTCGATCTGGTCGAGGTCGCTCGACGAGATCTTGATCAGGCCTTCGTCGTCGATGTCGACCTTGGCGCCGGTGGTGGCGACGATCTCGCGGATCACCTTGCCGCCGGTGCCGATGATGTCGCGGATCTTCGACTTGTCGATCTGCATCGTTTCGATGCGCGGGGCGTGCGCCGACAGTTCGCTGCGGGTTTCGCCGAGCGCCTTGGCCATTTCACCGAGGATGTGCGCGCGGCCTTCCTTGGCCTGGTTCAGCGCGGCCTCGAAGATATCGCGGGTGATGCCCGCGATCTTGATGTCCATCTGCATCGTGGTGATGCCTTCGGACGTACCCGCGACCTTGAAGTCCATGTCGCCGAGATGATCTTCGTCGCCGAGGATGTCCGACAGGATCGCATAATCCTTGCCTTCGAGGATCAGGCCCATCGCGATGCCCGAGACGGGGCGCTTGATCGGCACGCCGGCGTCCATCATCGCGAGCGAACCACCACACACCGACGCCATCGACGACGAGCCGTTCGACTCGGTGATGTCGCTGGTGATGCGGATGGTGTAGGGGAATTCGTCCTTCGTCGGCAGCACCGCGTGCAGCGCACGCCAGGCCAGCTTGCCATGGCCGATGTCGCGGCGGCTGGGCGCCCCGAAACGGCCGACTTCGCCGACCGAATAGGGCGGAAAGTTATAGTGCAGCATGAAGTTCGAATAGGACAGGCCGTTGAGCCCGTCGATCATCTGCTCGCTTTCCTTGGTGCCCAAGGTGCAGGTCGCGATCGTCTGCGTTTCACCACGGGTGAACAGCGCCGAACCATGCGCGCGGGGCAGGAAGTGCGTTTCGGCGAGGATGGGACGGATCTGCGTCGTCGTGCGGCCGTCGATGCGCTTGCCGTCCTTGAGGATGGCACCGCGAACGATTTCGGCTTCGAGCTTCTTCATCAGCTTGCCGGCGGCCATCTGGTCCTGCGGCGCGGCGTCGGCGAAAGCGGCCTTGGCGGCGGCGCGCGCTTCGTTGAGCGCGCTCGAACGGGCCGATTTGTCGGTCAGCTTGTAAGCGGCGGCGATATCCTTGCCGATCAGCTTCTTCAGCTTGTCCTTCGCGGCCGACAGGTCGGCCTGCTCGGCCATGTCCCAGGGATCCTTGGCAGCCTGTTCGGCGAGCTTGACGATCGCCTTGACGACCTCCTTGCACGCGTCGTGTGCGAACAGGACGGCACCGAGCATGATTTCTTCCGACAGCTCATTGGCTTCGGACTCGACCATCATCACCGCGTCGTAGGTGGCGGCGACGACGAGGTCGAGATCGCCGGCGGCGACCTGTTCGTCGGTCGGGTTCAGAATATATTCGCCATCGACATAACCGACGCGCGCGGCGCCGATCGGGCCCATGAAGGGCACGCCCGAAATGGTGAGCGCGGCCGACGCGGCGACCATCGCGAGGATGTCGGGCTCGTTGTGGCCGTCATAGCTCAGAACCTGGGCAATGACGTTGATCTCGTTATAGAAACCTTCGGGGAACAGCGGACGAATCGGACGATCGGTCAAACGCGAAACCAAAGTTTCCTTTTCGGTCGCACCGCGTTCGCGCTTGAAGAAGCCGCCGGGAATGCGGCCCGCGCCCGAATATTTTTCCTGATAATGGACGGTGAGCGGGAAGAAATCCTGCCCTTCCTTGACCGTCTTGGCAGCGGTGACCGCGCACAGGACGACGGTTTCGCCAAGCGTCGCGACAACCGCGCCGTCGGCCTGACGGGCAACCTTGCCCGTTTCGAGGGTCAGCGTTTCACCGCCCCACTCGATCGATACTTTTTTCACGTCAAACATGTGATTTCCTTTGCCCGCCGGGCCCTATGCCGGGCGGGGCCTCTGTTCCGGGCAATCCGGCCCGGGGCGGTGCGGGGCGCTTTTATGCCCCAATGGCGGTCCCGCCGGATGCGGGAGCGGCCCAGTGGCGTCGCGCATTTTTGCGGACAGCCAATATGACAGCGGCCCCGGAAATCCGGGGCCGCCAGAAACTCTTATTTACGCAAGCCGAGCTTGGCGATGATCGCCTGATAGCGGGCCTCGTCCTTCTTCTTCAGATAGTCGAGGAGGCTGCGGCGCTTGTTGACCATCATCAGCAGCCCGCGGCGGCTGTGATTGTCCTTGTGGTTCGCCTTGAAGTGACCGGTCAGGTTGTTGATGCGGTCGGTCAGGATCGCGACCTGGACTTCCGGCGACCCGGTATCGCCCTTGGTGCGGGCATTGTCATTGATGACTTCGGTTTTACGCTCGGCGGTAATCGACATATATCTGTTCCTCGAACATCATGGCTTAAAGATTGAAGCCGCGCACGACCTTCAGCGTTCCCGCCAAAGCCTCGATCAGGGCGATCGGACGATTGTCGTCGTCGCGTCCCCAATAGAGCCCGTCGTCCGTAGCTACCCCGGTCCAGACACGACCCTGACGGATCGCCCCTGCCGCTTCCGGGGAAAGGTTCAGAGCCGGGATGTCGACCAGCCCTGCCTCGAGCGGCAGAATGACTTCTGATTGCGCGGCGCCTTGGCCGAACGCGTTCAATTTGTCCAGCGAAATCGCCTGTTCCAGATCGAACGGTCCGGCCTTGGTGCGGCGGAGCATCGTAACGTGGCCGACGGTGCCGACCGCATGCGCGATGTCGCGCGCCAGGCTGCGGATATAAGTGCCCTTGGAGACGTGCGCGGTGAGGGTGATTTCTTTAAGCCGCGCTCCCCCGTCATCGTCACCCCGGACTTCATCCGGGGTCCATGCTTCCGTCGCCGCAATGGATGCCGGATCAAGTCCGGCATGACGAAGGGAATAGATCGTAACGCCCCGCGCCTTCATCTCGACCGCTTCGCCCTTGCGCGCCAGGTCATAGGCCCGCTGGCCGTCGATCTTGATCGCGCTGTACGCTGGCGGCACCTGTTCGATCGGCCCGGTGAAGCGCGGCAACACCGCCGCGATGTCGGCCAGCGTCGGCCGCACGGCGCTCGTCGCGACGACTTCGCCCTCGGCATCGAGCCCGTCGGTCTGGACGCCGAAGCGGATCGTGAAGTCGTAGATCTTGCTCGCGTCGAGCATCCGCCCGCACAGCTTGGTCGCCTCACCGAGCGCGATCGGCAGCACCCCGGTAGCGAGCGGGTCGAGCGTCCCCCCATGGCCGACCTTGACCTTGCCCAGCCCAGCCTCGCGGCACACGCGCTTGACCGCGCCGACCGCCTGCGTCGAGCCGAGCCCCAGGGGTTTGTCGAGGATGATCCAGCCGTTCATCGCCGCGCTCTATGGCGCGGCGCCGCCAGCGTCAATTTGACTCGGCGGCTTTCGCGGCGGCCTTCGCTTCCTTGGCCAGCTTCAGCCGCTGCTTGCGCGGCAGCGGCTTTTCGGCGGTGACGAAGGAGGTGAAAGCGCAGCGTTGGCCGCCCACGATGATCGCGCCGAACTTGTCGAGCCGTGCGGTGCCGCGCGTGTCGATCGCGATCGCCTGAACGAAATCCAAATCGGGGCAATAGCCGGTGAGCTTGGCATAATACCAGTCGCGGCGCTGGTCCTCGATCCAGATGCCGTCGTCGCCGTCAGCCTCGAAATTGCGGACGGTGCCATAAGCGGGAAAGGCGATGCTGGCCTCGACGCCGATTTCGCGCGGCGCCTCCGGCTCGGCGGCCGCCGCTGCCGAAAGGGGGAGCAGCAAGGCGGCCAGGGAGAGTGCGAGTTTCTGTTTCATGATGGCATCCCCCTAACAGGCCGAGTCTGAACCGGTGCTGACCCTAGCGCACCACCCACTCATCCGCGAGCAGCGACCAGAGCGCGGTGTCGCGCACATATCCGGTCCAGGTGATGCGTTCCGAGCGCAGCGTACCCTCCTTGGTGCAGCCCAGTTTCGCGACGGCGGCCTGGCTGCGCGTGTTGCGCTCGTCGATGCGGAACTCGATGCGGCGGATGCCGACCGCGAAGGCATGGTCGAGCATCAATTGCTTCACCCGCCCGTTGAAACCCGTGCCGCGCGCATCGGGATGGATATAGGAGTTGCCGACCTCGACCGTCTGCGCGGACATGTCGGGGCGCAGCCAGGCGGTCATGCCGATGAGCCTGTCGCCGTCGAAGATCGCATAGGGCATGCGGCCGCCCTTGCCGATCAGCGCATCGAAGCTCGCATCGAAATGACCGGGGCCGAAGCTCGACGAATAGATCGGCCAGATATCGGCATCGGCGGCGCACGCTATGCGCAGCGCGTCGCGATGCTCCTCGGCCAGCTTGACGAGTTTGAGGTCGCCATCGGCGAGTTCGACATGGAGGCGGTCAAGCATCGGTCAGCTCCGCGGCCTCGCGCCGTTTCGCCATGAAATGGCGCCGGCACATCGCGACATAGCGGTCGTTGCCGCCGATCTCGGTCTGCGCGCCCGCGACCACCGCGCGGCCGGTTTCGTCGACGCGCAGGTTCATCGTCGCCTTGCGCCCGCATTCGCACACCGCCTTCAGCTCGACGAGCGCGTCGGCAATGCCGAGCAGGGCGGCAGACCCGGGGAAGAGCTCGGCCGAAAAATCGGTGCGCAGGCCGTAGCAGAGGATCGGGATATTGGCCTCGTCGGCGAGCGTCGCGAGCTGGAACACCTGCGCCTTGGTCAGGAATTGCGCCTCGTCGACGAGAACGCAGGCGAGCGGGCGCTGGCGGTTCTCGAACAGCACCGCGGCGGCGATGTCGCTGTCGGGATCGAATTTATGCGCCTCGGCCATCAAGCCGATGCGGCTCGTCACCTGCCCCGCGCCGTACCGGTCGTCGAGCGCCGCGGTCCACAGCATCGTTTCCATGCCGCGCTCGCGATAGTTAAAATCCGCCTGCAACAGCGTCGTCGATTTGCCGGCGTTCATGCTGGCATAGTAGAAATAGAGCTTGGCCATGGCGCCCAATAGCGCGGGCGCCGGCCTTGCACCAGTTGTCAGGATCTAAAGCGCGAGCCGCCAATGCTCGCTCTGTTCGGGCTTGCCGAATTCGTCGTGGGTCTCGACCTTTTCGATGACGAAACCAAGATCCGCATAGATGGCGCGCGCCGGTGCGAGGACCGTGTGCGTCCAGAGCACCAGTTCGGCATAGCCCGCGCCGCGCGCGAAAGCGATGCAGCGCCCGACGAGATCGCGGCCGAGACCATGGCCGCGCGCCGCGGCGTCGATATAGAGCAGGCGCAGCCGCGCCACGCTGTCCGACTCGGCGACGAGGAAGACGCTGCCGAGCAGTTCGCCATGCCGTTCGGCGACCCAGCATTGTTCGCGGCCGGCCTGAAAATCGCGAACGAAGCGGCTCGTGATCTCACCGACCAGCACCTCCATCGCATCGCCCCATCCATAGGCGTGGCGATAATAGACCGCCTGTTGCGCAGTGATCAGGCCCATGTCGCCCGGTCGCCACAGACGGACCGTCGGCGGCGGCAGCGGCGTACCCGCCAGCCGTGCCTCGATCCATGCCAGTCGCTCGGCAAGCCCGGCCTGCTCGTCGCGCGACAGATGCGCGAGCGTTGCCGATGTCGACGCCGCGGTGGTGCGATCGAGGTCCGAAAACAGCGCCTCGCCCGCGGCGGTCAGCCGGATCGGATGCTCGCGCGCGTCGGCACCGCGCGTCCGCGCGATCCAGCCCTGCTGGGCAAATCGGCGCAGGATGCGGCTGAGATAGCCGGGGTCGACCGACAGCGTCTCGACGATCTGCTTCGAGACGATCGGCTGCCCCGTCGCGATTTCATAGAGGATGCGCGCCTCGATCAGCGACAGCTCGCTGCCCATATAGCCGGGGCCAAGCACCCCGGCGAAGCGCGTGTAGAAGCGGTTGAAACGGCGCAGCGCGGCGGTGGCGGCGTCGGGTGCCGGCGCCTGATCGTCCGGCTGGGGGAGGTTGACCGATGGCATGGCGATTCGATGCGCCAGTTATTTGACGATGTCAACTAAATGGCGCGGACCACCCGCTTGACTCCCCCCGCCCCCCTGCCATGCTGCGCACAATTAACGCAGCACAATCAGTGGGGAGAGCTGCCGATGCGCCTGATGCCGATCAGCGATGCGATGTTTCTGGTGGGGGAAAGCCGGGAGATGCCGATGCACATCGGCGGCATCAACCTTTACACCCTGCCCGACGATGTCGACGAGACCGACTGGCTGAACGAACAGCTTGCGCTGCTCCGCCAGTCCGAAGGTCTGCGGCGGCCGTTCAGCGAAGTCTTGAAGCTGACCGCGCTCGGCCAATATGGGCCGATCCGGCTCGAACCCGATCGCGATATCGACATGCATTACCATGTCCGCGCCTCGGCGCTGCCCAAGCCCGGCCGCTATCGCGAGATGTTCGAGCTCGCCTCGCGGCTCCATTCGGGGCTGCTCGACCGCACCCGTCCTTTGTGGGAAATCACGCTGATCTCGGGCCTGCCCAACCGGCAGATCGCGACCTTCAAGAAAATCCACCACGCGCTGATGGACGGCGCGGCGAGCATCCATTTCTATAATTCGATGCTGTCGCCCGACCCCAAGGAACGCCGCACCGCCTCGCCGCTCTCGGTCGAGGCCTATGAAGCCTATAAGCGCAAATTCCCGCAGCCGAAAAAGGCGCCGCGCCCCAGCCTGACCGACATCGCCGCGATCGGCGATTTCCTGAAGGAGCAATGGGGCAACAGCGTCGGGGTGACCAAGGCGCTCAACCAATATGTCGCGGCGATGGTCGGGCTCGGCGGCGAGGGGCTGGTCACGCCGTTCGCGGGCGTGCCGCGCACCAGCTTCAACCGCAACATCACCGGCGCGCGCCGCTTCGTCGCGCAGAGCTGGTCGCTCGAACGCGTACGGCGGGTCGGCAAGGCCTATGACGGCACGATCAACGACGCGGTGCTCGGCATGTGCGCGGGGGCGATGCGCAAATATCTGCAGTCGCTGAACGAGCTGCCCGACAAGCCGCTGAAAGCCATGGCGCCGGTGTCGATCCGGCCCAAGGACGATATCGATTCGGGCAATTCGGTCGCGTCGGTGACCGCGAACCTCGCGACGCATATCGACGACCCGGCGACGCGCATGGCGGCGATCCAGGAATCGATGAACTCGGCGAAGGCGCAGCTGCGCGCGATGACCGCGTCGCAGATCCAGCTCTATACCGCGATCACCAGCTTTCCGATGATGCTCACCGCGCTGACCCGCACCGCCGACAAATTCCCGGCCTATTCGGTGACGATCTCGAACGTCCCCGGCCCGCGCGAGCAGATGTACTGGAACGGCGCGCGCCTCGACGGCATGTACCCCGCGAGCATCCCTGTCGACGGCATGGCGATGAACATCACCCAGGTGTCGAATTTCGAGAATATCGACTTCGGCATCACCGCGTGCCGCCGCAGCGTGCCGCACGCGCAGCGGATGATCGATTATCTGGAAGAAGCGCTGGTCGAGCTGGAGGCGGCGGCAGGGATCAAGGCGCCGAAGTCCAAAACCTAGACCGTTCGCATCGAGCGAAGTCGAGATGCCCCTCGGCTTGGCGCTGTCTTTCGGGGTGTCTCGACTTCGCTCGACACGAACGGAGATCAAGCGTCGCTGTGATCTTCAGGGGCAGCCAAATCCCGGGCCACCTTGGGATCGCGCAGCAATTTTTCGATGTGGCTCGCCTCGTCGAAGCTTTCGTCGCTCAGAAATTTCAGCTTCGCGGCATATTTCATGCGCATCTTTTCGGCGACGCTCTTTTGCAGCCAGGCGGTGTTGGTGCGCAACGCCTTGAGCACCGCCTCCTCCTCCTTGCCGAGCAAAGATTTGATGAACACCGTCGCGTGGCGCAGGTCGGGCGACATGCGGACTTCAGTGACGCTCACCGGATGCCGGGTGAGCACATCGTCATGGACGTCACCGCGCGCGAGGATTTCGCTGAGCAGGTGGCGCACCTGTTCGCCGACGCGCAGCGCGCGGACCGAGGGGCCTTTGTCCTTTTCGGTCTTCATCGCCTAACCCTTTGCCTCTTCGTCCAGTTTCGCGACGATCCGCGCGATCGAGCGCATGTTACGCGCGGTGCCTTTGCATCCCAAGCGCCTTTCGATGAAGGCGCCGGTCAGCTTGCTGTCGGCGACGCCGTCGCCATAGTCGAGGAACAGCATGCGCTTGCCGAGCGCCAGTTTCTCGCCCCCGCGGCCAAGATGATCGCCAACCAGCTGCTCGAACTGCGCCGGTGTCGGCTGATCACTCAGGAACATCGTATGGACGAACTTGTCCTCGTTCGTGCCCGCGAACGGATTGTCCGAAATCGCCGACGCCAGTTCGTCCCGGTCGCGCACGAGCACCGCGCTCGTCATGTCGAAACGGTCGTCGACCATCAAGCCAAGCTTTTCCTCAAGCCCGCGCGTCGGCCGCGCATCATGGTCGAACAGCACATTGCCGCTTGCCACGACGGTCTCGACATTGCTGAAGCCCTCGGCCTCGAACGCCGAGCGCAGGTCGACCATCTTCAGCCGGTTGCCGCCGACGTTGATGCTGCCGAACAAGGCGACGTAACGAGCGATATCGAGAGCCTCACACAAGGAAATAGGGATGCGCGGCCTGCCAAAGACCGTGCCCCGCCACCACAAACACCGCGCTCAGCCCCGCGCCGAGAGGAAGGCACCCGAACAAGCAGCCGTCGCCGAGGCATCCGAGAGCCTCGCGCTCCCACCCTGCCTCGTCGCCGTCCTGCTGGTCCCTGCCTTCCCCGGCCATGCCACCTCGCCGTTACAGCGTCCGTTCGCGCATCTCGACTTCGAACACTTCGAGGTTGTCGCCGGCCTTGATGTCGTTGGTATCCGACAGCACGACACCGCATTCCAGACCGGCGCGCACTTCGGCGACGTCGTCCTTGAAGCGGCGGAGCGACGCGATGGTCGTTGCCGAGACGATGACGTCGGCGCGCGTGAGGCGTGCGTGCAGCCCCTTGCGGATGACGCCTTCGAGCACGAGCAGGCCCGCAGCCTTGTCGCGCTTGCCGGCCGGGAAGACGTCCTTGACCTCGGCACGCCCAACGACGGTTTCGATCCGCTCCGGACCCAGCTCGCCCGCCATTTCCTTCCGGATCTCGTCGGTCAGGTGATAGATGACGTCGTGATAGAGGAAGCGCACTTTTTCGCGCTTGGCGATCTCGCGCGCCTTGGCGTTCGGACGGACGTTGAAGCCGATGATCGGCGCCTTGGTCGCCGCCGCCAGCGTCACATCGCTTTCGGTGATGGCGCCAGCACCCGAATGGAGCACGCGAACGCGGATCTCGTCGGTCGACAGCTTGTTGAGCGCATTGACGATCGCCTCGACGCTGCCCTGCACATCGCCTTTGATGACCACCGGATACTGGATGACATTGGTCTTGTCGGCCAGCGCCTCGAACATGCCCTCGAGGCTGACCGGTGCCTGAACGGTACGCTTGCGGGTCGCCTGTTCCTGGCGATAGGCCGCGACTTCGCGCGCGCGCGCCTCGTTCTCGACGACGGTGAGGATGTCGCCCGCCATCGGCACACCGCCGAGGCCGAGCACCTCGACCGGCATCGACGGACCGGCGGTCTTGATCTGCTGCCCCTTGTCGTCGATCAGCGCGCGAACGCGGCCGCTTTCGGCGCCGCAGACGAAGATGTCGCCGACCTTGAGCGTGCCGCGGCGAACGAGAATCGTCGCCACCGGACCGCGGCCCTTGTCGAGCTTGGCCTCGATCACCGTGCCTTCGGCGGCGCGGTCGGGATTGGCCTTGAGCTCCATGATCTCGGCCTGCACCGCGATCGCTTCGAGCAATTTGTCGAGGCCGGTCTTCTTGAGCGCCGACACTTCGACATTCTGCACGTCGCCGCCCATTTCCTCGACCACCAGCTCATGTTCGAGCAGGCGTTCGCGGACGCGTTGCGGGTTGGCGCCTTCCTTGTCGACCTTGTTGATCGCGACGATGATCGGCACGCCGGCCGCCTTCGCATGCTTGATCGCCTCGATCGACTGCGGCTTGAGCCCGTCGTCGGCGGCGACCACCAGGATGACGATGTCGGTGACGTTGGCGCCGCGCTGGCGCATTTCGGTGAACGCCTCGTGACCCGGGGTATCGAGGAAGGTCACCAGGCTGCCGTCGGGGGTCTTCACCTGGTAGGCGCCGATATGCTGGGTGATGCCGCCGGCTTCGCCGGCCTGCACATTGGCGCCGCGCAGCGCGTCGAGCAGCGAGGTCTTGCCGTGATCGACATGGCCCATGATCGTGACGACCGGTGCGCGCGGCTTCAGATGATCGGCATCGTCGACATCCTCATCGTGGCGGATGTCGATATCGCCTTCGCTGACGCGCGTGATCTCGTGCCCGAATTCGGTGACGAGCAGTTCGGCGGTGTCCTGGTCGATCGTGTCGGTACTGGCCGACGGGACGCCCATCTTGAACAGCGCCTTGATCAGGTCGCTGGTCTTTTCGGCCATGCGGTTGGCCAGTTCGGCGACCGTGATGCTTTCGGGCACGACGACTTCACGGACCTGCTTCTCGCGCGGGCCCGACGAGGTGGTGTGCGAGCGCTTTTCCTTTTCGCGGGCGCGCTTCAGCGCCGCGAGGCTGCGCGCGCGGGCGCCCTCGTCGTCGTTCAGCGCGCGGGTGACGGTCAGCTTGCCCGACTGGCGGCGGTTGTCGGCGCCGCGGTTCGCCTTGGGTTCGGGGCGCTTGGGTTCGGGACGCTTCGGCGCCTCGACCGGGGTGAAGCGGCGCGGCGCGGGGGCCGCGCTCGGCGCGGCGCGCGGCGCGGGCGCGGTTGCCGGTGCGGGTGCGGGTGCCGCTTCGACTTCCTCGGCCTTGGCGACGGGCGCTTCCACGGCGGGCGCCGCTTCGACCGCGGGCGCGGCGACGGGTTCGGCCACCGGCGCTTCGGCGCGGGCCTTTTGTTCCTCGGCGGCGCGGACGCGCGCGGCCTCTTCGCGGCGGCGCGTTTCTTCCTGCGAATTCATGCGCGCCTCTTCGGCCTCGCGCAGCAGCTGCGCCTGGCGTTCCTGGCGCGACATCAGGCTGTCGTTCTCGCTCGCACGCTTCGGCGCGGGGGGAGCTGGCGCAGGGGCCGGCGCAGGGGCGGGCGCAGGCGCCGGAGCGGCCTGAACCTCTTCGACCACCGGCTCGGGCGCGGCTTCGCCGGGACGACCGAGCACGCGGCGACGCTTCACCTCGACCACCACCGTATTGCGGCGGCCGTGGCTGAATTGCTGCTGCACCTGTCCGGCCTCGACCGTCCGCTTCAGCCCCAGGGGCTTGCGGGTAAGGGTCGGTTTGTCCTGTTCGTCACTCATCGAAAACCATCATTCCTTCAAAACGCGTCCGAAGCGGCGGTGCCATCTGGCCCCGCCCCAATTTCTGCCCCATCGTCGGACGACGGGTTGTGCGGGTCGGAATCGCGGTTGGCCGCGTCCCTACTCCATCCTGTGAAAAACTGCCAGCGGCTCAAATGCGCAAGCACACGCGCCGCAGCGCGGGCATCGGTTATCGCCAGATGCACCGCATTCTCGCGACCCAATGCCATAGATAGGGTGCCGCGGTCCACCGGCAAGACCCGCCCCTCGCGACCCGAGCCCTCATCGTCCTCGCCGACCCGCCACGCCTGCGCCAGTTTCTTGCGCCCGTCCTCGCCCGCATCGCTGGCATGGAGGAGCAGGCGAACCTGGCCCTTGCGTGCCGCGGTTTCGATCTTTTCATTGCCGCTCAGCAAGGTGCCCGAGCGCGATTCGAGCCCCAGCCGGTCGAGCGTCGCGCGTTCGAGCTGCGCCGCTATGCGCGCGCCGAGGTCGTCGGGGATGGTGAACTGGCCCTCGTGCAACGCACGCGCGAGCCCGCTTTTCAGCTTGCCCTTTGCCTGCGCCGCTTCGAGTTCAGCACGGGTGACGCCGATCCACGCGCCGCGCCCCGGCGCCTTGCCATGGACGTCGGGCGCGATGCTGCCGTCGGGACCGAGCGCGAGGCGCACGAGTTGCTCCGCCGGCGAAACCTCGCCGGTGATGACGCAGCGCCGCTCGGGCACATGCTGGCCGCGCCGACCAGCGCGGTCTGGTTCGCTCAGTTGATCATTGTGCGGGGTCCGCATCAGCGGCCTCCCCGGTTGCGGGTTCGTCTTCGAACCAGTGCGCGCGCGCCGCCATGATGATCTCGTTGCCCTGCTCTTCGGACAGGCCATATTCGCCGAGCACGCCGCCCTTGTCCTCGGTGCGCTCGCGCGCCGGACCGCGGCGATTGTCCTGACGCTTCTTGGCGATCAGTTCGTCGGTGGCGAGGTCGGCGAGGTCGTCGAGCGTCTTGATCCCGGCCTTGCCGAGCACGACGAGCATCGCTTCGGTCAGGTGCGGGATTTCGGCGAGATCGTCCTCGACACCCAGGCCGCGGCGTTCCTGGCGCGCGGCCTCTTCGCGGCGCTCAAGCGCTTCGGTGGCGCGGCTCTGCAGTTCCTGGCCGAGTTCGTCGTCGAAACCTTCGATGCTCGCCAGCTCGTCGAGCGACACATAGGCCACTTCCTCGAGCTCGCCGAAGCCTTCGGCGACGAGCAGCTGCGCGAGCGTTTCGTCGACGTCGAGCTCTTCCTGGAACATCGTCGAGCGTTCGACGAATTCGCGCTGGCGCTTTTCGCTCGCGTCGGCCTCGGTCATGATGTCGATCTGGCTGCCGGTCAGCTGGCTGGCGAGACGGACGTTCTGGCCGCGGCGGCCGATGGCGAGCGACAGCTGGTCGTCGGGAACGACGACTTCGATGCGGCCGTCGTCCTCGTCGATCACGACGCGCTGCACCGTCGCGGGCTGGAGCGCGTTGACGACGAAGGTCGCGGTGTCTTCGGACCAGGGGATGATGTCGATCTTTTCGCCCTGCATTTCCTGGACGACCGCCTGGACGCGGCTGCCCTTCATACCGACGCAGGCGCCGACGGGATCGATCGAGCCGTCATAGCTGATCACACCGATCTTGGCGCGCGAGCCCGGGTCACGGGCAGCGGCCTTGATCTCGATGATGCCATCGTAGATTTCGGGAACTTCCTGCGCGAACAGCTTTTTCATGAAGTCGGGGTGTGCGCGGCTGAGGAAAATCTGCGGGCCGCGGTTTTCGCGGCGCACCGACAGGATCAGCGCCCGAACGCGATCGCCGACGCGCATCAGTTCGCGCGGGATCTGCTGGTCGCGGCGGATGACACCTTCGGCGCGGCCGAGGTTGACGACGATGTGGCCGAATTCGACCGACTTGACGACGCCGGTGATCAGCTCGCTGGCGCGGTCCTTGAACTCTTCATACTGGCGTTCGCGGTCGGCTTCGCGGACCTTCTGGAAGATCACCTGCTTCGCCGACTGGGCGTCGATGCGGCCCAGATCGACTGCGGGCAGCGGGTCGACGATGAAGTCGCCGAGCTGGGCGTCCTTCTGCAGCTTCTGCCCGGCGGTGAGATCGACCTGCTTGAAATAATCCTCGACGGTCTCGACGACCTCGACGACGCGCCACAAACGAAGATCGCCGGTCTGGACGTCGAGCTTGGCGCGGATGTCGTTCTCGGCGCCGTAGCGGGCGCGCGCCGCGCGCTGGATCGCTTCCTCGATCGCCTCGATGACGATGCCCTTGTCGATCATCTTCTCGCTGGCCACCGAATTGGCAATGGCGAGCAGCTCGGCGCGGTTGGCGGAAATGGCAGTGGCCATCAGTCCTGTCCTTCTTCTTCCAGTTCGTCCGCGCCGTCGAGCGACAGCGGGATGGTTGCGGCAATCAATTTGTCGGTGAGGACGAGCTTCGCCGTGTCGATCGCGTCGAACGGCAGCTTGTGCTCGACCTCTTCCTTGTCGACGATGGTGACGAGGTCATCGCCATCGATCCCGGCGAGCAGCCCGTTGAAACGCTGACGCCCGTTCAATTTTTCCTTGAGCGTGACCTTCGCCTCATGCCCCGCCCAGTCGGCGAAGTCGCTGTTGCGGGTCAGCGGCCGGTCGATGCCGGGCGACGACACTTCGAGGCGGTACGCCACCTCGATCGGGTCTTTGCCCGCTTCCTCGAGCGCGTCGAGCTGGGCCGAGATGCGGCGCGACAATTCGGCGCAATCCTCGATCGTCAGCTGGCGCGTCTCCGGCCGTTCGGCCATCACCTGCAGCGTCGGATCGCTCTCGCCGCCAAAAAAGGCGACGCGCACCAGCGCAAGGCCGAGCGCTTCGGCTTCGGGGGCGATGATCGCATTGAGAACGTCGAGATCGGCCAAGCGGGTCTTTCAAAACGGTTGGGCGGAAAACCATGCGGGAATAGCCGCCGCGGCCCGCGGCCCCGACGTCCCAACTGGCTAACCATGTCAAGAAGTAGGGCGCATATAGGCGGTGCGGGGGATTCGGGCAAGGGGGGAATGCCGCCGGCTGTGGAGGCCCGGAGCCAACCCCGCATCGCCATACCAAATGGTGGCGCCCATCAACGCCTTCCCCCCTTGCCTTTTCGTAATTCCACCCAGCGACCGCGGCCCTTTTGGTACCGCCATTTTCATACTATTTTTCCGCGACTTCCTATGTCGCAAGCTGTTATGCTAACGACATGCAAGCCCAAAACGCCAGCTCGCCCGCGCCCCGGCCCTTTGCCGACCTGATCGATGGAGCCAGCGATTTCGGGCCGCTTCCGCCCAAGGCCAACCCGATGTCGGGGGTCTATATGGGGCGGGAAATCGTGATGACCCAATTGTGGACCGGGCATAGCTTTCTCGCGTCGACCCGCGACATGATCGTCACGCCCAACATCCTCCACTTCGGGATGGTCGAACCGCACAACAGCCGGCTGCTCGTTTCCTTGATCCAGCCCGGCGACGTCGTCGTCGACGTCGGGGCGAACACCGGTTTTTATTCGGTACTCGGCGCGTGGCGCGCGCAGCCGGGTGGCCAGATCTGGGCGTTCGAGCCAAATCCGACCGCCTATGCGCTGATGTCCGACAATCTGCACAACAATGGTTTTGGCGGTATCGCCCGCCGCCATCGCATCGCGCTATCGAACCGTCAGGGCGAGGCGATGCTGCGTGTCTTTCCGGGCTATGAGGCGACCTCGACGATCCGCGACATCTCCTCGGCCTTTGTCGAACATACCGAACGCGAAACGGGACGCGCCTCGCACGAAGTCGCGGTGCCGGTCGACACGCTCGACGCGGTCATGCACGGCTGCCCCGGGATCGATTTCATGAAAATGGACGCCGAGGGTCATGAACCCGAAATCATCGACGGCGCGCGCGAGATATTGGCGCGGTCGAAAAATCTGAAGATGCTGATGGAGTTCGTGCCCCCGATCCTGGACGCGGAAAAGGCGCGGGCAATGCTGAGAACGCTTCGCGAATTGGGGCTGATCATCTACCGGCTCGACACCGATGCGAATCTGACGCGATACGACAATGACGACGCGTTGATGGCAATCGATTTTTCGGATCTGGTCGTCGTCAGGCCCTGATCACGTCCGGCCAGCCCTCTGTTTCCACCACGATATGCGGCCACTGCCCCGCGAGCCGTTCGGCCCAGCGCTCATAAGGCCAGGGAATGACCTCGGCATCGAACCAGAACAACCGTTCGCCCTCGAGATCATAAAGCGACACCGCGTCATCGCTCTCGTCCTGCCGCACGATGCGGATCTTGCCGATGCGCGAGGGGTGGATGCGCCCTTCGTCGCCACTCGACGCGCCAACCCGTCCCTGCCACCAAACAAGATCGCCGGTCGCGGGATCGACGAAGCTGCCACGGTTCGGGTTGGCGAGCATGTTGAGCGCGGCGCCGAGTCCGACCAGCGCCCCGAAACCCTGCGCCAGCGGCACCAGCCAGGGCGCGCACTCGCGGCCGTCCGCGCTGCAGTTATCCGCCGGATCGATCGCCGACCCCGCCCAGAAAAAGGCGAGGCCGAAGGCGAGCAGCAGCCACATGCGGTAGTCGGTTCGCGCACTGCGCCGATAGCTGGGAATGGCGGTGCCGGTCATGGCGATGCCATAGCCCGCCGGCGTCAACGACCGCCTAACGGCCGGCAGCATTTCCCTTTTGGATGACGCTTGCTAAAAAACCGCAAGCGCGGCGAACGGAGGCTCCTATGACGGCGGCAAACAAACTCGAAGGCCAGTGCCTGTGCGGCGCGGTGACGGTGCGGACGACGCCGCCCGAACCGCATGTCGATGCCTGTCACTGCGGCATGTGCCGGCGCTGGGGCGGCAGCGCGCTGCTGTCGCTGCGCATGGTCACCGACCCCGAGATCGAGGGGGCCGAGCATATCGGCCGCTATGCCTCCTCCGAATGGGCCGAGCGCGGCTTTTGTCGCCAATGCGGAACGCACCTGTTCTTTTTCTATAAGCCGAAAGCGAGCTATTCCTTCACCGCCGGGCTGTTCGGCGGCACCGATGGCTTTGCCATGGTCGAAGAAATCTTCATCGACGAAAAACCGGCCTATTATGCGTTCACCGGGACGCGCGAACGGCTGACCGGAGCCGAGGTTATGGCGAAATTCGGGGTGGGCTAAAGCTAGGCCGGTGCGATTCTGTCCCCGTGCGGGACAGCCGCAGCGCCGCGCAACATTTTGTTCGCACCTCTTGGCATAAGGCAGACTGCCCGACCCCGCGCGAATCGGTCGCACGGAGCGGGCACGAGACGCATTTGACGCATGAAGCCCGAATTCAACCTCTCGGCGCGATCGCCCTGGCTCGACCCGGCGCGCGACGCCGCGCCGCGTGGACCCCGGCGACGCTGGTGGATCGGCCTCGCCTTTGCCAGCCTGCTCGCCTGCTTCGCGCTCGTCGCGACGACGGGGCAGCTGCGCGCCTATGTCCCCGGCCCCTATAGCGTCAGCGTCCCGCTGACTTTCAAAGTCTACGACCCCACTCGCTGGGCGATCATGAACGCCGGGGATTATGAGGACGCGCTAAAACTCGACCCGACGCTTCCCGATCCGGGCAGCGTCGGATGGGCCGACGCGACCGCAACCCCCGGGGTCGATCCGGCGACGCTGCGCCAGGAGGCCTTTGTCGGACCGCCCGCCAAACCCTATGTGTTTCGCGGCGTCACCGCGCTCGACCGCGAACGCGCCCATTATTGCCTGACCTCGGCGATCTATTACGAAGCCGCGTCGGAAAGCGACGACGGTATGCGCGGGGTCGCGCAGGTCATCGTCAACCGCGCCCGCCATCCGAGCTTTCCCAACACGATCTGCGGCGTCGTGTTCCAGGGATCGCAGCGCGCCGGGGTGTGTCAGTTCACCTTCAGTTGCGACGGCGCGATGGCGCGCGCGCCGAGCCGCGACAACTGGCTGCGCGCCAGCCGCATCGCGGCGGCGGCGCTCGGCGGCTATGTCTTTCCCGGCGTCGGCCTCGCCACCCATTATCATACGCAGGCGATCTGGCCGCGCTGGGGCAAGAGCCTGGTGATGACCAATATCGTCGGCGCGCATATCTTCCACCGCTGGCGCGGCCGCTGGGGCATGCCCGATGCATTTCGCGCGCCGTATCTCGGCCGCGAGCCGGTGCCCGGCCCCTATCTGCCGGTCGCCCAGCAACTCGCGATCCTAAAGGGCCAGGGCGCCGCGCCGACGGGCCTGCTTCCCGAAGGCAGCGGCACGCTCGCGCCGTTGCCCAACGTCGCCCCCGCGCCGACGCCGCAGGCGATGGCGCAAGGCGAACGCGCGATCGGTACCCCGGTGGCGACACCTGCCGCGCCCGCGAAAACCTACGCAGACCCGCGGCTCAACCAGTCGGGACAGGTCCGCGAGGAATATAACAAGAGCGGAGAGTGGATTCGCTGACCCGTTAGGCCTAGCCTGCCCCCATCACCGACAGGGAGGTTTGTCATGGGACATGTGAAGGGCATCGGCGGGCTGTTTTTCCGGTCGAACGACCCGGTCGCGCTCAAGACCTGGTATCGCGAGCGTCTGGGCATCGGCGGCGGTTGCAGCGCCGACGAGAGCGTCGCGCCCAACGAATGGGTGTGGAACGTCGCGGCAGGGCCGCTCGTCTTCGAACCCTTCAAGGCCGACAGCGACTATTTCCCAGCCGACCGGCAGCATATGATCAACCTGCGCGTCGACAACCTCGACGCCGTGCTCGCCCCGTTTCGCGCCGCGGGCGACGAGGTGATCACCAAACCCGAATGGGATGACCCGAGCCTCGGCCGCTTTGCGCGCGTTTTCGATCCTGAAGGCAATCCGATCGAATTGTGGGAACCCGCGGCGGGTTGATTTCCATGTCCGGCTAGCGCCGGACGCGGCACCGGCCCGCTCCCCCACCCGGCCTCCCATATCCTGTGAGAGGCCGGGTGGGGGAGCGGGCCGGTGCCACCTTCGCCGTCAGGCGAAGAAGATCAACGCCCCTGGCTGCGCCAGCGCTTGACGACGCGTTCGAGAATCTCGGCCTCGCCGCCGGTCTCGCGCCATAGTTTCGAGAAGAGCGGATCGCTCGACGCCGGGCGCTTGTCCTCTTCGAGGGTATCGAGATAGACGCGGATCGGAATCGACACGCCTTCGCCGCAGATGATGCATTCGCGGTTGCGCAGCGCCGGGATCGAATCGATGAAGCCGCGCGCGCCTTCGGGCATCGCCGCCTTGACGAAATGCTGGTCGCGTTCGTTGTTGAGGCGCATTGAGATGATCGTGCCGCACTGCGACAGCACGCCTTCGGCCAGATCCGACGGGCGCTGGGTGATCAGGCCCAGCGAGACACCATATTTGCGGCCTTCCTTGGCGATGCGTTCGAGGATCTTGCGCACCGCCTGGCCCTGGCCGACGTCCTTGGCGGGAATATAACGATGCGCCTCTTCGCAGACGAGCAGGATCGGGCGTTGCGGCTCGCCGCGCGACCAGATCGCATAGTCGAAGGTCAGGCGCGACAGCACCGCGACGACGACGGCGGTGATGTCCGAGGGGACCCCCGACACGTCGATGATCGAAATCGGCCGGCCGTCCGACGGCAGGCGAAAAATCTTGCCGATGAAATTGGCCATCGTGTCGGCGACGAGCATGCCCGAGAACATGAAATTATAACGCGGGTCGGCACGCATTTCCTCGATCTTGCCCTTGATCCGCATGAAGGGCGCGCTCGACGACGCCTTGTCGAGCCGGCCCATCTCGTTCTGCAATATGTTGAGCAGGTCGGACAACAGATAGGGGATCGGCGAATCGACGGTGAGCTTGGTCATGCCCTCGGCCAGCCGGTTCTTCTGCCGCGCCATCAGCAGGCACTTGGCGAGCACATCGCAGTCGCCCTGGCGATCGCGGCCCTCGCTGGTGACGAACACCTCGCAATGTTCTTCGAAGTTCATCAGCCAATAGGGCATGGCGAGATTGTCGACGTCGAACAGCGCGCCGGTGTTCTTGAACGCCGCCGAATATTCGCCGTGCGGGTCGATCATCACGATATGGCCCTGCGGCGATTGTTCGCAAATCTTGTGGAGGATCAGCGCGGCGCTGGTCGATTTGCCGGTGCCGGTCGATCCGAGCAGCGCGAAATGCTTGCCCAGCATCGCGTCGACATAGAGCGACCCGCGAATATCCTTGGTCGGATAGACGGTTCCGATCTCGACATGCGCGCGGTCGTCGGCGGCATAGATTTGCTTGAGGTCCGCGCTGGTCGCCGCATAGGCTTGGCTGCCGGGAATCGGATAGCGGGTGACGCCGCGGCGGAAATTGTGGATGCGGCCGGTCAGCTTTTCTTCGTCGCCTTCCCCCAGAAAGTCGATCGAGGCAAGGATCAGCCCTTCGCTGCGCTCGTGCAATTGCTGGTCGCGAATGCTGGCGAGCAGCCAGACATTGCCGACGCGAACCTTGATCTGCGCGCCGACCTGGCCCGCCATGGCGACCGCCGGATCGCCCGAATCCGACAGACGCTGCAGCGCCCCTACGTCGAGCAGAATGCGCGAAGCGGAGCCCGAAATATCAATAACTTCGCCGACCAACAGGTCGTCGCGATGATGTACGGCGGCGGGGTTGACCGGCGCTGCGGTCGCGACGCCGCCAGCCAGCCGGACGTGCTGCACCGGCGCAGCTTCCCCGGCCTTGTACCCGCCACCTTGCATATCCATCAAAACTGCCCCGCCCGTGTCGTTTCATGACCCCGGACACCGGTATCGCATCTGATGGTAAAGAAAGCGCTTATGATCGGCGAAATCGAGGGGTTAGCGCCGCTTGAAGGCTGCCGACGCCGCATAGCCGAGGAGCAGCGACAGCGCGACCGCGGCCAGCCCATAGAGAAAGCCATGGCGCTGCGCCGCGAGCGCCACGAAGCGTTCGAAACCCGCCTTGCGGATCTCGACGTTGCGCGACGCGACCGCGAGCACGCGCCCCTTGCTGATCAGGAAGGTCTCGGCGCGATAGGTTCCGACCGGCACCCGCGCCGGCACCGGAATGCGCGCGCGGTACAACACGCCTTCGCTGATTTCGACCGCCGCCGGATTCTCGTAAAAAAGCCCGAGACGGCGATAAAGGTCGATCAGCCCGTTTTCGAAACGCTCGAGTTTGGCAGCCTCCGAAAAGCCCGTCGGCGACATCGACAGGTTGGTAAGGCCGAGCTCGAAGATTGCCGCAGTGCGCTCGTCGACCAGCTGATCGATCGGCCGCGACGAGCCGATCGCGTAGAAGCCGGGCGAGGTACGCAGGCGGATGCTGTTCGCATTGACCCAGATGCCCGCGACGCGTTTCTTTTCGCGCAGGACGATCGGCCGCACCGGCCCCTTCAGCACGACGACGATGTCGGCGCGGTCGTCGGGCAGGCGCTGGCCGGGATAGAGGATCGCGCCGAAGAGTAGCAATTCCTCGCCGGTGAAACTGTACTGGATGTCGATCGCGCGGCTCGACACGTCGGGGACAAGACGCGGATCGTCGGCGCGCGCCGGGCCGGTCGCGAAGAAGGTCACAGCCAGCAACAGCAGCAAGGCGCAGACGCGGGTCACTGGACCGTGTAGATTTCTTCGGGGCGGATGAAGAGGTCGACCGCCATGCGCAGCGCGACGAGCAGCACGATCACCGCGAGCGCCATGCGCAGATATTCGGGCTTCACCTTTTGCGCGAAACGCGCGCCGACCTGCGCCCCGGTGACGCTGCCGATCAGCAGCAGCCCGGCGAGCACGATGTCGACCGCGCCGGTGGTCATCGCATGGACCATCGTCGTCGCGATCGTCACGAACAATATCTGGAACAGCGAGGTGCCGACAACGACCTGCGTCCCCATGCCGAGCAGAAAAATCATCGCCGGGACCATGATGAAGCCGCCGCCGACCCCGAGCAGCATCGTCAGCACCCCGACGGCCATGCCGAGCAGCAAGGGCGCGAGCGGCGAAATATAGAGGCCCGATCGATAGAAGCGCCAGCGCAGCGGCAGGTTGGCGACCATCGGATGGTGCCGCCGCTTGCGCGCCGGGGCCGGCACCCCCGCCTTCATCGCCCGCAGCGCCCCCCACGCCTCGCGCGCCATGAACGACCCGACCGAGCCGAGCAGCGCCACGTAAAGAATGTTGATCGTCGTATCGATCTGCCCCCAGGCGGTGAGCAGCTCGAACAGCGCCGCGCCGATCAGCGAGCCGATCAGCCCGCCCGCGACGAGCACCGCGCCCATGCGCAGGTCGACCCCGTCGCGTTCGAGATGCGCGAGCGCACCCGACACGCTGGCGCCGGTGACCTGCGTCGCCGCCGATGCCGCCGCGACCGTCGGCGGAATGCCGTAGAAGATCAGCAGCGGCGTGGTCAGGAAACCGCCGCCGACGCCGAACATGCCCGACAGGAAGCCCACCCCGCCGCCGAGCAGGATGATGACCAGCGCATTGACCGACAAATTGGCGACAGGAAGGTAGAGATCCATGGGCCCCGAATGCGAAAATGCGCCCCGGACGGAGCGGTTGCGCCGACCCTAGACCAGTTTCAGGCCATGGGGAATCGCCGCAGCGCGGAAAATCGGGAAAAATCAGAAGTCGGCGGCGAGCGTCAGCGCAAGGCCGCTGTCGGGCTTCGCATCGCCCGCGACGCGCTGCCGCCAGTCGAGCGCGAGGCGGCTGCCCTCGCCGACTTCGGGCAGGCGCAGCGTCAGCCGCGGGCCGACATCGACCCGCCCCGCGCCCGGCTGTACCGACCCCGCCGCGAGCGCGCCGAGATGCAGGCTGGCCTGCGGGTTCCGGGCGATTTCGCGGTCGACGACGACCGCCGCATCGGCAAAACCGTCGCGCCGACGTGCCCCGACGATTCCGGCCTGTCCATAGGCTTCGAGCCGGAAACGCCGCGGCAAGGCGACATCGCCGACCCCGCCGCTGACCATCGCCGCGAGCGCGGTGCGCCCGCCGCTTCCCGCCGCGACACGCTGCTCGATCGCGACATCGAGCGGCAGGTGCCGGGCCGGAGCGAAAGCGAGGCCGAAGGCGAGTTCGCGCTGGCGCGTTTCGGCGAGCGCGAGCGTCGCGCGGCCATAGGCGCGCACGCGCCCGCTGTCGCCGAAACCAAAAGCGAGCCGCGCGCCGGCTTGGCTGCCGCCGAGCTGGCTCGCCGCGGCGATGCCGCCGGGCGGCGCATCGCCCGACCCGCTGCGCATATAGGCCCAGCTGCCGAGCGACCAGCCGGCAAGCTGACGCTGCATCCAGAAGGGCTGGCCGCGGCCGGGCGGCGCGGCACGCGCCGGCAGCGGCGCGGTCACCCACGCCGATGCACCTACCGGAAAGGCGGCGGCCGAGGCGCCGCCGACTTGCGGCGGCAGCAATCGCGCCATCAGCGCGAGCCGCAGATGGTGGCGATCGCCGCCGCCCCATTCGCCAACGGCCGCGTCGGTATCCACGACCGGGGTTTGCGGCAGCGGGCGCGACATCCGTTCTTTCTGCTGTCCGCCCGCAGCGATCATCGAAGCCGGCACGGCGCGGGGCGTCGCTTCGGCGGTCGCCCATGGTGCAGGCATGGCCTCGCCCGCCCATGGCGGAGGCGGCATCCCGGGTGGCGACGACGGGATCGCTGGGTTCCAGTGCGCCATCACCCGCACCAGCGTCCAGCCGCCGAGCAGGAGCAACAGGAAACGCAGCGACCGCGCGTCGCGGCGCGTGTGGCGGGCGATGATGACACCCGTCACCCGCTGCGCCCCGGTGGCAGCGCCGGAACCGGCAGCGCGTCGCGCTCGCCATGCGGTGTCTTGTCCCATACCACCCGCCCCGACCGGAGCATGCGCCAATAGACCGCGACCGCGCGCCGCGCCGCGAGCATCGCGACGATGTTGGCGACAAAGGCGCGCGGGATCGACCGCAGCCCCTGCCGCCAGCCATAGGCGCGCGCCGCGAAATGGCCGCGCATGCCCAGCCGCCAGAGCAGCAATGTCGCCGACAGGCCCATCAGATATTGCAGTATCGCCCCCGGCGGACGCGCTTGCCAGCCGAGCAGCGCATGGCCGATCCAGCCCGCCGCGCCGACGACCAGCGCGGCATAGGCGGCGAGCAGGACAAGCGCCGCGAGCGGGGCACGGCGATCGCGCCACAGCATCCAGCGGGCACGCCAGCCGCCGTCCTGCGGCCCCGCCCAGCCGAGATGGTCCCATCCCGCGAGCGCGATCCCCGCGATCCAGCGCGATTTCTGGCGCACCGCGGTCTCGATCGTTTCGGGGAAAGCGCCGCGCGACACGATCCAGTCGCCCGCGTCGTCGATGGCCGCGACGAACGCGGTGCCAAGGCCATGGGTGCCGACGAGGATCCCGATCTCATAATCCTCGGTCAGGCTGTCGGCGCGAAAGGGCTGACCGCCGCGTTCGATCGACAACAGGGTCAGCGCGTGGCGCGTCAGCGCGCAGCCAACCCCGGCCGAGGGCAGCGGCGCACCGATCCGCGTGCGCAGCGCCAGATCCTTGCCATGCGCCTCGGCGAATTCGTCGGCATAATGGCCCGCGACCCATTGCTGCCCGAGCCCGAGCAGGGGCAGCACCGGAATCTGCACCATCGCATGGCGCGTCAGTTCGGCGCGGTAGAGCGCGAGCTCGCCGCGGTGGACGATATCCTCGGCGTCGTGGAGCACGATGCCCGCGAACCATATGCCCTCAACCCGCTCGTCGCTGCCCATCGCCGCCCACAACCGGTTGAGGTTGTCGCCCTTGGTCGTCGGCCCTTCGGCATCGCCGATCACCAGCCGGAGGCGCGGATCGCCCGCAACCAGCGGCGACACCGCGAACAGCGTCGCCGCATCGTTGGGATAACAGCCGAGATAGATGCGGAAATCCTCGCCCTGCCAGGCGGCGAGCGTCCGCCGGATCATCGCGGGCAGCACCTTCGCCTCGTCCCAGGCCGGAACGAAGATCGCGAGCGGCCCCGCGAGCGGCGCCCGCGGCCGATGATCGCGCAGATAGCGCGGCGCGGCATCGCGGTCGCGGGTGACGAACCACAATATGTCGAAGAACAGATCGTCGAAACCGATGACCAATATGCCGACCGACGCGAACAGCATCAGTTCGTGGCTGGCCAGCGCGACCAGCATTTCCAGCCCTGCGGTCGACAGCCCCATATGCCCCGCCCCCCTGTGGCGTCAGGCGCCACAAGCATCTGGAACTAGTCAAAAACACGCGGCGGGTAAAGGGTGACGCGACCGCCATCGCACGCTAGGAGAGGCCCCTCCAATCCACCGAAGAAGCCGCTCTCACCCTATGACCCGCCGCTCGACACGTCCCTCCGCCCTGCGCGATTTCCTCGAAAGCGAGAGCGCGGGCGGGATGTTGCTGATCTTCGCAGCGGCGCTGGCGATGCTGATCGCCAATTCGGCCTTCGGCGAGACATATTCCCACGCGATCCATGCGGTGACCGGCCCCGTGCTGTCCGACAAGCTCGGCCCGATGACGGTCCATCTGTGGATCAACGACGGACTGATGGCGATCTTCTTCCTGCTCGTCGGGCTCGAGATCAAGCGCGAGTTCGTCGACGGCCGGCTCGCCAGCTGGGACCGGCGGCGGTTGCCCTTCATCGCCGCGGCGGCGGGTATGGCGGTGCCGGCGCTGCTCTACATGGCCTTTGCCGGCGGCACGCCGGGCCTCGCGCAAGGCTGGGCGATCCCGGCGGCGACCGACATCGCCTTCGCGATCGGCGTGCTCGCGCTGCTCGGCAAGCGCGCGCCGACCTCGCTCAAGCTGTTCCTCGTCACCGTCGCGATCGTCGACGACATGGGCGCGGTCGCGATCATCGCGCTTTTCTATACCGCCAAGATCAACCTCGTCGCACTCGCGGCGGCGGGAGCGGTCTTCGCCCTGATGTTCGTCTGCAACCGGATGGGGATCAAAAGCCTGCTCGTCTATCTGCTGCTGTTCGTGCTGCTCTGGTACGCGATGCTGCTCTCGGGCGTGCATGCGACGATCGCCGGCGTCCTAGCCGCGATGGCGATCCCGTTCGAGCGGACGCCCGGGGCCCCCGACAGCGCGACCTCGCCGCTCCATCGCCTCGAACATGCGCTGCACCCGTGGGTCGCCTTCGCGATCGTGCCCTTGTTCGGCTTCGCCAATGCCGGGGTCGATATCTCGGGCCTCACCGCCGAACAGATTTTCGCTCCGCTCCCACTCGGGATCGCCGCAGGGCTGTTTTTGGGCAAGCAGATCGGCATCTTCGGCAGCGTCTGGCTGGCCGTGAAATTCGGCATCGCCGGCAAGCTGCGCGGCGCGACCTGGCTGCAAATCTATGGCGTGTCCTTGCTGTGCGGTATCGGCTTCACGATGAGCCTGTTCATCGGCGGCCTCGCCTTCCCCGGCGATGCGCTGCTCATCGAGGAAGCCAAGATCGGCATATTGATGGGTTCGCTGGTTGCCGCGCTCGCCGGTTATGCGGTACTGCGCTTCGCGCCGCTGCACCCGCAGCATGGCGCGGTCGAAGCCAGCTGCGATGACGAAATCGTCGGCGACGGCGACGTCCGCGATACCTCGGAGCCGATTTCCGCATGATGCACCGCCTGCGCTTACCTCTTGCCGTCATGCTGACCGCCTCGACGCTGTCGGGCTGCTATGCGCTCGACCCCGAGATGAAGCGCACGGTCGAGGCACGCAAGACGCAGGACAGCCCCGCCGGCCCGGAGCGCAACCCCGCGCTGCCCGACACTGCCGCGAAGGCCCCGGTGCCGGAAGCAGCGGTGCCCGAAGTCGACGTGCGCCGGGTCGAGATCGTGCGTGGCATGACCGCGCTGCCGCCGCCTTCGGGGGCGCCGACCGCCCGGCCCGACGCCAATGGCGAAGAACGGGCGACGATCATTCCGGGCCTCACCGCCCTGCCGCCGCCATCGGGATCGGCACCCGGGCTGCCCGCATCACCCGACCTGCCCCCGCCGCCCGCGCCCGCCGCCGATTGGCCGGTGCGCTCGGCCGCCACGGTCGACCCCGCCGCCGCGACGCTCGCGGGTCAGACGGTCGACGCCATCGCCACCGCCTATGTCTCGCTCAGCCTCGAAATCGGCACGCACGAGAAAGGCTATATCGACGCCTATTATGGCCCGCAGAGCCTGCTCGACGCATCGACCGCGGCGCCCCGCGACCAGAAGGCGCTGCTCGTCTCGACCCGCCAGCTGATCGCCAAGCTCGAAGAGATCGCACCCGACCTGTCCGACCCGATCGAGCGCCAGCGCCGCGCCTTCCTCGCGGCGCAGCTTCGCGCCGCCGAGACGCGGCTGATGATGATGGGCGGCGCACGTTTCTCCTTTGCCGAAGAGGCCGAGCGCCTGTTCGGGGTGCGCCCGGTTCTGAAGCCGCTCAAAAGCTATGACGCGGCGCTCGCCACGGTCGATACGCTCGTTCCCGGCGAAGGCGCGCTGGCGACGCGGGTCGAGGCCTATCTCGACCGCTTCACCATCCCCAAGGACAGGTTGCAGGGGGTTTTCGAGGCCGCCATCGCGCGCTGCCGCGGTCGCACCGTCGCGCATGTCGCGCTGGCGCCGGGCGACAGTTTCGAATTGCAGTTCGTCACCGGCAAGAGCTGGAGCGGCTATAATTATTACCAGGGCGGCTATCACAGCATCATCCAGGTCAACACCGACCTGCCGATCCGCCTGTCGCGCGCGCTCGACCTCGGTTGCCACGAGGGTTACCCCGGCCATCACCTCCTCAACATGAAGCTCGAGGAGCAGATGGTGAAAGGGCGCGGCTGGATCGAGTATAGCGTGTATCCGCTGTACAGCCCGCAGAGCCTGATCGCCGAGGGCACCGCGAACTACGGCATCGATCTCGCCTTCCCCGGCCAGACGCGCCCCGACACCGAGCGTGACGTTCTGATGCCGCTCGCGGGCATCGAGCCGCCGTCGGACGACCGCTATTGGCAATTGCTCGACGCGATGAAGGCGCTGACCGGGGCGCGGCTGACGATCGCCCAGCAATATCTCGACGGCGTCATCGACCGCGCCACGGCGGTCCAGCTCACCGAAAAATATCTGCTCGTCTCGCCGGCGCGCGCCGAACAGTCGGTCAGCTTCACCGACCAATATCGCAGCTATGTGATCAACTATGGCCTCGGCGAGGAAATCGTCCGCGCCTATATCGAACGCGGCGCACCCGACCGCGATGAGATCTGGCGCCGCTTCGCGCTGATCATCGGCGAGCCGACGCTGCCGTCGGACCTGCTGGCGCGGTGAGCCGGACGGCGCCCTTGCTGTGGCTCGGCCAGTCGGGGTCGCCGCGCCGTCCCCCGGCGGGGGTCGCGCCGCGCGGCTGAACACCTTCGGCGCGCCGCGACGCGCGCCGTCCGTTCCTCCGTGCCATTTTCGCAAGGGATAAGCCCATGCTCGACAAGACCGAAACCCACCGCCGCATCGAAACCCCCGACATGAAAGATTATGGGGTCTATCTCGCGGTCGACCGCCTGCTGCTCTGCCAGAAACCGCTCGCCGAACTTTGCACCCCCGACGAATTGCAGTTCCAGATCGTCCACCAGGTCGAGGAATTGTGGATGAAGCTGATGGCCTTCACCCTCACCGAGATCGACGGCCATATGGCCGCGGGCGAGACGATGCGCGTGCTCAGCCTGTTCGACCGGGTCAATCGCATCATGCGGATGATGACCGACCAGCTGGGGCTGCTCGAGACGATGAGTCCCTTCGACTATCAGTCGATCCGCCTCCAGCTCGGCAACGGGTCAGGGCAGGAAAGCCCGGGTTTCCAGCTGCTCCTCACTTTGCCACAGCCGTTATGGGCGCGCTACAAGGCCGCCTATCTCGACCCGACGGGCCGCAGCGTCGCCGACGTCTACGACACCGGCTACAAGCATGACGACGCTTATATGGTTGCCGAGGCGCTGGTCGAGTTCGACGAATTGTTCCAGCTGTTCCGTGCCCATCACATCACCCTGATCCACCGTTCGATCGGCATGGGGTCGAAGTCGCTGAAAGGCCGTCCGGTCGAACTGCTCAACGCCGGCGCGCGCCACCGTTTCTTCCCCGAGCTCTGGGACATCCGCGCCGAGATGACCGACCGCTGGGGCGCCGAATATGGCGTCAAGCGCGACAGCATCAGCGGCGGCGCGGCGGGGCACGGGAGCGGGCTGTGACGCCCGCGCTGCTTCAGCCCGCGGTCGCGGCGCGCTTCCACCTGCCGCCCGGCAGCGTCTATCTCAAAAGCCATAGCGTCGGCTGCCAGCCGCGCGCCGCAGCCGACGCGCTGCAGGCGCGGCTGCTCGATCCGTGGCGCGAGACCGGCGAGGCCTGGCCCGGCTGGCTCGCCGCGATCGACGACTGGCGTGCCGCACTTGGCGGCCTGATCGGCGTCGAAGCGCGCGACCTGTGCCCGGCAACCAATGTCAGCGCGGCGCTATCGCGTTACCTGTCGGCACTTGGGCAGGCCACCGACCGCCGCACGATCCTGCTCGCACCGAGCGCCTTCCCGACGATCGGCTATGTCGCGAGCGGGCTGGCGGCGGCGGGCTGGACGACGCGCTATTTGCCCGCCGATACCGATGTGCGCGACCCGGCGAGCTGGACCGCAGCGCTCGACGACAGCGTCGCGCTCGTCGTCGCGATGCATGTCAGTTCGAACAGCGGCGCGCTGACCGATATCGCGGCGGTGGCGCGCGCCGCCAAGGCGGCCGGCGCACGCTGCGTCGCCGACTGCGCACAGTCGGTCGGCATCGTCCCTGTGAACCCCGCCGCATGGGGCGCCGATGCCGTGATCGGCACCAGCGTCAAATGGCTGTGCGGCGGCCCCGGCGCGGCGTGGCTGTGGGTTGCCCCGCACGACCGGACGGCGCTCGACCCGATGGAGCGCGGCTGGTGGAGCCACGAAAATCCCTTCGAGATGGACATCGCCGACTTTCGCTACGCCCCCGACGCCCGGCGCTGGTGGGGCGGCACCCCCGATGTCGCGCCGTTCATCCTGTCGACGGCGGGGATCGGCGAGATCGCGGCGATCGGCGTCGATGCGATCGCTGCGCACAATCGCACGCTGCAAGCAATGCTGCGCGACGCACTCGAGGCGAAGCCCCCCGGGTGGCGCTGGCCCGAGGGCGCTGTCGGCGGGACGCTCTGCATCGATACCGGCACCGACCAGCCGCGCGTCGCCGAGGCGCTCGACCGGCACGATCTTCGCGCCGATTTCCGCGGCACGATCCTGCGTCTGTCGTTCCATGCCTATAATGGCGTCGCCGATGTGGAGCGGACGCTCGCGGCGCTCAGCTAGATATCGACGACAATCTTGCCGAAATGCGCGTTGGCGATCTGGTGGCGGAAGGCGTCGCCGAGCCGTTCCAGCGGGAAATGATCGCTGATCACCGGCCGGATGCCATTCGCCTCGACGCCCTCGATCATCGCGAGCTGCTGTGCGCGGCTGCCGACGGTCAGCCCCTGCACGCGCAGATTCTTGCTCATCAGCAGCGCGGTCTGCACCGGGCCGACGATGCCGGCGAGCACGCCGATCAGCGCGACATGGCCGCCGACGCGCGCCGCGACCATCGACTGGTCGAGCGTCCCGGCACCGCCGATTTCAACCACCGTGTCGACTCCGCGCCCGCCGGTCAGTTCGAGCGCCTTCGCGCCCCATTTCGGCTCTTCCTTGTAGTTGATCAGTTCGTCGGCGCCGAGCGCCTTCAGCTTTGCGAGCTTGGCGTCGGACGAGCTGGTCGCGATCACCTTCGCGCCCGCCGCCTTGGCGAATTGCAGCGCGAACACCGACACCCCGCCGCTGCCCTGGATCAGCACGGTCGAGCCCGGCCGGGTCGCCCCGTCGACGAACAGCGCGCGCCATGCGGTGAGGCCCGCGCAGGTCAGCGTCGCCGCCTCGGCCGCCGACCAGCCCTTGGGTACACGGGTGAACCAGTGCTGCGGCACCACCACCACCTCGCGCGCATAACCGTCGATGCCGTCGCCCGGCACTTTGGCAAAGGCACTGGCGGGCGGTGCGCCGTCATTCCATTCGGGGAAAAAGAGCGATACGACCGGGTCGCCGACCCGATAGTCGGTCACGCCCTCACCCACCGCCTCGACCGTCCCTGCGCCATCGGACATCGGGATGCGCCCGGCGGGGGTGGGGATCATCCCGGCGACGACGGCAAAGTCGTGGAAGTTCAGCGACGATGCCGCCAGTCGGACGCGGATCTCGCCCGGACCCGGATCGCCCGGATCGGCGAGGGTGGCGGCCGCCAGACTGTCGAGCGACGCGGGCGCGCCGAGGCGCATGGCCTTCACCATGAAGTATCTCCTGAAAAGCGGCTCCGCCGCGCTATTTCTGAAAGCAGCCGTAGCTCGCCGTACCGCTGCCGAGTGCGTCGGCGATCCGCACCGAGCAATCCCATTCCTCCGGCGCCGCGCCCTCGGCCTGGATCGTCGCCTTGCCTTCGAAGCTGCCATCGACCTGCGCGCTGAGGTCGGCCTTGAGCACCTTTTCGCCGACGGCCGCCTTGCGCTTGGTCAGATAGGCCTCGGCATCCTTGGCGGTCGGCGCCTTGTTGGCGGGCGCGGCATCACCGCCGCACGCGGATAGCAGCAGCGCGGCGGCGAGCGCCGCGCCTGCCCCGATCGACGCGCGCCTCATTCGGCGGCCATCGCCAGTTCGACGCGCTGCGGTCCGCGGATCACGCCGCCGGGGGTCGGCCCCTGCATCGCGCCATCGCGGAAGGTCACTTCGCCCGACTTGATCGTCGCGACATAGCCGTCGGCCTTTTGCAGCAGGCGCTTGCCGCCCGCGGGCAGGTCGAAGGCGAGCCAGGGCTTGCCCAGCTTGATCGCGTCCATGTCAATGACGTTGAGGTCGGCGAGATAGCCCGGCGCGAGCACCCCACGATCCTCCAGCCCGTACAGCACCGCGGTGTCGCGGCACTGACGCTTGATCGCATGTTCCAGCCCGATGCGGTTGCCGTTGCGGTCGCGCACCCAATGCTGGAGCATGAAGGTCGGCGACGCCGCGTCGCAGATCGTCCCGCAATGCGCGCCGCCGTCGGACAGGCTGTTCACCGTATCGTCGGCGGCCTGCAGGTCCTCGAGGAAATTGAGATTGCCGTCGCGGTAGTTCAAAATCGGGAAATAGATGAAGCCTTTGCCGTCGTCCTTCATTAGCAGGTCATAGGCATATTCGGACGGCGTCACGCCCGCCGCAGCAGCGCGATGCGCGATGCTTTCGTCCATCCGCGGCTCATAGTTGAAATCGGGGTCCATCTCGAAATGGACCGGCCAGCCCTCGGCGACGACCTTCAGAAAGTCGAGGATATCGCTTTCGGGCCAGATATTGGCTTCCTGCGTCATGCGGGTGCGGAACGCGGGGTCCTTCAGATGCGCGAGCTGCTGCTCCCACGGCAGGTCGATGATCTCGTTCCACGCCGGTTTGAAGCGGAAGGGATGCACGGTACCCTGCCACGCCATGATGACGCCGTTGCCGCGCAGCGCGATCTGCGCGACGATGTTCGCGCCGGTCGCGTTCTGCTTGCGCATTTCCGCAATCTGCTCCTCGAGCGGCAGTTCCTTGGCGATCGACTGGAGCGCGGCGAAGGTCACCGGGAGGCCGGTTTCGCGGCTCAAATCACCCATCCACTCGAACTCGTTCCACTCGCGCTTCATGTCGCTCGCCATTTCGAACACGCCGTAACCGACGCGCCCCATCGCGCGGCCGATCGCGACCAGTTCCTCTGCGGTCGCGGTGGTGCCGGGGACGAGTTCGCCGTCGATCGACTTGTGGAGCACGGTGCGGCTGGTCGAAAAGCCGAGCGCGCCGGCGCGCACGCCCTCCTCGACGATGCGCGACATTTCGGCGATGTCCGCCTCGGTCGGGATCGCGCCGGGCTTTTCGCGGTCGCCGAGCACATAGGCGCGCACCGCGCCGTGCGGAACGTGGCACGCGACGTCGACGGTGCGCGGCAGCTTTTCGAGCGCGTCCATATATTCGGGGAAGGTCTCCCAATCCCACGACATGCCTTCGGCGAGCGCGGTGCCCGGAATATCCTCGACGCCTTCCATCAGCGAGATCAGCCATTCGTGGCGGTCGGGCTTGGCAGGCGCGAAGCCGACGCCGCAATTGCCCATGACGACAGTGGTAACGCCGTGCCAGCTCGACGGCGCCATTTCGGCGTCCCAGGTCGCCTGCCCGTCATAATGGGTGTGAACATCGACGAAGCCCGGGGTGACGACCTTGCCGGCGGCGTCGATCTCGGTGCGACCGGCGCCCAGATTCTCGCCCACCGCGACGATCCGGTCGCCGTCGATCGCGATGTCCGCGACAAAGGCGTCACCGCCCGTTCCATCGACGACGGTGCCGCCGCGAATCACCAGATCATGCATGTCCACTCTCCCGATTTTTTCGTTTCAGGGAGAAACCTATCACGGATATTCGATATGCCAAGGCCTCGCGACCGGAGGACAATCAGCCGGGCGGCACATCGCGAAGGAAGGGTGAAAGCAGCTGCCGGTCCCAGCGGTCAGCATCGCGATCATGCGTGGGTCCCAGTCCCAGCGTCTCGACGCGTTCGACATGGGGATCGCGCCAGGTGCCGAAGAGGCGATCCCAGACGGTAAAGAGCGAGCCATAATTGCTGTCGGTCTGCACTTGCCGACTGCTGTGATGGATCAGGTGGACAGCGGGGGTCGCGAACAGCCAGGTGGCGGCGCGCCAGACACGCCCCTCGGCACGAATATTGGCGTGCTCGGCGATACCCGCGACGAGAAGCACGAGTTCAGCGATCGCGACCGCCGTCGGCGGCAGCGCGAACAGCCAGATCGCCGGCAGCGCGCACAGGAACGACACGAACTGCTCGACCGGATGATGGCGGAACCCCGTCGTCGCATCGACCCCGGTGTCGCTGTGATGGACGCGATGCAGCCGCCACAGCCAGCCGATGCGGTGCGAGGCGCGGTGCGCCCAATAGGCCGACAGGCTGCGCAGCAACACCGTCACAAGCACCGCGAGCGCGAGCGGCGCGGACGGTAGCGGCAGGGGCGCCGTCCCTTCCCGTCCGGCCCATGCGGCAAAGGCGATCAGGCTGACCGGCACGAGCGCGGCGAGCAACAGGCCGAGGATACCGAGCAGCAAATTGGTCGCCGGGCGCCGCAACCCCGCCCCCACATCGTCGCGCGTGCCGAACAGCGCCTCGGCGCAGGCAGCCGCAACGAAAGCGCCGGCCATCGCAAAGGGCGCCCACGCCATCACCTCCCGTGCGAATATCTGCTCCATCGTGCCAAGCGGTAAAGCCGCTTGCCGCCGTGGCAAGCGCTCGCTACGATTCCGGCACGACGTTATTTTTCCGAGGGGCTTCGATCATGCGCGCATTGGCCGTCACCATTCTTCTTGCCATCCCGACCGCCGCCTTTGCCGGCGTTGCCCCGACCCCCGGCCCCGAAGCCGGCGTCGGTGCCGCAGCGATGGCGGCCGTCGCCGCGGGCTATCTGTTCCTGAAGCGCCGTCGCAGCCGCTAAACCGGCGATGACCGCAGCGGCGGCGGTTTCGCCGCGACGAATCGAGCGCAGTGTCGTTTTCGCCGCCGCGCTGTTGATCGTCATCGCATCGGCGCTGACCACGCGCATCGGCGCGGCGATCGCGCATCGCGGCCTCGTCCCGTCGCTTTTCGAATTGTTCGGCGTCAGCGCGATCGTCTGGTTCGCCGCCTTCGCGATATGCGCGATCGCGCGCGACGATGATGGCCGATCGGCCTGGCGGCGCGGCGACGCGCCGGTCCTCGCCGCGATGGTCGGCGCGGCGCTGCTGCCGCTCCCTGCGCTCGGCGCGGCGGCGGTCTTTGGCGCAGGCGCATGGCTGGCGCTGCGCTCCGAACCGGCATCGGGCGCGCGGCGGATCGGACTGGTTGCACTGGCTCTCAGCGCCCATCTGCTCTGGGGTCCGCTGATCCTGAAGCTGCTCGGCAGCGAGTTGCTCGCCTTCGATGCGCAAATCGCCGCGCTGTTCGCGGGCGGCAATGCCGACGGCAACATCTTCGGCCAGGCGGGATCTCAGGCTTTCACGGTCGGCCAGAACTGCTCGTCGCTGACCAATCTCTCGCTCGCCGGGGTCCTCGCGGTGACGCTGGCGCAATTGTTCGAACTGCGCTTCGATCGCCGTCTCGTCATCGCCACGCTAATCGCGATGCTTGGCACGATCGTCGTCAACGGCATCCGCCTCGCGACGATCGCACGCCATCCCGACCTCTACGACTATCTGCACGGCGGCGCGGGGATGATGTTGTTCGGCTGGGCCTCGCTGCTGGTCACCGCCGCGATCGTCGGCACCGCCGTCGCGCGTCACCCCGATTTTGCGGCGCGCTGATCGCATCCTGATCGGCGCGGCGCTGCTCGCCGTGGCGCTTGTCGCGGCGAAATTGCTGTGGCTGCCGCGCAACGTCTACCCCGACCGCGAACGGCTGGCGGCGGCGATCGAGACGCGGCTCGCCACGGCGGGCCTGACGAGCAGCCGGCCGTGGGAAGCGGCACCCTTTCGTATCCGTGCCGCCGGCGGCGCCTGTACGATCATCGTCCAGCAACTCGACGTCGAGGCGGCGGAAAAGAGCATTTTCGCCGAACGCGCACGCGTCATCGGTCCGGTGCGCTATCTATATGGCGATGGCGTGCGGACCGACTTCCCGCGCACCGGCACGGTGCTGCGCGACCAATATCAGCGGCAGGCGGCGCGGCTCGGCCTGTCGGTCGCGATCGACCCGATCATCGGCGTCGCCGCGTCGCCCGGCTGTCCAGATCCGGCGGCGCTGCTCGCGGGCCTCAAGCTCCGGCCGCGCGCCGGACCGCCGGCGCTGCCCTGACCGATTTCGCGCGCCAGCATCCCGGCGAGCCGTTAGAGTCGCGCGATACCAGCAAGGAGTCGATGCCATGAACCGCAAGCTCGCCGTCCCCTTCGCCCTCGCCCTGCTGCTCGCGGGATGCACCGCCGACGGCGCCGCGCCGCCGCCCACCGCCAATTATGCCGCGACGCTTGCCGACCCCGCCCGCCCCGCGACCGATCGCGAGCGCGACGCGGCGCGCAAACCCGCCGAACTGCTTGCCTTCGCCCAGATCGCGCCGGGCGAGGCGGTCGGCGACTATGTGATGGGCGGCGGGTATGTCACGCGACTGCTCGCCGCCGCGGTCGGCCCCGAGGGCAAGGTCTATGCCTTCCAGCCCGCCGAATTCATCGCCTTCAAGAAACAGTATGGCGACGATCAGGCGGCGGTCGACGCCGCCTATGCCAATGTCGACGCGGTCGGCGGGGCGTTCGCCGCGCCCGCCTTTCCGGTGCCGCTCGACACGATCATCACGGTGCAGAATTTCCACGACCTCTACCTCAAACCCTTCCCCGAAGGGACCGGCGCCAGGGCGAGCGCGGCGCTGTTCGCGGCGCTCAAGCCGGGCGGGACGCTCGTCGTCGTCGATCACAGCGCCGCCGACGGCAGCGGCACGACCTTGTCCGACAGCCTGCACCGGATCGACCAGGCCGCGGTGATCGAAGCCCTGACCCGGGCGGGTTTCAGGCTTGATGCGACGAGCGACATCTATAAACGCCCCGAGGATCCGCGCACCACGAACGTCTTCGACCCCGCCATTCGCGGCAAGACCGACCAGTTCGCGCTACGCTTCCGCAAACCGAAATAGGGACCAACATGGCCGACGATGATTATGTCTATGACGAAGCGAGCGGCGAATGGATGTCCGCAAGCGATATCGCGGCGCGCGATGCTGCCGCATCGGCAGGTCCCGAGGTGCGCGACGCGGTCGGCAATCTGCTCGCCGACGGTGACAGCGTGGCGCTGATCAAGGATTTGACGGTCAAAGGCGCGGGCCAGACGCTCAAGGTCGGCACGGTGATCAAGTCGATCCGCCTGACCGGCGACGCGCAGGAAATCGACTGCCGCCACGACGGCATCAAGGGGCTGGTGCTGCGCGCGGAGTTCGTGCGCAAGCGCTGACGCGTCAGTGCTGCGACGGCGGCTTTTCGGCGCTCCAGTTCGGGCGCGCCGCATCCATGCCCGCGACGACCTTGTCCCAATAGGCCTCGGTCCGCCCCTGGAATTTCATGTCGAACGCATCGACGGTGCGGAACTCGAGCACCTCGACCCCCTCGGGTCCGGGCTTGTAGGTATAGGGGACGTCGCGCCCGACGAAGAAGCCGTCGCCCGCGCCCAGTTCCTCGGTGCCGAGTTTGAGCGATCCGGCGATGATATAATAGAGGCAGTCGGCGTCGTGGCTGTGCAGCGGCAGCGCGAAGCCGCTTTTGAACCAGGCATAGGTCAGGCTCATGTGCGGCAGCGCGAACAGCACCTTGGTGACATTGCCCTCGCCCACCCCGGCCGCGACCCAGCGGCCGATGCCCGCCTCGACGATCGGGGTCAGCCCGGCGAGCGTCATCTTCTCGGTCTCGTTGAGGTCGGGGGCATCGATGCCCCGATAGATGCGGAACGGCGCTGCGTCCGGCTTGCGATCGGCCTCGGCCATGGCTCTCTCCTCTTCCCGTTTTGATTTGCGACGTATCATGCCGCAACGGGAGGAGGAGAGTCCATAGCCCGGTCAGATTTTGCCCAGCGTTTCCCGGCGCGGTCCGAGATAGCCGAACAGATAGGCGCCAACCTTGCGCATCTGGATTTCCTCGGCGCCCTCGGTGATCCGGTAACGACGGTGGTGGCGATAGATATGCTCGAACGGCTTGTGGCGCGAATAGCCGATGCCGCCATGCACCTGCATCGCTCGATCGGCGGCTTCGCAGCACAGGCGGTTCGCCCAGTAATTGCACATGCTAACCTTGTCGCTGAGGTTCCGCTCGATTTCCTTGTGCGGCATATTGTCCATGTCCCACGCGGTCTTGCGGATCAGCAGACGCAGCATTTCGGCCTGCGTCGCCAGTTCGACGAGCGGGAACTGGATCGCCTGGTTCTTCGCCAGCGCCTCGCCGAACGGCTTGCGCTCGCGCGCATAGCGAACGCTTTCCTCGATGCAGAAGACCGCCGCACCCAGCGACGATGCCGCCTGCCGGATGCGGTTCTGGTGGACGAAGCTCTGCGCAATCGACAGCCCGCCGCCGACGGGGCCGAGCCGCGCGCTGTCGGGGACCCACACATCGGTGAAGGTCATGCGCGGGTGATCGGTCGGCATGTTGAAGGTCCACATATATTCATCGACCGTCATCCCCGGGGTGCCGGTGGGCACCAGCAGGCAGGAGATGCCTTTCGCATCGCCGTCCTCACCGTCGGTGCGGCAGAAGGTCGCGCAGTGGGTCGCGACATGCATGCCGGTGATCCACATCTTGCGCCCGTTGATCAGCCAGCCCTCGACCCCGTCGCGGGTCTCGCGCACCGCGCGGGTTTCCATATGCGTCGCGTCGGACCCGTGATCGGGTTCGGTCAGGCCGAAGGCAGTGCGGCGCTTGCCTTCGAACCCGCCGAGGATGAACTCCTGCTTCTGCTCCTCGCTCGTCGCGAATTGCTCGAACATCTGGACGAAGGGGAAATTGCCGACGATGCTGTGCTCGTTCTGCAGGTCGTTGTGGAGACCGAGGCCCTTCGCGGCGAAATGCTCGCGGATCACCGCCATCCACAGGTTCGACCCGTCCTTGCCGCCGTACTTCTTCGGCGCCGAAAAGCGCCAGTGGCCCGCGGCATCGGCCTTGCGCGTGGCCGCCTTCAGCAATTGTTCCCAGTCGTGGCGCGGCAGGCCCTGATTGTCCCAGTCGGTGCGCGCATGTTCACGGCGATGGTCGAAGAAACGGATATTGTCGTCGGCGAGTTCGAGCGGCTTGATCTCGGCCTCGATGAAGGCGTCGAGTTCGTCCAGATAGGCCTGCAAATCGGCCGGTACGGCAAAATCCATCTTGTTTCTCCCATGGCTGTCACCTCCGCCTTGCCAGCGTTCGGCGCGCGGCAAAAGGGCAATATGCTTCGTTAGCTAATCTTTTGGTCGCGCGACGGCGCGTCAATCTCCACCTCCGCCGCAACCGCTGCCGCATCCACTGTCGCCGCCGCAGCTGCTGCCGCAGCTGCCGCTCGAATTGGAGCCCGCGGGCGAGTTGTGCGGGTTGCGCAGCTGATAGAAGGCGGCGAGTTCCGATCCGGCGAGGACACCGGTGCCGAACAGCGCGACGGCGAGGTCGCTTTCGCGCCGCGTCGGTGCGCGCCGCAGCCGTTGATACGCGCGGCGCGCGTCCTTGACCGCCGCGCGGCCGGCGCGCGTCTGGTCGCTGACGAAGCGCCAGCGGATCGCCAGCGGGATCAGCGTCAGCAGCAGCAGCAGCAGCGACAGCACGAAAAGCGGGCCGCCCCGCGCGATGTCGGCGAGCAGTCGGATCGCGCCGAACAGCAACAGCACCGCATAGGGCGCGATCGCCAGCAGCCGCAGGCGACGGTGCTCGTCGGGATCGAGCAGCAGGCCTGCGGATTCGAGCCGGCGACGCAGGGCGACCGCTTCGGGCTGCAACGCCGCAACGATATGGTCCCAGCCGAATGGCGAGCGCAGCGCGAGGATCGCGCGCTCGGCGCCCGAGGACGCCGCCCCGTCCGCCGTGCGGAAAATCTTGCCCTCGACCGTGATCGCACCCGACGCGACGGCGCGCGTCGCGCCGGTGTCGGCAAAGCGCGCCTCGCGGCCGGCCAGATAGGCGAGGCTGTCTGGGTCGCGCAGTCGCTGCACCCGGCCCGCAGGACGAAGCAGCCGCGGCAGCAGCCAGGCGACCGGTCCGACGATCATCAACAACAGGAAATATATGCCGATAAAGGCCAGCGGGTCCCAATCGAGCGGATTCATCTCCGGCGCATCCTCATCCCCATGCCCACAGCGCGACCCCGGCCAGCGCTATCACAGCTGCGGCGGTGGCGCCAAGGCGAAGGGTGCGGCGCGGCACGATCCACACATCGGCGAGCGCGATGCGGCGCGCGTGCGGGTCGACATGAAAGCGCCGCCACGCCGAGGGCCAGATTTTTTCGGGCGGAAGGGCGCCGAACAGCCGCTCATAGCTCGCCAGCGTTTCGGCGTAATAATGGGCATAACGCCCGCCTTCCTCGGCGCCGCCGCTGGTCGGGCCATGGTGGAGCGGCGCCGCCAACACCTGACCGCACAAGCGATCCCAATAGTCGCGGCTATAGGTAAGGTGCAGGTGCCACGCCTGGTCGACCGCGTCGGACGGCACGACCATATGGCCCGCGGTCATGGCGAGGAACAGGAAGCGGCGATATTCGTCCATCACCGTTTCGGAAAAAGCGGCGGACCAGCCATTTTCCCGGGCCAGCCGCGCCTCGAAGGTCAGGGCGGCGTCGGCGGGACCGACGCGATACTCGCGAAGGACAATCCAGAGCGGATGCTCTGTGGCGATCATCCGCCCCAGAGGCTGCGCGCCGCGCCGAGCGCGGCATATTTGGGGCTGTCGACCGCGCATTTGTCGATCGCCGCGCGTCGCAACTTCGCAAGCAGGCCGGGTTCGGCGAGCGTCGTCGTCCCCGCCATCAAGGCGGCGGACAAGGCCGCATCCTCGGCGCGCGTCCCGGCATCGAGGTCGCGCATCACGATGCCCAGCGCGTTCATCGCGACCACCGCCTCGAACTTGGCATGGCCCTCGGCGCGCGGCTTGATCGCACCCTCGATCCAGTCGCGCACCGCCTGCACGATTTCGCGGTTGGTCGGCTCGCCCGCCGGTGCGGCGGCGGCGGGCGGCGATGCCGGCAGCGCGCGCGCGCGTTCGGCCTCGGGCGCTTCCTCTTCGAGCAGGAGCACGAGGTCGAGTTCCTGTTCGGCGGTGCGCCGCCCGACGACGACGCGCTCGACCGTGGTGTCGGCACCGCTGCGCCAGGCCTGCCCCATCTGCAAACAGCCGAGTGCCCACCACAACGTCCGATAGACCAGCCAGAAGCGAAAGCGGGTGCGGTCGACGGGGGTGCCGCCGGCGGCTTCATAGGCCGCGAAATATTCCTCGAGGCTGCCGACCCCGAAGGCGGGGTTTTCGAGCCGGCCGAAACGCCACACGGTCATGCAGCCGAAAGCGAGGTCCTCGTGCGCGTCGCCGCGATGCGCGAGCTCCCAGTCGAGCACGACCGCAAGGCCATCGGCATCGACCATGATATTGCCCATGCGATAGTCGGCATGGACGAGCACCGGCGGCGCCGGTTCGGGCAGATGATCCTCGCACCATTTGATCGCGAGCGCGATTGCCGGCCGGTCGCCGCCATAGGTCAGGAAGCGCGCCTTCAATTCGGCGAGCGCCGCGGCGGTGTCCATATGCGGGATCGCGTCGGGAATGGTTTCGGCGGGGATCGCATGGATGCGCGCGAGTTCGCGCCCCAGGTCGGCGACGAGCGATGGCGGCGGGCTCGCGAGAATCTTCGCCGGGTTCACCTCGGCGATCACGCGCTTCATCACATAGCCGGTGCCCATGCCGTCGCCGTCCGCCAGCACGCCGACGACTTCGGGCGCCTTCACCCCGGCGGCATGCGCGGCCATCACCAGCGCCGCTTCGGTGACATGGCCATAGGGGCGGTCCGCCATATATTCGGCCGACGGCGCGCGGCGCAGCACATAGGGTTCGCCCGCGAAATCGAACGCCCAGCTTTCCATGTTCGCGCCCCCCGACAGGCGGCCGAGGCCCGAGAGCGTTCCGGGGCCGACGGCGCGGGTCATGAAAGCGGCGAGCAGGGTGTCGAGATCGGTCATTACTTTCCGATGCTAAGCTTTTCGGATCATCGCAAGCCGTTTTCGGCTTTCAACGAACGAAGTGCGCCTACACGGGCGGTCAGAACTGGAACTGGACCGCGTTGACATAATAGGACGCCAGCGGCTGCCCGTCCTTGTCGAGCGCTGGCTCGAAGCGCGCACGGCGCATCACGCCCTTGCACACCGCATCGTCGAATGGCTTGCCGTTGGTCGAGCGCTGGATATGGCAAGCGGTGGGAACCCCATCGGCTCCGACCGACAGCCGGAAACGCACAAGGCCCGGTTGGCCCTTCGCGAGCATGGCGGGTGGATAGTCGTTGCTGTTCAACCATTTTCCCGGCGATCCGACCGGCATCGCCGACCGCGACCGTTCGCGGTGCCGCGCCGCGTCGATTCCCCAATGCTCGAGCAGCTCGTCGGTGCAGCTGTTCATCGCGGTAAAGGCGGCTTTCATCGGCCCCGTCTTCAACCGCACCGGCTGGCGCAGCGGCCGTCCGATCAGCAGGCTGGCCGCCGCGGCCTTGTCGGCCTCGCTGATGGGTCCCGCCGACTCGGGATAATAGCCATGCTTGGCGGCAAACCGGCCGTCGTCGGTCGAATAGGGGCGGATCCGGATGTTGCCGCTGAAAATCCAGGCCGGCATATCGTCGCCAACCGTCCCCGGGAAAAACTGGAGCTTCTGCTCGCCCAGCTCGCCGAATGTGATCGACGCTTCGTCCTTGCCGCCTGGCCCGTCGAGAATCGCCCCCGCCAGCGTCAACCGAAAGCCGTCGCCCGGCTCGCCCTGTTCCATCGACAGGATGACCCGCTGCTTGCCCTCGCCGAAAAAGCGCGCCAGCCGACAATAATCATCGGCATAATGCACATTCCACGGGGTCGTCGGCGCGAGTTCGACCGGCGCCTTTTCGGCCGCCATCGACGGCGCCGCCACGATCAGCGAGACAAGGCCCGCCATTCCCATCCTGCTTCCCATGGCGCGATGCTACACCGCTGTTTTGCCGCGCGCAATCCGGCGCGGAGGTCTAGCGCCGCAAGCGGCCCTTCGTCCGCCGATCATGCCATTTCGCCGCGAAGTGCAGCCCCCACGCCAGCGGCACCGCGGCGAGGAACCAGCCCCATTGGATGCTCTCGATCATCCCGTCGCCGCCCAGATGCCCGAACATCGCGAGCAGGATCACCGGCGCGATGACGACATAGACCCCGATCTGATACCAGTTATGGCCGCTCGCGATATTCTGCGGATCGATCGGCAGCGGCGCGCGCCCCGCGACCGCCGCCTCGATGGCGTCGCGCCGCTCGCGCCAGCCGCCGATATAATCCCACGCCTCGATCCCGATCGTGCCGGCCTCGACGATGAAGATCGCGAGGCCGATCGCGGGGCCATGAAAGCGCGGCTCGATCGCGAGCAGGTCGAGCAGCCAGCCGCCGAGGAAGACTACCGTCAGCAAGCCGCCGACCGCCCACATCGCCTGGAACGGCAGCCCCGCGATCATCGCGTCGATATGCTGCTCCAGGTCGGCGCGCCAGCGCGCGACCTCCTCGGCCTTCACCCCGCGCACCCGCCCGTCGCGGCCGCGATAGGCGGGGCCCATCGCGGTCTCGACGAACCAGCGGTCGAAGCGGCGCAGTTCACCGTCGCGGATCTGCCGCTGCTGATAGTCGCTCGTGAATGCCATGCATCGCCCTCCGCATGCCGCTTTAGCCAAATGCGGTTACCACCCGGATAACAGGCGCTTGACCTTTGCCCGGCGATGGCGAACATCGGGCCATGCGATCTATGCTCCTCACAATATTCGCCGCATCCGCTCTGGCCGTCACGGGCACCGCCACCGCGGCGCCAACAATGTGGCAGCCAGCCGGACCGGCGCGGCTCGACCAGCAGCCGACGCAATGCACGCTGTCGCGCGAATTCACGGTCGGCGAGGAACGGTTGCTCGTCCAGTTCCAGACGACCTTCTCGCTCGCGACCTATCGGGTCACGCTCGCCAGCGCGACGGCGCTGCGCGACGTCCGCCCCGGAAAAGTCGAGCTGGCGCTGGCGGGATCGGACGCCGCACGCGAATTCGATGCGCAAACCGGCACCGTACCGAACCGGAAAGAACGCTTGCTGCAATGGTACGCGCATGACTTTTACCTCCCGCCGCTCGTAAAGGATGACCAGAATTTCCGGTTTTCAAGCGGCAGGTTCGACGCCGAACTGAGTTGGTCCGGAGCGGGTGAGGCCTTTCGCCAACTCGGCGGCTGCCATGACGCAGTCCTCGCGCAGGCGGGCGTCGATACGTCGATCGTGCGCGCAGCGCCCGTGTCGGCAAAGCCCGCAAACGTACCGGGCTACTGGGCGACAAACGCAGACTATCCTTCATCGGCCATGCGCGCGCGGGAGGAAGGCGAGGTCGGCTTCCTCGTCACGATCGGAACCGACGGTAATGTCAGCGAGTGCCGAGTGGCGAGCAGCAGCGGTTTTGCCAATCTCGACGACGGCACCTGCCCGCTCATCCGGCGACGCGCCAAATTCGAGCCCGCGCGCGACGCAGCGGGTGCACCGGTGACGGGCTATTACCTCGGCCGCATCATGTGGAAAATTCCGCAGTAGAGGGCGTCACCCCGCGCGTTCGCGCCCGCGCTCCATCACCGCGATCCGCCGCGCCTCGACTTCGTCGGCGCTGACGCTGCGGTTCGCCGCCGACGAGCGCTCCTGCTCGAGCGCCATCGCCGCGCCGAAGGGCAGCGCATAGCCGTCGTCGATCAACGCCTTGTACGCGCGCACCATCGCCGGGTCGGCGCTCGCGATATCGCGCGCCAATGCCTGCGCGGCGGGCAGCAGGTCGTCGGGCGCGACCACCCGATTGACGAGGCCCCAGGTGCACGCGGTCTCCGCGTCGAGGAAATTGCCGGTCAGCGACAATTCCTTGGCGCGGCCAATGCCGATCAACCGCGACAGTTTCTGCGACAGCCCCCAGCCGGGCATGACCCCGACCCGCGCATGGGTGTCGGCAAAGCGCGCGTTGGTCGATGCGATACGAATGTCGCACGCCAGCGCGACCTCGAACCCGCCGGTGATCGCGACCCCGTTGATCGCGCCGATCACCGGCTGCGGGCACAGCTCGATCGCCTTCACCGGATTTTCGTCGGCGCCGGTCGCATTGGCGGCGCCGAGATTGCTGGTATCGGCACCGAGCTCCTTGAGGTCGAGTCCGGCGGTGAACGCGCGTGTCCCCGCCCCGGTCAACACGATCGCGCGGATGCTGTCGTCGCCGGCAACCTCGCGCATCGCGGCGGCGAGGTCGGCGCGCAGCGCCTTCGACAGCGCGTTCATCGCTTCGGGGCGGTTGAGGGTGACGGTGGCGACACCGTCGTCGCGAGTGATGAGGACGAGGGACATCAGGCTATTTCTCCATAGGATGCGTAATCCTCTACATGGACATTCGGCCGACGAAAGCTGGTAAAACTCATGCTCGCCGACAAATCGAGCGCCTCGACCTGATGCCACCAGCCGACGGGCAGGAAGATCGATTCGCTGGGTCCGATGATCGTTTCCAGCACCGGCGGCGTATCGGCATCGCCCGCCCCGGCGGGCAACGGCTCGTTGCCCCAGTCGGAGAAGCAGTGGCGACTGTTCTTCATCCGCGCAAAGGCCCAGGGCGGCGCCATCCGCACGCGCTTGCGGCCCAGCACCTGCACCAGCAGATTGTTGGTGAGGTCGTGGTGCCAGGGGGTGAGCGTGCCCCGGGGGCCGAGCCAGAAAAACCCGTCGCGGGTCCGACCGGTATCGAGCAGTTCGATCGGCGCCAAATCGTCCCACAACGGCCCGAGCGCCGCGGCGTTGGTGCCGCTGTTGTAGGCGGTCAGATAGATGTCGTTGCTCGCCTCGTCCTTGCGCAGCCAGTCGACGAATTCGCCGAAGCGTAGGAGGCGCCGATGGTCGTCCTTGGCGAGTTCGTAATCGGGGTCACGCTCGCGCTCGACCTGCGCCTCGACCACCGCATCGCCCGCGACGGCGGCAAAATGGTCGAGCGACCAGCGCGCCAGCGCGGGCCAATGGTTGATCAGTCCGGTCAGCTTCGCGGGACGCCCCGCCTCATAATGGTAGCGATAGAAGAAATCGGGGTCGGGCGCGGCGAGCGTATCGAGGACGAAGCCGCCCTCCCCCTCGCGCGCCAGCCGTTCCTGGTTCGCGAACAGCCAGCCCTGCTTCGCCATCCGCGCGGCTTGCCGCCGCAGCATCGCCGCCATCGGATCCTTGCCGAGCCGGTCGATTTCATATTTCGCCGATGCCGCCGACACCCCTGCGCCGACGAGCCGCGCCTGCAGCGCGGCATCATCGTCGCCGGCGGCGAGGCCTTCGGCGATCAACGCTCGCTTGTCGGATTGGGCCACGGCAGAATCTCCTTGGGTCCGCCCAACGTCATCTCGATGACAAAAGGATGACGATAACGCCGATCCTCCCTGTGGCGCAGCCATGGGGAGGTGGCAGCGCGAAGCGCTGACGGAGGGGCATTGGCGCGACGTTGCTGGCCCCTCCACCATTCGCTTCGCGAACGGTCCCCCTCCCCATCGCTTCGCCACAGGGAGGACCTCTCTCAGTCGCCCATGGGCCCCTTGTAAGCCGGCCCGTAGACCGCCGCGCGTAAATCGCGATGCAGCGTTCCGTCATAGGGCAAAGTCTGGACGAAGAAGACCGCGGTCAGCTTGTTCGCCGGATCGACCCAGAACAAGGTCGAGGCCATGCCGTCCCAGAAAAATTCGCCGGTCGCGCCGCGACTTTCCTCGGCGGTCAGTGGCTGGCCCTTGCGCACCGCGAAGTCGAAACCGAAACCGACATTGCCCTTGCTGGGGAGCCACGAGCGCTCCTTGATCGCCGGGTCGAGTTGGTCGCTCGCCATCAGCTTGACCGTCGAGGACTTGAGGATGTGCGCACCGTCGAGGCTACCGTCATTGAGCAGCATGCGCGCGAAACGCTGGTAATCGTCGAGCGTCGAGGCGAGGCCGAAGCCGCCGGGGGTCAGTTTGTGATCGCGAAAGTTCAGCACCTGCGCAGTCGCCGCATCCTGCTGCACCATCTTGCCGTCGCGCTTCTCGTACATGGCCGCAAAGCGCGGCAGTCGCGTGTCGGGCTGGCGCCAGGCGGTCTCGGTCATCTTCAGCGGTTCGAAGATATGGGTGCGGACATAGTCGGCGAAACGCTGGCCCGAGAGCTTCTCGACCAGCGCCGCCTGCACATCGACCGCGATACTATACTCCCACTGGCTGCCCGGCTGGTACAGCAAAGGCACGGTCGCGAGGCGGCGGTTCGCCTCGGAGAGGTCGATGTCGAGCGCGAGCGGCGCGGCGGCGACATAGGCGTCGTGCGCCGGAGTCGGCCCCGCGCCATAGGCAAAGCCAGCAGTGTGGCGGAGGATGTCGCGCACCGTGATCGGCCGTTCGGTGGCAACATAGCGCGGCTGCCCCGCATCGTCCTTGCCCGCATAGACACGCATGCTCGCATATTCGGGCAGATATTTGGACAGCGGGTCATCGAGGCGGACCTTGCCCGCCTCCCATAGCTGCATCAACGCGACGCCGGTCACCGGCTTGGTCATCGAATAGATTTGCGCGATCGTGTCGCGGCACATCGGACGGTTCGCGGCGCGGTCGGCCATGCCGGCGGTGCCGAAATAGACCTCGCGCCCGTCCTGCCAGATCAGCGCCGAGACGCCGCCCGCACGGTCGCTGGCGATCATCCGCTGGAGCGCCGCGTCGATCCGGGCCTTGTCGATGGCTAGCGATGGGGCCGCGGTCTGCGCCTGTGCGGGCAATATGGCGGGCGGCAGCGCGACCGCTGCCGCAGCCAGAGCCAGTGCTATTCGCGCGGTCCGCATAAAGCCATCTCCCACGGCCCTTCCTGGCGGGCCTTAGGCTCTACCTACCGGATTGAACCGCGTTCGTCAGCACGCGCCGCGGTTGAATAGGTCTGCAAGCCGATCAGGGCGCCGCCGCCGACTCTTCGGGCGTTTCGGCCTCGGTCAGCGCACCATTCTGGATCAGCCATTGCGGGTGTCCCGCCTGCACCGACGCCATGATGCGGTCGATCGCGGCGGCGACCTGTTCGCCTTCGGCCTCGCGGTCGCGCGCGACGACGACGCGGCGCGCCTGCGCGTCGATCAGCACCCGGTCTCGCGGCACCAGCTCACCGACGGTCAGCCCGGCCAGAATGTTGCGGCTGTCATCCTCGCGCTGCTCGAGTGCCGAAAGGCGGCGGTTGAGCTGTTCCTCGACCTGCGCCGCGGCATTGCTCTGCTGCCGGATCTGGACGATGCTGACGCGCACGTCACGTTTCAGCTTGGCGCGCACCTTCCGTGCGAGGTCGCTGTCGAGTTGCGAAGCATAGCGGTCGACAAGGACCACGCCGTCGATGGCGACCGCGTCATCCTCGATCCGCACGTTCAGGCTGTCGACCCGGTCGTCCTTTGCCAGCAGGCCGCCAAGTTCGCTCTGCACGGCATTACGCGCGCCGATCTCGCGAACGATCGAGTTGAGCGACAGCGCCAGCGGTATCGACAAAACCCCGAGCGCCCCGACGATACCGACCACCTGCATCGCCGTATGCTGCCGCGTCAGCGACGGACCGAAATGGTTGAGGCGGGCGACGATCGTCGCGGCGAAGGCGATCGCCAGCGTATTGGTCAGGAAAAGCAGCGACGCGCCGAGCGCGAAATCCATTCGTCCGGTGACCAGTCCGAACGCGACCGTCGACAGCGGCGGCACCAGCGCGGTCGCGATCGCGACGCCCACCATCACCCCCGACAGCTTGCGCATGATCGCATAGACGCCGGCGATACCGCCAACGACCGCAACGCCGAGGTCGAGCAGCGTCGGCTGGGTCCGCGCCCGCAGTTCGGGCGTAACGTCGGCGATCGGCGAGACCCAGATGATCAGCGCCGCGACGAGGATCGCCACCGCCATGCCTGCCGCGAGCGTGACCAGCGAGCGTTTGATCAAATGGCTTTCGATCGTCGCCAGGCCAAAGCCGAGGCCCATGATCGGCCCCATCAGCGGCGACACGAGCATCGCGCCGATGACCACGGCGGTCGAACTTTGCAGCAGGCCAAGCGTCGCGATCGCGGCAGCGAGGATGATCAGGAGCAGGAATTTCTTGTCGAGCCGTGCGTCGCGCGCGACGCTCGCCAGAATCAACGAGCGGTCGAGGGCATCGTCGCCCCCGACCGCTTCGTCATTCGCGTCATTCCGCGTTGCCCGTCGGCCGCCCGCGTTGAAGGGGGCATCGCCGAGACCGGGCACGCCGGGATGATCGCCGGTCATCGTCAGATCTTGCCGGTCAGCTCCGGAACGGCGCTGAACAGGTCGGCGACGAGGCCGAAGTCGGCGACCTGGAAGATCGGGGCGTCTTCGTCCTTGTTGATCGCGACGATCGTCTTGCTGTCCTTCATGCCGGCGAGATGCTGGATCGCGCCCGAGATGCCGATCGCGAAATAGACCTGCGGCGCGACGATCTTGCCGGTCTGGCCGACCTGATAGTCGTTGGGGACATAGCCCGCATCGACCGCGGCGCGCGATGCGCCGAGCGCGGCGCCGAGCTTGTCGGCGAGCGGAACGATGACTTCCTCATATTTCTCGCTCGAACCCAGCGCACGGCCGCCCGACACGATGATCTTGGCCGAGGTGAGTTCGGGGCGATCCTGCTTGGCGATTTCGGCGCCGACGAAGCTCGACAGGCCGGCGTCGCCGCCCGCCGCGACGGCTTCGATCGCACCCGAACCGCCCGAGGTCGCGGCCTTGTCGAACGCGGTGCCGCGCACGGTCAGGACCAGCTTGGCGTCGCTCGATTCGACGGTCGCGATCGCGTTGCCGGCGTAAATCGGACGGGTGAAGCTCTTGTCGCCCTCGACCGACAGGATTTCCGAAATCTGCATCACGTCGAGCAAAGCGGCGACGCGCGGCGCGATATTCTTGCCGGTCGTGGTCGCGGGGGCGAGGAACGCGTCATGGCTCGCCATCAGTTCGGCAACCAGCGGCGCGATATTTTCGGGCAGATTGTGACCGAAAGCGGCGTTGTCGGCGACATGCACCTTGCCAACGCCGGCGATCTGCGCGGCTTCCTTGGCGACGCCATCGACGCCGCTACCGGCGACCAGCAGATGGACTTCGCCAAGCTTCGATGCGGCAGTGACCACCGCGAGCGTGGCGTCCTTTACCGACGAACCGTCATGTTCGACCCAAACGAGCGTTTTCATGAGTGCACTCCCATGGCTTTCAACTTGGCAACCAGTTCATCGACATCGGCGACCTTGACGCCGGCCGAGCGAACCGGCGGTTCCGAAACCTTGACGACCTTGACGCGCGGCGTCGTGTCGACGCCGTAATCGGCCGGGGTCTTGGTATCGAGCGGCTTCGACTTCGCCTTCATGATGTTCGGCAGCGAGGCATAACGCGGCTCGTTGAGGCGAAGATCGGTGGTGACGATCGCGGGAAGCTTGAGCTTCACCGTTTCGAGACCGCCGTCGACTTCGCGCGTCACGTTGACGCTGTCACCGTCGACATTGACCGCGCTGGCGAAGGTGCCCTGCGCCCAGCCGGTGAGCGCGGCGAGCATCTGGCCCGTCTGGTTGTTGTCGTCGTCGATTGCCTGCTTGCCAAGGATGACAAGGCCGGGCTGCTCCGCGTCGGCGATGCCCTTCAGGATCTTGGCGATCGCGAGCGGTTCGACCGCATCGTCGGTCTGCACCAGGATCGCGCGATCGGCGCCCATCGCGAGCGCGGTGCGCAGCGTTTCCTGCGCCTTCTGCGGGCCGACGGAAACCGCGACGATCTCGGTCGCGACGCCCTTTTCCTTCAGGCGGATCGCTTCTTCGACCCCGATCTCGTCGAACGGGTTCATCGACATTTTGACATTGGCCAGGTCGACGCCGGTGCCGTCGGACTTGACCCGCGGCTTGACGTTATAATCGAGCACCCGCTTCACGGGGACGAGGATTTTCATGGCTCTTTCAGCTCCTCTCAAAAATTGTGCACTGCGCCATAATTGGCGTTTACGTAAACGTCAACCGGCAGTCCAGCACCCCCTCTTCGAGGAGGGGGTGCTGGTTATCACGCGACCGCGCGGACCTCGGCGACGATCTTCTGTGCGGCGTCGCCCAGATCGTTGGCCGCAACGATCGGCAGGCCCGAATTGGCGAGGATATCCTTGCCTTCCTGGACGTTCGTGCCTTCGAGGCGGACGACCAGCGGCACCGACAGATTCACTTCCTTCGCCGCCGCGACGATGCCGTCGGCGATGATGTCGCACTTCATGATGCCGCCGAAGATGTTGACGAGGATGCCCTTCACCGCCGGGTCCTTGAGGATGATCTTGAACGCCGCGGTGACCTTTTCCTTGCTCGCGCCGCCGCCGACGTCGAGGAAGTTGGCGGGGAATTCGCCGTTCAGCTTGATGATGTCCATCGTCGACATCGCGAGACCGGCGCCATTGACCATGCAGCCGATGTTGCCGTCGAGCTTGATGTAGGCGAGGTCATATTCCGACGCCTCGACCTCGGCCGGGTCTTCCTCGGTCAGATCGCGCAGCTCGGCGAGGTCCTTGTGGCGGAACATCGCATTGCCGTCGAACGCGACCTTGGCATCGAGGACGAGCAGTTCGTCGCCATTCGCGCCTTCGCACACCGCGAGCGGGTTGATTTCGATCTGCTCGGCGTCGGTCGCGAGGAAGGCGTCATAAAGCCCGGCGAGCACTTTCGCGGCCTGCTTGGCAAGGTCGCCCGACAGCCCGAGCGCCGCGGCGACGCTGCGGCCGTGGTGCGGCTGCAGGCCCGTGGCGGGGTCGATGGTGATGGTGTGGATCTTTTCCGGCGTGTCGTGCGCGACGGTTTCGATGTCCATGCCGCCCTCGGTCGAGGCGACGACCGCGACGCGGCTCGAGCCACGATCGACGAGCAGAGCAAGGTAGAATTCCTGCTTAATGTCGGCGCCGTCGGTGATGTACAGGCGGTTGACCTGCTTGCCGGCGTCGCCGGTCTGGATGGTCACCAGCGTGTTGCCGAGCATGTCTTTGGCGTGCGCTTCGACCTCTTCGATCGTCTTGGCGAGACGGACGCCGCCCTTCGCGTCGGGGCCGAGTTCCTTGAACTTGCCCTTGCCGCGGCCACCGGCGTGGATCTGCGATTTCACGACATAGAGCGGCCCGGGAAGCTGCTTCGCCGCGGCGACCGCTTCTTCAACGCTCATCGCGGCGATGCCCTTAGGGATGGCGACGCCAAATTTCGCGAGCAGTTCTTTCGCCTGATATTCGTGGATGTTCATGAGGTCTGCCGGGCCTTTCGAGTCTGGGGCGGGGAGAATTGGCGCCGCCTAAGCACAAGTTGGCAGGCAAGGCTACCCCTAGCTCCCGCTAGGGCGCCGACAGTTTTTCTTGATCAGCCAAAAGCGCACACCGCCGCCGAACTCGTCGTCACCGCCAATATCTCGGCATCCTTGAGCGCGCGGACCTTGTGCAGGAATTGATTGAGCGACAGGTCGCTGGCATTCTTGTCCTTGAGGCTGGCGAGCGAGCCGATCCGTCGCAGCTGAACCAGCGACAGCCGGTCGACCATGCGTTCGGCCATGCAGCCCGCGACGCGCTGCGACAGGCCGGCATCGACGAGCCCCGTGCGCAGCCGCGTCTCGGGGGTCGCGCAACCCGTCAGCGTCAGCGCCGCCAGCACTGGACCCAGCAACAGCTTTTTCATCGCTTTATCTTCCATGAAATTCGGCGACCGCGCGCGACACCGCCTGCATCGTCGCCATCCGCGCCGGGATCGGTGAACTCGCCTCGCCCATCATCACCACGATCGCATAGCGGGTGCCGTCGGGGGCGGTCGCGATGCCGATGTCGTTATACCCCACGGTCATGCCCTTGTAATCCTGCCCGGTACCGGTCTTGTGGAGGAAGGTCCAGCCGGCGGGCAGCCCGGCCTTCAAGCGCTGCGGCCCGCTCTTGGTGCGGCTCATCACGCCCAGCATATATTGGGTCGATTCGGGCGACAGCAAAGTGCCGCGCGCCAACCGAGTGAGCGCGCCCGCGATCGCAACGGGGCTGGCGCCGTCGGGCGGATTGGCGCGATAGGCATCCATCGCCGCCTTGCGCGTCGCCTCGGGCAAGGCCGCGCGCGCGGTCTGGAAATTGCGCGCGTTCGAATAGCTTTGCTGCCATTTGAGGCCCGCAGTGCCGGCCTGCAACAGCCGCTCACCGGGACCGAAGCGGATCGCGCCGAGATCCTTCTTGTCGATGAAGCGCCGGATCGCGTCGGGACCACCGACGGTGCGCAGCAGGCTGTCGTTCGCGGTGTTGTCGCTGTGGGTGATCGCGGTTTCGATGAGGTCGCGGACGGTCATCGTCACCGCCCCCTGCGACTGGACGCGCGCCGCGATCGGCTGGTGAAAGACGGTGAGATCCTCGGGGCCGATACGAACCTTCTGGTCGAGGCTGAGCCGGCCGTTGTCGACCGCGTCGAGGACGGTCAGCGTGACCCAGAATTTCGATACGCTCTGCTGGGGAAACAGTTCGGCGCCGCGCTGGGCGAGCGTCCATTCACCATCGATCCGCTGCACCGCGATTCCGGTCTTGCCGGGAAAGGCTTTCCAGATCTGGAAGATGCGGTCGTCGAGACCCGACGGTGCACGGCGGAAGCCCGGGTCGGCGGGAAGCTGCGGCGTCGGCGTCGAACTGCGCACCGGCGGCCCGATCGGCACGCTGACCGCGCCCGGGGGATTTTTGGCCGGCGGCACCGCGCGCGGCGTTGGCACCACGGCAGCACTGCTGACGCAACCCGCGAGCACCATGGCACCCATCAGAACCGCGAACGCCGGCTTGCCCGAAAAATCGACTTTCATTCAAACCCCGAAGCGACTGCGACCGTCATTCTATCCCGGCCTTTTTAGCCGGTTTCACCCGTCCCGCACCGGCTGTGCGGCGACCAGCGGTTTGCGACGAACGATTCCTTGCGCACGATGAGCGGCGGAACCTTTCGCTGGATCAGGGGGCTGGGGTGGCCCGCACGAGATTGGGATAGAGTCGCTTGAACGCCGCGAGCTTGGGGGCGTCCCAGCGGACGATGTAGCCGTTCGACGGATTCCGCTTCATGAAATCCTGATGACCGGCCTCGGCGCGATAGAAGGTCTTGTAGGACTCGACCGGCACGACGATCGGCTTGGCGAAAAATTTGCCCTTGCCGATCTGCGACAGATAGGCGGTCGCGACCTGGCGCTGGGTCGCGTCCATCGGCACGATCGCGGCGCGATATTGCGTGCCCGTGTCGGGACCCTGGCGATTCTTGAGCGTCGGGTCGGCGACGACCGAAAACAATATGCGCAGCAAGGTGCCATAGCTCACGTGCGTGGGGTCATAGACGATGCGCACCGCCTCGGCATGGCCCGACTTGCCGTCATGGGTCAGCTCATATTTCGCGGTTGCGGCGCTGCCGCCATGATAGCCCGATTCGACCGAGATCACGCCCTTGACGTTCGAAAACACGCCCTCGACGCCCCAGAAGCAGCCGCCGGCAAGTACCGCGGTCGCGCGCTTCGCCTTGACCGCCGGATCGACCGCCGCGGCGGGCAGCTTGACCACCGTTTCCGCCTGCGCCGGCCAGACATGGGTGAAGATGACGACCCCCGCCAGCGCCACGATGACGTGGCGGGCGAAATTCATCCGGATCGGTTTCACAGCGTCATCGCGAGCGCCGGCTGCTGCATCATCACGAGCAGCCCGCCGATGGCGAAGCCTGCGAGCATGGTCGGAAACCAGTCGGAGCGAATCATGGAGAGCATCGGTTTGTCCTGTCATATCTATCGTTCGTGGCCGAAGCCTTGTTGGTTACACCGAACGATATGACGCGCCCCGAGCCGTCGTGCAGTGACGGGAGTCACCTTTAGGCGGCAGGCCTTACTTTCCGGTGAACCGGCTGGTTGTCCGGGGTTCAGAAACAGCTGCCCCTCCCGCCTGCGGGAGGGGAGCAAAATCAGCTCAGCGCCGCGCACGCCTGCTGGATGCGCACGCAGGCCTCCTTCAGCACCGCTTCCGACGTCGCATAGGACACGCGGAACGCCGGCGACAGACCAAACGCGCCGCCGTGCACCGCCGCGACCTTGGCGCTGTCGAGGAAATAGTCGATCAGCGCCTCGTCGGTGTCGATCAGCTTGCCGTCGGGGGTCTTCTTTCCGATGCAGCCGCTGGCGTCGGGATAGACGTAAAAGGCGCCGTCGGGGGTCGGGCAGTTGAGGCCGGGCGCGTCGTTGAGCATCGCGACCACCATGTCGCGGCGCTTGCGGAACGCGGCGTTGCGGTCGTCGAGGAACTGCTGCGGCCCGCCGAGCGCGGCGGCGGCGGCGGCCTGCGCGATCGAGCAGGGATTCGACGTCGATTGCGACTGCAGCTTGGCCATCGCCTTGATGATCCACGCCGGACCGGCGGCATAGCCGATGCGCCAGCCGGTCATCGCATAGGCCTTCGAACAGCCGTTCACGGTCAGGATGCGATCGGCGAGATCGGGGCAACGCTGCGCGAAGGTGGTGAAGGCGAAGTCGGCGTACCAGACATGCTCGTACATATCGTCGGTCATCACCATGACGTGCGGGTGGCGACGGATCACCTCGCCGAGCGCGTCGAGTTCCTCGCCCGAATAGGCGGCGCCCGACGGGTTCGACGGCGAGTTGAACATCACCCAGCGCGTCTTTTTGGTGATCGCCTTGTCGAGCTGCTGCGGGGTGATCTTATAGTTTTGTGCCGCCGTTCCTTCGACGATCACCGGCGTGCCGCCGCAGAAGGCGACGATGTCGGGATAGCTGACCCAATAGGGCGCGGGGATGATCACCTCGTCGCCCGGATCGACCGTCGCGACGAGCGCGTTGAACAAAGTGTGCTTGCCGCCGACGTTGACCGAAATCTGGTCGAGTCCGAAATCGAGGCCGTTGTCGCGGCGGAACTTCCCGCGGATCGCGTCCTTCAGCGCGACGGTGCCATCGACCAGCGTATATTTGGTCTGGCCGTTGCGGATCGCCTCGATCGCGGCTTCCTTGACGAAATCGGGCGTGTCGAAATCGGGTTCGCCGGCGCTCAGGCCGATGACGTCGATGCCCTCCGCTTTCAGCTTGGTCACCCGCGCGGTCATCGCGAGCGTCGCCGAAGGCTGGATACGGCCGAGCGCGGCCGAGACATGGGGCGGAAAGGTCGACATGGAAAGCGTCCCCTGATTGGCACTGGAAGCGAGCGATTTGGCAGAAAATTGCGCGGGGCCGCGCCTAAAGCTTCCGCCCGAAAATCGCAAGGCGATGCGGGGATAATTTACCTATGCAGGCCTAAACTCCGCCCGTCATCCCGGCGACCGGGTTTGAGTCCCGTCGGCGAGCCGCGCCGGGATCAGCCCGCGCAAGCTGTTGCCAATGAAAAAGCCATCGGCAAGGTCCGCGAGGCGCAGATGCGATTCGACCGCGCGCCCTTTCTCGATCAGCTCAGCGCGCAGCACCCCGGGCAACAGCCCGAGCGACAGTGGCGGGGTGAGCAGTTGGCCGGCACGCTCGACGAAGATGCTGCTCCAGCTGCCCTCGGTGACGAAGCCAGGTTCGTCGACGAATACCACTTCCGCCGTTCCGGCCTCGCTTCGTGCGGCGTCGAAGGCGGCGCGCAGGCTGGTCTTGTGGACGAGGCGGAAATCGTCGACAGCCATCGGCGCCGGCCGTACCGCGACGGGGACCGGCAGTTCGGCAAGGCGCGGCAGCGGCGACACCTCGACCGCGAGCGCGCCCGACGGCGCCAGCCGCATCCGCACCCGCGCCGCACTGCGCAGGCGGAAAGTCGCCGATTGCAGGACGTTGCGCGCACCATGACGGTCGAAGGTAAAACCGAGCATGGCGGCGCTCGCCTTCATCCGCGCCAGATGCCCCTCAAGCCGCTGCACCCCCTCGACAGGATCGAAAAGCATCGTTTCGATCAGGTCGAAACTTTCGCGCGCTGCCCCCACAAATTCCCCCTTGGCCAGACACTCCCGCCATTCCTCCGACGGCAGGCTGTCGGCGACGATGCCCGATCCCAGTCCCAGCGTGGCGCGAATCGGCCCGTCCTGCAAGCCGGATAGCGGCGAGCAGGGTGCCGGAAACACAAGCGTGCGGATCGCGACGTTGAACGCCGCGTCACCGCCGGGCTCGATGAAGCCGATCGAGCCGGTATAAAGCCCGCGCGGACTCGCCTCCAGTTCGTCGATGACCTCCATCGCGCGCACCTTCGGCGCGCCCGTGATCGATCCACACGGGAAGGCGGCGCGCAGCACGTCGACCGCGCCCTTGTCGGCGGGCAAGGTCGCGGTGACGTCGGACACCAATTGGTGGATCGTCGGAAAGCTTTCGACGCGAAACAGGTCGGGCACCGCGACCGACCCCGGCCGCGCGACGCGCGACAGGTCGTTGCGGATCAGGTCGACGATCATCAGGTTTTCGGCGCGCTGCTTGGGATCGGTGGCAAGCAGTCGCGCCGCCGCCCCGTCGGCCTCGGCATCGGCCAGCCGCGCCGCCGTCCCCTTCATCGGCCGCGCGATCGCCTCGCGTCCGCGCAAGCCGAAGAACAGCTCGGGCGACAGCGACGCGATCGCCTGTTCGCCGGTCCAGATGAAGCCGCCATAGCCCGCCCGTGCCGTCCGCCGCAGCCGCGCATAGATGGCGAGCGGATTGCCGATGACCGGCACCGCGGCACGAAAGGTCAGGTTCGCCTGATAGATGTCGCCGGCGCGGATATAGCCCAGAACCGCTTCGACCGCGGCCTCGTAATCGGCGCGCGCGATTCCCGGTTCGACGGCGCCGATCCAGCTCGCCGCCGGATCGGGCAACCGCGCCGGCACGGCATCGGCGTCGATCCGCTCGACCCGCTCGAACAGGCCGAACCAGCCGAGCGGCGTGCCGTCGCCTGCGGGCGCACCGCCGCGCCACGCCGGCGCCAGCCCCTTGCCGCCTTCATAGGCGAGATAGCCCGCGACATGCAGCCCGCGCGCTGCCGCCGCCTCGACCGCGTCGAGCAGCGCGGGGATTTCGGCGGCGCCGTCGGCGTGCAAAATCTCGACCGGATCGGCGAACAGCCGCGCCGCCACGGCATCCTCGACGCGCGCATCGTCGAGCAGGACGAAGGGCGCGCATCCCGGGCCGGGGAGCGGCAAGGCGGCGGCGTCGGTCATCTCCGTCCCGGCGGGTCGCCCCCGCCGTCCGCCACGATCAGCGGTCGCGCTTCATGCGGATGGTGCGGCCGCCATCGATCGTCGCGAAATAGCTGCCCATCGTCGCGGTCTTGATCTTGACCTTCTGCCCCGGCTTCGGCTGGCGCGGCAGCTTGGTGGTGTCGATCTGCACCCACACCGCATCGTCCTCCATCACCAGCGTATATTTGCCCGACCGGTCGATGCTCGCCGAACGGATCGTCGTTTCGACTTCCCTGATCTCGTCCTCGTCGCCGCCGAAAATCCCGCCGAGCTTGGGGAAGGAGAAGCCGAACAGCCCGCGCCGCGTCTTCTTGGCGGTCTCGCGGTCGGTGAAGGTGATTTCCTTCGCCTGGTCGGCCGCCGACAGTTCGCCGACCTCGCGGTCGAAACAGGCAAGGCGCGCGGCGGCGTCGCCGATGTCGCGGCACGCGTAAAGTTCCTGAATCTGCGTCGGAAGCGGCGGCGGCGCCTTGTCCTTGGCGACGGCCGGAACCGCCGTGACGGTCGCGATAATGGCGAGCGGCGCGATCAGCCGGAAAGACGGATGCAGCATCGAAACCCCCTGAAATATGGCGTACGGACGATATCGCCCCTGCCTAGCCGCCGCGCCGCCGCGCCGCAAGCTGGCCCTGTTGCGACACTGGCTTGCTTACCCTAGTGTCAGGAAGCTTCCCCCCGAGCAAAAGGATCTGGCATAGAGATGGATAGCGGTTTTTCCTGGTCGACGAATTACAACCACCCCACGCCCTGGGACCAGGATTTCCCGCCGCTCTCGCTCCCCGACATGCTCGCCGCAAGCGTCGCGAAGCGCGGCGATGCGCCGATGCTCGATTTCATGGGACGCCATTTCAGCTACAACGAGGTCGCGCACGGGGTCGCCCGCGTCGCCAGGGGCCTGCAGGAACGCGGCATCGGCAAGGGCACGCGCATCGGCCTCTTCCTCCCCAACGTCCCGCATTATGTCGCGGCCTATTATGGCGCACTCGCCGCCGGGGCGACGGTGGTCAATTTCTCGCCGCTCTACACCGCGACCGAACTCGAGGCGCAGGTCGAGGATTCGGGTACCGAAATCCTCTTTACGATGAGCGCGACCGCGCTGCTGCCGACCGCCTTGAAGGTGCTCGACGGATCGAGCCTGAAACAGTTGATCGTCGGGTCGGTCGCTGGCGGATTGCCCGGCGCCAAGTCGCTGCTCTACCGGATGCTGCGCCGCAAGGAGGTCTCGGCGCTGCCCGACGACAGCCGCGTCACCCGCTTCTCGGCGCTGGTCGCCAATGACGGCCATTACGAACCCGCAACGATCGATCCCGAAACCGACGTCGCGCTGATCCAGTACACCGGCGGCACCACCGGCACGCCGAAGGGCGCGATGCTGACCCACCAGAATCTCACCGCCAACGCGCGGCAGGTCAACAGCATCGACCCCGATCACGACGCCGACGACCGCATCCTCGGCGTCCTCCCCTTCTTCCATGTCTTCGCCAACACCTGCGTCCTCAACCGCACGGTGCTCAACGGCGGCATGATCGCGATGCTGCCGCGTTTCGATGCCAAACAGGCGCTGGAGGCGATCACCCGCACAAAAACGACCGCGCTGCCCGGCGTGCCGACGATGTATCAGGCGCTGCTCGACCATCCCGACCTCGCGAAGACCGACTTCTCCAGCCTGCGCGTCTGCATTTCGGGGGGGGCGCCGATGCCCGCCGAGCTCCGCGAGAAATTCGTCGCCGCCACGGGCGCTTCGCTGGTCGAGGGCTATGGCCTCACCGAAAGTTCGGGCGTCGTCTCGACCAACCCCTATGCCGGCCCGGTCAAGGCGGGGACGATCGGCCAGCCGCTGCCCGCGACGCACATCCGTCTCGTCGACAAGGAAGACCCTATGAAGGACGCCCCGGCGGGCGAACCGGGGGAACTGGTCGTCAAGGGCCCGCAGATCATGCGCGGCTATTGGAACCGCGCCGACGCCGATGGCGACAGCTTCACCGAAGACGGCTGGCTGCGCACCGGCGACGTCGCGGTGATCGACGAAGACGGCTATGTCCGGATCGTCGACCGACTGAAGGACATGATCGCGGTCGGCGGCTTCAAGGTCTACCCCAGCGTCATCGAGGCGCATCTCTATGAACATCCCGCGGTCAAGGAAGCGATCGTCCTCGGCGTCCCCGACGCCTATCGCGGCGAGGCGCCCAAGGCGTTCGTGACGCTCGAGGACGGCTTCGACGTCTCCGGCGAAGCGCTCGCCGCCTGGCTCAACCCGCAGCTCGGCAAGCATGAGCGGGTGAACGCGGTCGAGGTGCGGCTGAATTTGCCCAAGACGATGATCGGGAAGCTCGATCGCAAGGCCTTGCGGGCGGAAGAGGGGGCGTGAATTTTGCCGCCACCCTTTTTCTTCGTCACCCCCGCGAAGGCGGGAGTGACGGGAGGGCGCGACTTGTGACAATGAGACATTGTAACCTTTGTCATGATATGCCATATCCACCATCGCAATTGCCCCAACGGAGAATCGGGTGACCCACGTCGCCAGCCACGACCATGCCACGACGCGCCTCGGCGCGCTGGTTCGGGCTGCGCGCGATTCGAAGCCGCTGACCTCGCTGTCGGGCGACCAGCTGGCGATGGGCCTGTCGGGGCTGTGCCTCGTCCACTGCCTCGCGACGACGGTCTTTTTCGCCTCGATCGCCTCGGTCGGCGGGGTGATGTTCGACAATCACCTGTTCCACGAAGTCGGCCTCGTCGTCGCGATCGGCTTCGCGCTGATCACGCTCGTCTCGGGTGTGCTCAGCCATGGCTATATGATGCCCTTCGCGGTCGGCAGTTTCGGGCTGGGCATGATGGGCGGCGCGCTGTCGCGGCCGCATGACGGCAGCGAAGTGCTGGCGACGATGATCGGCGTCGCGATCGTCGCGCTCGGCCACGACCTCAACCGGCGGGCGCGGCACTAGCGCGCCGAAACGGACCGGTCCGCCGCTTGCGGCACCCCTGCAAAGAGCCTACATTGTGCCCAGTTGGGCAGATTGGCGCGCGCCATTTCGGCCACGCGCATAAGGAAACGCCGATGGGCAAGCATGATCATCCGCACGTCGAGGCCAGTGGCGCCTCGCTCGCCAGTGCCGCGCAGACCGCGCTCGAGGCTGCGGGCGAAGCCTGGACCGACATGCGCGCGCAGATTTTTGACGCCGTCGCCGAGATCGGCAAGCCCGCCAGCGCCTATGAAATCGCCGACATCGTGTCGAAGAACCGCGGCAAGCGCGTCGCGCCGAACAGCGTCTATCGCATCCTCGACCTGTTCGTGGCGAACAACCTCGTCCGCCGGGTCGAAAGCGCCAATGCCTTTGTCGCCAACAGCCATCCCGGTTGCCTCCACGACTGCATCTTCCTGATCTGCGACAGCTGCGGGTCCGCCGTTCATATCGACAACGACAAATTGTCCGACGGCGTCCGCGCCGCCGCCGACGCGACCGGCTTTGCCGCCGAACGCCCGGTGATCGAAGTGCGCGGCAAATGCGCCGAGTGCCAATAGGGCGCCCCGATCGCACCCCGCCGGACCCGTAAATGGCTGGCGGGGGGCTCCATCGCTGGATCGAGGCGCAGCGCACGCGTCCGCCCGCCCCGACCCGCTGGTGGGTGCTGACCGTCGCGATCGGGATCGCCACATTGCTGTTCGGCCTTCACCTCGGGCAGGTCTTCCCGGCCGATGCCGCGGCGATCCACCCCGGCTATGGCGCGCCGGTCATCGCCTTTGAATTCGCACGCGGCGAGGCCGATCTGTTCGCGGTCTTCGGCACCAGCGCCGATCCGTTGCAGGTCGCCCGCCTCGCCGCGATGCGCGCGGGCAACGAGCAGGACTATCTGTTCATGCTGCTCTACGCCGCCTTCCTCGGCAGCGGCTGTTTCGCGCTGTGGCGCGAACTCCGGCTGCGCTGGCTGCTCGCCGCGGTCGCGCTGCCGATTTTCGCCGCGCTCTGCGACGCCTATGAAAACTGGCTGCTCTTCGACATCCAGGCGGCCTTCACGCTGGGCGACTATTCGCCCGCCATGGCCAGCCTGCCCTGGCCGGTCGCGGCCAAATTCCTCGCGCTCACCCTGACCAATGTCGCGATCGGCTATGCCATGGTGCAGATGGGGCGATGGTGGCAGTTCGCCGGCACGCTTGTCCTGATCCCCTGCCTCGCCACGATCATGGCGCTGATCGCCCCCGCCGGCTTTGGCTGGACGCTGACCGCGGTGATCGGCGCCGGCTGGTTCGCGCTGCTCGTCATGGCGGCGATCGGCGCGTGGTATGCGCTGGTTCGCCGCGAGCCGCTGGTCAATTTCGATCCCGAAACCCCGCACCGCCGCGCCGCCGATCGCGACGAACCCGAAATTTCGCTGGCGCCCGGCAAGCGCCGCCATTTCGGGCGCCGAAAGGAAGATATTTAGGGTCCGTACTCCCTTACAGCACCGTCGAGGTTTGAGGCAAAATGGCCCACTGCGAGGAGAGAAGGCGAAGACATATGTCAATATTTCGAGACTTCTCGACGAAGCAATGGGCCATTTTGGTCAAATCCCTTCGGGACGTCCAAATGGCTTCCATCTCGAACCGAAAGCCGCTTGGAAAGGCAACCAGCCTTCCCGGCGCACCTTTCGGTCCGACCTGTTCGCCATTTGGGCGCCTCGACGGTGCTGTAAGGGAGTACGGACCCTTAGCCTCTTTTCGTCGCGGCGCGGCGGGTCTAGGGACACGGGCGAATCCTGACACAGGGCAAAGGGGACTGCACCCATGAACACCGTCATCATCCGCGAGGACGACCTCGTCGAAACCATCGCCGACGCGCTCCAGTACATCAGCTATTTCCACCCGATGGACTATATCCGCGCGCTCGGTGCCGCTTATGAACGCGAAGTCTCGCCCGCCGCGAAGGACGCGATGGCGCAGATTCTGTCGAACAGCCGCATGTGCGCCGAAGGGCATCGCCCGATCTGCCAGGACACCGGCATCGTCACCGTGTTCATCAAATGGGGCATGGACTGCCGCCTCGACTCACCCCGCAGCCTGCAGCAGGTCGTCGATGAGGGCGTGCGCCGCGCCTATCTCCATCCCGAGAACAAACTGCGCGCCTCGATCCTCGCCGATCCCGCGTTCAGCCGCGTCAACACCAAGGACAACACGCCCTCTGTGCTCAATGTCGAAATGGTCCCCGGCGCCAAGGTCGTGATCGACGTCGCCGCGAAGGGCGGCGGCAGCGAGAACAAGTCGAAGTTCAAGATGCTGAACCCGTCCGACAGCATCGTCGACTGGGTGCTCGAAATGGTGCCGCAGATGGGCGCCGGCTGGTGCCCGCCAGGCATGCTCGGCATCGGCATCGGCGGCACCGCCGAAAAGGCGATGCTGCTGGCGAAGCAGTCGCTGATGGACCCGATCGATATGACCGAGCTGCTCGCGCGCGGTCCGTCGAACCCGACCGAGGAACTGCGCATCGAGCTGTATGAAAAGGTCAATGCGCTCGGCATCGGCGCGCAGGGCCTCGGCGGCCTCGCCACCGTGCTCGACGTCAAGATCGCCGACTGGCCGACCCACGCCGCGTCGAAGCCGGTGGCGATGATCCCCAACTGCGCCGCGACCCGCCACGCGCATGTCACGCTCGACGGCAGCGGCCCGGCGTTTCTCGAACCGCCGAAACTCGCCGATTATCCACAGATCGACTGGAAACCCGACCAGGCGGCGATCCGCGTCGACCTTGACAATCTCACGCCCGAAGTCGTCGCGAGCTGGAAGCAGGGCGACCGCCTGCTCCTCAACGGCAAGATGCTCACCGGCCGCGACGCCGCGCACAAACGCATCGCCGAGATGCTGGCGAAGGGCGAAGAGCTGCCCGTCGCGTTCAAGGACCGCGTCATCTATTATGTCGGCCCGGTCGATCCGGTCGGCGAGGAAATCGTCGGCCCCGCAGGTCCCACCACCGCGACGCGCATGGACAAGTTCATGGACATGATGCTCGATCAGGGCCTGCTCGCCTGCGTCGGCAAGGCCGAACGCGGCCCCGCCGCGACGCAGGCGATCGCGAAGCACAAGAGCGCCTATCTGATGGCGGTCGGCGGCGCCGCCTATCTCGTCGCGCGCGCGATCAAGGGCAGCAAGGTCGTCGGCTTCGCCGACCTCGGCATGGAGGCGATCTACGAATTCGAGGTGCAGGACTTCCCGGTGACCGTCGCGGTCGACAGCGAAGGCCAGAACGTCCACGTCAATGCCCCCGCGCTGTGGCAAAGGCGAATCAAGGACGAAGGGTTGCTGGAGAAGGCATAAGGTCCGGCGGCCATGAGCCGCTTCCCGATCTGGTTCACCGTCGCCATCGGCGTCGCGGCGCTGTTCTTCCTCGCCGTGCCCTTCGGCCCCGGCACCAGCAGCGGCGCGCGAGCGTTTTTCTCGATTCTGATGGGCGGCCTCATCACCGGCGGCGCGGCGGTGATCCTGTCATTCCTCCGCGACCTCGCCGGCCTGGCCCGTCGCCGCGCTGCACCGCAGCCGCCGATCGTGCCGCGCGCGCCGCCGCCCGACCTCTCGCCCGCGCGCAAGGCGGCGGTGCGCAAGACCGTGGCAGTCCTGGCCGAACATGGCCTCTTCGCGCCCGAAATCCCCGATCCCGCGCTCTTCTTTCCCGGCGTCGCCGACATGGACGAGAGCGTGAAGCCCGACACCATCCTCGCTGCGCTGGGTGAGCTCGGCCATTATCATCCCGGCACCGATCCCGCGCGCTTCATGGCCAATCTCGCGATACTCGATGCGAAGACCGAGCAGGATCCCGATTATCTGCGCGGACAGATCGCCGACCTCGAACGACTCGCGGGCGGCGCGTTGCAAATCGCCGACGTCGCCATCGACGCCGTCTGGCCGCCGGCCGAGCGGATCATGCCCGTCCGCATCGCCCTGACCGTGAACGGCGCGCCGCTCACCATCGCTTATGACGGCGACGTCAAATATGCGAGCAGCCACATCCAGCACGCGCTCGCGCTGCACCTCGATGCCGCCAAGGCCGGCCGCCGCTTCGCTTGGCTGTGGACCGATCAGGGCGCATGGATCGCGGCCCTGCCCGACGGCGCGGTCGAGGCGCTGAACGCCGCGCTCAAGCTGAAACCGCAGGGCCGCTGCGTCTGGGAATGGGTGAGCGACGCCAAACCCTTTGCGGCGGGTGGCACGCCCTAGTCGCGGCCTAGTCGCGGCGCTTCACCGCCGCGCCGCTTTCGATCACCATTTGCACGTCCATCGCTTCGTCGCCGTCCTCGCGCGGCGCATAATCGGCGAACGCCGCATAGGCCTCGGCCCAGCGCTCCTCCATCCGCACGACATTATAGGGGTGGCTGACGAGATAGAATTGCCCCGCCTCCATCTGCGGCACGATCCGCGCCGCAAAGGCATCGGCGTCCATCGCGGGCTCGGCATGACGCGTCATGTCGGACTTGACCCAGCCGGGGATGATCACGCCGACCTCGATCGCGGACGACACCTCGTTCCGCAGCATATCCATCAGCCCCAGCACCGCATGCTTGCTCGCGACATAGGCCCCGCCCTTCACGCGCACCGCGTTGAACAGCGCATTTTCTGACGCGGTGGCATAAATCCCGGCCGGAAGCCCGTCGGCCTGAAAACGGCGCCCGAAGCTGCGGATACAGTTCCACACCCCCCAGAAATTGACCTCGAACAAGGCGCGCGCCGCCGCCGGATCGCAATCGATCACCGATGCACGCGGCCCACCGACCCCAGCGTTGGCGATGATCGCATCGGCGCGGCCATGCGCCGCCCAGGCGAAGTCGGCGAGCGCCTCGACCGAAGCTGCATCGGTCACGTCGCCGACGAAGGCACGCGCATCGATGCCGAGCGCCGCCAGCGCCGCCACTGCCTCGGCCAGCTTCGCCTCGCGCGGTTCGCACAATATCAGCTTCGCCCCCGTGACCCCGAGCCGCTTCGCCAGTGCAAAACCGATCCCCGTCGCGCCGCCGGTGATCACGACGCATTTGCCAGCAAAATCCATCGCTCGGCCCTCCCTTGCGGATCAGGCTAGGCTCGCCCCGCGCCGATCGTCAATCGCCAGCTTGCCTTCCACGCCAGTTCGTCCAGACTTGCCCGGGGCCAAACCGCATAGGGGACGCAGCATGGATTTCCGCACCTTCGACCGCTTGAACCGCCGCGACGTGATTCGCGGCACCGCGATGCTCGGCGCCGGCGCCATGCTGATGCGCCCGCTGCCGTCGCTCGCCGCGACCGGCCCGATGGCCGAGATCCGTAAGGCAGCGGAGGCGGGCAAGGAAGCCTCGATCAAGCGACTACGCGACTGGATCGCTCTCCCCTCGATCGCCGCCGAGAACCGCAACATGCCCGAGGGCGCGGCCTATATGGCCGAACTCGCGCGCGACGCGGGCTTCAGCAATGTCGAGATCGTGCCGACCGACGGCCACCCCGGGGTGTTCGGCACGATCGACGTCGGCGCCAAGCGCACCCTCGGCATCTATTTCATGTACGACGTCAAACAGTTCGATCCCGCCGAATGGTCGTCGCCGCCGCTCGAGGGCAAGTTCGTCGCCAAGGAAGGCCTCGGAACCGCGATCGTCGGGCGCGGCGCGACCAACCAGAAGGGCCCGGAATCGACCTTCCTCGCCGCGCTCCACGCGATCCGCGCCGCCAAGGCGACGCTGCCGGTCAACATCGTGCTGATCTGCGAGGGCGAGGAAGAGATCGGCTCGCCGCATTTCCGCCAGGTCGCGACCAAGCCCAATGTCCTCGCCGCGCTCAAGAAATGCGACGGCATCTTCATTCCCTTCCCGTCGCAGGACAAGACCGGCGCGGTCGACGTCAACCTGGGATCGAAGGGAATCATCGAACTCGAACTGGTCGCGAGCGGCGAGAAATGGGGCCGCGGCCCCAAGGGCGACGTGCATAGCAGCCTCAAGGCGATGATCGACTCGCCCGCCTGGCGGCTGGTGCAGGCGCTACAGACGCTGGTCACTCCCGACGGCAACACCCCCGCGATCGACGGCTGGTTCGAAAATGTCCGCCCGCTCACCGAGCGTGAAAAGACGCTGATCCGCGAAGCCGCGAAGGGCGCCGACGAAGCGGCTGAAAAACAGGCGCTGGGGGTCCAGACCTGGATCGACAATCTCAGCTATGACGACGCGCTGATCCGCCTCGCGCAGGAACCGACGGTCAATATCGAGGGGCTGGTCGCGGGTTACACAGGCCCCGGCGGCAAGACCGTGCTGCCCGGCCGCGCGGTCGCCAAGCTCGACCTGCGCCTCGTCCCCAACCAGACCCGCGCCGAGGCCGAAAAGAAGCTGCGCGCGCATCTCGACAAACATGGCTTCACCGATGTCGAGATGAACGTGTCGGGCGGTTACGACCCGACCGAGGTCGCCGAGGACAGCCGGCTGATCCGCACCGAGCTCGCGACCTACAAAAAACTCGGCATCGCAACCAACATCAACGCGCGGCTCGCGGGCAGCTGGCCCGGCGCGACCTTCACCGCGCCGCCGGTGTCGATCCCGGCGGGCCATTTCGGCACCGGCCACGGTGGCGGCGCGCACGCGCCCAACGAATATTATCTGATCGATTCGACCAACCCCAAGGTCGCGGGGCTCGTCGACGCCACCATGGGCTTCGCCGAATTCCTCTACACCCTCGCCGCCATCAAATAGGGAGGGGCAAATGACCGACCTCAACGGCGTCGCGCACGTCATCCTGACCGCGGGCGATTTCGCCCGCTCGACGGCTTTCTGGCGCGACGTCATCACCTATCTCGATCTCAAGATCGTACTCGACAGCGACGCGATGCTCTATGGCGTCGGCGGGCGCACCGCGATCGGCATCCGCACCGGTAGCCCCGAGAACGCCGGCAAGCGTTTCGACCAGGGCGCCCCCGGCCTCCACCACGCCTGCTTCCGCCTGCGCGACCGCGCCGCGGTCGATGCGATCCATGAATTCCTCAAGAATCGCGGCGACATCGCCATGGTCCACGGCCCGCAGGAAGAACCCTGGGCGCCCGGCTATTATTCGATCCTGTTCGAGGACCCCGACGGCATCCGCATCGAGTTCAACCATGTGCCGGGGGTCGGGTTGCTGGCGGAGGGCGAGACGATCGGCGGGGCGGAGGTGTTCGACTAAAATCCTCCCTGTGGCCGCAGGCCATGGGGAGGGGGACCATCGCCGCAGGCGATGGTGGTGGGGCCAGCAACATCGGCGTTTTTGCCCCTCCGTCAGCGCTTCGCGCTGCCACCTCCCCATCGCTGCGCGACGGGGAGGATCGATCAGAACCCGTACACCAACGTGAATCGCGTCTGCGTATCGACGCTCTCCACCCCCGGCGGCGGGCTCGAATCGATCTGTGCCGAATAGGCGATCCGTGCCGACAATTTGCCGCTCAGCTTGGCGTTGAGCGAGGTCAGCGAACTGGTCGAGCTGTTCGCCTCGCCAACGACGGTCGACGCAACCTGCGTCAACCGCAGCGTCGGTGACAATTGCCAGCCGAAGTCGAGTCCGGCGAGCGCGGTCAGTTCATTGTCGATGTCGCCGCGCACAAAATCGGTGCGCCGCCATGCCGGCCCACCCTTCAGGCTGAGAGCCACCGACTTGCTGTCGATCAGCTTGTAACCGAGCCCGCCCGACAGGTTCCAGCGGCTGTCGTAGCCGAGGATGCGATCCTTCTCCCAGCGCCCCAGCCCATAGACGAAGCCGCGGTCGCTCAGCCGATATTGCGGCTCGACTTCGCCGAGATAACGTTCGATCGAGGTGCGGCCGTTGGTGCGCTGATAATCGGCCTGCAACCGCAATTTGTGCGTCCAGTCGATCCCCTTGCGCGCCAGCGCCAGCCCCGCGCTCAGCCCCGCCGATTTGGTGTTGCCAGTGCTCAGCGATCCGCCGATCTGCCCCTCGCCCTTCCAGTTTTCCCAGAATTTCGCCGCCGCCAATTTGGCGCGCACCGCCGCCGCCGCTTCGTCCTTCAGCCGCTGCCGCTCGGCGCGATAGGCGACGACTCGCGCGTCGATTTCCGCCGCATCGTCGGGATTGGCCGCTTTCGCTAGCTTGGCGACGGCTTCGACATCGGCGTCCTTGCCGCTCGCGATGGCCGCGGTCAGCATGTCGCTCACCGGATCGGGCGGCACCACCGCGGGGTTCGCGCTCCGGTAATAGGCGATCAGCGCGTCGATCTCGCCCCGGCTGCCCGGATTGGTCCTGCGGGCGAGCCTGACCACCGCTTCGACATCGCTGTCCTCGCCGCTCGCGAAGGCGGCGTCGATCATCGCGCGCACCGCATCGGGCAAGGGCGGGTCGGGGTCCATCAGCATCAGCGGGAGCGGATCGGCCAGCAACGGGTCGGCGAGCGCCGGGTCGGGCTGGAGCGGCATCGCGGGATCCTGTGCCGCATGCGCGGGCGGAATCGCAAGGGCGAGCGGCAGGCAAAGCGCGGCCAGTCGGGAGAGAGAGGTCACCGAAGACGTCCTTCGCTTGGGGGCAGAAGCCGGGTTCGTTCGACCGATCGCGCGGGCCTGCGCACGTTCGATGGCGCCCTATAACCCGAAAGTCGCTGGCATTTCCACCCCGGCTGTCCCATTTGCAGACTTATGTGGATCGCGATCATCGCCATTTTTGGCGCCGGCATCGGCAATTTCGCTATGCACCGCGCGTTCATGGAAAGCGACGACCCGCTGGTGCAGGAGATGCTCCGGCCGTTCACCGACAAGGTCGGGCCGAATATCACCTATGTCTTCGAGTTCCTGCTACTCGTCGGCGCGATGGCGATCGCGACGCGCAACTGGTTCACCGGGCTGCTGCTCTACGGCCTCTACACCATCTTCAACGCGATGGCGTTCAGCTGGGTGATGCACCGGCCGAAATAGGCGCGGTCCACGCCGGCCCGACGATCGGCAGGCCCTGCGCCCGCAGCCGGTCGAGCACCCCGTCGGGTTCGGCGAGCACCAGCAACGGCACCACCGCCAGCGTCACGCCGGGCTTCGCCGCCGCATCGTTGATCGCGCCGACCCACTGCTGGCGCAGCGCCGGGCCGAAGCCGTCGTTGGTCCATGGCCAGCAGCGCCCGAGCGCCCTTTCGAGCGGGTTGGCCATCACCGCCGGCACGTCGAACTCGGTCCACGCCTGCCCACGCGCGGCGACGATATCGCCGCCGGCCTCGGTCGCCGTCATCGCCGCGTCGAGGCAGGGGATATGCGTTTCGGGAGCCGCCGCGAACAGATTGTCGAGCATGTCCTCGCCGCGCATCTCGCCGACCGGCTGCGCCGGAATGTCGGCGCGGTTCGCCGCCTTGCGGACGATATCGGACGCGTCGTCGGTCGTGTCGCGGTTGAAGGCGAGTCGCTTGGCGAGCAGATCGAACGCGGTCATCAGGAAATTCTTCTGCGCATAATCCTGATCGAACCGCGCCTCGAGCGCCCGCAGCCGCGCGATCTGATGCACGTCGAGATAGTCGGCGGCGACGCGACCCTTGGGCAATTTGGTCAGTCCGCCACCCTTGAAGATCAGCCGCAATATGTCGCCCGGCGACACCTTCGCCTTGGTCCCCAGGATGACCCGCTGCGCGCGCTCGGTCGCGCCCTCCAGTCGCTCGGGACGCCATGGCGTCGCTTTCGGCACGTTGCGGATTTCGCCGACCAGGATCACCGCGCCCGTCGGCGTCTTGATCGTCCACATCGGGGCGCCCGACCGGCGCGCGGTGACGACGATCTCGTCGGTGGTTTCGCCTGTCGCGGCCGGGCCGGCGGCTGGGTCGGTCGCCATTACATGCGGCGTCGTCGCCGCCAGCAGCGCGGCGATCAGAACGCCGCGCGCGGTCACGCGACGCCGTGGTACCACCACACCCCGTCGCGATCCTCACGCCGGACGCGCCCTTCGACCTCGAGCCGCTTCAGATGTGCGAGCGCCTCGCCGGTCGCCATGCCCAGCTGGTCCGGGCCGATCGGGCGGTTGAACAGCAGCGGGAAGGACTCCACCGCGCGCATCGGCGCCTTCGCGATCGCCTCGGCCAGATTATAGAGCCGCATGCGATGCTCGTCGCGCAGCGCCATCAGCCGGACGTGCAATCCCTTGAACGGTTCGCCATGCGCGGGGCAGGTCAGGACGTCGCCGGGCACCGTCGCGATCAGCCTGTCGATCGAATCGAGCCATTCGCCCAGCGGATCGGCACCGGGTTCGGTGATATTGATCGACACGTTCGAACTGATCCGCGGCAGCACCTGGTCGCCCGACACCAGCACGCCCTCGCGCTCGTTCCACAGGCACGCATGTTCGGGGCTATGCCCCGACCCGACAACGACGCGCCACTGGTGCGCGCCCATGTCGAGGACATCGCCGTCCTTGATCCGCTGGTAGCTGCGCGGCAGCGGATAAACCATCAGGCCGAAGCGGCCCCAACCCTCGCTCTTCTGCCGCTCGATCGCCGCCTCGTCCCAACCGGCGGCGCGCGACTGCGCCAGCGCCTCGTCGGGCGCCGTGTCGCTGGTGTCGCCGACGATCATTCGCGCGGTCAGCATCTCGCCGCGCGTCATCCACAGCTGGACGCCCTTCTTCTTCGCGATCCAGCCGGCAAGGCCGATATGGTCGGGGTGCAGGTGGGTGCCGATAACGCGGGTGATCCGCGTGTCGGCAAGCGCGCCGGCGTAAAGCGCCTTCCACGCGTCCGAACAAATGGTCAGGCAAACGCCGGTGTCGACCACCGCGACGCCATCCTCCCCGTCACTGGCAGCATCGTCGAGCAGCCAGCTGTTGATATGGCCGAGCGAGCCGGGCATCGGGATGCGTGCCCAGCGGATTCCCGGCGCGATGCGGATCGTCTCGCCCACCCCCGGTGCGGCGTCGCCCCAGGGATAGGTCAACCCGGCGCGGCTCGTCGCGGTGAAACTGTCGTCCTGGGTCAGCGAGGCGTCCGGCGAACCGCTGGCCGCCGGAATACCCTCTTCGTCACTGACCGACGCCACGCCTTATGCCGCCGTTTCGTCGTTCGCGGCGGCAAGCGCGGCTTCGCTGGCTTCCTCGGCGGCGCGCAGCTCGTTCGCGGCGATGCGCTCGGCGCGCAGTTCCTCGAGCAGCGCCTCGCGGTCGCCCTCGAAACGATTGTCGGTCGGCGCGGCGATACCGGCCTTCTTCGCAGCCTTGGCGACCAGCGCGTCGAGTTCACGCTGCGAACAGAGGCCGAGCGTCACCGGGTCCTTGGCGACGATGTTCGCGCTGTTCCAGTGGCTGCGGTCGCGGATCGCGCCGATCGTGTTGCGGGTGGTGCCGATCAGCTTGCCGATCGCGCCGTCCGAAACCTCGGGATGGTTCTTCAGGATCCACGCGATGCCGTCGGGCTTGTCCTGGCGCTTGCTGACCGGGGTGTAGCGCGGGCCGCGGGTGCGGCGGATCGTGTCCTGCGCCTGCTTGCTCATCTTGAGCTTGTAGTTCGGGTCGTTCTGACCCTTTTCGATCTCGTCCATCGACAGTTCGTGCGCGCGAACCGGATCGCGACCGGTATATTTGGTCGCGGCGGTCTCGTCGGCGATCGCCTGCACTTCGAGGATGTGGATGCCGCAATAATCGGCGATCTGGACGAAGGTGAGGCCGGTGTTGTCGACCAGCCAGGCGGCGGTCGCATGCGGCATCAACGGGGTGGCGTCGGGGTTGACCATGACTGCTCTCCAAAAGCGCAAATAATAAGGGCCGCCCCTCGCGGGGCGGCCGGACATTGGCAGCGGCTATATGCCGGTTTCGAAAAAGGGGCAAGTGCGGGGATTGGCGGGGCAGATGTCGGACTTGGAGCGGTTTCCAGACCGCCCTCCATTTCCGTTCGTGTCGAACGGGATTTATCCGCAACCGTCCGATACGGCCTTCCCACTAAGTCCCCATCGCCACAAACCCCGGCTCGCCCTCGACCCGCGCGATCCACGCCCGCACCCCCGGATAGTCCGCCAGTGCGAAAAACCCGCTGTCCTCTGCGACATGGGTGTAGGCATAAAGCGCGATATCGGCGAGCGTCAGTCCCGCGCCAACCAGCCAGTCGCGCCCCGCCAGATACTCGTCCATCAACGCCAACGCCGCCGCCCCCGCTTCCTGCTTCACCGGCACCAATGCCCGCTGCACATCGCTCAAATTCGCTTCGCCGATCCATTTCATCCAGAAGCGCAGCGTCGCGACATTGGGCTCGTGATTATATTGCTCCCAGAACATCCAGTGCAGCATGTCGGCGCGCGCGAAGCGATCGTGCGGCACCAGATGTGTGCCGTCGGCGAGCCAGAAACAGGCGGCATTGCTTTCGGGCAGGAATTTGTCGCCGATCTGCAGCACCGGGATGCGCCCGTTCGGGTTGACCTCCGCCAGAAACGCAGGCGTCCGCGTCTCGCCCGCGATGATATCATATTCGCGCCGCTCGATCGGATAGGCAAGCAGCGCCGCGGTCAGCCGGATCTTGTAGCAATTGCCGCTCGCCGCATATTCGTGAAGGATCGGTCTCTCGCTCATAATGCCCCCAAGGCTTTCCGCGCGGCTAACTGGCCTGCCGCGCCGGTATCTGGATCAGGTTGACAAAGGACATCGCCACCGCGCCGTGCTGGTTGGTCACGGTCATCAACATGGTCAGGACCCCTCGGTCGGGTTTGCTGTCGGACCTGCGAACATCGATGATTTCGCGCCGGATCGACAGCAAATCGCCCGGCCGCACCGCGCTCCGCCACTGCAGGTCGTCGACCTTGAGGCCGAGCAGCGGCGTGTCGCCGAAGGGCGCCGAATCGACGAATTCGCGCATCACGACCGCAGCGACATGCCAGCCGCTGGCGATCAGGCCGCCAAAGCGTCCCCTGGCCGCTGCCTCGGCATCGACATGCATCGGCTGCGGGTCATATTCGCGGGCGAAGCGGATGATGTCCGCCTCGGTCATCTCGATCGGACCGCCAGTCCAGACCTGCCCGATTTCAAGGTCTTCGAGAAAGAGCGAATGCGCAGCCAAAATCACCTCCGGAACCGATACCCCCGCACCCGGAACGCCCGGTGATGGCTCTCGGCGCCTATGTCAACCACAGGCGCGGCGGCCTCATTCGACCGTCAGCACGATCTTCCCGACATGCGCGCCCGCCTGCATCCGCGCGTGCGCCGCGGCGGCTTCGGTGAGCGGGAAGGCTTGGTCCATCGCGGGCTTCCACGCGCCCTCCGCCAGGCGCGGCCACAATGTGCGGTGGATTTCGTCGGCCAGCGCCGCCTTGAAGTCGGCGCTGCGCGCGCGCAGCGTCGATCCGGTCATCGTCAGGCGGCGGCGCATCACCTGGCTGATGTCGATCTCGACCTTCGCCCCGCGCTGGAAAGCGATGGTGACATGGCGCCCGTCGTCGGCGAGGCATTCGAGATTACGCGGCACATAGTCGCCGCCGACCATGTCGAGCACGGCGTTGACGCCCTTGCCGTCGGTGAATGCCTTGACCGCCGCGACATAGTCGTCGTTCGAATAATCGACCGCGAGGGTCGCGCCGAGCGCGGTCGCCGCGGCGCATTTGTCGGCGCTGCCGCAGGTCACGATCACCTTGATGCCGAACAATTTACACAGCCCGATCGCGGTGGTGCCGATGCCGCTGGTGCCGCCATGGACCAGCACCGTCTCGCCCTCCATCACCCAGGCGCGTTCGAACAGATTGTGCCACACGGTGAACACCGTTTCGGGCAGCGCCGCCGCCTCGGCCATCGAAAAGCCGTTCGGCACCGGCAAACAGCTGCCCGCCGGCGCGGTGCAATATTCGGCATAGCCGCCGCCCGCGATCAGCGCGCACACCGCCTGCCCCAGTTGTTCGGGGTCGCCCCCCGGCCCGACCGCGACGATCGTCCCCGCGACCTCCAGCCCCGGCAGGTCCGATGCCCCCGGCGGCGGCGGATAAAAGCCCATACGCTGCAGCACGTCGGGGCGGTTGACCCCCGCTGCGGCGACGCGGATCAGCACCTCGCCCGGTCCCGGTCGCGGCACGGGGCGCGTTTCGGGCACCAAAACTTCGGGGCCGCCCGGCGCGCTTATCGCGATGGCGGTCATGCTTTCCGGCACGCTGATCACGTCTTGGTCCCCCTGCTTCCCACAGGCGCGCCTTATTGACAGCGCGGGGCGGCGGGTCAACAGTTTCGCCGCCAATCAAGAGGATGATGATAAAGAGGATCCGGGCGATGGACGACGACAACGAACCCCGCCGCCGCGACGATGTGCTGGCGGCGCTGACCAAGCAGCCGCTCGACCCCTTGTCGGTCGACGAACTGAACGACCGCATCGTCGTCTTGCAGGAAGAGATCGAACGGACGCGCGCGCGGATCAGCTTTGCGACGAGCCACAAGCTGAGCGCCGACGCCTTGTTCAAGAAAAGCTAGCCGCGCGGCCCGGACTCGCTCCATAAGGCGCCATGGATTTCAACGACCAGCTGACCCGCTATTTCGGCACCGCCGACCTTGCGGCGATCCACCCCGAGGCGCTCGCCGCGGGCACCGAACGCATGCGCGTCGATTTCGGCCTCGAAACCAACCCCGGCCGCCGCTTTGCCTTGTGGGCGTTGATGCACATGCTCGGCGTCGCGCCCGACCTCGATGTCGCGTTCAAGGACGCGGGCGAGCGCGATCTGGCCCGCGATTTCATGGATATGGTCGACCGGGCGGGTGAGGATGACGGCTGACCACCGGTTGCGGGCATAAATCCTCCCTGCGGCGAAGCCGTGGGGAGGGGGACCGCCGCGAAGCGGTGGTGGAGGGGCCGCGGCCGCGCGCCAGTCTTTGACGGCGTCGGCCCCTCCGTCAGCCCTACGGGCTGCCACCTCCCCATCGCTGCGCGACAGGGAGGATCGGCAAGGTCCGCTTCCCACCCCAATCCCCAACGCCGCGTTAACCATATTCCAACCCCGATCTGCGCAAATTCGTGGCACCGACCGCTTTTCCCTTGCAGGCTGGCGGCGGCGTCGCCACCTTGTGTCTATCGGGCGGGCCTCTCCCCGGCTTGTCCCCAAGGAGATAAGCCTATGCCGTCCTTTTCGGAGAGCCTCGAAAAGACCCTGCACAATGCGCTGAAGGCGGCTTCCGAGCGCCATCACGAATATGCGACGCTCGAGCATCTGCTCTACGCGCTGATCGACGACGATCATGCCGCCGAAGTGATGCGCGCCTGCGGCGTCGCGCTCGACGACCTGCAATCGGCGGTCGTCCATTATCTCGACACCGAACTCGACAGCCTGAAGGTCGAAGGACACAGCGACCCGTCGCCGACGAGCGGATTCCAGCGCGTCGTCCAGCGCGCGATCCTGCACGTCCAGTCGTCGGGCAAGGATGAGGTGACCGGCGCCAACGTCCTCGTCGCGCTCTTCTCCGAACGCGAAAGCTATGCCGTCTATTTCCTGCAGCAGCAGGATTTGACGCGCCTCGACGCGGTCTCCTACCTCAGCCACGGCGTCGGCAAGGGCGGCAAGCCCTCGCCGCAGGCCGAGCCCGAGGAAAAGGAAGAAACGAAGGACAAGGCAGACGCGAAGAACAAAAAAGAGACCGCGCTCGACCAGTTCACCGTCAACCTCAACGAAAAGGCCAAGGTCGGCAAGGTCGATCCGCTGATCGGCCGCACCGCCGAGGTCGATCGCACGATCCAGATCCTTTGCCGCCGGTCGAAGAACAACCCGCTTTATGTGGGTGATCCCGGCGTCGGCAAGACCGCGATCGCCGAAGGTCTCGCGCGCAAGATCATCGAAGGCGACGTGCCCGAGGTGCTGCTGCCCGCGGTCATCTATTCGCTCGACATGGGCGCCTTGCTCGCGGGCACGCGCTACCGCGGCGATTTCGAGGAACGGCTGAAACAGGTCGTGACCGAACTCGAAGGGCTGCCGCACGCGATCCTGTTCATCGACGAGATCCACACGGTGATCGGTGCAGGTGCCACTTCGGGTGGCGCGATGGATGCGTCGAACCTCTTGAAGCCTGCCCTCTCGGGCGGCGTGATCCGCTGCATCGGCTCGACGACCTACAAGGAGTTCCGCAATCACTTCGAAAAGGATCGCGCGCTGCTGCGCCGCTTCCAGAAGATCGACGTGATCGAGCCGAGCCTCGAGGATACCAAGAAGATCCTCGCCGGGCTGCGCAGCGCGTTCGAGGCGCATCACCAGGTGCGTTATACGCAAGATGCGATCAACGCCGCGGTCGACCTGTCGGCGCGCTACATCAACGACCGCAAATTGCCCGACAAGGCGATCGACGTGATCGACGAGGTCGGCGCGATGCAGATGCTCGTCGCTCCGTCGAAGCGCAAAAAGACGATTACGGCGAAGGAGATCGAGCAGGTCATCGCGACGATGGCGCGCATCCCGCCCAAATCGGTGTCGAGCGACGACAAGGCGACGCTCGCCAATCTCGAAACCGACCTGAAGCGCGTCGTCTTCGGTCAGAACACCGCGATCGAGGTGCTGTCGTCGGCGATCAAGCTGAGCCGCGCGGGCCTGCGCGATCCCGAAAAGCCGATCGGCAACTATCTGTTCAGCGGCCCCACCGGCGTCGGCAAGACCGAGGTCGCCAAGCAGCTCGCATCGATCATGGGCATCCCGCTCCAGCGTTTCGACATGTCCGAATATATGGAGCGCCACAGTGTGTCGCGCCTGATCGGTGCGCCCCCGGGCTATGTCGGTTATGATCAGGGCGGGCTGCTCACCGATGCGATCGACCAGAACCCGCATTGCGTGCTGCTGCTCGACGAGATCGAAAAGGCGCATCCCGACCTGTTCAACATATTGTTGCAGGTGATGGATCATGGCCGGCTGACCGATCACCACGGGAAGACCGTCGACTTCCGCAACGTCATCCTGATCATGACGACCAATGCGGGCGCCAGCGACATGGCGCGCGAAGGCATCGGCTTCGGCGCCTTCACCCGCGAGGATGTCCAGGAGGAAGCGGTGAAGAATCTCTTCACTCCCGAATTCCGCAACCGCCTCGATGCGATCGTGCCGTTCGGCTATCTGCCGCCCGAAGTGGTCGCGCGCGTCGTCGACAAGTTCATCCTCCAGCTCGAAATGCAGCTCGCCGACCGCAACGTCCATATCCAGCTCGACGAAGCGGCGCGCGAATGGCTGACCGGCAAGGGCTATGACAAGCTGTACGGCGCGCGTCCGATGGGCCGCCTGATCCAGGAAAAGATCAAGCAGCCGCTCGCCGAGGAGCTATTGTTCGGCAAGCTCGTCCATGGCGGCGAGGTCAAGGTGAAGATGAAGACCGGCGACGATGCCAAGGTCGGCAACCCGCTGACCTTCGAAATCGTCTCGGCGCCCCCCAAGGCGAGCAAGGCGAAAGCCAAGCCTAAAGCCGACAAGGCGAAGAAGGAAGCCGAATAGCGACCGAAAACGCCCTCCCCTCAGGGGAGGGCAGCGAGACTTGGACCGGCGTAGCCGGGCCGTAGTAGCAGTGAGTGGGGGCCATCGACCTTGCACAAGGCCGCTGGCCTCCACCCCAACCCCTCCCCTGCAGGGGAGGCGCTTGATGCTTGGTTCGCGTTAAACGGATCGCAACCCCCTGCTGCTATGCCCGCCGCTCCTGACAATGGGGGACCGGGGCAGACGATGACGACACAATTGCAGCAATGGCTGGGCGAAGCGAATATGCTCCGCGAATTCGACCGCTGGTTCGACAGCGTGATGCGCAGCGGCAATTTCGACGAGCTCGACGCCTTCCTGACCGAAGAGCTGCTCGCGCATGTCCATCCGATCACCTCGCTCTGCCTCGCGCGGCCGCTGTCGGCGGTGCGGGTCACCGGCTGGGACGAACTCGCCGCCGATGTGCTGCGCGACGAGGAACGCCACGCCGCCGCCGGCCCCGTCACCGCGATCGGTGTCGACCTGTCGGCGCACTGCGAACCCGACGACGACGCCTGGCCGCTCGAAGTCAATTTCTACGACGATGAGGCCTTCCCGTTCGGCGACGGCGACCTTACCGACATCAACGCCGCCGCCGCCGACACCAGCACGCCCTGGCAGGGCGAGTTTCGCGACATCGTCAACAGCCTGACCGTCGTCGGGCTCGGCCGCATCTATCGCGCGATCTCGGCCAATGCCCCCGGCCGCATCCCCTTCGGCGAACCCGCGCCGGTCGATGTCGTCGCCGATCGCCTCGGCCGCTATTTCATCACCCTGCGTTTCCATCAGGCGCTCGTCCGCGACGCGACGAACGAGGGCCTGCCCCGCCCGATGGTGCTGCTCGGCGGCGCGCACGACGTCGATCCCTGGTATGAGGCCGGCTATTGGTGCGAAACCGCGCACGCCGGCGACGACAAGATCGCCTCGATCCTCGACGCGCGCGACGAGGCGAACCGGGCGCGCTTCCAAGCCGAAACCGAAATGAAAATCGCCGAATGGCGCGACCGCCGCAACGTGATCACGCGCCGCCAGCTCCGCGCCGACAAGCAGCAGGCGTTCATCGATCTCAGCATCGCGCAGGACGCGATGTTCCACAGCATGACCGGCCTCGGCGACGGCCGCCCGTCGCACGAACTGTCGGACCATGAATATGAGATGCTGCTCTATGCCTGGCAGCGCCAGCGCGCCGAAAAGATCGGCGACGACCCCGACGCGATCGCAATTCCGGAAGCACCGCGCGGCGGACTGTTCGGGCTGTTCAGCCGGGCGTCTTGACGCGGGGAGGCGGCTCTCGCATTTCGGCGCCGCATCGCCTATATCGCTCCCATGTACGACTATGTCTCCGTGACCACCCGCGAGCCCGGCGCGACCACCCCCGTGCGCGACGGCACGATCAAGCTGCACGATGCGGCGGGCTTCGACGGGATGCGCAAGGCGGGGCGGCTGTCGGCCGAAATCCTCGACGCGCTCGTCCCCTTCGTCCAGCCCGGGGTGACCACCGGTGCGATCGACGACCTCGTTCGCACGATGATGCTCGACGGTGGCGGTATTCCGGCGACGCTCGGATACCGCGGCTTCACCCACAGCTGCTGCACCAGCATCAACCATGTTGTCTGCCACGGCATCCCCGACGACAAGCCGGTGCGCGACGGCGACATCGTCAACATCGACGTCACCAGCATCATCGACGGCTGGCACGGCGACACCAGCCGCATGTATCTGGTCGGCGATGTCCCGATCAAGGCGAAGCGGCTGGTCGAGGTCACCTATGAATGCCTGATGCTCGGCATCGAGCAGGCGAAGCCCGGCAACCGCATGGGCGACGTCGCGCACGCGATCCAGACCCACGCCGAAAAGCATCGCTATTCGGTCGTCCGCGATTTCTGCGGCCATGGGCTGGGACAGATGTTCCACGACGCGCCCGAAGTCGTCCACGCCGGCCGCCCCGGCACCGGCCCCGAACTGCGCCCCGGCATGTTCTTCACCATCGAACCGATGATCAACACCGGCAAATATGCGGTGAAGATGCTCGCCGACGGCTGGACCGCGGTGACCCGCGACCGCTCGCTGTCGGCACAGTTCGAGCACAGCATCGGGATTACCGAGACGGGGTGCGAGATTTTCACCGCCAGCCCGACGGGCCTGAACGCCCCGCCCTGGCAAAGCTGAACAGCCCGGCGATCTGTATTTCGTCATCCCGGACTTGATCCGCGATCCATGACTTCCAGCGTCGCTCCGGCCTTCGTGGACCCCGGATCAAGCCCGGGGTGACGACAAGAGGCCGCCCACCCCCTCCGCCCCCCATTTTCCCGCTTGCACGCTACGCCCTTCGGGCGCAGTCTTGACGTTAACGTCAAGCATAGGCGTCGAACGGGAGAGCATGGGATGGCGAAACGGGTCTTTTCGGTCGCGCTGCTGGGCAGCGCGCTGCTGGCACTGGCGGCATGCAACGCATCGAAGAATGAGAGCGCAAGCGGCGGCGGATCGCTCGACGCGGCGGAACAGGCCAGCGAGACCCTGCTCAAAACCGGCGGCAATGGCGACGACTGGGGCGCCATCGGCTTCAGCTACGACGAACAGCGCTTCAGCCCGCTCACCGACATCAACGACAAGAATGTCGGCCAGCTCGGCGTCGCCTGGACCGCCGACCTCGACGATGCGCGCGGGCAGGAAGCCACGCCGGTCGTCGTCGATGGCGTGATGTATGTGACCCACGCCTGGTCGAAGGTGAGCGCCTGGGACGCCGCGACCGGAAAATTGCTGTGGAAATTCGACCCCAAGGTTCCCGGCGAACGCGCGGTTTCGGCCTGCTGCGACGTCGTCAATCGCGGCGTCGCGGTCTGGGGCGACAAGCTGTTCGTCGGCGCGCTCGACGGCCGCCTGATCGCGCTCGACCGCAAGACCGGCAAGGAATTATGGTCGACGCAGACCTTCGACACGTCAAAGCCTTACACCATCACCGGCGCCCCTCGCGTCGTGAAGGACATGGTACTGATCGGCAACGGCGGCGCCGAATTCGGGGTGCGCGGCTATGTCACCGCTTATGACGCCGACACCGGCAAGGAACGCTGGCGCTTCTACACCGCACCGAACCCCGAGAAGAAGGCGGACGGCGCGGTCAGCGACGACATTTTCGCGAGCAAGGCCAACGCGACCTGGCCCGACAAGGGCGAGTGGAAGGTGTCGGGCGGCGGCGGCACCGTGTGGGACGCGATCGTCTACGACAAGGATCTCGACCAGATCTACCTCGGCGTCGGCAACGGCAATCCATGGAACCACGGCGAGCGCTCGAACGGCGAAGGCGACAACTGGTTCCTCTCCTCGGTCGTCGCGCTCGACGCCTCGACCGGCAAATATAAATGGCATTATCAGGAAACCCCGGCCGAAACCTGGGACTATACCGCGACCCAGCCGATCATCCTCGCCGAGCAGGCGGTGGGCGGCAAACCGACCAAGGTGCTGTACCATGCGCCGAAGAACGGCTTTTTCTTCACCATCGACCGCACCAGCGGCAAGCTGATCGATGCGAAGCCTTTCGTCGACGGGATCAACTGGGCGACCGGCTACGACATGGCGACGGGCCGCCCGATCGAGAATCCCGAGGCGCGCTTCTACAAGACCGGCAAGCCCTTCATCGCGATCCCCGGGGCGCTCGGCGCGCACAACTGGCACCCGATGAGCTACAACCCGGCGACGGGTCTCGTCTACATCCCGGCGCAGCAGATTCCGCAGGGCTATCTCCAGGACATGGACGAGCTCGACAAGCGCAAGGTGCTCGGCTTCAACGTCGGCACCTCGCTCAACAAGACGATGCTGCCCGACGACAAGGCCGCCTTCCGCGCCGCAATCGCCGCGACCACCGGCCGCCTCGTCGCCTTCGACCCGCGCACCGGCAAGGTCGCCTGGGCGGTCGATTATCCGGCGGCGTGGAACGGCGGCACGATGACCACCGCGGGCAACCTCGTCTTCCAGGGCACCAGCACCGGCCGCTTCCGCGCCTACACCGCCGACACCGGCAAGCAGTTGCTCGACCTCGACATGCAGTCGGGGATCGTCAGCGCGCCTTCGACCTTCCGCGTCGGCGGCGTCCAATATGTGGCGTTCATGACCAGCAAGGGCGGCGCCTTCCCGCTCGTCGCCGGGGTTGCCGGCGGCGTCACGCGCAAGGTGCCGAACATCCCGCGCCTCGTCGTCATGAAGATCGGCGGCACCGCAAAGCTCCCCGCCCTGCCCGCGGCGGCGGCGCTCGCCTGGAACCCGCCGGCGCAGTTCGGCACCGCGGCGCAGGTCGCGGCGGGCAAGGCGCATTTCGGGCGCTATTGCATGGTCTGCCATGGCGACAGCGCGATCGGCAACGGCTTCACCCCCGACCTGCGCGTCTCGGGCCTGCTGGGCAATGCCGATGCGTGGAAGGGCGTGATCATCGACGGGGCGCTCAAGGACAACGGCATGGTCAGCTTCGCCAAGGTGCTCACGCCCGCCGATGCCGAGGCGATCCGCGCCTATGTCGTCGACCGCTCGATCTGGACCAAGGCCAACCTCGCCGACACCGCGGCGCCGATGGGACGCTGATCTGCCGCTTTTTTAGGCAGCAAGATTGCGCCGCTGCCCACCCCTTGGGCAGCGGCGCAATATGCTTTCAAAATTCTTGCTGAAACCCTGCGATTCGCCAATTGGCACGGCTTTTGATTGGTGCAAGATGGCGGGACACCGCACCGACTCGACGGCGAACCGGACAGGCCGACCTGATCCGGCTCGATGCGCAAGGGGCGGCGGCCAGCCCAAAGGGGGACGAGAAGCGTGAAGAAGATTGAGGCGATCATCAAGCCGTTCAAGCTCGACGAAGTGAAGGAAGCGCTGCACGAAGTCGGTGTCAGCGGCATCACCGTCACCGAGGCCAAGGGCTTCGGTCGGCAGAAGGGTCACACCGAGCTGTATCGCGGCGCCGAATATGTCGTCGACTTTCTGCCCAAGGTGAAGCTCGAGGTCATCGTCGAGGATTCGATGGCCGAACGCGTGGTGGAGGCGATCGCCGCCGCCGCGCAGACCGGCCGCATCGGCGATGGCAAAATCTTCGTCATCCCGGTCGAGACCGCGCTGCGGATCCGGACCGGCGAACGCAACGAGGACGCGCTCTAAATTCTCCGCACTTTTCGAAAACCCGAAAACCCCCGGCACGCCGGACCATTTCGCAAGAAGGAAGCATAGACGATGGCTACGAAGCCCAAGGATATCATCGCGCGGATCAAGGAAAACGACATCGAGTGGGTCGACCTGCGCTTCACCGACCCCAAGGGCAAGTGGCAGCACCTCACCATGGTCGCCTCGGTCCTCGGCGAGGACGAACTCGAAGACGGGCTGATGTTCGACGGCTCGTCGATCGAAGGCTGGAAGGCGATCAACGAATCCGACATGATCCTGATGCCCGACCTCGACGCGGTCTATGACGATCCCTTTTCGGCGACCCCGATGCTCGTGATCTTCTGCGACATCGTCGAGCCGTCGACCGGCGAAGGCTATGCCCGCGACCCGCGCACCACCGCGAAGCGCGCCGAGGCCTATGTCGCCTCGACCGGCATCGGCGACACCGTCTATGTCGGCCCCGAAGCCGAATTCTTCATGTTCGACGACGTCCGTTTCGAAACCGGCTACAACAAGTCGGGCTTCGAGATCGACGACATCGAACTGCCGACCAACACCGGCCGCAGCTATGAAGGCGGCAACCTCGGCCACCGTCCGCGCGCCAAGGGCGGCTATTTCCCCGTCGCGCCGGTCGACAGCGCCGTCGACATCCGCGCCGAGATGGTCTCGACCATGCTCGAACTCGGCCTGCCGTGCGACAAGCATCACCATGAGGTCGCCGCGGCGCAGCACGAACTCGGCCTGACCTTCGGCACGCTGACCGAAACCGCCGACCGCATGCAGATTTACAAATATGTCGTCCACCAGGTCGCCCATGCCTATGGCAAGACCGCAACCTTCATGCCCAAGCCGATCAAGGACGACAATGGCAGCGGCATGCACACCCACATCTCGATCTGGGAAAAGGGCAAGCCGCTCTTCGCCGGCAACGGCTATGCGGGCCTCAGCGACATGTGCCTCTATTTCATCGGCGGCGTCGTCAAGCACGCCAAGGCCTTGAACGCCTTCACCAACCCGACGACGAACAGCTACAAACGCCTCGTCCCCGGCTTCGAAGCCCCGGTGCTGCTCGCTTATTCGAGCCGCAACCGTTCGGCCTCGTGCCGCATCCCCTATGGTGCGGGCGCCAAGTCGAAGCGCGTCGAATTCCGCTTCCCCGACGCGATGGCCAACCCCTATCTCTGCTATTCGGCGCTGCTGATGGCGGGCCTCGACGGCATCCAGAACAAGATCCACCCGGGCGACCCGATGGACAAGAATCTCTACGACCTGCCGCCCGAGGAACTGGCCGAAGTCCCGACCGTCTGCGGAAGCTTGCGCGAAGCGCTCGACGCGCTGCTCGCCGACCATGACTTCCTGCTCAAGGGCGACGTCTTCACCAAGGACCAGATCGAAGCCTATGTCGAACTGAAGTGGGACGAGGTCTATCGCGTCGAACAGACCCCGAGCCCGGTCGAGTTCGACATGTACTACAGCGCCTGATCCACGCGATCAGCGTTGCCAAGGGGGGCGCCCGGTTCGGGGGGACCGGGCGCCCTTATTGTTCGTGGTGCGAGCGGCGCAACGGAGAATGTCGGCGTTGGGGTGGGAAGCGGACATTGCAGCTTTCTTACTTTGTCATCCCCGCGAAAGCGGGGACCCAGAGCGTCCGTTAGCTGGCCCATCCCTGGCTTCCCGCTTTCGCGGGAATGACAATGTGAGAGATGAGGCAGCAATCGATCGCTCGCTACCGTTCCAAAAGGGCCAAGCCGACAGCCCCGACCTTATTTGGTTCACCTAAAGGCGCAAAGGCACGAAGAGGCTGGCCCGCGGCCGCCCGCTCCCCGAAATCCTATTTCGTCACGCAACCCGCCCTACCCCCTTTCCTAATTTACCCCGCCATGCTTCAAACTGGCAGATGACCGACCCGACTCGCCCAACCACCATTCTCGAGGGCACTATCCTCGCCTTCGCCCCCGTGCCGCAGCAACGGCGCCGCGCCGATGGCTGGACCCCGCTGACGCAGGAACGCTTCATCCGCGCGCTCGAGGCGATGGGGTCCATCGGCGCCGCCGCGAAAGCCGTCGGGATGAGCCGCCGTTCGGCCTATAAATTGCGTGATCGCGACGGTGCCGACGGCTTCGCGCACGCCTGGGACCAGGCGCTCGATCTCGGGCGCGGGCGGATGTTCGACTATGCGATGGACCGCGCGCTGAACGGCATCACCACGGTACGCATCCTTCGCGGCGGCGCCGTCGATGTGACCGGCGGCCCCGACATGGCGCTCGTCCACGCCGCGCTGCGCGAACCCGCCGCACCCGTTAAGGGCACAAAGGGCACAGAATGAAGCCGCCGACCGGGGGCCTTTGTGACCTTAAGGAGGCGCAGAGTTCATCCCGCCGTTTCTTTTCCCGCCGCCCGTCATTGCAAAGACATTGGTAACCGCCATGATCCAAGCTAGATGAACGCGATCAGGGGGAGTATTGTTCGTGCGTTCGATTGCCGTTTTTCTTGCTGGGACCTGTCTGGCGCTCGCCGCGCCCGCTTTCGCGGCGGACGCGCCGCTCTATTCGGCGCCCGCCGAATGGGTGGTGCAAAACGGCGGACCGTTGCCCGCGGGCGATGCCGCGACGCCCTGGCTGCTCAGCGACCAGCAGATATTGATCGAGGCCGACAAGCGCTCGACCTTCAGCGACCATGCCTTTCGCATCCAGTCGGCCGACGCGCTGCGCAACTGGAATGACCTGCAGTTCGTCTGGCACCCCGACCGCGACGACCTGATCGTCCACAGGCTCCAGATCGTGCGTGGCGGCGCGACGATCGACCTGCTCGCGCAGGGCCTCAAGCTCACCGTGCTGCGCCGCGAAAAGGATTTCGAGCAGAAGACGATCGACGGGCTGCTGACCGGCACCGCGGCGATCGAGGATCTGCGCGTCGGCGACATCGTCCGTTTCTCGGCGACGATCGTCGAGCGCAGCGACGTGCTGGCCGGCAACAGCGAGGCGATGGTCGACGTCGAGGCGAAGCCGGCGTCGATCGCGCAAGGGTCGGTGCGCGTACTGTGGCCGCAGGGCCTGCCGATCAAATGGAAGGCGTTCGGCAAGGGCATCGCCCCGGTCGAACAGGACCAGGGCGGCTATCATAGCCTCACCCAGGCGCAGCCGGTGATCAAGCAGGACGAGATGCCCGAAGATGCGCCGCTGCGCTTCAAACGGTCGCCGGGCCTGGAATTTTCGACCTTCGCCACGTGGAACGACCTGTCGCGCACCACCGCGCCGCTCTATGCGACAAAGGGCACGATCAAGGAGGGCGGCACGCTCGCCGCCGAGATCGACAAGATCGCCCGGGCGAACCGCGACCCGAAGGCGCGGACCGCCGCCGCGCTCGCTTTCGTCCAGAACGAAATCCGCTATCTCTACAACGGCCTCGCCAACGGCAATTATGTGCCACAGACGCCCGAGCAGACCTGGACGCTGCGCTACGGCGACTGCAAGGCCAAGACGCTGCTGCTGCTCGCAGTTCTCGACCGGCTCGGCATCGACGCGCAGCCCGCGTTCGTCAGTTCGCAGCTCGGCAACCTCCTACCCACCCGCCTGCCCGCGCTCGGCGCCTTCGACCATGTCGTCGTCCAGGCGCGGATCGACGGCACCGACTATTGGCTCGACGGCACGACCGCTGGCGTCCATATCGACGACCTCGCCGACGTGCCGCCCTTCGGCTACGTCCTGCCGGTCGCGGCGGCGGGGCACGACCTGCTGCCCTTGCCTGTGCGGAAACCGGCGCGGCCCGATTTTTCGTTGAGCCTGACCTATGACCAGTCGGCGGGCCTCGCCTTTCCGCCGCTTTTCGACCTCTCCTTCACGATGCGCGGCGAACTCGCGGCGCGGATCGGCGGCATGAAGGATCAGACGACGCCGGAACAACTGCGCAGCCTTACCCGCCGGGCGCTCGGCAGCTTCATCGAGGGCGGCACCATCCATACCCGGTCGATCGAATTCGACGAGGCGCGGGGGATCGCGACCATCCGAGCGTCGGGTATCGGCAGCCAGCCATGGTCCCGCGACGAGCCGCGCGCCTATGTCAATCTCGACGGGCTGGTCGCCGATTTCGAGATCAAGGCCGACCGCACCCGCGCCGCATGGCGCGACATCCCGCTCGCCGGGGCCGCGCCGAGCCTCATCGTGCAGAAACTCACGCTAAAGCTGCCGCCGCGCCCCGGCTATACGATCGAAGGCGATACCGCCGCCGACCTGACGATCGCCGGCATCGGCATGCGGCGCGAGGCGAAGCTGGCCGGCAACCGGCTCGATCAGACCGAGACGATCTGGAACAGCGGTGCCGAGATCGCGGCGAACCAGTTGCCCGCCGCACGCGCGCAGGTCGCCGCCGCCAAGCAGCGCGAATTCATCCTCCGCGCCCCCGCAGGCTTCCCTTCGCCCGCCGAGGAAATCGCCGCCGCCAAGAAGGACAAGCGCCTCGGGCCGCTGCTCGCCGCCTATCAAAAGGCGATCGACGACGATCCCGACGCGGTCGCCGGCTATCTGAATCGCGCCACCTTCAACATCGACATTTTCGAACCGCGCGCCGCGCTGGCCGACCTTGACGAGGCGATCCGGCGCGAGGGCGACGCGAGTGCCTATCTCAGCCGCTCGAGCGTTCATTTCCAGCTCGGCGAATTCGAAAAGGCGCTCGTCGACGTCGACGAGGCGCTGGCACTCGACCCGGCGTCCGAAGACGCGCTGGGGTGGAAGGTGGCGACTTTGGGGGAGATGGAGCGCTTCGACGAAGCCATCGCGCTCGCCGATGATCAGATGTCGCTCGCCAAGGACAAACGCGGCTGGACGACGACCAAGGCCGACCTGCTCGGCAAGGCCGGCCGCGCCGAGGAGGGGATATCGCTGCTCACCGCCGCGCTCGCCGACCGGCCCGGCGATTCGAGCCTGCTCAACCAGATGTGCTGGCTCAAGGGCACGCGGTCGATCCAGCTCGACACCGCGCTCAAGGATTGCACACGTGCGATCGAACTCACCGACACGCCGGCATCGGTGCTCGATAGCCGCGCGATGGTCTTCTATCGCCTCGGGCGGATGGAGGAGGCGCGCGCCGACCTCGATGCCGCGCTCAAGATCAGCCCCGACCTGCCCGCCTCGCTGTTCATGCGCGCGATTGTCCGGTTGCGGGACAACGACCGCGAAGGCGCGCAGGCGGATCTGGCGCTGGCCCGGCTACAGCATGTGCGGATCGACGCCGAATATGCGGGCTATGGGATCAAGCCCTGACGGAGCGCGCCTCAGCGGACCATCATCCCCCGCCGCCCGATCGCGACGAACGATCCGAGCAACAGCGCGGCGGCGGGTATGGTCACCACGTCGACCGACGTCAGCCGCACGCCGAGACCCAGGAAATCAGCGGCGCCCCACAGCGACAGGACGATCCAGCTCAGATAAAAGGCCCAGGATGCACCCTCGAGCCCGAGTTGACGGCCGAGTTCGTCGAACCGGTCGCGCCACAGCCAGCTGACCAGCGCGCCGCCCGCCAGCATCAGCGCCAGCACCGCGAAGGCGACGCCGGCGGGGACGAGGCCGGCCGCGAAATCGGGGCCGCGGGCGACCGCGAGCAGCACCAGCGTCGCGCCGAGCAGCGCCATGACGATGGTCGAAAAGAGCAGGTTGGTGCGATCGTCGTGCAGCTCGTCGGCATCGGCGACATTGAGCACTTTGGCCCCGGCGCGCGGCGCCGCGACGCCGAACCCCACCATCGCCGCCATCAGCAAATAGACGAGCCCGACCCCGGCGAGCGCGATTCGCGACGGCCCCATCGCGTCGAGCAGGTCGGTGCCCGCCAGCGCCAGCACGCCCGACATCGCCGCCGCGCCGACCAGCGCGCCCATCGCCGTGCTCATGGCCGTCTTGCGCCACTTGCCGTGTCCATCCTTTGCCAGGGCCATCGTCATCATTCCTTCTCCGGCGTCCAGTGATCGATAAACAACACCCGCACCTCGACCCCGAACAGGGTCGCCATGCGCAGCGCGAGCGGCAGGCTGGGGTCATATTTGTCGGTCTCGACCGCGTTGATCGTCTGCCGCGAAACCTGCAGCCGGCGTGCCAGCTCGCCCTGGCTCCACCCCGCCGCTTCGCGATGATCGCGCACCCGATTTTCCAACGACCATCCTCTCGCCTGTCAAGAGCTCTTTACAGCGATCAACACCAGCCTGTCAAACACTCTTTACAGGCCACGCTTACGCTTTCCTAACCCGCCGCTGCTACATCGGGCGCAGGGCGAACAGGGGGCACAGGCCATGATGCGGAAAATCACGGTGATCGCGGCGATGCTGCTGCTCGCGGGCTGCGGCAAGGCGCTCGAGCTGGTCAACCAGACACGAGTCGTCGCGGCGCCGCGCGAAGAAGTGTTCAAGAAGATGTTCGGCGACGGCACCGACACCGGGCTGCCGCTGGTCACCAATGGCGGTTCGACCAAGCTCTACGAGCTGGTGGTCGAAAAGGGCGATCCCGAATGGTCGGCGGTCGTCCCCAAACAGCGCCCCGACGCCTATAAGATCAAATATGCGGTCGCGATGGAAATCCCACGCGAAATGCACATCCTCTACAGCATCGACGACGGTGCAGTGACCACCGGCCTCAAATTCACCCTTGAGGAACTGGCGCCCGACAAGACGCGGGTCGTCTTCCACGTCGACGAGCTGAAGGGCCATGATACCGAGGGCCTCGCGGTCAACACCGCAAAGCTGCACGCGATCGCCTATGAGGCGCTGAAAAAGCTCAAGGATTTCGACGAGGTCAAGGAACCCGCCTGACGCGGACTTGCGGCGCGGGACATCGCACGCCACTATGCGGCTCCCCCCTCAGGAGCCTCCTTCATGAAATCCTTGCCGCTTGCCGCCTTCCTCGCCGCGTCGCTCGTGCTCGCCCCTGCGGCACAGGCGAAATTGTCGAAGGCCGAAGCGGCCATGGCGAAGACGGTCACCGCCGAGCAGGAACGCTCGATCGCGTTGCTCGAAATGCTCGTCAACCAGAACAGCGGCTCGCTGAACCTCGAAGGCGTCGAGAAAGTCGGCGTCATGATGCGCGCCGAACTCGAGCCGCTGGGTTTCACCGTCACCTGGAAACCGACGCCGGAGACCAAGCGCGCCGGCCATCTGATCGCGGTCCACAAGGGCAAGGAAGGCAATAAGCGCCTGCTGCTCATCGCGCATCTCGATACCGTGTTCGAACCCGATTCGCCGTTCCAAACCTTCACCCGCAAGGGCGACAAGGGAGAGGGGCCCGGCGCGGGCGACGACAAGGGCGGCATGGTCGTCATCGTCGCGGCGCTGCGCGCGATGAAGGCGGCGGGGACGCTGAAGGACGCGAATATCGAAATCCATATGACCGGCGACGAGGAAGACGCCGGCGATCCGATCGAGAAGGCGCGCGCCGACCTGATCGAGGCGGGCAAGCGCAGCGACGTCGCGCTCGATTTCGAGGGGCTGGCGCGCGACAATGGTGCCGACATGGGATCGGTCGCGCGGCGCTCTTCGGAAAGCTGGACCGTCACCGCTACCGGCAAGTCGGCGCACAGCTCGGGCATTTTCAGCGCCGGGGCGGGCGACGGCGCCATCTATGAACTCGCCCGGATCATCGCACGCTTCCGCGCGGAGCTGCCCGAACCCAATCTGACCTTCAACGTCGGCTTGATCGCGGGCGGGCAGGACGCGACCCTCGACGCGGGCGGCATCCGCGCCACCGCCAGCGGCAAGACCAACATCATTCCGCCAATCGCTATCGCGCGCGGCGACCTACGCACGCTGTCGGGCGAACAGGCGGCGCGCGTGAAAGCAAAGATGGCGGCGATCGTCGCCGAACATGCGCCGCTGACCGACGCCAAGCTCGCCTTCGACCCCGGCGGCTATCCGCCGATGGCGCCGACCGAAGGCAACCGCGTACTGCTGACCAAGCTCAACACCGTGAACCGCGATCTCGGACTTGCCGAAATGGCGGCGCTCGATCCGCTGAAGCGCGGCGCCGGCGACATCAGCTTCGTCGCCGCCGATGTCGACGGGCTCGCGGGCCTCGGCCCCTATTCGACCGGCGACCATGCGCCGGGCGAGGCCGTCGACCTGCCGAGCATCGAGCGGCAGGCGACCCGCGCCGCGATCCTGATGTCGCGCCTCGCCGCCGAAAAGCGCTGACCGCGCCAAATTTAGCGCCAGACCGCGCTTGATTCATTCGCCGCCGTCATTAGGTAGCAATCCGATACGTATCCGGAACCGCCGATGGGAGAGAGAAAATGAGCAACTTCGAAACGCACCTGAAACAAAATTACATCGGCGGCCAGTGGGTCGACAGCCAGGGCGGCAAGGAACATCAGGTCATCAGCCCTTCGACCGAGGAAGCCACGACGACGATCGTGCTCGGCACCGCCGCCGACGTCGACGCCGCGGTCGAAGCCGCGAAAAAGGCCTTCGTCAGCTTCTCGCAGACCAGCCGCGAGGAACGGCTCGAGCTGCTCGGCCGCATCGTCGAGGAATATAAGAAGCGCATCCCCGACCTCGCCAAGTCGATGGCCGCCGAAATGGGCGCCCCGGTCAGCTTCGCCGCCGCCGCGCAGGCGCCCGCCGGGCTCGGCGGTTTCCTCGGCACCATCGCGGCGCTCAAGGACTTCCAGTTCAAGGAACAGCATGGCGCCAACACCGTCGTCTATGAACCGATGGGCGTCGTCGGCATGATCACCCCGTGGAACTGGCCGCTCAACCAGATCGCGCTCAAGGTCGCCCCGGCGCTCGCCGGCGGCAACTGCATGGTGCTCAAGCCCTCGGAAGAATGCCCGGGCAATGCCACCATCTTCGCCGAAATCCTCGACGCCGCGGGCGTGCCGCCGGGCGTGTTCAACCTGGTGCAGGGTGACGGCCCGACCGTGGGCAATGCGATCTCGTCGCACCCCGGCATCGAAATGGTCAGCTTCACCGGCTCGACCCGCGCCGGCATCCTCGTGGCGAAGGCAGCCGCCGACACCGTCAAGCGCGTCCATCAGGAACTCGGCGGCAAGTCGCCGAACCTCGTCCTGCCCGACGCCGACCTCGCCGCCGTGCTGCCCCCGACGGTGCAGGGCGTGCTGATCAACACCGGCCAGAGCTGCATCGCCCCGACTCGCATCCTCGTCCAGAAGGAGCGCGAGGCCGAAGCGATCGGGGTCATCAAGGCGATGTTCGACGGCACCTCGGTCGGCGATCCGATGACCGAAGGCGGTCACATCGGCCCCGTCGTCAACAAGGCGCAATTCGACAAGATCCAGGGCCTGATCCAGTCGGCGATCGACGAGGGCGCGACGCTCGAAACCGGTGGCACCGGCCTGCCCGCCAACGTCAACCGCGGCTATTATATCAAGCCCACTGTCTTCTCGGGCGTCACCCCGAACATGCGCATCGCCAACGAGGAAGTGTTCGGCCCCGTCGCCACCGTCATGGCCTATGACACGCTCGACGAAGCGATCGCGGTCGCCAACGACACCGAATATGGCCTGTCGGCGGTGATCTCGGGCGACCCGGCCAAAGCCGCCGACGTCGCACCGAAGCTGCGCGCCGGCATGGTCGCGGTGAACAATTGGGGGCCCGCGCCGGGCGCGCCGTTCGGCGGTTACAAGGCTTCCGGCAACGGCCGCGAAGGCGGGCTGTTCGGCCTCAAGGATTTCATGGAAATCAAGGCGATCAGCGGCATTCCGGCGTAAGTCGAAAAATCCTCCCTGCGGCGAAGCCGTGGGGAGGGGGGACCGCCGCGAAGCGGTGGTGGAGGGGCCAGCGACGCCTGCGCCAAGGCCCCTCCGTCAGCCGCTACGCGACTGCCACCTCCCCATCGCTTCGCGACAGGGAGGATTGAAGACCCCTCCCTGTCAGGGAGGGGTTTTTCTTTGCCTCCCGGAAAGCTACACGCACCCCCATCATGACCACCCGCTCCCCGCTCGCCCCCGCCGCCTTTCCCGCGCTCCCCGACATCGCCGGCGTCACCCTTCGCGTCGCGCGCGCGCAGTACAAGAATTGGGACCGCTGCGACCTCACTTATGTCGAACTCACGCCGGGCACGACCGTCGCGGGCGTCTTCACGCGCAATGTCTGCTGCTCGTCCGAAGTCGAACTCGGCCGCGAACAGGTCAAGGATGGTTCGGCCCGCGCCCTTATCGTCAACGCCGGCAACAGCAACGCCTTCACCGGCTATCGCGGGCGCGAGGCGGTTGAACAGATCATGGGCCAGGTCGCCGACCATCTCGGCTGCGCACCGACCGACGTCTTCGTCAGCTCGACCGGCGTCATCGGCGTCCCGCTCCCCAAGGACAAGGCGCGCACCGGGGTCGCGGCCGCGCTCACCGCCGAACCCTGTTCGTGGGAAGCCGCCGCCGAGACCATCGGCACCACCGACACCTTCGCCAAGGGATCGGCCGCGAGCGCGGTGATCGGCGAGCGCACCGTACAGGTCGCGGGCATCGTCAAGGGATCGGGGATGATCGCCCCCGACATGGCGACGATGCTCGGTTACATCTTCACCGACGCCGCGGTCGCGCCGTCGCTGCTGCAGGCGATGCTGAGCGAGGCGACCAGCCCCAGCTTCAACAGCATCACCGTCGACAGCGACACCTCGACCAGCGACACCGTGCTGCTCTTCGCCACCGGCCAGGCGGGCAACGCCCCGCTCGAATCGTGGGACGACACCGGCGCCGACGCGCTCTACGCGGCGATCCGACAGGTTTCACTCGACCTCGCGCACCAGGTCGTGCGCGACGGCGAGGGCGCATCGAAATTCATCGAGATCGAGGTCAGCGGCGCGGCCGACGACCACAGCGCGAAGCGCGTTGCGCTCGCCATCGCCAATTCGCCTTTGGTCAAGACCGCGATCGCGGGCGAGGACGCGAACTGGGGCCGCGTCGTCATGGCAGTGGGCAAGGCGGGTGAACCCGCCGACCGCGACCGCCTCGCGATCCGCTTCGGCGACCATTGGGTCGCGAAGCAGGGCCTGCCTGTCGACGGCTATGACGAGGCGCCCGTCGCGGCGCATCTGAAGGGGCTGGAAGTGCGCATCGGCGCCGACCTCGGCCTCGGCGACGGCCGCGCCACGGTGTGGACCTGCGACCTGACGCACGGCTACATCAGCATCAACGCTGATTACCGGAGCTGAGGCCATGCTGGCGATCTGGGGCCGTCTCAATTCGCACAATGTGAAAAAGGTCGCCTGGTTCGCGGTCGAACTCGGCATCGATTTCGTTCGCCACGATGTCGGCGGCGCGTTCGGCATGGACGCAGCCTATCGCGCCAAAAATCCCAACGCGCTGATCCCGACGATCAACGACGGCGAGATGACGCTGTGGGAATCGAACGCGATCCTGCGCTACCTCGCGGCAAAGCATGGCGGGACGCGCTTCTGGCCGGCCGATCCTGCCGCCCGCGCGGTGGGCGACAAATGGATGGACTGGCAGATCGGCTATGCCGACGCCCAGCGTGACGCCTTCTTCAATCTTGTCCGCCGCACGCCTGCCGAGCGTGACGCCGCAGCCATTGCCGCAAGCGCCGCTCGCTGCGCGAAACAGATGGCGATATTGGAGGATGCGCTGGCGCGGTCGCCTTGGCTGTCCGGCGACGACTTCGGCGTCGGCGACATTCCGATGGGCGTCTACACCCACACCTGGTTTTCGCTCGCCATCGAGCGGCCCTCGCTACCGCATGTCGAGGACTGGTACGCGCGCATCAGGGAACGCCCGGGCTATGCCGAACAGGTGATGATTCCGCTGACCTGAGGATATTTACACTCGTCATTGCGAGCGACGCGAAGCAATCCAGGGCGATTTACGCCGACTCTGGATTGCCGCGTCGCTTCGCTCCTCGCAATGACGGAAAAGGTCTAGAGCGCGCTTTCGAGCCAGCCCTTGAGGGCGCTCTTCGGCGCCGCGCCGACCTTCGTGTCGGCGATCTCGCCATTCTTGAACAGGATCATCGTCGGGATGCCGCGCACGCCATATTTGCCCGGCGCATCGGGATGATCGTCGATGTTGAGCTTGGCGATCACCACCTTGCCCGCGAGTTCGTCCGAAATTTCTTCGAGCGAAGGGCCGATCATCTTGCACGGGCCGCACCATTCGGCCCAGAAATCGACGAGCACGGGGGTGTCGCTGTCGAGGACGTCGGCCTGGAAGCTCGCGTCGGTAATCGCTTTGGTACCCATCTAAGGTCTCCTGAAAATCTGCTTGGTCCCAAGCTAGGCAGTCGGCGCGTCCGGCTCAAGTCCTCAACCCGGCAAATTCGCCTTGGTTGCCAGCAAGCCCGGCTTGTGTGGCGCCAGCACCGCCTCGTCGAGCGAGATCAGCGTCGGCCCCGCGGTGTAGAGCAGGGCCGCCGCAACCCGCCGCCCAGGGAAGATCACCGCGAGCGCATCGCGATAGGCCGCCATCTGCCGAAGGTACGCCGGCGCGACCTCGCCCGCCGACGCCGGCACATGCCGCCCGGTCTTGTAATCGACAACCGTCACCAGATCGCCCGTCACCAGCAGCCGGTCGACGATCCCCGCCACCACCGCTCCGTCGACCACCGCCGACAGCGGCACTTCGGCGAGCGATCCGGTTCCGAAGATCGCGGCATGCTCCGGATCCTCAATCACCGCCAGCACCTCGTCGATCAGCGCCTCATGCGCCGCCGCATCGAGGTCGGGCGCCTGCACGCCCAGCCAGTGCAGCGCCGCCGCGCGCCGCCGCGCCGGCGTCACCGGTGGCAACCGCTCGAACAGCGCGTGGAGCAATAGCCCGCGCGACACCGCATCGGCGCGCGCCGTTCCCTGCGGCGGCACTGCGACATCGTCGTCGCCCAGCGCCGACGGCGCCAGCGGCCGCGGCGGCCGCGCCTCCTCGGGGGCGGGCTTATGCGCCCACTCGGGCACGACCACCGGCGCCGCGACCGGCCCCTTCGCCTTTGCCGCGCGCGCCCATTTCTTCGCATGCACCGCATGGACACGCTTCTGCCCCCATCGCGGCCCGGCGTCCTCCCAGCCGAGCCCCATATCCGCCATCACCGCATCGACCGCGCCGTGCCAATTGTCGGCGGGCAGCGTCCGGTCGGCGGTCTTGGTGATGCCCGCGACGATCAGCAATTCCTCGGCGCGCGTCATCGCGACATACAGCAGCCGCCAATGTTCCTGCAGCTCGGCGCGCGCCTTGGCGTCATGCGCCTCGGCGACCTTGCCGTGGCGCTCCTCCTTGCCCAGCGCGAAGGCAGGCAATTTGTCCCAGCCGCCGAGCGACAGGTCGAAGCTCGACCGCTTCGACGCCGGATCGTCGGTCGCATCTGCAAGGATGACGATCGGCGCCTGCAAGCCCTTCGACCCATGCACCGTCATCACGCGCACGACATCGCTGCGCGCCTCGGTCTGGCGCTTGATGTCGGCGGTGCTCGCGTCGATCCGCGTCAGGAAGCCGAGCAGCGACGGCACCTCGAGCCGCTCGAAGGCCAGCGTCTGCGCGAGCAGTTCGTCGATCGGGTCGCGCGCCTCGCGCCCCAGCCGCGCATAGAGTTTGCGCCGCCCGTCGATCGGCCCCGACAGGACCCGATCGAGGAAGCGGAAGGGCGTGGTGAAATCGGCCATGCCGAGCAGCTCGCCAAGCGCCGTCATCGTTTCTGCCGGAACCTCGTCGCGGCGGTCCCGCAAGGCCGCCAATAAAGACGACGTCCGCCCATGGGCAAAACCGAACAAGGCCTCCTGCGACCAGCCAAACAAAGGCGAGACGAGCAAAGCCGAAAGGTTGAGGTCGTCGAGCGGCTGTACCGCAAAGCGCATCGCCGCGAGCAGGTCCTGCACGGCGAGCGGCTGGGTCAGCGCGAAGCGGTCGACGCCCGCCACCGGCACATGGCGCGACTGGAGCCGCGCGACGATCCGCGCCGCAAGGTCGCGCCGCCGCCGCACGAGGATCAGCACATCGCCCGGCGCGACGCTGCGCCCGTCCTTGCCATTGGCGATCCAGTCCCGCACCTCGTCGGCGATCGCGCGGGACAGCCGCAGGCTGGCGGGATCGCTCGCGGCGGCAAGGCTGTCGCTGGGCGGCGCGCCCTCGCCGTCCTCACTCTCGGCCTCGACCGCCTCCTCCTCGTCGGCGATATCGAGCGCCTTGCCCACCGGCAGCGGCTGCCACAGCTCGACCCGCCCCGGATGCGCACTCTTGAAAGGCAGCGGCTGTTTTTCACCGCTGTCGAGCCCCATCAATTCGGTCGCGCCTGCTGCGATCCATTGGTCCACCACGTCGAGCACGGCGGGACTCGATCGGTAATTGGTGACCAGATCAACACCCTTGAAGGGCCGCTCGCCCTCAGCCGCGCGCTGACTGAAGCGCAGCCGCGCCGCCTCGAACGCCGCGGGCTCGGTGCCCTGGAAACCAAAAATCGCCTGCTTGCGGTCGCCGACGGTGAACATCGTGCGGACTCGTTCGTCCTTGGCGCCCTGCCCGGCAAAAAATTCCTCGGCCAATGACAGGATGATCGCCCACTGCCGCGCATTGGTGTCCTGCGCCTCGTCGACCAAAATATGGTCGGTACGCTGGTCGAGCTTGAACCGCACCCAGTCGCCGAAATCGCCGCGCCCGAGCAGGTGCAGCGCGATGCCGATCAGATCGTCGAAATCGGCGAGCCCCGCTGCGCGCTTGGCGAGCGCATAGGCCTCGGCAAAGCGGCTCCCCAAATCCCAGGCGGCGGTGAGGTCGTCGGCGACCTCCATGGCGAGCTTTGTAGCGCTCAGCCGACTGATCGTGTCAAATAACCGTTCGGCGCTAGCCTGCGCGCCGCCGATTTCCTTCTCATTGGAGAAACAGGCTCGAAGAAGCCACGCCGACTTATTTTTCGTGGCAATACTCGCCCACAGCTCACTCAACATCTGACTGGGGTTTGCCAGATCACTACCCAGCCAGCCATTCATCGCCGCCAATATTGGCTCCGCGCGGCTGTGCAACGTCCCCTTTTTCGTGATCCAACCCGCCGCAGAATCTCTAATCGCCACCACATCTCGATGATCGATTATCCCATCCGAGAGTGCGCTAGCCAACCAAGCATCAGGATCACCCTGCGGCAGACCCAACGCGTCGCGTACGTCGCCCGGCTTGGGCGATATCCGCGGCTGGTCGGCGCCGCCGAAGCGCCCCGCGCAGCGGACGAGGAAGGCGATCGCCGCATCCTGCCCCATCCGCCGCGACAGCATCGCCGCGACTCTGCGCATGGCGTCGCCGTCGGCATCCTTCTGCCCGAGCAATTTGCCCAGCACCTCGCGCTGCAACGCGCTTGCTTCGCTGTCCTCCAGCGGACGGAAGCCCGGCAATATCTTGGCTTCGAGCGGAAAGCTCGCGAGCAGGGTCTGGCAGAAGCTGTGGATCGTCTGGACGCGGATCGCGCCGCCCGGGCTGTCGATCACGGTGGCGAACAGCGACCGGGCGCGGTCGATGATGCCGGGGGTGTCCCAGTCGGCGCCCAAAGCACGCAGGTCGAGCCGCAAATCGCCGTCGTCCATCCGCACCCACAGGGCGAGGCGCTCGTGGATGCGGTGCGCCATTTCGGCCGCGCCCGCCTTGGTGAAGGTGATGCAGAGGATCGCCTCGGGCGAGACCCCGCCGAGCATCAGCCGCAGCACGCGCGCCGACAGCACCTGCGTCTTGCCCGTGCCCGCCGACGCGCCGAGCCAGACATGGTCGTCGGGGTTTGCCGCCGCGCTCTGCCCGGGGTCGAGATCGAACAGCCGCGTCATGCCGCGCCGCCGTCGTCGAGCGCAACGCCGTCGCCGCGCCCGAACCATTCGTCGCGACGCATCAACTGGTCGAAGTCGGTGTAGCGCCGCGCCGCATCGCCCGGCACGAAGGGCTCCTGCCCGAGCAGGAAGCGCGCGCTCAAATCGGCAAGCGCCTCGGCCGCGCGTTCGACCGCTTCCTCGGCACTCTTCAGCTCGCGCCGCGAACCATGCGTCGCCGACACCTTGCCCTCTTCGCCCTTCGCGCGGTCGCGCTTCAGGCTCCAATATTCAAGGGCTCCGACCGGCGCCGCGTCGAGTCCGTCGGCCTGCCCCGCCTCGGCGATCAGCCCGAGCAGGCCGAGCTGGTTGTCGAGCCCCGCCGCCGCCGCGGTGCCCGACGGCGCCGAACCGCTCTTATAATCGACAATCGCGAGGCTGCCGTCGGCGAGCTGGTCGATGCGGTCGGCCTTGCCGTGCAGCCGGATGCCATCGACGACAATCGCGCCCTTCACCTCGCTTGCGACCGGCCAGCGCTTGTCGCGTTCGGCCCAGACGCGCTCCGCCGCCCAGCGCAGCGACGGTATTATGCGCGGCAACCAGAAGGCGCGCGCCAGCGCGTCGAGCGCGGGGTCGGCGGCGAGCGCCGCCAGTTCGGTCTCCAGCGCGGCCTCGGTCATCCCGGCGCGCTGCCAATCCTCGAGCAGCTTGTGCACCCGCGTCCCGAACCATTTGGCGTCGGGGCCCTGGCTCAGCGCATCGAGCGCGCTCAGCCGCAGGATTTTCGCCGCGTAAAAGGCAAAGGGATCGCGCGCGAGCTGGTCGACCCCGGTGACGCTGATCTTATCGGGCCGCGCCTCGGGCGGCGGCGCGACCGCGGGGCGCGGCGCGGGCAGCGGATCGCCCGGTGGGACGTCGAGCAGCGCGGCCAGTCCCGCGACCGGCTGGCCGCCGATTTGCGCGGCGGGCAATTCGCCCGCCAGCGCGCTCAACCGCAGCCAGAAACGCGACGCGACCGCGGGGTCGCCGCCGCTGCGCAAAGCGCGCGTCACCACCACCTTGGCCGCGGCGAGCGCCCCGGCGAAATCGTGCGCCGCCATGCCCTGCTGCCGCTCGGGCGCCCCGAGGCCGAGCAGACGGCGGATGCCCGGCGCGAGCCAGGGATCGGGGGTGACCGCCGGCGGCCAGCGCCCTTCGTCGAGCCCGCCCAATATCATCACATCGGCGCGCTGCAGCCGCGCCTCGAGCAGCCCCCAGATAAACAGCCGGGGATGCCCGCCATAGGGCGGCCTTACGCTCTCGCCGCCGAGCAGGTCGGCGAGCATCGCGGGAAAATCGCTCGGCGCGACGAGCGCCAGCCCCGCTCCTTTTGCCAGCACCCACCGGTCGAACAGGTCGGCGAGCTGACGCCCCGCCGGACCCGCCCACACCGCGTCGCCGGTCAGCCAGCCGAGCGCCGCCTGCAGCGCAGCGAGCAGGGTCGTCGGCGGCACCGCGGTTCCGGCGCTGAGCGGTGCAAGATGCACACCCAGCCCCGCGACCAGTTCGCCCCACCAGTCGTGCAGCGCCGCCGCCGCGCCATGCCCGCGCGCCTTGCTGTCGGCGGCGAGCAGCGCGAGGCGCACCGACACCCCGTCCCAGCCCGGGGTCAGCCCCGGCTCGCGCAGCAGCAGGTCGAGCCGCCGCACCTGGTCGAGCCAGGCCAAGCGCGCCTCGCCCTTGCGCACCAGCGGGTGGCCGAGCACCGTGAGCAGCCGCACGGGGTCGAAGCGCGCCGCCAGCTCGGCGAGCCCGAGCAGCAAGGTTCCCGGCGGCAGCTTCGCCAGCGGCCGCCCCGCGCTGTCGTCGACCGCAATGTCCCAGCGCGCCAGCGCGCTCGCGACGCGTTCGGCCAGCGCGCGGTCGGGGGTGACCAGCGCCGCGGTGCGCCCCGGCGTCTCGACCGCGGCGCGCATCATCAGCGCGATGCCCTGCGCCTCCTGCCCGTCGTCGGCGAACACCGCGCCCGACAGCCCAGCGATCTCGGCGCCAAGGTCGGTCTTGTCCTGCCAGCGCGCGGTGTAGGCGGCGGGCGCGAAGAGCAAGGACACGAAACCGGCGCGCGCCTCGGGTCCGTCGAACGCCGACACGCCCTCCCATGTCCGCACCTCGCCGCGCGCGACGCCCATGCGCCCGAGCAGCAGTTTCAGATGATATTGCGGATGCGTCTCGAGCGGCCGCGCCGGATTTTCGGGGTCGGCGGCGACGGGCCCCAGCGCCTCCCATTCCTCCTCCGCCATGCCGAGGTCGAGCCCCGGCAGCACGACCATGCCGCGCTCCATATCGGCGACCGTGCGTAGCAGCCGCGCGATTGCGGGCGCGGCGGTGGTGACCCCCGCCGCGACGACGAAGCGCGCCGGCGGCACCACGCGCCAGCCTTGGCTCACCCGGTCGAGCAAGCGGTTGCGCCGCTCGGCGCGGTCGATCATCCCCGCGCGCTTAAGCTCGGCGGGCCAATGCTCGACGAGCAGGCGCAGCCGCGCCCACGACGCCTGCCAATGCTGCGCGAGGTCACCCAGCACCGCTTCGATCTCGCCCAGCCGCGCAGGCGCGACCTCCTCATAATGAAGCTGGTCGATCACCCGCCCCAGCCCTTCGGCGAGCTGGAACGCCGCCGCGCCGGTGATCGCCTCCTCGCCCGCCGGCTGGTGCTTCTCGATCAGCGCCGCGAGCATCAGTCGCCGTCGCAGCGGGTCGATCGCGGGCGGCAGGATCCCGCTCTCGTCGATCGGGTCGAGCGCCAGCGCAACCTCTTCGTCGAGGTCGGCATCGCCGATCACGACAAGCCGCGGCATCAGCAGGCCTTGCCCGCCCGCGCGCACGAACGCCGCCTGCACCGCGCTGCGCGCGCGATTGCTCGGCAGCAGGACCAACCCCTCGGCGAGACCCAGCGCTCCATCGGCGAAACGCGCGATCAGCCCGGCGGCGAGCGCATCGGCGAACGCCCGGTGGACCGGGATCGAGAAGATGGTGGGCTTGGCATCAGCCATCAGAGTCAAAACCCGTCATTGCGCACGCAGCGAAGCAATCCAGAGCGGTTTATGCAACTCTGGATTGCTTCGCCGTGCGCGCTATGACGAAAGCGGGAACGGACGGTGGTCAAACCTCCGTCAGCGCGGCTTCGGTCGGCGCGATGCTCGCCGGGGTGCCGACGTCGAACCATCGGCCCATGTGCGACAGGCCGAACAGGCGCCCCGCCGCGATTGCGCGGTCCCAGAAAATGTTGGTCGAAAACGGCCCCACAGGGGCATCGACGAGCAGCCGCCGCGACACCAGTTGGATGCCGGTATAGACGAAGGGCGCAATCCGCGCCGGCCTGCGCCGCGACAGCATGCCATTGGGGTCCATATGGAAATCACCGCGCCCGCCATGCCCCGTCGCGCTCGCCTGCCGGATCACCAGCAACAGCGCGTCCATCCGCGCCTCGTCCCAGTGGCGCGCGAGTTGCGCAATGCTGTCCTGCGGCCCGTCGGTCCAGATATTGTCGCTGTTGACGATCAGGATCGGGTCGCCGGTCAGTTGCGGCAGCGCCTTCATCATGCCGCCACCGGTTTCGAGCAGCCGGTCGCGTTCGTCCGAAATCGCGATGGTGAACTTGCGCTTCTGCGCCGCGAGATGCGCTTCGAGGGCGTCGGCTAGATAATGGACGTTGACCACTACGTGGGGAATCCCGGCGGCTTCGATCCGGTCGAGGCTGTGGTCGATCAGCGGCTTGCCCGCGACGCGCACCAGCGGCTTGGGCCGGGTGGCGGTGAGGGGGCGCATGCGTTTGCCCAACCCCGCCGCCATCACCATCGCGCTCTCGATTTTCGTGGTCATGCCTCGAATTCTTCCCACGCCGCCGCGCGCTTGTCGGCGGGGATATTCTCGTCGAACCATGCCCGCACCGGGGCGAGCGCCGGGTGCGCGAGGTCGCGTTCGAGCAGCCCCCACATGCGCGGCTGGAACTGGCGATACCCCGGCTTGCCGTCGCGTTTCCACAGCCGCACGAACACCCCCAGGATGCGCGTGTTGCGCTGCGCAGCGAGCGCCCAATAGGCGCTTTCGATGCCCGTCCCGGTGGCGCCCTGGTAGTGCGCGAGCATCGCCGCCTCGACCGCCGGGCTCACGTCGCGACGCGCATCCTCCAGCACCGACGCCAGATCATAGGCGGGATGACCGATCAGCGCGTCCTGGAAATCGAGCAGGCCATAATGTTCGACCCCCGTCTTGCCGCCGACCAGCATGATATTCTCGGCATGGAAATCGCGCAGCACGGTAACACGCGGCAGGCCGTCGTTCTCGACCGGCAGCAGTGCGGCTTCCCACGCCGCGCGAAACGCGTCGCGGTCGACGTCGAGGTCCAGCGCCGGGCAATACCAGTCGGCGAACAGCATGACCTCGTCGAGCCATTGATCGAGCCCATGCACCGGCAGGCCCGCCATCGGCGGCCGCGCGTGCAAATGGACGAGCAAATCGGTCACCCCGGCATAATGCGCCATCTCGTCCTGCGGCGCGGCGTCGATCGTCTCGCGCAGCCGGACGTCGCCGAAATCCTCGATCAGCAGCAATCCCTGCTCCAGGTCGCGCGCGATGATCGTCGGCGCACTCAACCCCTGCTCACACAGATATTCGGCGATCGCGATGAACGGGCGCGAGTCTTCCTGTTGTGGCGGCGCGTCCATCAGCACCGCTTGGCGGCCTTCGCCGACGACGCGGAAATAGCGCCGGAACGACGCATCGCCCGCAAGCGGCAATATCTGCGCGTCGCCCCAGCCATGCGCGGCGAGGAAGGCGGGCGCATGGGGGGGCGGAATCATCGGAGCGGCCATCGGCTCCCCCAAGACGTCGGCACCGCGGCTGTCAAGACGCGCGCGTCGCCGCTTCCGGAAATCGTCAGTGCCAGCGCACCGGCCCAGCCCGTTTGGCCCAGCCGGTCGGGCCATTCGATCAGCAACGCGCCGTCATGAACATAGTCGTCGAGGCCGAGTTCGATCAGCTCGTCCTCGTCCTCGATCCGGTAGAGATCGACATGCGCGATCGGCAAGTCGACCTCGGGCGGCGCATAGGGCTGGACGATCGCAAAGGTCGGGCTCGGCGCCTCGCCAGCCAGCCCGCGCGCCTTGAGCATCGCGCGCGCCAGCGTCGTCTTGCCCGCGCCGAGATCGCCCGACAACAGCACGACGTCGCCGGGGATCAGCGCCAATCCGATCGCCGCACCGATCCGCTCGGCTTCGGCGAGGCTGTAGTCGGTACGGAAGCTCATGCGCCGCGCGGCAGACTTACGCGGACCAGCGTCCCCTGGCCCTTTTCGCTCACGACCTCCATCGTGCCGCCGTGCGCGGCGACGAGTTGGCGTGCGAGCGCGAGCCCGATGCCGCCGCTCTGGGTCCCCGCCTGCTGGCCCTTGGTCACCGCCGCGACCGCATCGGGCATGCCCGGACCATTGTCGGAGACGATGATATCGACACCCTTCGCATCGCCATCGGCGTGAAGGAGTACGCGTCCGCCCTTCTTGCGGCTCGGCGCGGTATAGCGCACCGCATTGTCGAGCAGCCCCGCGACGAGCCGCGACAGCCGCGCGGCGTCGCCTTCGATGCTGCCGAGCGCCGCCGAGATATTGCCGACCAGTTCGACCCCTTCGGCCGCGGCAAAGGGTTTGGCCTCAGCCAGCGCGCCAGCGAGCAGCGCCGCGACGTCGACCGGCGCGCGCTCGACCGCGAGCGTGCCCGCCTCACCTTGCGCGAGGTCGAGCACATTGTCGATCTGGCGCCCGAGAACGCCAACCGATTCCATGATCGCATCGACATAGGCCTGCTGCCCTTCGGCGAGCTTGCCGGCATAACCCGCCTGCAACATCTCGCCAAAGCCGCCGATCGAGGTCAGCGGCGTGCGCAGCTCGTAACTCATCCGCGACAGGAAGGCGGTCTTGACCTTGTCGGCGGCCTCGAGCGCTTCATTGCGTTCGCGCAGCGCCGATTCCATCTTCCGGTTGTCGCTGACGTCGAGCATGATCAGCAAGGCATTGCCGTCGGGCAGCGGGATCGCCGCGAAGTCGAAATGGCGCCCGTCCTTGAACCGGATCTCACCGACGCGCTGCGTCCGCTCCAGCGTCGCGGCACGGATCACCTCCTGCACGATGCTGATCTGGTTCGGCTTGGCCAGCCGGTCGGCCAGTCCACCCATCAGCGTATCGACGCGCGGATGCGCCGCCAGCGTCGGCTCGTCGACCCCCCACAGGCGGCGGAATCGTTGGTTCCACAGGTGCAGCCGCCCATCAGGGGCGAACACCGCCACCGCCTCGAACAGATTGTCGAAGGTCGCGGTGCGCACGCGCAGCAAGGTGTCGCGCGCCCCGGCGAGCTGGACCTGCTCGGTGCGGTCCTCGGCGATCAGCAACAACCCGCCATCGGGGGTCGGCTGGGCGACGACGCGCAGATGCGTCCCGTCGCGCAGCAGCCACTCCTCTTCGCTCGCCTCCGCCTGCGCGAACCAGTCGACATGCGCCTGCCGCCATTCGGGATAATCGCGCACCTCGGGGGTCCGCCCGGCGTCGCGCCAGGCGTCGAGCAGCCGCGCGAGGGCCGGCGTTTCGGCGATCGCGTCGGCGTCGAGGTCGAACATGCGGCGGAACGGCTGGTTCGCGAAGATCAGGCCCTGGTCGGGGCCGAACTGCGCGACCGCCGCCGACAACCGATCGAGCAATTCGCGCTGTGTCTCGGCAAAGCGGCGGTGCGCGCCGCGCTCGCTCTCCAGTTCCTGCACGTCGATCGCATAGCCCGCGACCCCGATCGGCTTGCCGCCCGCCGGGGTCAGCGGCACGTCGACGACGCGCATGATCCGCCGCTCGCCCGCGATCGTCACCGGCACGGTGCGCATTTGCGCCGCCCCGGCGGTACGCGCCGCCTGCGCCGCTTCGCCCGCGCTCACCCCGGCGACGGGTTCGAGCAGTTCGATCCCCTGGTCGATCACGACATCGGCGCTCTTCGCCTCGACCGCATTCACATAGGCCTGGTTGACCAGCGCCAGTTCGAGCCGCGGGTCGCGGAACCACATCGGAAAGGGCGCGACCTCGATCAGCCCCGACAGCGCCTCGAAGGCCGCCATCGCCTCGTCGCGTTCGGACTTGAGTGCGATCTGCGACGACAGGCTTTCGGTCGCATCATCGAGCCACAGCAGCACGCTGCCCGACCCGCCGATCGCCGCCGGAGCCGGACCGCCATGGACCAGAATCGTGCGCGAGCCGCCTTGCGGGCGCAGGCTCATCGTGAAGGGTTTGGCGCCGCGCTGCGCACCGAGGATCGCCTGCCGCAGCGCGTCATGGTCGGGGGTTTCGAGGCCCGCGCCCAGCCCGCACAATTCGTCGAAATTGCGGGGGCCGCGTTCGAGCCCCAGCCAGCGGCCGAGCCGCTCGCTCGCCTCGATGCGCCAGTCGCCGCGCACGACGACGGGCAGATAGGGCGAGGCTTCGATCAGGCTCGCCAGCCGTTCGGTCTGCGCCGCGGCAAAGGCCGAGCGTCGCTGCATCGCCAGCCCGCGCCCCGCCGCCCAGATGCCGAGCAACAGCCACAGCGCCGCGAAGCCGCCGAGTGCGAACGTCAGGGTCGGGGACAGCGCGCCGCTCATCCTCCGTCACGCTCCCGCTTTTCCGCCACCGACGCCCTTGCCATGATAGCCAGCCCTAAAGGCGATGGGTGCATGTTTCAATCGCATGTCACAGCGGAACGGCGCGTCCCACCTTCCGATGGGCGCGCCGTCCACAGTTTTCGTCTCATCACGTCGTCATTGCGAGCGGAGCGAAGCGATCCAGGGCGGTTACCGCCCACTCTGGATTGCCGCGTCGCCCCCGGCTCCTCGCAATGACGAGGATTGCCCGAACGGCAGGGCGCATGCCCCGTCTTCGATCAATAGCGATAATGATCGGGCTTGAACGGACCTTCGACCGGCACGCCGATATAGTCGGCCTGCTTCTGGCTCAGCTGGCTGAGCTTCACGCCCAGCTTTTCGAGGTGCAGCGCCGCGACCTTTTCGTCGAGATGCTTGGGCAGGACATAGACGTCGTTCTTATACTGCTCGCTGCGCGTCCACAGTTCGATCTGCGCCAGCGTCTGGTTGGTGAAGCTCGCCGACATCACGAACGACGGGTGGCCGGTCGCATTGCCGAGGTTCACGAGGCGCCCCTTCGACAGGATGATGATCTGCTTGCCGTCGGGGAATTCGACGAGGTCGACCTGCGGCTTGACTTCGGTCCACTTGTAGTTGGCGAGCGCCGCGATCTGGATCTCGCTGTCGAAGTGGCCGATGTTGCAGACGATCGCCATATTCTTCATGCCCGCCATATGCTCGGCGGTGATGACGTCGGCGTTGCCGGTCGCGGTGACGAAGATGTCCGAACGCTTGACGGCTTCGTCCATCGTCACGACCTCGAAACCTTCCATCGCCGCCTGCAGCGCGCAGATCGGGTCGATTTCGGTGACGAGGACGCGCGCGCCGCCGTTGCGGAGCGACTGCGCCGAGCCCTTGCCGACGTCGCCGAAGCCGGCGACGGTCGCGACCTTGCCCGCGAGCATCACGTCGGTGCCGCGACGGATCGCGTCGACCAGCGATTCCTTGCAGCCATAGAGGTTGTCGAACTTCGACTTGGTGACGCTGTCGTTGACGTTGATCGCGGGGAAGGGCAGCTCGCCCTTCTTGGCGATGTGGTACAGGCGATGGACGCCGGTCGTCGTTTCTTCCGACACGCCCTTGATCGCCTTGACCGTCTTCGTCAGGTAGCCCGGGTTGGCGGCAACGAACGCCTTCAGCGCGCGCTGCATTTCAATCTCTTCTTCATTCTCCGGCGCCGGCATCGCCTGCCCGGCTTCGAGCTTCGCGCCCCACAGCGCGAACATCGTGGCGTCGCCGCCATCGTCGAGGATCAGATTGCAGGTCGTGCCGTCTTCCACGCCCCAGTCGAAGATGCGGCCGACATAGTCCCAATAGTCGGCGAGGCTTTCGCCCTTCACCGCGAACACCGGCACGCCCGACGCGGCGATCGCGGCGGCGGCATGGTCCTGGGTCGAGAAGATGTTGCACGTCGCCCAGCGGACCTCGGCGCCGAGCGCGGTCAGCGTCTCGATCAGCACTGCGGTCTGGATCGTCATGTGCAGCGACCCGACGATTTTCGCACCCTTCAGCGGCTGCGACGCGCCGAATTCGCTGCGCAGCGCCATCAGGCCCGGCATTTCGGTTTCGGCGATGTTGATTTCCTTGCGCCCGAAATCGGCAAGGCCGATGTCGGCGACCACATAGTCACGGGTGTCGGCGGCGAGAGTGGCCATGGGTATTTCTCCTGTCAGATGGGGTGCGCCCGCTCGCAAACGACCGCGTAATTATGTTGCGCGCCCTAGCCCAAAGCGCCGCCCGGATCAAATATAAACTTTTCTTTATATCGCAAGTCCGGGGCCATCCACCGGCGACGTGCGGACGCGAATCAGGACGCGCGGAATCGCACGGCCTCGCGAAAAAAATTTCGACCGGCGCAATTGTGACAATCGCCCCGCCGCCTATGTGACAGCGCGTCGCAAAGCCCAAGATTCTGAAAATTCTGACTTATAATGCGCCTTGCGTTCAGCATAATCGGACTTTGTGACAGCTATGTTACAAATGGCTGAAAATATTGACTTTTGTGCGAAGCAGGCAGAAAATCATCCCAAGTTACGGGGAGATACAAAGATGAAAAAAATTCTGCTGCCGCTCGTCGCTCTTGCTTTCGCGACCCCTGCCGCCGCCCAGTCGATCATCGTCGTCACCGGCCCGCAGGCTGATTCGCAAGTCTTGCCGGTAGCCTATGCCGAACTCAAGGCCGGCGACAATCGCGCCGCGGTCGCCAAGCTGACCGACGAAACGACGGTCGATGCGCGCGACCCGTCGCGGCTGATCAATCTCGGCACGGCTTATGCCCGCCTGGGTCGCACCGCAGACGCCTCGACCGCCTATAGCGCGGCGATCGACAGCCCGATCCGTTACGATCTGGAACTCGCCAACGGCCGCTATGTCGATTCGCGCTGGGCCGCCCGCACCGCGCTCGCCAATCTCAACGAAGGGCGCCCGCTGCTCGCGCTGGCACGCTGAAACAAATCCGTCGCCCCCGCGAAGGCGGGGGCCGCTGGCAGCCTTGTGCAATGCCGATAGCGGCCCCGCCTTCGCGGGGGCGACGTGTTTTTGGCGTTGTCGTGTTACGCCTCGCCGCCCTCGGTCGTCAGCAGGCGTGCATCGATCCCGGCCTCCGCAAAGGCCGCCTGCCAGCGCTTTTCGGGCGGCGTGTCGAACAGCAAGGCGTCGCTGCCCGGCGTCACATGCCAGCCGTGGCGCACCATCTCGTCCTCGAGCTGGCCGCCAGCCCATCCGGCATAGCCCAGCGCGACCAGCCAGCGCGACGGACCGCGGCCTTCGCCGATCGCGCGCAAAATGTCGTGCGAGCTCGATATCGTCCAGCGCCCCGCGACCTCGACGGCGCCCTCGCCGCCCCAGTCCTTGCTGTGCAGCACGAAGCCGCGCGACTGTTCGACCGGGCCGCCGAGGAACACCGGCTGGTCGAGCGGGTCGCCGTCGTGCGCGATCTCGAGCTGGTCGAGCACCGCGCCCACCGTCATGCCCGCGATCGGGTCCGATATGCCGATACCCATCGCGCCCTCTTCGTCATGGCTGATCATCGCGATCACCATATGCTCGAAGCGGGGGTCGCCGATACCGGGGAGCGCGAGGAGCAGCTGGCCGGTGAACCAGGGGGGAGCCGTTTCCATGGCCGCACCATGCCCGCCCGCGCCGGCCCGGTCCAGCGCGCGCGTGAATTTATCCGCCGCGCTTGACTCGGGCCGGTCGCCACCCAATGTCTGCGCTCCCGATTCCCCCCGCTGAGAGGACGAAAACATGACGATCCAGACCGGAGACAAGCTGCCCGAAACGACGCTGGTCAAGGTGACCGAAGGCGGACCCGAACGGGTCAGCACCGCCGATTATTTCAAGGGCCGCAAGGTCGCGCTCTTCTCGGTACCCGGCGCCTTCACCCCGACCTGTTCGGCCAAGCACCTGCCGGGCTTCGTCGAAAAGGCCGAGGAACTGAAGGCCAAGGGCATCGACGAGATCGTCTGTACCGCGGTCAACGATGCCTTCGTCATGGGCGCCTGGGGCAAGAATGGCGACGCCGGCGGCTCCGTCACCATGCTCGCCGACGGCAATGGCGATTTCGCCGAAGCGGTCGGCCTCACCATGGACGGCCAGGCCTTTGGCATGGGCAAGCGCGGCCAGCGCTTCTCGATGATCGTCAACGACGGCGTCGTCGAACAGCTCAACGTCGAAGCCCCCGGCGAATTCAAGGTGTCGAGCGCCGACCATATGCTCGAGCAGCTCTGAGAAAATACGGGAGGGCGGCCTGTTCGCGGGCCGCCCCTTCCCTTTTGTCACATTTTCGTGCAACAGCGTCGCGATGACATCCTCATCGCAAAACCAGAACATCGCCGATCCCGCCGCCCTCGTCGAAGGGATCATCGCCGAGCTCCAGGACAAGTTCCGCACCTCGGTCTCCAATCTCAAATCGGCGATCGCCGCCTATGTCCGCGACGGCACACTGCCGCCGGCCGATGCCGCCGCGACCGGGCTGTTCGACTATCCGGCGCTCCGCCTCGTCACGACCGGCGAACAGCGCGAGGGGCAGACCGCCCATAATCTCGCCTTCGGCCAGTTCGAGCGCGCGGGCGAGTTCGTCACCACGGTCACCCGCCCCGACCTGTTCGCCGATTATCTGCGCGACCAGCTCAACCTGCTCGTCCGCCATTATGACGTCGAGTTGTCGGTGACGCGCACCGGGCAGCAAATCCCCTTTCCCTATGTGCTCGACGCCAGCGACGGGTCGGACATGGGGCGCGTCACCCCGCTCGAACTCGCACGTCACTTCCCGACCACCGAGCTCGCCGACATCGGCGACGAGCTTGCCGACGGGCTGTTCGGCAGCGACCCCGCGGCGCCGCAGGCGCTCGCGCTGTTCGACGCGCTACGCACCGACTTCTCCCTCGCGCGCCTCCGCCATTACACCGGCACCGCGCCCGAGCATTTCCAGCGCTACATCCTGTTCACCAACTACCACCGCTATGTCGACGAGTTCGTCTCCTGGGCGGGGGCGCAGGTCGGCCAGGGGCGCTACACCGCGCTCGCCGGCGCCGCGGGCCTCTATGTCGACCAGCCCGGGGTCAACGCGAGCGCGCTCGTCGCCGACAGCGCCTGGCGCCGGCACCAGATGCCCGCCTATCATTTGATCGCGCCCGACGGCGGCGGCATCACCCTCGTCAACATCGGCGTCGGCCCGTCGAACGCCAAGACGATCTGCGACCATCTCGCGGTGCTGCGCCCCGAGGCCTGGCTGATGATCGGCCATTGCGGCGGGCTGCGCCCCAGCCAGCGCATCGGCGACTATGTCCTCGCCCACGCCTATCTGCGCGACGATCATATCCTCGACGCGGTCCTGCCCCCCGAAATCCCGATTCCGCCGATCGCCGAAGTACAGCAAGCGCTCGCCAGCGCCGCCGAAGCCGTATCCGGCACCAGCGGCGCCGACCTGAAAAAACGCATGCGCACCGGCACAGTCGTCACCACCGACGACCGCAACTGGGAGCTGCGCTACACCGACAGCGCGCTGCGCTTTTCGCAGTCGCGCGCGATTGGTATCGACATGGAAAGCGCGACGATCGCGGCGCAGGGCTACCGCTTCCGCGTCCCCTATGGCACCCTGCTGTGCGTCAGCGACAAGCCCCTCCACGGCGAGCTCAAGCTGCCCGGCCAGGCGAACCGCTTCTATGAAGAAGCGATCGCCGCGCATCTCCAGATCGGTATCCGCGCCTGCGAGACGATGCGCGACGAGGGCGCCAAGCTCCACAGCCGCAAACTCCGCGCCTTCAACGAACCGCCCTTCCGGTGAGCGCGGCTCCGAACCGCTCGCGCTCGGTCGCCGGCCGCGTCGCAATCGTTACCGGCGCGGCGAGCGGTATGGGCCGCGCTACCGCGCTGCTGCTCGCGAGCGAAGGCGCCAAGGTCGCGGTCACCGACCTCGATCTCGCCGCGTGCGAGGCGGTGGCGGCCGAGGCGGGCGGGAACGCCAAAGCCTTCGCGCTCGACGTGTCCAATGCCGACGCGATCAGGATCGTCGTCGCCGACATCGCCGCGCATTTCGGCGGCATCGACATCTTGATCAACAATGCCGGCATCTCGGCCTTCTGCCCGCTCGACGCCGACGATTATGACGGCATCTGGCACCGCGCCGTGGCAATCCTGCTCACCGCGCACCAGCGCATGGTTCGCGCCGCCCTGCCCTGGCTGCGCCAGAGCGATGCCGCACGCATCGTCAACATTGCCTCGACCGAAGGCCTCGGCGCGACACCCGGCGACACGCCCTATGTGGCCGCCAAGACCGGCGTCACCGGACTGACGCGCGGCCTCGCGGTCGATCTCGGCAAGGAGGGCATCACGGTCAACTGCATCTGCCCGGGTCCGATCCACACCGGCATGACCGACAAGGTGGCCGAAGCCGACAAGCTGGTCTTCGCCAAACGCCGCACCGCGCTGCGCCGATATGGCGACCCCGAGGAAGTCGCGCATATGACGCTCAGCCTCGTCCTCCCCGCCGCCAGCTACATCACCGGCGCGGTGATCCCGGTCGACGGCGGGCTGATGGCACGCAATGCGTGACAGTCGGCTTTGGAGCAGGAAGCGGACCTTGCCCTTGGCCTTTCAGGGGAAAGGATGGCGCCGCTTGCTCCACAAGGCAGGTTAGCGGAAGAAGCAGTTCATCCCCGCGAACAGCGCGTCGATCTTCGCCGCTTCGCCGGGCGCGGCGAACATACCGCCAACGCTGTCCTGACCCGCGCCAAGGGTGAACTCCTCGCCAAGCGTGCTGTCCTCGATCGCGACGAGCTTGACCGACTCTGCGGCCTTGGCGCGGGTGGTGCCGATGGCGATGCCGCTCATCGTCGAATATAGGTCGGCGCCGGGTTCGTTACCGAGGAACCAGCCGACGAACTTGCCGTCCTGGAAATTGAGGGTCATCGCGTCGTAGCGGGTGAACTCCATCGTGCCGGCGCCGCATTCCTCGTTGGTGCTGCGGTCGTCGAGGGTACCCGCGACGCGCGCCAGTGCTTCTTCAGCCTGCGCGCGTGGCACACCGAAGGCGAGCAGGCTGGTCTTGCCATTATTCTTGTCGATGAAGCGCAGGCCCTCTCCATCGAGGCTGATCGCGGTGGTCGCAGCGTTCGGCCCATCGGCCTTTGCCTCGGGGACCGCAGGCGCGACGGGGTCGGCATCCACCGGCGCCTTGTCGGCGGCGGGTTTGCACGCGGCGAGCAGGCCGATCATGACGAGGGTGGTGACGTTGCGCATCGCTCAATTCCTGCCGCGGGAGGGGATGACGAGAACCAGTATCGCACCGAGGGTGGCGAGCGCCATATCCTTTTGCGCGTCCCAGATGTCGCCCTGTTGCCCGTTGTATCGATCAGCGGTCGCGCCCGCCGCGACGATGGTGAGCAGCCATTCGAACATTTCGTAGAGGCACGAGATGGCGAGCACCCAGCCAAGCACGGCGAGGATGGCTCCGCGCGGGGTCAGTCCGCCCCAGCGGCGAGCGATCTCGGCGACGGGGACGACCGACAGCGCGCCGAAGGCGAGATGGACGAGGCGGTCATAATGGTTGCGGGTCCAGCCGAAGGCGTCCGACAGGGTGGTGCCGGTGAGCGCGCGCGCCCAATCGTCATAGGGAACGTTGCTGTAGGCATAGCGGCCGCCGAGGGTGTGGAGCGCGAGGAAGGCGATGATGCAGGCGAGCGCCGCGGTCGACAGTGGCCAGCGGCGGAGCAGCCAGGGCGACGCGAGCAGGAAGACCAGCGTCGGGATATGCTGGAGCAGCGCGACCTCGGGATAGGGCTGCGCGATCTGGGCAAGGAGGAGCAGCGCAGCGAGAAGGGCCAGGAGCTGTTTCTGGGCGCGCGGGAGGGTAGTGATCATCCCCTTATCCGTTCGCATCGAGCGAAGTCGAGATGCCCATCGTTCGTGCGCGCCTGCGGGGTGTCTCGACTTCGCTCGACACGAACGGAAACTGGTGGGTGGGCCTGGGCCCCATCACCAGCGCAGCGACATGCAGCTGAGGCCCGCGTCGATGCGTGCGATCTGGGTCGTCGGAAGCGGACGGATCGCGTGACCGCGCGCGGCGAGCAGCGCGTGGGTGGCGGTCCAGCGATCGCCGACGAGAATGGTGTCGTTGATGCGGAGAAGGTTCGCCGCCTCCTCCTCGCCCGGCGGGGTCACGACGACCTCCAGTCCCGCGAATTGCGGGCAGTCGGCGAGCGCGGGGACGGCGAGGATGGTACCCGCGTCGATCAGCGAGCAGCCGGTCTTGAAATGCAGGACGCCGGGCGGGGTGTCGGCGATTTCGGCGCTGTAGCCGAGGTCGGCGAGAAGCGTCGCCAGTTCCTCGGCGCCCGCGCGGTCGGTGCGCGCCGAGAGGCCGATGACGACGCGGTCGGCGAGGCGGAGCACGTCGCCGCCATCGACATGACCGGCGGTCATGGAGAGGCGTCGGGGATGATGCGCGGCGAGCGCGTCGCCAATAAACGCGACCTCGCCCGCGCGGGTGGCCGCACCGGGGCGGAGCAGGATCGCGCCCTCGGGGAAGGTCAGCGCGACATCCTCGACGAACAGGGCATCGGGGAAGGCGTCGAGCGCGGGCAGGATGGTGACGGCGAGGCCGAGATCCCGGAGCGTCGCGACATAGGCGTCATGCTCGGCGGCGAGCGCCGGAAAGTCCGGGTCGGGGCCGCCGTCGGCACGGATGCCGTGGATCGCCGAGGGGGCGGGGGTGCGGACAATGGCGTGGGTGAAGCGATAAGGGGTGGTCATGGCAGCGGCATAGCTTGAATGCTTCACCGACGCCAAGTCGATCCTCCCTGTGCCGCAGGCATGGGGAGGTGGCAGCGCGAAGCGCTGACGGAGGGGCTTTAACGTGACGTCGTAGCCCCTCCACCATGCTTCGCATGGTCCCCCTCCCCATCGCTTCGCGACAGGGAGGATTGTCCTTACCCCTTTTTGAGGTGGCGGCGGCCGAGCAGTTCGGCGATCTGCACCGCGTTCAGCGCCGCGCCCTTCCGGAGGTTGTCGCTGACGCACCAGAGGTTCAGGCCGTTATCCACCGTCGGATCATCGCGAACCCGTGACACGAAGGTCGCGAAGTCGCCAACGCATTCGACGGGGGTGATATAGCCGCCGTCCTCGCGCTTGTCGTGAAGGACGACGCCGGGGGCTTCGCGCAGGATGCGCTGGGCATCCTCGGCCGACAGTTCATTCTCCATCTCGATGTTGATCGCCTCGCTGTGGCCGACGAACACCGGCACGCGGACGCAGGTCGCCGTCACCTTGATCTTGGGATCGAGAATCTTCTTGGTCTCGACGACCATCTTCCACTCTTCCTTGGTCTGGCCGTCGTCGAGGAAGCTGTCGATGTGCGGGATGACGTTGAAGGCGATCTGCTTGGTGAACTTCTGGATGTCCTTTTCGTCGCCGACGAAGATCTGGCGCGTCTGGTTCCACAGTTCGTCCATGCCCGCCTTGCCTGCGCCCGATACCGATTGATAGGTCGAGACGACGACGCGCTTGATGGTGGCGGCATCGTGGAGCGGCTTGAGCGCGACGACCATCTGCGCAGTCGAGCAGTTCGGGTTCGCGATGATGTTGCGCTTGGTATAGCCGTCGATCGCGTCCGGATTCACCTCGGGCACGATCAGCGGCACGTCGGGGTCCATGCGATAGAGCGACGAGTTGTCGATCACGACGCAGCCCGCCGCCGCCGCCTTCGGCGCGTGGACCTTGGTCGCGTCGCTGCCGATCGCGAAGATCGCCATGTCCCAGCCGGCCCAGTCGAAATTGTCGATATTCTGGCATTTGGCGGTCTTGCCGGTATCGCCAAGTTCGATGTCGAGGCCCTGACTGCGCGACGAGGCAACCAGCGCCAGTTCGTCGATCGGGAATTCGCGTTCGAACAGGATGGCGAGCACCTCACGCCCGACATTGCCCGTCGCGCCCGCGACAACGATACGATAACCCATGAAAACACTCCTCAGCGTAAAACTCGAAATATGGTCAGACCTTCCAGCGGAAATGGCCGGTCAGCGGGTGGTCGAACAAGGCATCCTCTTCGCGGGCGCCGCGTCCGATATTGTGGATGATCAGCGGGCGGCCCGCTGCGTTAGTTCGGTCGGAAACGATGCCGGTGTGCGGAAAGCGCCCGCCAGTCATCGCGGTAAAGATATCGCCCGGCCGCCAGCCGGCGGGATCGGTCGAGACGGGCAGCCGCGCGCGCTGGCGCGTCCAAAAGGTCGCGAGGTTCGGCACGCGGCGGTGGTCGATGTTGCGGTCGGGACGGCGCAGCCCCCAGTTTTTCGGATAGGCCCCGAAGTCGGCCTTCATGTCGGCGTTTACAAGGGCCTGCAGATCGACCCCCAGCGCGTCGCGATAGGCGCGGATCAGGACGTCGGTGCACACGCCCTTGGCGCGCGCCACGTCGCCGTTCGGGAAGGGCAGCACGGTGTAAGCGGGGTCATAGGCGAGCGTCACGCCAACCTGCTTGCGGGCGGCAGCAACCAGCCGCTCGGCGGTGGTCGCCGCCAGCGCCCCGCCCGACAGTCCGAACGCGCCAAAGCACAGCCCCGCGCCGATAAGAGCGCGCCGTGAAGGCTGAAAGGACGCGGACTGCTGCATGAATTTGCGTTGCCCAAATGAAAAACGACCGGCTCTGCGCTTTGGCGGAACCGGTCGTTTTGGAAAGCTGTTTTCGCTTGGGGTTGGGAAAGTCTCCCTTAGCCCTCGCTGGCTTCCGGCCGGTAATCGCGGCGCTCCGCAATACGCGCCGATTTGCCGGTGCGGCCACGAAGATAGTAAAGCTTCGCACGACGCACGGCACCCTTGCGGATGACGGTAATGCTGTCGATGTTGGGCGAATAGAGCGGGAACACGCGCTCGACACCCTCGCCGAACGACATTTTGCGCACGGTGAAGTTGGAGCCCATGCCCTTGTTCGAGCGTGCGATGCACACGCCTTCGAAATTCTGGACGCGGGTGCGTTCGCCTTCGACCACCTTGACGCCGACTTTCAGCGTGTCGCCGGGACGGAAGGTCGGAATGGTCTTTGCCGCCTTGGCAATTTCTTCGGCTTCGATCGTCTGGATGAGGTTCATGCCTCTATTCCTTCTTCTTCTGCCGCGCGCCAGAGGCAGGTCGGTCCCGAGCATCGACATGACGCTCCCAAAGGTCCGGCCTGCGTAACCGTGTGTGATCCTCCGCCTGTTGTTTCCGCCAGGCAGCGATCTTCGCATGATCCCCCGATCGCAGCACTTCGGGGATCGTGCGCCCTTCCCATTCGACAGGTCGGGTATAGTGGGGATATTCGAGCAAACCGTTCTCGAACGATTCGTCGTCCCCACTGGAAGTCGCGCCCATTACGCCGGGAATCAGGCGAATGCAAGCGTCGAGCAAAAGCAGCGCCGCCATCTCGCCGCCCGACAATATGATGTCGCCCATCGACACCTGTTCGATCGGGCGCGCGTCGAAGATGCGCTCGTCGAATCCCTCGAACCGCCCGCACAGGATGATCGCGCCGGGACCCGCCGCGAGGCTGCGCACCCGCGCCTGGGTGACCGGTGCGCCGCGCGGGGTCATCGCAAGGATCGGCAGGCCCGGGTTCGCCGCCACCGCATGGTCGAGCGCGGCGGCCAATATGTCGGCCTTCAGCACCATGCCGGCGCCGCCACCCGACGGCGTATCGTCGACGGTGCGGTGCCGGTCGGTCGCGAAGTCGCGGATCTGGACGGGCGCACACGACCACACGCCGGCCTCAAGCGCGCGACCCGCCATGCTGTGCCCGAGCGGGCCGGGGAACATGTCGGGATAGAGGGTCAGGGGGACGGCGGCGAAGGTCATGGCAACGGCTGCCATAGCGCCTCGGGCAGCAGGTGGCGATCCATCTCCATCTCTTCGTGCAGCCATTCGCGGAAGCGTTCGATCTTGCGCACCCCGACGCGGTTGTCGCGGTGGACGAGAAAGTTGGCGCCGCCGGGCTGGTAGAGCGTGTCGAACGGCGCGACCATGCGGCCGCTGGCGAGTTCGAGTTGCCACAGCAGCGGGGTCATCAGCGCGATGCCATAGCCGCCCTGCACCGCGCTCGCCTCCTGCAACTGGCTGTCGAGTTCGATACCGCGGCGTTCCTGCGGCGGGGTGCCGACCCCGGCGGCGGCGAGCCAGCCCGCCCACCACGGATCGTTGGGGGCGAGGCGATCGACGCGGAGCAGGTCTTCGGGCGCCGCGATCGCGTTGGTGTCGCGAAACGCCGGCGAGCAGATCGGCGTCACATGGCTTCGGAACAGAAAGTCGGCGCGTAGCCCCGGCCAGGCGCCGCCGCCGACGCGGATCGCGACATCGACGTTCGAAGCGTCGAAATCGACCATTTCGTTGGTCATCGACATACGGACCGCGAGATCGGGGTGGCGAAGCTGGAAGCGGCCGATGCGCGCGCTGAGCCAGGTGCCGCCGAAAGTCGTCGCGGCGCTGATCGTCAGCACCTCGGCCTCGTCGTCATCCAAAGCGGCAAAGGCGTCGCCCATCGCGGCGAAGGCGCCCGAGACAGTGGGGAGCAGTCGCTGCCCTGTTTCGGACAGCCGCACCCGCCCCTTTTCACGCACGAACAGCGCGCGGCCGAGCCGGTCCTCCAATTGGCGGACCTGATAGCTGACCGCGGCCTGCGTCATTCCCAGTTCCTCTGCAGCGCGCGAGAAGTTCTGCAGACGGCCGGCGGCTTCGAAGGTGCGGACGGCGGCGAGGGGCGGCAGCTTGGGCATCGCGTCACATAAGGTGTCCTTATGAGATGATGCAAAGCTTTTGTTGGCGACGGAGCGGCCAAAGGCGCATCTAGAGAACATCGAAACACAGGAGACGAACGATGCAGGACGAACTCTGGATGCGGAACTGGAACGACGCGCAGCCGCGTTTCAGCGCCGATATCGATCGCGGCTTTGCGTCGCTGGCAGGCGCGATCGCGCGGCTGCGCCGGCGCCGCGACGACCGCACTGCGAGCCTTCGCGCCCGGATCGGGATCGGCTGACGGTCCTGTTTTACCAGGCCATGCCCATGAACGCGCCCGGTGGTCCCTCGCCGGGCGCGTTCATGGGCATGGATGGTAGCGGGCGGCTGCCGTCGTAGCGCTCGCAACCCCGTCCCCTCCCTCCGCAAATCACCAAAATCCAACCCTCCGTTAACCAAAAATCAGCGGCTTGACGCCTAATTTCCTCCCACTCGGACCAGGGGGACAAGATGGCGCGATGGGCGCGGGCGTTAGGGGTTGGCGCGGTGCTGTTGGGCACCGCGGTGCCCGCGCACGCGCAATCCTCGTTCGCCGACGCGACGGTGATGACATGGGACGGGGTGCTGACCGGCATCTTCCTCGGGCTTCTGCTGTTCTCACTCGCCTATAATGCCGCTTTCCATGCGCTGCTCCGCGAGCGGTTTCTGATCTGGCAGAGCGTTCGCGCCTTTGCCTATTTCGCGCTCGCGATCGGGCTGTCGCCGCTGGCGATGGGGGGCTTTTTCACCCCCGACAGCTTTGCCCGGCAGGTGTGGATCACTTTGTTCTTCGATCTGGGCGTCGCGGTATCGGGGCCGTTCCTGCGCGCCTATCTGGAGCCGGGGACGATCCCGAAGCGGCTCTATCGGCTGCTGGGATGGCCGCCCTTCCTGATCCTGCTGACGACGCCGGTGACGGTGATGGCCGATCCGCCGGGGCTGTATTTCACGCTGCGCAGCCTGTTGCTGGTGACGATGCTGACGCTCGGCGTCACGACGGTGGCGATCGCGCTGCTGCGCGGCAGCCGCACCGCGCGGTATCAAGCGGCGGCGTGGAGCGGCATCGGCGGCGTCTATGGCGTCAGCCTGTTCCACGACATCGTGCTGCAGACACCGTTCGAATCCTTCCTGTTCCTGCTGTTTCCCGCTTTGGGATTGGAAGTGATGCTCACCGCGCTGGGCATTCTCGACCGGCTGATCCGTCTGCGCCGCGAACGAACCGAAGCGCAGGCCCAGGCCGAAGCGATGCGCGTCATCGCGCACACCGACCCGCTGACCGGTCTGCCCAACCGGCGCGCGATCGAGGAGAGTTACGGACAGGAGACGCCGGTCGCGATCGCGATCGTCGACCTCGACCATTTCAAGGCGATCAACGACCGCCACGGCCATGACGTCGGCGATCGGGTGATCTTTGCCGCCGGGGTGGCGCTGGGGTCGGGCAGCGCGATGGCGGCGCGGATCGGCGGCGAGGAGTTCGCCTTGCTGTTCCGCTGCGAGGCGAGCGCGGTCGCGGGCGAGGCCGAACGGCTGCGCCAGCGCGTCGGCGCCTATATCGCGCAGATGGTGCCGACGCTGAAACGGCCGGTGACCGCATCGATGGGCCTTGTCCATATCGCGCGCGAGACGAGTTTCGGCGCGGCGATGAAGTCGGCCGACATCAACCTGTACGCCGCCAAGGAAAGCGGGCGCGACCGGGTCGTGTTCATCGAGGCGGCCTAACCGGACGTCATTCCGAACGCCGGGCCGGGATTTGGAGCGCCGCGAGAGTCAGCAAGACGACCAGCGCCGCCGCGCCAATCGCGATCTTCTGGAACAGCAACGGATCGGGATCGTCGTTTGCGCCCGCGCTGCCAAGGAGAGCATTTGTGAAGAAGATGGCAGGGGCAACGCCCGTAAGCATGCCGGCCAGCCAGACCAGCGGCGGCGACAACCGGCGCAGCAGCCACCAACTCACGACCGCCCCGGCGATCGGGACCAACACGACAAAGGTCAGGATGAAGATCATGGGTGGTCGCCGGGCACGACCCGCAGACGCCACGCCTGGATCAGGACCGGGCTGGTCGGGGCGAGGAGCAGGGTGCCGTCGAGTTTGCCCTTTTCGCAATTGAGGCGGAAAGCGGTCGACATCGCGCCCAGCGGCGCGAGCGGCTCGGCGGTCGGACAAGCGCCGACCTGATCCTTCAACTTCGCCAGTTCGGCGGTCCAGTTGTCGGCCGAGCGGTCGAGCAGGAAATTCATCGCGAGCTTGCCGTCCAGCGGTTTCAAACTGCCCGCGTCATAGGCAGCGCGCGTCGCGGCGAACATGTCGGCGACCGCGGGCGACACCGGCGTGTCGCGGCGGACGAGCAGTCCCGCCTTGTCCATCGCCACGGCCGTGTCCCACGCCGGACCCGACGGGCCGGCATAGGTGCGGTTGGCGAGCGCGAAAACCCCCGTGCCGGTGTCGGGCATCAGCATCACATGGCTGCCATAGCCGGGATAGCCACCGCCGTGCGCGAGCGTAAGGCCAAGGTCGCAGTCCTGCGCGACGCGCCAGCCCATGCCATAGGCGAGGCTTTGCTTGCACGCATCGGCGCCGCTCGCGCCGATACGATTGACGACCGAAGTGAAGTTCGATCCCTGCGCGATTTCGCGCACCGTCGACCGCCTGACTGGGCCGGTGTCGGGATCGTCGCGCGCGGGCCAGGCCGAGAGCAGGAAGGCGACCCATTTGGCATAGTCGTTGGCGCTGACCTGCAGGCCGCCCATGGCGTTGAAGGCACCATCGACCATTTCGGGTTCGGGCGCCCAGGCGTCATTCTCCCAGCGATAGCCGAGAGCATATTTGTCTTTCGGCGCATGGGGCGCGTCGAAACCGCTCGCGGTCATGCCGAGCGGGGTCAGGATCGTTTTGCGGACATAGTCGGTATAGGCCATGCCCGAGGCCTTGGCCACGATGCGGCCGAGCAGCGCATAGCCGAAGTTCGAATATTCATGTTGGCTCTGCGGCGCGCGGCTGAAAGGCACGCCCGCAGCGATCATTTTGGTGAATTCGGCTTGCGGCAACACCTGTTGCCGGTCGCCCCAGGGATCGTCGGTGACGAAACCACCGACATGCTGGAGCAGGTCGCGGATCCGGATGCGCGGGCTGTCCTTCGTCGGATAGGTCCAGCCCTTCATCTGGGGCACATAGGTTTCGGCGAGGTCGTCGAGGCGGAGTTTGCCATCGTCGCGCAATTTCAGGATCGACAGCGCGGTGAACGCCTTGGTCATCGAGGCGATGCGAAACAGGCTGTCGGGGGTGACCGGGCGCCGCGCGTCGAGATCCTGCACGCCGAGGCCCTTCACATAGACGAGCTTGCCGTTCTGGACGACGCCATAGACGAGCCCGGGAATGTGGGCGTCGGTCTGAAACGTCGCAAAGCGCGCGTCGATGTCGGGAGCGAGTTGCTCGAGGGTCTTTGGGGCGGGGTCCTGCGCGGCGGCGGGCGACGCCACCGCGAACAGGGCGGCAAGGGCGATTCGCGATCTCGAACGCATGGCAGTCTCCCCCGTTTGTCGCGCCAAGCTTGCTTCAATCTCGCTTAAAGTCACAAAAGCCCCGCATGCAGCGCATGATTTTGTGCCCTTTGTGCCCTTTAGCGGGCGGTGCCGAAGGTTGCCGCGAACCGCGTTCCGACACGGCAAAAGCACCGAAAACGACGCTCGCACAGCGCGATAATGTAGGAAAGCGCAAAATGCGCCGCCGGGCCTATTCGACGAAGGCGGCGTCGACGGTCACGTTATCGGCATCCCATGCGGGCACCGCCCGCGCGTTCATCGGGACCATGAAGCGCTGCGGCTTCTTGCCTGCCTCAGCGGGCTTCTCGATCTCGAGAATGTCGCCGGCACCGAAATTATCGACCGCGACGACGGTGCCGATCGCGGCGCCGTCGGTCGAGACGCACGGCAGGCCGATGAGGTCATGATGGTAATATTCGCCCTCACCCAGCGGCGGCAGCGCCGAACGCGCGACCGTCAGCAACGTACCACGCAGCGCTTCGGCGCCGCTGCGGTCGGTGACCTCGGCAAACATCGCGACCGCGCCCTGATTGGCAGGACGGATCGATTTCAGGGTCAGGATGCGCTCGCCCGCGCTGAAGGCGGAAAAGGCGCGGAGGGTCTCCGCGCCTTCGCCGAACAGTTTGAGCCGCACCTCGCCCCGCACCCCATGCGCGCCGGCAATGGCGGCGAGGGTGACGGGGCGGTTCGCGTCAGCCAAGATCAGGCCTTGGCTTCTTCTTCGCCGGCTTCTTCTGCGGGCGCTTCCTCAGCGACCGGAGCAGCCGGAGCTTCTTCGGCCGGTCCGCCTTCGGCGGCCTGTTCGGCCATCGCGGCGGCATCGTCGGCGGTCGCGTCGGCGGGGACATCTTCGGCCACCGCGTCGGCGACGGCTTCGGCGGTCGCTTCGCTCTTCACCGAACCGGTCGCGTCCGATTCAGCAGCCTCGGGAGCGGCGGCTTCTTCAGCGGCGGGCGCTTCTTCAGCAGCCGGAGCGGCTTCTTCGACGACTTCGGGCTCGGGAGCCGGAGCAGCAGCAGCGGCGGCGGCTGCTTCCTCGGCGTCAGCGATCTTCTGAGCCTTTTCCTCGGCGCGTTCCTTGGCCTTTTCGCCCGGGACCGCCTTGTTCGGATTGTTGCGCGCGGCGCGTTCCTGGACACCCGCGGCGTCGAGGAAGCGGGCGACGCGGTCGCTCGGCTGGGCGCCGACGCTCAGCCAATGCTTGGCGCGCTCGGCGTCAAGCTTGACGCGCTCGGGATTGTCCTTGGCGAGCAGCGGGTTGTAGCTGCCGATGCGCTCGATGAAGCGGCCGTCGCGCGGGGCGCGCGAATCGGCGACGACGATCTTGTAATAAGGGCGCTTCTTGGAGCCGCCGCGCGACAGGCGAATGGAGGTAGCCATGATGTAATTCCTTCTTTCTGATTCAAATTCGGTTGTCGGTTAAAATCACTTCTTCTTGTTCATGAGATTGGCGAGTTCGGGCGGGATCGCCCCGCCGCCGAGGCCGGGCAGGCCGCCGAGGCCACCGCCTCCGCCCCCCATGCCGCCACCGCCCATGCCCGGGATGCCGCCCTTGCCGAACAGCGCGCCGAGGCCTTTCAGCCCGCCCATCTTGCGGATCTTCTTCATCGCGGTCGCCATTTCCTGGTGCATCTTGAGCACCTTGTTGACCATCTGGACATTGGTGCCCGAGCCGTTGGCGATGCGGATCTTGCGCTTCGCGGTCAGGATTTCGGGCTTCGCGCGCTCCTTGGGGGTCATCGAGCCCATGATCGCGTCGAAGTGGATGAGCATCTTGTCGTCGGCGCCGCCCTGCGCCATCGCGACCTGCGCCTTCTTGATCCCCGGGATCATCCCGGCGAGCGCGCCGAGGCCGCCCATGCGGCGCATCTGATTGAGCTGGGTCCGCAGGTCGTTGAGGTCGAAGACGCCCTTGGCCATCTTCGCCGCCATCGCCTCGGCCTCTTCGGCCTGGATCGTTTCGGCGGCGCGCTCGACGAGGCTGACGACGTCGCCCATGCCGAGGATGCGGCCGGCGATGCGCGAGGGCTGAAAGAGTTCGAGCCCGTCGAGTTTCTCACCCGTACCAGCGAATTTGATCGGCTTGCCGGTGACCGCGCGCATCGAGAGCGCGGCACCGCCGCGCGCGTCGCCGTCCATACGGGTCAAGACGACGCCGGTGAGCGGCACCTGATCGGTGAAGCGCTGCGCGACCTGCACCGCATCCTGCCCGGTCAGGCTGTCGACGACGAGCAGGGTTTCAGCCGGATTGGCGGTGCGCGACACCGCCTGCATCTCGTCCATCAGCTGCTGATCGACATGGAGGCGGCCCGCCGTATCGAGCATCAGCACGTCGAAACCCTGAAGCTTCGCGGCCTGCAGCGCGCGTTGCGCGATCTCGACCGGCTGCTGCCCCGCGACGATCGGCAGCGTTGCGACGTCGATCTGGGCGCCGAGGACGGCGAGCTGTTCCTGCGCGGCAGGGCGATTGACGTCGAGCGACGCCATCAGCACCTTCTTGCGCTCTTTTTCCTTGAGGCGCTTCGCGATCTTCGCGGTGGTCGTCGTCTTACCCGAACCCTGGAGGCCGACCATCATGATGACCGCGGGCGGCGTGACCGCAAGGTCGAGCTCGGCGGTTTCGGAGCCGAGCATTTCGGTCAGCGCGTCGCTGACGATCTTGACCACCTGCTGGCCCGGAGTGACCGAACGCAGGACATTGTGACCGATCGCGAGGTCGGTGACCTGGTCGACGAAGCTGCGCACGACGGGCAGCGCGACGTCGGCCTCGAGCAGGGCGATTCGCACTTCGCGCATCGCGGCGCGCACGTCGGCCTCGGTCAGCGCACCGCGACCGCGGAGCTTTCCGAAAACATCGCCAAGCCGGTTGCTCAGACTATCGAACACAGCCAAAATCCTTGCTACGACGCCCGCAACGCAAAACACGCCGGTGAGCGAAACCTCGCCAACCAGCGGTATCCGTGGACAGGTTTTCCGTCGCGGATGTCGTGTATGCCCCGCCGCAAAATGCGGTGGAACGGGGCGCCCTTACGGGAAAGGGCGGAGAAAGGCAAGCCAGCTCCTCCCTGTGGCGAAGCGATACCGAGGATTGGAATGACCCACACTTAACGCAAATTTCACCGCTTGGGGCGCAAAAGACCGGCTGTCTGTGGGGAAATGCGAATATGGCGACGGCCGCTGCGCCCAAACAACCCGACCGCGCCGACGGCGCGAAGCGCGATGTCGTCGCGGGCGGCATCGTCGTCGCCGCGATCATCCTGTTCGTCGGCACCGGCAGCAGCGTCATGCAATCGGTCGTTCGCGCGCTGTCGGGCATCGGCGGCGGCGCCGACCAGGTGCTCGCCGCGACCTTGATCCTCAACATCGCGCTGATCCTGTTCGGCTGGCGCCGTTACAACGACCTGCACCGCGAAATCCGCGAACGCACCGAGGCCGAACAGCGCGCCCGCTATCTGGCCGACACCGATCCGCTGACCAATTTCCTCAACCGCCGCGCGATGCTCGAACAGGGGCAGGCGCTGGTCGTCGAGGCCGCGGGCGAGCAGCGCCATGTCGCGCTGTTCCTGCTCGACCTCGACCATTTCAAGACGGTCAACGACATCCATGGCCACGCCGCGGGCGACCGCCTGTTGCAGGTCGCCGCCGAGCGCATCGCCAGCGTGCTGCCGCCGAGCGCGCTGATGGCGCGGCTGGGCGGTGACGAGTTCGTCGCGATGCTGATGTTCGATCCGGCGGGCAAGGCGCATATCGAGGCGCTGGCGGCGCAGCTCGTCACCGTGCTCGAAGAACCGGTGATCCACGATGCGCAGCAGATCCGCATCGGCGCGTCGATCGGGCTCGCGCTCGCGACCGAGGCGAGCGCGACGATGGACACGCTGGTCCGTCAGGCCGACATCGCCATGTATCATTGCAAGGACGAGGGACGGAACCGCTTCTGCTGGTTCGAGGCCGGCATGGAAATGGCGGTACAGGTCCGCAACCAGATCGAGACCGGCATCCGCAGCGGCATGCCGCGCGACGAATTCGTCCCCTTTTTCGAGCCGCAGGTCGACATCGCGACGGGCCGCCTGGTCGGATTCGAGATGCTGATGCGATGGGACTCACCCGAACATGGCATGATCGAGCCCGACCGCTTCATCCCGGTCGCCGAGGACAGCGGGCTGATCGGCGAGCTGTCGTTGCGCGTCGTGCGCCACGCGATGGAGATCGCCAAGGGGTGGGACCCGTCGATCACGCTGGCGGTCAATATCTCGCCGCAGCAATTGAAGGACCCCTGGTTCAGCCAGAAGCTGACCAAGCTGCTGGTCGAGACGGGATTCCCCGCGAGCCAGCTCGAGGTCGAGATCACCGAAAGTTCGCTGTTCGAGAATCTGCCGCTGGTGCGCTCGATCGTCACCAGCCTGAAGAACCAGGGCGTGTCGCTGAGCCTCGACGATTTCGGCACCGGCTACAGCTCGCTGTCGCACCTGCGCGCACTGCCGTTCGACCGGATCAAGATCGACCGCAGCTTTATCGCCGCGATGCAGGGCAGCCCCGATGCGCAGGCGATCGTCGTCGCGATCGTCCGGCTGGGCGAAAGCCTGGCGATGCCGATCACCGCCGAGGGGGTCGAGGACGAGGCGACCGCGATCGAACTGACCCGGCTCGGCTGCGCCAAGGCGCAGGGCTGGCATTATGGCAAGCCGGTGTCGGCAGCGGAAACGGCGAAGCTGCTCGCCGACCGCGGCCTGCTGCGTTCGCCGCTCGTGCCCGAACGGGATGGCGCGAGCGAGGAAGACGAACGGCGGAAGTCGGCGTAACGCCTCCATCACTCCCATCGTCATTGCGAGGAGCCGACGGCGACGCGGCAATCCAGAGTTGCGCAAGGGCGCCGTGGACTGCTTCGCTCCGCTCGCAATGACGAGGCTTTGGAATAGTCCCGCCTCGCTAGACTTCACGCCCCTGCCGCCTTACATGCGCGGGATATGGCGGATCGCTTCACCAAGATGCACGGACTGGGCAACGACTTTGTCGTGATCGACGCGCGCGCGGCGCCCGTCGCGATGACCCCGGCGCGCGCGCATGCGATCGCCGACCGGCGCCACGGCATCGGGTGCGACCAGTTGATCCTGCTCGAACCGTCGACCCATGCCGACGTGAGGATGCGCATCTTCAATGCCGACGGCGGCGAGGTCGAGGCGTGCGGCAATGCGACGCGCTGTGTCGCGACGCTGATCGGCCAACCCGCGGTGATCGAGACCCTGGGCGGCATGCTGCGCGTGACGCCGGCCGACGGCGGCGCCGAGGTGGTGCTGGGCGAACCCGAATTCGACTGGGAGCATATCCCGCTGGCGATGCCGATGGACACGCGCGACATGCCGGTGGCGTGGGACGAGCTGGAGCATGGCGCGGCGGTCAATGTCGGCAACCCGCACATCGTCTTTTTCGTGCCCGAGGCCGATGCGGTGGACCTGGGCGAGCTGGGGCCGCGGATCGAGACCGATCCGCTGTTCCCCGAACGCGTCAACGTCAATGTCGCGAGCCTCGACGGTCCCGACCGGCTGCAACTGCGCGTGTGGGAGCGCGGCGTCGGGCTGACGCAGGCGTGCGGCACCGGCGCCTGCGCAACGGCGGTCGCGGCGATCCGTGCCGGCAAGGTCCAGTCGCCCGTGACGGTGTCGCTGCCCGGCGGCGACCTGATCATCCGCTGGGGCCCCGGCGAGCCGATCGTGATGAGCGGCGCCGCAACGCGGGTGTTCGAGGGCGAGACCGACTGGGCCCAGTTCGGATGAGCACAGCGGTGATCGACGGCCCGACGGTCGTCAATTTCGGGTGCCGGCTGAACATCGCCGAGGGCGAAGCGGTTCGCAGCGCGGCGACGGCGGCCGGCGCGCGCGATACGATCATCTTCAACAGCTGCGCGGTGACCGACGAAGCGGTGCGGCAGGCACGGCAGGCGGTGCGGCGCGCGCTGCGCGAGCGGCCCGAGGCGAATGTGGTGGTGACCGGTTGCGCGGCGGAGCTGGAAGACGAACGCTTTGCGGCACTGGGTGCGCGGGTGGTGCGCAACGACGCCAAGGGGTTGACCGAGAGCTATGGCGCCGGGGCGCCGGTCGCGCGCAGCAAGAGCTATTCCCCTGCCCTGTCGGGCGCCGACCATGCCCGCGCCTTCCTCGGCGTGCAGACGGGTTGTTCGCACAGCTGCACCTTTTGCGCGACGGTGATCGCGCGCGGGGCGGCGCGATCGGCGAGCGTCGATGCCGTGGTCGAAAGCGCGAGCCTCGCGCTGGCGCGCGGGCAACGCGAGATCGTGCTGACCGGGGTCGACCTCGCGAGCTATGGCGACGACAGCGGCACCACGCTCGCCGCGCTGATCGAGGCGTTGCTGGCGCTGCCGATCGAACGGCTGCGGCTGTCGTCGCTCGACCCGAACCGGATCGACGATGCGCTGTTCGCGCTGCTGGGCGGCGAAACGCGGGTTATGCCGCATGTCCACCTGTCGTTGCAGGCGGGCGACGATATGGTGCTGGCACGGATGAAGCGGCGGCATCGGCGGGCCGAGGTCGTCAACCTCGTCGCGCGGCTCAAGGCGGCGCGACGGGAGATCGCGATCGGCGCCGACCTGATCGCGGGCTTCCCGACCGAGGATGACGCGATGTTCGCGAACAGCCTGGCGCTGATCGACGAATGCGACATCGTCTTTGGCCATATCTTTCCCTATAGCGCGCGCGCCGGGACCCCCGCCGCGCGGATGCCGCAGGTCGGACGGACCGTGGCACGCGAACGGGCGGCGATACTGCGCGAAGCCAATGCGCGGCGGCGGCATGACTGGATGGACGGACTGACAGGAATGAGGACGAATATGCTGGTCGAACGCGACGGGCGGAGCGGCCATGGCGAGAATTTTGCGGGGCTGATGCTGGACGCTGACGCGGTGCCGGGGAGCATCGTGCCGGTGCGGATCGGCGCGCGCGACGGCGACCGGCTGGCCGCGGAGATTGCAGCATGAGCGGCGCGAGCTGGAGCGAACGGCTGTTCGGCGGGCTCAAACGCACGTCGGAGAAGCTGGGCGAGAATCTGGCGGGGCTGACCGGCAAGGCGCGGCTCGACGAGGACGATCTCGACCGCATAGAAGAGGCGCTGATCACCGCCGACCTGGGGCCCGCGATGGCGGGACGCATCCGTGAGCGGCTGGCGGCGCGGCGTGACGCGGTCGCGAGCGGGACCGAGGAATTGCGCAAGATCGTCGCCGAAGAAATCGCGGCGGTGCTGCGCCCGGTCGCCGAACCGCTGGAAATCGACGCCTTTCCGCGCCCGCAGGTCATTTTGGTGATCGGGGTCAACGGATCGGGCAAGACCACGACCATCGCCAAGCTGGCGCATCTGTTCCAGGAACAGGATTATGGCGTGATGCTGGTTGCCGGCGACACCTTCCGCGCCGCCGCGATCGGCCAATTGAAGGTCTGGGCCGAACGCTTGGGCGTGCCGATCATGGCGGGTCCCGAGGGCGGCGACGCCGCGGGGATCGTGTTCGACGCGGTGAAGCAGGCGACCGCGACGGGTATCGACGTTTTGATCGTCGACACCGCCGGGCGATTACAGAACAAGCGCGAGCTGATGGACGAACTCGAGAAGATCAAGCGCGTGCTCGGCCGGCTGAACCCCGCGGCGCCGCACGATGTCGTGCTGGTACTCGATGCGACGACGGGGCAGAATGCGCTGGCGCAGATCGATGTGTTCCGCGAGGTCGCGGGGGTCACCGGCCTCGTCATGACCAAGCTCGACGGCACCGCGCGCGGCGGCGTGCTCGTCGCCGCGGCCGAGCGCCACGGGCTTCCCATTCACGCGATCGGCATCGGCGAAACCATCGACGATCTTCGTCCGTTCGATGCCGACGAGATCGCGGGCATCATTGCAGGAAATATCAGATGAGCGACACGCTCGAGCAACTGCCGACCGGCCCCGAGGCCATTCCCGCGCCGCCGCCCGCCAAGCATGGCTGGCTCAATTTCGTGATCGACTTTGCCCCGCTGCTGATCTTCTTCGCGGTCTACAAGCTGAGTTCGGGCGGCACCGGCGCCTTTGCCGCGACCACGGCGGCGATCAAGGGCACCGTCGCCTTCATGATCGCGATCGTTGCCGCGATGATCATATCGAAGTGGAAGCTGGGCAAGATTTCGCCGATGCTGTGGCTGTCGAGCATCCTCGTCATCGGTTTCGGCGCGCTGACCGTCTATTTCCACGACGAAAGCTTCATCGTGATGAAGCCGACGATCATCTACGGCGCCTTCGCCGCGCTGCTGCTCGGCGGTTATTTCGCTGGCAAGCCGATGCTCAAATATCTGCTTCAGTCGGCGCTCGACGGGATCACCGAGCGCGGCTGGATGCTGCTGTCGCGAAACTGGGGCCTGTTCTTCCTCGCGCTCGGCGTCGCCAATCACATCATGTATGTGCTGATCCAGCGGGGCCAGTTCAGCTTCGACACATGGCTGACGATCAAGGTGTGGGGGATCACCGCCCTCTCCTTCCTGTTCACGCTGACCCAGTTGCCAGTGATGATCAAGAACGGCCTCGCGCTGCCCGAGGAAGCGGCGACGGACAAGAGCTGACCAGCCTATCCTCCCTGTGGCGCAGCCATGGGGAGGTGGCAGCGGCGTAGCCGCTGACGGAGGGGCTATGGCGCAAGGTTGCCCGCCCCTCCACCCCTCGCTTCGCGAGCGCCCCCCTCCCCATCGCTTCGCGACAGGGAGGATCCTATGCAGCAAGCTTGAGCCTTGCCCCCGTCGCTGGCATAGCCTTGCCCGGGCACCGGGTCGCGCCGCGCCTCATAACAAGCGAGGGGGACTTTCATGGACAAATTTTTCGGTAATCTGCACGCCGTGCTGGGCGCGGGCCTGGTGCTCGCGATCATCCTGATGCTCGGCCTCAACGGCCAGAATTTCGAGGACGGCATCGCCGCGGGCAACGCGATCATGCGCTGGCTGCACACCTTCTTCGGCGTGCTGTGGATCGGGCTGCTCTATTACTTCAACTTCGTCCAGATCCCGACGATGCCCAAGATTCCGGCCGAACTGAAGCCCGGCGTGTCGAAGCATATCGCGCCGGCCGCACTGTTCTGGTTCCGCTGGGCAGCCGCCGCGACGGTGGTGCTGGGCCTCGCGATCGCGGGTCACGCCAAATATCTCGTTCCCGCGCTGACGCTGCAGGATCCGTACAAGCTGATCGGCGTCGGCATGTGGCTCGGCCTGATCATGGCGTTCAACGTCTGGTTCCTGATCTGGCCGAACCAGAAGAAGGCGCTGGGCATCGTCGCGGCCGACGATGCGACCAAGGCGGCCTCGGCGAAGACCGCGATGATCTTTTCGCGGACCAACACCCTGCTGTCGATCCCGATGCTGTATGCGATGGTGAACTTCAGCTGATCTTGATCCCCCTCCCGTTTGCGGGAGGGGCTAGGGGAGGGCATGTCGAGGGCCGTGGGCTTGTGCGAAACAGGCCCTCCCCCGACCCCTCCCGCAAGCGGGAGGGGAGATTATTCGCCCTCGACCGCCGCCTTGTGCATGCGGCCGTTGAGCACATAATGCGCGACGCCGGCCTGCATGCCCGCGGCCTGTTCGTCGCCGATCTCGCGCACGCGGCGCGCCGGCGAACCCGCCCACAGTTCACGGCCGGGGATTTCCTTATTCTCGGTGAGTAGCGCCCCCGCGGCAAGCATCGCATCGCTGCCGATCCGGCAACCATTCATCACCGTCGCTTTCAGCCCGACGAACGCCCGGTCTGCCAGCACGCAGCCATGGACCATCGCGAGATGGCCGATCAGAACATCCTCGCCGATGATCGTCGGATAGCCTTCCGGGCGGTGCGGCATCGGGCCGTCGCAATGGACGACGGTCCCGTCCTGGATGTTCGAGCGCGCGCCGACGACGATATGGCTGACATCGGCGCGCAGCACGCAATTATACCAGATGCTGACGTCGGGGCCGATCGTCACGTCGCCGATGATCCGGCAACCGGGCGCGATGAAGGCGCTGGGGTCGATCCGCGGCGTCTTGCCGTTGACCGTGATGATGCTGATGTCGGTTCGAGTCATTCGCTGCGGCCTCCGATGATATTCTTCCAGATCAGGATCGGCAGAGTCGAGGCATAATCATCGGTCCATCGCGCAAATCCCTCGCGTGCCTCGAGCGGTACCCAGACGCCGTTGTCGAACGCTTTTTCGCGCGGACGGATGCCCCCGGTCAACTGCACCATCCGCTGCGGCGTCGCGGTAAAGGCGACCCAGTTCGACCCCGTGAGCGCGCTCGTCGGATCGTCCTGCCCGGCGGTATCCATGCGAATCGCGGCGGTCCACCCCCGCGCCTTGGCTTCAGCCGCGAGCACGGGCTCCAGATCGAAGAACCGGTTCGAGATATGGATGAGCAGCACCCCGTCCGGTTTCAGCGCGCGGGCATAAATGCCGATCGCTTCCTCGGTCAGCAGATGGAGGGGGATCGCATCCGACGAGAAGGCGTCGATCACAAGGATATCGAACTGCGCCGGGGGCCGTTTTTCGATCTGCAGCCGCGCGTCACCGATGACGATCGGCGTGTCGCCCGCGCAGTTCGAAAGGAAGGTAAATTTCGACGGGTCGCGCGCGATGTCGACCATCACCGGGTCGATCTCGAAGATCGTCCATTGCTGGCCGGGCTTGCGATAGCAGGACAGCGTGCCCGCCCCCAGCCCGACGATGCCGACCGCGGCATCGGGGCCGGCAAGTTCGTTGGCCTTGTCGAGCGTCAGCCCGACCCCCGACTGATGGCCATAGTAAGTGGTGGGTTCGATCTCGCGTCCGGGCTCGGTTCGCTGAAGCCCGTGCAGCGTGGTGCCGTGCGCAAGGCGCCGCTGATGATTTTGCGGGTCGTCGGTGACCGTATAGACGCCGAAATAACTGCGCGTCCGCATGCCATGCTCGCCCTTTTCGAGCGTATCGACCCCGCCGACCCCCAGCATCAACAGCGCGAGCGCGGTGACATAGGCCCAGCGCCAGCCGATGACGAGCAGGCCGATGAGCAGGATCAGCCCCGCCCAAAGGCCATTGCTGCCCTGGAAGGTGCCATCCCAGCCCTGCGCCAGATTCCAGCAGGCGAAGGCGGCGACGAGCAGCATGACGATGACGAAGGGCAAAGGCCTCCGGACCTTCAGCCATTCGTTCCACGGCAGGAAGGCGGGCAGCGGCAGCAAGGCGGCCGCCGCGAGCACCAGCAAGGGATGTTCATAAACCCAGTCGAACAGCAACGGCGCAAACAGCGCCGCAAAGAGGCCGCCGACCACGCCGCCCGCCGACATGACGAGATAGAAGAGCGTCAGATGCTGCGGCGCGGGGCGCAGATGGTGGAGATAGTCGTGGAGCGCGGTGGCGACGACGAACAGCATGACGAGGCTCATCAGCGCGACGAGCATCGACCCGCCGCCGGTGCTGAGCAGCGCCTGTCCGCCCGCGATCAGCAGCACCGCGGGCGCGAGCACGCGGAAGGTCTGCTTGAGGGGATCGGCGTTGGAAAAGGCGACCACGAAGCTGAGCAGATAGAGGCCGAGCGGCAGCACCCACAGCAAGGGCATGGCGACGATGTCGGTGGTGAGGTGCGTCGTCGTCGACAGCATCAACCCCGACGGTACGGCGGCGATGAGCAGCCAGTGGAGCTGGCGCCGCAGCGTCGGGCGCGGTTCGTCGGCGACGGGCGCGGTATCGGCGGCCGCGACCGCATGGCTGCGCCAGCGCGCCGCCCCAGCGGCAGCGACGAGCCCGACAAGCAGTGCATAGCCTGCGGTCCAGCCCCAGCTTTGCGCCGCGAGCGGCAGATTGGGTTCGACGAGCGCGGGATAGGAGATCAGCCCCGCAAAGCTGCCGAGGTTCGAGGCGGCGTAGAGATAATAGGGATCGCCCGCACGGGTGTCCGCGGCGAACCAGCGCTGGATCAGCGGCGCCTGCGCCGAGACCGCGAAAAACACCGGGCCGATCGAGGCGAGCAGCAAGAGCGGCACCCACAGCGCCTCTTGCCCCGGCGCCGGCGGCGCGATGGCGGCGATGCCGATCGGCAGCCACAGCGCGGCGAGCAGCAGCAGCGCGACATGGATCATCGCCTGGCGCCGCACCTGGAAGCGACCGAGCCAATGCGCATAGGCATAGCCGCCGAGCAGCAGCGCCTGATAGACCAGCATCGCGCTGTTCCACACCGCCGGGGCGCCGCCCAATTTGGGCAGCACCATGCGCGCGACCATCGGCTGGACCTGGAAGAGAAGGAAGCTGCCGACCAGGATGGTCAGCACAAAAAGCCAGCGCCGCGGTGTTGCCGTCATTGTCGGGTCGGTCCCTTGTTCAAACGGAGAGGCTCAGTCGGAAAGGCCCAGGCGGAGCGGATCATGCGCCAAGCAGTCTCGCCGCGTGGAGCGCATGATAGGTCAGGATGCCCGAGGCGCCGGCGCGGCGAAAGGCGAGCAGGGTTTCGAGGACGAGCGCGTCGCGGTCGCCCGCGCCGGCCGCCGCCGCGGCCTCGATCATCGCATATTCGCCCGACACCTGATAGACGAAGACCGGGACTTCGAAGCGATCTTTCACCGCACGCACGATGTCGAGATAGGGCAGCCCGGGCTTGACCATCACGCTGTCGGCGCCCTCGGCAAGGTCCATTTCGACCTCGCGCAGCGCCTCTTCGGCGTTGGCGGGGTCCATCTGATAGCCCTTTTTGTCGCCCTTCAAGAGGCCGCGCGAGCCGACCGCGTCGCGGAACGGGCCGTAGAAGGCCGAGGCATATTTGGCGGCGTAGCTCATGATCTGGACATGGCCGAAACCCGCGCCCTCGAGGGCGGCGCGGATCGCGCCGATGCGGCCGTCCATCATATCGCTGGGGGCGATGATGTCGGCGCCGGCGCGCGCCTGATTGAGTGCCTGTCCGACAAGCACCTCGACCGTCTCGTCGTTGAGGACGCGGCCATCGTCGTCGACCAGCCCGTCCTGCCCATGGCTGGTATAGGGGTCGAGCGCGACGTCGGTGAGCACGCCGATGGCGTCGCCATGCGCCGCCTTGATCGCGCGCACCGCGCGGCACATGAGATTGTCGGGATTGAGCGCCTCGGCGCCATCCTCGCTGCGCCGGTCGGCCTCGGTATAGGGAAAGAGCGCGAGGCACGGGATACCCGCGGCGATGGCATCGCTTGCGCGTTCGACGATCAGGTCGACCGACCAGCGCGACACGCCGGGCAGGCTGGCGATCGGTTCCTCGACGTCCTCGCCGGCGCAAACGAACAGCGGCCAGATGAGGTTGGCGGGGGTGAGGTGATTTTCGCGCACCATGGCGCGGCTCCATGCGGTGCGGCGGGTCCGGCGCAGGCGGAGGTCGGGAAAGGTGGCGCGAGTCATGGCGCGTGCATAGCGGGGTGATGGCACAGGGCCAATGGATATTGGCTATTAAGGCCCCTCCCCTTCGGGGGGAGGGGTAAGCTGGTCAGATGCCGCCGCCGACGCGTTTCGATGCAACGTCGGACAGGCTCCCGAGCTTCGGCGCTTCGGCCTGCTTCGCTGCCACCGGGGTCAGCGCGGCGCCCGGAGTCACCGCGGTGAGCTGGCGGATACGGGCGCGGAAGTCGGCGAGCGCCTTGCCCTCGAGCTGCGCGCGGGTGACGAAGCTCGCAGTCGCGGGGTTCACCGCGACGCCGTTGCGATAGACTTCGAAATGGAGGTGCGGGCCGGTCGAGAGGCCGGTCGAACCGATATAGCCGATGACCTGGCCGCGGTTGACGCGCTGGCCGGGGCGGACCGCGATGCGGCTCATATGGCCGTAGCCGGTGCCGACGCCGCCGCCATGGCTGAGTTTGACGAAATTGCCGAAGCCGCCATGGCGTCCGGCGATCGAGACGACGCCGTCGCTGACCGCATAGATCGGCGCGCCATAGCCGCCGCCGAAATCGACGCCGCTGTGCATACGCTTGTAACCGAGGATCGGGTGGCGGCGCATGCCGAAGCCCGAGGTCTGGCGGCCGTTGGTCGGGCGGACCATGCCGCCGCGCGTCTCGCCGGCGCCCGATGCCTCAAACCATTGCACCCGGCCGTCGACATTCCATTCGATCATCGACAGCTTCTGCTTTCCGCCGCGCACGAGTCCGGCATAGAGCAATTTGCCGACTTCGCTCTCGCCGGTTTCGGCGCGGCGATAGTCGACGATGATGTCATATTCGTCGCCGGCACGGACATCGCTGGCGACCGAAATCTGTTTGCCGATGACGCGGAGATAGGCCTGGATCGCCTCGGGCGGGGCGCCGGCGGCGCGCGCCGAGCGATAGAGGCTGTCACCGACGCGGCCGCGGATGCGCAGCGGCGTCGCGTCGACCGCGATCGGAATGCGGCGCATGACGAGGCGGCCATCGACGCGCTCCATCTCGATACGCAGGTCGAAGCGTGCACGCATCGCGAGCGCGTCGACCGGGCGCGGCATGGTGCGCGCGGCGCGGCGGCCGAGGATCAGGTCGATGCGCGTGCCCGGTGCGATGTCGGCGAGCGGCACCGCGCCCGACACCTGGCTCGCGAGCGCCTGCGCATCGGCGCTGCCAACGCCCGAGCGTTCGAGCAGGCGCGCGAAGCTGTCGCCGCTGCCCAGCGTGGCGGTGAGTTCGATTTGCGGCCGTTCGGGGGTCTGGGTGAGCGGGCGGACGGCGTCGGTCGCCGCCATGTGCCGCCCGGTGTCGCCGCCGAGCGCGAGCGGTACGATCATCTGCGCCCGGGCTTCGTTGAAATCGGCGGCGGCGAGCGCCGGAGCGCCGCCGGCCTGCAGCGGCTGGATGCCGGGAAAGGTCGAAATGGCGGCGGCGCACAGCGCGGTCAGCGTCGCGAGCCCGCGCCACCATGTCCGCGACCCGATATCGTCGCCGAGGTCGGGCGCGAGGTCGAGATTGGCGAGCCGGTCGCGCCAGCCTTCATGCCATTTGAGGTCGGGGGCGGGGTCGACGACGCCGTTGCGTCCGAAGGATATCGCCTGCGTCATCGACAGCGCGGCGGCATTGCCGGTCATGCCCGCGATGGGTTCGTGACGCTGGAACAAGACTGCAACCCCCACTCGGATCGCCGCTCCCGCCTCCCGCGCGAACGCCGCCGATGTTGTTTCCGACTGCTCGTCTGTAAAGAAAGGTCGTTAAAGTCAATTTAATGGGCCGGGGCACGAAAGCGCTTGCGGCGAGCCGTGGCCGAGGTGGGATATGACGTGAAACAAAAGAAAATGACCTTTCGCGGCGCCATCCGTCGATCCGCTGTTGCACCGCAACGCGGGCCATGCCAGCTTGGCCATTAAGAAAATGTCGTCTCCCGCATCCAGCCCGGTCAAGGCCGTCCTTGGCCCCACCAACACCGGCAAAACCCATTTGGCGGTCGAGCGCCTGACCGCCCATTCGAGCGGCATGATCGGCTTTCCGCTTCGCCTGCTGGCGCGCGAGGTTTACGATCGCGTCGTCCACATCAAGGGGCCGAAGCAGGTCGCGCTGGTCACCGGCGAAGAGCGGATCATGCCGCCCGACGCGCGCTACCTGCTCGGCACGATGGAAGCGCTGCCCATCGAGCGCGACGTCGCCTTCGTCGGCATCGACGAGGCGCAACTTGGCGCCGACCCCGAACGCGGCCATGTCTTCACCGACCGGATGCTGCGCGCGCGCGGCCGCGAGGAGACGATGATCCTGGGGTCGGCGAGCATCCATGGCCTCGTCCGCGACCTGGTGCCCGAGGCCGAGATCATCACCCGGCCGCGTTTTTCGACCTTGAGCTATGCCGGGACGTGCAAGCTGTCGCGGCTGCCCAAACGCTCGGCGGTCGTCGCCTTCTCGGCCGAGGAGGTTTATGCGATCGCCGAGATGCTGCGCCGCTTTTCGGGCGGCGCCGCAGTGGTGATGGGGGCGCTGTCCCCGCGCACCCGCAACGCGCAGGTCGAAATGTTCCAGGCCGGCGAGGTCGACTACCTTGTCGCGACCGACGCGATCGGCATGGGGCTGAACCTCGACGTCCAGCATGTCGCCTTTGCGAGCCTGCAGAAATTCGACGGGCGGCGGCTGCGGCGGCTGACGGTGTCGGAAATGGCGCAGATCGCCGGGCGCGCCGGGCGGCACCAGCAGGACGGGACATTCGGGACCGTCGGCCTGCCGCAGGGCGGCTTCACCCCCGAGGAGATCCACGCGATCGAGGGGCATCATTTCCCGCCGCTGCAGAGCGTCTACTGGCGCGAGCCCAACCCGGGCTATGCGACGCTCGACCAGTTGCTCGCCGACCTCGCGCAGCCGCCGTCGCACCCCCGCCTGCGCGCGGCGCCCGAGGCGGTCGACCTGGCGGTGCTCAAGCATCTGGCGGGAGACATGGAGGTCCGTGCGCGCGGCGGCGATTTCGATGCGGTGGCGCGATTGTGGGACGCCTGCGGCCTGCCCGATTTCGAGCAATTGGGCGCCGAGCATCATAGCCGCACCGTGTTCAAGCTGTGGCAGTGGCGGACGAGCGGCGACGGGATGATCGACCCCGACTGGTTCGCGAAGAAGCTTGCCCGGCTCGACATCGTCGAGGGCGACATCGACCAGCTCGCGAGCCGGATCGCCGCGGTGCGCACGCTCTGTTTCATCGCTCAGCGCGGCGACTGGATCGCCGACGCGGCGGGCTGGACCGCGCAGACCCAAATGCTCGAGACGCGGCTGTCCGACGCGCTGCACGCCGCCCTAGCGCAGCGCTTCGTCGACCGGCGGCTCGCGCTGCTGATCCGCGATGCAGGGCAGCGCCACGCCGCGCTGCCGGTCGCGGTCGGCGCCGACGGCACCGTTGCGGTCGACGGCGAGGCGATCGGGACACTGAAAGGGTTTCAGTTCAAGGTCGATGCGCAGGCGCGTGCGAGCGACCATCGGCTGCTGCTCGCGGCGGCGGAAAAGCATCTGCGCGCCGAGATGGCGCGGCGGGCGACCGCGCTCGCCGAGGGCGAGGATGCGGCGCTGGCGCTGGTCAGCGTGGCGGGCGAGACGCCGCGAATCGCCTGGCACGGCGATGTCGTCGCGACGCTCGCCAAGGGGCCGACTTTGGTCCAGCCGGCGATCCTGATCGAACCGGCGTTGCGCCGGCTCGAAGTGCCGCAGGTGCAGGCGATCGTCGAGCGATTGCAGCGCTTCGTCGCGGCGCAGCTCGCACGCCACGCCGGCCCGCTTGCGGCGATGGGCGAAGCCGCCGGCGACCTGTTCACCCCGCCGCGCACGCGCGCGCTGTTGGCGGCGCTTGTGGATGGTGGCGGCTTTGTTGCGCGCACGGGCGTCGACGAGCAACTCGCCGCGATGAGCACCGAGGAACGCCCGTTGCTGCGCAAGATCGGGCTGACGATCGGCTCGCTCGATCTGTTCCACCCCTTGCTGCTGAAACCCGAGGCGGTGCGCTGGCGCGCCGCCTTGCTCGCCGCGCAGCAGGGTGGGCGCCTGCCCGTGCTGCCGCCGCATGGCGCGGTGTGGCAGAAGGACGGCCCCGTCGTCGGGCTCGGCATCGCGGGGTTCCGCCGCTGCGGCGAAGGCTGGCTGCGCATCGACATGGCCGAGCGCCTGGCGCGCCAGGCGCACGCGGCGCGATTGCAGGCCGAGGCCAAGCCGCCGGCACCGATCGCCGGTGGCGACGAGCATGACGAGAATCATGGCGGACACGAGGTCGCGTCGGCCCCGCCGCCCGCCGGCTTCGCGATCGACCCGGCGCTGGCGACCTCGCTGGGACTCGACACCGGCGCGCGGCGCGGGCTGCTCCAGGCCTTCGGCTTTCGCAGTGTCGGCGAGCCCGAACTCGACCGCTGGCGCTGGTCGGGACATCGCGGCCGCGACAAGAAGCCGCGCCGCAAGCAAGGCCGGCGCCCGCACCCGGCGCGGCCCGACGCGGCGGCGAAGACCGGCCAGCCCGTCGTGGCGCCCGCCAAGCCGCGCAAGGACAAGCGGCACAAGACGGGCAAACCGGGCGGCGCGCCGCCGCCCCCGCCGCCACGGCCGGATCGCCCCGACCGCCCGGCACGACGCGGACCGTCACCGCACAGCCCCTTCGCGGGCCTCGCCGCGATGCTGGCGGATGCGCGGAAGGATTGAATGACCCACCCGAGCGCCACGGGGAGCATCCGGCTCGACAAGCTGCTCTGGTATCTGCGCCTGGCGCGTTCACGCAGTCTGGCGCAAGCGATCGTCGCGGCGGGGCATATACGGCTCGACGGGCGGCGCGTGACGCGCGCCTCGTGCCCGGTCCACGCGGGGCAGGTCCTGGTGCTGCCGGTCGGCGAGCGGATCGAGGTGGTCCGCCTGCTCGCCCTCCCCGACCGCCGCGGCCCCGCATCCGAGGCGCAAGCCTGCTATGTGCGGCTGGGCAGCGACACGTCGGCTATCGGCAACCAATCTATCGACGCGACCAGAAAAGCTGTGCCGTCAAACGGCGGCGGCGCGCCTATCGAGTGAGAGTGATTCGCAACTACCCGAAAGCGTTGACGCGTCGCCGCCGCGCGGCATAGGAGGCGGGGAATCGCAACAAACAGGCGGCGCGATGCCGCCGACCGAGGGAGCCAACCCATGACCTATGTCGTCACCGACGCCTGCATCCGGTGCAAATATATGGACTGCGTCGAGGTGTGCCCCGTCGACTGCTTCTATGAAGGCGAGAATATGCTCGTCATCAACCCGAACGAGTGCATCGACTGCGGCGTGTGCGAACCCGAATGCCCCGCCGAAGCGATCCTGCCCGACACCGAGAGCGGGCTGGAAAAATGGCTGGAAATCAACACCAAGTTCAGCGCCGAATGGCCGAACATCACGGTCAAGAAGGACAGCCCCGCCGACGCCGACGAGTATAAGGGCGTCGAAGGCAAGTTCGAGAAGCTCTTCTCCGCCGAACCCGGCGAAGGCGACTGATTGCGATCCGGGGCGGCACGATGTCCGCCCCTTTTGCCCCCTTGAAACCGTCCTGCTTGGCGCCGATGTAAGGCAGCGGAGGGGCCAGCCCGTCGATTCCTGACGCGGCATCCCGAATAACGAAGGACGAATTTTCCATGATCGACCCGCTCGCCGCCCTGGTTCCCGTCGTCGTCGAGCAGACGAGCCGCGGCGAACGCAGCTTCGACATTTTCTCGCGCCTGCTGCGCGAACGGATCATCTTCGTCACCGGCGAGGTCGAGGATCAGATGGCCTCGCTGATCACCGCCCAGCTGTTGTTCCTCGAATCGGAAAATCCGAAGAAGGACATCTATATGTACATCAACTCGCCGGGCGGTGTGGTCACGGCGGGCATGGCGATTCACGACACGATGCAATATATCCGGCCGCGCGTCGGCACCGTGTGCGTCGGTCAGGCCGCATCGATGGGCAGCTTTCTGCTCGCTGCGGGCGAACCCGGCATGCGCGTCGCGCTGACCAACGCCCGCGTCATGATCCACCAGCCTTCGGGGGGGGCGCGCGGCATGGCGTCGGACATCGAGATCCAGGCCCGCGAGATCCTGCGCATCCGCAAGCGGATGAACGACCTGTATGTGAAGTACACCGGCAAGTCTTTGAAAGACATTGAAAAGGCGATGGACCGCGACACGTTCCTCGAGGCCGAAGAGGCCAAGGAATTCGGCCTCGTCGACCAGGTGTTCGACCGCCGTCCCGGCGCCCCGGGCGACGACGCGCCCAAGGAAGTGAGCGAAGGGCCGACGCCCTGAAATGACACAGGCGAACGGGCGGCAAGGACGTGGTAACCGCGTTTCTTGACGCCCCGTTCGCCGCCAGTCGCTAGCCGGGACATTGTGCCAATGTCACCCAATTGCCATATTGTAATTGGGTTGGCGGGGGCTAGGATGATCGGCGGCGCCTCCAGCGGGGGCGGCGCCAGCATGGGTTTTGCGGCGTTTCGCACGACCCCAAAAGGAATTTTATGACCAAGCTCTCTGGCTCCGACAGCAAGAGCACCCTCTATTGCTCCTTCTGCGGCAAATCGCAGCATGAAGTGCGCAAGCTGATCGCCGGGCCGACCGTCTTCATCTGCGACGAATGCGTCGAGCTGTGCAACGACATCATCCGCGAGGAGATCAAGGGCGGTGTCGCCGCGCGCAAGGACGGCGCGGTGCCGACCCCGCTCGAAATCTGTCAGCATCTCGACAATTATGTCATCGGCCAGAACACCGCCAAGCGCGTGCTGTCGGTCGCGGTGCACAATCACTACAAGCGCCTCGCCAATTCGGGCCGCGGCGACGAGGTCGAACTGGCGAAGTCGAATATCCTGCTCGTCGGTCCGACCGGCAGCGGTAAGACCCTGCTCGCGCAGACGCTCGCGCGCTTCCTCGACGTGCCCTTCACCATGGCCGATGCGACGACGCTGACCGAAGCCGGCTACGTCGGCGAGGATGTCGAGAACATCATCCTCAAGCTGCTCCAGTCGTCCGACTATAATGTCGAAAAGGCGCAGCGCGGCATCGTCTATATCGACGAGATCGACAAGATCAGCCGCAAGGCCGAGAATCCCTCGATCACCCGCGACGTGTCGGGCGAAGGCGTGCAGCAGGCGCTGCTCAAGCTGATGGAAGGCACGACCGCGTCGGTGCCGCCGCAGGGCGGACGCAAGCATCCGCAGCAGGAATTCCTGCAGGTCGACACGACGAACATCTTGTTCATCGCGGGCGGCGCGTTCAGCGGGCTTGAAAAGATCATCGGCGACCGCCTGCAGGGCAAGTCGATCGGTTTCGGCGCGCATGTCGCCGGCCCCGACGAGCGCCGCATGGGCGAAGTGCTGAAGAATATCGAACCCGAGGATCTGCTGAAATTCGGCCTGATCCCCGAATTCGTCGGCCGCCTGCCCGTCATCGCGACGCTCGAGGATCTCGACATCGACGCGCTGGTCAAGATTCTGGGCGAGCCCAAGAATGCGCTGGTGAAGCAGTATCGCAAGCTGTTCGACCTCGAAGAGGTCGTGCTGACCTTCACCGACGACGCGCTGGTCGCGGTCGCCAAAAAGGCGATCGAACGCAAGACCGGCGCGCGCGGGCTGCGCTCGATCGTCGAGGCGATCCTGCTCGACACGATGTTCGACCTGCCCGACCTGACCGACGTGGTCGAGATCGTCGTCGACAAGGATGTCGTCGAGGGCCGCAAGGACCCGGTTCGCGTCTATGCCGACAAAGCGAAAGAGGCCGGCGACGCCGCCTGAGTCGCGGCGCGCGCCGGATCGGCGCGCGCCGACGATGTTGCATTGCAGCAACAGTCACCCGGAAAAACGCACCGCCGCTTGTGGATAAGTCGGAGGGCGCGACGCAAATTAGCGCTTTTTCGTTGCCACGCCCCGCGGCCCGCCGCGCGCGGCTTGCACTGTCACATTTGCTGTCACAATCGTGCCACATGCGGGCTTCAGGGGCGCTCGCAGGTTGAGGCGCGCCCCAAGATCGTGCGCCTGCCGAATGCACACCAAAGGGGACTTTCATGAAACTTCGTTATTCGATCGCCGCTAGCCTGATGGCTATCAGCGTGGCGACCGTCGTCGCCGCGCCTGCGCAGGCGCAGCAGATCACGACCGGCATCCAGGGCCAGGTCAGCGACGACAACGGCGCGCCGGTCAGCGGCGCGACGGTCGTCATCACCGACACCCGCACCGGCGCCGCGCGCACCATCGTTGCCGGTTCGGACGGCCGCTTCACCGCAAGCGGCCTCGTCACCGGCGGACCTTACTCGGTTTCGGCCAATGCCGATGGCTTTGAAGGCCAGTCGCTGAGCGAAATCTATACCACCCTGCAGGGCAACACCGACCTTCGGTTCCAGCTGGCATCGGGCGGCGGCGAGATCGTCGTCACCGGCACCCGCGTCCGCGTGACCCAACTCGCGGTCGGCCCGGGCACCAGCTTCACCACCGAAGTCCTGCAAAGCGCGCCGTCGTTCAACCGCGACATCCGCGACATCATCCGCCTCGATCCGCGCGTCAGCCTCGACCGCGATGACGGCGGCTCGGGCCAGGATCGCGTCTCGTGCCTCGGTGGCAACGACCGCGGCAACGCCTTCACCGTCGACGGCATCAGCCAGGGCGACATCTACGGCCTGAACGACACCGGCTTCTCGTCGCGTTCGTCGACCCCGATCCCGTATGACGCGGTTCGCGAAACGCAGGTCCAGTTCGCCCCGTTCGACGTCGATTACGGCCAGTTCACCGGCTGCGCGATCAACGTCGTCACCAAGTCGGGTACCAACGACTATAAATTCGGCGGCTTCTTCGAATATTCCGACAACGGCATGCGTGGCGATTCACTGCCCGGCATCCCCAAGGTTGCACCGGTCAAGCCCGAGAAGCGCTGGGGCGCCTGGCTCGGCGGCCCGATCATCAAGGATCGCCTGTTCTTCTTCGGCGCCTATGAGCATCAGGAAGCCGGCCAGTCGCAGGACGATGGTCCGACCGGCGCGGGCTACGCCAATCCGCAGACCGGCATCTCGCTCGATCAGTTCAACGCCATCTCGGATGTCCTCAGCGACGTCTATGGCATCGAGACCGGCCCGCTGGTCACCAACCGCCCGTACAAGAACGATCGCTATTTCGGTCGCCTCGACTGGCAGATCAACGACAACCATCGTCTCGAGCTGACCTATCAGCGCCTCGAGGAAGGCTCGACCCGCCCCGACGACCTGTTCACCGGCTCGTCGCCGCAGGCGATCGGCCTGAACACCTTCTATACCAGCGGTACCAAGTCGAACTATTATTCGGGACGCCTCTATTCGCAGTGGACCGACGAATTCTCGACCGAACTGCGCTATTCGCGCTCGGAAGTCCGTGATCGCCAGGATCCGGTCGGCGGCGGCGAAGCCCAATCGGGCAGCCCGATCCCGCGCATCATCGTCGGCATCGACAATGCCACCGGCGCCGATGGCACCATTCTTGCCGGACCCGGCAACTCGCGTTCGGCGAACGACCTGCGCACCAACATCGACCAGTATCGCGCCGTTGCGAAGCTGGTGACCGGCGCGCACACGCTGAAGGTCGGGGCCGAACTCAACCGCGCCGACCTGTTCAACCTGTTCGTCCAGAATGCGACGGGCACGCTGGTGTTCCGCAACATCGACGACCTGCGTGCAGGCCTGCTCTCGCCGGGCGTCCGCCCTGCCGGCGCAAACCCGCTCTGCACGACCGCAACGACCTCGACCACCCCGGTCAACGTGGTCAACGGCTGTACCTTCGGGGCGTTCGGCAACTTCTCGGCCACCGGCGACGTCAACGACGCCGCCGCCCAGTTCACGCGCAGCAACTATTCGATCTTCGCGCAGGACGAATGGGAGATCAGCAGCCAGCTCAACGCCGTGCTCGGCGTGCGCATGGACTGGTACGACGGCGGCCGCCCGGCGCTGAACCCCGTGTTCCAGCAGCGGTACGGCATCCCCAACAACACCAGCTTCAGCAACCTGCCGCCGGTAATCATGCCGCGCCTCGCGCTGACCTATGACTTCGACGATTTCGCGGTGTTCGGCCGGCCGAAGCTGACCGGCGGCGTCGGCATCTTCTCGGGCGGCGACCCGGTCGTTTGGTTCGGCAACGCCTTCCAGAACGATGGCCGCGGCTTCGCGACCGGCACGACGGCCGATACGGCGTGCGGCCTCGCGCCGGGCCAGCAGCTCGACGTGGTCGTCAACGGCCAGTTCACCGGCGTCCCGACCTGCTTCCAGTCGTCGGCCTCGGCAAGCGCCGCGCGCGGTCTGGGCGACACCCAGTCGATCAACCCGAACATCAAGATGCCGACGGTGCTGCGCGCCAACATCGGCTTCACGTCGGAACTGAACCTTGCCCCCTCGGGCTTCTTCAGCGGCTGGAACCTGACGCTCGACTATATCTACAGCAAGTATCGCAATCCGTTCACCATCGTCGACCTGTCGCAGACGGTTAACCCGGCGCTCGGTATCAACGGCTACACGATCGACGGTCGCCCGCTCTATCGCGCGATTGACCCGAACGTCGCGGGCTGTACCGCGAAGCTCGTTGGCCTGAACCCGGGCCCCGTATATCAGAACGTCAACGCAGTCTGCTTCAACACCAGCCGCGACGACGAACTGATGCTGACCAACGCGGGCAGTTTCCGCAGCCATATCGCGTCGTTCATCCTGCAGAAGACCTTCGACGGCGGGCTGTTCACCGAGAACGGCAGTGTCGATTTCAACTTCGGCTACAGCTACACCGACTCGCAGGATCGGCGGAACATGTACAACTCGACGGCCGGGTCGAACTATGACCTGACCGCCGCGTTCGACCGCCAGAACCCCGCCGCATCGCGTGGCTTTTTCAACAGCAAGCACAATATCTCGACGCGCCTCGCGTTCCGCGAAGAATTCTTCGACGATCTGTCGACGCGCTTCGCGATCAGCTTCGTTGCGCGTTCGGGCCGTCCGTACAGCCTGACCTTCGGCGGCAGCGGTCTGTTCAACGACGCGGACTCGGGTTCTAACAACTCGCTGATCTATCTGCCGACGGGGATCAACGATCCGAACATCGCGCCGCAGGTCAGCAGCCCGACCGGAGCCTATGTCAGCGGATCGCGCAACTCGGCGGTTCAGGAACTGGTCGACCTTGCGAGCGGGCTCGGCTGCGCGAAGAAGTATCTCGGCAAGACGATCTCGCGGAACACTTGTTCGAACGACTGGTATTTCGACATGGACCTGTCCTTCTCGCAGGAAATCCCCGGTCCGGGTCGCCTGTTCGGCAAGAACGACAAGCTGAAGCTCTACGCCACGATGGACAACTTCCTGAACTTCCTCGACAACGGCTGGAACGTCCAGCATCGCCGGAACTTCTCGGGTCTGCAGGACATCGCCACGGTCAGCAGCATCGACTCGCAGGGCCGTTACGTTATCACCGGCGCCAACGGGGCGGCGGATTTCGCGGCCGACAACGGCATCAACGTGTCGTCGTCGGTGTGGCGCCTGAAGGTTGGCGTGTCGTACGAATTCTGATCGTACGACCAACGGGAAAAGATCGGGGCGCGGGAGGAAACTCCCGCGCCTTTTTCTTTGGGTGCTTTGCGGTGGAGAGAGGCCGGTCGGCCATTTCCGTTCCCCGGCGAAGGCCGGGGTCCAGAGCGGCGCAAAGGCAGCGTTGCATTATCACGCCCTGGACCCCGGCCTTCGCCGGGGAACGGGACGGATAGGTCCGCCCTCGCCCGCTACGGCTCGCTCAGGCGCCGGCGAGGCGGCGGGCGGTGTCCTGGACGAGCGCGATCATGTTGGGGACGCCCTGGGTGCGGTTCGACGACAGCTGGCGTGTCAGGTCGAAGCGAGCGAGCGCGGCGGTGACGTCCATCGCGGCGACCTCGCCTGCCGGCCGGTCCTGCACCGCGGCGAGGACGAGCGCGACGATGCCCTTGGTGATCGCGGCATTGCTGTCGGCAAGGAAGTGGAGGCGGCCGTCGTCGGAGGGTACGGGGTAGACCCAGACGCTTGCCGAGCAGCCGCGCACCAGCGTCGCGTCGGTCTTGAGGGCATCGGGCATCGCCTCGAGCATGCGGCCGAGGTCGATCAGCAGGCGATAGCGATCGTCGCCGTCGAGAAAGTCATATTCTTCGAAGATGTCGTCGAGGCTGCGCATGGCGGGCCAGTGACAGATTTGGGGAGGTCTGGGAAGGGTGCTTCCCGTCGCCCCCGCGAAGGCGGGGGCCGCAATCGGGCTTGCGCGACCTCTCCCGCCGGCCGTGTCGGGAGGCACGTGACTCCCGGCACCCTTCGCGGGGGCGACGGATCGTTAGAGGTCGACGCCCGCCGCGATCGCTTCGAGCTTGCGCAGCCGTTCCTTGAGGTCGGCGATCTCGATCCGCGATCCGGCGTGCGGGACATGTGCGTCCTGCGCCATCGGAGCGTGGCCGGCGGCGAGTTCCTCGCGCTTGAGCTGGATCCAGTCGCGCCAGCCGCGCAGCGTCACGATGCTGACGATGGTCAGGGCGGTGAGCGCAACCGCCGCAGCGGTGAGGTCGGGGGTGATGAAGGCCATGAGCTTGGCTCCTTTATCGGCGATCGGTTTTTTGGCGATCAGATTTGCGAGCGGTCGCGCAGCCGTTCGATTTCCTCGTCGAGGGTGGCGGCGCGGTTGTTGTCGGTGGCGATGCGTTCGAGCACCTGGATGCGGTCCTTGAGGGTGCGGATCTCGGCCTGCAGCGCCTTGGTCTCGGCGTCGTCCTTGGCACCGCCGACGAAATATTCATTGCCCCGATTGTCGCGGCGGATGCCGTGCTTGGCGCGAATGATGCTGCCGATCGTCACGATGAGGACGATGCCGATAACCATTTCAAAGGGGTTCATGGGGGGATCCTTTCGAATATTTTTAGTTGAGCGGCGCGTCGCGCAGCTTTTCGATTTCGTCCGAGACATCGACGCCCTTGTCGGTGACGATGCGCTCGAGGACGCGAACCCGCTGTTCCAGCCGTTCGGTGTGCGCGGCATATTGCGCCGCCTTTTCAGCCGTCTCGCTGGTGATCGCCTGGAGCTGGCGTTCCTTGAACTTCAGGTGGCGCTCATAGGCGGCAAAACCGATCCCGAAGATCACCGGCAGCCCGACGACGATGAAAAAGAAACCGAGGACAAATCCGCCGCTCATCGTTCAACTCCTCAATTCGCGGGGCGCCGCAGCGCCTCGATCTCGCTCGCCAGCCGACCGCTCTCGTCGGTGACGATGCGCTCGATCACCGCGAGCCGGTCCTTGACCGAACCCAGTTCGGCGCGGAGTTGGGCATTTTCCTGGCTGACCAGTTTGATGCGTTCCATCGCCTCGTCGCCGGTCCTGGGATAGACCGCCTTGCCCCAGCTGTTTTCGAGCGGATAACCGTTCTTGACGCGGAGCCAGGTGGTGAAGACCCAGCCGCCGACCGTCGTGATGCCGATGATGGCGGCGACGGGGGCGATGGCGTTGAGTACATCGAGATTCATGATTTTTCCCCTCAGCGCAGCCGGTCGATCTGATCGGCGAGTTGCGCCGACTGACCATTGGTTTCGGTTGCGATCCGTTCGAGGACCGAGATCCGGTCTTCGAGCCGGACGATCTTCTCGGCGAGCTTGGCATTGTCGCCTTCGAGCAGCGCGATTTTTCGATCAGCGTCGGGGTCGGTTCGATGAACCGTGCCACCCCATTCATTTTCAACCGGATAGCCGTGCTTGGCGCGGGTCCAGGTGGTGAACATCCAGCCGCCGATCGACAAGGCGATGATGGCGAGGACGAAACCGGTACCACCGAAATTCATCTGTCTTCTCCCTGTTGCCGACAATCGCGCTCAGCGCAGGCTGTCGATCTCGTCGGCGAGCCGACGGTTGTGGCTGGTGTAGTAGAGTTCGATGTCGGCGAGCCGGCGATCGATGTCGCGGAAGCGCGAGCGGATGTCGCGGGTCGACGCGGTCGGGTTCGAGCGCACGCCCTGCCAGAACTTCGCTTCCTCGTTCGAGCCATAGAGCGCGAAGGGTTTCGGCGTGCCCATCCAGGCGACCATCCAATATGCGATCAGCGTCCAGGGGAAGCCGCCCATCAGGGTGAGGAGGACGGCACCGACGCGGACCCAGAGGACATCGATCCCGCTGTAATCGGCGATCCCCGAACACACACCGCTCCATTTGGCGTTCTGCTTGTCGAGGTAGAATTTGGTGCGGCTGGCAGACATCTCAGTTCCTCCTGGTCGGGTTTTCGAGTTGCGCCAGATCTTCATCGCTGCGAACCGCGGGGCGGAAATCGGGATGGTCGGCGCTGATGATGCGTTCGACGGTGTGGAGCCGGTTTTCGAGCCGGCGGGCGGTGTCGTAGAGTTCGTCGAGCAGCTGCTCATCTTCTCCGGTCAGCGTCTTGGCCTGTTTCCACTTGGTCACATAGTGGAGGATCAGCCAGGGCAGACCGAGGAAGAGAGTGCCGATGACGATCGGGACGATAATCACTTCTTCCATCGGTCCGGCTCCTTAGTTCTTGCTGGCCTGGGCCGCCTTGAGCGCGGCGAGCTCGTCGGCGACCTTGTCGGCGGCCTGGAGTTCGGCGATCTCTTCGTCGAGCGACTTCTTGTAGCCGAGACCCAGCGCATCGGCACGGCCTTCGGCCTCGTCGACGCGGCGTTCGAGGATTTCGAAGCGCGAGAAGGCGTCTTCGACCCGGTCGCCGTTGGTCATCTCGCGCAGCTTGTAGCGATTCTCGGCGCTTTCGAGGCGGGTCGAGACGTTCGACTGGCGCGCACGCGCTTCGCTGAGCTTCTTCTGCAGCTTGGCGATGTCGTTCTCATAACCCTTGAGCGCGTCGTCGAGTACCGAAATTTCGCTCTTCAGCCGCTCGGCCATGTCGCCGGCCTTCTGCTTTTCGACGAGCGCGGCGGTGGCGAGGTCTTCGCGGTCCTTCGACAGCGCGAGTTCGGCCTTTTCCTTCCAGCTGTCCTGCAGGCTTTCGAGCTTGGTGATGTGGCGGCGCATTTCCTTTTGATCCGCGATGGTGCGGGCGGCGGAAGCGCGGACTTCGACGAGCGTCTCGTTCATCTCGAAGATGATCTGGCGGATCATCTTTTCGGGATCCTCCGCGCGGTCGAGCAGGTCGGTGACGTTGGCGGCGATGATGTCGCGGGTGCGTGAAAAAATACCCATGTGACTAAACTCCTGATCGAAACGTCTTGCGTGTTTAAAAATGCTGGTGCCGGGGCGGGGCAAGGGGGGAGAGTGCCCCGGCACCAGTGCCGGTCAAGCCATCTGGCTGACCGCCGGGGTTGCTGCAGCGGCCGCGATCGCCATCCCGCCCGGGGAAGCGGCGATGCCGAAGGCGACTTGGGGCTGGTCGATCACGCCGACGAGGATCGCCAGAGCGCCGAGCGCGCTGAGCGCGAAGGTGGCGGTTTGGGCAAAAATCGGCTTCATGATCGTCAGTCCCTTTTTCGCTGCACCGGTGCGAGTTGCGCCGGTTCGTATGATGTAATGCAGAGAGCGTGCCAATTGCGGCGAAGGGCGCAAAACAGCCCAACTTCACACTGAAATGCCCTTTCGCGCCGATTTGACTTGCCAATCAGCGGGAAATTTTGCCAATCATTGGGAATGGAACGCGAAAGCCAATTCATCGGCCAGTCGGCGGCCTTTCAGGACTCGGTCGAGCGCGCCAGCCTCGCCGCGTCGCTCGACCGCCCGGTGCTGGTGATCGGCGAGCGCGGTACCGGCAAGGAACTGATCGCCGAACGCCTCCACCGCCTGTCGACGCGGTGGGACAAGCCCTATGTGATCATGAACTGCGCCGCGATGCCCGAGACGCTGATCGAATCGGAGTTGTTCGGGCACGAGGCGGGCGCCTTCACCGGCGCGACGCGCACCCGCGCCGGACGCTTCGAGGAAGCCGACGGCGGCACGCTGTTTCTCGACGAACTCGCCACCTTGTCGATGGGCGCGCAGGAACGGTTGCTGCGCGCGGTCGAATATGGCGAGGTGACGCGTGTCGGATCGTCGCGCCCGCTTCGTGTCGACGTGCGCATCGTCGCGGCGACCAACGAACATCTGCCGGCACTGGTCGACGACAATCGGTTCCGCGCCGATTTGCTCGACCGGCTGTCGTTCGAGGTCATCACCCTGCCCCCGCTGCGCGCGCGCGAAGGCGATATCGAGGTGCTTGCGACCTATTTCGGACAGCGGATGGCGGCGGTGCTCGGCTGGGACGAATGGCCGGGCTTTGGTCCGCGCGCGCTTGCCGCGATGGAGGGACACGACTGGCCAGGCAATGTCCGCGAACTGCGCAACGTGATCGAGCGCGCCATCTATCGCTGGGCGGACCCCGAAAAGCCGGTCGACGCCTTGAGCTTCGATCCCTTCGCGAGCCCCTGGCAGCCGGCGGTGCGCAAGGTCGCGGCGAAAGCCGACTCGGCCGCGCCAACGTCGGGAACCGAAGCGGTCGCCGCCCCGTCCGCGCCGCCGTCGGGCACGGTCAGCGATTTGCGCGCGGCGGTCGACGCCTATGAAAAGCAGATATTGTCCGACACGATGGCGCGCTGCCGCTTCAACCAGAAGATCGCCGCCGAGGCGCTGGGGCTGAGCTACGACCAGATCCGCCATGCGCTGAAGAAGCATGGCTTGAATTGAGGAGCGATCCTCCCTGTGGCGCAGCCATGGGGAGGATTGTTCGCCTATTCCCCCGGCAGCTGTGCGTTCAGCGCCTCGATCACCGCATCCTGCGCCGACACCTGCTCCGACAACCGGTCGCGCAGGGCATAGATGTCGGGCAGGCCGTCGATCGCCTCGTCGATGCTGCGCTCGATATAGAGGCGTTCGATGTCGGCGAGCGCGCCGGTGATCGGCGCGCGCGCGGCGGTGAGGCGCGAGATCGCCTGTTCGGCAACGACCCAGCGCTCGCTCGCCACCGCGGCCCCCGCGGCGGCATTGACCAGCTGCGCCGTGGCATCGCGTTCGGCGGCGAAGGCCTGCTGTCCGGCGGCGCCATCCGATTCCCAGCGCGCGAGGCGGCCGGCGAGATCGGCGGGCAAGGGACCCGGCGGCGGCACCACGACAGGGGTCGGCGCGACGTTGAGCCGTCCCTCGACCGCGCGCTTGGCGAGCGACGGGGCGGCGGGCGCCTGCGCCGCGGCGCAGGCCGACAAGGCCAGCGGCGCCGCGGCGATCGAGAGCAAAAGAAGGAAGCGCTTCATCGCCGCCCCTGATATGGGGGCGGGCGCCGGGCGGCAAGGGGCGAATCGGCGAGTCATATTCTCCCCGGCTGACGCACCGGCCTGCTCCCCCACCCGGCCTCCCCGACGATAGTAGCCTATGGGAGGCCGGGTGGGGGAGCGGGCCGGCGCCGATTCTCGCGATAGCGAGAAAAACGCGCAAAAAGCACGGTAATATGCGGTTGACAGCTCGGGCTTGGCTCGTTAGTGGGCCTGACTTTCCCGCATGCCGGAAAAATCGCCTGCCTTGGCAGGGGACTGGTGCGCGGGTGATTTAGTTTTTTGATTGGATGGAAGACCATGTTCGCAATCGTGCGCACGGGCGGCAAGCAGTATCGCGTCGCCGCCGGAGACAAAATCGCCGTCGAGAAGATCGCCGGTGAAGCTGGCGACACCGTGTCGCTCGGCGACATCCTGCTGGCCGGTGACGGCGGCGAAGTGAAGAGCGCCGACGGCCTCGTCGTTTCGGCCGAGATCATCGCCCAGACGCGCGGCGAAAAGGTCATCGTCTTCAAGAAGCGCCGCCGGCACAACTACCGTCGCCGCAACGGCCACCGTCAGTCGCTGACGCTGCTGCGCATCCTCGCCGTCGGCGAAGCCAAGAAGGCCGCGCCGAAGAAGGAAGCCGCTCCGAAGGAAGAGGCTGCTCCCGCGAAGGACGCCGCGCCCAAGAAGGCTGCTGCCCCGAAGGCCGAAGCCGCTGCCGAAGCGCCCGCCAAGAAGCCCGCTGCCAAGAAGGCAGCCCCCAAGAAGGACGCCTGAGCGCGGCAACGCGGCTCGGCCTCTCGAACGAACTAAGGAGCATCAGTCATGGCACATAAAAAAGCAGGCGGTTCATCGCGCAACGGTCGCGACTCAGCCGGCCGCCGCCTTGGCGTGAAGAAGTTCGGCGGTCAGGAAGTGATCGGCGGCAACATCATCGTGCGTCAGCGCGGTACCCGCGTCTATCCGGGCGTCAACGTCGGTATGGGCAAGGATCACACCCTGTTCGCGACCGCCGAAGGCCATGTCCGATTCCATGATGGCAAGCTTGGCCGCAAATATGTGTCGGTCGACGCCATGGCGGAAGCCGCCGAATAAGGACGCTCTTCCAGGGTCGTCCACCAAGGGATGACCCGGAACGGTCCTTTCCGCGCCAGCGGAAACAAAGTTCGAAAAGAGGGAGACGGGTCACCCCCGGTCTCCCTTTTTTCTTGCCCGTTTTCCGGCGCATGGCGCCACCATCGGCGAACGGGCGCGAAAATCGGGCCGATCATCTCCCTCTTCATCGCCTGTCGTCAAAGCGTCACCATCTGGCGCCAGGGCGACAGGCAAATGGGAGTGAAGACGATGTTCGCAAGAACCGAAAGATTATTGCTGCGGCCCGGCTGGCAGGAAGATGCCCCGGCGCTCGCCAAGGCGATCGGCGAGGAAGGCGTGGTCCGCAACCTCGCCACCGCGCCCTGGCCGTACCGCGAGGAACAGGCGATGGAATTCCTTGCCAAGCCGATCAACCCTGCCGAGCCGCGTTTCCTGATCTTCAACCGCACGGGCGGGTCGCCGCGCCTCGTCGGCGGCTGCGGCATTTCGCCCGCGCCAGACGGCACGCTGGAAATGGGTTACTGGATCGCCCGCCCCTATTGGGGGCTGGGTTTCGCAACCGAGGCGGGGCGCCAGTTGATCCGCATCGCGCGCGCGATGAACCTGCCCCGGCTGACCGCCGGCCACTTCACCGACAATCCGGCGTCGGGCGCGGTGCTGCGCAAGCTCGGCTTCCGGCCGACCGGCCAGATCGCCCAGCGCTATAGCCTGGCGCGCGGCGGCGAATCCGCGTGTGCACTGTTCGAGGAAGGGGACGGCGACAGCGATGGCGCCGTCACCCCGATGCGAAGCCGCATCGGGGTGGACGAGGACTTTCGTCAGGAACTGCGCCTGATGGCGGCGTGAGCCTTGAGCCCCTCCCCTGAAGGGGAGAGGGCTTGAGCTTTAGCCCCTGAGCTTGCCGGCCATGCCGATGATGTCGTCGAGCGGGTTGCCGTCGCCATCGAGGTCGAGCAGGCTGCCAAGCCCGCCCAACGCGCCGCCGCTGCTACCCGAGGCAGGCGCCGCGCCACCACCCAATGCGCCACCCAGCACATTGCCGAGCATGCCGCCCAAACCGCCCGTCAGCCCGCCACCGCCTTCGTTGCCGCTCTGCTTCGCCATATAACCCGCGACGAGCATCGCGAGGATCGGCAGCATCTTTTTGAGCGTGCCCGCGTCGATGCCGGTCTTCGCCGCCGCGTCGCCCGCGACCGAGCGGCTGACATCCTTCGACCCGAAGATCTGGCCGAGCACGTCATTGCCCTGTTCGACCGGGGTCGCCTGCGGCGCGAGCACCGCGTCGAGCAGGCCTCCACCGCCAAGGCCGGCGAGCAGCCCACCGAGACCTTCAATCCCGCCGCCGCCCTGCGCCTGTTTCTTGAAACCGCCGAGGATCGCCGGGAGCAGCGCCTCCGCGCCCTGTTTCGCGAGTCCGGGCGGGACGCCCAATTCTTTCGCCATCGATTCGATGCCGCCGGCCTGGGCGAGGATATCGGTCAGATTCATGGTTTTATGCTCCCATAGCGGCGCGGGATCGAACTGCCCGCCCGCGCATTATCATAGCAGCGCGCGGGCGGAGGACGAGCCGTTCATTCGGCTGTCATTTCGCTGTGGCCAAGCTTAACCTGCGGCCGTGCGACTCCGCCCCCGGGGTCCGCATCGCCGCCACAAGTGGGAGCATAATCATGGGTATTTTCAGTTCGATCAAAGACGCGATTTTCGGCAAGAAGGCGGAGGCCGCCGTGCCTGCTCCCCCCGTCGCCGCAACCACCAGCGCCCCCGCGGCGCCGCAGCCCGTCCCTGCCGCCCCCGCGGCGATCAGCGACGTCGATGTCGTCGCGATCCTGACCGCGCAGGCCGCCAACGCCGGACAGGATCTCAACTGGCGCACCTCGATCGTCGATTTGATGAAGCTGCTCGACCTCGATCCGAGCCTGGCCAACCGCAAGGAACTGGCGACCGAGCTTGGCTATACCGGCGCGCTCGACGGCAGCGCCGAAATGAACATCTGGCTGATCAAGGCGGTCATGCGCGAACTCGCCGCGAACGGCGGCACCGTGCCCGCCGACCTCACCGACTGACAAACGCACCATAGTTTTCGACGGGGGTCGGGTGAGCCAACGGCTTTCCCGGCCCCTTTTCGTTGACCCCCGCGCGGCGCCGCCTAGACAGGTTTCAGAAGAAACAAAGTCGCAGGGAGCCGCCAAGTGCACGACAGTCTTTCCACCCCCGTCAGCCGCCGCCACACGCTCGCCGCGCTCGGTGCCGGTACCGCGAGCTTCGCCGTTGCCGGTTCCGCCGTCGCCGAAACGATCATCACCGGCCCGCGCCCGAGCGCGGCGGACGCGCTGCTGACCTCGATCGCGGACAATCTGCTCGCGCAGTCGCCCGAGGGCGCGACCTCGCTCGGCATCGACACCGGCGCGCGCGCCGCCGAACGCGGCAAGCTCGGCGACCGCTCGCCGACGGGGGTAAAGGCGCTCACCGAGACGCTGAAGGCCGACCTCGCGCGTGTCCGCGCTTTCGACAAGGCGGGCCTCGACCATAAGACACGCACCAGCCTGGCGGTTGTCGACAGCGCGTACAGCGTCGCGCTCGACGGCTTTGCCCTGCCCTATGGCGACGTCGCGGTCGGCGGCTGGCGCAACACCCCCTATGTCGTGATCCAGAATGTCGGTGCCTATCTCGACGTTCCCAAATTCCTCGACAGCGACCATCCGGTGAAGACCGCCGCCGATGCCGAGGCCTATCTGTCACGCCTGAACGCCTTTCAGGGCGTGCTCGATGGCGAGACCGAGCGGCTGAAATCGGCTGGCGGCCAGGGAATGATTGCCCCCGCCTTCCTGATCGACAAGGCGGTCAAGCAGATGGAGGCGAGCCTTGCTGATGCCAAGGCGGGCGGCGGCATGGTCGACAGCCTCGCCACCCGCACCCGCGATGCGAAGATCGCAGGCGACTGGGCGGGTCGGGCGCAGGCGATCGTCACCGGCCCCGTCGCCGCAGCGCTCGAACGCCAGCTGGCCGAGATGAAGGCGCAGCGGCCCAAGGCGACGATGGATGCGGGAATGTGGGCGCGGCCGGGCGGCGACGAATGGTATGCCTGGGGCCTGCGCGCCAGCACCACGACGCGGATGACCCCCGACGAGGTTCACGCGATGGGCCGCGACGAGCTCGCCGCGCTGCACGGTCAGATGGACCCGATCCTGCGCAAGATCGGCTATACGCAAGGCTCGGTCGGCGACCGCATGAACGCGCTCGCCAAGGACCCCAAATATAAATTCCCCGACAATGACGCGGGCCGCGCCGAGATCGTCGCCTATATCCAGACCTGGCTCGGCAAGATCCGCGCCGAACTGCCGCGTGCCTTCCGCACGCTGGTGAAGGGCAATGTCGAGGTCAAGCGACTGCCGCTCGCCGAGGAGCCGGGGGCACCGGCAGCCTATGGCGGCGCGGGGTCGATCGACGGCACGATCCCGGGGAAATTCTGGATCAATCTGCGCACCACCGAGTTGCACAGCAAATATTCGCTGCCCGACCTCGCGATGCACGAAGCGATCCCCGGCCACGCCTGGCAGGGCGAATATGCCAATCAGATGCCGCTGATCCGCACGATGCTGGCGTTCAACGCCTATAGCGAAGGCTGGGCGCTCTACGCCGAACAGCTCGCCGACGAACTCGGCCTCTACGACGATTTCGAGGTCGGGCGGCTCGGCTATCTCCAGTCGCTCGCCTTCCGCGCCTGCCGCCTCGTCGTCGATACCGGGCTGCACGCCAAGCGCTGGACACGCGAGCAGGGGGTCGAGTTTTTCGTCAAGGAGAATGGCTCGAACCCGCTCGAAGTATCGAGCGAGGTCGATCGCTATTGCAGCTGGGCCGGGCAGGCTTGCGGCTACAAGGTCGGGCATAGCGAGATCGTGCGCCAGCGCGGGCTGGCGCAAAAGGCGCTCGGTGCGAAATACGACCTGCGCGATTTCGACGATGTCGTGGTCAAAGGCGGCAATGTGCCGCTCGACGTGCTGGCGCAGAATGTCGCGGAATATGTGGCGGGGGCGAAAGGCTGATGCGCCGGACGGCCGCCGCCCTGGCGGCGCTACTGCTGGCGGGCGCGGCACAGGCCGCCGATGCCCCGCCGCCGCGGGTCGCGATTATCACATCGGACGTCGAGCGCTTTTTCGCGCTTTACGACGATCCCGCGATCGCCGGGCAGCCCGATCTGCTTGCGGCCCGCTACCTTGCCGAGCCGACGCCGGGGTTGGCCGAGTTTATGACGCTGCGCCGGATCACCCCCGAGCGGCTGGCGACGGCGTTGCGCGACAAGCGACAGGTCTTCGACGACGCGCGCGGCTGCGCGGCGAAGCTCGGCGGCGTCCGCCCGCGCCTCATCGCCGCAACCGACAGGCTCGCCGCGCTTTATCCGCAAGCGAAGTTTCCGCCCATCACCATCGCGATCGGCCGCGCATCGACCGCCGGGACCGCGAACGCCAACGGCCTCTACATCGGGCTGGAAGCCCTGTGTGCCGCAACATTCATCGAAGCCGACGACGAAGACCGCTTTGTCCACGTCATTGCGCATGAATATGTCCATGCGCAGCAACCTCTTGCGCAAGTCGAGGACCCCGAAGAAAAGGTGTTGCGGGCAGCGCTGGGCGAAGGGGTCGCCGAATTCGTCGGCGAGCTGATGTCCGGTTCGGTCGGCTATCCGCTGCTTCACCAATGGGCCAAGGGGCGCGAGAAGGCATTGGAGACCGCCTTCCTTGCCGAGAAGGACGAGAAAGCCATCGGGTCGCGCTGGCTCTATAACAAGCAAGGCAGCGATGGCTGGCCCGGCGACCTTGGCTATTGGGTCGGTTATCGAATCGTCAAAAGCTATTACAACCGCGCGCCCGACAAAGCGGCGGCGCTGCGCGAGATCATCGAGATGAAGGACCCGGCCGCCTTTCTCGCGGCGAGCGGCTGGACGCCGGGGATAGCCCTCTAACCCCGGCGCGCACCCTTATTTCTTCCCGAACAGCGACCCCGCGATGCCGCCGAGGTCGTTGAGCGGGTTGCCGTCGCCGTCGCGGTCGAGAGCGCCGAGGATGCCCGAAGCGCCGTCCTGCTGGAGCATCGTCGCGAAACGGCCGAGCGAACCTTCACCGCCGATATGGCCGACGATTTCCTGCAGTTTTTCGAGCGGCAAGCCGGTTGCTGCAGCGGCACCCTCGGCGGTGTCGCCCTGCATCGGGTGCTGCTTGGCGAGCGCCGCGATCGCCGATTCGACATGCTCGGGGGACAGGCCGACCTTCGCCGCAAGGTTGGTCACCGTGTCGTTGCCTGAAATCTGGCCGAGAATATTGTCCAAGATGCTCATGTCATGCGCTCCTATTTGGCAAAGCCGGTGCGACGCTATCACGCCGAAGGAAGCGACGCGAGGTCCGGTGTGACATATCCCCGCCGCGCAGGCACCGAAAAGAGCAGGTCGCGGCTGTAGAAGCGCAGCGGCCAGTCGCGCGCGCCCATCGGCGAAAGCAGCAGCGCGTTGACGCGCGCCGTCAGTCCCGTCTCCGCCGTCTCCGACAGGAACAGCCGTGCCCCCGCGACATAGGCGCGGGTGATGCTGTCGTGATAGCCCTGCGTGTCGTCGTTGACGCCGCCGACGCTGGTGTTGAAGCGGCGGATGATGCCGGCGATCTCGGCGTCGATGTCGATCTCGGGGCGTTCGGTCAGCAGCCACAGGCAGGCGCCCAGATGCGCCTCGTGCGTCCAGGCGGTGCGCGGCAGCGCGCAGGCGAGCAGCCCCTCGCCGAGCGCGTGTATGTCTTCGTCGCGCACGAAAAGGCGCGGCTTATAGTCGGTGGTCATCGGTCCGGTCCTTCCGGGTGAATGAGCACCCGGAAGTTTCCGGGTCAATTAGGCTGCGACAGCCGCCTGCGGTGCGGCCTGACGGACGCCTTCGTCGACATGCTCGGCAAATTGCGCGAAATTGTCGATGAACTGGCCGACGAGCGTTTGCGCCGTGCGGTCATAGGCCGCCTTGTCTGCCCACGCCTCGCGCGGATCGAGCAGACCCGAATCGACGCCCGGAACCGCAACCGGAACCATGAAGCCGAAATTGGGGTCCTTGCGGAACTCGACATCGTTCAGGCTGCCATCGAGCGCGGCGTTGAGCAGCGCGCGGGTCGCCTTGATCGGCATGCGCTTGATGCCGTCCATCGTCGCCATGCCACCGGTCCAGCCGGTGTTGACGAGCCAGCACTGAACGCCGCCCTTGGCGATGCGTTCCTTGAGCAGATTGCCGTAAACCGACGGGTGGCGCGGCATGAAGGGCGCGCCGAAGCAGGTCGAGAAGGTCGCCTCGGGCTCGGTCACGCCGATTTCGGTGCCGGCAACGCGCGCGGTATAGCCCGAGAGGAAGTGATACATCGCCTGGTCGGGGGTCAGCTTCGCGATCGGGGGCAACACGCCATAAGCGTCGGCGGTCAGCATGATGACCGTCTGCGGCACCGGACCCATGTTCTTTTCCGAGGTGTTCGGAATGAAATCGATCGGGTAGCTGCCGCGGCTGTTTTCGGCGAGGGTCGCATCGTCGAAGTCGAGTTCACGCGTCGCGGGGTCCATCACGACATTTTCGAGCACCGTGCCGAAGCGCTTGGTGGTCGCGAAAATCTCGGGCTCGGCCTCGGGCGAGAGGCGGATCATCTTGGCATAGCAGCCGCCCTCGAAGTTGAAGACCGCCGTGTCCGACCAGCCATGCTCGTCGTCGCCGATCAGCGTGCGCGAAGCGTCGGCCGACAGCGTCGTCTTGCCGGTACCGCTGAGGCCGAAGAAGACCGCGGTGTCGCCGTTCGGACCGATGTTCGCCGAACAATGCATCGGCATCACGCCCTTCACCGGGAGCAGATAGTTGAGGATGCCGAACACCGACTTCTTCATCTCGCCGGCGTACGCCGTGCCGCCGATCAGCACGAGCTTTTCGGAGAAATTGACCGCGACGACGGTTTCCGTGCGCGTGCCATGCTTCGCCGGATCGGCGCGGAAGCTCGGCAGGTCGATGATCGTATATTCGCTCGCGAAGGCCGCCAGTTCGTCGGCGGTCGGGCGGACGAGCAGGGTGCGGATGAACTGGCTGTGCCAGGCGAATTCGGTGACGACCTGGACCGCGACGCGATGTTCGGGCTGCGAACCGCCGAACAGCTGCTGGCGGAACAGGCGGGGACGATCGGCGAGATGCGCGAAGAAATCGGCCTTGAGCGCCGCGAAATGATCGGGGGTCATCGGCACATTGGTCTTGCCCCACCAGATGGTGTCGCGCGTTTCGTCGTCCTGGACGATGAACTTGTCCTTGGCGCTGCGCCCGGTGTGCTTGCCGGTGGCGACGACCAGCGGGCCGTCCTTGGCGAGCAGGCCTTCGCCATGACGGATGGCATCCTCGATCAGCGCCGACGTGCCCCAGTTTTCGGCAACCGCGGCCTGCGTTTCAACGGCGCCATTGCCGATGATGATCTTCGTCATGTTCTTGCCTTTCCCAACCGCGCCGCAGCCCCACTGCATAGGTATGCAAGGCCTGCCGAGCATAAGGGGAGGCCCGCATTTTCATGGGTGCCGACGTGACGCCGATTCCGTAAATTCCCGGCCGCGTTAGCGAGGATGAAGGATGAGGTCAAAAGATTAAAGCTGGGTATCGGCGGCGCCGCCATGCCGGTGCCGTTACGGAACCCGAGCGCCGCCGCCGCGGTTGTGGCCAGGCCACGGATCGGCTAGTTGCCGGGACGCCCGCCCATATGGAAAGAGCATGACGGCAACCATCGCGCTGGTCGACGACGACCGCAACATCCTGCAATCCCTGTCGATCGCGCTGCAGGCCGAGGGTTTTGTCACGCGCGTCTATTCGGACGGCGAGGCGGCGCTGAAGCCGCTGATCGACAATCCACCCGACCTCGCCGTCTTCGACGTCAAGATGCCGCGCATGGACGGACTCGAACTGCTGCGCCGGCTGCGCGAAAAGAGCCAGCTGCCCGTCATCTTCCTGACCAGCAAGGACGACGAGATCGACGAGGCGCTCGGCCTCGCGATGGGCGCCGACGACTATATCGCCAAGCCCTTCTCGCAGCGGCTGGTGATCGCGCGCATCCGCGCCATCCTGCGCCGCGTCGAGCTCAACAAGAACGCGCCGGGCGACGAGGACGAGCCCGTCGCCGACCCGATCACCCGCGGCCGCCTGCGCATGGACCCGGCGCGCCACAAGGTCGAATGGGACGGCAAGGACGTGACGCTGACCGTCACCGAATTTTTGATCCTCGAAACGCTGGCGGCCCGCCCCGGCATCGTGCGCAGCCGCAACCAGTTGATGGACGCCGCCTATCAGGACGATGTCTATATCGATGACCGCACGATCGACAGCCACATCAAAAGGCTGCGGCGCAAGTTCCGCGAGGTCGACCCCGAGTTCGACGCGATCGCGACGCTTTACGGCGCGGGATACCGGTTTGCCGACGAAAGCTGATCCCGCGCGCGACGCCGAGGACCAGCCGCTCGTCTGGTCGGCGCGCTGGTCGCTGACGACGCGCATCCTGGCGGTCAATATCGTCGCGATCGCGCTGCTCGCGGGCGGCTTCTTCTATCTCGACACCTATCGCAGCCGGCTGGTCGATACGCGAATCGAGGTGATGAAGGAGCAGCTCGCGATGCTCGACGAGGCGCTGGAGGCGGCACGCCCCGACCAGCGCCGGCACCTGATCGACGAATTCACGCGTGCGACCGAATCGCGGCTGCGCTTCTATGCGCGCGGCGGCGACCGGCTCGACGACAGTTTTGATCATGGTCCGCCGACCTATACGCTGCGCGATCCCGACCTGCAGCCATGGAAACGCGACGCCGCGCGCGCGATGGACCGCGGCATCGACTGGATCGTCGGTGCACCCAATTATCCCGATTTCGAAGAACCCGCGACCGACCGTGGCCCATCCTGGCCCGAGGTCGTCGAGACGATACGAAGCGGCCAGGCCACCACCCGCTTCCGCTACGCCCCCGAACGCACGCCCTTGCTCAGCGCGACGCGGATCGTCGACCTCGACACCCCGCAGGTCATGCTGATGACGTTGAACGCGCGCGACATCACGCGCACCGTGCGCGCCGAACGTTTCCGGCTCGCAGTCGTGGTCGCGCTGGTGCTGATGACCTCGATCCTGCTCTCGCTCTTCCTCGCGCGCACGATCGTCCGCCCGCTGCGCAAGCTCGCGCGCGCCGCGGTCCGCGTTCGCCTGGGCCGCGCGCGCGAGGTCGTAGTGCCGCGCCTGCCGAGCCGCCGCGACGAGATCGGGACGCTGGCGCGCGCGCTGAGCGACATGACGCAGGCGCTGCGCGAACGCATCGACGCCGGCGAGCATTTCGCCGCCGACGTGACGCACGAGCTCAAGAACCCGATCGCCTCGGTACGCTCGGCGGTCGAGGGGCTGCGGCGCGTCCAGACCGACGAGCAACGCGCCCAGCTTCTAGCAATCGCCGACGAGGATGTCCGGCGGCTCGACCGGCTGGTCACCGACATCAGCGACGCGAGCCGCATCGATGCGCAATTGTCGCGCACCAATTTCGAACCGATCGACCTGGGGCTGATGATCGAATCGATGCTCGCGTCGCGGGCGGCCAGGGCGGAGGGCACCGACCTGCCGCATCCGCGCATCGCCTTCGCCCGCCCGCGCAAGGGCGCGACGCTGGTGATGGGCGACGGCCATCGGCTCGAGCGCGTGATCGACAATGTCATCGACAATGCGATCAGCTTTTCGCCCCCCGGCGGCCTCGTCTGCGTGCGCGCGACGCGGCTGGGCAACGACGTCCATATCGGGGTCGACGACGACGGCCCGGGCATCGAACCGTCACAGCGCGAGGCCATTTTCCGCCGGTTCCACAGCGAGCGCCCCGACGGCGAGGCGTTCGGGCGCCACAGCGGACTGGGCCTCGCGATCGCGCGGACGATCGTCGAGGGGCATAGCGGACATATCGCCGCGCGCGACCGCGACGACGGCCAGCCGGGCGCGAGCCTGCTGATCACCCTTCCCGCCGCCGAGGGCAACGACGACGCGGCGTAAGCCCCGACCCAATCGCCTTGCCCCGCCGCTGACACGCCGGTAAGCCTGCGCCCCATGTTGCCGCGCCGGACCGCTCCCCAGATCGTCAATATCCACGCGAGTTGCGTCGCGGCGGGGAGTCGCGGCATTTTGATCCTCGGCCATTCGGGACAGGGCAAGTCCGACCTCGCGCTGCGGCTGATCGATCGCGGCGCGCGGCTGGTCGCCGACGACCGCTGCGACATCTGGTTCGACCGCGGCCGCCTGTGGTGCCGCCCGCCCGCGATCCTCGCCGGCAAGCTGGAGGTGCGCGGCATCGGCATCGTCGAGCAGCCCTTCACCGGCCCGGTTCCGCTCGCGATCGCGGTGCGCCTGTCCGAACGGCCCGAGCGGATGCCGCCCGCGAACCAGGTCGAGGTCGTCGCGGGGGTCGAATTGCCCGCAGTGCTGATTTCGGGATTCGAGGCATCGGCACCGATCAAGATCCTGATGGCGCTTGACCGGCTGGGGGTCGGGGCATGAAGGAGACGCGCGACCCGCGCCTGTTGCTCGTCACCGGCCTGTCTGGGGCGGGCAAGTCGACGGTGCTGAAAGTGCTCGAGGACCTCGGCTGGGAGGTCGTCGACAACCTGCCCGTCGCGCTGCTCGACGCGCTGCTCGACGCCCCTGCCGGGCAAGGCCGTGAAGGCCGTCCGCTCGCGGTCGGCATCGACAGCCGCAGCCGCGGGTTCAAACCCGCGCCGCTGGTCAAACGGATGAAGCAACTCCGCGAAGCGGGCGGGCGCGACATCGACACTTTGTTCCTCGATTGCGCCGGGGCCGAACTCGAACGCCGTTTTTCGGAGACGCGCCGCCGCCACCCGATGGCCGAGGACCGCCCCGCCGCCGACGGCATCGCGCGCGAACGCGAGATGATGGAGCCGCTGCGCCGCTGGGCCGAGCATGTCGTCGACACCACCAATTACAGCAGCAACGACCTGCAACAGGAAATCCGCCAGCGTTTCGGCGACAGCGGCGAGGATGAGCCGGTGCTGAGCGTGCTGAGCTTCGGCTTCGCGCGCGGATTGCCGCGCAACGCCGACCTGGTGTTCGACATGCGCTATCTGCGCAACCCGCATTGGGACCCGAAACTGAAACCCGGTACGGGACTCGACGCCGATGTCGCCGCTTATGTCATGGCCGATCCCGCCTATGAGGCGACCGTCGGCCAGATCGAGGCACTGTTGCTGGCGCTGCTGCCGCGCTACCGCGCCGAGGGCAAAAGCTATGTCACCATCGCCTTCGGTTGCACCGGAGGGCGCCACCGATCGGTCCATGTCGCCGAACGTGTTGCCCAGACGCTACGGTCGGCGGGTCATGCGCCGACGGTCACCCACCGCAACCTTGACTCCGCCCCGCAAGATGGGCTTGAGGGCAAGCCCCCGTCCGCATCTCCCGCGTCCGGCGGCAAACAAGCATAAGGGTCTCGCACTTCATGCCCACTGACAAAGCATTGCCGCTGCTCGGGATGGTCCTCGTGACCCATGGCCGGCTCGCCGAGGAAATGGTGACCGCGATGGAGCATGTCGTCGGCCCGCAGCGCGCGATCGCCACCGTGTGCATCGGTCCCAACGACAATATGGAGATGCGGCGCAAGGAAATCGCCGACGCGATCCGCAAGGTTGACGAGGGCCGCGGCGTCATCATGCTGACCGACCTGTTCGGCGGCACCCCGTCGAACCTCGCGATCAGCCTGCTCGAGCCCGGACGCACCGAAGTGATCGCCGGGGTCAACCTGCCGATGCTGATCCGGCTGGAAAGCGCGCGCAAGACCATGGACATCCGCCCGGCGGTGATCGCCGCAAAAGAGGCGGGCCAGAAATATATCTCCGTCGCATCCGAAATGCTGGGGGTTGGTTCATGAACGAAAACAGCGAGACGGTCGAAATCACCAACCAGCGCGGTCTGCACGCGCGCGCCAGCGCCAAGTTCGTCACCTTCGTCAGCCGCCTGCCCGAGACCGTGTCGGTCGAGGTCGAAAAGGGCGGCAGCCGCGTCAACGGCACCTCGATCATGGGGCTGATGATGCTGGGCGCCGCCAAGGGCGATTCGATCACCATCCACACCAGCGGCGACGGCGCCGACGCGGCGCTGCTCAAGCTCGTCGGGCTGGTCAAGGACAGCTTCGGCGAGGATTGACGGCATGACCCAAGCGGGCCGCCGTTCCAGCATAGAAAGCCTGTCCAATCCGCTGGTCAAGCGGATGCGGCTGCTGCGCGAAAAGCGCCATCGCCGTGCCGAAGGATTGTTCCTCGCCGAAGGGCTGCGCATCGCGACCGAGGCGCGCGACGCCGGAATCCTGCCGCTTTGGCTGTTCCTCGGCCCCGAGGGTGCGGCGCATCCGCTGGCGCAGGCGCTGATCGATGCGACGCTGGCGGGCGGCGGCGAGGTGGTCGACACCACGCCGGCGATCCTGTCGAAACTGTCGGGCAAGGATAATCCGCAGGCGATCGTCGCGATCTACGCCGAGCCGAAGACGTCGCTGGCCGATATCGACCGCGGCGCGGCGCCGATCTGGCTCGTCGCCGAACGGCTGCGCGATCCGGGCAATCTCGGCACCATGCTGCGCACCGGCGACGCGGTCGGCGCGGGCGGGTTGATCCTGCTCGACGAGAGCACCGATCCCTATGCGGTCGAGGCGGTGCGCGCGAGCATGGGGGCGATCTTTACCCAGCAACTGGTGCAGGCGCGGTGGGACGAGTTCCTGCCCTGGCTGCGTGGTGGGCCCGGGCAGCTGGTCGCGACCTGGCTCGACGGAGCGGAGGATTATCAGGCGGTGCGCTATGCGGCGCCGACCTTCATCCTGATCGGCAATGAATCGCAGGGGATGCCGGCGGACTATGCCGCGGCCGCCGACGTGCGGGTGAAAATGCCGATGCTCGGCAAGGCCGATAGTTTGAACGCCGCGGTCGCGGCGGCGGTCATGGCCTATGAGGTATTGAACCAGCGGCGAAACCGATAGCGGGCGGTTCTCATTCATCGGTCGATCAGCCCGATCGGTCCAGGAGGTCCCCATGACCAAGATCACCCTGCCCGCCCTCGCCCCGCTTTTACTTCTCACCGCCTGCGTGCCCGCCGCCGAGGCACCGCAGGGACCCGGCGCTCCGCCGGCCGCCGCCTATTTCGCGCTTGGTACCGAGCCCGGCTGGACGCTCGAGATTACGCCGGGCATGCTCAACTACGACGGCGATTACGGCGACACCAAGATTGTCGTCGCCAATCCCGGCGCGCGGCCGAGCTTCAACGGCGAGCGCTATGTCACGCCGCGGCTGACCGTCGATATCACCCATGGCGAATGCAGCGACGGGATGAGCGACCGGCGCTATCGCGACACGGTGACGCTGACCGCCGAGGGCAAAACGGTGAAGGGCTGCGGCGGTGGGGTGCTGCCGCCGGCCGCGCTGGCGGGGACAAGCTGGACCTTCGTCTCGATCGGCGGCGTCGCGGTCGCGGGCGACCGGCCGACATCGCTGGCGTTCGAGGGAGCAAGGCTGAGCGGCAGCGCGGGCTGCAACCGCTTTTCGGGCGGTTATAAACGCGACGGACAGACACTGACCGCCGGTCCGCTGATGGCGACCGAAATGGCGTGTCCCGGCGCGGCCACGACGCAGGAGAACGCCTTCTTCGATCTGATGCGCGGGCCGGTGAGTTTGAGCTTTCCATCCGACGGCACGCTGATTTTGACCGGCGCCGAGGGGCGGACGGTGGTGCTCAAGCGGGTGATCTAGAACCGCAAACTCTACCCCCGTTTGTGTCGAGCGAAGTCGAGACACCCATCTGCAGCGCTCTACTTCGGGGTGTCTCGACTTCGCTCGACACAAACGGAATTTGAGGTGGGTGCGCGAAAGCCGTCTTATTCGCCGTCGTTGACCGCCGCCGGAGCGCTCGCCAGTTTCGCGAGCGGGCGGGCCGATTGTTCGGCGACCGGCAGCGACGGAATTTCCTTGTCGCCCGTCTCGATATCGAGCGCCTCGAAGCGCCGCGCCTGGGTCAGCACCTGCGATTCAAAGCTGCCGACGAAGCTGTTGTACGCACCTGTTGCCTGATCAAGATTCCGCCCGACCTTGGCGATATGCGAGCCCATCACCGACATGCGCGCATAAAGCTCCTTGCCGAGCGCAGCGATCTCGCGCGCCTGGTTGGCGAGCTTTTCCTGCCGCCACACCGCCGCGACGGTGCGCGCGATCGCGATCAGGTTCGTCGGGGTCGCGAGCAGCACCTTGCGCTCGAACGCATAGTCCCACAGCGCCGGATCCTGATCGAGCGCCGCCGCAAGGAAATGTTCGCCGGGGACGAACATCACGACGAAATCGGGGGTGTCGTCGAACTGGTTCCAATAGGATTTGGCGCCGAGGGTGTTGACATGCGCCTTCATCGCGGCGGCGTGCGCGGCAAGATGCAGCGCCTTCTCACCCTCGTCGACCGCGCCGAAGGCGTCCTGATAGGCGTTGAGCGAGACCTTTGCATCGATGACGAGATTCTGGCCGCCGGGCACGCGCACGACGATGTCGGGGCGCAACCTTCCGCCGTCGCCATCGGTGACGCTGACCTCGGTCTGAAAATCGGCATGTTCGGACAGGCCGCAGCTTTCGAGCACGTTGCGCAATTGCTGTTCGCCCCAGCGCCCCCGCGCCTTGGGGGCGTTGCGCAGCGCGTTGACCAGTTTTGCGGCCTCGCTCGACACGCGTTCGGTGCCCGCGCGCATCGATTCGATCTGGCCGTGGAGCAGGCCGAAGGCGTTCTGGCGCTCCGCCTCGACCTTGGCGACCGCCTGCTCATATTTTTCGAGCCGTTCGTGGACCGGGTTGAGCAGCCCTTGCAGCCGCTGCCCCGTGGTCGCCTCGCTCTCCTTGAAGCGCGCGTCGGCGCGTTCGAGGAACGTCTTTTGCGCGCCATCGAGCATCGCCTGCCCGACCTCGCGGAACTGCGCGGTGAGCGCGGCCTGCGCGTCCTTCAATTGCGCGATCTGCGCATCATGCGCCACATCGCGCGCGCGCTGTTCGCTGACCAGCCCAGCGAGTTGCAGGTCGGCGGCCTTGCGCGCCTCGGCCTCGGCCGCGAGATCGGTCACCGCAATCCTAAAGCGCTCCGAAAGCCCGTCGCGCTCGGCCTTCAGCGCCCCCGCCTGCCGCCCGGCGAACAGCCAGCCGATCAGCCCCCCGAGGATGAGAGCGACAAGGGCAACGAGCAACGAAACGATATCCATATGTGGAACATAGGACGAACAGCGCGCGCTTGGCTAGAGGCTTCTACCTTCGGGCCCCGGTTTCTTTTCGAAAGGATTGGTCACCGACGTCAGGATCCGGTCGATCATTTTCGACAGGCCGATCGTCCGCTCCCTCGTTGGTGTATCGGGGAGATCATTGGCGGGGGTCACGCAATGGGTCCGGACCAGCGTCTCGTCGCGGCCCGCATCGCCCGGCGTCATCTGGGTAAAGCAGTTATATTCCCATTTTCCATCGAAGTGGATGCGCCAGACGATCATCCGGGCATCGAGGAGCTTTGTTTCGACCTGCCAGCCCGGCATGCCTTCGATACTGCCGGGGACATAGTTGCGGTTGAGCAGATGGTCGCGCAGCTCGCCGATCGGCAGCGGATAGCTCTTCTCCTCGCTGTATCCGTCCGGCGCGCAGGCCGCCAAAACGGCGACGAGCAGCACCGGGGCGGCGCGCAGGATCGTCCGGAGAGAAGGCAAGGTCAGAGCAGGTCGCTCGCGACGTCGAGTTCGCGGACGCGGCGCTTCTGGCGCGCGGCGTCGACCAGACGGCGCAGTTCCTCGCGCCGCTCGGCGGCGCGTTCGACGTGCGGGATCACCAGCGGGCCGTCGCGCGTCGTCTCGTCGCTCGAATCGAGGCCGATGGTGCCGATCCCGGCCCATTGGTTGACGAGGGTGAAGTCCATGCGGACATTCTTCACACGGTAGAGTTCGATCTCGTCGATGCTCTTCACGAAAATGCCCTTGCGCAGGATCAGCCGGTCCTCGGTCAGTTCGTATGTGACCATCAGGTTGCGCACATATAGAACGACGACCGCGATTGCCGCGACATACATCAATATTTGCGCGTATATGAACCAGCCCGGCGCCGTGCTGTCGAGCAGGCGCCAGAGCGTCAATATGCCGCCCGCCAGCAGCATCAACCAGATCAGCCAGCCGAGCAGGGTACCGCGCAGCCAGCCCGAGGTCGAGGAGCGAAAGCGGTCAAGGACTTCGGGCATCGGCGGCTCTCCTTACAACAGATAGACGATGACATAGCGCGCGACGAGCAGCGACAGGACGGCGACGCTCGCGCGCACGCTTTTGACCCACATCGCCGCGACCATCAGCCCGGCGAGGATGAAGGTCAGCCCCCACACCAGCGGGTGTTTGAACGCGGCGACGAGCACCGGATGCGACAGATAGAAGGCAAGCTGCGCGCCGAGCAGCACCAGCAGCAGCGCGAGGACGATGCGGCGGACGCGGAAATAATGGGTGTCGAGATTGGCGAACCCCTCGGGCTGTGACGGAAAGACGAGCCGCGCGGCGAGGAAATAGAGGCTGGCGAAGGTGGCGACCGCCATCAGCGTGCGACCCGACACCGCGATACTCTCCCGCACCGTCCACGCCGCCTGCCAGAAGGACAGCAGGTCGAGCATCACGAAGACCGCGAGCAAAGGGGTGAGCCAGCCGATCGCGAATTTCGCGCGGCTTTCCTCGGCGGCGAAGCGGGTTTCGAGCGCGCGGCCGAGGCCGCTGAGCAGCTCGACCATCGAGAGGCCGAGGAGCAGACTATAGAGCGCAAAGACGAATTCGAAATCGCTCACACGATCGCCTTCCATGCGGCGGGCAATATCGCGTGATACGCCTCGACCCCCGGCGCGCCGCCGATCGTCATGCCCTCGCTCAGCATCCAGTAATGGCGCACGATCTCCGCCTGTTGTTCAAGCCCGTAGCGATGCAGCGGCCAGCCGGGCTTGAGGCTGTAGTCATAGGTCGCGAAGGGGTGGCGCATGAAGACGAGGTACCAGCGCCCGCGCTGCTGCGCCTGCCAGACATGCGTCATTTCGTGGATGAATAGCCCCTTGGCGCGCGTCGCATCACTGACGGGACAGGAAAAATCGTCGCAATAGACGTCGCCGCGCGGGTGGAAATGCAGATGCCCCATCGGCGCCATCACGATCTGGCGCGGCTGGAAGAAGATCCATTTGCGGTGCCGGATGCGCACCGCGTCATAATCGATCGCATCGCCGAACACGCTGCGCGCGAGCGCGACCTCTCCCTCCGTCAGCCGGCGCCCGGCGCGCTCCATCATCTTTCCTCCGTCATTGCGAGGAGTCCCGGACTTGATCCGGGGCGACGCGGCAATCCAGAGTGGCGCAAACCGCTCTGGATTGCTTCGCTCCGCTCGCAATGACGACGTGAGGGACGAACCACCTGCTACTTCTTGGCCGCTTCAGCCTTGCCGGCATCATCGCCGCCATGATCCATCGCGCCATGGTCCATCGCCGCGCCGTCGCCCGCGGTCGCGGTCGAGGCGTTCTTGATCGGCAGGTCGACGATGATGCGGTCGTTGTTGGTGAACATGAAGACGAGCGACAATTTGCCCGCGCGCACCGCGGCGGGGTTGACGTTCCAGATCATCAGATGCTTGCCGCCCTGCTTGAATTCCAGCGTGCCGCGCGCCGGGACCGGGGCACGTTCGATCGACTTCATCGTCATCATGCCGTTTTCGCGGACACTCTCGTGCATCTCGATGCGCTGCGCGAGGTCGGCGGACACCGCGACCAGTTCGACCGGCGCGTCGCCGCCCTTCACCGTGAAATAACCGACCGCCGGCCGGTCAGGGGTCGCCCCCATTTCGACATAACCGCCCGAAATGTGGAGCACCGGCCCCTTGCCCATATTCTCCTCGCACGCGGCCAGCGTGAGCGCGGTGGCGGCAAGGGTGGCTCCGAGGAAGAGACGGCGGGCAAAGAACTTCATCGGGGGTCTCCGTAAACAGGGGCAATTTCCTGTCCCCGATAAGGCCAATGAGTCCTTGTGCCAAGGATTAGCGCACCTATATCGCGGCCAGAAACCTATCCAGGCGTGCCTGTTCAGGGCGCCAATGAGACAATGAAGGACGTGTAAGACTATGGCCAAAGTGATCGGGATCGACCTCGGCACCACCAACAGCTGCGTGGCGGTGATGGAGGGTGGCAAACCCAAGGTGATCGAAAATGTGGAAGGCACGCGCACGACGCCGTCGATCGTCGCCTTCGCCAAGGACGGCGAACGGCTGATCGGCCAGCCCGCGAAGCGCCAGGCGGTCACCAATCCCGAAAACACCATTTACGCGGTGAAGCGCCTGATCGGCCGCCGTTTCGACGATCCGATGACCAAGAAGGACATGGAACTCGTCCCCTATGCGATCGCCAAGGGTCCGACCGGCGATGCGTGGGTCAAAGCGGGCGGCGAGGATTATTCGCCGTCGCAGATCAGCGCGTTCATCCTGCAGAAGATGAAGGAAACCGCCGAGGCCTATCTGGGCGAAAAGGTCGAGCAGGCGGTGATCACCGTGCCCGCTTATTTCAACGATGCCCAGCGCCAGGCGACCAAGGACGCCGGCAAGATCGCCGGCCTCGAAGTGCTGCGCATCATCAACGAGCCGACCGCGGCGGCGCTGGCCTATGGTCTCGACAAGTCCGAGAACAAGACGATCGCGGTCTATGACCTTGGCGGCGGGACCTTTGACATCTCGATCCTGGAGGTCGGCGATGGCGTGTTCGAGGTGAAGTCGACCAACGGCGACACCTTCCTCGGCGGCGAAGATTTCGACTCGAAGGTCGTCGCCTTCCTCGCCGACACCTTCAAGAAGGACGAAGGCATCGACCTGCGCGGCGACAAGCTGGCGCTGCAACGGTTGAAGGAAGCCGCCGAAAAGGCGAAGATCGAACTGTCGTCGGCCGCGACGACCGAGGTCAACCTACCCTTCATCACCGCCGATGCCAGCGGTCCGAAGCATCTGGTCAAGACGATCACCCGCGCCGACCTCGAGAAGCTGGTCGAAGACCTCGTCAAGCGCACCCTCGAGCCGTGCAAGAAGGCGATCAAGGACGCCGGCGTCGATCCCAAGGAGATCGACGAAATCGTCCTCGTCGGCGGCATGACGCGCATGCCGCGCGTGCGCGAAGTCGTGAAGGATTTCTTCGGCAAGGAACCGCACACCGGCGTGAACCCCGATGAAGTCGTCGCGATCGGCGCCGCGATCCAGGCGGGCGTGCTGCAGGGCGACGTCAAGGACGTGCTGCTGCTCGACGTCACCCCGCTGAGCCTCGGCATCGAGACGCTGGGCGGCGTGTTCACGCGCATGATCGACCGCAACACCACGATCCCGACCAAGAAGTCGCAGGTCTATTCGACCGCCGACGACAATCAGTCGGCGGTGACGATCCGCGTGTTCCAGGGCGAGCGCGAAATGGCCGCCGACAACAAGGCGCTGGGTCAGTTCGACCTGGTCGGCATCCCGCCGGCGCCGCGCGGCGTGCCGCAGATCGAGGTGACCTTCGACATCGACGCCAACGGCATCGTGTCGGTCCACGCCAAGGACAAGGGCACCGGCAAGGAACAGCAGATCAAGATCCAGGCGTCGGGCGGCCTGTCGGACGCCGACATCGACCAGATGGTCAAGGATGCCGAGCAGTTCGCCGAGGAAGACAAGGTGCGCCGCGAGGCCGCCGAGGCGAAGAACAACGCCGAAAGCCTGATCCACTCGACCGAGAGCCAGCTGCGCGAACATGGCGACAAGGTCGACGCGAGCCTGAAGGCCGAGATCGAGGCGGCGGTTGCCGAAGCCAAGACCGCGGTCGAAGGCGGCGACGCCACCGCGATGACTGAAAAGTCGGCGGCACTCGCGCAGGTCGCGATGAAGCTCGGCCAGGCGATCTATGAGCAGGAGCAGCAGGCTGCGGCGTCCCCCAGCGCCGATGGCGACGCTCCGAAAGCCGACGAAGATGTCGTCGACGCCGAATTCTCGGAAGTCGAAGACGACAAGAAGTAAGAAGAAACTCTCCCCGCCGCGCGCCAGACGCGCGGCGGGGCTGAGGGGGCATTTGGGTTATGTCGCTCGACATCGATTATTACGAACTGCTCGAATGCGAGCGCACCGCCGACGACGCGACGCTGAAGGCGAGTTATCGCAAGCTCGCGATGAAATATCACCCCGACAAGAATCCGGGGTGCGGCGACAGCGAGGCGCGCTTCAAAGCGATCAGCGAGGCCTATGACTGCCTGCGCGATCCGCAGAAGCGCGCCGCCTATGACCGGTTCGGCAAGAGCATGCCGCATGGCGCGGGCGGCAATGCCGATTTCGGCGATATCGGCGACATTTTCGAATCGATCTTTGGTTCGGCCTTCGGCGGCGGGCGCCAGCAACGCGGCCCCGCGCGCGGCGCCGACCTGCGTTACGACATGGAAATCCGGCTCGAGGATGCCTTCACCGGCGTCACCCGCGATATCCAGGTCGATGTTGCGGCGCGCTGCGACAGCTGCGACGGATCGGGCGCCAAGCCCGGCACCCAGACCAACCGCTGCACCACCTGCGCCGGCCACGGCAAGGTCCGCGCGCAGCAAGGCTTTTTCATGGTCGAGCGCACCTGCCCCAATTGCCAGGGCGCGGGCGAAGTCATCGCCGATCCCTGCAACACCTGCCATGGCGAAGGCCGTGTCGATCGGCGCAAGACGCTGACCGTCAACGTCCCCGCCGGGGTCGACGAAGGCACGCGCATCCGCCTGTCGGGCGAAGGCGAGAGCGGCGCGCGCGGCGCGGCGCCGGGTGACCTCTACATCTTCCTCCACATGGCGCGGCACAAGGTCTTCGAACGCGAGGGCACGACGCTGTTCACGCGCGCGCCGATCAGCTTCACCACCGCGGCGCTCGGCGGCGAGATCAGCATCCCCGGACTCGACGGCGCCAAGCATGACATCCGCATCCCGGCGGGCATCCAGTCGGGCAAGCAATTGCGCCAGCGCGGCGCCGGCATGCCGGTGCTCAACGGGCGCGGCCATGGCGACCTGGTCGTCCAGATCGACGTCGAGACGCCGACCAAGCTGACCGCGCGGCAGAAGGAATTGCTCGCCGAATTCCGCGAAACCGAGACCGGCGACGAATGCCCCGCGAGCCAGGGCTTTTTCGGGCGGATCAAGGAAATGTGGGACGATCTGACGGATTGATCGCGCCGCGGTCGCCGCGAATGTCATAACATTGTCATTCCCGCGAAAGCGGGAACCTAGGGGTGAAGAAAGCCGAATCACGCACTGGGTCCCCGCTTTCGCGGGGATGACATTTGTGGTCAGCCGATTTCTTTCCGCAATTCCGCGATCAGCGCCGCCACCTTGGGCAACCGCTCCTCCTCCTCGTCGAGAATCGCGTGGAACGCGCGGTGCTTGATCGCCTTCAGTTCGTCGGCGGGCAGCGCTGCATCGCCTGTTACGCTCGACGCGACGATGTCGATCAGCCGGTCGGCGCCGTGGAGGCGGCCCCAGAGATAGTCGTTCTCGCGATAGGCGCGGCTGAAGAAGGCGCCGAAGCTGTTGAACTCGATCCCTTTGAGCATCGCCGCCGCGCCGCCGCTACGGATCGCGGTCGCGTCCGACGGCGAGATGCGGTCGATCTTGATCGGATCGAACTCGTCGAACCCCTCGCCCTGGAGCAGCGGCAGCGTCGCGATGTCGTAGAAGGGGTAGCCGAGATAGGCGAGCAGCAGTGCACGCCGGTCGTCCTTGGGCAAGGCGCCGAGGCCTTCGGCGATCAGCGCGTCGGCGGCAGCGTCGGCGCCGATCAGGTCGCGGCGCGCGGCGATGGCGTCGATCCACTGGCCGGCATCGGCGTCGGCCGAGATATCGAGATCGGCGAACCAGCTGTCTCCCTCGCGCTCCAGATAGACGCCGAGTGCGTCGTAGATGGTGTCGCGCATCGCGTCGCACGCGGGGTCGCGCGTATCGCGCTGCGCCTCGACCACCCGGTCGAGCTCGCGCGCGAGGAAGCGCAGGCGGCGCACGCGGAAACCGAGATCGTGTGTGCGGAAGAAGGTGACGGCGTCATTGCTCGCCCCCGCGCCGCGCCTGCCCGAAATACGGTCGAGCCCGCGTGCGCGCACCTCGTCCCAGAGCTGCTGGCGGCGATTGCGGCGATGGATGTCGCCTTCGGGCGGGGCGAGGCGATCGACGATGCCGACCAGGTCCTCGACCATCGCCGACAGCTTGAGATGGCCATAGGGCGAGAAGGCGAAGCCCGCGCGTTCGGCCGCCTGTTCCTGCGCCTTGGCGCGCCATTTGGCGAGCCGGGCGGTGGTCGGGGTGTCGAGGAAGAAGGTGGTGCCGAAAAGCGCGGCCACTTGCTCTTCGACCTCGACCTTCATCGCGTCGAGGATATGTTGCATCCGGCGGATGCGGCGCGACATGCCCTCGATCGCCTCGACATTGTCGCGGATCGGCTGTTCGCGGGGGATTTCCGACATCGCGCCGAGGATCGTCGGCAGGAAACCGGGCAGGCGCGGGGCATCGCCCTCCGCGGTTTCGCCGGGCTTGCCGAAGCTGATCGAGCGATAATCGGGTTTCGGGTCGATATAGATGAAGCGGCGATCGATCTCGCGCCGCGCCGGGCGCTGTTTAAGCGCGGCGATCGCGGGGCGGAAGGGCGCGTTGGCGAGCACTGAGCCGTCGATCAGCACGCGGTCGGCGGGATCGGCCTCGCCGCCTGCGGGCAGCTGCGCGCGGATGAAGCCGTCGCGGCCGGGCCAGGCGATCCCGCGCTTGTCGAGTACGCTGTCGAGTTCGCGCAGGGTGAAGGGCGGGAAGGCGCCCGGAAAGCTCGCGGTCGCGCGCGCCGCGGCAGCGAGGCCGGGGACGTCGTCGAGCGCCTTGCCGGCACGGCTGTCCTGACGGAAATGGAGAATCAGGCGATGCTCGTCCTCGGTCACGCGCGGCGGGCTGTTGAGCGACAGCGAGACGCGGTGGCCGGCAAAATCGGTGACCGAAACGAACAGGTCGACGGGCTGCCCCGCCGGCACCAGCGCGGGTCCGCGCGGCCCTTGGTCCATCGCGTCGAAGGCATCGAGGAGCAGGTTCGAAAAGGTCTCGCCACCGAAGGGCGGTTCGAACCAGCGCGCCCGCACGAAGCGCGACAGCTTCGCGCGCACCTCGTCCTGCGCGCCTTCGCCCACCGTGCGGTCGATGACATTGCCGCGCTTTTTCATCATCCAACCGGCGATCGGCACCGCCCAGAATTTGGTCGCCGCCGACAAAGGCCGCGCGTCGGGGTCGATCAGATGATCGACGTCGGCATCGTCGAGCCACAGGTCGGTGAGCGGGTCGAGCGACTGGCCGGTGGCGAGCGCGCGGGCGAGAAAGATGCCGTTGATCCCGCCCGCGCTGGCGCCCGCGACGATGTCAGCGAGCACGCGCAGGCGGATGGTGCTGCGTTCGGCGATGGACGCGAGCAGGTCGCGATAGACAGTCCCGACGCCGCTGAGCGCACCGCCGTCGTGGAAGGCGCGCGACGCCGCGGCGAGTCGCCACACCTCCTTGGTGATGCCGTGCATATAGACGGCGAGGCTGATGCCGCCGTAGCAAATCAGGGCGAAACGCAGTTCCTTCTCGCGCATGGTCAGGCTGATAGCGCGCTTTCCCTGGTGTGGCCAATTTTCCACAGCCCCGTGACAAAGCCGCCTGCCAAGCGATTCTTCGGGCTTTTCTCTTGCCTATGCAAATCATTCGCATTAGCGGCCCTTGCAAACAGGAGCCGAGAATGAATCGCAAATTTGCCGTCGCCATGCTGGCTTGCACCATGCTGTCGTCCCCCGCCATCGCACAGGACGACACCGCGACCGACAAGGGGACCGGTGAAGACACGATCGTCGTCACGGCGGCGCGCACCATCTTGCCGCCGAACGCCCTGCCGCTGACCATCGACATCATCGGCAAGGACACGCTCGACCAGCAGATCGCGATATCGGGATCGATCACCGACGCGGTGTCGAGCCTGACCCCCAGTTTCTCGCCCACGCGCCAGAAGCTCTCGGGCGCGGGCGAGACGCTGCGCGGCCGCTCGCCGCTCTATGCGATCAACGGCATCCCGCAGTCGACCCCGATGCGCGACGGCAGCCGCGACGGCTTCACCATCGACGGCTTCTTCATCGACCGCGTCGAGCTGATCTATGGGTCGAACGCGCTGCAAGGGGTCGGCGGCACCGGCGGTATCGTCAACCAGGTCACCGTCGGCGCGCCGAGAACCGAGGGTCTCGGTGGTCGCTTCCTGCTGCAGGGCACGGCCGACGATGGCTTCAGCAAGGACGGGCTGGGCGGCAAGGTCGCGGGCCTCGTCCAGTATAAGGCCGGGCGCTTCGATGCGACCGTCGGCGCCGCATTCGAAAGGCGCGGGGCCTTTTACGACGGCGACGGCCGCCGTATCGGTATCAACCTGACGCAAGGCGAGACGCAGGATTCGCAAACGCTCTCGCTGTTCGCGCGCCTCGGCTACGAACTTTCGTCCACGGCGCGTCTTGACCTGACCGCCAGTCGTTTCGAGCTCAAGGGCGACGGCGACTATGTCGCGCTCGCCGGCAACCGCCTGACCGGCGTGCCGACCAGCGCGGTGCGCGGCACCCCGCCGGGCGAAGCGGCGCAGAACCGCACCGAAAGCGTCGCGCTGTCGCTGACCGATACCGACCTTGGCGGCGGCAATTTCGTCAGCCAGATCTTCTTCAACCGCAGCCGCGACACCTTCGGCGGCGAGGTGAATACACAGGCGACCTTCCAGGACCCCGCGCTCGCCCCCGTCGGCACGCTGTTCGACCAGTCGCAGAACCGCAGCCGCAAACTGGGCGCCAAGCTCAGTTATGAACGTGCGGTCCCGGGCTTCGAGGACCTGACCGTCACGGTCGGTTTCGACGCGCTCGTCGACAAGACCGAGCAGGCGCTGATCGCCACGGGCCGCGTCTGGGTACCGCCGAGCGATTTCCGCAGCCTCGCGCCCTTCGGCCAGGCGAACCTCAAATTGTTCGACGGTCTCGTCCGCCTCGCGGGCGGGGTGCGCTGGGAAAATGTGAAGATCGAAATCGACGATTATCACACACTCGCCTCGACCACCTTCGTCGCCTGCTCGGCGACCGTCACCACCAACTGCGGCACCGCAACCTATGGCGGCGTCGACGTCGCGGGCGGCAAGCCCAAGTTCCAGGACCTGCTGATCAACGGCGGCCTGATCGTCGAGCCATGGGCGGGCATCCGCGCCTATGCGAGCTACGCCGAAGGCTTCACCGTGCCCGACATCGGTCGCATCACCCGCGCGGTGAACCGCACCGGGGTCGACCTCGACAGCTTCCTCGACATCTCGCCGATCGTGTCGAACAACCGCGAGATCGGCATCGAGTTGAAGCGCGGCCCGCTCGATGCCAGCGCGACCTATTTCTGGTCGTCGAGCGACAAGGGCCAGCTGCTCATCGCGCGGCCCGACCGCATCTTCGACGTCCAGCGCCAACGCGTCGAAATCGAGGGGCTCGAACTCAACCTGCGCGTCGCGATGCCGATCGACGGGCTGAAGCTTGGCGTCGGCTATGCGCATCTGCAGGGCCGGTATGACAGCGACAGCGCGAACCCCGATGGGATCGTCGACACCGACCTCGATGGCACCAACATCTCGCCCGACCGCCTGAACCTCAACGCGAGCTACAACAAGGGGCCTCTCTCGGCGCTGGTGCAGACGCAATTCTTCCTGTCCAAGAGCTTCCACGGCAAGGCGAACCCCGACCAGCGCAACAATTTCGGCGGCTACAACCTCACCGATGCCAGCATCCGTTACCAGACCGGCTTTGGCGGACTCAGCCTGAGCGTCCAGAACCTGTTCGACAAATTCTACATCGACTATTCGAGCGACACGCGGCTGCCGACCGACAATCTCGCCTTCTTTGCGGGACGCGGGCGAACCTTCGCGCTTGGCTGGGACTATCGCTTCTAACATGATGGCGCTGCTCGACACCCTCCATCGCTGGGCCGGGGGCCTGCTCGGCCTCGTCCTCGCGCTGCTCGGGCTGTCGGGCACGATCCTGCTCTATGAGCATCTGTGGATCGGGCTGCCGGGCACCGGCGACGCGCTGCGCGGCGACCTGCCCACGGTCGCCGCGACGACCGAGCGACTGATGGCGATGCCCGGCGCACAGGGCATCATCTATGCCGACGAGCGCTTCGGGCTCCACCAGCTCCGCCTCGGCAAGGAGGCGGGCGCCTATGCCAGCCAGTCGGGCGAGGTCGTCACACGCTGGGCGAGCCAGTGGGAGCGACCCGAACTGTGGATCTTTGATTTCCATCATCATCTGTTCGCGGGCGACAGCGGCGAATGGGTGATCGGCATCGCCGGGCTGGCCGGCCTGTTCTTCGTGATTTCAGGCGTCGTCCTGTGGTGGCGGACGCGAAAGACCTTCAGGCTGCGGCTGTGGCCGAAGCGGATGAGCCGCCCCGCGATCGTGATGCAGCATCGCGACCTGGGCGTGGTCGTGGCGCCGCTGTTGCTGATCTCGGTCGTCACCGGCACGATGATGATCTTCCGTCCCTTCGCGATGGTGATGATCGCCCCCTTCGGATCGCCGGCCGAGGCCGCCAGGGCGATCGAGCCGCCGAAATACAGCGGCGGCCCGCTCGCCGCGAAGCCCGATTACGCCGCGATGCTGACCGAAGCGCGGCGGCGCTTTCCCGATGCCGAGTTCCGCATCCTGTCGCTGCCGCGCAAGCCCGGCGACGCGATCATGCTGCGGATGCGCCAGCAGGCCGAATGGTTGCCCAACGGCCGTTCGACATTGTGGTTCGACGCCGCGACGGGCGAAGTGCTCGGCGCGCGCGATGCGCTGGCGATGCCCGGCGGCGCGCGGGCGTTCAACATGGCCTTCCCGATCCATGCGTCGAAGGTCGGCGGCTGGAGTTGGCGGATATTGATGACGCTCTCCGGCCTCGCGATGACGATGCTCGGCAGCTTCGCGGTGTGGAGCTTCTGGTTCAGGCGTCCGAAGCCTGTAAAACGGACGGCGAAGAAAGCCGCGCTGGCGTCCACTTAACTCGTCGCCCCCGCGAAGGCGGGGGTCGCTGGAAATGTTGCGCAAGGCCGATAGCGGCCCCCGCCTTCGCGGGGGCGACGGTTCTCGACGCGCCGCTTTCCTATTTTACCCGCCGCCCTATATCCTGCCCAGTCCCATGACCCGCGCCCGCGTCCTCCTGCTTACCGCCGCCCTCGGCCCGCTCGACTACCGGGTGCCCTATGGCATGGAGGCCGAACTCGGCAGCGTCGTCGTCGCGCCGCTCGGACCACGCAAGCTCGGCGGGGTGATGTGGGAAGACCAAAGTTTCGGATCGCCGGAAGCCGTCGGCGACAACCGGTTGCGTAACCTGTTCGAGGTCGTGCCGGTGCCGCCAATCCAGGCGCCGCTCCGCCGTCTCGTCGAATGGACGAGCGACTATTACCTCGCGCCGCCGGGGTCGGTGCTGCGCATGGTGCTGCCCGGGGTCGCCTTCGCCGATGCACGGCGCCCGATCATCGAATATCGCGCGACGGGTGAGCTGCCCAAGCGGATGACGCCGCAGCGGACGGTCGCGCTCGACATGATCGGACGCTCACAAGGAACGGTGCGCGAACTCGCTGCGCTTGCCGAGGTCAGCGAGGCGGTGGTGCGCGGGCTGGTGAACACCGGCGCGCTCGAGGCGGTCGCGGTTTCGGCCGACGCGCCTTATCCCGCTCCCGATCCGGCCTTCGCGCCGCCCGACCTATCGGACGAACAGACCGCGGCGGCGGCGCGGCTGATCGCGGCGGTGGCAGCCGAAAAATTCGAGACCCTGCTGCTCGACGGGGTCACCGGGTCGGGCAAGACCGAAGTCTATATGGAGGCGATCGCCGCCGCGATCGACGCGGGCAAGCAGGCGCTGGTGCTACTCCCCGAAATCGCGCTGACCGAGCCGATGTTGACGCGCTTTGCGGCGCGCTTCGGCTGCGAGCCGGTTGGGTGGCATTCAGGCCTCCGCTCGGCCGAGCGCCGCCGCGCCTGGCATGCCATCGCGAACGGTGACGCGCGCATCGTCATCGGCGCGCGCTCGGCACTGTTCCTGCCCTATGCACGGCTCGGCGTGATCGTCGTCGACGAAGCGCATGAAACAAGCTTCAAGCAGGAAGACGGCGTCCATTATCACGCGCGCGATGTCGCGGTGATGCGCGGGCATTTCGAAGGGCTGCCGGTGGTCCTCGCGAGTGCGACCCCCGCGCTCGAAAGCCTCGCGATGGTCGAGGCGGGGCGCTACCGCCATATCCAGCTGCCCGCGCGCTTCGGCGGCGCCACTTTGCCCGATCTCGCGGCGATCGACATGCGGCAGGACCCGCCCGACCGCGGTACCTGGCTCGCGCCGCCGCTGGTCAACGCGCTCGCCGACCGGCTTGCCAAGGGCGAGCAGAGCCTGCTCTTTTTAAACCGCCGCGGCTTTGCCCCGCTGACCTTGTGCCGCACCTGCGGCCACCGCATCCAGTGCCCGAACTGCACCGCGTGGATGGTCGAGCACCGGCTGGTCCACCGGCTCGCCTGCCACCATTGCGGCCATGTCATGCCGCCGCCGCGGCTGTGCCCCGAATGCGAGGATGAGGACAGCCTCGTCGCCTGCGGACCCGGCGTCGAACGCGTCGCTGACGAGGTGCGCCTGCGTTTCCCTGAGGCACGCGTCGCGATCGTCACCAGCGATACGCTCTGGTCGCCCGCGAAAGCCGCAGAATTCGTCGACAATGTGGAGGGCGGGCTGGTCGACATCATCATCGGGACGCAACTCGTCACCAAGGGCTATCATTTCCCCAACCTCACCCTCGTCGGCGTGGTCGACGCCGACCTCGGGCTCGACGGCGGCGACCTGCGCGCGTCCGAACGCACCTTCCAGCAGATCGCGCAGGTCGCGGGGCGCGCCGGGCGCGGCGTGAAGCCCGGCGAAGTGCTGATCCAGACGCGTGTGCCCGACGCGCCGGTGATGGCGGCGCTGGTCGCGAACGACCGCGACGGTTTCTATGCCGCCGAGGCCGCGGCGCGAAAGCACGCCGGCGCCCCGCCCTATGGCCGCTTCGCCGCGCTGGTGATTTCGTCGGAGGATATCGAAGTCGCGCGCGGCGTCGCGCAGCGGCTGGGGCAGAAAGCCCCGGTCGCCGAGGGTCTTGCCGTCTATGGCCCCGCCCCGGCCCCGCTCGCGATGCTGCGCGGACGCCACCGTTTCCGCCTGTTGCTCCACGCGCCGCGCAGCTTCGACCTGCAAGGCACAATCCGCGAGTGGGTCGGCCAGATCGACTGGCCGTCGAAGGCGCGGCTGGCGATCGACATCGACCCCTATAGTTTCGTTTGACGGGTCAGGGCTTTACAGCCCGCCGCCTGCTTGGCAGCATGGCCGGGCAGAGGGGTGTGCCGGGGGATGAGACATGCATAAGGGGGCAATGGCGGCGCTGGCGCTGATCGCGGCGCTGGCGGCGACGGGCGCACAGGCCAAATGGCTGCGCGCCGACACCGACAATTTCATCATCTACAGCGAGGGCAATGAGCGGTCGCTGCGCGATTTCGCGGAGAATCTGCAACGCTTCGATGCGACGCTGCGCTTTCGCTTCAAGGTGCCGGGGGGCAAGGAGCCGAACCGGCTGACCATCTACCTCCTGCCCCGTGCCGAGGATGCCGGGCGACTGATGTCGGGCAAGCGCGGTTCGTCGATCGCCGGTTTTTACAGCCCCGACCCCGAAGGCAGCTTTGCCGTGTCGCATCGCGAGGATCTGGGCGGCGGCCTGGGCACCCCGCAATCGCAGCAGACCCTGTTTCACGAATATGGCCATCATTTCATGAAACGCTATGTCCATGCGGCCTTCCCCGCGTGGTTCATCGAGGGCTTCGCCGAATATTATTCGACCGTCGATTTCAACCGCGAGGGCAAGGCCGAAATCGGCCGGCCAGCCTATGGCCGCGCCTATGGCCTGCTCGAAATGCCGAAGATACCGGCCGAGAAACTGCTGTTCGTCCAGCCCGGCGCGATGCGCAATTCGGGCCAGGTCGACGTCTATTACGGACGCTCGTGGATCCTGACGCACATGCTCTACAACGACGCGTCGCGCGCCGGGCAGCTCACCAAATATATCGAAGCGATCAATCGCGGCGAGGAGGCGAAGAAGGCGGCGGTCGAGGCGTTCGGCGATCTCGCGCAGCTCGACAAGGATCTCAATCGCTACACCCTGCGCCCGCTCACCTATCGCACCTCGCTCGAACCGATCGCTATCCCCGGCAATATCGCGATCACGCCGCTGGTGGCGGCCGAAGATGCGCTGATCGATCTGCGGCTCGAACGGATGAGCGCGAGCCGCGACAAGGAACGCCTTGCCAGGGTGCGCGACCAGTTGCGGGGGCTGACCGCACTGCACCCCGGCCATGCCAATGCCTGGTTCGAGCTGGCGATGGCCGAATGGGAGATCGATGAGGAAGAGCGCGATCTGGCCGCCGTGCGGGCGGCGACCGACAAGGCGCTGGCGCTCGACGCCGATCATGTCCGCGCCAATGTCCTGCTCGGCCGGCTGCTGGCGCTCGACATGGACAAGAAGAATGATTTCACCGCCGCCGCCTGGCGCGAGGTGCGCAAGCCGATCGCGCATGCCAATCGCACCAATCCCGACGACCCGGTACCGCTCTACGCCTATTTCCGAAGCTTCGTCGATCAGGGCGTAATGCCGCCCGACATCGCCATCCAGGGGCTTGCGCAGGCCTTTTCGCTGGCGCCCGAGGATATCCAGCTGCGCATGGAATATGCCTTTTCTCTCGCCAACAAGGGCGATTTCGAACCGGCCATCAAGCTGGCAAAGTCGGTCGCCTTCGACCCACACGGCGGCGGCGGCGAGGACTTACTGAACCAGCTCGAAGCGATGCGCGATCGCCGCGCCGGTGGATCCGGCGCGGCGGCCGAGGAGGCAGCGTCGCCCGAAGCGACGGATCAGCCGCGTCAATAATCGGGTTCGGCGCCGCCCAATACCTGCTGCGCCTGCGCGGTGAGCCACGCCATCGCCGCCGCCCATGGCTGGTGCCCATGGCTGATCCGCGCGACGCCGAGGCCGGCGAGGTCCGTGTGCGTCGGACCGCCCTTGCCGCGCAGGATGTTCACCGGCAGCGGCGAAGCGTCGCAGATCGCGCCGATGCATTTCGGATCGAGCAGGAAGGGCACGAACAGCGATCCCGCGCCGGCATCGGCATAAGCGCGCGCGCGTTCGAGCGTTGCGGCGACCAGCGCATCGCCATCCTGCGCGACATCGGCGCCGCGAAAGGTGTCGCAGCGCGCGTTGACGAAAATGCCGGTGTCGGCGGCAGCGCGGTAGCGCGCGGTGGCCTCCGCGATCGGTAGCAGGGCGGTCTCGCCGGGCAACCGGTCCTCCATGTTGATCCCCGCCGCGCCAGCTTCGCGCGCGCGAGCGACCGAGACGCCGACTGCCGCGGGGTCGGCGCCATAGCCCGATTCCATGTCGATCGTGACCGGCAGGTCGGTGACCGACAGGATGCGCGCCAGATTTTCGAACACATCTTCGAGCGGGAAATCCTCGCCATCGGCGCGGCCCTGCGCCCCCGCGACGCCGTAACTGCCCGTCGCGATCGCCTTGGCGCCCGCCGCGGCGACCGCCTTCGCGCTCCCCGCGTCCCAGATGTTGACGAGGATCAGCGGGTCGCCGGGGATGTGGAGCGCCTTGAAAGCCGCAATCTTGTCAGACATCAGAAACTCTCCCGCTTGAGCAATTCTTCCTTGATCGGCAGGCCATAGGCATAGCCGCCGAGCGTTCCGTCGCTGCGTAGCACACGGTGGCATGGAATGAGCACCGCGACATTATTCGCACCATTGGCGCTGCCCGCCGCGCGCACCGCCTTCGGCTTGCCGACCGCCGCCGCGATGTCGGCATAGCTGCGCGTCTCGCCCGCCGGAATCGTCCTGAGCTCGCGCCACACCGCTTCCTGGAACGCGGTGCCCTTCACGTCGAGCGGGATATGATCGAAGCCGTTCACCGGCGCCTCGACCGCGTCGATGACCTGTTTGAGCAGCGCGGCGAAATCGCTGCCGCCTTCGATCAGCTTGGCGGCGGGGAAACGCTCCTCGAGCGCTTCGCGCCCTTCGGCGAAGCTCAACCGGCACACACCCTTCTCAGTCGCCGCGACGAGCATCTCGCCGAGGCTGGTCGGCACCACCGCCCAGTGGATCGTCGCGCCCTTGCCGCCGTTGACCCAAGCCGACGCCGTCATGCCCATGCGTCCCTCCATATTGTCATAGAAACGCGACGGCCCCGAAAAGCCCGCATCGTAGATCGCGTCGGTCACCCGGGCGCCCTCGCTGAGCGCCTGCCGCGCGCGTTCCTCGCGCAGCGCGCGCGCGTAAGCGGCGGGCGACAGGCCGGTGTGGCGGGTGAAGACGCGCTGGAAATGGGTCGGCGAATAGCCGGTGCGCGCGGCGAGATCGGCGAGTGCGAGCGGCTCCTCGCTGCCCTTGATCGCGGCGATCGCCTTGATCACCGCACCCTCGTCACGCGCGACGTCGTCGGGCAGGCAACGCTTGCACGGGCGCAGGCCGGTCGCCCTCGCCGCGGCGCCATCGGCGAAGAAGCGGACGTTCTGGCGCAGGGGATGGCGCGCGGCGCAGCTCGGGCGGCAATAGATGCCGGTGGTGAGCACCCCGGTGATGAAGCGGCCGTCATAGGCCTTGTCGCGCGCCTGCACCGCGTCCCAGCGCTCGTCATCGGTCATGGTGGAGAAGGCCATGGTCAGTTCCTCTCGATCCGCGCGGCGAAGCAGCCGTGCGCGGCATTATGCGCGTCGATATAGGCGATGGCATCGCCCGCCAACAGGTCGCGGATCGCCGCGTCGGCCTCGCCCGGTCCCGCGAGCCGCGCGTCCTGCAGCATGCCGCCAGCGTCGAAGGCGCGGAGCGCGAGCGGACGGCCTTCGAATACCGGCGGCGTGGTATCGACGTAAGTCGCCGCTTCGACGCCGGGCCGCACATAGATGGCATAAGCGCTGCGGTACGGCGTCGCGACATCGTGGCTGACATGGTGGAGCAGGATCAGCCCCTCGCCAGCGCGCGCATCCTGCAGGCTGATGCGGCACGGGAAGCCGCGGTCGGCGCCCGCGGTGACGCGGCGGGCGCCGTGCACCGCCAGTTCGGCATCGTCCATCGCGAAATAGGGCACGAAGGGATCGGGGCTGAGCCCGGTGATCTGATAGGTCATGGGGGTCCTTTCACTGCGTTGAAACCCCTATGCCCGCGTGCCGCGAAGCCTGCGTCCCGATGCTTGCGTTCAAACATCGCAGCGGGCGTCGGATGAGTGGAGGGGGTAGTTTTGGGGCGGATTTCTGCCGCCGTTGCCCCCTCCTCCGTCATCCCGGACTTGACCCGGGACCCGCCTTTTCTTCAAGATCAGGCAGGCCCCGGGTCAAGCCGGGGGTGACGGTTGTGGAACAGGCGAACATCGCCTTTCCAACAAAACCCACCATTTTCGCCCATGGACCGTATTGCTGTATTATAGCATTGACACACTGACATCGATCCACCACTCTCCCTGCCGAAACAGGGGAGTCGGCAGCATGGCGACCATCGACGCATCCTTCGCATCCACCAAACCGGCGCGCGGCGCCGACTGGCTCGGCCGCGCCGCGACCTTCTGCTACCTGACGATCGCGGCGGGACAGATGCTGTTCGTTGCCTTCATCCTGCTCTTCTATTATCCGGCGACGCTGTCCGGCGATTTCGCGGCCTGGAACAGCAAGCCGCTGATCATGGGGTTCGTCGCGGGCGACACCGCGGGCAACCTCTTCTTCGCGGTCCATGTGCTGATGGCGGCGCTGATCACCTTTGGCGGGCTGGTCCAGCTGGTGCCCGCGATCCGCAGCCGCTGGCCGGTCCTTCATCGCTGGAACGGGCGCCTCTATCTGGTGAGCGCGCTGACGCTCGCGCTCGGCGGGCTGTGGATGACATGGGGGCGCGGCACCTGGCTGACGCTGACCGGCGGCATCGGCATCACGCTCGACGCGCTGCTCATCCTCGGCTTTGCCGCGATGGCATGGCGCAGCGCCCGCGCCCGCCGCTTCGTCGACCATCGGCGCTGGGCGATCCGGCTGTTCGTCGTCGCGAGCGCGGTGTGGTTCATGCGTGTCGGCTATATGGTGTGGGGCATCGCGACCGGCGGCGCGGGGATCGGCAAGGCGATGGACGGCCCGTTCGACATCTTCCTCGCCTTCGCCAATTCGCTGCTGCCGCTCGCCGTCGCCGAACTCTATCTGCGTGCCGGGGCGCATGGGACAATGGCCGCGAAAAAGGGCGTTGCCGCGCTGCTGACCGTGAGCGGCGTCATCATCCTTGCCGGCAGCGCCGGCGCGTGGATGGTGATGTGGGGGCCATATATCTAGCCCCGCTTGCCTTCCCGCCCCACCCGATTAGGTTGCGCGGCATGACCCGCCTCTTTGCGCTGCTGCTCGCCCTTCTGTCCCTCACCCTGCCCGCGCGCGCCGACGACATCAGCGCCACGTCGCGGAGCGTCGTGCGCGTCGTCACCGTCGCGATGGTCGACGGCGAGGTCGTCGGCTTCGGCCATGGCAGCGGCATCGCCATCTCTCCCACCCGCATCGTCACCAACGCGCATGTCGTCGAATCGGCGGCGCGCTACCCCGACAATGTCGCCCTGGGCGTCGTCCCGTCGGAAGGACAAAAAAGCTATGCGGCGAAGCTGATCGCAATCGACACCAAGCGCGACCTCGCGCTGATCGAGATCACCGAGGGGCGCGTCCCCGCCGCCGCCATCTATTCGGGGCCGTTCGAATCGGGCGCCGATGTGGTTGCCTTGGGATATCCGGGCAATGTCGACGCGGCGACGGCGCAGGGCGCCGGCGATTATATCACCCCGCGCACCCCGGTGCGCAGCGAGGGCAATCTGTCGAACACCCAGGGCGTCGACGGGGTCGCGATGCTCGTCCACACCGCCAAGATCGCGCGCGGCAATTCGGGCGGGCCGCTGCTCGACCAGTGCGGCCGCATCGTCGGCATCAACAATGCAATGACGCGCGCCGACGACGGCGATTCGCCTTTTTCCTTCGCGATCGCCAACCGCGAACTGACGCGGTTCCTGACCGACGCGAGCCAGAGCTTCGGCAGCATCGGCACCCCGTGCCTGTCGCTCGCCGAGGCCGATGCGCGCGACCGCGCCGCGCTTGATGCCGACGCGCGCGCCAAGGCCGAGGCGAATGCGGCGAAGAATGAAGCGGCAGCGCTCGACCGCCAGCTGCGCGAAACGCGCGCCGACGAGGAGGCCCAGGCATCGCGCGAGAATCGCATGGCGCTCGCCGGCGTGCTGTTCGTGATCGGCGCGCTGTCGGCGGGGGCGGCGCTGATGTTCCACGGCCAGAAGAATGTCCGCAACGCCAAGATGGCCGGCGCTGCGGGCGGGGTGCTGGTGCTCGCCGCCGCGATCCTGTTCGCGACGCGCCCCGACGCGCATGGCGAGCTGCCGTCCGATCCGAAGGCGGCCGACGGCGCGGCCGCCCCCGCCGCGCTCGCCGAGGGCAATCTACTCTGCACGATCCGCCCCGACCGCAGCCGCATCACCATGTCCGAAACCCCCGACGTTCCCGTCGCGATCGGCACCTCGGGCTGCGTCAACGGCCGCACCCAATATGCGCAGGGCAGCGACGGCCGCTGGCAGCGCATCCTGGTCCCCAATGAGGAGCCGACGGTAACGATCGCGTCGATCGACGGCGCCGGGACCGACTATCGCGTCGACCGCTATTTTCTTGATGCCGAGACGATGGCGAAGGCACGCGAGGTGCGTGCGGGGGTCGAGATCAAGGGCTGCAGCGTCGCGCCAGACCAGCTCGCGGCGCTCGCCACGCAGCAGGATGCGATCCGTTCGGTGCTGCCCGCGAGCCCGAACGAGCGGCTGGTCTATTCGTGCCAGAAGCTGGCGAAGGGCGCGGTGGTCAACCCGGCGCCTTGAGCCGCCAGCCAGCGCCGGGGTCGATCCACAGATATTGGCTCATCAACTCGCCAGCGAACTCGCCATCGACGGTGCCGACCTCCTGCTGCATCGGGTCGTCGGCGCGAGCATATTCATAAGCGCAGGTCTTGCGCTTCCACAGGGTCGCGACGAGCGCATCGCGATACAGGAGGATGAGCCGTTTGTCGTTCACCGGCGCATGCGGCGCCCGGCTGCTAACGATGCGGAAGCCCGCCATATAAGCGTCGTCGACCACGCCGCAGAGCGCATCGCCCTCGCGGGTCAGCCGGAAGCGCGCCTCGGCCGCGAGCGTCGGCGCATTGGCGAGCGCGGTCAGTTGCCGCACCGCGACGCCACCGTCGGCGCGCGTGTCGAACCAAGTCATCAAGCGGCAGGTGCGCGCGGCCGGATCGGGATCGTGGCACTGAATCTTTCCGGCGCGCGCCGGGGCGAGCGGATCGGCAACCGGCTTCCACGCCGGATCGAGCCCGAAATCGGCACCCGCGAGCAGCATCAAGGCAAAAGCGAACGCCATCGTCACCTCCCGAAAGGGCGATCATCGCGCGAACTGGTAACGATCGGGTTAGCCGCGGGTCAGCGCAGCGTATCGACCCAGCCGGTCAGGATCGCCTGGGCCGGTGCGCCATAGGCAAGCTCGTGCCCCGCGCCGGCAACGAGCGCGACGGTCGCATCGGGCCGCGCCGCGCGCAGCCAGGCAAGGTTGTCGGGCTTGACCAAAGTGTCGGCGTCGCCGTGCATCAGGAAGACCGGCGCCTTCACGCGCGGCAGCTTCGCGGCATTGTCGAAGCGGTCGCGCACCAGCCAGCCGGGGATGAAGGCGAACTGGCTGCGCACCACGGCGGGCAGGTCCGAAAATCCCGATACGAGCATCAGCGCCGCGACATCGTGGCGCAGCGCCATCTCGGTCGCCGGCCCCGACCCGATCGAATTGCCGACGACGACGATGTCGCGCGGCGCCACGCCCGCGTCGACGAGCCAGCGCATCGCCGCCTCGCCGTCGCGATACAGCCCATCCTCGCCCGGCGACCCCGGATTGCCGCCATAGCCGCGATATTCAGCGAGCAGCAGTCCCGCCCCCTTCGTCGCCGGCCCGCGCATCGCCTGAATCGCGCCGGACAGATTGTCGCCATTGCCGTGGAAAAAGAGGATCGTGCGCTGCCCCGGCGCGGCGGGACGATAAAAAGCCGACAGGCGCAGGCCATCGTCGGTTCGCGTGTGGACGAGGCGAAAGCCCGCAGGCGCCGCCTGTGGATAGTGGGCGGGCGCGGGAAAGAGCAGCCGACGCTGCTGCGTATAAAGGATCGCCGTCGCCGCGAGCGCGAAGACGAGAAAAAAGAGCAGCAGGTTGATCGCGAGCTTCACCCCGACGCGCTGTCCAGCGCCAGCGCGGTGCGGATTCGCGCCGCAGCCTCGCCCGGTGCGACCACGCCGGTGTCGATCACGATCGCGGGCGCGGGCAGCGGCGGATAATCGAACGCACCCGCCGCATCCAGTTCGCGCAGCAGCGCCAGCGACGACAATTTGCCGCACGCCTGCCGCGCCGGCGCCTCGACGCGCGCCGCGATCACCTCGGGCGCGCAGTCGAGCGCGACGAAATCGACCTGCCCGCCCGCGGCCTCGACCAGCGCGACCGCCCGCTGCGGAAAGTCGGGCGCGACGCTCGCCTCGGGGTGGAAGGTGAAGATCAGCGAGCGATCCTCGGCCGCAGCGGCGGCGAAGACGTCGAGCCACATCCGCTCGCGCAGTTCGACGAATCCGGGACTGCCGAACGGAAACACCGCGAGCAGCGCATCGACGACGAGGTGGTTGTGGAACAGCGGCAGCCCGGTCAGCGCGGCAAGTTCACGCGCCACGGTCAGCTTGCCGCTCGCTGCGGGGCCGTGGAGGAAGACGAGCCTCACCCCCCGCATGCCTTGAACAGCATCAGCGTGCGTTCGCGCGCCTGCTCGCTGCTCGGTTCGTGATAATCCTTGCGGCGGTCGCTGTTGAAGCCGTGGTTGGCGTCATAGACGAAGATCTGCGCGGTCGGATGGTTCTTGGCGATCAGCGCCTCGACCCCTTCCATCGGAATGCCCGCGTCGAAGCGGCCGAAATGGGCGATGGTGGCGCAAGTGGGCGCCTGGTCGGCGAATTGGGTCGGGACGAGGCTGCCATAATAGGCAGATGCGGCGGCGAGGTCGGGGCTGGTCTGCGCCATCCGCCAGGCGACCGAGCCGCCGTAGCAAAAACCGGTGATGAAGACGGGACCCTTGCCCTTCAACGCGTCGATGCAGGTTTGCGCGTCCTTCAGGCTCTGCTCGAACGGGTGCAGCTCGCGCGCCAGCTGCACCGCGCGTTCGAACTGCGCGCCCGAATAGTCGCTCTCGAACCCCGGATGCTCGCGGTCGAAGATTGCGGGCGCCAGCACCTCATACCCGTCGGCGGCATATTCGTCGCACAGTTCGCGGATATGGTCGGTGACCCCGAAGATTTCCTGGATGAGGACCAGCCCGCCGCGCCGCTCGCCTTCGGGCGAGGCGTGATAGACTGCGATCTTGGCGCCATCGTCCATCGTCATCCGGATCATCTCGCCCATGGACTCACTCCTCTTCCGTTCGTGCCGCGCTTGTCACAAGCCTGCTCTGTTGGCGGTGCTTTTGAAGAAAGATCGGCTCTTCGACAAGCTTGCGACCGGAGGGGCGGCGAGAGGGTCGCAATGAGTCCAACCCCCGCCTTGCATTGCAGCAAAATCGTTGCTAGGCGCGCCGCGACTTCGCTGCGGGGGTATTCTTCGAATATCCGCCAAAAGCCGCGCGACCCATCCCCCCACGGGATAGCAACAAAGGACTTTCACGCGTGGAGAATTCCGGCGGCATTCAGAGCAACATCACGGCGGGCCTCGCGGGCCGTTATGCGGTCGCTTTGTTCGATCTGGCCCGCGAATCGAACGCGATCGACGCGGTCGCGGGCGGCCTCGCGACGCTGCGCGCGGGCCTTGCCGAATCGGCCGACCTGTCGGACCTGATCGCCAGCCCGGTCGTCGGCCGCACCGATGCCGCCAATGCGATATCGGCGGTCGCCAAGGCGATGAAGCTCGATTCGCTGACGACAAAATTCCTCGGCGTGCTCGCCGACAATCGCCGTCTCGCCGATCTGCCCAAGATGATCGACGCCTATGACGCGATCGTCGCCGACCATCGCGGCGAAGTGACCGCCAAGGTCACCAGCGCGCATCCGCTTTCCGCCGATCAGCTCAAAGAGCTGACCGCGAACCTCAAAACCCGTGTCGGCCGCGATGTCGCCGTCGTCACGACCGTCGATCCCGCCATCCTTGGCGGCCTCGTCGTCCAGCTGGGCAGCCAGCTGATCGACGGCAGCATCCGTACCCGTCTCAATAGCTTCGCACAGGCGATGAAAGGCTAAACAATGGAAATCCGCGCCGCTGAAATCAGCAAGGTCATCAAGGACCAGATCGCCAATTTCGGCACCGATGCCACGGTCAGCGAAATCGGTCAGGTTCTGTCGGTCGGCGACGGCATCGCCCGCGTCCACGGCCTCGACAACGTCCAGGCCGGTGAAATGGTCGAATTCGCCAACGGCGTGCAGGGCATGGCGCTCAACCTCGAAGCCGATAACGTCGGCATCGTGATCTTCGGCTCGGACGCCGAGATCAAGGAAGGCGACACCGTCAAGCGCACCGGCACGATCGTCGACGTTCCCGTCGGCAAGGGCCTGCTCGGCCGCGTCGTCGATGGCCTCGGCAACCCGATCGACGGCAAGGGCCCGATCAAGGCCGAGAAGCGCATGCGCGTCGAAGTCAAGGCGCCGGGCATCATCCCGCGCACCTCGGTTCACGAACCCGTGCAGACCGGCCTGAAGGCGCTCGACGCGCTCGTCCCCGTCGGCCGCGGCCAGCGCGAACTGATCATCGGCGACCGCCAGACCGGCAAGACCGCCGTCGCGATCGACACCTTCATCAACCAGAAGGAAGCCAACGCGGGCGATGACGAGAGCAAGAAGCTCTATTGCATCTATGTCGCGATCGGCCAGAAGCGCTCGACCGTCGCGCAGATCGTCCGCCAGCTCGAAGAAAATGGCGCGATGGAATATTCGATCGTCGTCGCCGCGACCGCGTCGGAACCCGCTCCGCTGCAGTTCCTCGCGCCGTACACCGGCTGCACGATGGGCGAATATTTCCGCGACAACGGCATGCACGCCGTGATCGTCTATGACGATCTGTCGAAGCAGGCCGTCGCCTATCGCCAGATGTCGCTGCTGCTGCGCCGTCCGCCGGGCCGCGAAGCCTATCCGGGCGACGTTTTCTATCTCCACAGCCGCCTGCTCGAGCGTTCGGCCAAGATGAACGCCGACAATGGTTCGGGCTCGCTCACCGCGCTGCCGATCATCGAAACGCAGGCAGGCGACGTTTCGGCGTATATCCCGACCAACGTGATTTCGATCACCGACGGCCAAATCTTCCTCGAAACCAACCTGTTCAACGCCGGTATCCGTCCCGCGATCAACGTCGGTCTGTCGGTTTCGCGCGTCGGCTCGGCCGCGCAGACCAAGGCGATGAAGAAGGTGTCGGGCTCGATCAAGCTCGAGCTCGCGCAGTATCGCGAAATGGAAGCCTTCGCGCAGTTCGGGTCTGACCTCGACGCGTCGACGCAGAAGCTGCTCAACCGCGGCGCGCGCCTGACGCAGCTTTTGAAGCAGCCGCAGTTCCAGCCGATGCCGTTCGAAGAGCAGACCGCGTCGATCTTCGCCGGCACCAACGGCTATCTCGACAACGTCGCGACCACCGACGTCTCGCGTTACGAAGCGGCGATGATCGCCTATCTGCGCAGCGACCATGCCGGCGTGCTCAAGACGATCCGCGACACCAAGGACCTTGGCGACGATGCCAAGAAGGGCCTGGTTGCCGCGCTCGAAGCGTTCGCCAAGATTTTCGCTTAAAAGGTTTCCGTCCTCCCGGCTTTGGCCGGGGTGACGAAATATAGGGGCCTTCATGGCAAACCTGAAAGAACTCAAAGGGCGGATCAACTCGGTCAAATCGACCCAGAAGATCACCAAGGCCAAGAAAATGGTCGCGGCGGCCAAGCTGCGCAAGGCGCAGGCGGCCGCCGAAGCCGCGCGTCCCTATGCGACGCGCCTCGAAGGCGTCGTCGCCAGCCTGGCGTCGAAGGTTGGCGTGTCGGACAGCGCGCCCAAACTTCTCGCCGGCACGGGCAAGAGCGACACCCACCTGCTCGTCGTGCTCAACAGCGACCGCGGCCTCGCCGGCGCGTTCAACTCGAACATCGTCAAGGCGGCGCGCGACAAGGCGCTAGACCTGCAGGCACAGGGCAAGAAGGTCCTCTTCTACCTGATCGGCCGCAAGGGCCGTCCGGTGCTTAACCGCCTGTTCCCCGGCCAGGTCATCGAGAATTACGAAACCACCGGTATCCGCGACATCGGCTTCGATCAGGCGCACGAGATTTCGGCGAAGGTGATGGAGCTTTATGAAGCGGGTGCGTTCGATGTCGCGCATGTCTTCTATTCGAAGTTCCGCTCGGCCCTGCTTCAGGAAGCGACCGGCCAGCAGTTGATCCCCGTTCCCGCCCCGGTCGACGTCCCGGCATCGAGCGGCGCGGCGGTCGAATATGAACCCGACGAGGAAGCGATCCTCGCCGACCTGCTGCCGTGCAACATCACGATCCAGATCTTCAAGGGTCTGCTTGAAAACGCTGCGTCCGAACAGGGCGCGTCGATGACCGCGATGGACAATGCGACGCGCAACGCGGGCGACCTGATCAACAAGCTGACGATCATCTACAACCGCACGCGTCAGGCGGCGATCACCACCGAACTTATCGAAATCATCGCGGGCGCCGAAGCGCTCTAATCGATCAACCCAAGGAAGAAGACCATGGCTACCGCACCCGCTGAAAAGAAGGCTCCCGCCAAAAAGGCCGCCGCGCCCAAGGCTGCTGCGCCGAAGAAGGCGGCCGCTCCCAAGGCCGCGAGCACCGGCACCGCGACGGGCCGCATCGCCCAGGTCATCGGCGCCGTCGTCGACGTCCAGTTCACCGGTACCCTGCCCGCGATTCTGAACGCGCTCGAAACCGAGAACAACGGCAACCGCCTCGTCCTCGAAGTCGCGCAGCACCTCGGCGAAAACACCGTCCGCACCATCGCGATGGACGCAACCGACGGCCTGACCCGCGGCCAGCCCGTGACCGACACCGGCGCGCAGATCACCGTTCCCGTCGGCCCGCAGACGCTCGGCCGCATCCTCAACGTCATCGGCGAGCCGATCGACGAACGCGGCCCGGTCAACGCAGCCACGCGCGCGCCGATCCACGCCAAGGCCCCGGAATTCGTCGATCAGTCGACCGAAAGCAGCATCCTCGTCACCGGCATCAAGGTCATCGACCTGATCGCGCCTTATGCAAAGGGCGGCAAGATCGGCCTGTTCGGCGGCGCGGGCGTCGGCAAGACCGTGCTCATCCAGGAACTGATCAACAACATCGCCAAGGGCCATGGTGGTACGTCGGTGTTCGCGGGCGTCGGTGAACGCACGCGCGAAGGCAACGATCTGTACCACGAATTCCTCGACGCCGGCGTTATCGCCAAGGACGCCGACGGCAACCCGACCCCCGAAGGATCGAAGGTTGCGCTGGTGTTCGGCCAGATGAACGAACCCCCGGGCGCCCGCGCGCGCGTCGCGCTCTCGGGCCTGACGATCGCCGAATATTTCCGCGACCAGGAAGGCCAAGACGTGCTGTTCTTCGTCGACAACATCTTCCGCTTTACGCAGGCGGGTTCGGAAGTGTCGGCGCTGCTCGGCCGTATTCCGTCGGCCGTGGGTTACCAGCCGACGCTGTCGACCGACATGGGCGCGCTGCAGGAACGCATCACCTCGACCAACAAGGGCTCGATCACCTCGGTGCAGGCCATCTACGTTCCCGCGGATGACTTGACCGACCCTGCCCCGGCAACCTCGTTCGCTCACTTGGACGCGACGACGACGCTCAATCGCGCGATTTCGGAACTCGGCATCTATCCGGCGGTCGATCCGCTCGATTCGACCAGCCGCGTGCTGACCGCCGCGATCGTCGGCCAGGAGCATTACGAAACCGCTCGCCGCGTTCAGGAAACGCTGCAGAAGTACAAGTCGCTTCAGGACATCATCGCGATTCTCGGCATGGACGAGCTTTCGGAAGAAGATAAGCTGGTCGTCGCACGCGCGCGCAAGATCCAGCGCTTCCTGTCGCAGCCGTTCCACGTCGCCGAAGTCTTCACCAACATCCCCGGCAAGTTCGTGGCGATCGAAGACACGGTGAAGTCGTTCAAGGCGGTGGTCGATGGCGAATATGACCATCTGCCCGAAGCAGCCTTCTACATGGTCGGCGGCATCGACGAAGCGGTCGCCAAGGCCGCGAAGCTCGCCGAAGACGCGTAAGGAACCTATACCCCTCCCCCAAGCGGGAGGGGTCTAAGGAAGTAAAATGGCTCTGAAGTTCGAACTCGTAACCCCCGCCCGCCTCGAGCGGACCGCCGATGTCTATATGGTCACCGTACCGGGCAGCGAAGGCGACTTTTCGGTGCTCGAAGGCCATGCGCCCTTCATGGCGACGCTGCGCAACGGCCCGCTGACCATCTACACGACACAGGGCGCTGCGCCCGAGACGATCGAAGTCGAAGGCGGTTTTGCCGAGGTCAATGAAGCCGGGCTGACCGTCCTCGCCGAGCACGTCACCGCCGGCTGACCCGCCGCGGACAGTGCCGGGATCAACGACGCCCGCATCCTCCCGGATGCGGGCGTCGTCGTGTCCGGGGCCGCCGATGCCACCCCGGCATTAGGAGAATGTCAAAGTTTCCGATCTATTCACCGTGTCGATTGGGGGTTCGCACGCTTCGGCCGCGACACACCGCATGGACATGATTCGGAAGCAGGACAAAGCAATGAGTGCATTCGGACGCCGACCCGGTACCGCAGGACGCCCCGCCTTTGGCGTGGCGAAGCCGATGCAGGGCGGACCCGGTTCCTCGGGCGGCGGCCAGTTTCCCGCGCTCGACGCCGTTCCCCTGCCCGAATCGGCCCCGTCTTCGCTCAGCCCCGAAATGGAGGCGATGGACCGGCTGAACCAACGTTCGAGCGCCGAGGCGATGGAGCCCGAAAAAGCGCAGGGTTTCGAAGCGAGCGTCCACAAGATCAAGGAACAGGTGCTGCCGCGCCTGCTCGAACGCGTCGATCCCGAGGCCGCGGCGACGCTGTCGAAGGACGAGCTGACCGAGGAATTCCGTCCGATCATCCTCGAGGTGCTCGCCGAACTGCGGATCACGCTCAACCGCCGCGAACAGTTCGCGCTTGAAAAGGTTCTCGTCGACGAATTGCTCGGTTTCGGGCCGCTCGAGGAATTGCTGTCCGACCCCGACATTTCGGACATCATGGTCAACGGCCCGTACCAGACCTACATCGAAAAAAAGGGGCAACTGATGATCGCCCCGATCCAGTTTCGCGACGAACAGCATCTGTTCCAGATCGCGCAGCGCATCTGCAACATGGTCGGCCGCCGCGTCGACCAGACCACGCCGCTCGCCGACGCCCGCCTGAAGGACGGCAGCCGCGTCAACGTGATCGTCCCCCCGCTCAGTCTGCGCGGCACCGCGATCTCGATTCGTAAATTCTCGGCCAAGCCAATCACGCTCGACATGCTGTGCCAATGGGGCGCGATGAGCCAGAAGATGTGCACCGCGCTGAAGATCGCGGGCGCGAGCCGCTTCAACATCGTCATCTCGGGCGGCACGGGTTCGGGCAAGACGACGATGCTCAACGCCTTGTCCAAGATGATCGACCCCGGCGAGCGCGTGCTGACCATCGAGGATGCCGCAGAACTTCGCCTGCAACAGCCGCATTGGCTGCCGCTCGAAACGCGTCCCGCCAACCTCGAGGGCAATGGCGCGATCCATATGGGCGACCTCGTCAAGAACGCGCTGCGTATGCGCCCCGACCGCATCATCATGGGTGAGGTCCGCGGCGCCGAATGTTTCGACCTTCTCGCCGCGATGAACACCGGTCACGACGGGTCGATGTGTACGCTCCACAGCAACAGCCCGCGCGAGTGCCTGGGCCGTATGGAGAATATGGTGCTGATGGGCGACGTGAAGATTCCGAAGGAAGCGATTTCCAAGCAGATCGCCGATTCGGTCGACATGGTGATCCAGATCAAGCGCCTGCGCGACGGGTCGCGCCGCGTCACCAACGTCACCGAGGTGATCGGCATGGAAGGCGACGTCATCGTCACCCAGGAATTGTTCAAGTTCGAATATCTCGACGAGGACAAGGACGGCAAGATCATCGGCGAATATCGCGCGATGGGCCTGCGCCCCTACACGCTGGAAAAGGCGCGCCAGTATGGCTTCGACCAGCCCTATCTGGAAGCCTGCCTCTAGGGCAGTTCGCGGAGCCGTTTCCCGGCGAGTGCGGGAAACACCTTGCCGACCTTGCCGATCAGATAGTCGCCATAGCTGCCGCCCGCCGCATGGACATCGGCGCCGTCCCAGCGCGGCAACAGCCGCGTTGTCGCGGGAACCGGCAGCGGGTCGACCGAAGCTGCGAAATCGGGGTCGTAGAAAAGCGGCCACGACAGCCGTTCCCGCCCCGATGCGTTTATCACCCGATGCGGCGCGGACCGAAAGCGCCCGCGCGTCAGCCGTTCGAACATATCGCCGATATTAACGACAAGGGCATGGCCGCGCGGCGGCACTGCGATCCACGACCCGTCCGCCGCGCGCACCTCCAGTCCACCATGCGCGTCCTGCCCGAGCAGGGTCAGCAAGCCGTAATCGCTATGCTCGCCGACGCCCAGAGCGTCAGCTTCGCCGCCCGGCGGATAGTGAAAGATACGGAAGAGCAAGGTCGGTCGGCGCGTCAGTTCGTTTGCGAAATGATCGGCGGAAAGCCCCAGCGCGAGCGCCATGCCGCGCATCAGCGCCTCGGCCGCGGCGACCGATGCCGCCAGATACTCTTCCACCGCAGGGCGCAATTCGGGTAGGCGTGTCGGCCACAGATTGGCGCCGTGCAGCGGCCAGCCAGCCGCAACGCGCGGATCGCCTTCGCCGAGTTCCTCGCCCAGATACAGTCCCTCCTTGCGGTCGGGCCGTCCCGAGGTCAGTTCGCCGCCGAGCGGGAACCAGCCGCGCCAGGCGGTGCCGCCATGGTTCATGGCGATGGTCGCCTTCTCCGCCTCGGGCAGCGCGAAAAAACGGTGGCTTACGGCCTCCAGCCGGTCGAACAGCGCATCGGCGATGCCATGGCCCTCGGCGTAGAAAAAACCATAGTCGGCGCTCGCCGCGCCGATCGCGGCGGCGGTGCGTTCGACCGCGGCGGCATCGTCCATCGCCCGCAGCGGGGCGATGTCGATCGCGGGCAGCGCGGTCATCGCTGGATCAGCCAGAAGGCAAAGGCGAACAGCGCGACGCACGCCGAGACGAGCGCGATGCCGCGCCAGGGCATGAAGCCGACCTTATCGACATCGCGGCGGTCGTTGCGCCGCCACCCGGCGAATTCGGCGACGCCGAACAGCAGCGCCGCGCCGATGCTCACCGACAGCATGGACACTTGCATCTGACGCCTTCCCTTCGCACTATGACCATCCCCCCAACAGGGTCGGCAGAACCGGCCCGTCCCCGAGAGAGGTGTCCGATATGCGTGATTTCCGTGCCGTTGCAAGTGCAGCGCTGATCGTCGTGGCCGCGTGCAGCGCGCCCGCGCACAACGCCGCCGCGAGCGAAGCCGCGGCCAGGCCCGGCGATGCGATCGCGACCGCTGTCGCCGCGCCGACGCGCACCCCGGCCAATGTCGCGCGCGACCCCTATCGCCACCCGACCGAAACGCTCGCCTTCTTTGGCGTGAAGCCCGGCGATACGGTCGTCGAACTTTGGCCCGGCGGCGGCTGGTACACCGAAATCCTCGCGCCGCTGGCCAAGGCGGGTGGCGGCACCCTCTATGTCGCCGCGCCGTGGGAAAAGGGTCTCAACCGGGTCAAGGCGAAGCAGGAAAGCGATGCGGGCACCTATGGCGCGGTCAAGCTCGCCGAATTCCCGAATGGCGGCACCAATCCCAAGGTCGCCGACGGCAGCGCCGATGTCGTGCTGACCTTTCGCAACGTCCACAACTGGCGCTTCGACGGCGCCGATAACACGGCGAACGCGTTCAAGCAGATTTTCGCGATGCTGAAGCCCGGCGGCGTGCTCGGCGTCGAAGAACATCGCCTGCCCGAAGCGATGGATTCGGCGCTCGAGGAAAAAAGCGGCTATATGAAGCGCTCGTCGGTCATCGCCTTTGCCGAGGCGGCGGGGTTCAAGCTTGTCGGCGAAAGCGACATCAACGCCAATCCCAAGGATACGCATGACTATCCCGGCGGGGTGTGGACGCTGCCCCCCAGCTTGCGCGAGGGCGACAAGGACCGGGAAAAATATCTGGCGATCGGCGAATCGGACCGCATGACGCTGAAATTCGTGAAGCCCGCAAGCTGAAGCCGATCGAGACCATAGACCCTGCGCTGCTGCTCAGCGCCTATGCGCAGGGACTCTTTCCGATGGCCGACGGGGCGGACGACCCGTCGGTCCATTGGGTCGAGCCGCGGCTGCGCGCGATCCTGCCGCTCGACGGCTTCCGCCTCTCGCGTAGCCTGAAGAAGACGATCACAGGCGAACGTTTCCACGTCACCACCGATCGCGCCTTCGCCGACATAGTCGCGCTATGCGCCCAGCCCGCCGACGACCGGCCGACGACGTGGATCAACCCGGTGATCAAGGCGAGTTACGACCGGCTGTTCCGCCTCGGCCATGCGCACAGCGTCGAATGCTGGCAAATGGGCGAACTGGTCGGCGGCCTGTACGGCGTCACGCTGGGCCGCGCCTTTTTCGGCGAATCGATGGTCAGCCGCGTCCGCGACGCGTCGAAGGTCGCGCTCGCGCATCTCGTCGCACGGCTTCGCGCCGGCGGCTGGCAATTGCTCGACTGCCAGTTCATCACCCCGCATCTCGAATCGCTCGGCGCGATCGAAATCCCGCAGCGCGACTATCTGGCGCGGCTCTATTCGGTGTTGGCGGGCGGGGCGGGCACCGACGGCGGCGCGGCCTTGGCGGCGGGCGCCGGGGCTGCCGCTTCCGGCGTACCCTCGCCGCCGTTCGTCGCGGGGGACTGGGGCGCGCTCGACGCCTTGGGGGCGGCCTTGGCCGAGGGACGCGCGACGGGTTCGCCGCCGGGATATGTCATCGCACAGCTTTTGACGAACACGTCGTAGATCGGGTGCTGGATGATGTTGCGGTCGGGCCGCTCGCGGAAAATCCAGCCCGAGAAGACGCGATACCATTTGTCGTCGCGCTGATCCTGCACCGTCAGCTGGACGAAAGCCCCGGTTTCGGGCGGATCTTCCCACGGTGCGGTCTGTTCGCACGCGCGCAGCCGCACGATCGCGCGGCCGACGCGCGCCGATTCGCCGGGCTTCATCTCGAGATCGCGGACGAGGCCGTTGCGCTTGTTGAGCAGGCCGACCACCGCGACGCGGCTCGCCATCGGGGTCGCGCCCTCGATCCCGCCGACTTCGGCCGGCACGCGTTCGGACTTGGCGATCGTCGGGACGGTGGCGCTGCCCCCGGCCTTGGACGGCTTCCCGTCGCAGGCGGTCAGCGCGGTCGCGGCCAGAAGCGCGATCAGCGCGGTCGGAAGCTGGCGCGCCATCGCGTCGGTCACTCGGCGCCGGGGCGCCAGGCCTCATAATCGCCGGTCGCGGCAGCGCGCTTGCCGCCGCGTTCGAGCGCACCCGCCGGGCGATAGGCGGTGCCGGTACCGGTCAGGTTCGGCGTCGCTTGCTGTTCCCAAGCGCGCGGCGCTGGCAGCATGTCGGCGGGCAGGTCGTCGAACGTGCCGTGCAGCCAGCCATGCCATTCGGGCGGCACCCGGCTCGCGTCATTCGAACCATTATAGAGGACCCAGCGGCGGTCGCCCTTGCGCGCGCGGAAATAGCGGTTGCCAAGGCCGTCCTCGCCGACCTGTTCGCCGGTTTTCCAGCTGTTCAGCAGCGTGCCGACGGTCGCGCCGTCCCACCAGGTGAAAATCTTGCCTAACATGCCCATGGCCGCGCGTTTACAGGCAAGCAGCGCCGTTTCGCAAGCGCCAATGGCGACAAGCGCGCCGGATCATTTGTCATTCCAGGTAACAACGGCGCTCTCGTCGATACCCAGCTTCGCCGCCGTGCCGCCCGCGAGTTCGAGCACCGCGCTCACCTCGCCGCCGCTGACCACCGGCTCGAGATTTTCGGGGATGGTGTTTTCGGCGATGCGGTCGATGCTGCCGTCGGCGCGGATGAAGACCATATCGAGCGGAATCAGCGTGTTCTTCATCCAGAAGCTCGCGAAGCGCGGCTTTTCGAACGGAAACAGCATGCCGCCGTTTTCGGGCAGGCTGGTACGGAACATCAGCCCCTTCGCCTGTTCCTCCGGAGTGCGCGCGACCTCGACGGTGAAGACATGCGTCTTGTCGGGGGCCTTGATCGTGAGCGGGATCGAGCCGGCCTGCGCGCTGTCCGATTCGCCGCCGCAGCCCGTTACCGGCAGGGCCATGACAAGAGCAACAGCGGTCATCCACGCACGCATCGGCCTATCCTTTCGCCGTCCCGGTAAGGGTCCGCTCCTAATCGAGCCCCGCTTCGTCGTCCAGCGCGGCCTCGTCGCCCGGCGCGGTAGCGAGGATGCGCCGCGCGAGCGCCAGCGAATGGCCGGCGCGGGCAAAGGCCGCGACGTGCCGCTCGCGTAACCCCGGGTCGGTGATCGCCTCCCGGGCATAGGGACCCAAGCGGCGGCGGCGCGCGAAACCGAGCGCCGAGGACAGCGCCGCGCCCTCGGCGGCCGCGACCGCGGCGACCGAATCCGTGGAATCGATGCCATCGACCCACAATTGCGCCTTCACCCGCCGCACTCCCAGCCCGCGCCGCGTCATCGCGCCCGCGCGCATGCCGGCATATTGCTTGTCGTCGACGAATCCGAGCCGGTCCATTTTCGCGACCGCCGCAGCGCAGGCGGCGGGTCCGTCGATGGCGTCGACCCAGTCTGATTCGCGTATCTTTCTCGATAGATAGCGCGCCAATTTGGCGCGGCTGGTGGCGAATCGCGCGACATAGGCGAGCGCCAGCTCGTCGAGCCGCGCCGCGTCGAGGGGTCTCTTCGCCCGGTCGGAGGAAGCGCGGCGGTTGGCCATATGCCATGTTTATGCCACAGTCGGGCCTGATTGAGAACGACCAGCGCCGCCATATTGGGCATCAAAGCCTGAAAATAGGCGATTTGTTCCAACGATAAAGGGATCGCGCAGCACGTATGACACAGAAAGATGACATGCTTGTTGCCGCGCGCCCCGCTTCGCGGGATGCCGGAGCTTCTATGACCGACACCATCACCGATTCGGCGGACGCGCTCGTGCCGACGCCGACCGAATGTTTCCAGCCGCGCCGTTTTTCGGACTTCGCCACGATCGGCGAAGCGCTCGACTATGCCGCGACCGGCACCCGCGGCCTCAATTTCCACGATCCGCGTGGGCGTCTGGTGCGCCCCTATCCGTACAGCGAACTCAAGCATGATTCGCTTCAGACCGCGTACCGCCTGATCGCCGCGGGCGTGAAGCCCGGCGATCGCGTCGCACTGATCGCCGAGACCGGTGCCGAATTCGCCGCGCTCTTCTTCGGCACCATCTATGCCGGCGCCTGGCCGGTGCCGCTGCCGCTGCCGACCAGCTTCGGCGGGCGCGACAGCTATGTCGGCCAGCTCGTCGTTCAGTTGACCAGCTGCGACCCGACGATGCTCTTCTTCCCGCCCGAGATCGCCGCGATGGCGGTCGAGGCCGCCGAGAAGCAGGGCGTCGCGCCGATGGACTGGAGCGAATTCGCCGCGCGCCCGGCGCCGCAAGTCGACCTGCCCGAACAGCAGTCCAACGAGACCTGCTACCTCCAATATAGCAGCGGCTCGACGCGCTTCCCGCATGGCGTCGCGGTCACCCACGCCGCTTTGCTCAACAATCTCGCCGCGCATTCGCACGGCATGGAAGTGCGCGACAGCGACCGCTGCGTCTCGTGGCTGCCCTGGTATCACGACATGGGCCTCGTCGGCTGCCTGCTTTCGCCGGTCGCCAACCAGGTGTCGGTCGATTATCTGAAGACCGAGGATTTCGCACGCCGGCCGCTCGCCTGGCTCGACCTGATCAGCCGCAATAGCGGCACGACATTGAGCTATTCGCCGACCTTCGGTTACGACATCTGCGCACGCCGCGTGTCGAGCCAGACGCATGTCGCCGACCGTTTCGACCTGTCGCGCTGGCGCGTTGCGGGCAATGGTGCCGACATGATCCGCCCCGACGTGATGCAGAGCTTCGTCGATGCCTTTGCCGACGCCGGATTCAAGGCGAGCGCTTTCCTGCCGAGCTATGGTCTCGCCGAAGCGACGCTCGCGGTCAGCATCATGCCGCCGGGCGAGGGCATCGTCGTCGAACTGGTCGAGGAGACCGAGCTGTCGGGCGCCGCCAACGACGCCGGCCGCCCGACCCGTTACCGTGCGATCGTCAATTGCGGCCGCGCCGCACGCGACATGGTGATCGAGGTCCGTGACGAGGCGGGCAACAGCCTGCCCGACCAGACCGTCGGCAAGGTGTGGTGCAGCGGCCCGTCGCTGATGACCGGTTATTATCGCGACCCCGAAGCGACCGCCGCCTGCCTTGTCGATGGCTGGCTCGACACCGGCGATATGGGATATTTATCCCATGGTTACATATACATCGTTGGCCGTGCCAAGGACATGATCATCATCAACGGCAAGAATCACTGGCCGCAGGATATCGAATGGGCGGTCGAGCAATTGCCCGGCTTCAAATCGGGTGACATCGCCGCTTTCGCGATCACCGCGCCGGGCGGCGAGGAAACCCCCGCCGTGCTCGTCCAGTGCCGCACCAGCGACGACGCCGAGCGCGCGCTGCTGCGCGAGACGATCCGCGACCGCGTCCGCGCGATCACCGGGATGAACTGCCTGATCGAGCTGATCCCGCCGCGCACGCTGCCGCGTACCAGTTCGGGCAAACTCAGCCGGTCGAAGGCGCGGGCGCAATATCTGGCCGGGGAAATCCAGCCCTTCGCGATCGCCGCCTGATTTTCGTCCCTGACGGGGACCAAAAAAGCGATCAGCCGTTCGCGCATGGTTACGTTCGGGTAACCCGCTTTCGCTAGAACGGTCCCGTGACCAGGGTGGCGAATGATCCGATTCCGACCGACGATATTCCTGCGCGTGCGCTGCTCGGGCTGAACCGGCGCGACGAGGATATCGGCGATTTGCGGCACCTGCAGCTCGCGCCGTTGCGCGGCCAGGGAAAATTGCGCCTCGTCATGGGGCTCGGCATGACGATCGTCGCCGTATTGACGATGGTGAGCGCGGTCCCAATGGCGGTCGTCGGCGGCTGGGCGATCGCGACGATCCTGTTCAGCCTCTGGTCCTGGCAGGTCGTCTCCCGCCTGCCGCTAGGCGAAATCCACCACACGGGCGCCGCCGAATTCAACCTTTGCAACCGGCACGCCATCTATTCGGCCGTCGTCTGGGCAGCGCCCTTCTGGCTCCAGGGCCTCCACCCCTCGCTCGATCACCTGCTGTCGATGTGGACCGTAGCGCTGCTGATGATGCTGACGCTGGCGATCGTCGCGCACACGCTGCCGATGGCATGCCTGCTCTTCATCATGCCGGTCAGCCTGTCGGCGGCCGGGGCGCTGGTCTTCGCCGGCGCGCCGGCGCACGCAGGGGTCGCGATCGCCGCCGGCGCGATGCTCACGGGCTTCTGCATTCGATTCGGGCAAAGCCACATCCGCTTTCGCCGCGCCGAAGCGGTACTGCACGAAAAGACCGAGACGGTCAGCCTGCTGCTGCGCGAATTCGAGGAAACCTCGGCCGACTGGCTGTGGCAGACCGACAACAGTCGCCGCCTCGTCCATGTCTCGCCGCGCCTCGCCTTCGCGATCGGAGCGCCCGCCGACCAGCTCGAAGGCCTGCCGCTGCTTCAGGCGCTGTCGGGCGATGCGTGGGAGACCGGGAACTTCCCCAAGAGTCTGCACGACATGGCCGAGCGGATGAAGCGGCGCGAGAGTTTTTCGAACCTGATCGTCCCCGTCACCATCGACGGCGCGCCGCGCTGGTGGGAATTGTCGGCGTCACCGCGCCTCGACGAAGCGGGCAAGTTCCTGGGCTTTCGCGGGGTCGGATCGGACGTCACCGAACAGCGCGCCTCGGCCGAACAGATCGCCAAGATGGCGCGCTTCGACAACCTCACGGGCTTGCCGAACCGGCTCAGCCTCAATGAGGATCTCGAGCGCGCGCTGAACCATGCGATCGATGCCAAGACGCGCTGCGCGATGCTGATGCTCGACCTCGACCGCTTCAAGGCGGTCAACGATACGCTCGGCCACCCCGTCGGCGACAAATTGCTGGCGCAGGTCGCGGCGCGGCTGAAGGGCATGATGGACCGCGGCATGACCTGCGGCCGGCTGGGCGGCGACGAATTCGCCATCATCCTCCACCATGTGCCGACCGCGAGCGATGCCGAAGCACTGGGCCAGCGCATCATCGCGGCGCTCAGCCGCCCCTATGTGGTCGACAATCACCAGTTGTTCGTCGGTGCCAGCATCGGCTTCGCGGTCGGGCCGCAGGACGGCGCTACGGTCGAGACGCTGACCCGCAACGCCGACCTGGCGCTCTACAAGTCCAAGGACAAGGGCGGCAACGTCGTCGCCGCCTATGTCGCCTCGCTCCACGCCCAGGCCGAAGAACGGCGCGTGATGGAACAGGAATTGCGCGGCGCGCTCGAACGGCGCGAGTTCGAACTTTATTACCAGCCGGTCGTCACCGCCGAGGACGGAATGCTGAACGGCTTCGAAGCGCTGATTCGCTGGAACAACCAGAAGCTCGGCAATGTTTCGCCCGGCCGCTTCATTCCGCTCGCCGAGGACAGCCGCCTGATCTCACCGATCGGCGAATGGGTGCTGCGTACCGCGTGTCACGAAGCGATGCGCTGGCCGTCGAACCTCAAGGTTGCGGTCAACGTGTCGGCCGAACAGCTGACCGACCCCGCCTTCGCTTCGGTCGTCGTCTCGGCACTCGCGCAAAGCGGCCTGCCACCGCAACGGCTCGAGATCGAGGTCACCGAAAGCGTGTTCCTGCGCGACGGCGGCGGCGCCGCGCAATTGCTCGACCAGCTGATCGGACTCGGCATCCGCCTCAGCCTCGACGATTTCGGTACCGGCTATTCGTCGCTCGGCTATCTGCGCAAGACCCAATTTTCAACGATCAAAGTCGATCGCAGCTTCGTCGTTGGCGCCGCCAAGGGCATCACCGAATCGATCGCGATCATCCGCGCCGTCGTCGCGCTCGCCGACAGCCTCGGCATGTCGACGACGGCGGAGGGTGCGGAGACTGAACTAGAGGTTGAAACGATTCGCGCGCTCGGCTGCCGCAACATCCAGGGCTATTATTACGGCCGCCCGATGCCGGCGACCGATGTGCTGACGCTGTTCCGTCCGACCGCCAGCCAGGCCAGCGCCGCCGCCTGACGCGGCGAGCCGAGCGAGTCCGGCGACGAATCGAACCGCCTTTCAAAAGGTTCCCCGGTTCACCCCGCGTCCGATGCAGTTCGTCGCGCGGCGGGTGGTTTGCGGCGCCAGCCGTGGCAGAGACACTCCAACGCTTGAACACAAGCCAAACGGGGGTCGCTTTCCATGTCAGCCAGCCGCTTTTCAGCAGCCATTGTCGCATGCCTGATGATGCTTGCCGCCGCCCTGACCAGCACCCCCGCCGCCGCCGCCAACTACCTCCAGTGCGTTCCGTTCGCCCGCGCCGAATCGGGCGTCGATATCCGCGGCAACGCCGGAACCTGGTGGGCGCAGGCTGCGGGCCAGTATGACCGCGGCGACGAACCGCGCGAAGGCGCCGTCATGGCGTTCGCCGGCACCCGCGGCATGCCGATCGGCCATGTCGCCGTCGTGAAGAAGATCGTCGGCGACCGCGAAATCCTGATCGACCATGCCAATTGGTCGCCGATCAACGGCCGCCGTGGCCAGATCGAACGCAATGTGCGCGTCGTCGACGTCAGCAGCGCCGGCGACTGGAGCATGGTCCGTGTGTGGTACGCCCCGATCGGCGACCTCGGCCTGCGCGCCAACCCGGTGCAGGGCTTCATCTATCCCGGCCGGGGCGCCGCGCCGCGCAAGGCGCCGAGCTTCGACGCTCCGGTGTGGGCCAGCAACGACTGGACCCCGGGCAACGGCCTCGCAATGGTCGCCGCGTCGCTCGGCCAGTAAAGCCCCGCCACCGCTACAACCAAAAAAGCCCCGGCGCGAGCCGGGGCTTTTTTGGTTGTAGCAGGCGGGCCCAGGTGGCCGGCGCGTCTCAGTCCTCGGACGGGGCGTCGTCCGCCTTGTCGGCGACGACATCCTCGAACCAGGCTTCGACCTCGCCCGACAGCTTGATCGTCATCGGCTGGCCGAAACGGTCCTTCGACTTGCCCGCGGCGACGCGGATCCAGCCTTCGGAGATCGAATATTCCTCGACGTCGGTGCGCTCCTTGCCCTTGAAGCGGATGCCGATGCCGCGTTGCAGCACCTCCATGTCGAAATGGGGCGAGCGCGGGTTGGTCGACATATGGTCGGGCGGCGTATCGGTCATAAAGCAATTCCCATAAAAAGATGGCGCGGCCCTAGCGGGGCCGCGCCATCATCGTCAATCGGGAAGGCGTTTCGGCGCCGCGTCAGAAGTCGCCCTTCAGCGTCACGAAGAACTGCTGCGGCGCTCCCGCGAGCAGGGTCTGGCTGTCGCCGCGGTTGGCGAAGCCGTTGGTGCCGATCGTCGAGACATAAGCCTTGTCGAACAGGTTGGTGGCATTGGCCTGGATCGTCAGGCCGCCGAGCATCCCGTCGGTGAAGCGATAGCCGATGCTGGCGTCGACGATCACGAACCCGCCCACAGCGGCGTCATTCTCGAACGAATAATAGCGCTTCGACGTATAGTTGGCGCCGACCCGGGCGAAGATATTGCCATTGTCCCACGTGATCTCGCCCTTGGCGAGATGGCGGGGCGAATTGACCACCGTCTTGCCCGCGGTCGCCGCGATCACGACGTTCGCGGCGTTGACGACATCGTCCCGATATTCCGAGTCATTATAGGCGTAGGAGCCGAAGAGCGAGAGGTCGGGGGTGACCCGGAAGGTCCCCGCCGCCTCGATGCCCCATGACCGCACGTCGCCGACATTCTGCAGGATCGCAGGATTGCCCTGGATCCCCGAACCATTGGCGAAGGCGATGATGCGATCCTTGAAGTCGACATAATAGCCGGCGACGACGCCCTGGAAGACGGGCGACTTGGTGCGGAAGCCGAGTTCATAGGTGGTCGAGGTTTCGGGTTTCAGGTCGAGCGCGTCGAAACCCGCCTGCGTCGTCGCGAAAGGCCCGCCGGTCGCCGAGCTTTCGAAGGCGCGCATATTCTGCGTGTAGCTCGCGAACAGCTCGTTATCGTCGTTCAGGCGGAACAGCACACCCGCCTGCGGCAGGAACCAGTCCTTCGCCACCGTGCGCCCCGACGCGAGCCCGCCGCTCACCACCGGGCTTGCCTCGTTGGTGACCTTGAGTCCCTTCCAGCCCGCATTGATCTGGACCTGCCCGAGGTCGAGGGTGTCCTGGACGTGATATTGCAGCGTTTCGGTCTTGAAATCGAATTCCCACTGGGTCGCGAGCGGATTCTTGGGGAATTTCAGGCTGCCGCGGCTCGGCGCCCCGGTGGTGTTGGCGAGGCCATAGAAGCGCCGCGCCTGGTTGAAATCATTGTCCTCGTACCACAGGCCGAGATCGAGCGTATTGGCACCGATCTTGAACTCGCTCGACGCGACGACGCCATAGCGCTCGATCGCATATTCGGTGGTACGGATCGTCATCGGCGCGCCGCCCGGCGTGGTCACATAGGGGGTGAACCACAGGCCGCGGCCGCGATTGCTGTGATAATAGCCGGTCGCCTTCAGCGTCCAGTTGTCGGTCACCGGCACGTCGCCGCCGATCCCCGCGAGCCAGTCCTTGCGCAGCCCCGATGCGTCATAATAGGCATCGTCGACGGTCAGGATCGGCGCCGGGAAGGCCTCGCCGGCGCCCGGATAGGGCGCGGTATAGGTCGCACCCAGCGGCAGGCTGCCGTTGGCGACGCCGGCGTTGAACGCCGCGCGCGTGACCTGGTTCTGATAGATTTGCGCGACGCGGACCGCGAGGTCCCAGTCCTTGGCATAATTGTCCCAGTCATAGCCGAGACGGCCGATCATTTCGGCGCTGAGGTCCTGATAGTCGTTTTCGGCGCGGTCCGAATAATTGACGAAGCCGAACAGCTTGCCGTCGCCGACCGGCTGGACGAGGCGCGCATTGACCTGATGCTGGCGCTGGACGCCGTCGCCCTTCCACTTGTCGGCATCCTGCCAGGCATAGCTGACCGCGAGCATCGGGCCGCCGGACATGATTTCGCCGCTGTCGAGGCGGACGAAGCCGCGCTTGGTATTTTCGCTGCCATAGGTGCCCGAAAATTCGACCCCCATGTCGGCCTTGGGATCGCGCGAGAAAAATTCGATCGTGCCCCCGAGGTTGCTCGAAGAAGCGGCGGCGAGCGCGCCCGCGCCCTGCGCGACCTCGACCCGGCCGACATTCTCGCTGATCAGCGCGCGGCTGATATGCAGACCGTTATGGTTGCCATAGCTCATGTCGCCGAGCGGAATGCCGTCGAGCGTGAAGCCGAGCTGGTTCTGGCTGAAACCACGGATCGAGATGCGCGACGACCATTCATAGGCGCCGAAGGCATCGGCCGACTGGAAATTCACACCCGGCAGCTTGTCGATCGCCTTCAGCGGACTGATCCCCGCGACGTCGAGCGCGATGTCCGCGGCACCCAGTTCCTGCACCTGGCGCGCCTGGCCGGTGCCGAGTACGACGATCTCTTCGGCCGGACCGGCATCGACGGCAGCGCCGTCCGCCGCGTCGGCGGCATAGGCCGGCGTCGCCGCGAGCATGGCGATCAGCGCGGCGCCCGCGCGCAAGCGGCGGCTCATAATCTGGTTCATCGATAGTCCCCTCTGCCCGCGCCGAAATGGCGCCGGGATGCGCCGCGGCTTTAGGGAGGCGATATTGCGGCGCAGCGGCACAGGCATGACCCGGCGATGACAGGATGACGACGAGGACTGTCATCTTCGCACCTCCGCTTGCGAGCGGCGGCAAAGCTTGGCATGAGCACGTCCGGGTCGCGTATCGGGGAATGAACCATGACGATACGCCGGGCGGGTTTCGCCCTTAGCGCCGCGATGCTCGCGGCATCGACCCTGCCGGCCTTCGCGGTCGAACCGCCCCCCTGCCCCGCCGACAACGGCGGCCCGTGCGACGAGGCGGCGAACACGCTGGTCGCCGACGTGATAGCCCGGTTCGAAAAGGCGAATGGCGAGGAGCAGGTTCAGGCCGCGCTCGCGCTCGTCGACCTCGTCGCCCAATATCGCAACCGCTTATCGGAGCGGAACGCGTTCAGCGCCGACACGGGGCTGTGGATCTATTTTCGCGACGACCGCGACCCCGGTGATGCCGATTACCAGCGGGTGACGAACAAGATGCGCGGCTATGCCACCCGGGCAGCCGCCGCCAAGGACGTCGAGAGCGAGCTATTCTTCCTCGACTGGATGAGCCTCGGCCTGTCTTATGAGGAGCGGCTGGCGCACGCGCGGTTGATCCATCGCCGTGCCGCCGAACATGGCCTGCTGACCACCTCCCCGGCCCGCAGCGCCCGCGTCAGCCTCGAAATCTATGGCCGCGAACTGCTCGAACAGGGCCGCTATGCCGAGGTCGCGCGCGCGCTCGACGACACCTATGCCGAGCTCGAGGCGGCGGGGATGACGGTCGACAATTGGGAACTGCAACTGCGCTATGCCGAGGCCCTGAATTTGGTGCGCCGCGACGAGGAGTCCGATCGCGCTTTCGACGCGCTGCTCGTCATGCTGGCCGGTCCCGAATATAACGACTATCAGCGCCAGTTCGCGAACAACCAGATCAGCTATTACCGCAATATAGCGGGCCGCTTCGCCGCCGCCGAGGGGCCGGGGCGCATCGCCGCGACCGAGGGCGAACGGCTGCAGGGCCGCGAAGACATTGGCACCCAGAAATCGCGCTATAATTTCGCGCTCGCACTGCTCGGGCAGGGCAAGGCCGAAGAATCCCTGCCCTATTTCGAGGAGGCGTTGCCGCTCCAACTCGCGGCCGAACGCGGCGGCGGCTGGTACGACGCCAAGACCGATACGATCATCCTGCTCACCACCCTCGCCCGCGCGCGCGCGCAGGTGAAGGGGCGCGAGGCCGACGGGCTGACGGCGGCGATCGACGCCGCCGACCGGCTTCGTCAGCGGCGCGAGGCCGGGCTGGCCACCGACGACGCCAATCCTGCCGTGGCGGCGCTGGCGAAAGCGGTCGCGCGCGGCACCCGCCGCAACCCGCAATCGGGCGCCTTCGACATGGTGATGTTCGCCGGCTGGGCCGCGCGCAATCAGGATAGCGCCATGGATCAGGCCTTTCTCGCGGCGCAGGACCTGACGCTCACCGATGCCGGCGACGCGATCAACCAGGCCGCCGCGCGCAATCTGGCCGGCACCGGCTCCCTCGGCGAACTGGTTCGCCAGCGACAGGACACCGCGCAGGCGGTGGTGTCGCTGAACCAGCGCTATCGCGACATGGCGCTCGGCAAGGACGAGGTCAAGGCAGGAGCGCTCCGCTCCGAACTCGATGCGGCGGCAGCGCGGCTCGCGCCGCTCGACGCGCGCATCGCCGCCGAGTTTCCCGACTATGCGACACTGGTCACCCCCAAGGCAATCGACGTTGCAGCGGTGCAGGCATTGCTCGAACCCGACGAGGCGGTGCTGATGCTGCTGCCGTCGGAGGGGCATCATTATGCTTTCGCAATTTCGAAGCAGGGCGCGCGGTGGCACCGCTTCGACGACGGCGCGGCACCCGTTGCCGCCGACGTCGCGCGGCTCAAATGCCGGATCGACGAGAATACCTGCTCGCTGCCCGACTATGACGCGCTGGTCGCCGCCGAGGACAAGGGCGGCCCCAGCCCGATCGACAAACGCTATCCGCGCTACGACCGTGCGGCGGCCTGGCGCCTCTACCAGCGCCTGATCGCGCCGGTCGCGGCCGCGCTGCCCGAAGGCGGACGCATCTACACCGTCGCGAGCGGGCCGGTGGCGGGGCTGCCGCTCGCCGCGCTGGTCGCGAGCGAGCCGGAGGGCGAGGCCGAAAGCGGCGCCGAGGCCGACCTTGCCGCGACCGACTGGCTCGCCAAACATTATCGCTTCGTCACCCTGCCCTCGGTCAGCGCGCTCGCGCTCGCCTCGCGCGAAAGCGGCGCGCTGCCCGCTTCGCGTCGTCCCGACCTGGTCGCCTATGGCGCGCCGACCCTCGTCGGCAACGGCAAGGCCGGCGCGCGCGGCACCGACGGGACGCTGCGCAAGCGTGGCGGCATCGGGGTGCGCGGCGGCGGGCTGACGCTGGCGAGCGGCGACAAGACGATGGCGTCGGTCGACAAGCTCCGCAAACTCGACCCGCTGCCCGGCACCGTCACCGAACTGACCAGGCTGTCGGCGGCGATCGCACGCGGTGGCGGCGTCCGCCTCGGCCGCGACGCGACCGAGGCGGCGGTCAAGGCCGACCGCGAACTGCCCCGCGCGATCGCGGTCGTGTTCGCGACGCACGGGCTGCTCCCCGGCGAAATGGGCACCGGGTCCGAGCCCGGTCTCGTTCTCACCCCGCCGGGCAAGGCGAGCGCGACCGACGACGGCCTGCTCACGGCGAGCGAGGCGGCGGCGCTGTCGCTGTCGGCGCGCTGGGTCGTGCTGTCGGCGTGCAACACCGCGACCCCCGGGGTCGAGGCGGGCGCCAGCGGCGAATCGCTATCGAGCCTTGCGCGCAGCTTCCTCTATGCGGGGGCGGGCAATCTGCTCGCGAGCCACTGGCGCGTCGCGGACGACGCCACCGCGGCGCTCACCGTCGAAGCGCTCGCGAACAAGGACGCGACCCCGGCGACCGCGCTGGCGCTGGCGATGGAGGCGGTGCGCACCGGCAAGCGCGCCGACGGGTCTGTCGTCGAGGGATGGCAACCGCACTGGGCGCATCCGGCGAGCTGGGCGCCCTTTACGCTGGTGACCAACCGCGATCGTTAGGCCGGGGAATGGCCGTCAGACGCGCGCGGTGCGACGCTGCACTGTGTCGAGCCGCTCGGCGGCGGGATAAAGATCGGCCTCCTCGCGTTCGATCCGCATTCCGATCGCGTCGAGTATCGCCTCGGTTTCGCGGCAGAAACCCGGCCAGTCGCCGGCGACATTTTCCGCCGTCCAGCGCGCGTCATAGGCCATGAATTCTTCGGCCAGATGCCCCGTCTCGTGGACGAATTCGCCCGCCAGCCGCTTCAGGGCGGCATCGCCGCTCGCCAGAAGCCGCGGATAGAGGACCCAGTCCTCGCATTTCAGGTGACGCACCAGCGTGTCGCGAAACATGCCGCGCACCGCGGCGAGTTCGGTCGGGCGCGGCGGCTGCGGCGCGGCGGCGATATCCATCAGGAAGCGCGAAAGGGTGGCGAGGGCCGCATGTTCGGCGCGCAGTCGCCGCATTTCATGGACCATATGCATAGGGCCGCCCAGTTTCGAGTGGTCCCTCGCAGCCCGTCCTAGGTCTTGCCCGTGAAAAGAGGGTTAAGCCGCATTTGCCATTAGGGCCGGCATGGGTGTTTGCCGACCAGTTTTGCGTCGAAAATCATTGCCAAACTGGCAGCGCCTGCCCGATCGACGGCGAGATTGCCGGACGATCAGTTGTTGTTGCACTCGCCGCCGGTGCAGTTATCGGGGTCGCCGCTGGCCGAAAGCGCGAGCGCCCCGCCCACCACGACAAGCACGCCGACCACGACCAGCGCCGTCGTCGTGCCGCCCGACAGATTGTTGCGGTTTTTGTCCGCCGGCCGCCCGCCGGGGGTATAGCGCGCCGGAGTCAGCCGCAGCCCCGCGAGCGAAAGCTGCGGTACGGAATCATCGCCGCGAAAGCCGAACTCCAGCCCCTCGCCGATCCGCCAATTGGGACTGCGCAGATCGCTGCCGCCGCTATGCTGCATCGGCGCGATGGTCAGGCCGGCGCGGATCATCGGCTTCTCGCGTCCACTTCCGCCCAGCGAGATGCGGATGCGCGCGCCCGCAAAGCCACCCATTTCAACCGGGCCGATTCCATTCATGTGCGGCGCGGGGCCAACCGTCTGGGCGTGCAGCGGAGCGGCGCAGCTTGCCGCGAGCGCGATGATCCATATCGATTTTTTCATGGCGGCTCCTCCCGCGCGCAGTCTGCTGACCGTTTGTGGCGGAAAGATGGACCGTCAGCCGCCGCGGCTCTTCATCAGCGGCTGGATGCGGGTGCCGAAATTTTCGACCCCTTGCAGAAAATCGTCGAAGGTCAAAAGCACCCCTCCGGTGTTCGGCACTTCGGCCATTTCATCGAGCATGCGCGCGACGCTGGCATAGCTGCCGACGAGCGTCCCCATATTGATGTTCACCGCCCCTTCGGGCGCCGCGAGCTGGCGGACGTTAGTCGTGCTGTTGTGCTTGTCGGCGGCGCCCTGATCGATCAGCCACGAGATCGCCGCGACATCAACGCCGTCGTTGTATGACTTCCACTTCGCCATCGCCTCTTCGTCGGTCGCGGCAGCGATGATCATCACCAGCACGAACACCGACACGTCGCGCCCGGTCTTCGCGGTCGCGACCGCGAGCCGTTCGTTGTTCGATGCGAAGGCGGTCGGGGTGTTCACCCCCTTGCCGAGGCAAAAGGCGTAATCGGCCCATTGCGCCGAGAAGGCGAGGCCCTCGTCCGACGAGCCGGCGCAGATGATCTTCATGTCGCCTTCGGGCGTGGGGCGCACCAGGCAATCGTCCATCTGGTAATAGTCGCCCTTGAAATCGCTCCGCCCCGTTTCCCACAATTCGCGCAGGATGCGGGCATATTCGTCGAGCATCTGGTAGCGGTTGCGGAAATGCTCGTCGCCCGGCCACAGCCCCATCTGGCTATATTCGGGGCGCTGCCAGCCGGTGATGAGATTGAGCCCGAAGCGGCCATGGCTGATGCTGTCGATCGTGTTGCACATCCGCGCCGCGAAGGCCGGCGGGATCACCAAAGTCGGGCAGGTCGCATAGATCTTGATCTTCTCGGTCACCGCGGCGAGCCCCGCCATCAGCGTGAAGCTTTCCAGCCCATATTCCCAGAACTCGGTCTTGCCGCCGAAGCCGCGCAGCTTGATCATCGACAGCAGGAAATCGAGCCCGTGCCGCTCGGCCGCCTGGGCGATTTGTTTGTTGAGGTCGAAGCTCGGCATATATTGCGGCGCGTTTTCGCTGATCAGCCAGCCATTGTTGTTGATGGGAACAAAGACGCCGACTTGCATGGCTTATCTCCTGAGGAAATCGAGGACGACGCGGTTGAAAGTCTCGGGATCGGTGACGTTGCAGGCGTGGCCGCCCCAGTCGAAGATGTGCGTTTCGGCCCAGCCGACCGGCGCCGCGACATCGAGCGCGCTGGCGAGCGGCACGAGCATATCGTCGCGCGTCGCGATAACGAGCCATGCCGGCGTCGCGGTCATGTCGATCAGGGCGGGCGAATAGGCGCGCACCGACGCGATGCGTTTTTCGACCGTCGCGGCGCCAGGAAAATGCGCGAGCTGCTGTTCGGCCTCGGCGACCAGTTCGGCATCATGCGCCGAAATCCAGTCGGGCGGATAGAGGAACAGCGGCTGGGCATGGAGGAAGGCGGCGGGGCCGCTACCCCGCAGCAGGTTGAGCCGGACGTCGAAGCAACGCGCGGTATGCGGGTCGAGCGTGCGCCAGCCGTTGACGACAACGAGCCGGTCGATCCGCGTCGTCATGATCGCCAGTTCGATCCCGACCATGCCACCAAGCGCGTGGCCGATGAAGCTCGCCTCCCCGATATCCAGCGCGTCCATCAACGCGATCACATCGGCCGCCATGTCTTCGACCGACGTCGTGGGCGGCAAATCGCGACTGCTGCGCCCCGTCCCGCGATGATCGTAGAGCAGGACGCGGTAATCCGCCGCGAGTGCGGCGAGGTTGGGTGTCCAATAGCTGGCCGATCCGCCCAGCCCCGGCGACAGGATCAGCGGCGGCGCATCCTCCGCCCCGTGAAGTTCATAATAGAGGCCCGCCGCCTCAGCCAATGTGCGCGACGCTCGCGATCTCGACGAGGCAGTCGGGCTTCACCAGCTCGGCCTTGATGCAGTAGCGCGCGGGCTTGGCGCCCGGGAAATAGTCGGCGTAGACCGCATTGAACGCCGCATAATCGGCGAAGTCCTTGAGGAAGATATGGTTCATCGCGACATCCTCGAGCGTCGCGCCCGCGGCCTCGAGCGTGATCTTGATGACATCGAGCACATGCCGCGTCTGCGCCGCCGCGTCGCCGATATGCAGCACCACCCCGCCCTCGCCGAGCGCGAGGACGCCCGACACATAGACGGTGTTCCCGGCCTTCGCGCCGGCCGAATAGGGCGCGATCGGGGTCGGGAATTGCGGCGGGTTGATCGGTTCGAACGGCACTATTCTTCTCCCCGGGGTTGTTGGCCGATGCTGCCGCAGAAATCGGCGACATTGCTCACCCAGCCAAAGAATTTTTCGACATTATAGACGGTCGCGTCGCGCACATAATCGGGACCCAGATGATGCGTCGCGTCCTCCAGCATCACCGAAAAATATTCGAGGTGGAACGCATCGCGCAGCGTCGATTCGACGCAGACATTGCTGGCAATCCCGACGAAGACGATCGTGCGGATGCCGCGCGACCGCAGGGTGCTGTCGAGCTGTGAGTTGAAGAAGGCCGAATAGCGCGTCTTGTGTAGCCGGATGTCGCCCGGCTGCGGCGCAAGCGCCTCCACCAGCTCATAATCCCACCCGCCGCGCGCCAGAAGCTGCCCCCGCAATTCGGGCCGCGCGCGCATCGTCTTCAGCGCATTCGACTTGTGCCAGTTCGGCGACCCCGGCCCGCCCGCCTCGACATAGTCGGCGTCCCAGCCATTTTGCAGATAGATCACCGGCATGCCCGCGCCGCGCGCGACGGTGAGCACCTGCACGATCCGCCCGATCACTCCCGCAGCGCCCGAAATGTCGAAACCGGCAAGATCGACATAACCGCCCTTCGACGCATAGGCATTCTGCATGTCGATCACGACGACGGCGGTGGTCGCCGGATCGACGATCAGCGGCTCGGGCCGCGCGGGCAGGATCAGCTTCGCTCCGTCGCCGGGTGCCGTATCGACCGCAATCGCCATGGGGTCCCCTTCAAGCCAGGGCGGCAGCTTCCCCGAAAGCGGCAGGCGATGCAAGCCGCCGCCGCCCAAAAGAAAACCGGCGGCCTTTTGAGGGGCCGCCGGTTCGAATTTTACACCATTTCCTTCTTGCGCGAGGCCTTTTTGCGCTCGTGCGGGTCGAGCAGCGCCTTGCGGATTCGGATGTTCTTCGGGGTCACTTCGACCATTTCGTCGTCGTCGATATAGGCGATCGCCTGTTCGAGCGTCATGCGTTTCGGCGGGGTCAGGCGGATCGCGTCGTCCTTGCCCGTCGAGCGGAAGTTCGTGAGCTGCTTCGACTTCATCGGGTTGACCTCGAGATCGTCGGGCTTGGCATTTTCGCCGATGATCATGCCCTCATAGAGCGCCTCGCCGGGCGAAACGAAGAGGATGCCGCGCTCTTCGAGCGGGCCAAGCGCATAAGCGACAGCGTCGCCGTTGCCGTTCGAGATCAGCACGCCGTTCTGGCGGCCGGCGATATTGCCCTTGTACGGGCCATATTTCTCGAACAGGCGGTTCATGATGCCGGTGCCGCGGGTATCGGACAGGAATTCGCCATGATAGCCGATCAGGCCGCGCGACGGGCCCGAGAAGGTGATGCGCGTCTTGCCGCCGCCCGAGGGGCGCATGTCGGTGAGGTCGGCCTTCCGGACCTGCATCTTCTCGACGACCGTGCCCGAATGCTCGTCGTCGACGTCGATGACGACGGTTTCATAGGGTTCGGTGCGTTTGCCGGCCTCGTCCTCGCCGTACAGCACGCGCGGGCGGCTGATGCCGAGTTCGAAGCCTTCACGGCGCATCGTTTCGATGAGCACGCCGAGCTGGAGCTCGCCGCGGCCCGCGACTTCGAAGCTGTCCTTGTCGGCGCTTTCGGTGATGCGAATCGCAACATTGGTTTCGGCTTCGCGGAACAGGCGGTCGCGGATCATGCGGCTCGTGACCTTGCTGCCCTCGCGGCCCGCCATCGGAGAATCATTGACGGCAAAGCGCATCGACAGCGTCGGCGGATCGATCGGCTGCGCGGCGATCGGTTCGCTGACGCTGGTGTCGGCGATAGTGTTGGCGACGGTCGCCTGCGAAAGCCCGGCGATCGCGACAATGTCGCCCGCGCGCGCTTCCTCGACGGGAACGCGCTCCAGACCGCGGAAGGCGAGCAGCTTCGACGCGCGGCCGGTTTCGATCACCTTGCCGTCCATGTCGATCGCGTGGATCGGCTGGTTGACCTTGACCGTGCCCGACTGGACGCGGCCGGTCAGGATGCGGCCGATGAAGTTATCGCGGTCGAGCAGCGTGGCGAGGAAGGTGAAGGGACCGTCTTCGGGCAGGCCCGGGGTCGGGACATGGCTGACGATCGTCTTGAACAAAGGCTCGAGCGTGCCTTCGCGCGCGTCGGGGCTGTCCGACGCGAAACCGCCGCGGCCCGAGGCGTAGAGGATCGGGAAGTCGAGCTGTTCGTCATTGGCTTCGAGCGTCAGGAACAGTTCGAACACCTCGTCGAGCACTTCGGCGGCGCGTGCGTCGCTGCGGTCGATCTTGTTGACGACGACGATCGGCTTGAGGCCGAGCGCGAGCGCCTTGCCGGTGACGAACTTGGTCTGCGGCATCGGGCCTTCGGCGGCGTCGACGAGCAGGATCACGCCGTCGACCATCGAGAGGATACGCTCGACCTCGCCGCCGAAGTCGGCGTGGCCGGGGGTGTCGACGATGTTGATGCGCGTCAGGTCGGCGCCTTCGCCCCATTCGACGCTGGTGCACTTCGCGAGAATGGTGATCCCGCGTTCCTTTTCGAGATCGTTCGAGTCCATCGCGCGCTCTTCGACGCGCTGGTTGTCGCGGAAGGTGCCCGACTGACGGAAGAGCTGGTCGACGAGGGTGGTTTTGCCGTGATCGACGTGCGCGATGATGGCGATGTTGCGCAAAGACATGCGGAAAGGCCTTGATTGTGAGGGAGCGGCAGTGGCTGCCGCGATCGGCGCGCGCCTAGCAGAAGCCTTGTTGCAGCGCAACGAAATTGCCGAAGTTGGCGAAGGTGTTGCGGAGCGTGGCGCGCGCCGAAGAAGTTTCAATAATTATTGAAACTTCAGAAATTCACGCTATAACGAGTCGCGTGGATCCCTCCTCCGCCCCCGACTCTCCATCGCCGCCGTTTCGGCTCTCCCCGCTAGCGCAGGCTTTTGTCCTGCATTTCGGCGAGATGGGGAGCCGCTGGGGGATCAACCGCACCGTCGGACAGATTTATGCGATGCTGTTCCTCGCCGACGGTCCGCGCCATGCCGAGGAGATCAGCGAGGCGCTGGGGCTGTCGCGCGGCAGCGTCTCGATGGGGCTGAAAGAACTCGCAAGCTGGCGGCTGGTGCAATTGAAGCATTTGCCCGGCGACCGGCGCGATTATTATGCGACCCCGCGCGACGTGTGGGCGATCTTCCGCACCCTCGTCGAGGAGCGCAAGAAGCGCGAGATCGACCCGACGCTGACGACGCTGCGCGCGCTGCTGATGGAGCCCGCGACCGACCCCGCCGACCGCTTCGCGCAGGAACGCATCGCGGCGATGCACGAACAGATCGAACTTCTCACCGACTGGTATGCCGAGATGGAGCGGCTCGACACCGAACGGCTGCTCCAGCTTTTGCGGCTCGGCGAGCGTGTGGTAAAAGCGCTCGAGTTCAAGGACCGCATGCTTGGCCGCGGGAAGGGTGTCTCGACCGCCTCGACAGGCTCGGGACGGGCTTCGCTCGACACAAACGGGGGGTAGCAGACGATGATGGACGCTCTTGACCCGCTGATCCTCGCGCGCATCCAGTTCGCGGCGAACATCAGTTTCCATATCTTGTTCCCGACAATCACCATCGCATTGGGCTGGGCGCTGCTCGGCTTCAAACTCGCGTACAACCGCACCGGCAACGCGGCGTGGATGGACGCGTACCGCCTGTGGGTGAAGGTCTTCGCGCTGAGTTTCGCGATGGGGGTCGTCTCGGGCATCACGATGAGCTTCCAGTTCGGCACCAACTGGCCGGGCTATATGGAAAAGGTCGGCAATGTCGCGGGGCCGTTGCTCGCTTATGAGGTGCTGACCGCCTTTTTCCTCGAGGCGGTATTCCTGGGGATCATGCTGTTCGGGTTCAGCCGCGTGCCGAACTGGGTGCACACGCTCGCCACATGCCTGGTCGCGGGCGGCACGACGCTGTCGGCCTTCTGGATCATCGCGCTCAACAGCTGGATGCAGACCCCGGTCGGCTATGAGATCCGCGATGGCGTCGTCCATGCGACCGACTGGTGGGCGATCGTCTTCAACCCGTCGATGCCGTACCGCCTGATGCACATGCTGCTCGCCTCGGCACTCACCGTATCCTTCCTGATCGCGGGTATGTCGGCGTGGCGCTGGCTGCGCGACGGCGGCGGCGAAGGGGTGCGGCGCACGCTGAAAGCCTCCCTCTATGCCGCCGCACTGCTGATCCCGGTGCAGATTTTCGTCGGCGACATGCACGGGCTCAACACGCTCGAACATCAGCCGCAAAAGATCGCGGCGATGGAGGCCAATTGGGAGACGCGCAGCCATGTCCCGCTCGTGCTGTTCGCGATCCCCGACGAGAAAGCGCGCACCAACCATCTGGAAGTCGCCGTGCCGTCGGGCGCCAGCCTGATCCTGAAGCATGAGGCCGCAGGCGTCGTTCCCGGGCTCAACGATTATGAAGGCAACCATCCGCCGGTCGCGCCCTTGTTCTGGGGGTTCCGGATCATGGTCGGGCTGGGGGTGCTGATGCTGGCGATCTCGTGGTTCGGCGCGTGGAATATCTGGCGGCGCGGGGTCGACAGATTGCCGCGCTGGTACGCGCGCGCGCTCGTCGCGATGACCTTTGCCGGCTGGGTCGCGACGCTCGCGGGCTGGTATGTGACCGAGATCGGACGCCAGCCCTGGCTGGTCACCGGCATCCTGCGCACCAAGGACGCGGTCGGGCCGGTCGGCAGCGCGATGGTCGCGGGGTCGCTGACACTCTATCTTGCGGTCTATGTCGTGCTGCTGACCGCCTATATCGCGGTGCTCTACCGCCTCGCGCGGCTCGGCAAGGCGGCGCCCGACGCGAAGCCGATGTTCCCGATCCCCGGTGCAGCCCCCGGCCCCGCCGAACCGCTAGAAGAGGGAGTGACGCCATGACGCCGTTCATCGACCCCTGGTGGCTGCCGGTGATCTTTGCGGGCCTCATGGGCCTGTCGATCCTGCTTTATGTCATCCTCGACGGTTATGACCTCGGCGTCGGCATGCTGACGCGGCTGGAGAAGGACGCGAACCGCGACCTGATGGTGGCGTCGATCGGGCCGTTCTGGGATGCGAACGAGACCTGGCTGGTGCTCGGTATCGGGTTGCTGCTCGTCGCCTTTCCGGTCGCGCACGGGTTGATCCTGACCCAGCTTTATCTGCCGGTCGTGCTGATGCTGGTTGCGCTGATCCTGCGCGGGGTGAGCTTCGAATTCCGCGCCAAGGCGCCGCCCGAGCAGAAGCATCGCTGGGACGCCGCCTTTTTCTATGGCTCTTTGCTCACCGCGCTGTGCCAGGGCTATATGCTCGGCGCCTATGTGCTGGGGTTCGACCAGAGCGTGGCGTCGGTGCTGTTCTGCCTGCTCGCCGCGCTCGGGCTGGTCGCGGGATACCTGTTCGTCGGCGCCTGCTGGCTGGTCTACAAGGTCGAGGGCGATTTGCAGAAGCGCGCGGTGCGCTGGGCCGAGGTGACTTTGTGGCTGACCGCGCTAGCAATGGCGATCATCTCGATCGCAACGCCGCTCTTGTCGGAGCGCATCTTCGAACGCTGGTTCCGCCTGCCCGAGATCATCGCGCTGCTGCCGATCCCGATCGCCGCCGCGACGCTGTTCGCCGGGCTCGCGATCTTCCTGCGCCGGCCACTGCGCGAAAAGGACGAATTGTCATGGGTGCCGCTGGCAACCGCGGGCATTTTGTTCGCGCTGGGGTTCGTCGGGATCGCGTACAGCTTCTACCCCTATCTGATCGCCGACCGGCTCGACATCTGGCAGGCGGCGGCGTCCCCCGAATCGCTGAGCATCATCCTGATCGGGGCGCTGTTCGTGCTGCCAGTGATTTTGGGATATTCGATCCTGTCGCACTGGATCTTTCGCGGGAAAGCGACGCATTTGAGTTATGAGTGAGGGGTGGGCGGGCTGTCCGCTTTCATCCGGCACAGGCTGCGTTCGGGGTTCCGGCGCCGTGCTCAGACGTCCAGATTGCTGACGCGCTTCAATTCCGACCGCAGGCGTTGCTCGTCGAAGGCATGCTGCTCGAACGGGCCACCGCGCTCCACCCAGAACAGGAACAGATGCGCCGACCATTGGTTGGGATTGGGCGTCATGCGACCGTGGCGCAGGTCGATGCCGCGGTAGAGGACGGCGTCGCCGGGCTGCATCGCGACCGCGGTAAAGGGTTCGTCGCCGAAATCGTCGACGCACGGCCCCTCACCCGTCACCGGCACCGACCCGACCTCCAGCGGCCATGGCACGCCGTCGCTGTAAACGAGCGTGAGCGACACGCTATGCTCGCACGAGGGACGATCCGAGTGGACCCGGCAGATGTCGTCCTTTCCATAGATGCGGAAATAGTCGTAGCTGGGCAGCAGGTCCGCCCCGGTCAGTTCGCTGACGATCGGCGTGAGGCCCCACAAAAAGGTCGTCAGCGGCCGGTAGAAATGGCCCGAGATGTCGATCGTCTGCTTCTTGGAGAGCGGGTGCGGCTTGGCAAAGGTGTCGAAACTCTTGCCCGCGGCCGACAGGTCGAGCTCAATCTGCCGGAACAGGTTCGCGGCGACCTCCGGCGGGATCAGGCCCCGGATCGTCGCATAGCCATCGTCTTTATAATTGCCTTCGATTCGCATGCGCCGACTTACCGCGCCTTGGCCGCCTGCCGAAGCCCGATTTTTGCGACGCGCTATTTGGCCGTTTGCCGCCGTTCGTCATCCCGGATCAAGTCCGGGGTGACGGGCGGGGTGGAACGGTCAGAGTCTGGCACGGCGACGACGCCGCGTGATAGTCGGCGCCCCAGCGGCGATAGCCGGCGGTGTCGATGTGGAAGCGGGTGACCGCGTAGATGCCGAGCCCGACATCGAACCGCGCGCCGGTGCGGGTGTGGAGCGGGCAGAGGCGCGCGATCAGATCGTCGCGTGACAGCGGCGCGACCGGTTCGAGGTCGAGCGCCGCGAAGCGGAGGTGGCGGCTCGCTTTCGCGCCCTTGAAACAGCTGTTGGCGACGGGGTCGCGATAACCCGACACGATACGCACCGGCCCGGTGACCGGGACCAGCACATCGCGGATATAACGCAAGGTTGGCACCATCGCGGGCCAAAGCACGCGCGGCGGGACGGCGAAGGGCTGGCCCGCCTTGCAGCGCCGCCAGCGCGCGTCGCTGCGCAATATGTCGGCGAGCGGCAGGACGTCGCCGACGCCCCGGCTTTTCAGATAGGTCTCGATTCCCACGACATCGTTCTTCGCGGCGGCGAGGCGCCAGGCGGCGAAGAGATCGGCGTCCTTTTGCGGCGCGACGCCGATGATCGGGGCGACCGAGCGGGTGAGCAGCGCCCAGCCGGCGGCCGCGGCGACGATCAGCAGCAGCGCGGCGACCAGCGCGCGCCTCACAGCATCGCGACCAGTCGCTCGACCTCCTGCCCCGCAGCCCGCGCGGCGCGGACGAGGTTCGCCTGGAAATCGCCGCCGCTTGTGTCATTGGCATCGTCGGTGACCGCCTTGATCGCGGCCCAGGGCTTGCCGAGGCGCGCCGCGACCTGTGCGACCGCGCCGACCTCCATATCGACGAGCGTCGCGCCGAGATTGGCCTTCAAATCGGCGGCGGCATCGGGGCAGGCGACGAAGCTGTCGCCGCTGGCGATGCGCGCATGCGGCAGGCCGAGGCCGGGGTCGGCCATCGCGGCGAAATGCGCTTCGCCCGCTTCGCCCATCGGCCAGTCGCCGGCGCGATAGCGGCGGAAAAGACCGGGCTCGTTCGCGCCATAATCATGCTGCACCGCCTCGGCGAGCCAATAGGCGCGGCCGGGTTCGGCGCCGAGCGCGCCGCAGGTGCCCGACATGAGGAGGATGTCGGCGTCGGCCGCGAACAGCCCGGCGGCGAGCGCGGCGTTGACCTTGCCGAGGCCGCAGGTGGCGACGGTGATGCGGTGGCCGTGGGTTGTGAGGCGGCGGACGGGGAAGGCCTCGTGGATCGGGGTGCGGGTGCCGAGGAAGAGGGCGTCGGCCTCTTCGGCGAGCGCGGCGAGGATGAGGAGGTTGGCCATGGGGCGTGTCTAACCCCGTTTCGGTTCGTGTCGAGCGAAGTCGGGACAGCTTTGCGCCGCGCCAATGTCCCTCGACGACGCTCGGGACGAACGGCGGGATCCGAGTGTTCGGTTGGCATAGCGCTGTAACCTCTTGCGGCGCGGCCGCGAACAAGGGGACTCAAACCCCCGCACCATCCAAGGACCCCGCCATGACCCGCAACATCATCCTCGCCGCCCTGATCGCCGCCGCGCCGCTGGGCGCGGGCATCGCGCATGTCGCGCCGGCCTTTGCCGCCGACAAGAGCGAGGTGGCGTTCGTGAAATTCACCCAGCCGGCATTCGACGCGGCGCGCGCCAGGGGGCAGCGCATCCTGATCGACGTCCATGCGCCCTGGTGCCCGGTGTGCGCACGCCAGCAGCCGGGGATCGCCGCCGCGCAAAAGCTGCCCGCGAACCGGAATGTCGTGGTGTTCCGGATCGATTTCGACAGCCAGAAGGATGTCCAGCGCCCGCTCGGCGTCACCCGCCAGTCGACGCTGATCGCGTATAAGGGCAAGACCGAGACCGGCCGCCTGCTCGGTGAAACCGACCCCTCGAAGATCGCGCGGCTCGTCGCCTCAACGCGCTGAGCGGCGCGCCGGACCGCGATCATGGACCTGCCGACATGCTGCTGACGCTGGGCGCCGCCTTTCTCGCCGGGGTGCTAACGATCTTGTCGCCGTGCATCCTGCCGATCCTGCCGATCGTGCTGGGCGCGGTGAGCAGCGAACATCGCTGGGGACCGGCGGCGCTGGCGATCGGACTCGCCACCGGTTTTGCCGCGCTGGGCCTGCTCATCGCGACCGTCGGCGTGTCGATCGGCATCGACCCGACGGCATTCCGCCGTGTGTCGGCGTGGTTGCTCATCGGTTTCGGCCTGATCCTGATTGTCCCGTCGGCGCAGCGCGCGATGACGCGGCTGCTGACGCCGATCGGCGATTGGGCGAACCGCCGCAGCCAGGGCGGCCCGCGCCGCGGCGTCGGCGGCCAATTCGGGCTCGGGCTGTTGCTCGGCGCGGTGTGGAGTCCGTGCGTCGGGCCGACGCTCGGCGCCGCGCTGTTGCTCGCGAGCCAGGGGCAGGAGCTGGCGCAGGCGGGCGCGGTGATGCTGGTGTTCGGCATCGGCATCGCGATTCCCTTGCTCGCGATCGGCCTGCTCGGACGGCAAGCGCTGCTGCGCGGGCGCGACCGGCTGGGCAAGGCATCGAACCGGGGCAAGCAATGGCTCGGTTTCGGCCTGCTGCTCGCGGGGGTGCTGGTGCTCTCCGGCTGGGACAAGGCGATCGAAACCTGGTTCCTGATCCACGGACCGGCGTGGGCGAGCGACTGGTCGACGCGCTTCTGATCGGACCTTGCCAAGCCGCTGCGGCGTCGTCATCACGCGCCGAATGCTCGCGCGCATCTTCCCCGACCGCTTCGTGCCCTTGCTCCTCGCGACGATCCTGCTCGCCAGCCTGCTGCCGGTGCGCGGCGCGGCGGTGCCCGTGGCGCAGGGCGTTTCGACCGCGGCGATCGTCTTTCTCTTCTTTTTGAACGGCGTCCGCCTGCCGCGCGACGAGGTCTTGCACGGCATCCGCAACTGGAAATTGCAGGGCGGCGCGCTCGTTTTCTGTTTCGGGATCATGGCGCTGTTCGGGCTCACCGCGCAGGCGGCGACCGCATCCTTCCTGCCCGCGACGCTGGCGCTCGGCTTTCTGTTCCTCGGCATCCTGCCCTCGACCGTCCAGTCGGCGACCGCCGCGAGCAGCCTGGCGGGCGGCAATGTCGCGGCGAGCGTCGTCGCGGCGGCGCTGCTCAACCTGATCGGGGTCGCGGCCTCGCCCCTGCTGTTCGCGGGCCTCGCCGGGAGCGCGGGGGAGATTCATGGCGAGGCGGTGCTGCGCATCGTCGCGATATTGCTGCTGCCGTTCGTGGCGGGGCAATGCGTGCAGCGCTGGCTGCGGCCGTGGGTGCTGGCGCACAAAGAGCTGGCGACCTTCATGGACCGCACCGCGATCGCGATCGCGGTCTATGTCGCCTTTTCGGCCGCAGTGGTCGCGGGCATCTGGCAATTGCTCGACGGGCGCGAGATCGCGATCGTCTTCGCCGTCGTCGGCGTGCTGCTGGCGCTGGCGTTCGGCGGGGCGTGGGGGTTCGGCGCGCTGCTAAAGCTGGCGCGGGCCGACCGGATCACCCTGCTGTTTTCGGGGGCGCAGAAGAGCATCGCGGTCGGCGCGCCGCTCGCCGCGACGCTGTTTCCGCCCGCCATCGCGGGCATGGTGCTGGTGCCGATCCTTGTCTATCATATGGCGCAGCTGATCCTGTCGGCCTGGCTGGCGCCGGTGCTCAACAGGGTCGATCAAGTGTGATGCTTGAATAACACAGTGCCGCGTGCCATATAGGAAAGCGGTACGGGGGCCCGAAAGGAAGACGAATGAGCGAGCAGACCGCAACCGCGACGGCAACCGACGAACTGAAGCTGACCCCGCCCGATCCGGTGCCCGTGGTGTCGCCCGAAAAGGCCGCGGGGCTGGTGTCGCTGTCGACCGAGCAGAAATCGAAGCTGGAAGAGCGCGTCGACGGCTTTATCGACGACCTGGTCGCGCAGGACGAGAACAGCCCCGAATTCGGCCAGCGGATCGACCAGATCACCAATATGGGCCGCAAGGAAATGCTGGAGGCGGCGAATCAGTCGAACCGTTTCCTCGACCGGCCGGTGAAGGCGATGGACCGCGACAGCGACATCGGCATGAACCTCATTGAACTGCGCAACACCGTCGAGCGGCTCGACCCGTCGGCGAACGGCAAATTGCTGTCGAAGCGCGGCTTCCTCGACAAGATTTTCGGCAGCAGCGTCACCAATTATTTCGCGCAATATCGCAGCGCCCAGTCGCATATCTCGGGCGTGCTGACCGCCTTGTCGAACGGCAAGGACGAGCTGTTGATGGACAATGCGGCGATCGACGTCGAGCGCCGCAAGCTGTGGGAGGCGATGGGCAAGCTCGAGCAGATGATCCACATCGCCGGCACCCTCGACGCGCGGCTGGAGGCCAAGGCCGAGGAACTCGACGGCACCAACCCCGCGAAAGCCAAGGTGCTGCGCGAAAATGCGCTCTTCTATGCGCGGCAGCGGACGCAGGATTTGCTGACCCAGATGGCGGTGACGGTGCAGGGTTACCTCGCGCTCGATCTGGTCAAGAAGAACAATATCGAGCTGGTGAAGGGGGTCGACCGCGCAAGCACGACCACCGTCGGCGCGCTCAAGACCGCGATCACCGTCGCGCAGGCGATGACCAACCAAAAGCTGGTGCTCGAACAGATCACCGCGCTGAACACGACGACCGCGAACATCATCGACGGCACATCGAAGATGCTGAAGGACAACACCGCGCGCATCCACGAACAGGCCGCGTCGAGCACGATCCCGATGGAGACGCTGAGCCGCGCGTTCCAGAACATCTATGACACGATGGATGCGATCGACACCTTCAAGCTCAAGGCGCTCGACAGCATGAAGACCACGGTCCAGTCGCTCGAGGGCGAGGTCGCCAAGTCGAAGGGCTATATCGCGCGCGCCGAGGGCGCGAGCCAGGCGCAGGCGAGCGTCGGCGGCGCCGACAGCCCGCTCGCCTCGCTCGAAGCGTGAGCGGAGCCGCGATGACTATGAGCGAGGTCGACAAGATCAGCGCGCTCGGCAATGCCGCGATCGAACGGTCGCGCGAGCGGCGGCGGCCGATCGGGACCAAGAGCGTCGCGCTGCGCCGCCAGCATCTGTACAAGAAGCTGGGACGGATACTGGTCGCTGCGGGGGTCGTGTTGCTCGGCGCGGCGGTGTTCGGGTTGCTGATCCAGCCGCTCGGCTTCGTCGGCCTGCTCGCGCTCACCGTGTTGCTGATCGGGGTGGCGGTGCTGTTCGGCCGCTCGCCCTTCCCCGAACCACGCCAGGCCGACCTGCCCAAGACCGATTTGAAGCAGCTCGCGGGCCGCACCGAAATCTGGCTCGAGGCCCAGCGTCCGGCGCTGCCCGCCCCGGCGCGCACGCTGGTCGACGGGATCGGGGTGCAGCTCGACCTGCTCGCGCCGCAGCTCCAGACGCTCGATGCATCGAGCCCCGCCGCGTCAAACATCCGCAAGCTCGTCGGCGAGGACCTGCCCGAGCTGGTCGCGGGGTACCAGCGTATCCCCGCGGGACTGCGCGGCGAGGCGCATGCGGGGCGGACGCCCGACGAGACTTTGGTCGGCGGATTGAAGACGTTGGAAAGCGAGATCGGCCATGCCGCGCGCAGCCTGGCGGCGGGCGAACTCGACAAGCTGGCGACGCGCGAACGCTATCTGCAGCTCAAATATCAGGGTGTCGGCGACGAGGACGGGCCCGCGACCCTCTGAAAATCCAGGCGGCTTACTGGCGGTTAACGCCATGACCCTATAGCATCGGCTTTCCGGAACCGGGTTTCGGGAGGCTTAGTTGGACGACATCACAGACGGACCGCGAACGCGCGATGATGCGGGAACAAGGGGCAGCCGGGGCCGTGCCGCGCTGATCCTGTTCGCGCTGGTCTTCGCCGCAAGCCTGTTCGGCATCTACACGCGCCCGATCGGCTTCCTTGCCAATTTGTGGCCGGCCAATGCAATCATGCTCGCCTTCCTGCTTCGCGTCCCGGCGGGCCGGACATGGCAGGGCTGGCTTGCGGGCGCCGCCGCCTATCTGGCGGCAGACCTGCTGACCGGGGCCAGCCTGCCAAAGGCGCTGCTGCTCAACAGCGCGAACCTGGCGGGCATCGCGACCGCCGCCGCCATTTACGCACGCCGGCCCGCCGACATGATCCGGCTGCGGCAGCCCGCGTCGATGCTGTTCCTCGTCCTGACGGTCGCCGCGGGGGCGGCCGTGGCCGGCGTGATCGGAGCGGTCGCCAACCCCTGGCTTTTCGGGCGGCAGCTGTTGTCGGGATGGTCCTTCTGGTTCGCGACCGAGTTCGTCAACTATGTGACGATCCTGCCGCTGCTGCTGGCCGCGCCGCCTTTCGGCGCGCTGCGCGGCGCCATGCGCGAGGGACTGCGCGCGCTGCCGACGGCGCGCATCCTTCCGATCGTCGCGCTGGCGCTGTCCTGCCTGCTCGCGGCGATCGTCGGCGGCCCGGGCGCGATCGCCTTTCCGGTTCCGGCGCTGCTGTGGTGCGGTTTGACCTATCGCGTCTTCACCGTCGCCATCCTGACCCTCTTGTACGGCAATTGGGCGCTGATCGTGCTCGCCTCGCGGACCGGCGTCGATGCGGAAATGATGATGATCTCGATCCGGCTCGGCGCCGCGCTGGTCGCAATCGCGCCGGTTACCGTCGCCTGCATCGCCGAAAACCGCAACGAGCTGCTCGGCCGGCTGCGCCATATCGCCGCGCATGACCATCTGACCGGGACCCGCGCCCGCGGCGCCTTTCTGGACGATGTGCAGGCTTCGCTGGCCAATGCGCGCGAGCCCGCCGCGATCCTGATGATCGACATCGATCATTTCAAGGCGATCAACGACAATCACGGCCATGCCGCCGGCGACCGGTTGCTGCAGTCCTTTGCCGGGCGCGTCCGGTCGTGCCTGCGCGCCGGCGACCATTTCGGCCGGATGGGCGGCGAGGAGTTCGCCGTCTTCCTGCCCGCGACGAACCGGGCCATGGCGAGCCGGATCGCCGCCGGCATCCTCGGCGCGCTGCGTGACGATCCGTTCGAGGTGGACGACGATCGCGCGATCACCCTGACCGCCAGCATCGGGATCGCCCTGATCGACGGATCGTCGCCGCCGGCGACAGAGTCGTTGTTCGCCGCCGCCGATGCGGCCCTTTACCGGGCGAAAGGTGCCGGGCGGGACCGGATCGAAGTCGCGCGGCACGACCCCGTCGCGCTGGCTGGCTGACCCGCGCCCGCACGCGCGCATCGCTTGCCAAGCGCGAGTGCCGGCGCCACAAGGTCCCAGATGTTCGACCAGTTTTTCGCTTCCGAAAATGTGATCTTCAGCGCCGCGCTGTTGTTGATGTTGCTGATCGGCGCGGTGCAGGCGCTGGGCATCGTCGGCGATGTCGACGGCGCGCATGTCGGCGACCATGACGGCGACGCCGGCGCGGCCGAGGCGCTACTCGCCTGGGCGGGGATCGGGCGCGTGCCCTTTCTGATGTGGCTGGTCGTCTTCCTCGCGCTGTTCGGGACGCTGGGGCTGGGGTTCCAGCAACTGCTGACGGCGCTGACCGGCGGCCCCGCGACCAGCCTGTTGGCGGCGCCAGTGGCCGCGGTCGCCGCGCTCCCGCCGACGGGCGCCGCGGCGCGGGTGATCGCGCGCGTCTTCCCGGGTATCGAGACCACCGCGATCGACCGCGACGAATTGATCGGGACGCGCGCGACGATTACCGTCGGCACCGCGTCGCCGGGCAACCCCGCGCCCGCCAAATGCACCGACCGCCACGGCCAGGCGCACCAGATCATGGTCGAACCCGACAGCGCCGACCAGCGATTCCAGACCGGCGAGACGATCTTGCTGGTCAAGCGCGACGGCGAAATATTCAAAGGCTTTTCAAACGGCGATTTCTATTTACCCCGCCTCGACTGACCTTAAGATTGCCCCATGGCGCCCCCGATTCTGGGGGCCGAAAACAAGCTTTGGGGGCAGTAAAATTCCATGATGATTGAAATTGCGATCTACGCCGGCGTCGGGCTTGCGGTCCTGCTGATCCTGGGACTGATCATCACCCGGCTTTATCGCCGCGCGACGAAAGAAATAGCTTTTGTCCGCACCGGATTTCGCGGCGAACGCGTGATCATGAACGGCGGCGCGCTGGTGCTGCCGGTGCTCCACGAAACGATGCCGGTGAACATGAACACGGTGCGGCTCGCGGTCGAGCGCAAGAATGTCGATGCGCTGATCACGCTCGACCGGCTGCGCATCGACGTGAAGGCCGAATTTTACGTCCGCGTCCGCCCCGATGCCGGCGCGATCGGGATGGCGGCGCAGACCTTGGGCCTGCGCACGATGAACCCCGAGGCGCTCAAAGACCTGGTCGAGGGCAAGTTCGTCGACGCGCTGCGCTCGGTCGCGGCGGGCATGACGATGAACCAGCTCCACGAACAGCGCGCCGATTTTGTGCAGAAGGTGCAGCAGGTCAGCTCGAACGATTTGTCGATGAACGGGCTCGAGCTGGAATCGGTGTCGCTGACCGGACTCGACCAGACGTCGATCGAGCATTTCAACGCCAATAATGCCTTCGATGCCGAGGGCCTGACCAAGCTGACCGAGCAGATCGAGCTGCGCAAGAAGGCGCGCAACGACATCGAACAGGATACGCGCGTCCAGATCGAGACCAAGAACCTCGAGGCCGACAAGCGCAGCTTCGAGATCAGCCGCGACAATGAATTCGCGCGGCTGGAGCAGGAGCGCGAGGTCGAGATGCGCCGCGCCGTCCAGGCCGCCGAGATCGCCCGCGAACAGGCGCAGCGCAACCAGGAGGCCGAGGGCGCCCGCATCCAGGCCAAACAGCTGGTCGATGCCAAGCAGATCGAGGCCGATCGCGCGATCGAGGAAGCGCGCATCGCGCAGGAGCAAGCGGTCGAGCTGGCGCGGCAGGAGCAGCAGATCCTGATCCAGAACAAGAGCCGCGAGGAAAGCCAGGCGCGCGGCGAGGCGGACGAGGCGCGCGCCGTCGCGGTTGCCGCCGAGGAACAGGTGGCAACCGCGCGCGAGACCGAGATCGCCGAGCGGTCCAAACGGATCGAGCTGATCGAGGCGGCGAAGGAAGCCGAGCGCCAGGCGATTTCGGTGAAGGTGCAGGCCGAGGCGGAGAAAGAGGCGGCGTCGAACCGCGCGGCGGCGCTGCGTTTCGAAGCCGAGGGCGAAGCCGACGCCGAGAGATTGCGCGCCGAGGCCGCGCGCGTCCGGTTCGAGGTCGAAGCCGCGGGCCAGCGCGCGATCAACGAGGCGGCGAACATCTTGTCGTCGAACCAGATTTCGCTGCAGACCAAGATGGCGCTGCTGAAAGTGCTGCCCGAGGTGGTGCGCGAAGCCGCCAAGCCGATGGAGGCGATCGATTCGATCAAGATCGTCCAGGTCGACGGGATCACGCAGAATGGCGGCGGGAGCGGCGGATCGGGCGGCGGCACCGGCGACCATGGCGGCGGCGGCGGCGGCAACCTCGCCAGCAATGCGGTGTCGGCGGCGCTCGCCTATCGCGCGCAGGCGCCGGTGATCGACGGGCTGATGAAGGAACTCGGTTTCGACGGCGGCTCGCTCGACGCGCTGATCGGCGGCGCGACCGCCGAGGCCGGGTTGCCGGTCGCGACCCCCGCTTCGCGCGCAGGCCGCAAGCCGCGCCCCGCCGCGCCCGAACCGGTCGAGGACGACGACGAAGCCTGATTTTTCTGGTCTTTCCAACCCCCGCCGGCTGAAGGCTTGCAGGGGTTGGGGTGGTTGGCGGACCGAAAGATCCTCCCTGTCGCGAAGCGATGGGGAGGTAGCAGCGGCGAAGCCGTTGACGGAGGGGCCGACGCCGTCAGGCGTCGCGCGACCTTTCGGCCCCTCTACCACTCGCTTCGCGAGCCGTCCCCCTCCCCATGGCCTTCGGCCACAGGGAGGAGTTTCAGCTCGAAGCTTTCGCCTAAGCCCCGCGCAGCCTTTGCGTCCCGCCGAACCACAATAGCAGGATCAGCAGCAGCGGCGGTGCGAGGCCCCATTGCGCGGGGCCGGCGAGCGGGGCGAGCAAGGCGGTGCCCGAGAGGAGCCAAAAGGCCGCGAGCAGCGCCACCACGGCCAGTGCCTCGTACGCAAAGCTGGTCCAGAAGCGCGCGCGGGCGCGGGCATAGGCGGCCTGCGCGTCGATCGCGCGGTCGACCTGCACCGCGAAGGCGCGGTCGCCGGGGCGCGTCGGCGGCGCGAGCATCGCGGCCAGAAACGCATCGGGCATCGCATCCATGTCGTCCGACCCGGTCATGCCGCGCCTCCTTCGCCGATCAGTTTCTGCGCCTTGGCGCGGCCGCGCAAGACCAAAGATTTGAGCGTACCGAGCGGCAAGCCCATGATCTCTGCGGCCTCGCCGTGCGACCAGCCATGGCCGAAGCAGAGGGTGAGCGCGGCGCGTTCCTGCGCCGACAAGCCGGCGAGCAGCCGGTCGGCGTCGATCGCGGCGTCGGTCGCGGGGTGCGGGTTGCTGCTGGTCGCGGCGTCCTCATCCAGCTTCGCGAGCGTTTCGCGGCGCTTGGCGGTGCGCCGCTGGTCGAGGAACAGGCGCCAGCCGATCCCCATGACCCACGCCGCATAGCTTCCCTGCCCGCGATAATCGGCCGCGCGGGTCCAGGCGCGGACAAACGCCTCTTGCGCGAGGTCGTCGCCGTCGGCGTCGCTGCCCGCAGCGCGCGACAGGAAGGCGCGCAATCGCCCCTCGTGCCGCAGCACGAGGAGCTGGAAAGCGGCACGGTCTCCCCCGGCAACGCGCTGGTTGAGGGCCCAATCTTCATCGCGAGCGTCCTCATCCTTGTGCAGCGGCCCGTTCCTCGGCAGCCGCGGCGCGCGCGAGGCGGCGGCGGACGAGCAGGGCGATACCGACGAAGGCGGGGAAGAGCGCGGCACCAGCCGAGATACGGATCAATTCCTCATGCCCCTGGATCAGCCCGAAGCCCGCCATCGCGAGGCCGATCGCGAGCAGGACAAGCGCGTTGCGGTCGTCGCCGCCATTCGGCGTGGCGGCGGCGCCGTTCGGTGCGCCGAGATGTTCATAGGGCTTGTTGAGCTTGTCGATCAGCGGCGCGACCGCGTCGGATTTCGCCTCGAGCGCGCGGCGGATCGAGCGGTGGAGCATCCACGCGTGGATGAGCCGTGCGAGCAGGAAAAAGCCGATGACGAACAGCGCGACCATCGTGATATTTTCCATCAGGCGGAAAAAGCTGTCGCTGACCGCGACGAACTCGGTGGTCGGCGGCGGCGGCGGCATGAACGACGCGATGTCGCGCGGGTCGATATAGGCCGCGACGTCGGCGGGGCTGATCGATTGCGCGGGCATCGCGACGGGTGCGGCGACGGCGGCGGGCGGAACGGCCGGCGGGGCTGCGACAGCAACGGCCTGGGTCGCGGCCAAAAGATGGAACATCGTCTTTCTCCCTGCATGCCCGAAGGCATGGTGAAACCACAGGCGGCGACCGCGAGCAAGGCCGCTTCGGCAGGACGCCCCGGGGAGAGCGGATGGCCGATCAGAAACCGCGTCGCGGTCGCCGCAAGGACCGGCTGTTGGGGCCGGTCAACTGGTAGACGGCACGAGGGTGGGCCGTGGATGCAGGGTTTGGAGAAAAATTGCTCGTCATTGCGAGGAGCCGGAGGCGACGAAGCAATCCAGAGTAGGCGTAAACCGCTCTGGATTGCTTCCCCCGGCTTTCGCCGGGGTCGCAATGACGGCGTTTTTGGGCGTTAGGTCAGCCTTTCGTCCACCGCCCGCCGAGCGCGCGGAACAGATCGACCTGGGCGTCGGCGATCCTTGCATCCGCCAGCGCCAGCGCGCCTTCCGCCTCGGCGAAGGTGCGTTCGGCGTCGAGCGCTTCGAGCCCGTCGATCGCGCCTTCACGTTGCTGGGCGCGGGTGATCTTGACCGCGATCCCGGCCTCGTCGCGCGCCGATTGCAGCGCGGTGCGGCGGTCGAGCATATGCGCGTAACCCGACAGCGCGGTCTCGGTTTCCTCGAGCGCGCGCAGGACGGTGCCGTCGAAGGTGGCGAGCGAGGCCTGAGTATCAGCCTCGGCTCCCGCGATGCGGCCGCGGATCGCTTCCTGGTTGCCGAAGCTCCAGTTGATCAACGGCCCGAGCAGCCAACGCAGCGGGCCGCCGCCGAACAGATCGCCGAGGCCGCCGCTGGTCTGGCCGATCGAACCGCCGAGGATGACCTTCGGATACAGATCGGCGGTCGCGACCCCGATCCGCGCGGTGGCGGCGGCGAGGCGGCGTTCGGCGGCGGCCACATCGGGGCGGCGCGCGAGCAGCGCGGCGCCGTCGCCGACCGGGATCGGCTGGTCGAGGCGGAGCGTCGTGGTGCGCGCGGCGGCGATCGGCGGCAGGTCGGCGGGGGTGCGGCCGGTGAGGGTAGCGAGGCGGAACAAGGCGGCGTCGCGCTCGGCGGCGATCGCGGGGATGTCGGCTCGGCGCTGGTCGCGCAAGGCGGCGACGCGCGCGGTGTCGAGGCGGGTCGTGAGGCCGACCTCGGCGCGGCGCGCGGTGAGCTTTACCGACTGGTCGAGCAAGGCGACGATCCGTTCGGCGACGCCAAGCCGTTCGGCCGACGAGGCGGCGTCGGCATATGCGCGCGCGGTTTCGGCGACGACGGTGACGCGCACCGCATCGGCATCGGCCTCGGCGGCGGCGAGGTCGCCGCGCGCAGCCTCGACCCCGCGGCCGACGCGGCCGAACAGGTCGACCTCATAGCCGACGGTCAGCCCGGCATCGACCTGCCACCCCTCGCGGTCGGCGCCCGCGGGCACCTGGCTCGCGGCGGCGCGGCCGTAATTGGCCCCGGCGCTGAGGTTGGTGCTTGGCAGGCGGTCGCCGCGGACTTCGCGCAAAGCGGCGCGCGCCTTGGCGATGCGCGCCACCGCGACGCGGACGTCGGTGTTGGCGGCGAGCGCGTCGGTCACCAGCGCGTCGAGCACCGGGTCGTCGTAGAGCCGCCACCAATCGGCGTCGGCGGGCGCGGCGGTGGTGACCCCGGCTTTCGTCGAGAGGAAGGGGCCGGACGCCGTCACGGGGGAGGGGGGTGTGGCGAAGTCCGGCCCGACCGCGCACGCCGCAAGGGTCAGCGCGGATACGGTGGCGATGAGAAAATTGCGCATGGGCTTTCTCCTTATTCGGCAGGCTGGAGCACGGGATCGGCGGGTCCGCTGCGACCCCGGCGGGCGGCGAGGCGGTCGCCGAGCGTGCGGCAGACGACATAGAAGGCGGGCGTGTAGATCAGCCCGAAGAAGGTGACCCCGATCATCCCATAGAAGACCGCGGTGCCGAGCGCCTGGCGCAGCTCGTAGCCGGGGCCCGAGGCCCAGACGAGCGGCGCCACGCCGAGGATGAAGGCGAAGCTGGTCATCAGGATCGGGCGGAGCCGCGCGCGCGCCGCCGCGACCGCCGCCTCGACGATGCTCGCGCCGCGTTCCTCGGCCTGCTTGGCGAATTCGACGATCAGGATCGCGTTCTTCGCAGCGAGCGCGATCAGCACGATGAGTCCGATCTGGGTCAGGATATTGTTGTCGAGACCGCGCAGGTTCACCCCCGCCATCGCGGCGAGCAGGGTCATCGGCACGATCAGGATGATCGCGAGCGGCAGCGTCAGGCTTTCGAACTGCGCGGCGAGCACGAGGAAGACGAAGATCACCGACAGCGCGAAGATCAGCGCCGCGACATTGCCCGCCGCCTTTTGCTGGAACGCCAGATCAGTCCATTCGGCCGAAAAGCCCGCGGGCAATTTCTCGGCGACCTTTTCCATCACCGAAATCGCCTGGCCGGTGGAGTAACCGGGCGCGGTCTCGCCATCGACCTCGACCGCGGGGAAGAGGTTGTAGCGGGTGACGCGATAGGGACCGGTCCGGTCGCTGAAGGTCGCGACCGCGCCGAGCGGCACCATCTGACCGGTGTTCGAGCGCGTCTTGAGCTGCGCGATGTCCGACGGATCGTCGCGCGCCGCCGCCTCGGCCTGCGCGGTGACGCGGAAGGTGCGCCCGAGCAGGTTGAAGTCGTTGACGTACGCCGAGCCGAGATAGACCTGCAGCGCCTCGAACACCCGCGCCGGCGGCACGCCGAGCATGTCGGACTTGGCGCGGTCGATGTCGGCGTACACGCGCGGTGTCGCGGTGTTGTAGAGGGTGAAGACGTTGGCGAGTTCGCCTTGCTTATGCGCTTCGCCGATCAGCTGGCCGCCCGCCTGTTCGAGCGCCTGATAGCCGGCGTCGCTGCGGTCCTGCACGATCATACGGTAGCCGCCGCCGTTGCCGATGCCCTGGATCACCGGCGGCGGGATGACGAAGACGAAGGCGTCGTTCACGTCGGCGAGCGCCGCGCGCATGTCGTCCTCGATATTGCGTTCGGTGCGGTCGGTGCCCGCGCGCTCGGCAAAGGGCTTGAAGGTGACATAGGCGGCGCCGGCGTTCGACGCCTGGGTGCCCGAGGCGCCGTCGAAGCCGGCGAACATCACCGCCGCCTCGGTGCCGGGGACCTCGAGCAGCTTCTTCACCACCTTCTTGAGCACGGCGTCGGTCTGCTGGATCGAGCTGCCCGGGGGGAGCTGGATCGCGGCGAGCGCATAGCCCTGGTCCTGCGCGGGCACGAAGCCCGCCGGCGTCGCCCAGAATATCCCGGCGGTCGCGGCGATCAGCGCGCCATAGGTGAGGAACGCCTTGCGCGGGGCGGCGACCACGCGGCGCACGGTCGCGGCATACCAGTCGCTCAGCCGGTCGAAGCTGCGGTTGAAGCGGTCGCCCGCGAGCCAGGCGTAACGCCGCCATCCCGACGCGGGCGCTTCGGTCGGGCGCGGGCGCAGCAGCATCGCGGCGAGCGCGGGCGACAGGGTGAGCGAAAGGATGAGCGAGATCACGGTCGCGGTGGCGATCGTCACCGCGAACTGGCGATAGAATTCGCCGGTGATGCCGGTGAGGAAGGTCGTCGGCACGAACACCGCGCAGAGCACGAGCACGATCGCGACGAGCGCGCCCGACACCTCGTCCATCGAGGTGTGCGCGGCTTCGCGCGGGCTGAGGCCATGCTCCATATTGCGCTCGACATTTTCGACGACGACGATCGCATCGTCGACGACGATGCCGATCGCGAGCACCAGCCCGAACATCGACAAAGTGTTGAGTGAGTATCCGAGCCCGGCGAGCACCGCGAAGGTACCGATCAGCGACACGGGGATGGCGATGACCGGGATGATCGCGGCGCGCCAGCTTTGCAGGAAGATAAGGATGACGAGGACGACGAGGATCATCGCCTCGAGCAAGGTCTTTTGCACCGCGGTCATCGATTCGCTGATGAACTCGGTCGGGTTCCAGATGATCTTATACTCGAGCCCCTTCGGGAAGCTCTTCGACGCTTCGGCGAGTTCGGCCTTGATCCCCTCGGCGGCGGCGAGCGCGTTGGTGCCCGGCCGCTGGGTGACACCCATGATGATCGAATCCTGGCCCGAGAGATAGGCGTTCACGCCATAGTCCTCGGCCCCCAGCTCGACGCGCGCGACGTCGCTGAGGCGCGTGATCGCGCCGTCGGGCGCGGTGCGCACGATGATGTTCGCGAATTCGCCTGCGGTCTTGAAACGGCCTTGCGTCTCGACGCTGAGCTGGTGCGCGGCGCCGGTGTCGAAGGGCGGCTGGCCGACGGTGCCGGCGGCGACCTGGACATTCTGTTCGCGCAGCGCGGTGACGATGTCGCCCGCCGTCAGGTTCAGCGCAGCGGCGCGGCCGGGGTCGATCCACACGCGCATCGCATAGTCGCGCGCGCCGAAGACCTGGACGTCGCCGATGCCGTCGACGCGGGTCAGCCGGTCCTTGAGCTGGGTCAGCGCGTAATTGGAGACATAGCTGCGATCGAGCGAACCGTCGGGCGAGAGGACGTTGACCGCCATCAACCACGAGGGCGAGGTCTTGCGTACGACGACGCCCTGCCGCCGCACTTCCTCGGGCAGGCTGGGTTCGGCGAGCGCGACGCGGTTCTGGACGAGCACCTGCGCGGTGTCGAGATCGGTGCCGAGCTTGAAGGTGACGGTGATCGTCAGCCGGCCGTCGCCGGTCGATTGCGACGACTGGTAGAGCATATTGTCGACGCCGTTGATCTGTTGCTCGATCGGCGCCGCGACGGTGTCGGCGACGGTCTCGGCCGAGGCGCCGGGGTAATTGGCGCTGACCGTCACCGTCGGCGGGACGACCGCGGGGAATTGCGACACGGGCAGCCCGAAATAGGCGAAGGCGCCGACGATCGTGATGATGATCGCGATCACGCCCGCGAAGATCGGGCGGCGGATGAAGAAATGGCTGAGACGCATGGCGAGCCTCCTCGGCCCGCTAGGGGGCCGGCAAGATGGTTTGATCGGGTTGGGCGAGGCCGCGCCGGACGGAGCCGGCGCGGGTCGCGGGACTTAGGGCGCGAGCGTCGCCTGCGACGCGGCGGCCGGCTGGCTCGCCCCCGCCGGCGCGGCGGGCGCGGCCTTGGGCTGGATCGTGGTCGGCTTGGCGGTGACCTTGGCGCCCGGCTGGGCGAACTGGATACCCTGCACGACCACCCGGTCGCCGGCCTTGAGCCCCGAACGGATGACGCGCAGCCCGGCGACGAGCGGGCCGGTCTCGACCGGGCGCGCGGCGACGGTGCCGTCCTTGCCGACGACGAACAATTGCTTGCGCGCCTGGTCGGTGCGCACCGCGGCGTCGGGGACGAGCAGTGCCGACACCGTCCCGCCCTGCGCGAGGCGCATATTGCCGAACATGCCGGGGGTCAGGAAATAGTCGGGATTGTCGATCACCGCGCGGACGCGCAGCGTGCCCGAATTGGCGTTGATCGCATTGTCGGCGAAATCGACGCGGCCCTTCCAGCGATAGCCGCTTTCGTCCTGCAGCCGGATCTCGACCTGCTGCGCCGCGGCGCCGCCGGCCTGGCGCTCGCGCTGGGCTTTCAGGAACAACGCCTCCGAGCTGTCGAAGTTGAAGTAGATCGGGTCGAGCGCGTTGATCGTCGTCAGCAGGCTGCCGCCCGCCCCTTCCCCGGCGGCGACGAGGTTGCCCGAGTCGACGCGGCGGTCGGAGATGCGGCCGCCGATCGGCGCGCGCACCTGGGTGAATTCGACGTCGAGCGCGCGCGAGCGGACGCGGGCGTCGGCCGCGGCGAGCGCCGCAGATGCGGCGCGCACCTTGGCGTTGAGCTGGTCGAGGTCGCTTTGCGACACCGCTTCGTCGGCGATCAGCCGGTTAGCGCGCGCGAGGTTGACGCGCGCGAGTTCGAGGTCGCTGCGTGCGCTCGCGGCATCGGCGCGCGCCTCGGCGAGCGCGGCGTTGAACGGGCGGGCGTCGAGGGTGAAGAGCAGCTGGCCCTTGCGGACGATCTGGCCGTCGGTGAAGTGGACGCCGACGAGCTGGCCCGAAACACGCGGACGCACCTCGACCGCGCGGCTCGCCTCGAAGCGGCCGACATAATCGTCCCATTGGGTGATCTCGCGCACCAGCGGCGCGGCGACGGTGACGATCGGCACCGGCGGCGCGGCGATCGCCTGGCCGCCCCGCTGGCTGAGGCCGTAGCCGCCGGCGACGACGAGCGCGATCGGCAGACCGATCAGCGCTCCGCGACGCCAGCGGCTCGGTTTCTTGACCGTGCCGGGGACGAGTTCGACCTCCCGCGCTTTCGCGCGGTCGAAGGGGGAGAGCATGTTCATGTTTCTTACTTTCGGAAGAGGCGGGTACTGAGCACATCGGCGACGCGCCGGCCGAGCAGGTCATAATGGTCGGTGGTGAAGCCCGCGCCGAGGAAGGCGTCGATCTGCACGGTCGTCACCGCATAACCGTGGTGCCAGGTGAGCACCGCCATGCGGCGCAGCGCCTCGAGCCTCGGGTCGGCGAGGCGGCGGTTGTAGCTGTCGCCGAACAGCGCGCCGAGCAGGCGGCCGATGCGGCCGGGTTCGCGGAGCGATGATGGCCGGTCGTGACGCGCAAGCATCACGACCGACCATTCGAGCGCCGAAAAGCCTGCGGGACGGGCTTTCGGCGCCGCGGAGGCCGCCACGGGGGCAAGGGCGGCGACACGAGCGGGGGCAAGGGCGAAGTCGAGCGCTTCGTTGACGGCGAGATAAGCCATGATTGTCCTCCTTGAATGGGGGTGCCGGGCACAAGGGGGCAGAAGCCCCGGGATGCTTGCGCCCGGCGAGGGGAGATTGTGGATGAGCGAAAGGGTTCGTCCGCCGCGTGAAAACGGGGTCCGTCGCCTGATCGCGAGAATGTTGCTTATGTGCCCGGGCGGTCCCTAGGCGGTTCTACATGTCCTGGTGCGCATCGGCGTTCCCTTCGCGTCTTCGCAGCCTGCCTAACCGCCAAGCCACCTTCTGTACTGTCCGGTATATAACCTGAATCAGGATCGCGTCAAGAGTTTTATACCGCCCGGTACGAAATAATTTAATCTGGCGTTCAGGCGCGCATTTGTCAGGAACTGGGCCAGAGCGTCATGCTGGTATCGACCAGCCGTTCGAGCTCGGCGCGGGTCGCGCCGGCACCGGCCTGGACGGTGATGCCCTGGAGCAGCGCATAAAGGACGCTGGTCAGCCCCTCGGCGTCGACATGGGCGGGGATATCACCCTCGGCCTTGGCGCGTTCGAAGCGCTCGACGAGCAGGCGCTGCGACGAGGCGCGGCGGCGGACGACATCGGCCTTGATCGACTCGGCCTCGGGGCTGCAGGCGAGCGACGAGATCAGCCCCATGCAGCCCTTGGGATCGCTAGAGCCGCCATGGATTTCGATCGCGCCGCGCAGATAATATTCGGCGACCTTGCGCGCGGTCGGCTGCTCGAGCGCGGTGCGGCCATATTCGAGCTTTTCCTGCTCGTAGAGATCCAACGCCTTGTGAAACAAGGCTTCCTTGTTACCGAAAGCGGCGTAGAGGCTGGGCTTGGTGATGCCCATCGCCTCGGTCAGGTCGGTCATCGACGCGCCGTCATAGCCCTTCGCCCAAAAGACGTGGAGCGCTTCGGCGAGCGCCTGATCGACGCAAAATTCGCGCGGGCGGCCCTTGGGTGCGGAGATGACATCCTGTTCCATAACGGTCGGTATATAATATGCCGCCCGCGAAAGTCCAGAGGCGCCCCTAAAGCCCCTCGCCGCCGGTCCAATGCGCGTTGACCAGTCGCCGCGCGAGCGCGCTGACCTGGTTGCGGATGTCGGGCACCGCGACGACCTCCCACAAATCGCCGCGCGTCATCGGCCCGATCGCGAGGATATGCTCGGCCGGGCGCCCGTCGCGGCCGACGACATGGCCATCGCGGTCGATGTCGAGCCCGAGGCGCAGCGCGTCGGGGCGGATGAGCCCCTGTTTGAGCAGGCGGCGGACGAGCGGGTCGGTGGCGCGGAGCAGGTCGCCCTGCGGCCCGGTGCAGTTGACGATCCGCGCGACGTCGAGCCGCTGGCGGCGATCCTCGCCGCGTGGGCGCCAGTGCACCGCGACCCCGTCGAGCCCGGCGGCGACCTCCTCGATCTTGCCGGCGCGAAAGACGAGGCGGCGCTCGGCGATCAGCGCGTCGATGCGGTCGGCGACCGCGGGGGCGAGGCGGTGGCGGTGGACATCCCAGAAGGGGCGCAGGTGGCGCAGGAAGCGCGCGCGCTTGTCGGCATCGGCCGACGCCCACATCATCTGGGTGATCGGGCGGATCGAATCGACCGTCAGGCGCCAGTCGCCCTGCTGCGCCGCGGTGCGCGCCCAGCGCACCAGGTCGGACAGTTCGGGGGCGGGTTTGGCGAGCACCGGACGCACCGGCGCGAGGCCATCGACATGGCGATGCGGGCGCAGGCCGCGGCGCGACATCGCGACGATCCGCCCTTCGAACCCGCTGGAGACGAGCCGCAGCACGACGTCGACCGCGGTCAGCCCGGTGCCGACGACCAGCACCGTCTGGTCGGGTTTCAGCCCCTCGCTGAGCGGCCCCGTCCACGGGTCGCCGACATAATGCAGCGGCGTCAGCCCGCCGCGCGCGATCGCCGGATGGTCGTGCGGCGGCAAATTGCCGATCGCCAGCGCGACCTTGTCGGCCTCGATCAACCCGCCGTTGACGAGGCCGAGGGTGACCTTGCCGCCATGTTCGGCGATGTCGAGCACCTCGTCATCGATCAGTTGAAGCCGGCGGCCATATTTCTCCATCGCCAGCCCGAGCGTTTCGCGCAGATATTGGCCATAGGTCGCGCGGCTGACGAACGCCTTATCGCAGCCGAGCCCGCGCGCGGCGAGCCAGTCGCAGAAATGGCCGGGGCGATCGGCAAAGGCGCTCATGTTGCCGGCGCGGACGTTGAGCAGATGGTCGGCATCGGGGCTGCTGTACGCGACCCCGGCGCCCATGCGCCGCCGGTCGCGCTCGATCAGCAGGACCTCGACGTCATCCTGTTCGAGCAGGTTGATCGCGAGCAGGGTGCCCGAAAAGCCGGCGCCGACGATCGCGACGCGGGTCGCGGTGCGAAAGCGTGGACGCGGCCCGAGGAGCATCGTGCCGTCGAACTTCACCGCGTCACCACGTCGCCCGACACGGTCACCCGTTCGAGCGCGCGATATTCGGGCCAATAGTCGCCGACCGCATAATGCTGGGTCGAACGATTGTCCCAGATGCCGATCGCATTGGGGGTCCAGCGGAAACGCACCTGATATTCGGGCACCTTGATCCGGTCGAACAGCAATTTGAGCAGCGTGTCGCTCTCCTCCTCGGGCACATCGACGATGCGGCTGGTGAAGGTGTAGTTGACGTAGAGGATCTTCTCACCGGTTTCGGGGTGGGTGCGCACCACCGGATGGCGCACCGGCGGGAAGTCGCGCGCGAGCTGGGCGCGCTTTTCCTCACTCACACGGCCGCCGAAGCTGCGCACGATGTCATGTTCGGCCTCGAGCTCCTCGATGCGGTCCTTCACGGGCTGCGGCAGCCCGGCGTATGCCGCGGCGGTGTCGGCCCACATCGTGTCGCCGCCGAGCGGCGGCAGCACCCGCGCGCGCAGGATCGAGGCGATCGACGGTTGCTGGCGGAAGGTCACGTCGGTGTGCCATTTGTTATAGGCCTGAAACGGCGCGAGGGTTTCGGCGGTGAGCTGCACCCCCTCGACGCCCTCGATGCGCAGGATTTCGGGATAGCCCTCGACATGCGGGATCACCGGATGGCCTTCGAGTTCGCCGAACATGGTGCCGAGCCGGACATGGCTTTCGTGGCTGATGTCCTGATCGCGGAAAAACACGACCTTGAAGCGTAGCCAGGCGGCATGGAGCAGCTCGGCCTCAGCATCGGTCAGCGGCCGGTCGAGGTCGAGTCCGGCGATTTCGGCGCCGAGCGTCGTCGTCGCGGGCGAGATGGCGATGCCCAGCGAGCGGGCCTGTTCGAAAATATCGGGGGTCTGCGGCAGCGTGGCCATGCACGATCCTCTCTTGTCTCAAAGGGCGGGATCGGTCGACTCGGCTTACGTCCCGACATCCGCCCAACATAATTCAACTGAATTAATTGACAAGAGCGCCGCGACAGCCCGCGCGAAAGCCACGACTGGCCGCAGAAAGCACGGCGAGGCTTTTGCACGGTGCTTGGCCGGTTCGGGCGGGAGTGGCCATCAAAGCTTCCCTGTGGCCGCAAGCCATAGGGAGGGGGACCGCCGCCGCAGGCGGTGGTGGAGGAGCCGAAAGCTTGCACGACGCCTGACGGCGTCGGCCCCTCCGTCAGCGGCTTCGCCGCCGCCACCTCCCCATCGCTACGCGACAGGGAGGATCTTACGTAGCCGCCCGAACGGCAGGAATCAGGCGATCGGCAGCGCGCTGGTCGACTTGATCTCCGACAAGGCCACCGTCGAATTGATTTCCTGCACCCCCGGCAGCTTGCTCAGCCGGTCGAAGAAGAATTTCTCGTACGCGTCGATGTCCTTCGCGACGATGCGCAGCATGAAGTCGGTGCTGCCCATGAGCACAAAACAGTCGAGCACCTCGGGGAAATCGCGGATCGCGGCGCCAAATTCGTCGAGATTGGCGCGGCCATGCGCGTTGAGCTTCACCTGCGCGAAGATATGCGCGTTGAGCCCGACCTTGCGCCGGTCGACCAGCGCGACGCGGGCGCGGATATAGCCCTCCTGTTCGAGCCGGTTGATCCGCCGCCAGCACGGCGTCGCCGACAGCCCGACGCGCTCGGCGAGTTCGGCGGTGGTGAGGCTCGCGTCCTGCTGCAATTCGCGGAGGATTTTTTTCTCGAAGGGATCAAGATCAGTCATATCTACTCACATATCGACAATTTCGAGATAATCCATCCCGTAATAGCGGCATTCGTACGCTATTGAGGCAAGTTTCTCCCCGCCAGCCGCGCGATAAGCGGCGCGCAAGGAGGAGTATCCCATGGTCGTACAGGTTTCCCGCATGACGCCCGCCGCCGAGGTCGTCCGGCTCGAGGATCCCGCATCGGGGCTCGACGGGGTCATCGTCATCCATTCGACCGTGCGGGGTCCGGGCGCGGGCGGCTGCCGGTTCTGGCCTTATCCCGACCTTGCCGCCGCGGGCGCCGACGCCTTCCGCCTGGCCGAGGGGATGAGTTACAAGAATGCGATGGCCGGCCTGCCCTTCGGCGGCGCCAAGGCGGTGCTGCGACGCCCGGCGGGCGATTTCGACCGCGAGGCGCTGTTCCGCGCCTTCGGCCGCGCGGTCGCGGAGCTTGGCGGCTCCTATGTGACCGCCGAGGATGTCGGCACGACCGTTTCCGACATGCACAGCATCGCCGCGGAGACGCGCCACGTCGCGGGGCTGGCCGCCGAGGGTGGACGCGCGGGCGGCGATCCCTCGCCCTGGACCGCGCAGGGCGTGTTCGACGCGATGGAAGCCGGTGCGGCGCACGCTTTCGGATCGAGCCTGCGTGGGCTGACCGTCGCGGTGCAGGGCACCGGTAACGTCGGCGGCGAACTGTGCCGCCGCCTTGCCGATGCCGGCGCCGACCTGGTGATCGCCGACGTCAATCCCGAGCGGCGCGATCGGCTGGAAAAGATCCTCGGCGCGCACGTCGTCGATGTCGCCGACATTCATCGGGTCGAGGCCGACATCTTCGCCCCCTGCGCGCTCGGCGGCGCACTGACGCCCGAAAGCGTCGCGGCGATGAAGGCGAAGCTCGTCTGCGGCGGAGCCAACAACCAGCTGGCGTCGCCCGAGGTCGCCGACCTGATGCTGGCGCGCGGCATCGCCTATGTCCCCGACTATGTCGCCAATGCCGGCGGCATCATCAGCGTGTCGGCCGAATATCTGGGCGAAAATCGCGCCCATGTCGTCGCCCGCGTCGCACAGATCGGCCCGCGGGTGGCGGCGCTGCTCGAGGCGGCGGCGCGCGACCGCCGGTCGCCCGCGCTGGTCGCCGACCGCCTGGCCGAACGATTGATCGGCGGCGTCGACCGGATCGCGGCTTGAGCCAGCGATTCGAGATATGGGTGCAGGACGACCCGCAAGCCCTCCTGCGCGTTGTCGGGCTGTTCGCACAGCGATCGCTGATCCCCGAGACGATGACCGTCAGGCGCGCCGACGACACCCTCCATGTCGCGCTTGTCGCCGAACTCGACGCGGCGCGCGCCGACATATTGGTCGCCAGGCTGCGCGAAGGGGTGATGGTCATCGCCGCATCGCGGCACGACGCGGGCGCGGCGCTTGACGGGGCGCCGCCAGCCCGGATGGACTCCGGTACGGGAATGCCGTCCCCGGCTCGCGGGTACGATCGAGCAAGCGCATCCGAGCCACAGCAGATTGCATGCCCCCCTCGCCAAATCCGGCTGTGATGTCTCCGCGCCGCGAGCGGCTTAGCAGCCCTGAAATTCGGGTCGCCGTTTCTGCATGAAGGCGCGCGGCCCCTCGCGTGCATCCTGGGTCGCCGAAACAACCGCCGTAAGCCTGGTTTCGATTTCGAACGCCTCCAGCAGCGGGAGTCCCGTCGTCAGCAACATGGCTTCCTTGGCTTTCTCGAGCGCGACCGGTGCACCAAGGGCGACACGCTCTGCCATTTCGAGCGCAACCCGCATGAGATCGGCGGGCGCGGCTATCTTGTTCGCGATGCCAAGCTGCCGGTGCAGCCGCGACGGCGCGGCGCCGCCCGCGATCATTCCGCGTCGCTCTTCGGTACAGGCGAGGCTCAATCAACGCAGGGCCAGCGACCTTCGTTCGGCGTATAGCGAACGCGAAGCTCCGATACGGGAGGCCCAGATCGGTAAAATCGCGAAGGCCGGCAAATTTTTTCAAGCCATCGGGTCGCTCTGTCGGCAATGGGCCGGTTGCCGCCTGTCCGGTTCTGGCGCGTCCGTTCAAAACGCGGACGGCGTGGGTTGCCTCTGGACCGCCGAAATGCGCCATTGACGCGGCGACAGGCCGAACATCTGGCTGTGCCAGCGGGTGTAGGCGCCGATCGATCCATAGCCGAGCATTTCGGCGACATCGGTGATCCGCGTGCGCGGATTGGCGAGATATTGCGTCGAAAGCTGCATGCGCGCCCGGTTGAGAAGGTCGCTGAAGCTTGTCCCGTCGGCGTCGAGCATCCGCTGCAGCGTCCGCACCGTCGTTCCCATCGATTCGGCGCAATATTGAATCGTCGCGCGCCCCGAAGGCAGGAGGAGCATGATCAGCTGCTCGACCTCTTGCGAGGCGGTGCGCATCGCGGGGTTCATCACCGACGAGATCAGCTCGCGCGCGTGGCCGGCAAGCGCGGAATCGGCATGCGCCGCCGGCCGGTCGAGATCGGCCGCCGCGATCACGAGACCGTTGAACTCGCAGTCGAAGGTGACCGTGCAATGGAACAGCCGCCGATAGACCTGCATCTCGGGCACCGGCGGCCTGGCGCGCGAAAAACAGACCGAGAGCGGCGACCAGCCATCGCCCAGCACGCTCGCGCAGAGGCGCGCGAGAACGCCCAGCGCGAGATCGGAGGACTGCCGATGCGGTTCCGGACTGCTCAGCGCGAAATCTTCGCGCAGCACGACCTCCTCACCGAAGGGTTCGACATGCAGGACGAGGGTCGAGTTGATCTGGTTGCGAAATTCGGTGATCGCCTGAAGCGCGAGGCGAAGCGTCGGCTGATGCGCGATCAACAGGCTGGCGACGCCGAGATTGGCGAGCGCCCGCTCCTCGGCCATGCGAAGGCCGAGCGTCTCGCACCCGGTCGCTTCGGCGCTGCGTTCCAACAGGCGCATCGTGGCGCGCGCCGAAATCAATTGTTCGGGATTCGCGAACAATTCGGGCGACAGGCCGCATTCGCGGAGCAGGGGCCGCGGGTCGGCGCCCAGCCCCTGCATCGCCGGGAAATAGCCGGTCAGCGCCGCAACGCGGACGAGTTCGGCCACGCTTCTCTCCTTCGATCGCGCCATTGGCGTCTATTGCCAAAATTATGTCATGAAATGTGAAAAGTACAAGGGAGCGCTGCTCTACCTCCATCGAAACGGGAGAGTATGAGATGGCAAAAGCCGTTCGCTTTTATGAAACTGGTGGCCCCGAAGTTCTGCGGGTCGAGGATGTGGCGGTCGGCGACCCCGGTGCGGGCGAGGTCCGCATCCGCCATGCCGCCGTCGGCTGCAACTTCGCCGACACCTATTTCCGCTCGGGCTATTATCCCGCACCGCTTCCCGCCGGGATCGGCGTCGAGGGTGCCGGGGTGATCGAGGCGGTCGGCGACGGCGTCACCGGCTTCGCGCCCGGCGACCGCGTCGCCTATAACGGCAGCCCGCTCGGCGCCTATAGCGAGGCGCGCGTCATGCCCGCGGCGCCGCTGTTCAAGCTGCCCGATTCGATTTCGTTCGAGGACGCCGCCGCGTCGACGATGCGCGGCCTGTCAGCGACCTACTGGCTCGCGAAGACCAACCCGTCGATGAAGGCGGGCGACACGATCCTGCTCCACGCCGCCGCCGGAGGGGTCGGGCTGCTCGCGGTCCAGCTCGCCAAGCTGATGGGGCTGCGCGTCATCGGCACCGTGTCGAACGAAGCCAAGGCCGAAAAGGCGCTGTCGCTCGGCTGCGACGAAATCATCTTCTACCGCCGCGAGGATGTCGCGGCGCGGGTCAAGGAATTGACCGACGGCGAAGGCGTGACGACGGTGTTCGACAGCGTCGGCAAGGACACGTTCGTGGGGTCGCTGAAATCGCTGAAGCGCCGCGGCGTGTTCGTCGCCTGCGGCACCGCGTCGGGGCCCTTCCCGCCGGTCGACGCCTTCCAGCTTCTGATGCAGGGGTCGGTCTATTTCACCCGCCCCGGCTTCGCCGACTATTATGCCGACCCCGCCGAGCGCGCCGAATTGTCGGACCTGTGGTTCGGCCATCTGGCGGCAGGCCGCGTCAAGGTCGAGATCGGCCAGCGCTACGCCCTCGACGACTGTGTCGCCGCGCATCGCGAACTCGAAGCCGGCCAGACGATAGGATCATCCATCTTCGTGCTCTGAGGGAGAGAGGCGATGAAGATCGAAAAGCTCACCACCCATATAGGTGCCGAAGTCCGCGGCATCGACCTCGCCGAAGTGGCGCGCAGCGACGATCTGTTCGGCGAAATCCGCGCCGCGCTACTCGCCCACAAGGTCTTGTTCCTGCGCGATCAGGACATCGCCCGCGCCGACCATGTCGCCTTCGCCAGCCGCTTCGGTGCACTTGAGGATCATCCCGTGGTCGGCAGCGACCCCGATCATCCGGGGCTGGTGCAGATCTACAAGGACGAGACGTCGCCGCCCGATTATTATGAGAATAGCTGGCATTGCGACGCCACCTGGCGAGATGCACCGCCGCTGGGCGCGGTGCTCCGCTGCGTGACCTGTCCGCCGGTCGGCGGCGACACGATGTGGGCCAATATGGCCAAGGCCTATGCCGACCTGCCCGACCCTGTGAAGACGACCATCGCGCCCCTGAAGGCACGCCATTCGATCGAGGCGAGCTTCGGCGCGCGGATGAGCGAGGACCAGCGCCACGCGCTGAAGGCACGCTTCCCCGATGCCGAGCATCCGGTCGTCCGCACCCATCCCGAAACCGGCGAGAAGATCCTGTTCGTCAACGGCTTCACGACGCATTTCACCAATTTCCACACCGCCGAGAATGTCCGCTACGGTCAGGATTATGCGCCGGGAGCCAGCCAGCTCCTCGCCTTCCTGATCGGCCGCGCCGCGATCCCCGAATATCAGGTGCGCTGGCGCTGGCAGCCGAACAGCGTCGCGATCTGGGATAACCGCTCGACGCAGCATTATGCCGTCATGGATTACCCGCCCACGATCCGCCGCATGGAGCGCGCGGGCATCGTCGGCGACCGCCCCTACTAATTTCGTTCAAGGAGAGAGAATATGCAGTTTCTCGACGACAGCCTGCGTCCCGAAACGCAGGACAAGCTGGTCATCACCGTGGCGCCCTATGGCCCCGAATGGCACCCCGACGATTTCCCCGAGGATATTCCGCTCACCATGGAAGAGCATATCCAGAAGGCGGTCGACTGCTACAATGCCGGCGCCACCGTGCTCCACCTCCACGTCCGTGAAGAGGATGGATCGGGGTGCAAGCGCCTGTCGAAATTCAACGAGCTGATCGCCGGGGTGCGCGAGCGTGTGCCAGACATGATCATCCAGGTCGGCGGCTCGATCTCCTTTGCCCCCGAAAGCGAGGAGGAAGGCGCCGAAGCGAAATGGCTGTCGGACGAGGTCCGCCACATGCTCGCCGACCTCAAGCCCGCGCCCGATCAGGTGACGATCGCGGTCAACACGACCCAGATGAACATCATGGATCTGATGACCGACGAGGAATATGGCCAGACCTCGCTCGCCAATCCCGCGCTGTATCAGGCCTATCGCGAGATGGTGGTGCCGGCGGGCCCGCAGTGGGTCGAAGAGCATCTGCGCCGGCTGACCGCGGCGGGCATCCAGCCGCATTTTCAGCTCACCTGCATGCCTGACATGGAAACGGTCGAACGACTCGTGCGCCGCGGGCTCTACAAGGGTCCGCTCAACCTGACCTGGGTCGGCATCGGCGGCGGCTTCGACGGGCCGAACCCCAATAATTTCATGGAGTTCATCCGCCGCGCGCCCGATGGATCGACCGTCACGCTCGAATCGCTGATGCGCCATGTGCTGCCGGTCAACGTCATGGCGATGTGCCTCGGCCAGCATGTCCGTTGCGGCATCGAGGACACGCTCTACGACCAGCACGGCAACAAGATGACTTCGGTGCAAGGAGTCGAGCAGATCGTCCGCATCGCAAAGGAGCTCGGCCGCGAGGTCGCGACCGGCAAGGAAGCGCGCGAAATCTACAAGATCGGCGTGCAGTATAATTCGGTCGAGGAAACGCTCGCCAAGCTCGGCATGGCGCCCAACCGCCAGCCCGGCCAGCGCGCGCTGCCGCTGCGCTACGCGGCCTGAGGCGGGAGCGCGGCGATGGCCTTCGGCGGCGACACGACGATCCTCTTCGTTCCCGGGCTTCGGGATCATGTCGAGGATCATTGGCAGACCCATGCCGCACGGGCGATCCCCGGCGCGGTGACGGTCGCGCCGCTCGCCGCCGACCGGCTGAGCCGCGCGGGGCAAGTCGCGGCGCTCGACGCCGCGCTCCGCGCCATCGACGGCGAGGTGGTGATCGTTGCGCATAGCGCGGGGTGCCTGACGACCGTCCATTGGGCGCTGGCGCCGACACGGCCGATCCGCGCGGCGCTGCTCGTCGCCCCCGCCGACATCGAAAACCCGCTTCCCGCAGGTTATCCCGAACCGCCCGCGCTCAAGCAAGGCGGCTGGTTCCCGATCCCGCGCAAGCCCCTCCCCTTCCCGGCGATCACCGTCGCGAGCCGCAACGATCCGCTCGCGGCGTTCGATCGGGTCGCCGGGTTCGCCGACGCGTGGGGCACGGCGCTGCACGACGCCGGTGAGGTCGGGCATCTCAATCCGGCGGCAGGCTATGGTCCATGGCCCGAGTTGTTCGGGTTGCTCGGCCGGCTTGACGATCATGCCCGGAGGGCGGCGCTGTGAGCGCCACCCCGATCAGCGACGCGATGCGCGCGGGCGGCCAGTGGAACGCCGCGTGGGACGAGATGGCGGCGCTCGACCCCGAATGGCTCGAAACCTTCCTCGCCGCGGGCACCTTGCCGTTGCGGCGCGGGGTTCTCGATCCCAAGATTTACGAATTTCTTGCAATCGCGGTCGATGCCTCGTGCACGCATATGTATGCGCCGGGCACGCGCCGCCACATCGCCGCCGCGCTCGACAAGGGCGCGACGCCGGAGGAAGTGATGGCGGTGCTCGAAGCGGTTGCAGTGCTCGGACTGCACTCGGTCGCGCTCGGCGCGCCGATGCTGGCCGAGGAAATGAAGGCACGCGGACTGACGATGGCCGACGGCGGGGCCGACTGACATGCAATCGCCCGCCCATCCTCGAACGACGCAAGGGAGGCGGCAATGGCGGTAATGGCACCTGCGGCGAGTCCCGGCGTCGCGATGAGCGGCCCGCGCGATACGACGCTCTATGGCTGGATCGTCTTCGCGCTGAGCTTCGGGCTCCTGATCTCGGACTATATGGCGCGGCAGGTGCTCAATGCGGTCTTCCCGCTGCTCAAGGCCGAATGGGCGTTGAGCGACGCCGAACTCGGGCTGTTGTCGGGGGTCGTCGCGCTGATGGTCGGGCTGCTGACCTTCCCGCTCTCGCTTGCCGCCGACCGCTGGGGCCGGGTGCGCAGCCTCGCGTTGATGGCGGCGCTGTGGAGTTTTGCGACGCTCTTTTGCGCGGTCGCCGCGAGCTATGAGCAAATGCTCTTCGGCCGCGTGATGGTCGGGGTCGGCGAGGCGGCCTATGGCAGCGTCGGCATCGCGGTCGTGATCAGCGTCTTTCCGCAGCGGCTGCGCGCGACGCTGTCGGCCGCGTTCATGGCGGGCGGGCTGTTCGGGCAGGTCCTCGGCGTCGCGATCGGCGGCGAGATCGCCGCGAGCCACGGCTGGCGCACGGCTTTTGCCGTGATCGGACTCGGCGGTCTCGCGCTTGCAATCCTCTATCCGCTGGTGGTTCGCGAGAAGCGGATCGCCGAGATCGCCGGGTCGACCGGGTCGCCAACCGATGCGCCCGGTGCCGCCCCGCGCGCGTCGCTGCGCGCGCTGTTCGCCAACCGCAGTGTGCGGCTGGCCTATCTCGCAAGCGGGGTGCAGCTCTTTGCTGCCGGCGCACTCCCGGCCTGGCTGCCGAGCTATTTCAACCGCTACTATGCGATGCCGGTCGACGCGGCCGGGCGCATGGCGGCGCTGTTCCTGCTGATCTGCGGCTGCGGCATGGTGCTGTGCGGCATGGCGAGCGACCGCGCGGCGCAGGGCCGACCCGACCGCAAGATATTGCTCGCTTCGGGCTATGGCTTCGGCAGCGCGATCGCACTCAGCTTCGCGCTGATGCTGCCGCCGGGGCTGCCGCAACTCGTGCTGCTCGGTATCGCGATGTTCCTTGTCGCCGGGACGACCGGCCCCGCCGGCGCGATGGTCGCGAACCTGACTCCCGCCGCGCTCCACGGTTCGGCCTTCGCGACGCTGACGCTCGCGCACAACCTGCTCGGGCTCGCGCCGGGGCCGATCCTGACCGGGCGGATCGCCGACACGGTCGGGCTGCTCGACGCGCTGCGTTTCCTGCCCGCCGCCGCCGTCATCGCCGCGCTGCTCTTTCTCGCCGCGCGGCGCAGCTATCTCGCCGACCTCGATACGGTCGCCGCCCAACCCTAGGAACCCGCCTCATGCCATCCCTTGTCACGCGCGTCGCCGCACCGGTGCCGGGCCTTGCCATCGCGCTCGTCGTCGCCGCGACCGCGACCTTCCTGTCCCAACATTATGACGCCCCGGTCATGCTTTATGCGTTGCTGCTCGGCATGGCGCTCAACTTCGTGACCGAAGCGCCGCGCGGACAGGCGGGGATCGACTTCGCCGCCAAGGGACTGATGCGGATCGGGGTCGCGCTGCTCGGCTCCCGCATCGGCTGGGATCAGGTCTCGGCACTCGGCTGGGGGCCGGTGGTGATGGTCGTGACACTGGTCGGCGCGACGATCCTGATCGCGACCCTCGCGGCGCGCGCGATGGGGTTCAACCCGCTGTTCGGCTTCCTGTCGGGCGGCGCGACCGCGATCTGCGGCGCCTCGGCGGCGATGGCGCTGTCGGCGGCGCTGCCCCCGAACGACCGGAAAGAGCAGGCGACCCTGTTCACCGTCATCGGAGTATCGGCGCTGTCGACGACCGCGATGGTGCTCTATCCGCTGATCACGCGCGCGCTGGGGCTGGGCGATCATGCCGCCGGCATCTTCATCGGCGCGACGATCCATGACGTCGCGCAGGTCGTCGGGGCGGGTTATGCGATCTCGCCCGATGCCGGCGACACCGCGACGATCGTCAAGCTGCTCCGCGTCGCGATGCTGCTGCCCGTCATCCTCGTCGCCGGACAGATCAGCCGGCGCGAGGCGGGTGCGGCCGGGACCGAACGCCCGCCGCTGCTGCCCTGGTTCGTCGTCGCCTTCGTCGCACTGGTCGCGCTGAACAGCCTCGTCACGCTGCCATCGACGATCACCGAGGCGGGAAACACGCTGTCGAGCTGGTGCCTCGTCACCGCGATCGCCGCGATCGGCATGAAGACCCGGCTCGGCGACCTGGTGCAGGTCGGCTGGAAGCCGGTCGCGCTGATGGTCGGCGAGACCGTGCTGCTCGCAGCGATGGTGCTCGGCTGGCTCGCCATCGCGCCACTGTGACGCGCATTGCAAAAAACCTGTCGTGAAATGTGAAATATCGCCGCCCGAGCGCCGATAGCTTTCGATCAAAGATCGCCAATAGATCATCCTGGGAGGGAAATATGAAGACGATTGCCTGCACGAGCCTTGCCGCCTTCGCCGCCGCACTCGCGGCCACGCCCGCCGCCGCACAAGACGCGCGCGCCGCCGACGTCGCGGCCGACATGGGCGACACGATCGTCGTCACCGCGCAGAAGCGCGCCGAGAATATCCAGGACGTGCCGATCTCGATCGCAGCGGTCAGCGGCGAGGCGATGGAAAGCGCCAATGTGCTGACCGTGATGGACCTCGGCCGCGTCGCGACCAATTTCCAGACGGTGCGCTCGTCGAACACCGGCTCGACGCGCATCGGCATCCGCGGCGTCGGCAGCCTCGCCAACACCCTGATCGAACCGAGCGTCGCGGTGTTCGTCGACGGCGTCTATGTCCCGCGCTCGGGCTCGATCCTCGGCGCCTTCCTCGACATCGACGGGGTCGAGGTGCTGCGCGGGCCGCAGGGCACCCTGTTCGGCCGCAACGCGAGCGTCGGCGCGCTGTCGATCCGCAGCGCACTGCCCGAGAATGAATTTTCGGGCGCGGTCTCGGCCGAAGCCGGATCGTTCGATCGCTACAAGCTGTCGGGGCACATCAATATTCCGCTCGGCGAAAACGTCTCGGCACGCGTCGCGGCGATGGGCCAATGGTATGACGGACCGTGGAAGAACCGCTACGACGGCAGGACCTATGGCGGGTCCGACGACGTCGCGGTGCGCGGCACCGTCAAGGCCGAGTTCGGCAATCTCGAATGGATCGTGCGCGGCGATTATGTGCGGCTCGACGGCGACGGCGTCGTCAATTTCGACTTCGACCCCGCCTCGGTCGCCCCGGCGCGCCTCGCCTTCCTCCGCGCCGCGTTCAGCGGTGGCCCCGACACCAATTTGAACGACCGGGTGATGAACCAGTCGGTCGCATCGGGGCTGCTCGACAAGAATTGGGGCGTGTCGAGCACCGCCTCGCTCGACATCGCCGGCGGATCGACGCTGCGCCTCGTCAACAGCTATCGCAAATGGACGAACGACCAGCTCGACGGCGACATCATCTTTCTGCCCGTCCCGCTCGCGACACGGCGCAGCCTGTTCGATTCGGGCAGCTGGAATCACGAGCTGCAGTTCATCTCGCCCGAACGCGAATGGCTGGACGGTCATTTCGACATGGTCGCCGGCGTCTATTATTTCGAGGAAAAGTTCGCGCTCGGCGAGCAGCTCAATATGGACACGCAATATTGCAACGTCCTCGTTCCCGCCGGGCCGGGGCGCACCGCCTGCGCCGCCTATTACGCCAGCACCGGGGGCATCGCCGCGACCGATCAGGATGTGTTCCAGAAGGTCCGCAGCATCGCCGCCTATGCGCAGGGCAACATCTACCTCGCCGACGCGCTGACGCTGACGCTCGGCGGGCGCTGGACCAACGACCGCAAGCGCGGCAGCTATTCGCAGCTCTCCAGCCCGTTCACCCAGACGATCCGCGCGCCCGAAGTGCTGGACTATCCCGGCCTCTCCGAAAGCCGTTTCACCTATCGCGTCAGCCTCAACTACAAGCCGGCCGACGATGTGATGCTCTTCGCCACCCATTCGACCGGCTACAAGTCGGGCGGCTATAATTCGGGCGGCGGCATACCTTCACTGTCGACCTTCGACCCGCAGGGCAATCTGATCTCGACGCGGCGCGTGTTCGATCGCGAGACGGTCAAGAATTACGAGTTCGGTGCCAAGACGAGCTGGCTCGACCGCGCACTGACCGCGAACATCACCTTTTTCCGCATGGACATCGCGGGCTTTCAGGATCGCGCCTTCGACGGGGTCAGCTTCGTCGTCCGCAACGCCGGAAATTTGCGCCAGCAGGGCTTCGAACTCGATCTGCGGCTCGCGCCGACCAATCGCTTCTCGCTCTCGGGCTCGCTCGCCTATCTCGACTCCGAATTCACCGATTTCGCGGGTGCCTCGGGCCTGCCGGGCATCGGCGGCACGCAGGACCTCACCGGCAAACCCAACAGCTTCTCGCCCGCCTGGTCGGGCAATGTCGGGGTCGACTGGAACGGCGACATCGGGTCGAGCGGATGGACCTGGGCGGCGAACGCCAATGTCGCCTTCGTGTCCGACCAATATGTCGGCACCGTCAACGACGCCAATCCGCAATCGATCGCCGACGGTTATGCGCTGCTCGGTGCGCGGCTGGCGCTGAACGGCCCCGATGACCGCTGGTCGCTCGCGATCTTCGGCAGCAACCTCACCAACACCCATTATCGCCCGCTCGCGGTCTATCAGCCGCTCGGCGGGGCGCTCGGCCTCAACAACGGCGCCTTCCCGGGGAGCACGGCGAATCGCGTCCTCGCGAACGAACCGCGCACCTATGGCGTCAGCGCAACGATCCGGTTTTGAAGCCAACGCTGCGGCACGTTGCTAGCGACGTCGTGCCGCAGTTGGCCGTTTGCGGACATTCAGCTTTTAGTTTGAGATTCGGCAAAAGCAGACGCCGCTGCGGCCGCTGCGGGTCACGCACGTCATAGCAGGAGTACCGTCCAACAACCCCGGAGCCAGTGCCACCCGACCGTCCCGCCACGAACGAGACATTGAAGAGCAGGCTTCCGGGCGTGGGGATTCACCACCGATTGCATGGTCAGGCTGCCGCGCTAAAGTCGATTTATGCGTATCGAAAGAACCGGTAAAGTCGAACCGCTGACACCGCGCGTCATGGCATTTCTCGAGACAGCACTCCACGGCGTTTCGCTCGACGACGTGCACTCGGTCGATGCAAGACGGATCGACTATAGCTGTATGCACGGCCTTTTGGCGGTTGAGCTTAAAACGCTTGAAGAGCCCGGCACCGGACGAATTGACAATCTCACCGATGAACTGCGGCAGCGCGATGACTGGCCGATGTTCCTTGGATCCGCCCCGCTTGAATCCTTCATCGCTAATACCGGCGACCCAGACGGCATCCGCCGCCAAATGATCGAACGCGTCGGTCGCGCGATCATCAATCATCTCAAAAAGGCGAACCGTCAGTTCGAAGCTCATGCGACTGACTTTCCGCGCAAGAACATGGTAAAGCTATTGGTGCTCGTGAACGAGGACCATGAAATCTACGATCCGCACACCGTGTCGTATATTTTATGGCACGCGGTTCGGCGAGAGAAGGATGATCGGCCGCTGTACGAGCATGTCGATGCGATCTTCTACTTAACCCAAAGACACGCGACGGTCCGCAACGACAAACTGGCCTATCCTATCATGACGGTCGAAGGCGAAGGCTGTTACTACAATCCTTGGAAAGGTGATGTGATCGCGCGGGTTGCGGAGCGCTGGGCCGGCCGCAACGGATACGAAGCGATGGGTTTTGATTCAGTTGAGGAATTCACGACGATTGATCACATTCCCGACCAGGCTCCGCGGCATGAACGCTGGCGGACCGAATATAAGCGAGCTCCCTATTTGAGCGGCCTCACCAAGGAGCAGCTTCGCGATCGGTTCGATGAGGTCAACGTACTCTCGATGCTCAGTTTCCTCAAGAATCCGCCGATCAAACTCGACGTCGAACAGTCGACGAACGTCATTCGCCAGTTCGGCGATCTTACGCTAGAGATGGGCAATCGCGGCATACCAATCACTGAGTTCCGGCACGAGCGCGCGCGCGAACTCGCAGCAGCGCGGCGTCTCGGCATGCCCGACCTCGTCCTCGACTGGCTGGCCAAAATTGAACGACAACGTTGATCGATTGGGAAAAACGTCACTCCCGCGCGGGTGAGACCGCGATTGGCCGTGCCACCAGCGCGAAGCTTATCTATCCTTTGCCGGCTTGGTCTTCGACTTGGCAGGGCCGAAACTGATTCCCGACAGGAAACTTCCGTCGGGCTGCTGATTGATACTTAAATACTCAATCTCGCCTTCGAAGCCGGGAAATTCATATCCTTCGCCTTCGAACTTCCGGAGAGCCATCAGCAGCGCCTCGAGTGCTTGGATTATCAGCAACTGCTTCGTCTTGGTCTGCAGGATCCCGATAACGGCGACCATGATCCACTTAACCCGTTCGAGCCGCAACAAGATGGAGGCATCGGGAAATTCGGCCCCAGGCATGCCCTTGTCGGTGGCGTAAAGCAGCCGGTTCCGGATGTTCGCCTCGGTCCTGATGTGGCCTATGATGGATTGTTCGGCACCCAATATCTGCCCGAGCTCCTTCGTCCAGCGATGCGTCTCGAAGGGGCCGTTTTCATCCGAGCGAACCACGAAGTGGAAAGGATCTGGAGAATGCGCCCAGAATGGCCCATCATGCCCGATCATCGGCCCGATATCGATCTTCGCCGAAACGATCGGCCTTCCCTCTCGGGAAACCGATATGACCGGGGGCGGCAAACCCTTGTCCGTGTATCCACGCGCGATCGCCTCAAAGATTGGCCAGACCGCTCCCTTGTGCATGTGGCTTTGGGGATCAAGCAGCTTGGCCCCCGGATAGCGCTGCTGCTTTAGCGCAAGAATGAGTGCACTTGCCGCCTCTTCTTCAGCGGTCAGGGCGCAGAATAGTGACATTTCGGAATCTATCGGATGAAGCTTCCATGCCTTGTGAAGATGGTTGAAGGCGTTGCGCGCCGAATGGCGAGCCCGCGCCGGCCCGATCCGTTCAACGGCATCGGCAAGGGTCTTCAATTCCGCGCCCATCGGCAGGGTTTCAGGCCGATCAGGTGGCGCGACAAATGGTTGCGGCTTCCTCTTCGTCATGACGTCCCTCGGTGCATCTTTCCCTTATTGTCCCCGTTCCGGGGGCGTAAGGGGATTGAAGTTTGAACGGAATGGCAACACTCATAGAAAAGAAATGACAAGGGCTATACTTCCCAGAACATTATGGCACGAGCGGGAGCGCGACATCGTTCGCGTCGATCGCTCGTTCCTGCTTGGCGACCCGCGCTCGATGGTCATCCTCGGCGAAGCCGGCATGGGCAAGACGACGCTCCTCGAAACCTTTCGGGGTGAGCCCGGTTACAACATCTGTACCGCCCGTCAGCTGATCAACCGGCATAATCCGTCGAGCCTGCTCGGGGACGCCCAGAGCCTCGTCATCGACGCGCTCGACGAGGTCAGTGCCCAGACCGAAGGCGATGCCGTCGACCTTGTCATGCGAAAGCTCGGGGAGCTTGGCTATCCACGCTTCCTCTTGAGCTGCCGTGTTGCCGATTGGCGGAGCGCGACTGCGGCGCAGGGCATCGCCGAGCAATATGGCGCGGCTCCGATCGAGCTGCATCTCGATCCGCTCAGCAGGGAGGATGCGGCCACGTTCCTCGCTACGTCGCCGGGCGGCAACATGGCTAGGGCGGAAACCGCATTGTCGGGTCTTGAAAGCCGCGGCCTCGAGGGCCTCTGGAAAAACCCGCAGACTCTCGACCTGATCTCGGACCTGATCACCGCCGACACGCTTCCGACGTCGAAGGGCGAACTTTTCGAACGCGCCATCGCCAAGATGTGGGCTGAGCATCGCGCCGAGAAAGAGGGCAGCGACTTCGCGAAACTCAGCGAGCAAGAAGTCCTAGATGCGGTCGGCGCGGCCTTCGCGGCGTTAATCCTGACCGGCAGGGAAGCGATGTCGCGCAACATTCCCGTTGGCGACGAGGATTTGTCGCTTTCCGAGATTGCAAAGCTGCCGGGCGCGGGGCCGATCGCCGACGCGCTCGATGCACGACTATGCGGCAATCGGGGCGCCGGTCGATTTACTTATGCGCATCGTGCGATCGGCGAGTTTCTCGGTGCGCGCTGGCTTGCGCGGCAGGCGGACACGCCGCGCAAGGAACGTCGTGTATCGGCGCTATTTCATGAGCATGGCCTCGTCCCCGCAAGCTTGCGCGGCCTGCACGCATGGCTGGCATGGCACAGCACGTCGATGGCGGTTGCCGTCATCCGGGCAGACCCGATGGGGGTCGTCGAATATGGCGACGCCAATCAGCTCGATCTCGCGCAGGCTCGGGCGATGCTCGACGGGTTGCAAGCCGTGTTCAAGGAGCAACCAATATCCCCGCATTCGCGGGACTATGCGATTGGCGGGATTATACAGCACCCACTCTTGCCGGACCTCGCGGAACTGATCACCTCGCGCGAAACCGATTTCGGGCTGCGTCTCCTGATCCTTCAAGCTCTCGAGGGGTCCGACCTGCTCGGCGATCTTGCCGGCTTTCTCGAGCAAATTGTTCGCGATCCGTCGCATTATTTCGCGACCCGGAGCGAAGCCGGGAGCAGGCTTGTCGAATTTGGGGGTGAGACCGACTGGCGCGCGCTGATCGACAAGCTCGCGGACGAAGAAGGCGATCCGGAAGACGAGAGCGACGAGTATGGTCCGCGCCTCGCGCTCGAGCTGATCGATCTCGTCGGCTATGATCGGTTTGACGACGCCCTGCTATCTAAAGTGGTCGCGGCGCAGATCGGCCGGGCCGAACGCACCGTCGGTATCTTCTTCCGGCTCGAGAAGAATCTTCCCGTAGATCGCATAAATGCGATGCTGACCTTTCTCGGCCCACTTGCCCGCGTTCGGCCGACCGAAGATGAAGCCCGTACCGGTAATTATCGGGTTACCGACTTGGCCTATGCGCTTCTCATCCGCCGCCTCGAGGCGGGCGGCGTCACTGCTCGGCAATTTTGGGACTGGATCCAGCCCTTTCATGCCGACGTAGGATATGATCGCGATGATCGCAAAGAGTTGGCAAAATATCTTCAAGGCGATGCGACGCTCCGCCGCGGCGTTCATAAGATTGTTCTGCTCGAAACGCCCGGCGACCAGGGTATCTGGCACCGATTTTGGCGGATGCAGCGCCGATCAAGCGGCCTCGGCATGGAAAGCGGCGACGCAGCCGCGTTGCTCGACGCTCTCGATCCCGGCAATCGCCAAGATGAGCGATGGCGCCAAGTGCTGCGTCTTGCGCACCATAATTCTGCGGATAGCGAGGAAACACGCGCGGCCGCCAAGCGCTTCGCAGCGCACCGCCCGGACCTTCTGCAATGGATCGATAAGCTCGCCGAGCCGAAGATTCCCGAATGGGAGATAAAGCAGGCCGAGAAGCAAAGAAAAAGGCGCGCAAGGCAGGCCGTCAAATTCCGTGAGCATCGGCAAAGTTTCAAGGCAGCGATCGATAAAATGCGCTCGGGGCACTATGGCCATATCGTCGGTCCGGCCCAAGCGTATCTTAAACTGTTCAGCGACATGGGCGATGACGCCCCGGACGGCATCGGACGGCTCGACGAATGGCTCGGCGAAGAGCTTCGCGATGCCGCGCTGGAGGGGTTCGATGCCTTCCTGCTCGTCACACCCCCGCATCCCGACGCGACTGAAATCGCGAACAGCCATGCGGACAGCCGCCACTGGAATGCTGCCTATATCATTGTGGCGGCGCTCGCCGAGCGAGCGAAAAGCGACCCGACCTTCCCGGGACTCCCTGACGAACGGCTGAAGGCAGGGCTCTACGAGCTTCGCTACACGCGCATCGACGATCATGCTGGGATTGCTGAGCTCGACCAGCAGATCGCAGCGGCCCTGCGCACCCGCGGGGGCTGGGCAGCTGCAATGCGCGAATATTATGAGCCGCAGTTTGCGCTGCGTCGGGCACATGTCGACGGCCTCCACACACTTATGCAGGAACCACTCGATGACGAGCTGGCAATCGTACTCGCGAGCGAGTGGCTCGAACGCTATCCGGACATGCCGGAAAGCCCCGAGGGCTGTCTCATCGACAAGCTTCTAACCGCGGGACGCTATGATCGGCTGAGGGAGCTGGCGAGCATCAGGCGCAAAGCCGGCGGCCTCGACGATGCCCGCACGCGGCGGTGGGACGCCGTCGCCTTCCTCACTGATTTCAACAATGACAGGGAAAGGCTCTCGGACCTCGCCGCGGCGGACCCGGAAATGCTTTGGGACATCCGCGACCGGCTCGGCGGACGCGAGGACAAGCGCCGCTCGCTCACGGTCGCCCAGCTTCTTTGGATCATATCGACTTTCCGCAGCGTCTGGCCGTTCACCTATCATCGGACGGGAATGTCGAGCGGCAATCAGAACAAGTGGGACGCAACCGACTTCATCGCCCGGGCGATAAACCAGCTCGGGGAGACTGTGTCGGATGAGGCGATCGGCGCCCTTCACGGTCTTCGCGACGCTCCTGAGGACAGCTATACGGCGAAGCTGCGCGAAGTGGCGGGGGACCAGCGGCGCAAGAGGGTCGAACAGGATTACCGGCCGCCCGCTCTCGACGAAGTCTCCGGCGCGATCGAAGATGATGCGCCACGGTCCGCGGGTCAACTGGTAGCCGTTCTTCTCGAGGAACTGAAAGAGGTCCAGAAGGAGCTTCGCGGCTCGGACATCGACTGGTACGCCGATTTCTACTCGAACGGACTGCCGCGCGGCGAGGAAGACTGCCGCGACAGCCTCTTGAAGATGATGCGGCCACTGCCCTTCGGCATTCAGGCGCTTCCGGAAGTACATCTCGCAGACGACAAGAGATGCGACATCAGCTGCCTGCTCGGTAAGCTGATGGTTCCCATCGAGATCAAGGGCCAGTGGAACCGCGAGATTTGGACCGCTGCCGACAGGCAGCTCGACAGGCTTTATGTCAACGACAGCCGCGCCGAAGTCGGGATTTACTTAATACTCTGGTTCGGGTCAGTACCGGGCAAAGCCATTCCTAAACGCGTCGATGATCCCGCACCGACAACGCCGGAGGCGCTGGAAGATGCCCTGCGTCAAACCAGCCGCGCCGTCGCCGAGGGCCGCGCCCATGTCGTCATCCTCGACCTGACGCGCCCGGCTGCATGACGCGCGCCGGGATAGCCGATCTCCTCGACGATGCGGTCGCCACGCGACGGATCGTCGCGCTCGCCGGATTGCCGCGCGTTGGTCGTACACTTGCGCTACGGCGCTGGGCGACGTCCAACGGTGGGGTCGTCGTGTCGCATGTCCGCGATGGTACGGGCCGGCTGGTCGTGGTCGATCATGTCGATGAGGCGGGCACGACCGACATCATCGAGAAATATCGAGCCGACGATGTGGCCGAATGCGATACGCGATACGTCGTCGCGCCAACGAACCTGAACGCGCTGCACAAGCTAACCTCGGAATTGACCGGCGCCGTCGCAACTATCACCATGCCTCCAGTTTCGCTTCCCGACTATATTGCGGAGCGCATGCCGGAGATCGCGCCAGGTGGGCCCATTGATGACATGGCGGCGGGACCCGAGCCCACGAACCGCTCGCAGATCGATCTTGATGATCATTGGCTTAGAGGCGGCCTACCCGAGAGCCATGATATTGGACCGCCGCAGACCAGCCTCGCGTGGCGCCGCAGGCTCATAGAGGACGTGATCCGGCGCGATTATGGTCGATTCGGGATCGCCCCCGGAGCCCGGATCGAGGACGTCCTTCAAACGCTCGCCAATCAGAATGGCGGTGAGTTCAACCGCACCAAGATCAGCTGGATGAAGGGACAGGAACTGAACTCGGTCCTGCACGTCTTCGATCGTCTCGGCCTCACACGAACGCTCGAGAATTTCCCTGCCCGCAGCAGCTCGAGCATCGGCAAGATGCAGAAAATCTATATCCGCGACAGCGGTCTTCTCCACGCCTTGCTCGGGATCGAGACCGTGGAACAGCTTCGGAAGCATTCGAGCGTCGGCGAGTGCTGGGAGGGATATGCGATCGGGGAATTGATCGCCGCCGCCGGCCCCGGCTCTACTCCGCAATTTTTCCGGTCAGACGATGGCAACGAAATCGACCTCCTCCTGACTTTTTCGCGCTCCAGACAGAGCATAGCCATCGAATGCAAAACGAACCCCGATTCCGATCCGCGCCAAGGCTTCTGGAAAGCCACGGACCATCTAAAGCCCGACGATCAGTTCATCGTCCATTCGGGCACGGCGTCGCGAACCAGCGGCAGCCTTCATCGCCTGTCGCTGACCGATGCGATGCAGCGGGTCTCGGCGATGGCGCGGCGCGCCCGCGGCGCAGGATAGGGCGCGAAGCCGCTGCCTCCGGTCTGTCAGGCGAAGGCCCATCTCAGCGCATCATATTGCATCGAGTCATTGAGGCTGAGAGCATTCCCCTACCCGCACTGCAGCCCAAAGGCTGCAACAACGCAGCGGTCGCAATGACCATTGCGAAACCCTCGTTGCGGCCCCTCCCAATGATGTTTCCCTGCAATCTCCGGCTGGGTTCCGACTGCGGCGAAAATGCCTATAGTGCGCCGAAGCAAATCCAAGCGGGGGAGAGCGCAAAATTCGTCACCAGACACCGAGCGGCCATCGAACCGATGAAAAGCGCTCTCTGATCCGCGGCCGCCGATGACCCAATCGCCAGAACTGGCCGGCGGTGCGGGCTTCACATTCGCAGATCAAATCGCCGCACGCTATCTGGCGAGCCTTCTGGCGAGTGCTCCCGGCCCCGGCACAAATGAACGCCGCGTCTCGAGAGTGGCACTGGAGCAGCGCGCGGCGGGCGAACCGCTTGACGATATCATCGTGGACGCCACCGCGCCGGACGGGTCCATTCAACGCCTAAGCCTCCAAGCCAAGCGCAAGCTCACCATCAGCGCGGCGGCGAGCAACACTGATTTTCGCTCCATAATTCGGGATTGCTGGGCGACTTTGGACAAGCCCGACTTTCGGACGGGAACCGATTATATTGGCGCGGCCGTGGGTGCCTCAACAGCAGTCGGCACCGCCCGTGATCTTCAGGCCGTGGCAGAGTTCGCACGGGCCAGCGCTACCGCTTCCGACTTTGCTCGACGCTTTGCGAAAGGCGGAAGTGCTTCAGCCGCTCACGCGACCGTCCTTGGCTATGTGGAAAAAATTACCCGCGAAATCGGACGCGAAGCGTCGATCGAGGAGCTGTATCGACTCCTCTCTCATTTTATCCTGATACGATTCGACACCCTTCACGCGGGCGCAACCGACGACCCTGCAACTGTCTCGCTGATAGACCAGGCTCTGGAACCGGGCCAAGATGCCCAAGCCTCCTTGCTATTTGATCGGCTCCAGACGCTCATTAGGCGCGGCGCCGGAACGGCGCGCTCGTGGAGCACGCAAACTGTGCGACGCGAGGTCGCGCCTTGGTTCCGGTTAGCCACAAACCGCTCCCTCGCACCCGATGTCGAAAAGCTTGCCGCCGAAGCACGGCAAGCCGCGGAGAGTATCGCTGATCGGATCGGGGATGCCTCCATCACGCGCCCTGCGTTGCTACAAAAACTCAATGAGACGCTCGCGAAGCACAGTCTAGTGACGATCCGCGGCCTGCCCGGCTCCGGAAAATCGGTCCTGCTGCGTCATGCGGTCGACGAGGCGCTGTCAAATGGCCCCGCGATACTACTGAAAGCCGACCGGCTAACGGGAAATAGTTGGGGGCAATATGCTTCCGCGCTCCACGTGACGAACAGCGACCTAGGCGCGCTGCTCGGCGAGATCGCCGTGGTCGGCACTGCGACCCTGTTCATCGATGGCCTCGACCGCATCGACAAGGCGCAGCGAGGCATTGTGATCGACCTTCTAAATATGATCGAGCGCTCGCCGGACCTTTCGGACTGGCGCATTCTAGCGACACTCCGGGACTCGGGTGTCGAGCCGGTCAGAACTTGGCTTCCGCAGCTATTCGATGGCGGCCGGATGGCAACGATCCAGGTCAACGGCCTTGACGAAGACGAGGCACAAAGTCTCGCCGCCGCCCGACCTCATCTTAAATCGCTACTGTTCGGAGGTGATCCCGTAAAGACGCTCGTTCGCCGGCCCTTCTTCGCAAAAATTCTCGACCAAGCAGGAACTCTCTCCGGAGGGATTCCTCGCTCGGAGGTGGAATTGATGGCAGGTTGGTGGGCTCGCGGTGGCTTTGATGCGGAAGGCGGGGATATCCTGTTGCGGCAACGCGCTTTGCTTCGGCTGGTGCGACTACGCGCGCTTCAGCCTGAAACGCCCGTGTCCGTCGATACATTCGATTCGCCGCTTCTTCCGGTCGTTCACTCATTGATCGTCGACGGCATCCTCGAGGATGCCGGCGGAGGCCACTTCGTGAGATTCGCGCATGATATCTTCTTCGAATGGTCATTCGCGCAGTTGCTTGCCAGCGCTGGAAACAGCTGGATTGGCGAGCTGAAGTCCGCAGGCGAGCCGCCTGTTATCGGCCGGGCAGTAGATCTGCACGCGCAGGCAATGTTCGTTGCGGATCAGTCAAGCTGGGCACAAAATCTCGCTCCCCTGTCGGACCAAGGCTTGCGCAGTCAATGGCGCCGCACCTGGCTGCTCGCTCCACTCAATCATCCGGAGTTTCAACGAAAGGCAGCCGCTTACCAAGCCACCGTCTCGGCAGATGACTTCGCCTTATTGCGAATGGCACTAGTGTGGTTTCAAGCGCAGCACACAGTCCCGAACGCTGGAGTACTCGACGGCTCGCTCGGCGACATAAAGGACCGGAGCGATCGCCTCCGTGTCGCCGATCGCTTGGGATGGCCCGATGATTTCTGGCTTTGGATGCGCTTTCTGCACTTCATCGACACGCGTCTGACCACGATACCACGCCGATTGTATCCGCATGTGCTGACGCTGTTCGAAGTGTGGCAGAATGCAATGGCTGATATCGCAAATCCGATCTCAGCCATGATCGTAGCCAATGCCTCGGACTGGCTGAGCGAACTGGAAAGCCGTCGGGAAATCCGGACTCGTCTTCGCATACCCGCCGAAAAAGAAGCTCCAGACCCTTGGGGAGACGTCGAGGACAGGGAGGAATTCGAGCATGCTCTCCGCCGCCTACTTTTGCGCGCATCGCGCACCGAACCCGACCGCGTCAGAACCTATCTGAGCTCATTCACCAAAGAGCGGCCGGTCGGATCGAAGACGTTCGATGATATTCTGAACTTTGCGCCGCTATTGTCGCAGACCCACGCCGCCGACCTCGTCGATTTCGCACTCGGTCACTTTCTCCGCGAATTGCCCGAAGACCATCGCGCCCGGAGACTCGAGGAAGATCGCCGGGCCGCTGCCTATCGCAAAGAATTGCGAAACAAGCCCGAGGAGGAACTTGACTGGTCTGAGCAGATGTCCCTGTCCAGTCCCAGCCTTGGATATTGGGGACCCGACCAATGGGATTGGGAGGCGTTGGCGCTCGAACGCGACCCGGGAAGATATTTTCCAGCATCCCCTCTCTACCAGCCTTTCAGTGCCTTGTTCGATGCGGCGCCAGATGAAGCCCTGCGCCTCATAAAGGCGATGACCAATCATGCAGTCGAGGCCTGGCGCCAGCTTCACCGACTACAGCCCGGCCGCGGCACTCCAGTTCCTATTGCCATCGCCTTTCCTTGGGGCGAGCAGACGTTCTGGGGAGGCGTTCGAGAATATCTATGGAGCCGCGGCCTTTGGGCGCCTAAGCCGCTCGCCTCGGCCTATCTTGCGCTCGATCGATGGGCACTCGACCAAATGACGCGCGGTACCGACACTGATGCTCTCATCGAGCGAATTGTGGCCGGCAACGACTCGATAGCGGCACTTGGAACAGCTCTAAACGTCGCTCAGACGCGACCCGCCGTTAGCCCCGTGAGCGAGGCGCTCATTTCCCACCAGCGCCTTTGGCGGGCCGATATCGAACGCTGCGCGCAGGAGTTCAGCATCAAGACGTCGAGCCAGATTGGCTTTCATCGCGAAGATCAGCGCGATAGCGCCTTGGCCGTAGATGCCCTCAACACGCTGGATGTTCGGGCCGAAGACCTTCGAAGCATCGCCGCTCTGCACGTCCTGCAGAACGACGCCGCGGCGGCAGTGCGCGCGCGCAAGACCATCCAAGGTTTCGTCGACGCTCCCGACTTTGAGTTCGAAGAGCTTCGAGATCAACCGGGCGCGCGAGAATATGCAGACGAGCAGGCGCGCACTTTCGCAGCGTGGGGCAGTCTGGAGCATTATCGCCTGGTCGACCTGCCCGACCAGCCCGACCAAAAGGCGATCGTCATGGTCAATCCGATCGTTGAAGAGCCGTTGGTGAGGACCCGGCTGGAGGAAGGCCAGCAACATTTGCGCACCTTCGGCTTGTTCCATTGGGCACAAAAGTCCTTCGAGGCCGGGGCTCTTCACGAAAGCATGACTGCGGATCAAGCGATGGATACTGCCCGATCGCTCGACAGCCCGACGCTCTTCGAGCCGGGCTCTGGCTCAGACGATATTTCGCTGCGACGCGGCGCCGTCGCCGGCGCAGCAGCGGCCCTAATTGCCTTTGCCCCGATGCGCGGCGCTGATTGGGCAACCGATATAGTCACACGCGCTGCAGCTGCCCGCGAGGAAAAGGGCCCATACTGGTCTTCGGTCGGCATCGTCAGTTGGCACCATTCGATCTTCGTAGCACGGGCCGCAGCGGCGCTGCTGCGCCGCGATCCGGCCAATCGATCCCATGTAGCAACCCTGTTTGCCGGACTCGCCCACCCACTCGATTGCGTCGGTCTTGAAACGGCAAAGGCGATCGCTTCGCTTTGGGATATCGCGCCTCAAATCAGCTGGGCCGGGCTCGGACTTGCACTCGAACTATGCATCGTCGCTCCGGACGCCATGGAAGAGGACATGATGCACAATCCCGATGGCGGGGATGAGGATCGGCAGCAAAAGCTGAAGGCGGCGCTTGCAGCGCTCGATTTCGAGCCTGCTCCGCTTCCGATACCACCTGCGCCTTGGGTGCGGATCGAGACTCCGGCACCCCGACGACGGACTTATGCCTCGACCGACAATGATGAAGGGTGGCGGCTGGCTGATGGCTGGTGGCGCTCTGATCGCGCCAGTGAGATTCTCCGCGCCCAACCGCTCAAGGTCATGTTCGCTCAAGGGTATCAGCAGCCCTTCGTCGACTATTCCCGCACAATGCTTGCATGGACGATCGAGCGGAAGGCGCCGAGTTGGGCAACCCGTTCCAGCGATATCGAACGGTCAGATATATTCGAATGGACGCACCGATTTGCCGGGCTGACCGGCGGACTCATCGGAATGATTGATCCCCAGACCGCCGAGGACGACTTCCTGGCACCCATTTGCGCGGTAACGGCGGAAGATCCTTGCTTCGATCTGCTGGAACCTCTGGTGACAATGTTCCTTTGCCAGCACATGCTCGACGTGCGCGAGGTCGCCTCGGTTACGCCGGTCGTGCTGAGGCGCGCTCTTGACAGATTTCTGGAATCCCCGACGTTTTCGCGAGGCGGCTATCGTTCCGGCGAAATCTACGGCACGTCGATGCCCGATCTCGCGCGCTGGCTCATGTTTGTTGGCTTCGGTGAGGCAGCCTTGTCGTGCCGCTTTGCGAATGGTGACTGGTCGGACATTAATCTGATTTTGCCGACCGTCGGCCGCTTCGTCCGCGAGGCAGGTTGGGCGCCAACCATACTTCAAAACTATCTGACCCTGACGGAACGTGCAGGAGAGCATTTTCCAGCCGAAGAGTTTGCGGACGCGATTCTGGCGACATTGTCGTCGATGCCGGATCCTGGCTCCCGCTGGCGTGGCACGCAGATCGCTGCGCGAATTGGGGCGCGCGTGCAGGTATTTGCGGATCACGCCGCACCGCTCGGGCTCTCCTTGGGACAGAAGTTCCTGCGCATCCTCGACATCCTCGTCGATCAGGGAGACAGGCGCAGTGCGGCCCTGCAAATCAGCCCAGCGTTTCGAGATTTGCGTCTGCCCGCAACCGTTGCAGTGGCGTCGGGAGCGAGCTGATAAGATGTAGTCGCATAGCGCTTCGGCATCTGGTTTCTTGGCAATTGAAGGCCACGCATGACAACGAAGAATGAGCTTTCCCGCCGTATCGTCGCCGACATGCTCAACGAGCAGCGGCACCCGACCCCGTTCGCCGAGCGGCGCGACGATTCGCTACCGCTGAGTTTTCCGCCGCAGCTTCCGGTCGGAAATGGCCGCTTTATACCGGTCACGAAGGCAGCTCTTCAGGACATCTGGGAATATGGGACCATCCTTCGGAGCAACGATCCTGCGCTGGCCCTGTCGCATACCGATGAGCAGATCAGTAACATCGTCGGAAGAGCCTTTGGCGGCGCGTTTGCGGTGGTCGACATCGATCAGCCAGATGAGGAGGTCCATGACCGGACGATGGCGGCGGTCAACGAGTATCTGGCAAAGGAATTGGTGCCGGGAAAACATGAAGAGGAATTTGTATTCGGGTGCTGGGCGCTCACCGGTCCCGGGACCGACGATTTGACTATTGGCCCGGTGCGTATCGAGGCGCGCGAGCATTGGCTCGCACGGGAGACCGAACTCGGGCGCATCTCTCTAATTTCCGCAAAGCGTATCCGCAAGAAGTGGAACGGCGGTTCGCTGTCCCGCCGCGTCCCGTCTCTCGACTCCGAGAAGGAACGAATGGTTATCGACACCGTCGAAGACTGTTCGACCGTCTGCTCGGTTGCAACGAAGGGCCTCTCGCAAAAGGTCGCCGAGCACAAGGCTCCGCTGGCGGCCCGCCTCGCGCTTACTGCGCTGGCCTTGTCATGGGAAACCCCCTCCAGAGCGCTGGATCGGATGGGCCTTCTGGTTGACGGCCCGATCTACAAGAAGCGTGCAATAAGTTTCGCGCCAACACATATGTCCGGCCTCTTTACGCGAATGTCGCATATCGGTGGACAGTTCGTGACCGAGGAATGGCTTTCGCTGTGGCCATCGCTTGATTGGCTGATCGGACCGATTGGAGATGCGCTCAGCGCTTACGTGCAGCCTAATATGCCGTCTGCACGACCGCGCATCAACAATGCGCTCTTCATTAGCCTGTGGTGGTTTCATGAAGCTTGCCGCGAGGAGGCCCCGCTGTTTGCCATCGTCAAATATGCAGCTTCCCTGGACGCATTGGCAGGCGGCGGCGAAACGCGCGGTATACAGGAACTTGTGAACGCACGCCTCTCGATTGCGCCCGGTGATCCGCTAACGATGGACGGACGCACGACCCTGGAGGTGGTAAAGGAGATTTACAGCGAGGCACGAAGTCGTGCCATTCACGGTTCGACAGACCGCCACGGCCACGATTGGCAGCGAACCCGGAGCATGGCGGAGAGGCTGGCTCGCCTTTGTCTCAGCCTCTCCTGCGAATGGATTTGGGAAAATCAGGGTTCGGACGATCTCGCCGCACTGCGCCGTTCGGACGTTGCCAAAAGCGCACCGAATGTCGGTCGCAATGGATAGAAGCGCATCGGGCATATCGGAGCACGGAACGACCGCATAAGGGATGTCGATCTTTCTAACTTTCTAAAGTAGCAAATGGCCGCAGCCTCGGAACGACTGCTTCTGATCGTAGTCCGATGGGTACTGGAAGGACCGACATCGAGGCGCAAAGCAGACCCTCTGGTACAAGGGTGCGCCGAATCATTTTGCAGCCAACGCAGCGGCCCAAGTCGATTTTGCGATCCACTTGTTTGGCGCATGTATCGCAGATGTGGAAGGAGACGCACGGAGGAAGGAGCTTCCCCAGCATTTCAATAGTTTATTGAAGCTCTGGATGCCCCGCGAGGATTCGAACCTCGATAGGCGGTATCAGAAACCGCAGTCTTACCATTAGACGACAGGGCAGCAGAGGCGGGCGCATTATGATTCCGCATGCCCGCTGTCAAGGCCGTTGCGGCCTGTCGATCGCTGCCCCTTGCTCTGTCGCAAATCGCCGCTAGCATCGCCGCATAACAAGACAAGGGGGCCGCTGACCCATGCGGACACCCCGAAGGAGTGGGCTGAATGCGTCATGTCGCGATCGTCGGTTCGGGTCCGGCCGGCTATTATACCGCCGAAACCTTGCAGAAAGCCGAAGACATCGCTGTCGACGTCATCGACCGCCTGCCCGTCCCCTATGGCCTGATCCGCACCGGGGTCGCGCCCGACCACCAGTCGATCAAGGCGGTGTCGCGCCGTTACGAAGGCGTCGCGCTCGCCGACAATGTCCGCTTCGTCGGCCATGTCTCGGTCGGCACCGACGTGACGATCGACGAGCTGGTCGGGCTTTACGACGCGGTCGTGCTCGCGACCGGGGCACCGAACGACCGACCGCTCGACATTCCGGGTGCCGATTTGCCCGGGGTGATCGGCAGCGCAGCCTTCGTCGGCTGGTACAATGGCCACCCCGATTTCGCAGGCCTCGACCCGCAGCTGACCGCCGCCGGGGTCGCGGTGATCGGCAACGGCAATGTCGCATTGGACGTCGCGCGCATCCTCGCCAAGACGCCGGGGGAATTCGCCGGCAGCGACATCGTCGCGCACGCGCGCGAGACGCTGGCGGGCAGCGCGGTGCGCCATATCCATATCCTCGGCCGCCGCGGGCCGCACCAGATCGCGATGACGCCCAAGGAACTCGGCGAACTCGGGCATCTCGAACGCGCCAGCCCGCGCGTCGACCCCGCCGACCTGCCGCCCGAGGGCGACGATGCGCTGCTCGAGCCCGGGATGCGCAAGTCGGTGACGCATTTGCGCAGCTTCAGCGCCAATCCGGTCGCCAAGCCGGTGACGATCGATTTCGATTTCTTCGCGATGCCGGTGGCGATCGAGGGGGACGGCAAGGTCCAGCGCGTCGTCGTCGAACGCACCGCGCTCGACGCCGAACTGCGCTCGGTCGCGACCGGCGAAACCTACACGATCGAGGCCGGGCTGGTGGTGAGCTGCATCGGGTACCAGACCCCGCCGATCCCGGGCGTGCCCTATGAGCATGGTCGCGGACGCTTCGCCAACACCGACGGGCGGATCCTGCCGGGCCTTTATTGCGTCGGCTGGGCGCGGCGCGGGCCGTCGGGGACGATCGGCACCAACAAGCCCGACGGTATCCGCATCGCCGAAATGGTGATCGAGGATGTCGGGCGCGGCGGCGGCAAGGCGGGACGCGCCGGACTCGACGCCTTGCTCGCGAGCCGCGATGTCGTGCCGGTGACCTTTCGCGACTGGCGCAAGATCGAAGCCGCCGAAGTTGCCGCCGCGCTCGACGGCAACCCGCGCGAGAAATTCACCAGCGTCGAAGCGATGCTGGCGGCGATCGGACGGTAGGGGCCAGCTTCTCTTTCCGCTCGTGTCGAGCGAAGTCGAGACACGCGACCGCATAAGCCGCCAAACGTATCTCGACTTCGCTCGATACGAACGGGGGTGGGGAACCTAGGGCGCTTCCGCCAGCAGCGGGTCGAGCGCCGCCTTGAACTCGCGGTCGGTGTAAGCACCCTTCTTCGCGTGGCGGACGATGCCCTTGCGGTCGATGATATAGGTCGAGGGCACAGCATTATCGATCGACCCATAATTGCCGGTCATTCGGTTCGACAGCGGATAGGAGAGCACGTCGCTGACCTTCTTCAGCTGCGCCTTGGGAACGCTGTCCTCGGTCGTCACCCCGAACATCTCGAGTCCGCGCGCCTGATTGGCTTTGAAATAGCGGTGCATCATCGGCATTTCGGCCTTGCACGGCGCGCACCAGGTCGCCCAATAGTTGATCACGACGACCTTGCCCTTCATCTCGGCCAGCGTCACCTTGCGCTTGTCGAAGGTGGTGAGGGTGAAGGCCGGGGCGGCAAAGCCCGGGGTCGGCGTCTTGCCCGGCGAGGCGCCGAGCAGCAGCAGGGCAGCGAGCGGCGCGAACAGCAGGCGGGCAGGAATGATCTTCATGGCACGACTAGACGAAAAAACATGAGCCCAGGCAAGCCCGAAAGCCCGGTCCGCACCGCGCTGCGCTGGCTGCTCGCGCTCGCTTATGCCTATGCGGGCTATCGCCACCTCGCGACCCCCGCGCCTTTTCTGGCGATCACCCCGTCCTGGGTGCCCTTTCCCGCCGACGTCGTCGCCGCGACCGGCGTCGCCGAACTAGCCGGCGCGATCGGACTGATGATCCCGCAGACGCGCAAGGCCGCGGGCTGCGGCCTCGCCCTCTATGCGCTGTGCGTCTGGCCCGCCAATTTCCACCACGCCTTCGCCCACATCGCGATCGGCGGCGAGACATTGAGCTGGTGGTACCACGGCCCGCGCCTCGCGCTGCAGCCGGTGATCATCTGGTGGGCGCTGTGGGTGGGCGGCGTGACCGACTGGCCGTTCCGCCGCCGCTGAGCCCTATTTCGCGACCGGCGTCTCGATCGGCGGCTGGCCCTTCTGGCTCGCGGCATAGGCCTCGACCGCCTTCAGCACGCGCAGCATATTGCCGCTCGAAATCTTCTCCAGCTCGGCCTGGGTATAGCCGCGCCGCGCCAGTTCGGCGAACAGGCGCGGATAGCCGGTGACATCCTCCAGCCCGACCGGAGTCGCGTCCATGCCGTCATAGTCGCCGCCGATGCCGATGTGATCGACGCCGATCGTCGCCTTGATATGGTCGATATGGTCGGCCGCGAGTCCGATCGGGGTCTGCGGCGGCGGGTTAGCCGCGTCCCACGCCTTCAGCGCCGCCGTGGCAGCGTCGGGATTGCCGACGTACTGCGCGTCGAGCCGCGCCTTTTCGGCGGTGCGCGACAGGCCGTGTTCGCGCAGCTTGGGATCGAGGAAGGCCGCATAGAGCACCACCATCACGACGCCGCCGTTCGCCTTCACAGCAGGCAGCACCGAGTCGGGGACGTTACGTGGGTGGTCGTTGACGGCGCGCACGCCCGAATGGCTGAACATCACCGGCGCCTTCGACACCTCGAGCGCATCCTTCATCGTCGCCTCGCTGACATGGCTGAGATCGACGATCATGCCGATGCGGTTCATTTCGCGAACGACCTGCTTGCCGAAATCGGTCAGCCCGTCATGTTGCGGCGCGTCGGTCGCGCTGTCGGCCCAGGGGGTGGTCTTGCTATGGGTCAGCGTCATGTAGCGCACGCCCATGCCATAGAGTTCGCGCAGCACCGCGAGCGACGAGCCGATCGACTGGCCGCCCTCCGCCCCGAGCATGCCCGCGACCTTGCCCGCCTTCATCTGGCTTTCGAGTTCGGCCGAGGTTTGGGCAAAGCCGAGGTCGTTGGGGTAGCGCGCGATCAGCCGCTTCGCGACGTCGATCTGCTCGATCGTCTGCTGCACCGCCTGTTGTTCGTTGGTGTTCGACGGCACATAGACCGACCAGAATTGCGCCCCGACATGGCCCTTGCGCAGCCGCTGGATGTCGGTGTGCATCACACTTCCGTCGGGTTTGGGCTTGGTGGTGTCGTTGAAGTCGAAATCGTTGATCACATTGCCGACGCTGCTCCGCAGCTCCCACGGCACGTCGTTATGCCCGTCGAACACCGGCGCCTTCTTGAGCGCCGCCTCAGCGATCGCCTCGGGCGTTTTCTGGGCCAGTGCCGGGGTGGAGATCAGGGCGAAGGCGGCGAGGCCGGCGAGCAGGTGCGACTTGTTCATGGCGCGACCCTAACCGCTTGAGGGCGCGGCGCAAGCCCGGGGCGGAACGGATGACCGACGGGTCGCGCCATTTGTTTCACGCAAAGGCGCGAAGAAGGAAGAAAAAAGGATCTCTCACAAAGACACAAAGAGGGCGCGCGCCGAGCGAACGTATCTTGTCGCCGCAGGCGACCGTGAAAAGGCGCTTCGCGCGATTCTTGCGCCACGGTTGCTGGCGTCCAACACCCTCTTTGTGTCTTTGTGTGAGATTTTCTTCTTTGCGCCTTTGCGCCTTTGCGTGAGATTTTTCTGCACTACGCCGCAGGCAAAGGCGACTTGACGTTTACGTCAACCCCGCGCAGCATCGCGCCATGACAGCTTTCGACGACTGGCGCGCGCGTTCGCCCTATTATGACGAAACCCATGAAGCGCTGGCGCAGAGCGTCCGCCGCTTCGTCGCCCGCGAGATCGCGCCGCATATCGATCGCTGGGAGGCTGAGGGCGAATTGCCGCGCGAGCTGCACAAGAAGGCGTCCGAGGCCGGCATATTGGGGCTGCGCTGTCCCGAGCAATATGGCGGCCATTCGGAAGGCTTCGACAATTTCCACAGCCTCGTGCTGACCGAGGAACTCGCGGCGGTCGGCGCGGGCGGGCTTGGCGCGTCGCTGATGACGCATGGCATCGGCCTGCCGCCGATCCTCGCGCTCGGTTCGGAAGAATTGAAGCAGCGCGTCGCGCCGCCGGTGCTCGCGGGCGACAGGATCATCGCGCTCGGCATCACCGAGGCGAGCGGCGGCAGCGATGTCGCCAACCTCAAGACCACCGCCGTGAAAGACGGCGACGATTATATCGTAAACGGCGGCAAGATGTTCATCACCAGCGGCATGCGCGCCGACTGGCTGACCTGCGCGGTGCGCACCGGCGGGCCGGGCGCGGCGGGCATCTCGCTGCTGTTAATCGAGATGGACGCACCCGGGGTCGAGCGCACGCGGCTCGACAAGATGGGCTGGCGCTGCAGCGACACCGCCGCGATCCACTTCGGCGACGTGCGTGTTCCCGCGACCAATTTGATCGGGGCGGAAAACGCCGGCTTCATCGGCATCATGCGCAATTTCAACAGCGAGCGGCTCGGCATGGCGATGGGCTGCTGCGCTTTTGCCCGCGTCGCGATGGCCGAGGCCGCCGCATGGGCGCAGAACCGCGAGACCTTCGGCAAACCGCTCGTCGGCCACCAGTCGATCCGCATCAAGCTCGCCGACATGGAGCGCCAGATCGAAGCGACGCAGGCGTGGGTCGACCTCGCCGCCTGGCAGGTCAAGAATGGCAAGGACCGCCCCGCCGACTTCGCGATGCTCAAGGTCCAGGCGACGCGGATGCTGGAGGCGGTCGCGCGCGAGGCGGCGCAGGTGCTGGGCGGCGCGAGTTACATCACCGGCAGCAAGGTCGAGCGCATCTACCGCGAGGTGCGCGTCAACGCGATCGGCGGCGGCAGCGAGGAAATCATGCTCGACCTCGCGGGCCGGCAATTGTTCGGGGGCAAGCGTTAGGTCGTCGGGTCACAACAGGTCGGCGCAGCGCTGGAACCATAGCTTGGCCTCGTGCTTCACCCTTGCTTCGATGTCGGTGAAGGATGCGCCTTCGTCGAAGTCGAAATTGAACATCACCCGCGCCATGACGCCATAACCCTTGGCCTGCTCCCGCGCGACGAACGCGACCTCGCCGTTGAGGGGGTGTCCCACTTCCGGCTTGCCCACCGACAAGGTCGACAGTTTCAGTTCGGTCGTCATCATGCGTCCCTTTCGTGCGCTACACCGCCGCCCGCAGGCGGGGCGTCGGGTTTGACCATCGCCAGCCACGCCAGCAGCGGCGCGGTGACGGCATCGACCGCGGGCGCGTGCGCCGTGCCGCCCGACAGCTCCGCCAAAGCGGCGATCTGGGCTTCCCAATGGACGACGCGGCAGCGCCACAGGTCGAGCAGCGCCTCCGGCACCGGATTGCCCTGATCGAGATAGGCCGCCTGCATTCCGCCGAGCTCGGCGCGCGCTTCGGCGGCGGCGTCGCGCGACAAGGTCATGATCGCGCCGAGCAGCGCGAGCGGATCGACCATATCAGAGGTTGCCACGATCGCCCCCCGGCTTGCGCCCCTTGATCGCGCCAAGGATGCCGTCGCGGATCGCGTCCACCGCATTGCGGTGCGTGACGAGCGCATAGCGATCGGCGGCATCGGCGGCACGGTGCTTGGCATCGAAGCTATCGAGCGCATCCTGCGACACTTCGTCGGGGTTTTTGCGTTGCCATTCGGCGCCGATGACGATCGAGGCCATCACCGCGTCGAACAGCGCGGCGACCGCCCCCCGCGCGTCGGGCACGCAGCGGAAGCCCGATATATATTCGACCTGCCAGGTGTCGCCGGGGTTGCCGCCGCCGAAAACGACAAGCTGGATCTGGCCGACGAAGCGCCCGTCGATCGACGCGAAGCCGGCATCGCAGGCGTCGATATAGGCGGGATAGACCCCGGCGTCGGCGGCGCCCTTGCGCGTGTCGTCGAGCAGTTTCTGATGCGGCACGACATGGGTCAACACCAGGTCGCCGAAGCGCCGCGTCGCGAGATGCTGCGCCATCTGCGGCGCCGTCGCGAGCGGCGCCGGGAGCAGCCATTGCGCGGTCGGCCCGTCACCGAACTTCGCGCGCCGCCCCGGCTGCAGCATCCCGTGCCACGGTGCGGGAACGAGATAGCGCTGCGGCAGGTCGGGATGCCCGCAAAAGATCAGCGCATCGTCGGGTCCGGTGGCGTCGAGGATGACATAGCGGTTCGCGGGCGGTTCGACCTGGATCGCCCCCGTCGCCTGCCACCCCATGGGCACGAGGAAGCTCAGCTCGCCGTCCTTGGTACGGAACGGCTGGGGTCCGGCGGGCGACGGCGGTGGGCCGCGCGGGGTGAACAGGGGGTTGGCCATCGCCTTGCCGCCTAGTCGCGGTTCATGTCGACGCTGATCGCGCTGTTGCCGGCGAAGAAGGAAAGCCCGTGCCGCGCATGCGTGCTGTTGCCCCCGACATATTGGCCATAAGCCCAATAATGGCCGTCCTTCTGCAGATTGAAGTTCGCGCTCGCGACCCCCGGCGCTTCCTGATTTCCGCCCGGACCCTCGACGAAAATCTTGTAGTTTCCGGATCCGTGAACATAGTTCGACAGATAGACATTGACGCTGATTAATTCGGTCATGATCTCGACTCCGCATTGAGGATGAGGCATTTATTGGCCGGGAACGGGGGATGAATACCCCTCGGATTCGAGAGTTGCCGGGCGAGGCGCGACGATGGAAAACCGTTCATTGCGCGATTGAGTGGCACTATTCGCGGAGAACGCGATGATTACGGCCGAGATACTGGACATCGTCGACCCATGGCAGGACAGGTCTCCGGCCGAGGCGAGCGACATCTTTTTCGCCGCCGCCGCGCCGCTCGGCGTGACCTATCTGCAGACCCGCGTCTATCGCCGACCGACGACCCGCCTCACCGCGAAGAGCCACTGGGCCGCGGGCGGCGTCGTCCGCCGCGTCGCGCCCGAAAGCTGGCCGGGCAGCGCCGCCTTCAACTATGTCTGTTTCGACTGCAATCCGTTGCTGCGACCGATCATGGAGGGGCGGACACGCTACGCCTTTGGCGATTTCGCGCCGCACGGCGATCCGCGCTTCGGCGCCTATTGGGACGCGCTCGGCGAGGCCGGGGTGAGCGAGGCGCTGTGCGCGACATCCTATGGGCCGAAGGGCGCGATCGCGTCGGCGCATATCGGCTTTTCCGATCGCGACGCCGACCCAGCGCGGCGCGCGGTGCAACTCGCCGGGCTGCTCCTGACCGAATATCTTCTGGAAGCGGCCGTCCTCGCCGACGATCCCGACCCCGATCTCACCGCACGCGAGCGCGACTGCCTTGCCTTCGTTGCCGAGGGCAAGACCGACTGGGAGATTTCGGTGATCCTGGGACTCGCCGAATCGACCGTACGCTTCCATGTCGACAATGCGCGCCGCAAGCTCGACGCGGTCAATCGGGCGCAAGCGGCGGCAAAGCTGGTCCTGATGCGGCTGGTCTAGACAGCGACATCCCGCCGGTGGCCGAGGCTAGTCGCCCGCCGCTTCGCCCTTCTGCTTGTCGGCCAGCGCGCGCGATTCGGCCTTCAGCGGACGCGAAACGGGGCAAACTTCCTGAACATAGCCGTTGAGCACATTGGTCAGCGCATCGGGCACAAGCCGATAAAAGACGAACTGGCCGCGCTTTTCGCTGACGATCAGCCCGGCGTTTTCGAGCACCGACAGATGCTGCGACACCGCGGGCTTGCTCATGTCGAAGCGCGCCGCGATGTCACCCGCGCTGAGCTCGGCATGCGCGAGATAGGCGAGAATCTGCCGCCGCGGCGTCGACGCCAATGCCTGAAAAACCCGTTCCATCGTCCTAAAATGGGCAAGCCCACCGCCCTTGACAAGCAATAATTTATTTAAGTAATTACTTATATTATTTGTGTGAGAGGAGTCGGGCGATGCGCAGCGAACAGGACCCCCATGCGGTGAACTTCCTGATCGACGAGTCCGGCCCCGACCCGCGCGCCGGGACCGTCCGCGCCGATCTGCCGAGCATCGTCTGGAACGGCGGCATGGCGCTGATCGCGCTGATCGCCGGCCCCTTCTTCGTCACCCCTTCGGCGATCCTGCTCTTTTTCGCCACCACCGGCGCCGCGCTGCTGCTGGGGCACAGCGTCGGGTACCACCGGATGATGATCCACGGCAGCTTCGCCGCGCCGCGCTGGCTCGCGCGCACCCTCGTCTGGTTCGGCGCCTTCGTCGGCATGGCGGGCCCCTATGGCATCGTCCGCGCCCACGACACGCGCGACTGGGCGCAGCGGCAGGCGACATGCCACCCCCTCCTGCGCCACGGGACACACATCGCACGCGACGCCTGGTGGCAAATCTATTGCCGCCTCGACCTCGACCGCCCGCCGCGCTTCGATTTCGCCGAACTCGAACGCGACCCTTTTTACGGCTGGCTGGAAAAGACGTGGCGCTGGCAGCAATTGCCCGTCGCCTTGCTCTTTTTCGCGATCGGTGGCTGGGGCTGGGTAATCTGGGGCGTCGCGGCGCGCGTTGCGGTCGCCAATCACGGCCATTGGCTCGTCGGCCATCTCGCGCATAATCGCGGGCCGCAGCACTGGACTGTCAACGCGCATGGCGTGCAGGCGTTTGATGTGCCGTGGGCGGCGATCCCGACGATGGGCGAGGCGTGGCACAATAATCATCACGCCTATCCGGGCTCGGCGCGGATCGGGCTGCACCCGGGGCAGAGCGACTGGGGTTACGCCTTCATCCGCCTGGGCGAGCGGCTCGGGCTGATGTGGAACGTCCAGACCCCCGCGACGCTCGGCGCGCGGCACGGGCTGAGCATCGTGGCGCCCGGCGCAGCGCCTGCCGCCCCGCTCGCCGGGGCCGGCGCGTGATGAAAAACCTGCTGCACCGCCTGCTCACCGAACTGCCCGATGCCATTCATTATGCGCTGGCCGCCGCGGCGCTGATCCTGTCGCAACACGGCCTCGTCGCGCTTGCCTTTTACGGCCACGCCGCCCCGCTGGCGTTCGACCGGATGTTCTGGTTCTTTCCGATCCGCCAGCTCGCCATGCTGCCCGGGATTTCACCGCTCGTCGCGATCGGCGGCTTCGCCTTCTGCCTCGCGATATCGACGGCGCTCGTTTTCCTGTCGCTGCGCCGCGCCGACCGGCTCGGGCGCGGTGGAGGGCTGGCGCTGCTGACGATGGTGCCGACGATCCAGATCTTCGCGGCATTCGTCCTGACCCTGTTATGGCGCCGCCGCGCGGGAGCGCCCGCGCCCGAGCGCGTCGGCAACCCCGCCCCGCCACATCAGCTGGCGCGCGGAACCGTCGCGGGAATGGCGCTGATCGTCCTCGCGGTCGCGGTGTCCGGGGCGACGATGGGCGCCTATGGCTGGGGCCTGTTCGTGCTCACGCCCTTTCTGGTCGGGGTCATCACCGGCTATATCGTCAACCGCGGCACGTTGCGCAGCCGCGGCGAAACCCTCGTCGCGGTGGCGCTAGCGGGGCTGCTCGGCACGCTCGCCTTGCTGATGCTCGCGCTCGAAGGCCTGCTCTGCATCCTGCTGATCGCGCCGCTCGCGGCGGGACTCGCGATCGTCGGCGGACTCATCGGACGCGGCGTCGCGAAGCCGCTTGGACCGCAGGCTCCGCTTTACAGCGTCGCGGCCCTGCCCTTGGTCTTCCTGGTCGACGCCGCGATGCCGCCCGAGCTGCCGATCGTCACCCGCACCAGCATCACCATCGCCGCGCCGCCCGGGGCGGTGTGGGCCAGCCTGACCGCGAACCGCCCGGTCGCCGAAAGTCCCGGGCTCGTCGGCCTCGCGGGCCTCGCCTATCCCGTCGCGAGCCGGATCACCGGCGAAGGCGAAGGCGCGCACCGAATCGGCACCTTTTCCACCGGCACCGCCGACGAGCGCGTCACCGTCTGGAAAACCGGCCGCACGCTGGCGTTCCGCGTCGTCCGCCAGCCGCCCGCGATGGAGGAAATGAGCCCGTACAGGAAACTCCACACCCCGCATCTGATCGGCACTTTCGACACCGGCGAGACGCGCTTCGACCTGGTGCCGCTTCCCGGCGGTCGCACCCGGCTGACCGCGCGCGCCGACCATGTCCTGCGCATCGACCCCGGCCTCTATTGGGAACCGATCGCGCGCTGGGCGATCAAGCAGAATGTGACGCGGGTCCTCACCGATGTACGACGCGACTCCGAGGCTCGACAGGAGGCACGCGCAGCGGCACACTCGCCACATGGACAATCCAACGCACAGCTGGCCGACTGAGGCCGACACCATCCTTCCCGACCTCGTCGACCTGCGCCGCGCGATCCACCGCGAACCCGAGCTCGGCCTGCAGAACCCCAAGACGCTGGCGAAGATCAAGGATGCGCTCGCCGGGCTGCCGCTCGAATTTCGCGAGGGGCCGTCGACGACCGGGCTGGTCGCGATCCTGCGCGGTCCCGCGAACGGCCGCACCGTGTTGCTGCGCGGCGACATGGATGCGTTGCCGCTGGTCGAGGATACGGGACTCGACTTCACCTCCGAAACCAGCGGCGCGATGCATGCCTGCGGGCACGACACCCATGTCGCGATGCTCGTCGGTGCGGCGAAACTGCTGTGCGCCGCGCGCGATCGCCTGCCCGGCACCGTGATGTTCATGTTCCAGCCGGGCGAGGAGGGGCATCATGGCGCGCGCTTCATGCTCGACGACGGACTGCTCGATCCGCTGCCCGATGCGGCGTTCGCGCTCCATATCATGCCCAACGCGCCGCACGGGGTGTTCGCGGGGCGTGCCGGGGCACTGCTTGCCTCATCCGACGTTCTGTCGATCACCGTCAAGGGCGCGGGCGGCCACGCCTCGATGCCGCATGACGCCATTGATCCCATTCCCGTTGCTTGTGCGATCGTCACCGCGATCCAGACGATGGTCACGCGCCGCGTGTCAGTGTTCGACCCCGCGGTGGTGACGATCGCCAAGATCGCGGCGGGCACGACGAACAACATCATCCCCGAGACCGCCGAACTGCTCGGGACGATCCGCACCCTGTCGCCGCACCGCCGCGCCGCGGTCGCCGCCGACCTGCGGCGCCTCGCCCCCGCGATCGCCGAGGCGCATGGCTGCACCGCCGAGGTGACGATCGACGAAGGCTTTCCGGTCACGGTGTGCGACAGCCGTGCGGCCGCCTTTGGCCAGGCGGTGGTCGAAGCGACCTTTGGCGAGGCGGCGTGGATGACGATGGACCATCCGGTGATGGGCGCCGAGGATTTCGCCTATGTGCTCGAAAAAGTGCCCGGCGCGATGTTCTGGCTCGGCGCGAGCGAACAGGGGAGCGACTGGCGGAGCTGCTGCGGCCTGCACTCGAACCGCATGGTCCTCGACGAAAAGGTGATGGCACGCGGCGCGGCGCTGCACGCGGCGCTGGCCGAGCGGTTTTTGAACGAGGGGTTCAACGCATGATCAACATCCTCAGCGCCGTCATTTCGGGTCTGCTCATCGGGGCGCTCGCACGGTTCTTCTATCCCGGCGCGGTCGCCATGGGCTGGATCGCGACGATCCTGCTCGGGATCGGCGGCTCACTGCTCGCGGGGCTCGTCACCTCGCGCGGACAGCGCGAGTTCCATGGCGCGGGCTGCTTCGCCTCGATCGTCGGGGCGATCGTGCTGATTTTTGTGGGGCGGTTGCTCGGCATCGGCGGCTGAGAATCCGTCAATGCACCCGAGCTTCGAGCATATCGTCCGGGATTTACCGGCCAGTCTGACAAAGCTCCTCGCCTGCGAACCGATTTCCGGAGGTGCCCCACTTCCCGCCGGCACGCCTTCGCGCGCCGTCTATCTCTTCACCGAAAACGGCACCCATCTTTACGTCGGTCGGACCAATCGCCTGCGCCAACGCTATCGCGAACATTTGAGCGGCAGGAACAACGATGCCCCATTCGCCTTCAAGCTGGCGCGTCACGAAACCGGCCTATTCAAGGCGAAAGGGATGCCCACGCGAAAAGCTCTGGAACAAGACCCCCGCTTCTACTTGGCATTCCAAAGGGCCAAGGCCCGGGTCGGTTACATGGAGTTCCGGTACGTCGAAGAGATCGACGATTATCGCCAATGCCTGCTCGAAATCTATGCCACCGTAGAACTCGCGGCGCAGTTCAACGATTTTGCCAATCACTGATCACGGCACCAGCACCGTATCGACCGCCTTCGGCAGCATCGCGGGATAGTCGAGCGTGTAATGCAGCCCGCGGCTTTCCTTGCGGTGGAGCGCGCTCTTCACGATCAGTTCGGCGCATTGGAGCAGGTTGCGCAGTTCGATCAGGTCGGTGGTGACGCGGAAATGGCCGTAATAATCCTCGACCTCATGGGTCATCATGTTGATTCTATGTTGCGCACGTTCCAGCCTTTTGGTGGTGCGCACGATGCCGACATAATTCCACATGAAGCGGCGGATTTCGGTCCAGTTCTGCTTGATGATCACCTCTTCGTCACTGTCGGTGACGCGGCTTTCGTCCCATGGCCGGATCGGCGGGGGAGTCTCGAGCTGGTCCCAGCGCGCGACAATGTCCTTCGCCGCCGCCTCGCCGAACACGAAACATTCGAGCAGCGAGTTGGAGGCAAGGCGGTTGGCGCCGTGCAACCCGCTCTCGGTACACTCGCCCGCCGCGTACAACCCCGGCAGGTCGGTGCGCCCGTCGAGGTCGATTAGCACCCCGCCGCAGGTATAATGCTGCGCGGGCACCACCGGGATCGGCCCCTTCGTCATGTCGATGCCGAGCGTCAGCAGCTTTTCATAGATGTTCGGGAAATGCCCCGCGACGAAATCGGGGTCGAGGTGGCTGATGTCGAGATGGACATAGTCGAGCCCCGAGCGCTTGATCTGGTCGTCGTTGGCGCGCGCCACGACGTCGCGCGGCGCCAGTTCGGCGCGCGCGTCATAATCGGGCATATAGCGGTGGCCGGTGACCGGATGCTTGAGGATGCCGCCCTCGCCGCGCACCGCCTCGGTGATCAGGAAATTCTTGACCTCGAGATTGTAGAGGCAGGTCGGGTGGAACTGCATCATTTCCATGTTCGACACCCGCGCCCCGGCGCGCCAGGCCATCGCGATACCGTCGCCGGTCGCGCCTCGGGGGGCGGTCGAGAATTGGTAGACACGCCCCGCGCCGCCGCTGGCAAGGATCGTCGCGCGGCCGACATGCGCATGGACCTCACCGCTCTTTTCATCGAGCGCATAGACACCCCAGACGCGGCCCGATCCTGAGTAACGTTCCTCGTGGCGGCCGGTAATCAGGTCGATGCACGCCTGTCCGGGCATCAGCGTGATGTTCGGATGCGCCTCGGCGGTCTTGAGCAAGGCAGCCTGCACCGCCCAGCCGGTCGCGTCGTCGACATGGACGATGCGGCGGTGCGAATGGCCACCCTCGCGCGTCAGGTGCAGCGCGTCGCTGTCCTTGTTGAACGGCACCCCCATCTCGACGAGCCGCTCGATCGCGTGCGGCGCATTCTCTACGACGAACTCGACCGTCTCGCGCCGGTTGAGCCCGGCGCCCGCGACCATCGTGTCCTCGATATGATTTTCGAAGGTGTCGCCAGCATCGAGCACCGCGGCGATCCCGCCCTGCGCCCAGGCGGTCGAGCCGCCGGTGAGCTCGCCCTTGGCGAGCACGAGCACGCGGCAATGGTCGGCGAGCGCGATCGCGGCGGTGAGCCCCGCAGCGCCGGAGCCGACGATGATGACGTCGTGGGTCTCTTTATCTGACATCAAATTTCCGTTCGCATCGAGCGAAGTCGAGATGCCCTCGGCCTCGCGCGCCTTCGATGAGTGTCTCGACTTCGCTCGACACGAACGGGATCAGGGATTCACCCATTCGCCGCGCGCGTCAGGTTGAGGAACACATCCTCGAGGTCGGCTTCGCGGGTCGAGACGTCGACGATGCCATGCCCCATCGCGTTGACCGCGGCGAGCACTTCGCCCGCGTTGGTGCGGTCCTTGTTGTAGTGGATCGCGAGGCCTCGCTCGCCTTCGCGCTCGACCTTGTCGAAGGCGGGGTGCGAAGGCAGGGCGGTGACGTCGGCGTCGAGCGTCACGACGACGATCTTCTCGCGCGCCATGTCGACCAGTTCGCGGGTCGGCTTGTTCGCGATCAGCCGCCCGTGGTTAATGATCGCGATGCGGTCGCACAGCTGCTCGGCCTCTTCGAGATAATGCGTCGTCAGCACCACGGTAACGCCGCGATCGTTGAGTGACTGGACGTAGGACCAGAGCTGCTGGCGCAGCTCGATATCGACCCCCGCGGTCGGCTCGTCGAGGACGATGATCGGCGGCGAATGGACCATCGCCTTCGCCACCAGCAAGCGCCGCTTCATCCCTCCGGACAACGTCCGCGCATAGGCGTCACGCTTGTCGCTCAGGTGGACCGCGGCGAGCAGTTCGTCCGAAATGCGCTTCGCCTTGGGCACGCCATAGAGCCCGGCCTGATTCTCCAGCGTCTCGAACGGCGTGAAAAACGGGTCGAAAACGATTTCCTGCGGCACGATGCCGATCGAATATTTGGCGTTGCGCGGATCGGCGTCGATGTCGAAGCCCCAGATGCTGGCCGACCCGGCGGTCTTGTTGACCAGCCCCGCGAGAATGTTGATCAACGTCGACTTGCCCGCGCCGTTTGGCCCGAGCAGCCCGAAAATCTGCCCGCGCGGCACGTCGAAACTGACATTGTCGAGCGCCTGCTTGCCGCCGGCATAGGTTTTGGAAACGGCGTCGATGCGGATGGCGGCTTCGGTCATGGCCGCTTCCATAGCCGCGCCGCGCGGCTCGCGAAAGCCCGTGTTCCGGCAAGGAAATCTTTACCATGGCGGGTAAGCATATTTTGTCACATCGCCCTTATGAGGGGTGATGTGAGGACCAGACACATCATCTGCCCGCCGCTTCGCCGGCGCGGCCTAGCCGCCCTGACGCTCGCTTTTGCGCCGTTCGCCGCTCCGTCGGCGCACGCGCAGAACAACGCGCAGGGCGAAGCCGAAGCCATCGTGCTGCGGCCCCTTTCCTTCTTCAAGGTTAACGACCTCGATTTCGGCGACATCATCGCGTCGAACGCGGCGGGGACGGTGCGCATCCTGCCCGACGGCTCCCGGACGCGGACCGGTGGCGCGACGCTGGCCGGGAATGACGGCGAACCCGCGCGTTTCGCCGGGCTCGGCTCGTACAACCGCGAGGTCAATATCTCGCTCGGCGCGAACCAGATCTTCATCACCGGCCCCGGACAGCAGATGCGCGTGCGTAATTTCGAGATCGGCAGCACGCCCACCGCGATCCTGTCGACCACCCCGACGCGCTTTCGCATCGCCTCGACGCTCGGCAACTATAATTTCCCGGTCGGCGCGACGCTCGACGTCAACGCCAACCAGGCGCCGGGCGACTACAGCGGGACCTTCACCATCACCTTGAACTATCTCTGATCGCCGTATGTGGGGCGACGGCACCGGGGGACCACTGGCGCGTTTCGGGGGGAACGCGCTTGCCGGTGCCGTCATGGCGGCGCTCTGGACGATGCCGGCGGCCGCGCAGCAGACGCAGGGCCAGACGAGCGCGCTGGTGCTCGAAGCCATGTCGCTGACCAATATCGAACAGCTCGACTTCGGATCGATCATTCCGTCGGCGACGATCGGCACTGTCACCGTCGCCCCGTCCGGCGCGGTCACGACCTCGGGCGGGGTGATCGCGGCGTCGGGCGACGCGCGCCCGGCGCGCTTCGCGGGTCAGGGCAGCGCCAATCGCGTCGTCATCAAGACCGGATCGAACCAGATCGCCCTGACCGGCCCGGGCGAGGCTATGCGCGTCGACGATTTCGAGATCGGCGCGCTCACCGGCCTGTCGCAGATCGGCAACGGCAACAATTTTCGCATCACCGGCACCAACGGCATCGTCGGCTTTGCGGTCGGCGGCCGGCTGCGCGTCAACGCCAACCAGGCCGAGGGCGACTATAGCGGCAGCTTTTCGGTCACCTTCAACTATCAATAGCCCGCGCAGACCCGATTGCGGCGCTGCCGCGCGCTTGCTATGGGCGCCGTCGATGACCCAGAACACGCCCGAAACCATCCGCACGCCCAAGACCCGCATCGCCTGCGACGGCACCGGCGACGGCCTCGCCGACGCCGCGCTCGGCCATCCGCGCGTCTGGCTCGAGATCGACACCGACGCGGGTTTCGCCGACTGCGGCTATTGCGACCGGCGCTTTGTCCTGATCGGCGGGGTCGCCGACCACGGCTAGACGTCGGCGGGGTCGCCGACAGCGGCCGAACACCCCAAGGCGTAAACGCCGCCTTTACCAAGGCCGCGCATCATCGGTTCACACCCAGCTGGCATAAGATGTGCCAGACAGGAGCAGAATCGTGGGGATTCCAGGGACCAGCCATCGTCGGGCCGCCGCGCGCGTCCCGGCCATCGCCGCAGCGCTGATCGCGCTGGCGGCGCCTGCACACGCCGCCGACATGCCCGGGACGACAACCGCGACGGTCGTCCGGCCGAACAGCCTCGTCAAGACCGACGATCTCGATTTCGGGACGATCATCAGCGGCGCCACCGGCGGCACCGTCAGCGTCAACGCCCTCACCGGCGCGCGCACGACCAGCGGCGGCGCCACCGCGGTCGGCAACGACGCGCAGCGCGCGCAGTTCCAGGGCACCGGCGGCATCCTGCTGATCACCGTGTCGGGCAGCACGTCGGTGACGCTGGCACGGGCCGGCGGCGGCGCGACGCCCATGACCGCCACTTTGGTCCGCGCCGCGAGCACCAGCGGCGGCGGCATCGCGCTGCTCGGCGCGACCCTGCTGCCGAGCGGGGTGCAGACCTATTATATCGGCGGCACGCTCACCGTCCCCGCGAACCAGCCCGAGGGCGATTACAGCGGGACGTTTACGCTGACGGTCAATTATCTCTGAGCCTCCCGTCATTGCGAGGAGCGCAGCGAAGCAATCTCCAGCCATCGATATCGCGCAAGTCGGATAGCTGGAGATTGCTTCGCTGCGCTCGCAATGACCATGAGCATTTGCGGACCGTCGGACGCGCGCCTATATCGGCCTCATGACAAGCCCCACCGATCCCCGCCGCTTCCTCTATCGCGCCGATGCGCTCGACCCCGATCTTGCGCAGAAGCTCGCGAAGGAAGCGCTCGCCAAGGCCGATGACGGTGAGCTTTACCTGCAATATCGCGCGACCGAGAGCTTCGGCTTCGACGACGGGCGTCTCAAGACGGCGGATTATTCGACCGATGCGGGCTTCGGGCTGCGCGCTGTGTCGGGCGAGATGACGGGCTTTGCCCATGCCAGCGACATCAGCGCGCCGGCGATCCGCCGCGCCGCCGAGACGCTCGCGCTGCTCGACCCTGCGAACCAGCCGCACGCCGCCGCCCCCGCGCGGACCAATCGCCATCTTTATGGCGAGGCCAATCCGCTCGACCTGATCCCCTTCGCCAAGAAGGTCGCGCTGTGCCAGCAGATCGACGCCGCCGCCCGCGCGCGCGATCCGCGCATCGCGCAGGTCTCGGTCGCGCTCGCCGGCAGCTGGTCGGTGGTCGAGATCGTCCGCGCCGACGGCTTCCTCGCGACCGACATCCGCCCGCTCGTCCGCCTCAACGTGTCGATCGTGGTCGAGGAGAATGGCCGGCGTGAGAGCGGCTATTTTGGCCTCGGCGGTCGTTACATGTACGACCATCTGTTCGAGGAAGCGCAGTGGAACCGCGCGATCGACGAGGCGCTGGCGCAGGCGCTCGTCAATCTCGAGGCCGTCGACGCCCCGGCGGGCGAGATGACCGTGCTGCTCGGTCCCGGCTGGCCCGGCGTGCTGCTCCATGAAGCGATCGGCCACGGGCTCGAGGGCGATTTCAACCGCAAGGGCACCAGCGCCTTTTCGGGCCGTATCGGTGAGCGCGTCGCCGCAGCGGGCGTCACCGTCGTCGACGACGGCAGCCTCGCCGAACGGCGCGGTTCGCTGAGCATCGACGACGAGGGCACCCCGACGAGCGAAACCGTGCTGATCGAGGATGGCATCCTCAAGGGCTATATGCAGGACCGGCTCAACGCGCGGCTGATGGGCATGGCGCCGACCGGCAACGGGCGTCGCGAAAGCTTTGCCCATGCGCCGATGCCGCGCATGACCAACACCTTCATGAAGGGCGGCAACGACGATCCCGCCGAACTGCTCAGCCGCGTCAAGAACGGCATCTTCACGAAAAGCATGGGCGGCGGCCAGGTCGACATCGTGTCGGGCAAGTTCGTGTTCAGCTGCACCGAGGCGTATAAGATCGAGAATGGCAAGCTCGGCGCCCCGATCAAGGGCGCGACGCTGATCGGCGACGGCCCGAGCGTGCTGACGAAGGTCACCGGAATCGGCAACGACATGGCGCTCGACGAGGGCATCGGTGTGTGCGGCAAGGGCGGCCAGAGCGTCCCCGCGGGCGTCGGCCAGCCGACCCTGCTGGTAAGCGGGCTGACGGTGGGCGGGACGGCTTAACGCCCCTCTCCCCGTCATTGCGAGCGAAGCGAAGCAATCCAGAGTTAGGCGTACACCGCTCTGGATTGCTTTGCTTCGCTCGCAATGACGGGATTCTGTGACGCGCATCACTTGGCCTTCGCCAATCTCGCGCCTATACGCCTCTCAAACATAAAGCAGAAATTGGGTCGCATGAGCTTTTCCCCGGGGGCAGAACCTCCGGTCGCAGGGAGGAATTATGCGCAAGACTTTCCAATTCACCTCGCTCGCGGTCATCGCCGCGATGCTGACCGCGCCCGTCGCGGCGCAGCAGAAGACCACCGGTCCCAAGGAACGCTATGAGATGGACGCTGCGACGATGTCGGGCTTCGCCGCGATGGGCGGCGGCAAGGGCGGCATGGGCGGCGCGATGAGCATGATGTTCGGCGGCGGCCCCGACAGCGCGTTGGCGCGCCAGCTGGTCCTGCGCCTCGGCTCGAACGAGTTGCCGACCGCGCCGCCGCCGAAGGGCGATCATTTTTTCCTGCCGCAGGCCAAGCTTGGCAAATCGGTGCCGCTGATCGCGCCCGAGCGCAAGGACGGCACCTACCCGACCGAATTCGAACGGCCGAAGGGTCGCCTGCTGCTCTATTGGGGCTGCGGCGCCAAGGCGGGGCCGGGGCAGCCGGTGATCATCGATTTCGCCAAGGTCGCGGCGGGACAGGTGCCGCCGAACCTCTTCTCGACCGCGGTGCCGATCGTCCGCGAAGTGTCGCCGTCGAACAGCAAATCCTATATGGAATGGCCGAACGGCAAATCGACCAAGATGCCGTCCAAGGACAGCAGCCTGCTCGGCGCGCACCGCGTCGCGAGCAATGTCGGCAACGACATCAATTTCACCCTCGCGCAGGATTATATGCCCGCGCTGCAGGCCTCGACCGCCGACCAGGCCGACGGGTCGGTGACGATCCGCTGGAACCCGGTGCAGAACGCCACCGGTTATGCCGCCTGGACGATCGGCGGCATGGGTAACGGAAGCGGCAAGAACGACGTCGGCGACATCGTCTGGTGGACGAGCAGCGCGACCAAGGAATTCGGCGGCGGGCTGTGGGACTGGCTGCCGCCCTCGGTGGTCGCCAACCTGATCACCAAGAAGATCGTGATGCCGCCATCGCAGACGACGTGCCAGATCCCCGCCGAGGTCAAGAAATCGTCGGGCGAGTTCATGATGGGCAACCTCAACGCCTTCGGCCCCGAGGCGAACTTCTCCTATCCGCCCAAGCCCGCGACGGGGGTGTGGAACATCGACTGGACCGCGAAGGTGCGCTTCCGCTCGTACACGATGCTGATGGTCGGCGCCGATTTCGGCGGCATGAGCGGCGGCGGCGCGTCGAGCGGGAGCAGTAGCGGCGAGGCTGCTCCGCCCGCCAAGAAAAAGAAATGCAAGGGTCCGCTGGGTATTCCGCTGCCCGACGGCGCCTGCTGATACCGCGTGCGACGGACGCCTGGCCGAGTCAGTTGTCGTTCAGACGAGATGCCCTATATTATCGATAGAGGGTGTGTGTTGAATGACAGGAGTCGAACCATGCGTCCGTTGATCGCCACCATTATCGCCGCCGCCACGGTGGCCGCCGCGCCCGCCGCATCGGCGAAGGAAAAGCTGACCGGCGAGCAGCAGCTCGAAAAATTGCTCGATGGCCGCGTCGCGGGTGAGCCGCAAAACTGCATCCAGCTGACCGGATCGAACAGCACCACGATCATCGACGGCACCGCGATCGTCTATCGCATCGGTAGCACCCTTTGGGTCAACCGGCCGAAGGGCGGCGCCGAATCGCTCGACGACGACGATATTCTCGTCACCAAATTGACCAGCAGCCAGCTGTGCAGCATCGACACCGTCCAGCTGCGCGACCGCACCAGCCAGATGTACAGCGGCTTCGTGTCGCTCGGCGAGTTCGTGCCGTACCGCCGTCCCAAGGCCGAATAGCGCCAAAAAGCCCCGTCATTGCGAGGAGCCGAAGGCGACGAAGCAATCCAGGGTTGCGCAAACGGCTCTGGATTGCTTCGCTTCGCTCGCAATGACGGATGAAATGAAAGCCCCCGCCCCGCCCGCCGACTGGCCGGCGCAACTCCTGACCTTCTGGTTCGACGCGCATGGCATGGACAACTGGTATGGCGGCGGGCCGGATTTCGACACCGACACCCGCGCGCTGGCCGGCGACTGGCACGAAGCGCTGCGCGCGCTGCCCGCCGCCAGCTTCCTGACCGACCCCGACACCGCGCTGGCCGCGGCGATCCTGTTCGATCAGGTGCCGCGCAATATCTTTCGCGGATCCGCCGATGCCTTTGCTACCGACGATCTCGCCCGCGCGATCGCGCGCGGCATCGTCGCGCACGGCTGGGACAAGGCCTGGCCCGACGCGCGGCGCCAGTTCGCCTATCTCCCCTATCAGCACAGCGAGGACCTCGCCGACCAGCGCGAATCCTTGCGCCTGTTCGGCCAGCTCGCAGATCCGATGTTCCAGGACTATGCGCAGAAGCATTTCGCCATCGTCGACCGATTCGGCCGCTTCCCGCATCGCAACGCGGTGCTCGGCCGCACGACACGCCCCGAGGAGCAGGCGGCGGTGGAGGAAGGCAAAAATTGGTGATAAGCCCGCCACACCGATCTTGCGGAGCCCCGACATGGCCGATTTCACCGACAGCCTGACCGACAAGCATATCGCTTTCATCGAGAAGCAACCGGTCTTCTTCACCGCGACCGCCGCCGCCGATGCGCGGATCAACCTGTCGCCCAAGGGCTATGCCGACACGTTTCGGGTGCTGTCCGAAAACCGGGTCGCCTATCTCGATTTCGGCGGATCGGGCAACGAGACGCACGCGCATCTCGCCGCCGACGGGCGCATCACCATCATGTTCTGCGCCTTCGACCGCAGCGCGCTGATCCTGCGCATCTATGGCCGCGGCCGCGCGGTGCTGCCGCAGGACGATGAATGGGAGACGATCGCCAGCCCTTTCACCCTGATCCCCGGCACCCGCCAGATCTTCGTGATCGACGTCGACAGCGTGCAGACGAGTTGCGGCTGGGGCGTGCCGATGATGGAATTGCAGCACGAACGCGACACGCTGCAGAAATATCACCGTCAGGCCGACCCGGTGCTGTGGGTCGAGAAATTCCAGGAACGCACCAGGAGCATCGACGGCCTGCCGACGCGCCCGACCGACCGTTTCATCACCGGCGACCCCGCCTGATGGGGCTCGTCGAGCTGGTACGCCTGCCGAACGGGGTCGAGGCCGAATTGCTGCGTGGCCGGCTCGAAAGCGCCGGCGTCCATGCCGTGTGTTTCGACGCCGGCATGAATATCGCCGAAAGTGTCGGCCTGCTCATCCCGGTGCGGGTGATGGTGCTCGACGACGATCTGGCCGACGCGCAGGCCTTGATGGCGGAGTTCGGCGCCGGTTGAACGCAACCTAAGCCTTGCTCAGACGTCCATAATCCTGTGAAAACGCCCGCCATGATCAAGGTCGCCAGTTACAATATGCGCAAGGGCATCGGTCTCGACCGGCGCCGCGATCCGGGGCGGGTGCTGTCGGTGCTGCGCGAACTCGACGCCGATATCGTCGCGCTGCAGGAGGCCGACCGCCGCTTCGGCACCCGCGCCAGCGCGATCCCGCCGCATATGTTCGAGGAGCATAGCGACTATGTGCCGGTCGACCTGCTCGGCGGGCGTCCCTATGCCATCGGCTGGCACGGCAATGCGCTGCTGGTGCGCAAGGGCGCCGAGGTCGAGGAAAGCCACGCGCTCCACCTGCCGACGCTCGAACCGCGCGGCGCGGTCGCGGCGACGGTGCGCATCGGCGACACGCGGCTGCGCGTCGTTGGCATGCATCTCGACATTTCGGGGCTGCGCCGCCGGCAACAGGCGCGCGCAATCCTCCATCACCTCGCGGCGGGCGAGGACCTGCCGACGATCCTGATGGGCGACTGCAACGAATGGCGCAACCAGGGCGGCTGCCTCCATGATTTCGGCGAACGCCATCGCCTCGTCGACACCGGCCACAGCTTCCACAGCCGCCGCCCGGTGGCGAAACTCGACCGCATCTTCGCCTCGCCCGACCTGCAGGCGGTCGACGCCGGGGTGCACCGCAGCGCGCTCGCGGCGCGCGCGTCCGACCATCTGCCGATCTGGGCGCGCTTCGAGCGGGCGGGATAGCCTGGAAAAGCCCCTCCCCTAAGGGGCGGGCGGGTTACGTCCCTGCCCATAATTTAGGCATGGCGCTGCCTCGCCTGCCCATTCCGCTGACTCAATCGGTCGCCTGCGCGCGCCAATTCGTCACAAAATGTTAACTCATCCCCCGCCCGCGCAATTTGGCACGGCTGTTGCAGTGCAACATCTGCCAATAATCACAAGGGGGCGTCATGAAGCTGATCCTGGCTATCATCAAACCGTTCAAGCTCGATGAGGTGCGCGAAGCCCTCACCGGCTTGGGCATTGCCGGAATGACCGTGACCGAAGTCAAAGGCTTCGGTCGTCAGAAAGGCCAGACCGAAATCTACCGCGGCGCGGAATATGCCACCAACATGGTGCCGAAGGTGAAGATCGAGCTCGTCTGCGACGACGCGCTCGCACCGCGGGTCGTCGAAACGCTGCAGCAAAGCGCCGGAACCGGGTCGATCGGCGATGGCAAGATTTTCGTCCTCGACGTCGGTCAGGCCGTGCGCATCCGCACCGGCGAGACCGGCGAGGCGGCTCTGTAATGATAAAGGGGGAAGCAATGACGTTCGCAAACAAATTTGCGGCGACCGCCGGGGCCACGGGCCTCGCACTGTTCGCCGCGCTGCCCGTGTGGGCGCAGGAAGCGGCAGCCGCCGCCGCGGCGCCCGCCGCCGAAGCCGCACCCGCGGTCGCCAACCCGGGCAATAACGCCTGGATGATGACCGCCACCGTCCTCGTCCTGCTGATGATCCTGCCGGGCCTCGCGCTCTTCTACGGCGGCCTGACGCGCACCAAGAACATGCTGTCGACGATGACGCAGGTCGGCGCCGCCGCCTGTCTCGCGATGCTGATCTGGGTCAGCTACGGCTATGGCCTCGCCTTCGGCCCCGAGGGCAACGCCTTTATCAGCTGGGGCAAATTCTTCCTGTCGGGCGTCACCGCCGACTCGACCGGCGCGACCTTCACCGACGAAGTGATCAGCGAATATGTGTTCATCTCGTTCCAGATGACCTTCGCCGCGATCACCCTCGCGCTGGTCCTCGGCTCGGTCGTCGAGCGCCTCAAATTCTCGGCCATGCTCGTGTTCGGCGCGATCTGGCTGACCATCGTCTATTTCCCGATCGCGCACATGGTGTGGGCGGGCGGCGGCCTGTTCTTCGAAGGCGGCATGTTCGGCACCGACACGCCGGCCGCGCTCGACTTCGCCGGCGGCACCGTGGTCCACATCAACGCCGGCGTCTCGGCGCTGGTCGCCGCGATCATCCTCGGCAAGCGCATCGGCTACCAGAAGGAAATCATGGCGCCGCACTCGTTGACCATGACGATGATCGGCACCGGCCTGCTGTGGGTGGGCTGGTTCGGCTTCAACGCCGGCTCGGCACTCGAAGCCAATGGCTCGGCGGGCCTCGCGATGATCAACACGATGGTCGCCACCGCCGCCGCCGCGCTCGTCTGGATGCTCGCCGAAAAGGTCAGCGGCCACAAGCCTTCGGCGCTCGGCTTCTGCTCGGGCGTCATCGCCGGCCTCGTTGCGATCACCCCGGCCGCCGGCAACGCCGGTCCGTTCGGTGCGATCCTGCTCGGCGCGATCGCCTCGGTCGTCTGCTACTTCGCGGTGACCAAGCTCAAGGCCAAGCTCGGCTATGACGACTCGCTCGACGCCTTCGGCATCCACGGCGTCGGCGGCATGGTCGGCGCGATCGGCACCGCCTTCACCATGCTGGTCGCGCTCGGCGGCCCGGCGGGCGAAGACTATGCCCTCGGCCCGCAGATCACGACGCAGGTCATGGCGGTCGTCACCACCATCATCTGGTCGACCATCGGCACAGCGATCGCGATCTACATCGCCAAGGCGCTGACCGGCCTGCGCGTCAGCGAAGAGGTGGAGCGCGAAGGCCTCGACCTCGGCGAACATGGCGAGCGTGCCTATAATTATTGACGAGACTGGACACCCGCCGCCGCTCTCTCCTCTTTAAAAAGGCGGCGGGGTCCAACCCAGGTTCCTCCTGCGAACCACTGGCCGGGGCTTGTCCCCGGCCTTTTTTTTCGATGGCGGCCGGGGCGGCAGCGGGTCCGGACCAGGTCTCCGGCCTTTTTTTGCTTACGGCCCAGCGGCCTAGAGGCGACGCATCCGGGCGGCCTGGCGCGTCGGTATGTGGCAGCAATGCAACAGCGCGCCGACATTTTGTTACGCGCGATTCGGACCCCATTGCGCATTTGTGACAAGAGGCGCACTCCTCTCGCCGCGACGGGACAAGATAGTCCCGCGCTGCTCAGAGAGGAAAACATCATGCATGCTCGCACTATGCTGCTGGCCGGGCTTTCGACGCTCGCGCTGGCCAATTTCGTTACGCCCGCCGCCGCGCAGGACGCCGCCGCCGAGGAAGACGACAGCAACATCATCATCGTCACCGCGACCAAGCGCGACGCCAATCTTCAGGACATCCCCTTTTCGATCAACGCGCAGACCGCCGCCGACATCCAGAGGTCGGGGGCGGTGACGCTCGAGGATCTGTCGCGCAACGTCGCCGGCCTGTCGGTGCAGAACCTCGGCCCCGGCCAGAGCCAGGTGTCTGTCCGCGGCGTGTCGGCGGGACAGGTCGTGCGCGACCAGCCCGGCGTCAAGGAACAGGTCGGCGTCTATCTTGACGAAAGCGTCATCTCGCTCTCGCTCTTCACCCCCGACATCGACCTTTTCGACCTCAACCGCGTCGAAACGCTGCGCGGGCCGCAGGGCACGCTGTTCGGGTCGGGGTCGGTCGGCGGCACGATCCGCTACATCACCAACCAGCCCAAGCTCGGCGTGACCGAAGGCAGCGTCGAGGCGAACCTCAACCTCGTCGACGGCGACGATATCGGGGGTCATCTGAAAGGCGCGATCAACGTCCCGCTCGGCGACAAGGCGGCGGTGCGCGCGGTCGGCTATTACACGCGCTACGGCGGCTTCATCAACGCGGTCGGCCCCGCGGGCGGCAACGACGTCAACAGCGGCGAACGCTATGGCGGGCGCCTCGCGGTGACCTTCGAACCCGTCGACGACGTCACCATCACCCCGCGCATCGTCTATCAAAAGGTGACCGCCGACGGCTTCAACCGCCAGGACATCTATAATCTCTATGGCAACCGCTTCACCACCACGCGCCCGCAGGTGACCTATGACGAGCGCGAGCAATATCTGCTGCTGCGCGAAGCGTTCGAGGACAAGACGCTGATCGCCGACCTGGTGATGAACGCCAAGCTCGACGGCGTTTCGGTCACCTCGGTGACCAGCTACACCAACCGCGACATCCTCGTCAGCCGCGACGCGAGCGCGCTGACCGGTTCGGTCTCGGTCGACCTCGGTTTCCCGACCGCCGGGGTATTGCTGCCATCGGCCCTCGTCGACACCACCGACCTCAAGACCTTCACGCAGGAAGTCCGCCTCGCATCGGATTATGACAGCGCCTTCCAATGGGTGTTTGGCGGTTTCTATTCGAGCACCGACCGCTTCTATCGCCAGCGTCTGCCCACCCCCGGTTATGACGCCTTCACCGATGCGACGCTCGGCGCGGGCACCTCGGCGGCGGTCGCCAACGGCTTCCCCGCCAACTCGCCGTACAACGCCGACCTGCCCTATAAGATCAAGCAGCTCGCGATCTTCGGCGAAGGCACCTATTCGATCACCGACGCCTTCGACGTCACGGTCGGCGGCCGCTATTACGACTTCGTCGAGACGCGGCGCTTCGTCACCGGCGGGTTGTTCGCGAATGGCGACCGCCGCCGCGACAAGACGCGCTCGAACGGCATCAGTCCGCGCGTGCTGCTGAGCTACGACGTCGCCGACAATGTGTCGGTCAATGCACAGGCGTCGAAGGGTTTCCGCCTCGGCGGGGTCAACGATCCGCTCAACCTGCCGCTCTGCTCGCCGAGCGACGCGGCATTGTTCGGCGGCTTCCAGGACTATGATGACGAGACCTTGTGGAACTATGAAGTCGGCGTGAAGTCGAAGGGCCGCGGCTTCACCTTGAACACCGCCGCCTTCTACAACGACATCCGCAACCTCCAGGTCACGCTCGACGCCGGCAGCTGCTCGTCGCGCATCGTCTTCAACGTCCCCAAGGCGCATTCGATGGGGGTCGAGGTCGAGCTCGGGGTGAACCCGATCGACGGACTCGACCTCAACCTGTCGGGCAGCCTGATCGAGGCCGAGTTCGACACCACCCTGCCCGGCGTACTCGCCACCGCGACGGGCATCCGCGAAGGCAACCGCCTGCCCTCGGTTCCGAAGTTTCAGCTGTCGGCATCGGGCAGCTATGAATTCCCGGTCTCGGACAGCGCGTCGGCCTATCTCGCGGCGTCGTTCCAGCATGTCGGCGCGCGCTACACCCAGCCCGCGGATCAGGAAAACAACCCGCGCACCTTCGTCCACGGCCTGCCTTTCGGCGGCGCCCCGGCGAACGCCGCGACGACGGTCGACCTTGAACTGCCCGACTACCAGCTGGTCAATCTCAGCGCCGGGGTCGATTTCGAAAGCGGCCTGTCGCTCAGCGTCTATGTCAACAATCTGCTCGACGAAAACGCCCTGCTCTCGTTCGACCGCGAACGCGGCGGCCGGGCGCGCCTCGGCTATACCGTTGGTCAGCCGCGCACCTTCGGCATCACCGCGCGCCAGAGCTTCTAGACGATCGGGGCGGGTTGCCGTTCGCGGCGGCCCGCCTTCGCAGGCGCACAATAAATAGGCAGTGGTGATGCAAATTTAGGCCTTTCCATCATGACATTAATATGGCATTCAACCATCAAGAGTTTCAGGAGGGGAGAGCCTGAAAGGCTGGGCCGGGACGCAAGTCCCGGCCCTCTTTTTTTGTGCGCAGCATAAGCCATCGCGCAAAAGCCCGGAAAAGCGCGGTGCGGGATTTTGCTGCGCCGCAGCCGGCGCACGGGGCGGCTGCGAAAGCCCCCGATTCGCCGCGGCGGAATCCTCCCGAATAGCCAGCGCCCGCGTACCTGTCGCCGCACGCGTCGCGTTGCGGATTTCCGCTCGGACGAAAGAATGAGCGAGTCGGGCCCGGGCTTGAAGACGGACCCATCGCGACCCCCGCGGCAGCAATGCGGCGGGGGTTGCTCTATCGGGCGTTCAGCCGGCGCCCGCCTCGGACCGCGAAAACATGAAGGCATTACCGTCGGGGTCGTAGAAGGTGAGCAGCTTCACCAACCCCGGAATATGCTGGATATCGCCGTCCTGCCGTACCCCTTCGGCATCGAGATGCGCCTTCGCCGCCTCGATATCCTCGACCTCGAAGACGTTGGTCGCGCCGCCGCCTTGCACCACCGTCTCGACCTCGCTCAGCCCGATGTTCACGCCCGCCATCGGCGATTTGAGTTCGCACCAGCCGATCTCGTCGGCGCGGTAGAGCAATTCGCACAGCATCACCCGCTCGTACCAGGCGATCGACGCGGTCATGTCCTTGACCCCCATCGAACAGGTGAGTTCGGACCCGATCTTCAACGCCATTGTCATTTCTCCCTATCTGGCCAGGACTTCGTCATTGCGAGCGAAGCGAAGCAATCCAGGGCGACTGACGCCCGCTCTGGATTGCCGCGTCGCTTGCGGCTCCTCGCAATGACGGTCCCTATGAATTGGAACCCAAGACCCAATCCGCTTGCTTCGATAGTCTGATTTGTATAGTTACTAGCTAATGCCGTCAAGCGTTCCCGATCCCCTGCTCGCGCAGCTGACCCGCCACCGCTGGCTGGTCCCGCTGCTCGCCGATCTCGCCGCGCACCGCGGCGCGCGGTTCGTCGAACTGGTGAACCGGCTCGCGCTCGCGCGCGACAGCCTGACGCGCACGCTTGAGGCGGCGGCGGCGATCGGCTGGGTGCAGCGCAATCCCGGCCACGGCCACCCGCTGCGCCCCGAATATATCCTCACCGAAAGCGGGGCCGCCGCCGCACTGCGCGCCGCGACGATCGCACAGGCGCAGACGGCAATCGGCCTGCCGCCCGGCGCGGCGACGCGCTGGGGGCTGCCGCTGGTCGCCGGCATCGACGCCGGGCACGCCCGCTTCAACGCGCTGTCGCGGCTGCTCGCCCCCGCGACCCCGCGCGCGCTGTCGCAGGGACTGACGGCGCTCGGCAAGCATGGGCTGGTCGTGCGCGAGGTGGTCGACGGACGGCCGCCGAGCAGTCTCTATGGGCTGACGGAGACGGGGCGGGTGCTGGCGGAGGCTTGCGCTTAGCGCTCCCGTTCCCCGGCGAAAGCCGGGGCCCATGCGACGCCGCGCCAGCTCTCCGGGTCCCGGCTTTCGCCGGGGAACGTCAGGCCAAAGCCGCCTTCACGAAATCCGCCGCGCGTTCGCCGATCATGATGCTCGGCGCATTGGTGTTGCCGCTGACCAGCCGCGGCATGATGCTCGCATCGGCGACCCACAGCGCGTCGAGGCCCTTCGCCTTCAGCGTCGGGTCGACCACCGAAGCATCGTCGCTGCCCATGCGGCACGTCCCGACCGGATGATAGACGGTGTCGGCTCGGCTACGGATCAGCGCGTCGAGCGCGGCATCGTCGGCGAGGTCCACCGGATGCCGGTCGGCGCCGGCATAGTCCGACAGCGGCGGCGCGGCGGCGATGCGGTGCATCATCCGCACCCCGGCGCGGAGCGTCGCCATGTCACGGTCGTCGGTCAGGAAGCCCGGATCGATCGCGGGCGCGGCGGCGGCGTCCGGTGATGCGAGGCGCACCGTGCCGCGGCTCTCCGGGCGGAGCACGCAAGCGTGGATCGAAAAGCCATGCCCCTTGACCTTGGTCCGGCCATGGTCCTCGAGCATCGCGGGCACGAAATGATATTGGATATCGGGCGCGGGCAGGTCGGGGTGCGATTTCCAGAAGCCGCCCGCTTCGGCGAAGCAGGTCGTCATGATGCCGGTGCGTTTCAGCCGGTGCTCGACAATCGCCTTGAGCATCCGCCAGCTGCCACCGAGGCTGTCGCCGAAGGGATCGGTCGAGCGCGTCTCCCAACTCGACACATAATCGATATGATCCTGCAGGTCTGCACCCACCGAGGCGCGTTCGGCGACCACATCGACGCCCTGCTCCTGCAGATGCGCGCCCGGCCCGATCCCTGACAGCATCAGGATCTGCGGGCTGTTGAACGCCCCCGCCGACAATATCACCCCGCCCCGCGCGCGCAGGGTCTCCTGCCGGCCGCCGCGCCGGATCACGACCCCGGTCGCGCGCCCGTCCTCGACAAGGATTTTCTCGACCAGCGCCTTGGTGCGAATGTCGAGATTGGCGCGCCCGCGCAGCGGTTCGACATAGGCGCGCGCCGCCGACCAGCGCTCGCCTGCCTTTTGCGTCGTCTGATAAAGGCCGAACCCCTCGTTATTCGGTCCGTTGAAATCGGCGGTGCGCGGCAGTTGCAGCGCCGCCGCGCTTTCGACGAAGCGCCGGCTCGTCACATTGGGCCAGCGCTGGTCCATGACATTGAGCGGCCCGTCGCCGCCGTGGAAATCATCCGCCCCGCGCTCATTGCCCTCGCTGCGTTTGAAATATGGCAGCACGTCGGCATAGCTCCAGCCGGTCGCGCCGAGCGCCTCCCACTGGTCGTAATCGAACTGGTGGCCGCGGATATAGACCATCGCGTTGATCGCGCTCGACCCGCCGAGGCCGCGCCCGCGCGGCTGATATCCGATGCGGCCGTTCAGCCCCTTTTGCGCAACGGTGTCGTAGCGATAGTTCGACGCCTCGGGGATGAAGGGCATGAAGCCCGGTGTCTTGACGCGAATGATATCGTTCGTGCCGCCCGCCTCGACCAGACACACGCTGCGCGTGCCGTCCTCGGCCAGCCGCCCCGCCGCCGCACTCCCCGCGCTGCCGCCGCCGATGACGATGATGTCGAACTGATCCATATACCGCTCCCCTCGCGCCGCCTGCGGGCGGTCGCCGGGTGCTTACATGAATGTCATTAACGGGCGAAGCAAGACCCTAGTCGTCACGCCCGCGCAGGCGGGGACCGCTGGAAGTTTACGCCTTCGTCGATGACCAAGACCGCCAATGGCCCCCGCCTTCGCGGGGGCGACGATGCCTACTCCGCCGGCTCTTCCACCGGCCGCCCCGCCGCCCAGCGTTCCTTGATCATCGCGCTCGTCGCGCGGCTGCCGTCGTGGCTCCAGCCGGGCTCGCGCCACATGTAGCTGAGCTTGTGTTTCCACGGCGCGTGCCAGACATCCTTGGCGATGCCGACCCATTCATGGACCGCGGCCCACAGGATGTTGAAGCTGCCGAGCTGCTTGACGATGCCGTAACGCACCGGCTCGTCGTCGCGTTCGGCAACGAAGCTGCCGAACATCTTGTCCCAGATGATGAACACGCCGGCATAGTTCGCGTCGAGGTAACGCGGGTTGACGCCGTGATGGACGCGGTGGTGCGACGGGGTGTTCATCACCGCCTCGAACCAGCGCGGCATCCGCCCGATCGCCTCGGTATGGATCCAGAACTGGTAGATCAGGTTCAGCCCCGCGCAGAAGAACACCATCGCGGGCGGAAAGCCGATCAAAAACAAAGGCAGGCGGAAGAGGAAGGTCAGGCTGAAAAAGCCCGTCCATGTCTGCCGCAGCGCGGTCGACAGATTATAATGCTGCGAGCTGTGGTGGATGACATGGCTCGCCCAGAACCAGCGGACGCGGTGGGCGCTGCGGTGGAAGGCATAATAAGCCAGATCGTCGAGGAAGAAGCAGAGGATCCACGCCCACCACCAGCTGCTGAATTCGAGGCCGATGTCGAACAGGTGGAACTGATACACCCACACCGACATGCCGACGACCGCCGCACCGACGAGCGCACCCGCGACCTGGCTGACCGTACCGAGCATAAGCGAGGTCAGCGTGTCGCGCGCTTCGTAGCGGCTCTTGTCGCGGCGCAGCGAAACGATCATCTCGGCGATCAGCAGCAGGATGAAGGCGGGCACCGCATAGACGACGGGATCGGGAAGCTTATCCACGGGCGATCTCGCGCATCCGGCTGGCCCACATCCCCGCGTCCTTCCCCAATTGCAGCGTCACCGTCCCGAAAGTGCGTTCGGGCATCGTCAGGATCAGAAAGTCCTTGTCGAGCCGCCCGGTCACGCTGGCGTCGATCGGGCGCGCCGCGAAATGATTGCCATGCGCGCGGACCAGCATCTGGCGCCCCCCGGCATCGCGGACGATCGCCGCGAAACCCGCCCGGTCACGCGCGACCTCGACGCCCCTGAACCCCGCCTCGGCCTCTTCGGCGAGGCGGATCGCATGCGCCTCGTCCGCAATGCGCGGATCGGCGCCCAGTCCCATGGCCTTGACCAGCCAGGCGACGAACAGCACCGCGACCAGCGAAGCGCCCAACTGGATGAGGTCCGCCAGCGTCATTTGTCGCCCGCGAGCGCGTCCATCATCGGCCGCAGCCCGCTCAGGTCATACCCCGCATTCGCCGCTGCCTCGACGATGGCATCGACGTCGTCGCCGGCGCGCGCGCGGGTCAGCGCCCACAGATGCGTCGATCGCGTGCCCGAGCGGCAATAAGCGAGGACCGGCCCCGTCGCATCGCCGAGCAAGGTGTCGAGCGCGTCGAGCTGCGGATGGCTGAAGCCCGCATGGCCGACCGGGATAGCGGCATAGGCCAGCCCCTCGGCCGCCGCGGCATGCGCGATATCGTCGCCCTGCGGTGCCGAGGGCTCCTCGCCGTCGGGCCGGTTGTTGACGATCATCGCGAAGCCCGCGGCCTTGGCCTCGGCCACGTCCTCGAGTGTAATCTGGGGGGCGACGCTATAGTCGGCGGACAGGGTTCGAAAATCGCTCATGGCGCCGATCTACTCCCGCCGCCCGCTCGCTGACAAGCGGGAAGCTGCGTTGCCGCTTTCCTTGCCCGGCGCTTTACCTATGGTCGATGCCATGGACGATCATTTCACATGGGCCTTCGGCTATTGCGCGGCGCGCGGCTTTGGCGATCCGGTTGCCGCGACCACCCCTCCGGCGCTGTGGTTCGATGTCGGCAAGCCCGATCAGGCCGGCCGCTTCATTCTGGGGAATGTGTCGGGGGAGGCGGCCGCCGATGCGTTCGCCGCTGTCGCGGCGTCCCATATCTATGTCGACATTGCCGCGCCGCGCGACGCCATTCTCCCCCATATTCCGCCGCGCTGGCAGCCGCGCGACGCGATGTGGCTGATGGCGACCGACGCCCTCATGCCGGCGGCACTGCCCACGCCCGGCTTTGCGATCGAAGTCGATGAAAGCACCGACCGTTTCGAGGCGGTGGCCAGGCATGGCGACGGGTCGCTCGCCGCGCGCGGCGTTCTCGGCATCCATGGCCGCACCGCCGTCTATGACCAGATCGTCACCGAAGCGGCGTTCGCTCGCCGCGGGCTCGGCTCGGCGATCATGGCCGAACTCGGTCGCCGCGCCGTTGCCCGCGGCGTCACCACATGCCTGCTGGTCGCCACCGCCGACGGCAAGGCGCTTTACGAACGGCTCGGTTGGACGCTGCGCAGCGACATCGTCTCGGTCATCTCGCCACCGGGGCGTCCCCACCCATAGCCCGAAAGGCGCGAAAGCCTGGGGACGCGATCCGCGCCCCCAGGCTCCCTGAAGCAGGCCCGCCTTGCGGGAGGCCCACTGCCTTCTCCCCGAACCCCTCGCCCGGGAAGGCGGTTTCGGTTCAGGCGGCCACCGCTGTTGCGCCTGAGTCGGCGGGTTTCGCGCCCACCGCGCGGTCGCCGGCCACCACCTCGGCAAAACGCTCGGCATAACGCGGGTGCTCGGTCCCCATCATCTTGTCCCACCAGGTGAAATAGAGCCCGTAATTCTTGTTGAAGCCGCCATTGTGGTGGAGGTCGTGGTGCGTCGTGGTGTTGATCCAGCGCGTCCACGGCGTCGACAGCCACCAGCGCGGGTGGAGCTCGAACCCGGCATGCCCCATCGCGTTGCGCAGGATCTGGAACAGGATCCAGCTCAGCATCACCCAGCCCGGGGTCGGCACGAAGAAGAGCCAGATCGGCACGAAGGCGATCATCACGAACGCCTCGGGAATCGCGAAACTGTACGCCGCCCAAGGCGTCGGGGTGATCGAGCGGTGATGCGCGCGGTGGAAGGCCTTGAACAACTTGGGATGATGCATCGCGCGGTGCACCCAATAGAAATAGGCGTCGTGGGCGACGATGATCGCCGCGAGCAGCGCGAGGTCGCCGGCCCAGCCATAGCTGCCCTCAAACCGGTGCAGCACCCCGACATCGACGCCCCAGATGATGAACGCCGACACGACGGTATAGACCGCGACGGTCTGCACCGACTGCGCGAATTCGCGGCGCCTGTCGGCCATCGTCGCCTCGCGCGCCTGGATCTTGCGAGTCCTGAGGCTGCTCCGCCGCAATCCCCAGACGATCGCCGCGACCAGCGCGGCGGCGACCAGGTAGCGACCGAAGTCGAAGGCGAAGACGACCGGCCCTTTGTGGACCAGATTGGCGAGCGGCGGAAAGGCGTCGAGCATCGGGGCATCCTGTCTGGATTGGATGCCCGCCTTTCAGCACGGCAGCAGATGCCCCGCTCCCCGATGTCGGAAAATGGCTAGCCGATTCCGGAATCGGCGAGTCGGACGCTGCGATATTCGCTCGGCGTCATCGCCTCGGCGTCGCGGAACGCGCGGTTGAACGGCCCGAGCGAGCCGAAACCCGCGTCGAGCGCGATCGTCAGGATCGGCACCTCGCGCTGTGCCGGGTCGGCGAGCGCGGCGCGGACCTCGTCGAGCCGGAAGCCGTTCAGGAAGGCGGTGAAGTTGCGATAGCCCATCTCGCCGTTGATCGCGCGCCGCACGCGATATTCGGGCTCGCCGAGTCCTGCCGCGAGCATCGCGATCGAAAAGCCCTCGGCGCGATAGGCGCGCTCCTCGGCCATCACCGCGCGAAGTCGCTGCGCCAGCGGCGACGGCGCAGCGGGCGGCGCGACCGCATCGGGTTCGGCGCGCGCATCGGGACCCGCGAACAGTTCGGCGGCGCGAAACCGGTACAGCCCGACCGAGACGATGAAGGTCGCAACGAAGATCGCGACCAGCGTCACCGACCGGCCGAGGTCATGGCTCATGTCGCGATTGCGGAACATCTCGACAAAGGTGACGAGCAGGATGAAGCCGCCGATCGCCCCGACGACGCCGAGGCGGAAGGCCCGCCGCGCTTCGATCAAATCATTGGCGCGCCCGCGCCACGCGATCCACATGCCCGCCACCGCGAAACCGAACATGCCGATCCGTACCAGCACCCATATCTCCCAGCTGAACCGGCCGGTCCCGGCGATCAGCACGGCCTGGATCAGCGGCAGCGCGCCGAACGCGAGCACCAGCAGCCAGCTGCGCCGGCCGATCCGTTGCCGGTCGTCGAACCACAGCCGCGCAAACAGCCAGAACAGCGCCGGCACCATCACCGACAGGGCATCGCACAAAATATAGGGAAAGCGCGCCGGCTGATCGGGATTCAAGACGCGCGCCAGCAGATAGGCGATGATCGCGACGTTCATCGCGATCGCGACCCGCGCCGACAGGACGGCCCGATGGTCGCGCACCAAAATTGCGATCCACAGCGCGAACAGTGCAATCGCGCCGCCGCGAATCATCGGGTCGATTATGTCCAGCGCCGCCATCGCCGTCTGCTAGCTCACGGCGCGCGGCGGCGCCACCGTGCCTAGCCGTCGGGATATTGGTCGATGCAGGTCTGCATTTCGGCCCACAGCCCGCCTGCGGCGGCAAGCTGGACCACCCCCATTTCCTTGCCGAGCACCTTGACCTGCATCGTCCGGCCGGCCTTCAGAGTCGGCCAATAATATTCCTGCAGCGCCCCCAGCTTGTAATCGGTCGCGCCGTCCTCGGTCGCGCCATAGATGAAGCGCGCGGCCACCGCGCCATCGACGAAGATCGCGGTGCCCGGGAAATTGGCGTAGGTGACGCCGGGATCGAACCGATCGCGCGGATTGCCTTCGGCATCCTCGCCGGCACTCGCGCCCTTCTCGTGCTGCGCCGACAGCGCCTCGGATTTGCCTTCGTCGATGCGTGGCAGCGCCTTGCCGCTCAGCCAGATATTGCCATCGTTGAAATTGGTGAAGCGCAGCGCGAGCGTCAGATCCTTCGCCAGCGCCCGCGTCGCGATGCAGCTGTTGCCGCGCGACTGAAAGGTCCAGCCGTCGCCGAAGCTCAAATCCTTGCGCGGGATCGGCGGCGGTTCCCTGCCCTGCCGTTCCAGCGCGGCGCCGTCCGCGAATTTTTCGGGTGCCGCGAGCGCGAGCAGTTCGGCCATGTCGCGATAGGCGTCGAGATGGGCGCGGCGCAGCTTGTCGCACGCGGTCATGCGGCCGATCAGGTGATCGGCCCGCGCGCTGCCTTCGGCGGGCTGCGCGACCACGGCTTCGCCCTCTTCCTTGTGCACCCTATCGAAGGCGGCGGTCTGCTCGGCGTCGCTCAACGCCGATCGGTCGCTGGCGAGCGCGAACCAGGTCAGCGCCATCGCCTCGCGCGTCCGCACCGCTTCGGCATCGCCCTCGACGAGCACCCCCATCAGGCTGTTGAGCACCCCGCAACGCGCCGCGTCGCCATAGGCGACCGGTGTTTCCTCGGCGGCGGCGGCGGCGGGGACGGCGAGCAACAGGGCGGGAAGGATCGGCAGGGCATAGCGCAGCATGGCAGGCTCCATCGGCCGCGACCCTGCGCGCCTGATGCGGCGGTCGCGGGTCCCTGTCAATCGTGATGGGATCGGGCCGAGAGGCCGGTTTCGATTTGCCTGGCGCGCGGCGCGCGGATCAAAACTGCCTGATCACCGCCAGAAACGCATCGCCCCACGCCTCGAGCTTTTTGGCACCGACTCCCGGGATCGCCCCCATCGCGTGCAAAGTGCCGGGCTTTTCGGTCGCCATCGCGCGCAGCACCGCGTCGTGGAACACGACATAGGGCGGCACCCCCGCCTCGGCCGCGAGTTCGCGCCGGACGCTGCGCAGCGCGTCGAACAGCGGGTCGCCGACCGGGTTCGGCGCCCCGCCCGCGCCGCCGCGCTCGCGCCGCGTGCGTTTCACCGGCGGTTCGGCCATCAGCACCTCGGCCTCGCCCTTCAGCACCGGGCGCGCCGCTGGGCCGAGCATCAGCCCGCCATGTTCGGTCGTGGCGAGCGCCTCGCGCGCCATCAGGCTGCGCACCAGCGGCTTGATCAGCCGCGCCTCCTCGCCCGCGACGATGCCGAACACCGACAATTTGTCGTGGCCCCGGCTGACGATCCGTTCGTCGCTACGCCCCGTCAGCACCGCCTCGACATGGCCGATGCCGAAGCTCTGCCCGGTGCGATACACCGCCGAGAGCAATTTGCGCGCCAGTTCGGTCGCGTCGATCCGGCTCGGCGGTTCGAGGCAATTGTCGCAATTGCCGCAGCGCTCGGGCGGGTCCTCGCCGAAATGGCGGAGCAGCAGGGCGCGGCGGCACGCCGGTGTCTCGACCAGCGCACCAAGCGCGTTCAGGCGTGCCCGCTCGCCCGCGACGCGCGCCTCGGGCAGTTCGTCCAATCGCGACCGCGCCATCGCGAAGTCGGTCGCCCCCCACAGCATCAGCGCCTCGGCGGGGTCGCCGTCGCGGCCGGCGCGGCCGGTTTCCTGATAATAGGCCTCGATCGATTTCGGCAGCCCGGCATGCGCGACGAAGCGCACGTCGGGCTTGTCGATCCCCATGCCGAAGGCGACCGTCGCGGTGACGATGCCGTCCTCCGACGCGACGAAATCATGCTGGACGCGCGCGCGGATTTCGGGATCGAGCCCGGCGTGATAGGCCGCGACCTTGCGCCCGGTAGCGGCAGCGAGCTGGCTCGCCAGCTTCTCGGTCCCGCTGCGCGTCGGGCAATAGACGATGCCGGGGCCCGGGTTGGCGGTGATGAAATCGGTGAGCTGGCGCGCCGGGGTGACGCGCCCGCGCATCGCATAGCGGATGTTCGGCCGGTCGAACCCCGCGAGGATCAGTCCGCCCGCCGGGATGCCGAGCTGGACGAGGATATCCTCGCGCGTATGCTTGTCGGCTGTCGCGGTCAGCGCGAGCCGCGGCACCGCCGGGAAAGCGTCGAGCAAGGGCCGCAGCAGACGGTAGTCGGGGCGGAAATCATGCCCCCATTCGCTGACGCAATGCGCCTCGTCGATCGCGAACAGCGCCGGACTGCGCGCCTCGAGCAGCGCGCGAAACCCCTCGCCGGTCGCGCGTTCGGGCGCCACATAAAGCAGGTCGAGGTCGCCGTCGCGATAGCGCTGCCGCGTCTCGGCGAAATCGGCATCGACGCTGGTCAGCGCCGCCGCGCGGATTCCCGCCGCCCGCGCCCCGCGCAGTTGGTCGTGCATCAGCGCGATCAGCGGCGACACGACGACGACGCAGCCGGGCAGCGCGACCGCGGGCAGCTGATAGGTCAGCGACTTGCCCGCGCCGGTCGGCATCACCGCGAGCGTGCGCTCGCCCGCCATGACGCGGTCGACGACTTCGCCCTGACGGCCACGGAAATGGTCGAAGCCGAAGGTCGATTTCAGGAGGGGGAGCAGCGCGTCGGCGGTCATGCCGGGGCGATAGGAAGTTTGGGGGAGTGGGGGAAGCCCCGACCTCCTCAATATCGGGATCGATCCTCAAATATCGTCATCCCCGCGAAAGCGGGGACCCAGTGCGTAAGTCGACTTACCCCTCACTGGGTCCCCGCTTTCGCGGGGATGACAAAGGTAGGATGAGACGCGAAGCTAAGCCCGCGCCAGCATCGCCCGTTCGGCCATCCGCGACGCGGTCTCGCGTTCGGCCATCACGACATGGTCGGCGCCGCGCCGCACCAGGTCGGTCACCTCCTCGTCCGAATGCGCGCGCGCGACGATCAGCAGCTTCGGATTGATCGCTCGCGCGCGGCGCACGATCGCCCCCGCCTCGACCCCCTCGGGGATCGCGATCAGCAGGGTCGAGGCGTCCTCGATCCCCGCCTGCCGCAGGATGCTTTCCTTGGTTGCGTCGCCGACGATCACCGTCGCCCCGGCCTGCTTCGCCGCCGCCGCCATGTCCTTCTGGTCCTCGATCACCGTCAGCCCCTCGCCGCGGCCGCAGATCAGCGAGCCGATATGGCTGCCGACGCGGCCATATCCGATCAGCACCACCCCGGCGTTGCACGGCGCGGGCGCCGCTTCGGCCTCGACCGGCTCCTCCGCCGCATCGGGCTGCTCGGCGCGGATCCGCCGCACCGCGAGGCTAAACAGGATCGGATTGAACAGGATCGACAGCAGCGCCCCCGCCAATATCAGGTCGCGCCCGGTTTCGGGCAGCACCTCGAGCCCGACCCCCAGTCCCGCGAGGATGAAGGAGAATTCGCCGATCTGCGCCAGGCTGACCGATACGGTCAGCGCGGTTCGCGAATCATGGCCGAAGGCGCGGACGAGCGCATAGGCGGCGACCGATTTGCCGATGACGATGATCGCGACCGTCGCGATCACCGGCCCCGGCTGCTCGATCAGCACCTTGGGGTCAAAGAGCATGCCGACCGATACGAAGAACAGCACCGCAAACGCGTCGCGCAGCGGCAGCGTTTCCTCGGCGGCGCGGCGCGACAGCTGCGTCTCGCCGAGGATCATGCCGGCAAAGAAGGCGCCGAGCGCAAAGCTCACGTCGAAAATCACCGCCGCGCCGAACGCGACCCCTAGCGCGATCGCCAGCACCGCGAGCCGGAACAGCTCGCGCGATCCCGAATGCGCGACCCAGTGCAGCACCCAGGGCAGCACCCGCCGCGCGATCACGAACATGAAGGCGGCGAAACCGACGACCTTGACCAGCACGATCGCCGCCGATTGCAGCAGCCCCGCGCTCGTTCCCTCGTCGCCGCGCGCCCCGAACATCGCGGGCAGCAGCACCAGCGCGAGCACCATGACGAGGTCCTCGACGATCAGCCAGCCGACCGCGATCCGTCCCTTTTCGGTCTCGACCATGTCGCGCGCCTGCAACGCGCGCAGCAGCACTACCGTCGAGGCGACCGACAGCGCGAGGCCGAAGACCACGCTGCCCTCGATCGACCAGCCGAGCCACAGCCCGAGCATCATCCCCAGCGCGGTCGCCACCGCGATCTGCAGCACCGCCCCCGGCACCGCGATCTTGCGCACCGACAACAGGTCTTTCAGCGAAAAATGCAGGCCGACCCCGAACATCAGCAGGATCACGCCGATCTCGGCGAGCTGCATCGCAAGCCCGGTGTCGGCAACGAAACCCGGGGTGAACGGCCCGACCATCACCCCGGCGAGCAGATAGCCCGCGATCGGCGAAATGCGCAGCCGGTGCGCCAGCGCGCCCATCAAAAAGGCGACCCCCAAGCCCGCGACCACGGTTCCGATCAAAGAAGTGTCGTGCGGCATGCTCCTTGCGTACGGGGCGCGGGCACGGCGGGTCAAGTTGTGCGGCGCAAAAAACGTGACGGGCGACCCGTCAGGCGGCCTGTGCGCCCACGCCTCCGCCCGCATCTGCCAGCGCGACCCCGCGGCCCGGGCGGCCGATCAGGAAACCCTGCGCCTCGTCGCAGCCCTCGCGGCGCAGCACCTCGAGCTGTTCGCGCGTCTCGATCCCCTCCGCCAGGATCGGGATCGACAGGCTTTTGCCCAGCGCCAGCACCGCTCGCAAAATCGCCGTCGACTGGATATTGCCTTCCAACTCGGCGGCGAAGAAGCGGTCGAGCTTGATCTTGTCGAACGGAAAGGCGCGCAGCGTTTCGAGCGACGAATAGCCGGTGCCGAAATCGTCGAGCGCGACCCCGATGCCCAGCGCCTTGATCTGGCGCAGCACGTGCAGCGCGCGGTCGCGGTCGGCGATGATCGCGGTCTCGGTCAGCTCGATCTCCAGCCGCCGCGGCGGCAGGCCGGTATCGATCAGCACCTGGTGGAACAGGCGCGGCAGGTCGGCGTGCGCCAGCTGCAGCGGCGACACATTGACCGCGACCTTCGACTGGTGCGGCCAGGCCGCCGCATCGGCGCAGGCGCGGCGCAGCACCCATTCGCCGAGCGCGAGGATGAAGCCGTTCGATTCGGCGATCGGAATGAACACCGCGGGCGGGATCGCGCCGCGTTGCGGATGGGTCCAGCGCAGCAGCGCCTCATAGCCGGTGACCGCCCCGCTCGTGACCGAGGTCTGGACCTGGTAATGGGCGTCGAGTTCGTCGCGGTCGATCGCGCGGCGCAGGTCGGCGGCGAGTTCGCGCTGGTCGCGGATCGCCTCATCGAGCTGCGAATCATAATGGCACGGTACCGGCGCGGCGTCGGCCTTGGCGCGGTACATCGCGAGGTCGGCATTGTTCGCCAGCACCTCGGCGGTCGCGGCATCGTCGGGGAAGACCGCGATGCCGATGCTCGCGCCCAGCCGCGCCTCGAAATCCGCCAGAATCAGCGGCGCCTTCAGCTCGGCATCGAGCCGCGCCGCGAACGCCGTCAGCTGCGCGCGATCGGTAAAGCGCGTCAGTGCGACAAACTCGTCGCCGCCCAGCCGCGCGACAAATTCATTATGGCCGAGCGCATCGCGCATCCGCTGCGCGATCCGCGCGAGCACCTCGTCGCCGGCCTTGTGGCCGTGGACGTCGTTGATTTCCTTGAAGCGGTCGAGGTCGATCGCGCAGAGACCGACGCGCTCGCCATTGACGATCGCGGCGCCGATCTGCCGCGCCAGTTCGGCGCGAAAGGCGGTACGGTTGGGCAGGCCGGTCAGCGCGTCGTTCATCGCCATATGGGTCAGCTCGCGCATCGCCTCCGAGCGCGTCTGCCGGTCGAGCATCGCGGCGAACACGCCGGCGGCGATCACGATGCCGCCGACCAGCACCGTCGCAAGCGCCAGCGCATTGAACTCGGCCGGGCGCAGCGGTGTTTGGTCGAGCGCCATCGGGGTGATGCGCATCGCCGTCATCGCGAGGAAGTGGAGCGAGGCGATCGCGAGCACGATCAGCGTCGTGGCGAGCAGGACGCGATGGCGCATCGCCCGCTGCGTGCGCAGCACGGTCAGCGCGGCTGCGGCGAAGACCATGCCGCTGATCACCGCGGCGGCGATATAATTCTGGTCCCAGGCGACGATGCCGTCGACGCGATAGGCGGTCATGCCGGTAAAATGCATCGCGGCGATCGCGCCGCCGAACAGCGCGCCGCCGATCGCGCCAAAAATATCGTCGCGGCCCCACGCGGCGACCGCGAAACCGATGAACGATCCGACTATCGCGACCATCAGCGAGGCGATCGTCAACACCGGATCGAGGGTGACGGGGGCTTTCGCTTCAAAGGCGAGCATCGCGACGAAATGGGTGCACCAGATCGTCGCGCTGGCCGCGACGGCGACGAGGAACGCCCAGGCGATCCCCTGCGCCCGCTCCGCATCGCGCGCGCGTTCGAACATCTGTACGATGGCAAAGGCACCGACGCCGCAGATCGCGACGGCGAGCGCAACGAGCCACGGATCGTGCTCGATCGCGATGCACATGGCCAGCCTGATCAAAATCCCCACCTTCCGCCGCAAGCGCCGCCGGACAGGCGGGACGATTGCTGCCGAAATGGCGGTAATTGCTTACAAATTTGTAAATATTGTTGACGGTGGGGCGCCGATTTCAGGACAGGTCAGCCCGTACGCCTTTGAGCATGGCCTGTTCCCCGCGACTCCGCTATGAGACCTTATATCGCACGATCCGAAAGCCGGACGCCATGACCACACCCACGCCCCTGTCGGCGCAAAAACCGCGCTGGCTGCGGATCCTGCACGGTGTCGGGTATGTGACCACCGCCTTGGTCGCCATGCAGTTGCTCTTCATCGCCTTCATGGTCGGATCGGATTGGTGGGACCGGCGTCAGGCCGACCTGCGGTACCGCGAGGCGACACGCACCCATGTTGGCCCATTGACCAATATAGGATCGGAATTGGGCTTCGAGGAATCGGCAGCACTGTTCGCAGCGCTCCCGGCGGCATCAAAGGACGCGCCCGATTCCTTTCGCATCGTTATCGAGCCGTCGCTGAACCCGCACAGTTACGCGCTCTCGCTAATTCCATCCAATCAACCGGCGGGCTTGGTTGCCGTCGAACTTGTGACACTATCAGGGGATGCCTGCGACTTTCGCGCGCCCTTAGCGATGAATCGCCGCACCTTCACACTGCCGCCCGACGATTATCGCCGGTTCGCATCATGGTTCGACGCCAAAACCGAAGGATATGCCGGCAGCAGCGACGGCGTCCTTGATGGCACCACCCTCAGTTTCGAACGGCGCAAGGCGGGCCAAATAACGTCGGGTAGCGGCAATGTTCCCGATCACTACGGCCAGTTCGCCGCCCGACTGCTCCAGTTGCTGAAGCCGCATCTCAAGGGCGCCGATATTCCAACCGATGCGAGCTGGCATGCCACGGTGATGAAGGATTGTGCGGCCTAAACCGTTCCCTCTTCCTTCTCCGCCTGCTGCCGCGCCCACATATCGGCATAAAGCCCCCGCATTCGCAGCAATTGCTCGTGGGTCCCCGTCTCGGCCACGCGGCCCTTGTCGAGCACGATGATCCGGTCCGCCCCCGTCACCGTCGACAGGCGGTGCGCGATCACCAGCGTCGTGCGGCGTTCGGCGATGCGGTCGAGCGTGTCCTGGATCGCCGCCTCGGTGCGGCTGTCGAGCGCGCTGGTCGCTTCGTCGAGGATCAGCACCGGCGGGTTCTTGAGTAGCGTGCGCGCGATCGCGACACGCTGTTTCTCGCCGCCCGACAGCTTCAGCCCGCGCTCGCCAACCTCGGTGTCATAGCCCTGCGGCAGGATGCCGATGAAGGTGTCGATCGCCGCGCCCTCGGCCGCCGCCGTGATGTCGTCGGCGCTCGCATCCTCGCGGCCATAGGCGATGTTGTACCCGATGCTGTCGTTGAACAGCACCGTATCCTGCGGGACGATGCCGATCTCGGCGCGCAGACTTTTCTGCGTGACCTTGGCAATATCCTGATCGTCGATGGTGATCCGCCCGCCCTGCGGGTCATAGAAGCGGAAGAGCAATCGCGCGATCGTCGACTTGCCCGCGCCCGACGGCCCGACGATCGCCAGCGTCTCGCCCGCGCCGACCGCGAAGCTGACCCCGTTCAATATCGTGCGGTCGGGTTCGTAACCGAACACCACATTCTCGAACGCCACCGCGCCGCCGTTCACCACCAGCGGCCACGCGCCCTCGGCGTCGCGGACCTCGCTCGGCGTATCGATCAGGCGGAACATCGCCTCCATGTCGATCAGCCCCTGGCGGATAACCCGGTAAACCATGCCCAGCATGTCGAGCGGGCGGAACAGCTGCGCGAGCAAGGTGTTGACCAGCACCACGTCGCCGACCTGATATTGCCCCTTCGACCAGCCCCAGACGGTGTACGCCATCGCCCCCGCCATCGCGGCGTTGGTGACAAAACTCTGCCCGATGTTGAGCCAGGCGAGGCTGTTCTCGCTCTTCACCGCGGCCTTGGCATATTGGTCGGCGACGTCGCGATAGCGCGCCGCTTCGCGCTCCTCGGCGCCGAAATATTTGACCGTCTCGTAATTGAGCAGGCTGTCGACGCTGCGCCCGACGGTGAGGGTATCGAGGTCGTTCATGCGGACGCGCAGCGCATTGCGCCAGTCGGTCACCTTGCGGGTGAAGATGATGTAGACGATCACCATCAGCGCGGTCGCGCTGGCGAGACCAAAGCTGAACTTGGTCCAGAAGATGATCAGCACCGCGACCAGCTCGACGATCGTCGGCGCGATGTTGAACAACAGGAAATAGAGCATCGTGTCGATACTCTTGGTCCCGCGCTCGATCACCTTGGTGACCTCCCCGGTCCGCCGCGCGAGGTGGAAGCGCAGGCTCAGCGCGTGCAAATGGGTGAAGGTCGCGATCGCCAGTTCGCGTGTCGCATCCTGCCCGACGCGTTCGAACACGACGTTGCGCATATTGTCGAACAGCACCCCGGCAAAACGCGCCCCGGCATAAGCAAGCACCAGCCCGATCGCGAGCGCGACGCCCTGCTCCATCCCCGGCGCCATCTTGTCGATCGCGGCGCCGTACAGGAACCCCATCGACAGCTGGACGCCCTTCGACGCGAGCACGATGAGCCCGGCGGCGATGATGCGGACCTTATGCTCGGTGTGCCCGGCGGGCCAGAGATAGGGCAGGAAGCGCCGCAGCGTGTCCAGCACCGGCGGTTCCTTGGCCGCATCGGCGGAAGTTTGCGTATCGGGCGGCATCGGCGCCCCATGTAGGGTGGACGCCGCCCAACGCCAAGCGGGGTTGGTGACGACAGGCTGACTTATGCCTCCGCGCGCTGCGCCATGAATATCTCACGCGAAGGCGCAAAGGCGCGAAGAGGGCAGCGCACGCCACGGGCGCGGCGCGAGGATCGCGCGAAGCGCCTTTGAAAATGTCGCCTGCGGCGACGAGCCGACGCCAGCCGACCAGGCGCGACATCTTTGTGTCTTTGTGTGAGACCTTTTCTTTGCGCCTTTGCGCCTTTGCGTGAGATTTTCTTCTTCTACCGCGAATCGCGATATCCCGCCCGCCGCAGCAGGCGGTCGATCAGTCGCCGTTCCTCGCTGGTCGGGCCGGCAAGCTCGGGGGTTTCGATGGTGGTCCGCCGCCGGCCGAACAGCGGCCGGCGCGGCGTGACAATCGGGGAGAACCGCATGGGGCATGCCGCCTTTTACTGCGCGGCGTCGCACCCCCCGGTGCCGCATATGGTCTGGTCCCGCCGCCACCTTGCCGCGCCATGGTATCGGCCGCGTTGACGGAAAAGGTTAGCGCGCCCTTTCCCGCGAATCGCCGCCGCGGATCAGAGCTGGTGCCGGCCCGCGGCGCGCGCCGTCGCCGCCGCCGCGGGACGATGCTCCCAATGCCAGGCTTCGCTCGGCACGGTGCGGATGAAACCGAAGCGCGTCGCATGCTTCGCCAGCCAGTCATAGGTCGGGCTGCCGAGTCCCCCGGCGGTATCGATGTCGAGCGCGATGCCGTGCTGGTGGTTCGACGACCCGGGCTTGGCGGCCTTGTTGAACCCCGGCCGGCCCGCGACATAGCCCTCATAGAGATATTTCTGGTTGGCATAGGTGCGAAAGCCCGAATTCAGCAGGATCGCGATGCCGTCCGCCGCCGCCGCCGCGACCATCTTCTGATAGGGCGCGACGATCGCCTCCGACAGATATTCGATCTCGAGCGTCCGGTCGACGATCGGGACCAGCGTGATCTGGCCCTGATAGGCGCCGCCCTTCCACGCCGCATTGGGTCCGAACTGCCCCGCTCCCGGCGCGGGGGCGATCCTGCCCAGCGTGACGTTGCGAAAACTGCCGCTGAAATTGCGCGTCGAGGTCCACCCCAGCGCCGCGCCGCCCGCCGCGGGCGCGACCAGCGCGAAGACGATCTTCGACTGGCTCCCCGACGGTTCGATCTTGATCTGCTCGACCTTCACCTTGCTGTTCTTGGGGATCGTCTTGAACCCGCCGACCGCGGCGCCGGCGGGCAGCGCGTCGCCCGCCCGCCATGTTTCGAACTCGAACAGCGCGCCCGGCTTGCGCAACCGCGCATCGGGATCGGTCACGGTGAATATCGTATCAAGAAAGCTTTCGGAAATCGACACGACTCGCCTCCCCCACTTCTGAAAAATTACAGGGGAATAGTGACACGAAACCGGGATATCGCAAGTAACGGGCGCAAGTGATGAGCCGCGCCCGCCGCGCGGGTCGGAATTCGTCTTGACTTAGAGGCCGTTACTGCTTGCGTTCGGGAACGGTGAAGGTGCCGGTCACGCGCCCGCCCGCACCCGGGACGACATTGCCGTCGGGTCCGCGCGTCGCGCCGCGCCCATCGACCGTCGCGCGCCCCGAATTGAGGTCGATCACCAGCCGCCCGCCGTTCAGGCGGTTGCCGCGCTGGGTCAGCTGGACATTGCCGACCATCGTGATCAGCCGCTTGTCGAGGTCGTAGATCGCGACATTGCCCGTTGCGCGCTCGTCGCCCTTGGTCACCACGACGCCGCCGGTCGCGTCGAGCCGGTTGACGTCGGTGCCGCCCTGCCGCGAATAAGCGACGGTCATGCGCTGCGAGGTCACGGTCATGCCCGCCTGCGTCACCCGTACCCCGCCCGACAGCACGACGCGGTCGGACCGGTCCTGCACTTCGATGCTGCCGGCGCTGAAATCAACGGGGGCGTTGCTGTTGTGGTTGGCGAGCGCCTGCGCCCGCGCCGGGGCGCCGCCGCTGCCGCCCGACAGGATCGCGAGACTGGTCAGCGCGAAGCTCGCGCCCGCCAGCATCAGGCTGCGCAATCCCCCCAGGCGCGGCGTTGCGGTCATTTCAGCACTCCCTGATTGATCCTCAGCCGGGCATTGCCCGACAGGCGGACGACGCGCGTGTCGAGATCGGCCGACAGCGCGTTGGCCGAAAAATTGCCGATGTTCAATGTGCCGTTGACCCCGCCGCGGCCCGTCAGGCTGCGCGACTTCAAATCGATCGCGACATTGCTCGCGTCGATCCGGTATCCGTCGGCGCTGCGCACGCGCACCGCGCCGGGCACCGCGACCTGTTCGGTGTCCATATTATATTGCCCCGCCGCCGCCGCGATCGTCGCGGGTCCGTCGGCCAGGTTGATGGCGCCCGACAATTGTTCCATCCGCACGATCGGCTCGGCCGAGCTTTTCTGTACCGCGCTGCCCGCGACGAGCGCAAAGGGCTGGCCCTTGGTGTCCTGCCCGCGATATTCGGCGCGGGTCACCTTCATTCGCTCCTGCGCCACCTCGACCTTGTCCTTGGCGAGCAGGAAGCTGACCTCGGTCCGCTGGGTGAAGGGCGAAAAAATCATCACCGCGGCGACGACGCCGATCACCAGCGGCAGGCCGAAGCGCAGGATGCGCACGACACGGTCGTGGCTCGACCCGCTGGTCGCCCACAACTGGCGCATCGTGCGATCATGATCGGCGCGGGCGGACATGCGAATCGCCCCCTCAGCTGTGCGCGAAAATATCGGCCTCGGGCCAACCCGCGAGGTCGAGCGCCGCGCGCGTCGGCAGGAAATCGAAACAGGATTGCGCCAGTTCCATGCGTCCCTCGCGGACCAGACGCGCGTCGAGGATCTCCTTCATCGCGTGGAGGAAGCGCACGTCGCTCGCGGCATAGTCGCGCTGCGCGTCGCTCAGCGTCGCGGCACCCCAGTCGCTCGACTGCTGCTGTTTCGACACCTCCTGGCCCAGCAATTCGCGGACCAGCTCCTTCAGCCCGTGGCGGTCGGTGTAGGTGCGGATCAGCCGCGAGGCGATCTTGGTGCAATAGACCGGCGCGGTCACGACGCCGAGCGCCTGCTGCAGCGCGGCGATGTCGAAACGCGCGAAATGGAACAATTTCAACCGGTTGGTATCGGTCAATATCGCCTTCAGCACCGGCGCGTCATAGGCGCTGCCGGGACCGAAGCGGACGAGATGCTCGTCGCCCGACCCGTCGCTGATCTGAACCAGGCACAGCCGGTCGCGCAGCGGGTTGAGCCCCATCGTCTCGGTATCGATCGCAACCGCACCTGGACCCAGCACGCCCTCGGGCAGATCCTCTTCATGGAAATAGACTGTCATGGCCTCGCCTTAGGCCAAGCCGCCTTGCGGCTCAATGACTGGTTTTGCCCGCGCCGCGGGCGCGCCGGGCGGGTGCGACGGACGCTGCCCGCATCGCGACGAAGCCCGCGAATTTTCTGTTCGCAGCGGCCGGTCATTTAGGTTATATATTGCGCCGTTAGCGGCACGGGGCGAGTCTGTGCCAAGGGTGAACTGCGTCTCCGTCCGGCGCAAGGAGCCGGTGGTAACGGAGCGTGGACGACCGAAAGCGACTATCAGACAATGAGTTTCAACAAAGACCGCCGTGGCCATCGGGGGCGCGGTAAGCGCGATGATTTCGGCAATTTCGACAGCTTCGAACCGGCGCCCTATGGCGGTGACAGCTATGGCGGCGGCGCGTCGCGCGGCGGCTTCGGCGATCGCAGTGGCGGCGGCGGGGACCGTGGGGGCGGTTTCGGCGGCGGTGATCGCGGCGGCTTCGGCGGCGGCGATCGTGGCGGCGGCGGTGGTGGCTTCGGCGGCGGACGCGGCGGCGGCATGCCGGCGCAGGTCGTCGGCGAAGGCAATGGCACCGTCAAATTCTTCAACCCGTCGAAGGGCTTCGGCTTCGTCGCGCGCGACGACGGCGGCGAGGATGTGTTCGTGCACATCAGCGCGGTCGAACAGGCGGGCCTGCAGGGCCTGGCCTCGGGCCAGCCGCTCGGCTTCACCCTCGTCGAACGCAACGGCAAGGTGTCGGCGATCGACCTGAAGATCGAAGGCGAACCGATGCCGATCGAGGACAGCGCCCCGCGCCGCGACGATCGCGGTGACCGCGGCGGCTTCGGCGGCGACCGTCCCGCACCGGGCGGCGCCCGCGGCCGGCGTCAGCTGACCGGCGAACGCACCTCGGGCACGGTGAAGTTCTTCAACACCACCAAGGGCTTCGGCTTTATCGCGCGTGACGACGGACAGGCCGATGCCTTCGTCCACATCAGCGCGGTGCAGCGCGCCGGCATGACCGGCCTCGAGGAAGGCGACCGCGTCGCTTTCGACATCGAAGTCGACGATCGCGGCAAGTTCGCTGCGGTGAACATCCAGCCGCATCAGGACTGATTACGGTCCGAACGGATAGGAAAGGGCGGCCGCGAGGCCGCCCTTTTTCGTTGGGGGCGTGGCGGCACATACCTACGGTGCGAGCCCCCCATCTCCATTCGTGTCGAACGGGTTAGAGGTGTGTCGGCTATCAAGCGTCGATAGTTGCCGCTCAATAGCCCGCGGTCGCCTCCAGAAACCACACCCGCTGTTCGGTCTCGTCGGCCCAGCCGTCGACCAGGCCGCTCGTCGCGATATCGCCGGCCTTTTCCGCCGCCGCCTTGACCTCCTTGATCTGCGCCAGCAGCGTCTTGTTGTCGGCGGCCAGCGTGCGGACCATCGCTGCGGCATCGACGCCCGCGGCATCGTCGTCGCGGATCGACTGGCGGCGGCCGACGTCGCCGATCGAACGCAAGGTCGCGGCGCCATTCTTGCGCACGCGCTCGGCGATCAGATCGGTGGTGGCGAGTATCTGCGTCGCCTGTTCGTCGAACAGCAGGTGCAATTCGCGAAAATGCGGCCCGTGGACGTGCCAGTGGTAATTCTTGGTCTTGAGATAGAGCGCGAGACTGTCGGCGAGCAGCGCGTTGAGCGCATCGGCGACGACGGGCTGATTATGGTCGGGCATGGCACCCTCCTTTCCTGTTCCCACGATATAGGGATCGGAAAGCCCATGGTCCCACGCAGCCTTTCGCGCTGAATGATCGATAAAACCGATTACTGGCCGAGCATCCCGAACGCGGTCATCGCGCTGCGCAGCCCCCAGATCGCCAGAATGAGCGCCGCCGCCCAGCGCACGATCTTCGCGCCCAGCCGGTCGGCGAGCTCGGGTCCAAAAGCCAGGAAGGGCAGCATCGCGATCGTCCATCCGGCCAGCCCGCCCGCCGCGGCCCAATGCCCCGCGCCGCTCGTCGCGGCGAGCGCGCCGATCAGGAAATGGCTGCGGTCGCCGAACTGGATCAACAGCATCCGCACGGCGAGCAGCGGTACCAGCGCGGTCAGCACGCGATCGTCGGCGAGCGTCATCCGCCCGCGCCACGCGAGCGCCACCGCCGCCGACAGCAAGGCAAAAGCGACAAGCAGCGCGACGATGCCCTGCCCGATCATCCGGTTGGCGATCGATCCGGCGACCGCCGCGATCACCGCATTGACGACGAACGCGCCGACCGCGATGCCGAACACCAGCCGCCGGTCGTCGCGCGCGGCGAGCAGGTGCGACAGGAAAATCCCCGTCCGTCCGTCGGCGTTGGCCAGCGCCACCGCGACGAGCGCCAGCATGATCGCATCCATGAAATTCGGTCCCGAAGCGTTGGAATCAGTGCCCGAGGCGCATCGCGACCGACGCCAGCCAGGCTTCCTGCGCGGCGGGCGCCATCGGCCCGCGCGGTACGCTCGCGGCGTCGCTCATCGCGTCGAGATAGGTCAGGATCGCGGCGCGATAGCCGCCCGCGGCGACCGTCGATTCGAGCCGGCTCGCCAGCGTCTCGACCGCGGCAAAGCCATGGTCGCGCGCCAGGCAACGGATGTCGTCGACCCCCTGGACGATCTGGGTCAGCGCGCAATGCGGCAGCGCCTCGGCGAGCGCGCCGATCTGCCCGGTGATACGGCGCTGGATATCGTGGTTCGGGTCGTTGTGATGCAACATCTGACACCCCCTGTCCTCAAGGGTGTGACGATGCGCTCATTTGGTTAATGACCGGTTAGCGATGCCCGACGGGGCCATCCTGGCCCTGCTTGCAGCGATACATGTCGCGGTCGGCCGCCGCGAGGATGTCCGATTCAGTCATGTCGGGCTGGAGCATCGCGACCCCGAAGCACGCCGACAGCGCGATCTCGCGCCCGTCATAGACGGCGGGGGCCGCCATCAGCATATCGCACAGCCGCGTCACCTGCGCCCGCGCGCCTTCCTCGGTCGACTGGTCGAGGATCAGCCCGAACTCGTCGCCGCCGATGCGCGCCGCGACATCGGTCGCGCGGATCGAGGACAGCAACCGGTCGGCGATCTGGATCAGCGCGAAATCGCCCGCGGCATGGCCGAAGCTGTCGTTGATGAACTTGAGCTGGTTGACGTCGGCGAAGACCACCGCGGCGGTCTCGGCATGGCGTTCGAAGCGCGCGATGCGCTGGTGGATCGCGGTCAGGAAATAGCGGCGGTTGAACAAGGGGGTCAGCGTGTCGCGCTCCGACACGCGCTCGAGTTCGGCGACCGCGATCTTGAGGACGCGATTTTCGCGGCGCAACGCGTCGCGTTCGCGCCGAACGTCGCGCAACTGGTCCTCGATGGAGTCGACGGGTACGGCGGTCAGGTGATCGACCGCGATCCGTGCCCCCCCTATGCTGTCCATCCCAAACGTCCCCGAAGCGAACCCGTGCCGCCGGCCGGATGCCGACAGTCTCTCGTGACGGGCGATCCTAGAACGGACTTGATACCAATCGGTAAACGGAGCCCGCGATTTGATGGCGTTGCCCGCATCATTTCGACCCGCTAGGGGAGGGGCGCGGCGATGACTCGCCCGGGCAGGGAGACAGAGGGATGGGCGACACGGCGCCAAGCGTTGGCGTGATCATGGGCAGCCAGTCGGACTGGCCGACGATGGCGCACGCCGTCCACATCCTCGAAACCTTCGGCATCGCCCACGAGGTCCAGATCGTCTCGGCCCACCGCACCCCCGACCGCCTTGTTTCCTATGCCAAAAGCGCCGCGACGCGCGGGCTGAAAGCGATCATCGCGGGCGCCGGCGGCGCCGCGCACCTGCCCGGCATGGTCGCGTCGATGACGCGCGTGCCGGTGCTCGGCGTCCCCGTCCAGTCGGCGGCCTTGAACGGCGTCGACAGCCTCTATTCGATCGTCCAGATGCCCGGCGGCATTCCGGTCGCGACCTTCGCGATCGGCAAGGCCGGGGCGACCAACGCCGGGCTGTTCGCCGCCGCGCTGCTCGCGAACACCGATGCCGGCCTCGCGGCAAAGCTCGACGCCTGGCGTGCCGCGCAGTCCGAAGGCGTCGCCCCGATCCCTGTGCGCGAGGGCTGAGCGCTTGCTGCCACCCGGTTCGACCATCGGCATATTGGGCGGCGGCCAGCTCGGCCGCATGCTCGCCGTCGCCGCCGCGCAGCTCGGCTACAAGACGCATATCTATGCCCCCGACGCCGAAAGCGTCGCCGCACAGGTCGCGGCGCAGCACACGCAAGCCGCGTGGGACGACGAATCGCGCCTCGCCGCCTTCGCGGCGCATTGCGACGTCGTCACCTTCGAATTCGAAAATGTCCCGGTCGACACGCTGCGGTTCCTGTCGGGCCATGTCGCGGTGCGCGCCGGCGCCGACGCGCTCGAAATCGCGCAGGACCGGCTGATCGAGAAAAACTTCGTCGCGGGCCTTGGCGGCCGCCCCGCCCCCTTCGCGGCGGCCCCCGACCGCGCCGCGCTCGATACCGCGGTCGCCGCGATCGGCACCCCCGCGATCCTCAAGACCGTGCGCATGGGCTATGACGGCAAGGGTCAGGCGCGCCTCGCCACCCCCGAAGACGCCGACGCCGCGTGGGACGCGATCGACCGTCACGCCGCGGTGCTCGAAGGCTTCGTCGCCTTCGACCATGAATTTTCGGTGCTGATGGTGCGCGGCATCGATGGCGAAACACGCTTCTGGGACAGCCCGGTCAATGTCCATGAGGACGGCATCCTCGCCACCTCGACCGTGCCGCCGCCACCGATCGTCCTCGACCAGCAGGCCGAAGCCCGCGACCTGATGGCGGCGATCGCCGCCGAACTCGATTATGTCGGGGTCCTCACCGGCGAGTTTTTCGCGACCGAAAAGGGCCCGGTCTTCAACGAGATGGCGCCGCGCGTCCACAACAGCGGCCATTGGACCATCGAGGGCGCGGTGACGAGCCAGTTCGAAAACCACATCCGCGCGATCGCCGGGCTGCCGCTCGGCGACACCGCCAGCCCGCGGCTGCCCGTCGTCATGCGCAATCTGATCGGCGCCGGCATAAACGACGCGCCCGCCTTGCTCGCCGAACCCGGCTGCCACCTCCACCATTATGGCAAGGCCGAAGTCCGCGCCGGGCGCAAGCTCGGCCACGCGACCTGGGTCGGCACGGAACCCGCATGAACCACCCCGAAATCACCCTGATCGTCGCGCGCGCGACGAACGGCGTCATCGGCGCCGATGGCAAGATGCCCTGGCACCTGCCCGCCGATCTCCGCCGCTTCAAGCAGCTCACCATGGGCCGCCCGATGATCATGGGGCGCAAGACCTTCGACAGCCTGCCCGCGATTCTCGAGGGCCGCCGCCACATCGTCCTCACCCGCGACCCCGACTGGCAGGAGGACGGCGCCGAACCCGTCGCATCGGTCGAGGCGGCGCTGCGCAGCGCCAACGCGCCGCAGGTGATGGTGATCGGCGGCGCCGAAATCCATGCGATGTTCCTGCCCCTCGCCGACCGCATCGAGCTCACCGAAGTCGCGCTCGAACCGTCGGGCGACGCGAGCATCCCCTATCCCGACCCCGCCGACTGGCACGAAGCGGCGCGCGAAAATCATCCCGCCGACGACGCGGGCCGCCCCGCCTATAGTTTCGTCACCTTCACGAGGAAGCGCTGATGCGTCGCTGGCTTACCGGCCTATTGCTCGTCGTCGCGCTCGCCGCGCTCGCTTTCTTCGCCCTCGCCCCCGGCATTCTCGAGCGCGGCATGAACAAGATCGACGGCAAACCGCTGCCAGTCGTCAGCGAACGCGCCAAGACGCTGCACCAGACGCTGACGATCGTCGACCTGCACAGCGACACCTTGCTGTGGAAACGCAGCATCCTCGACCGCGCGGATCGTGGCCATATGGATTTTCCTCGGCTCGAAGAGGGCAATGTCGCGCTGCAGGTCCTGGCGAGCACCACCAAATCGCCCAAGGGCCAGAATTACGACGCCAATGGCGCCGACACCGACAATATCACCGGCCTCGTCATCGCGCAGCTCCAGCCGGTGCGGACGTGGAATTCGCTGCTCGAGCGCTCGCTCTGGCATTCGGAAAAGCTGAAACGCGCGCTGGCCGAGCAACAGGAGGCGATCGGCAATCGCCCGCCATGGTATCTCGTGACCGCGCCCGGCGGCCTCGACGGGCTGAACAAGGAGGTGATCCCCGACCATCCGACCGGCCGGGGCGTCATGCTCAGCGTCGAGGGGCTGCATGTCCTCGAAGGCGACATCGCCAATCTCGACAAGCTCTACGCCGCGGGTTTCCGCATGGCGGGGCTCACCCATTTCTTCGACAACGACCTCGCGGGGTCGATGCACGGGCTCAAGAAGGGCGGGCTGACCGCGTTCGGGCGCCGGGTCGTCACGGCGATGGAAGCCAAGGGCATGATCGTCGATGTCGCGCATTGCAGCAAGGCGTGCGTCGCCGACATCCTCAAAATGGCGCGCCGCCCGGTCGTCTCCAGCCATGGCGGGGTGCAGGCGACGTGCCAGGTCAACCGCAATCTCGACGACGCGCAGATCCGCGGCGTCGCGGCGACCGGCGGGCTGATCGGCATCGGCTATTGGGACGCCGCCGTCTGCGACACCTCGCCCGCGAGCATCGCGAAGGCGATGAAGCATGTCCGCGACCTCGTCGGCATCCAATATGTCGCGCTCGGCAGCGACTATGACGGCGCGACCACCGTCCGCTTCGACACCTCGCACCTCGTCCAGGTGACGCAGGCGCTGATCGACGCGGGCTTCACCGACGACGAAATTCGCGCCGCGATGGGCGGCAACGCGATCCGCGTACTCAGCGCGGGGCTCGTCCCGCTCACCCCGCCCGCGCTATGATCCGCCTCGACGGCCACCAGCGGATCGAGGGCGATTTGCGCGGCGGCGTCATCGCGCTCGGCAATTTCGACGGCTTCCACGCCGGGCATCAGGCGGTCGTCGGCCGCGCTGTCCGCCATGCGCGCGACGAGGGCCGCCCGGCGATCGTCGCGACCTTCGACCCGCATCCGGTGCGCTTCTTCAAGCCCGACGCCGCCCCCTTCCGCCTCACCACGCTCGACCAGCGGCAGGCGCTGTTCGCCGCCGCCGGCGCCGACGCGATGCTCGTCCTGCCCTTCGACGCCGCGCTCGCGGGTACGACGGCGGAGGATTTCATCACCGGCCTGCTGCTCGACCGCTATGGCGCCGCCGGGGTCGTCACCGGCGCCGACTTCGTCTTCGGCAAGGGCCGCGGCGGCGATGTCGTGACGCTTGCCGACCACGCCCGCCGCCTTGGCTTCTTCACCGAAATGGTCTCGCCGGTCGACGACGCCGACGAGGTCATCTCGTCGAGCCGCATCCGCGACGCGCTGCACGCGGGCGATTGCGCCACCGCCGCGCGCCTGCTCACCCGGCCGTTCATAGTGCGCGGAATCGTCCAGCACGGCGACAAGAACGGCCGCCTGCTTGGCTTCCCGACCGCGAATATCGACATGGGGTCTTATCTCCGCCCGCGCTACGGCATCTACGCCGTCACCGGGCGGCTTCCCGATGGACGCATCCTGAAAGGCGCCGCCAATCTCGGCATCCGCCCCAGCTTCGACCCGCCGAAGGAGCTGCTCGAACCGCATTTCTTCGATTTCGCCGAAGACCTGTACGGGCAGGAAATTGACGTCGCCTTCCACGCTTTCATCCGTCCGGAAGCGAAGTTCGACGGGATGGACGCGCTGATGGCGCAGATCGCGGCGGATTGCGACGCGGCGCGGGACCTGCTCGCGCACCTCTAAGGCAGACAATGCGCGCAGAGACGCAGAGGACGCAGAGAAAAACGGTTCACGCGAAGCCGCGAAGGCGCGAAGAAGAATGATTGGCGGCTTCGCCGCCCTTTCTCCCTATTTCTCTGCGCTCTCTGCGCTCTCTGCGCGAAACTTTTTCTTTCGCGTCTTCGCGTCTTCGCGTGAACCCCTTCTTCCTCAAGATGCCAGCGCCCATTGTCTTTGCTCCCACGCGAATCTGCGCTAAGCGCCGCCCCCATGACCGACAGCACGCCCGCGCCCGAAACCCGCGACTATCGCGACACCGTCTTCCTGCCCAAGACCGACTTCCCGATGAAGGCCGGCCTGCCGCAGAAGGAACCGCTGATTCTGGCGAAATGGGTCGAGGGCAATCTGGAAGGCCAGATTCGCGAAAGCCGCAAGGGCCGCGATCAGTTCATCCTCCACGACGGCCCGCCCTACGCCAATGGCGACATGCACATCGGCCATGCGCTCAACCATATCCTCAAGGATATGGTCGTCCGCACGCAAACACTAAAGGGCAAGGACGCGCCTTACGTCCCCGGCTGGGACTGCCACGGCCTGCCGATCGAGTGGAAGGTCGAGGAGCAGTATCGCAAGAAAAAGCTCAACAAGGACGAGGTTCCGGTCGAGGAATTCCGCGCCGAATGCCGCGCCTATGCGCAGCATTGGGTCGACACCCAGCGCGAGCAGCTGAAGCGCCTCGGCATCGGCGGCGACTGGGACCATCCGTATCTGACGATGGATTATGAGGCCGAGGCCACCATCGTGCGCGAGCTGCTCAAATTCGCCGCCAACGACATGCTCTATCGCGGCGCCAAGCCGGTGATGTGGTCGCCGGTCGAAAAGACCGCGCTCGCCGAGGCCGAGGTCGAATATGAGGATATCGTCTCGACGCAGATCGATGTCGCGTTCGAGATCGTCGAAAGCCCGATCGCGGAGCTGGTCGGCGCGCATGCGGTGATCTGGACGACGACCCCATGGACGATCCCGGTCAACCAGGCTTTGGCCTATGGGCCGGAGGTCGAATATTCATTGGTTGAGGTAGACGGCAAACGACTTTTGGTGGCCACCGAACTGGTTCCGACATTTCTCGCCCGGGCATTCCCCAACGCAGGCCAAAGCAACGTCGCTGCGATCCCCGTCGGGGATGGCAAGGATGATGCCGCGCTGAGTGCCGATCTAATCTTGCATGCGGATGGCGGGTATAAAGGCGCCGACCTCGCCGGCGCCATCGCCCGTCACCCGATGCACCATCTCGGCGGCTTTTTCGCGCGCCCGCGCCCCTTCCTTGCGGGCGATTTCGTCACCACCGACAGCGGCACCGGGCTCGTCCATATGTCGCCCGACCATGGCGAGGATGATTTCGACCTGTGCAAGGCGAACGGCATCGACCCCGTGTTCGCCGTCGAGGGCGACGGCAAGTACCGAGAAGACTGGGGCTGGCTCGGCGGTCAGGGATCGGTGATCAACCCCAAGTTCAACGCCCCCGACGGCCCGATCTGCACCGACCTGCGCGACGCGGGCGGGCTGCTCGCGGCCTCGGCCGATTACAAACACAGCTATCCGCACAGCTGGCGGTCGAAGGCGAAGGTCATCTATCGCTGCACCCCGCAATGGTTCGTGCCGATGGACCGGGTGATGACGCATATCGAGCCCAAGGCGCCGCGCGAGCAGCGCTGGGAATCCGAAGGCGGCGCGATCAACCCGCATGAAGAGGATCTCTGCGCCGCGCCGACGCTGCGGCAGGCGGCGATGCAGGCGATCGACGACACGCGCTTCGTCCCCGAAAAGGGCCGCAACCGCATCGGGTCAATGGTCAAGGACCGCCCCGACTGGGTGCTGTCGCGCCAGCGCGCCTGGGGCGTGCCGATCACCCTCTTCGTCGATCGCAAGACCGGCCACTATCTCAACGACCCGCAAGTCAACGACCGCATCGTCGCGGCGGTGAAGGCGGGCGGGGTCGATGCATGGTCCGACGCGCGCGCGCAGGAGTATCTGGGCGACGCCTATGACGCCGCCGATTACGAGCGGATCGTCGACATCCTCGACGTCTGGTTCGATTCGGGCTGCACCCACGCCTTTGTTCTGGAGAGCGGCCGCTGGCCGGCGCTCGTCCGCCACGACGGCGGCACCCACAGCGCCGACCTCTATCTCGAGGGCAGCGACCAGCATCGCGGCTGGTTCCAGTCGTCCTTGCTCGAAAGCTGCGGCACGCGCGGGCAGGCGCCGTACAAGGCGGTGCTGACCCACGGCTTCACGATGGACAGCAAGGGCCTCAAACAGTCGAAATCGGTCGGCAACACCACCGATCCGGTCAAGGTGATGCAGACCAACGGCGCCGACATCATCCGCCTGTGGGCTCTGTCGGTCGATTTCACCGAGGACCACCGCATCGGCGACGAAATCCTCAAGGGCGTCGCCGACCAATATCGCAAGCTGCGCAACACCTTCCGCTACCTGCTCGGCGCTTTGGACGGCTTCACCGCGGAAGAGCGCGTCGCCGACGTCGCGGCGATGCCCGAACTCGAACGCTATATGCTCAGCCTGCTCGCCGACCTCGACAAGCGGATGGCGCAGGCGGTCGAGGATTTCGACTTCAACAGCTACACGCGCCTGCTGTCGGACTTCTGCAACGAGGACCTGTCGGCTTTCTACTTCGATATCCGCAAGGACGTCCTCTACTGCGACCTCGGCCCCGCCGCGCCGCTCGGCACCGACACGCGCCGCGCATACCGCAGCGTGCTCGACATCCTCTTCCACGCGCTCGTCCGCTACGCCGCGCCCGTGCTGGTGTTCACCAGCGAGGAAGTGTGGGGCACGCGCTATCCCGATGCGAGCAGCGTGCATCTGCTGGAGTGGCCGAGTGTCGACGCGAGCTGGAACGATGCCGCGCTCGCGACCAAATGGGGGGGCGTCCGCAGCCAGCGTGAGGCGGTGACCGAGGCGATCGAACCCTATCGCCGCGAAAAGACGATCCGATCGAGCCTCGAAGCCGAGGTCACGATTCCCGATCCGACGCTAGACGCGACCGCGCTGGAGGAAGTGTTCATCGTGTCGGTTGCCCGCGCGGGCGAAACGCTTTCCGTCACCCGCACCGAAAACCACAAATGCGGCCGCTGCTGGCGCCACCTGCCCGAGGTGGTCGAGGACGGCGCCTTGTGCAATCGCTGCGACACGGTATTGAGCTAAGCCATGTCCAGCACCCGTTCGCCGCACCTGAAGTTCGGCCTGATCATCGCCGCCGTCGCCTTCCTGCTCGACCAGATCAGCAAGTGGATCGTCATCACCCCGCTCTCGCTCGAGGCGAAACGCGTGATCGACATCCTGCCGATCTTCCGCCTGACCTGGGCCGAGAATACCGGCATCTCGCTGTCTTTGTTCGCCGACGGCGGAGCGACGATGCGCTGGGTCCTCGTCGCGGTCACCGCCGCGGTGGCCAGCGCGGTGCTGATCTGGATGACCCGCGAAAAGGCCAAGGGCGACGTCTTCGCGCTGGCGCTGATCTTCGGCGGCGCGCTCGGCAATATCGTCGACCGCGTCCGCTTCGGCTATGTCGTCGACTTCGCCGACCTGCATTTCGGCGATTTCCGCCCCTTCCTCATCTTCAACGTCGCCGATGCCTGCATCACCATCGGGGTGCTTTTGCTGGTTGCGCGCGCGCTGCTCTTGGGCGAAAAGGCCCCGAAGGCGGGCGACCAGCCCGCCGCCGATTAAACGGGGCGTACAGGAGTGATTTTCAAGTGAACCGGACCACCGCCATTCTTGCCGCCGCCCTGGCCGCATCGACGCTGTCGGCCTGCGGGTCGAACAATCTGTTCAGCCGCGACCGTCCCGACGAAATGCGCGTGTCGCGCCAGGCACCGCTGATCGTGCCGCCCGACTATTCGCTCGTCCCGCCCGCGCCGGGCGCCGCGCGTCCCGGCGGCGAAACCACCGCCGAACAGACGCTCCGCACCCTCTTCGGCGGCCCCGCCCCGCGCAGCACGACCGAAAGCGCCGTCATCGGCAGCGCCGACGGCGCCCGCGCCGACCCCGGCATCCGCAGCCAGGTCGGCAGCCCGACCACCGAGGTCGTCGACAAGGGCCTCGTCACCCGCGACATCCTCGTCTCGCCCGAAGGCGACGGTCGCGACGCGCAGGCGGCGATTCCGGGAGCGTAAGGCTCCAAGATTTTCGCGCCGAGGCGCAGAGAACGCAGAGAAAAGGGGATGAAAAAGGGCGGCTAAAGCCGCCCAATTCCTATCTCTGCGTTCTCTGCGCCTTTGCGTGAGATTTTCGAGCCTCACGCAAGGGCACGAAGAAAATCCGGTATCGATCAGCTGAACAGGCTCGACAGGACGAACATCGCGGCCAGGCTTTCGACCATCGCGCGCGATGCATGGCCGAAGGCGCGCAGCCGGCCGCATTGCAGGTGCTGGTTGAACCACGCGGTCTGCAGGAAACCGAACCACAAAAGCCCGAACAGCGCGAGCGCGCCGCCCGCGAGCACCGACCAGTCATGGCCCTGCTTGATCAGGATCACCGCGATTCCCAGCATCATCGCGAGCACCGCGGCGACATAGCATTGGCTGTAAAAGGGCGCGCGCAGGGTCGCGCGATCGACCTGCAGCCCACGTGCGCGCACCATCCGCGTCGCCATCATCACCGGGAACAGGCTGTACAGCACGATGCGCAGGATGATCAGGTCGGTGTTGTTGCTGACGAAGGCCGACAGCCCGACCTTGCTCGCCACCACCGCGTCGGTGCCGACCAGCGCGATCTCGGCGGCGTGGACAAGGATGAGCGACAACAGCAGGAACAAAGGCGGGCTCAGCGTGTCGGTATATTGCTGGTCGGACACATCGCCCTGCTCGACGTCCGAATAATCCATCATCTTGAGCGGGTGCACGAGCACCCGCCAAAGGGTGACCGGATAGAAGACCAGCCACGACATCACCTCGTACAGAAGCTCGTCGAGCGATTGCAGGAGGTTGAAGAAGTTCATGCGGCAATCTCGACCAGCGACGCTTGCCCTTTGGAAAGCCAGCGCGCGAAATTGCGGACCGTTGTCGGCTGGCTCCGGTCCCAATTCGCCCAGCGTTTCCAGTCGAGGCCGCGGCTGTTGCAATAATGCTCGAGCCAGTCCTGCGGCTCCTCATCGTCGATCGGCAGGTCTTTCAGGAAATCGTCGTCGGGATGCGGGGTCAGCCCCACGGGCCAATAGGCCCATTCGGGCTGCAGCTCATCCCAGAGGAACTCCGCCACGTCGCGCTCGCAATCGCCGGCCAGCATGGCAATGAACCGTTCGCGCCCGACATTGTCGCGCCGGGCCGCCAGCGCCGCCGCCTGCCGTTTGTCACGGCGCGCGGCGATGAGCGAATAGATCAGGAACAGGGCGACGCAGCCGGCGGCGAACCACCAGCCGCTCAAGCCCGAACCCCCGCCTCCTCGACGCCCGCGCTGTTGTGGCGCAGCGCCTTCAGCACGGTATCGACGATCTGCGGCGCGTTGAGCCCCGCGGCGTCATATTGTTTGTCGGGCGAATCCTGGTCCTGGAAGGCGTCGGGCAGGCGCATCGTGCGCAGCTTCAACCCCGCGTCGATCAGCCCCTCGTCGCTTGCCAGGGTCAGCACATGCGCACCGAGTCCGCCGACGCTGTTCTCCTCGATCGTCACGCACACCTCATGGTTCGCGAGCGTCTTGCGGATCAGTTCCTCGTCGAGCGGCTTGGCGAAGCGCAGGTCGATGACGCTGGTCGACAGCCCGCGCGCTTCGAGCGTGTCCGCCGCCTTCAGCGCCTCGGCGAGCCTTGTGCCGAGCGACAGAATCGCGACGGTCTTGCCACTGCGCACGACGCGCCCCTTGCCGATCTCCAGCTTTTGGGGAACTTCGGGCAACGCCACCCCGGTGCCATTGCCGCGCGGATAGCGGAACGCGATCGGCCCATCGTCATATTCGGCGGCGGTATAGGTCATATGGACCAGTTCGGCCTCGTCGGCCGCCGCCATCACGACAAAATTGGGCAAGGTCGCCAGATAGGTGACGTCGAACGACCCCGCATGGGTCGATCCGTCGGCGCCGACCAGCCCCGCGCGATCGATCGCGAAACGCACCGGCAAATTCTGGATCGCGACGTCATGGACGACCTGATCATAAGCGCGCTGGAGGAAGGTCGAATAGATGGCGCAGAACGGCCGCATCCCCTGCGCCGCCAATCCGGCGGCAAAGGTCACCGCATGCTGTTCGGCGATGCCGACGTCGAAGGTCCGGGTCGGATGCGCCTTGGCGAATTTATCGACCCCCGTGCCCGACGGCATCGCCGCGGTGATCGCGACGATGCGCGGGTCGGTGTCGGCGAGCTTCGCCAGCGTTTCGCCGAACACATTCTGATACGCCGGCGGTCCCGGCGGCGCCTTCGCCTGCTCGCCGGTGATCACGTCGAATTTCTGGACGCCATGATATTTGTCGGCAGCGGCCTCGGCAGGGGCATAGCCCTTGCCCTTCACCGTCACCGCATGGATCAGCACCGGGCCATGGTCGCTGTCGCGCACATTCTCCAGCACCGGGATCAGATGGTCGAGATTATGCCCGTCGATCGGCCCGACATAATAAAAGCCGAGTTCCTCGAACAGCGTCCCGCCCATCGCCATGCCGCGCGCATATTCGTCGGTCTTCTTCGCCGCCTTGTGCAGCGGCTCGGGCAATTTGCGCGCAAAGCGCCGCGCGATTTCGCGCAGCTCGACGAACGGCCGCGACGACACCAGCTTCGCCAGATAGGCCGAGAGCCCCCCGACGGGCGGCGCGATCGACATGTCATTGTCGTTGAGGATAACGATCAGCCGGTTTCCCGCCGCTGCCGCGTTGTTCATCGCCTCATAGGCCATGCCCGCCGACATCGACCCGTCGCCGATCACCGCGATCGCGCGGCCGGGTTCGTCCTTGAGCTTGTTAGCGATCGCAAAGCCGAGCGCGGCACTGATCGAGGTCGAGCTATGCGCGGCGCCGAACGGGTCGTACTCGCTCTCGCTACGCTTGGTGAAGCCCGACAACCCGCCGCCGGTGCGCAGCGTGCGGATCCGGTCGCGGCGCCCGGTGATGATCTTGTGCGGATAGCATTGGTGGCCGACGTCCCAGACGATCTTGTCGCGCGGCGTGTCGAACACATAATGGAGCGCGGTGGTCAGCTCGACGACGCCAAGCCCCGAGCCCAGATGCCCGCCCGTCGTACCCACCGCCGAAATCATCTCGGCGCGCAGTTCGTCGGCGAACTGGCGGAGGTCTTCGGGCTTCAGCTTGCGGAGGTCGGCGGGGACATCCACCGTGTCGAGCAGCGGTGTTTGCGGGCGATCGGTCATCGCCCGGTCATACTGGCAAGTGCCGATAGTGTCGAACGAAAAGGGCGCGCGCCGGGGGCCTCCGTCCACCGCGTACGCGGGGGGCGCCAATTTGTTTCGAGTTGCATTTCGCGCGCCGATCGCCTCAGATTTGCGGCGGCACCCGCCGACACGGCGCGGCGAAAGGGATCGGGACATGACGGCAGGCAAGACACGGGTTTCGATGATCGGCGCGGCCGCCGCCGCGGCGGCGGCGCTGTTCCTGACGCCGGTGATCACCGCGGCGCAGAGCGGCACCGACGATGCCTTTGCCGGCCCCTATGCCGGCGCCAGCTGGTCGCTGAAAAAGGTCAGAAACGGCACCGGCCAGTGCATGATGATCGTCAATCACGGCGCGATGGGGCTCGACGCGGCGGGGACGAAGACCGTCAAGGAACGTTACGGGTCCGGCGGCGTGGCGCTGATCGAATGGAAGGGCGGCTGCGACGCCGACGGGCTGATCAGCGGACCCGGCACGCTCTACATCGACCTCGACGAGACCGGCGACTTTTTCTCCAAACGCTTCATCGGCACCGCCGACCGCGGCGTGCTGAACGGTCCGGTCGGCTATAACGCCTATTATGATGTCGATGCCGACGAATATGACGAACTCGACCCCGACCAGCCGGTGACCTTCGTCAACGGCTGCAACAACTGGAATGGCAAGCAGCCGAGCAGTTGCGACGCCGGCCAGTCGGACCGGCTGCGCGGCCAGCATATGGCAAGCCGCGGCGGTTCGATCGCCAAACCGGCCCCTGCGACCCCGAAACCGGTCGCTGCGACACCGGCAAAACCCGCCGGCCCGGTGGCCGTCGACATTCCCCCGTCCGAAACGGGCCATCTCAACGAAGAGCAGAATGCCGCCGCCGCCGCCTGGCTCAAGGCCGACACCGAGGCGCGGCGTATCCAGGCCGAAAAGGTCGCCGATTTCGAACGCAAACAGGCCGACTTCAACAAGAAACAGGCCGATTATGAAAAGCAGCAGGCCGACTATCGCGCCGCCGTCGCCGCGCACCAGGCCGAGGTCGCGCGCGTCGCCAAGGCCAATGCCGACATCGACGCCTGCAACAAGGGCGACCGCTCGCGCTGCCCGGCGCCGAACTGAACCGGCGACGCTGTACGCCGCCTGACCGCGTCCGCCCCTCCGTCAGCCGCTGCGCGGCTGCCAAAATACGCCATTCCCCAGAGAGGGCGGTCCTTCCCTGCATCCTACTTGGCGTCGGTATCCTCGGCGCCATCAGCCGGCGGCGCCACCCGTTTCGCGACGTCGACCTGCGCATAGAGCCCGCGCACCATCAGGTCGGTGAACACCAGCATCACCGCGACCATACCGAGCAACAGCACGACCGCGATGACCGGCAGCGGCCCGACGCTGGCGACCATGCCGCGCCGCTCGATCAGCGCAAGCCCGGCGGCGCCAGCCATCAGCGCATAGCCGATGAACCGCGGGATCCGGCTCATGCCCATGTTCTTTCGGTGACGTCACGACGGAACAACGGGACAGCCATGGCGTCGGCGCCTATGTCGCGCCGCGCAACATCGGGCGCGGGATTGTAATGATTGCAGGCCATGACACGCTGCATGGGAACTAAATCCCCCGTCGGCAAGTCTCTGTCTTTCCAAGCCCCCATCCTTCGCATACACCCCCTGCACGAGGGGCAAGACCATAGGAACCTAACGCTTTATGCCGATGCCCGCCTTTCTCCCCCGCCTTGCGCTTCCGGCGCTGCTGCTTTGCGGCGCCGCCCCTGCCCAGGCGATGGACGGCCCCGCGCTCGGCTATGACCTCGCAGGCCTGAGCGCCGAGATCGCGCCCGGCCGCCCGGTGCCCCGCACCACGCCCACCGCCTATCTGCAGGACCGCGACATCGACGAGGCGATCCTGCTCCCCGCTGCCTCGCCCGAAGGCGACGACAGCGACCGCAAATGGTCGCGCGACTATATTTCTGTGGCCGGCGGAGTGATCACCGCGCCGAGCTACAACGGTTCCGACGACCGCGTCGTCCTGCCCGCCTTCTACGTGCGCGGCCGGCTCAGCGGCTTTTCCTTCTCGACCCGCGGCACCAATTTGCAGGTCGACCTGATCCGCCAGAAGCGCGGGCAAAAGACCGACCTGAAATTCGGCCCGATCATCAACCTGCGCAGCGACCGCACCGGCCGCATCAAGGATGCCCAGGTCGAGGCGCTCGGCGAAAAGAAGATGGCGGTCGAACTCGGCCTGTCGGCGGGCGTCACCCACACCGGCATCGTCACCAGCGGTTACGACCAGGTCGGTTTCCGCGTCGTCGGGCTCGCCGACATTTCGGGCAAGCATGGCAGCTGGGTCGTCTCGCCGACCATCGATTATGGCACCCCGTTGTCGAAACAAGCCTTCATCGGCGTCTCGGCATCGGTAAACGTCTATGGCAAGGGTTTCGGCCGCTATTATTTCGACGTCGACCCAATCGGCAGCGCCGCGAGCGGCCTGCCCGTCTACACCGGCGCGGGGAACAAGGTCACCGCGGGGAAATATACGATCGGCCTCGCCGGCGCCTATGGCCTGTCGGGCGATTTGCGCAAAGGCTTCGTGCTGATCGGCGGCGCCCAATATGGCCGAATGCTCGGCCGCTACGCCGATTCGCCGATCGTCGCCGACGCGGGCAGCGCCGACCAGTGGCTCGGCGGCATCGGCCTCGCCTATCAATTCTAGACGGGGACCCGTCCGTCCCCATCTTCGTTCCGGGGGGAAGCGAAGTGGCAGAAGAGCAGATATTGCGTCTGATCCCGTGGTTCTTCGCGGGGATCGGCCTGCTGTTCGCGAGCATCGGCCTCGCCATGGCGAAAAAGGAAATGCGCGGCCGCCGCTGGCACGAGGTCGAGGGGCGGATCGTCGGCCATGACAGCCACTGGAGCAACGACAGCGACGGCGACCGCACGCTGATGCACACCGCGACGATCGAATATCGGCTCGCGGGGGTAACGAAGCAGATCCCCGACAACCTGTCGACCAACCACCCAAAACCGGTCGGCAGCATCATGCGCGTCCGCTACAACCCCGACGATCCCCATGACGTCATGATATGGGCGCCGATGCGCAACGGCTGCTTCATCGGCCTGTTTGTCGGCCTCGGCTCGCTGTTCGCGCTGGTCGGCGGGGTTTGGATCGCCTTCACGATGATCGGCTGACGCGTCAGGCCAGCCCCGCCATCCGCAGCCGCGCCTTCATCGCCGCGACGAACAGCCGCACCGACGGCAGCGCGGCGCGCGACGGTTCGAACAGCAGGTGGACGGGCAGCGCGGGCGGCTGATCACCGGCGAGCAAGGATATCAGCCGCCCCGCGTCGACCGCGTCCATCACCTGATAACTCAGCAGGTTCGCGATCCCGACGCCGGCCTCGGCCGCCGCCATCGCGCCGTCGACGGTGTTGACCACCAGCCGTGGCCGCGCCTCGAGCTTCAGCCGCGTGCCGGCGAACTGCCATTCGCCACCTGCGCGCGGCCCGTCCATCGCGATCAGCGCATGATCGGCGAGGTCGCCGACCACCGCCGGGGCGCCCTGCCGCGCGAGATAGGCGGGGCTCGCGACCAGCATCTGCCGCACCGCGCCGATGCGCACCGCTTTCAGCGCCGAATCGGCGAGCGGCCCGATGCGCAGCGCGACGTCGATCCCCTCCTCGACGATCCGGACGTTGCGGTCGACCAGCATCATCCGCGCGGTCAGCGCATCATGTTCGGCGAGCAGGGCACTCACCACCGGCAGCATATGCAGCCGCCCGAACATCACCGGCGCGGTCAGGTACAGCTGGCCGCGCGGTTCGGCCGCCGCACCGCGCACCGCGCGCTCGGCGCCCGCGAGGTCGCCGAGGATGCGCCGCGCTTCGCCGAGAAACGCCGCGCCGGCGTCGGTCAGCACCACCGCGCGGGTCGAGCGGTGGAACAGGCTCGTCCCCAGCCTGTCCTCGAGCGCGGCGATGCCGCGCGTCACCGCGGGCGGCGAATGGCCCAGCTTGCGCGCCGCGGCGGCGAAGCCGCCCTCGCCCGCGACGGCGACGAACATCTCCAGCGTCAGCAAGCGGTCCATCGATTATTCCATTTTCCGGAATGAAGTTCTGCAATCTTCGCCGATTATCGCCATTCAGGCAACGACCTAGATCGGCGCGGCGAAAGGAGGCGACCGATGGCACGCAATTACCGGACCACCCTCTTCAACGAAGACGTCCGCAAGCTGCAGGAAATCCACGGCTCGCGCGCCGCCTATGCCAAGCTCGACGCGGGCGCCGACGGCACGCCCGATGCGCTGACCGACAAGGAAATCTCGTTCATGGCCCTGCGCGACAGCTTCTACATGGCCAGCGTCACCGCCGACGGCTGGCCCTATATGCAGCATCGCGGCGGCCCCGCCGGTTTCCTGCGCCCTGTCGCGGGCAACCGGGTCGGCTTCGCCGACTATCGCGGCAACAAGCAATATATCAGCACCGCCAACCTGCTGCACGACGACCGCGTCTCGCTGTTCCTGATGGACTATCCGAACAAGGACCGGTTGAAGCTGATCGGCCATGCGCACAGCGTCGAGCTGGCCGACGATCCCGAGCTGGTCACCTCGCTGATGCCCACCGGCTATCGCGCGGTGCCCGAGCGCGCCTTCCTGATCGACGTCGTCGGCTGGGAATGGAATTGCTCGCAGCATATCACCCCGCGCTTCACCGAGGCCGAAATTTCGGCGGCGATCCAGCCGATGGCCGCCGAACTCAACCAGCTGCGCGCCGAAATCGCCGCGCTTCGTTCCGCAAAGGAAGAACAATGACGACAGCCTCGCCGCGCCCGCTCACTTTGGGCGCCCACCATATCGGCCTCGCGGTGCGCGACATCGCCGAGGCGCGCGACTTCTTCGTCGACGCGCTCGGCTTCACGGTCGCCGCCGAACGCCCCGACTATCCCGCGATCTTCGTCTCCGACGGGACCATTTTGCTCACCCTGTGGCAGGTCGCCGACCCGGCATCGGCGACGCCCTTCGACCGCCGCGCCAATGTCGGCCTCCACCATCTCGCGCTGCAGGTCGCCGATCTGCCCACGCTGCGCACCGTCCTCGCGCGCGTCGAGGGCCATCCCGGCGTCCGGATCGAATTCGACCCCGAACCGATCCGCGAGGGCGCGACGACGCATCATTTCATCTGTGCGATGCCCGGCGGACTCCGTATCGAGTTCGCGACCCCGTTCGCCTGAAAGGAAGACGCCATGCCCACTGTGAACATCAAGATCACCCGCGAAGGCGCGACGCCCGCACAAAAAGCCGAACTGATCGCCGGCGTCACCGACCTGCTCCAGCGCGTCCTCGACAAAAACCCCGCGACCACCGTCGTCACGATCGACGAGGTCGAGCTCGAAAATTGGGGCATCGGCGGCCTGCCCGTGCTCGACTATCGCGCTGCGCAGGCGGCGAAGGCGGCCAAGCCATGACCGCGAACCACAGCGCCCCCGCCTTCGCGCTGATCATGCTGCTCACCGGGATCGGCATCCCGATCCTCGCCGCGCTCAACGGCGGGCTCGGCACGCGGCTCGGCAGCCCGATGGCGGCGTCGATGATCCTGTTCGGCCTCGCCTTCCTCATCGCGACCGCCGGCGCGCTGATGACCGGCTCGGTCGGGCAGATCCGCTTCACGTCGGATATCCCGCCGCAATTCTACTTCGGCGGGCTGTTCGTCGCTTTCTACGTGATCGCGGTGACCTTCATCGCGCCCAAATTCGGGGTCGGCAACGCGATCTTTTTCGTCCTCGTCGGCCAGCTCGTCAGCGCCGCGACGATCGACCATTTCGGCCTGTTCGGCGCGATGCGCTCGGCGATCGACCTGAAACGCGTCGCGGGCATCGGACTGATGGTCGCAGGGGTCTGGCTCGCAAGGCGGACGGTCTAAAATCCTCCCTGTGGCGAAGCCATGGGGAGGGGGACCGTCGCCGAAGGCGATGGTGGAGGGGCCGCAACGCCACGTCATAGCCCCTCCGTCAGCGCTTCGCGCTGCCACCTCCCCATCGCTTCGCGACAGGGAGGATTCAGCTACCGCCGCTTGTAGGTCCAGCGCATCGCCTTCGACCCGTCGATCAGCGAGATCGTCGCGGTCAGCGTTTCGCCGTCGCGCGCATAGGTGATGCGCTGCGGATAATCATGCGCGGCATTATCGAAGGTCGCATGCGCCGCGCCATGCTCGGCCAGCGCGAACGCCACCGCCGAACCGCCGCCGGGCCGCGCGATATAGGTCGGCGTGCCGTCGGTGCCCGGCTGCAGCATCAGGAATTCGAACGCCTGCGCCTTGTCGCCCGCCCCCGACAGGCTGTGGCCGATCATGACCCCGCCGCGCGGGTCCGACCAGCTCTCCTCGCTCCATTCATCGCCCGCGTCCCTGACCCACGCCCCCGCCATCCACGCGAGATCGCCGACCGTGGCGGCCGGGGCCGAACCCGGGGCCGCCGCTATCAGCAGCATCGCCGCCATCGCCGCCGTCATGCTTTTCATCATCGCTTCCTCCCCGCCGCACCTCGGCGCCGGCCCCGTCTGCCGCCGCCGCCGCCGCGCGTCTTGAACCGATGCGACAAAAAGCGTCTAAAGCGCGCATGGACTATCGCGAGTTCGCCCCGCCCCCCACGCTCGCCGGGCTGGTCAAGGCACGCTGGACGCTCGCGGGCGGCGGCGACCCCGACGCGTGGATCGCCCAGCAGGCGACCCCCGACGGCTGCATCGAGCTGATCCGCCGCACCCGTGGCCGGTCGCGCTGGGACGGCGACCAGCCGGCGGATTTCGTCGTCGGGCTGGTCGACCGGCCGCAGGCGTTCACGATCAGCGGCGACGCCGCTTTCGAGGCGCTACGCCTCTGGCCCTGGGCTTGGACCGCGCTCGGCGGCGCCCCGCTCGCCCAGATCTACGGCCGGTGGCAAGCCTGTCCCGCCGCCGATTTTGAGGCCATCGAACGGCGATTGTCCGCCGCTACGGACCTTGGCGTCCTCGGCCTCGCCATCATCGGCGCGCCGACCGTCGCCGCGATGAACGCCACCACCGGCATGGCGCCGCGCGCGCTCCAGCGCTGGTTCGCGGCGCATGTCGGGGTGGCGCCGCGCGCCTATCTGCGCCTGCTGCGCTTCCAGAAAGCCTTCGAGACGCTCCCCGGCGAAACGAGCCTCGCGGGCCACGCCGCCGACGGCGGGTTCGCCGACCAGGCGCATATGGCGCGCGAATTTCGCGAACTGGCCGGGGTCCCCGCACGACAGGCACGGGTGCGGGCGCGCGGGCCGTTCCTGCGCTAGGCGTCGGGGCCGCCCAACCGTTCCTTGTTGTGGCGCGTGCGCGCGACGATCACCCACAATAGCACCGCCCAGCCGATGCCGAGGCAGATCCATCCCCAGGTCTCGGTCGACAGCGGCCCCAGCACCAGCGGCCCGCCGTTCTGCGGCCAGGCCCATAACCCCAGCGAGGCGAAGACGAAGACCAGGCCCAGCATGCGCGGGGCGCGGGCGATGCCGCGCAATTCGCTGCGATAGGCGGCGCGCGCGTCGGCATCGGGCAGGTCGGGCCGGGTCATGCCGCCACCGCCAGCCGCGCCGCGAACGCCGCGCGCGCCGCCTGCACCGCGCCGAACTGGCGCTCGATCCATTCGAAAAGGGGCGTCATCGCGTCGCCGAGCGACACTCCGAGCGGGGTCAGATGATATTCGACATGCGGCGGCACCGTCATGAAATCGTGCCGCTCGACCAGCCCATTGGCCTCCAACGCCCGCAACGTCTGCGTCAGCATCTTCTGGCTGATCCCGCCGACCCGCCGTTTCAGCTCGCCGTTGCGGCTGTGGCCCTGCGCGATCACCAACAGGATCAGCAGGCTCCAGCGGTCGCCGACGAGGTCGAGAATCTCGCGCGACGGGCAATTCGCGTCGCACGGATCGACTTTGCCTACCCAGTCCGGAACACTCATATCGATAGTTACCTCAAGGTGCGTACTTCACTTTTGGTTCCTACCCTATCATCTCCCGTTGCGCAAGCCGCCGGGACCCTTCCCGGCATCAGCAAAGGACGACAGACATGACCCAGGTAGCGATCATCCATCATTCGGGCTTCGGCCACACCGCGGTCCTCGCCGCCGACGTCGCGCGCGGCGTCGAAGCCGCGGGCGCCACCCCGGTTCTGCTCGCGATCGAGCCCGGCCAGACGAACTTCGACGAATTCTTCGCCATCGCCGCCGAATCGGACGCGCTCATCTTCGGTACCCCGACCTATATGGGCACCGTTTCGGCGCCGATGAAGGCGTTCATGGACGCCAGCGCCGCCGTCTATTTCACCAAGCAGTGGAAGGACAAGCTCGCCGCCGCCTTCACCGTCTCGGGCTCGCCCTCGGGCGACAAGCTCAACACGCTGACGACGCTCGCCATCTTCGCGGCGCAGCATGCGATGCTGTGGATCGGCACCGGCCAGAATCCCGGCAACAACGACGACACCAGCGCCGCGACCGACGTCGAAAACCGCCTCGGCAGCTTCCTCGGCGCGATGGCGCAGGCGGCGAACGACAGCGCCGAGGTCACCCCGAAAGCCGGCGACCGCGCCACCGCCCATTCGCTCGGCCGGCGCGTCGCCGCGGCCGCCGCCCGCTGGCAGGCCGGCGCGCGCGAAAGCGTCGCCGCGGCGTGATCGCGACGCGACCCGCGCGCTGCTCGATCGGCGGCGCGCGGGCGACGGTCACATCTTGTGCGCGGGCGCCGGCACGGCCTTTGCCGCGACCGCGCGATGCGGCGCGGCGCTATGCTTCGCGGCGACGCGATGCTTCGCGACATGATGCTTCACGGCGTGATGCTTCGCCGCGACGCGATGCTTGGCTGCGGCATGATGCCTCGCCGGCGCGCGATGCGCGGCGACGGCATGGCCTTCGCGTTGCATGCAATTGTCGGTCACCGACTTCGAGCAAAAAGGTGTCGCATTCTGCGCGGTTGCGGCCGTGCCCGACAGCGCCAACAGGGCTGCCGCGCCGATTGCCGCGAGTTTGGTCATCTGCATGATAAGCCTTCCTTCATCCTGTGGAGAGGGTGGCATCTATCGCACAGCCATCATGGCGGCAGCGCGTCCGTAACATTACAATCCTGCAATGGAGCCGGCGGCGGCTAGTCGGCGGCCGCCGGCAAATGGGCGACGATCGCGCGCAGCGCCGCGACGTGGCGGTCCAGCGCCTTTCCGCCTTCGCGGGTCAGCGAGGCCCAAGTGCGTTGCCGCCCGCCCTCGGACGCCTTCTTCAGCCGGACATAGCCGGCATCGCTCAGCGCCGAGAGATGCTTCGACAGCACCGAATCGCTGACCTTGACCAGTTCGCGCAACCTGGCGAATTCCATGTCGCTGACCGTGCTGAGCAGCGCCGCGATCTGCAGCCGCGCCGGCGCGTGCAGCAGCATGTCGATGCCGTCCATCGTCACGCGCCCTTCAACAGTTCGCGGTCATAGACGCGCGTCCACCACAGGCTCATCGCCAGCGCCACGACAAAGGCGAAGCCCGCGATCCCCAGCTTCACGCCGAGGCCCAGATCGTTGAAGCGCGCGTAAATCTCCGCGCCCATCGCACCGAGCATCAGCGCGAGCAGCAAGAGCGTCACCGGCAACGTCCGCCCCTTGCGATAGCCGTAGACGAAGACGCCGTAACGCTTGCGATCGTCGGCGACGATCCACGCGATCGCAGCCAAGGGCAGGACAAGAAACGGCAACTGCCCGGGAAGGCCGAACCCCTGCCCCAGCACCAGCGCCGCCATCACCGCGGCAAAGGCGGCGTGCCGCCACAGCGGATATTTCGGCCCGCTGCGCGCCAGTTCGCGCCGCGCCTCGGCCATCGAGTCGAGCGCCGCCTGAGCTTCGATCGGGTTCATCACACGCCTCCTTCACTTTCCAATACGGAAAGCAATAGGCATCGCTTTCCGATTCGGCAAGTGATAATTTTCCAACTTGGAAAGTGAAGCGTCAGCCGGGCACGATCCGCACCGGCATATGGACGAATCCGTGCAGGAACGGGCTCGCCAGCCGCTCGGCCTCGCCCTGCGGCTCGATCCGGATGCCGCGCGTCACGATCTCCTCGATCAGCGTGCAGAGCTGGATCTCGGCGAGCCGCGCCCCCACGCAGCGGTGGATGCCGTGCCCGAACGCGACATGCCGCCGCGCATTGTCGCGGCGCACGTCGAAGCGCTCGGCGTCGGGAAACACGCTCTCGTCACGGTTCGCCGAGATGTACCAGAGGATGACCTTCTCGCCCTTGCGCAAGTTTTGCCCGCCCAGCTCGACATCTTCGGTGCAGGTGCGCCGCATATGCGTCACCGGCGATTGCCAGCGGATGATCTCCTGCGCCGCATTGGGGATCAGCGACGCGTCGGCGCGCAGCCGGTCGAGTTCGCCCGGATAACGATCCAGCGCCTCGACCAGCCCGCTCATCGAATTGCGCGTCGTGTCGTTGCCGCCGACGATCAGCAGCGCGATATTGGCGAGCCGCTCCATCGGGTTCAGGCTGCCCATCGCCTCGCTGTGCACCATCCGCGACAGCAAATCGTCGCTCGGCGGCATCGCCTTGCGCTTGGCGAATTCGGCGTCGAAGCGCGCGAGCATCGCGGTCATCTCGGCCATCCACTGCGCGCGATATTCCTCGGTCGCGGTCTCGGGCGAGACGTTACCGCCATAATCCGACCAGCGCTTGAGGTCGTGCCGCTCCTCCCACGGGAAATCGAACAGGATGCACAGCATGCCGATCGTCAGCGGCACCGACACGCTCTCGACCCAGTCGAAGCTCTCGCCGACCGGCAGCCCGTCGAACAGCTCGCGCGTGCGCTGGCGCACCACTTTCTCGCGCTCGGCCATCTGGCTGGGGTTGAAGGCGGGGGCGATCACCTTGCGCTGCGCGGTGTGCACTGGCGGGTCGGCGGCAATGAAGTTCGGCAGGTTCGACTGCGGCGGCGGGTCGGCGATGACGATATTGCCATTCTCCCACGATGAGGAAAAGACCGTCGGGTTCAGCTCGACCGCCTGCACGAGCGCATGGCTGACCACCGACCAGTAACCGCCATAGGGACTGTCGGGACACCAGCTCACCGGCATCGCGGCGCGCAGATGGGCAAAGGGCTCGCGCCATGTGTCGCCCGTATAGAGCGCGAGGTCGCTGACATCGACCGGCGCAATCGCCCGCGCGTCTTCGAGTACCGAAGCCATATCGCTCTCCCTTCGCCCGCGTCGTTCGCGGGTCTGCGGCAAGACTATGCCACGCTTGCTTGGCGAGTCCAGCCGCGCCTAGAATGCACCATGACTGACCTTTGGATCGACGCCCTCTCGGCCTATTCGACGACCCGCGAAAGCGTCTTGGAGCATCGTTTCCTCGCCGACGTAGCAAGCTGCTTATGGAAACGCGGCGAGTTCGCTTTCGCTATATCGCACAGCGAAGTCGACAACAGCGGGTACGACGTGATCCTCGAAGCGTGCGGAATAACCCGGCATGTCCAGTTGAAGGCCATGCACGTCGAAGGCACCGCCGACTCCTTCAAGATACAGCAGCGATTGGAAGAAAAACCGTCGAGCTGCGTAGTCCTCATCGTGCATGATGCACGCACGCTCGAAATCGACCATTATCGCTGGTTCGGCGGAGCGCCCGGAGAAAAAATGCCTTCGCTCGGCGACAAGATTGCGGTGCATACAAAGGGAAACAGCGGCGGTTTCAAAGCGCAGCGGCCCGCCATTCGCGAACTGGCGAAATCGCGGTTCGCCAAACTCGCCGATATTGACGCGCTCGTCGATCACCTGTTCGGCACAGACCACCCATGACCGACCCCCGCGCCCTTATCGCCAAGCTCAACCTCGCCCCGCATCCCGAGGGCGGCTGGTACCGCGAGACCTGGCGCGGCCCGCCCGGTCCCGACGGCCGCGCCAGCGGTACCGCGATCCATTTCCTGCTCGAAGCCGGACAAAGCTCGCACTGGCACAAGGTCGATGCCGAGGAAATCTGGCTGTGGCACGCCGGCGCCGCGCTCACCCTGTCGCTCGCCGCGACCGATACCGACCCGCCCGCCCATCACCGCCTCGGCCCCGACATCCTGACCGGCGACGCGCCGCAGATACTTATCCCCGCGCATCACTGGCAGGCCGCGCACGCCGACAGCGGCTGGGCGCTGGTCAGCTGCCTCGTCGTCCCCGGCTTCGACTTCGCCGGCTTCACCCTCGCCCCGCCGGGCTGGGCACCGGGCTCAGCGCCGGCCGGCTGACATGTGACGGCAGGCACAGCATCGGGCACCGGAAGACGATAGCGGGGCGGCGATGCGTCAGCGCCTGCCCCTCGCCTTCGCCGTCCCGCTGCTCATCGGCGCCGCCCAGCCCGCCGCCGCGCCCGAAGCCTGCGACGCCGCCCGCGAAAACGGCGTCCACATCGCGCCGATCCCGATCGTCGACATCGCCCGCGACCCGATTCCGATCGCCGACCATATGCCCGTCGCGCACGAGGTCGTGCAGATCGCGACCAAGGGCTGGCTGCTCGGCAGCGCGCTGCGCGTCCCCGGCCCCGAGCGTCTCGTCTATCCGGCGGGCACCCCGCTCGATCCCGACCATGGAGGCGATCCGGGCAGACTCTGCCTGCCGCTCGCGCGGCCGCCCTTCGGCCTAATCCCCGATCCCGAACGGCGCGGCCCCGGCGCCTATGTCCAGCCCTGCCTCGCCGACATGGATGGCGACGGCGCCTATGAGCGGATCGATATCTTCGCGGGGGACAGCGCAATGCATGTCCCGACGCGGCGCCCCATACGCTCCGAAACCCTCGCCGTGCCGCAGTCGCTCGTCGCCGACCCGCTCGGCCTCGCGGCCAGCCGCCGCTATGTCCACCGCGAGGTCACCGCCTATGTTGACGGTCCCGTCGCGGCGGGAACCATCGTCCGCCTCCGCATCGCCCACGCCTTTCAGGATCAGGACCGCTACGATCCCGCGGGCGCCCCAGCGAGCAGCTTCGTCGCGGGTGCCGACGGGACAAGCGTCTACCGCCTCGTCCCCGGCCTCCCGCATCCCGTCTCGATGACCGGCAACGGCTATTATGGCGCCGCGAACGACCCCGACGCGACCATCGTCATCGCCGACGGCGCCGAGGTCATGGTCGGCGGCCTCAAATTCCGCATCGACCATTATGGCCACGGCTGGACGATCGAGCCCCAGGCGACCCGCTTCCCGCCTTGGGTCCATTATGGCTGCGACGGGCGGAGCGTCGAACTGGGCGGGCTGCGCTAGGGCGGCGCAGCGCCCGGCGCATTGGCCGCATCGGCGTTCGCGTCGGCAGCCGCCTCGGAATTGGCCTGCGCCACGGCTTCCGCCGCCGCCTTAGCCGCGGCTTCGGCCTCCACCTTGGCCTTGTCGCCGTAAAAATGCGTCGCGCGGTCCGAAAGCCATTTGGCGACCCGGTCGGAGAACATGCCCGCGAGTACCCCGATCGCGCTGAACGCCTGGTAGTTGGCGGTGCCGTCAGCGAAGCTGTTGGTCGACCCGAGCACCGCGGCGCCGCCACCGACGACGACGAACACGCACACCGCGATCAGCCCGCCCAGCAGGATGCGCTCGCCATAATTGCCGCCGGGCGTCGTAATGCCAAGGTCGTTGTTGGGATAGACCGCCAGCACCAAGGTCACCAGCAGCGCCCCGAACAGGCCCGAAAAAAAGGACAGGATGATCTGCAACAGCGAGGGCGGCAAGGGCACCAGCAGGCCGCCGCCGAGCATAAGCGAATCGCGCAGCACCGCGATCGAGGAGAAGGGCGCGCGCAACGCCTTGACCGCCTCCTCGGCCTTGTCGGCGCGGCCGAGATATTGATCGACCTCCTCCAGCGCCTTCATAGCGTCGTCGCGCGCGACCCTTGTTTCGAGCCATGTCTTGCTCGCCGCCAGCAGCGCCTCCTTGCCCTTCAACACCAGCTCGGCTTCGCGCCGCAACGCCGGCGACACACCCGGCTCGTTCGCGCAGCTCTCCATCCGGGTCAGAGCCATGCGCACGGCCGAAACGCTCAATTTGTCGCCGCGCGTGATGTCGCATATACCAGCCCTCGCGAGCTCGGTGAGCACCGATTGGAGCGGCTCCTCAAGCCCGAAATAATGATCGTTGGCCGCAATATAGGCCTTCTCGCTCTTGCGAAATTCGATGGCCAGCCTCTCGCGTTCGGCACGCTTCTTCGCCGCCGCCTTCCGCTTTCCGTCGGCGTCGGCGAGCAGCGCATAGCCCGAGGCATAATCGACATTGTCGACCTTGGCGGCCTTCAGCCGCACCCCGACCTCGGACTGCGCCGACGCCGTCATCAGCACGATGACGAACATGTAGGCGAGCAGCGCCGCGACGAGCAGCCGCGCCGCACCCGCCATCAGCCGTTTCGACCGTTCTTCCGCTTCCATCGCGCGCCCTCCCCCGAGAAATGCCTCGGCGCGAATGTCCCACCTCGCGCCGCCGCCAACAAGATGACCGCTCGGTTTCGGATCAATCTGTCCGCCGCCCTTTTCCGTTGTTGGCAATCGCCCGGCCGGGACCTATAACCGCGCCATCCCCGGGGAGCCTGTGTGTGGAAACAGGTTGAGAGCGGAACATCCCGCGACCCGTCGAACCTGATCCCGGTAATACGGGCGGAGGGAGGGTCGGCGTTCCACTCGCGGAATCCGTTCTCGCTCCGATCACAACGGAGCGACTGCACATGGCCGACATCGACGCGAAATTCGAAACCCCCACCCCCATCGGCGTCACCACCGGCCCGATCCGCGGCAGCCGCAAGATCCACGTCGCGACCCAGACCGGCAGCGGCATCCGCGTCGCGATGCGCGAGATCGACCTCGACCCGCATTCGGGCGAGCCGCCCGTCCGCGTCTACGACACCAGCGGCCCCTACACCGACGCCAACGCCACGATCGACATCAACGCCGGCCTCCCCGAACTCCGCCGCGACTGGATCCGCAATCGCGGCGACGTCGAGGAAGTGACGCAGCGCGAAGTGAAGCCCGAGGATAACGGCCAGCTCGGCCCCGACCGCAGCGGCGGCGTGCCCGCCTTCCCCAACGTCCGCCGCAAGGTGCTCCGCGCGAAGCCGGGCCAGAACGTCAGCCAGATGCACTACGCCCGCCGCGGCATCATCACGCCCGAGATGGAATATGTCGCCGAGCGCGAAAATCTCGGCCGCGCGCGCCTCGCCGAGTATAAGCGCGACGGCGAAAGCTTCGGCGCCAGCATCCCCGACTATGTCACCCCCGAATTCGTCCGCGACGAGGTCGCGCGCGGCCGCGCGATCATCCCCAGCAATATCAACCACCCCGAAAGCGAGCCGATGGCGATCGGCCGCAACTTCCTCGTCAAGATCAACGCCAATATCGGCAACAGCGCGGTCGCATCGGACGTCGCGAGCGAGGTCGACAAGATGGTCTGGTCGATCCGCTGGGGCGCCGACACCGTCATGGACCTGTCGACCGGGCGCAACATTCACGACACGCGCGAATGGATCATCCGCAACTCGCCCGTCCCGATCGGCACCGTCCCCATCTATCAGGCGCTCGAAAAGGTCGGCGGCATCGCCGAGGACCTGACGTGGGAAATCTTCGCCGACACGCTGATCGAACAGGCCGAACAGGGCGTCGACTATTTCACCATCCACGCCGGGGTCCGGCTTCCTTACGTGCCCCTCGCGGCGAAGCGCATGACCGGCATCGTGTCGCGCGGCGGCAGCATCATGGCGAAATGGTGCCTCGCGCATCACAAGGAAAGCTTCCTCTACACCCGCTTCGACGAGATCACCGAGATCATGAAGGCCTATGACGTCGCCTACAGCCTCGGCGACGGCCTCCGCCCCGGCAGCATCTATGACGCGAACGACGAAGCGCAGTTCGCCGAGCTCTACACGCTGGGCGAGCTCACCAAGCGCGCCTGGGCGCAGGATGTGCAGGTGATGATCGAGGGGCCGGGCCATGTCCCGATGCACAAGATCAAGGAGAATATGGACAAGCAGCTCGAGGCGTGCGGCGAGGCGCCCTTCTACACCCTCGGGCCGCTCACCACCGACATCGCGCCGGGTTACGACCATATCACCAGCGGCATCGGCGCCGCGCAGATCGGCTGGTACGGCACCGCGATGCTTTGCTACGTCACGCCCAAGGAGCATCTCGGCCTGCCCGACCGCGACGATGTGAAGGTCGGCGTCGTCACCTACAAGCTCGCCGCCCACGCCGCCGACCTCGCCAAAGGCCACCCCGCCGCACAGGTCCGCGACGACGCGCTGTCGAAAGCGCGCTTCGAATTCCGCTGGCGCGACCAGTTCAACCTGTCGCTCGACCCCGACACGGCGGAGCAATATCACGACCAGACGCTCCCGGCCGAAGGCGCCAAGACCGCGCATTTCTGCAGCATGTGCGGCCCGAAATTCTGCTCGATGAAGATCAGCCAGGAGGTGCGCGAATTCGCGAAGTTGCAAAATCAGGACAGCGCCGGCTTCATCGCCGCCGAAGAGGCCGAGAAGGGCATGGCGAAAATGAGCGAGGTTTATGAGGAAACCGGGCGCGAGCTGTATATGGGCGCTGGTGGCCGGGAGCATGACTGACGATTAGGCTCCCGAGCGTCAATTTAGAGCTGTATTACGAAATTGACTTTACAGGGCAGTCGATTCCTGAATTCATCGCGTAATGAACGATGATTGGCTAAAGGCACTTCTAGGCCGCGGATACTTTCCAAAAGAACTTCCGCGTGCCTTCACGACGGTCGACTTTGGAGAGCATGCCGTTCCTATTCTTGAAGAATGGGAAGCAAAGAAAGTCTTTGCAAAAACTCCGCCAAAATCAAAGATCTCTGGAAAGGTAAAAAACAACTCATACGGATACAAGGTTTCAGAATGCACTATAGAAACCATATCTACGCCTAAAAGAGGCTTCGAAAGACGAAATATACATATTACCCACCCCATTCCTCAAGCCTTACTTTCTGATGAAATCTCAAGGAATTGGAAAAAAATACAAAAATATATACCTCAAGATTCCTTTTCTATAGACAAGCTTGAGATTAGCAGATCATTTGCCCGTGGACTTTCAGAGATAGATTTTAGGTTTCACAGAATAAAGAAGTCCTATATCGAATCTGAATCAGATTGGATCGTCAAAACAGATATTTCACGTTACTATCCATCTATATACACTCATTCTATTGCATGGGCATGCTACGGAAAAGAGAACGTAAAGAAAAATAGGAAAGCCTATGAAGGATCTCTAGCAGATCGCCTCGATACGTTGGTTCGATCTTCGAACCGCAACCAGACCATTGGCATTCCTATCGGCCCGGAAACCTCGCGCATATTAGCTGAGATGCTCGGGCGTCATGTCGACGAGATGGTTAGAGCCAGATGTCCGGCCCTAAAACCAAAGTCGATGGATCGCCTCCAAGACGACTGGTTTGTTGGCGTTCCTGATTTGCCCACTGCTCAGCTGGCGCTCTCATCGATTGCCTTATCCTATCGGGAGTTCGGCTTAGAGATCAACGGCGGAAAAACGTCGATGACAGCAGTAGGCCAACATCTGGAAGATCAGGACATTGCAGAAATTTCCAGTTTTTTATCTCACAGGTCGGGCTTGGATGGCTTCAGGCTACGGGGATTGTTAGATCTAACGACCCGTCTGCAAGTAAATGATCCCAATTCATCCGCCGTAAACTACACCTTGGCTGTTTTAGAAGGAATTTCATTTTCTCACGATGATGTCGAATATATTGAATCATTCCTTTTGAAATCGGCAGTCACTTCCCCGAGATCGATGGAGCGCATCTGCTCCATGCTCTTGAACTTAAGTTTCAAAAGCAAATTTATTTCAAAGCAAAGAATAGGGGAAAGATTCAAAATTCTCGCTAATAGAGCTGCGGAACTAGGTCATACCTACGAATTAATATGGATTCTCTGGACCCTACGGGGCCTTAGAATTAAACTTTCATCGAAAATAATCAGCGACTTGACCAAGGAGGGAACGCACCCGTCCCTGTCTCTAATTTTGCTTGATATGCGGTCGACCGGCCTGTTCGTCTCCCCTCTACCAGAGGATGACTGGCTACTGAATCTCGATGAAGAACGCTGTCGCACGGACGCGATATGGCTCCTAGCTTACGAGGGATTCAGGCATGGCTGGTTGGCAGACAAGAAAGGCTTGATGACAAAGCCATTTTTTGAGCCAATGGCTAAACGCAATGTGGTATTCTATAATCCACAAGCAAACGTGGAAAAGAGTATTCGGCGCCGTAAACGCCGTGTAAACGAAATACAGAAATCGTTTAGGACGTTCACTAGATTTCTTTTGGAAACAAATTTCTTGGCTAGCCGGTACTAATTCGTTTTTCTGCACTCCTCAATCGGAACATTTACCAAACGATTGCACATAGGTTTACGGTGACAGGTTACTGGGTCGTAAAATTCCGTACCGCATTGGCTGGCCACCAATCAGAATCCTGCGTCCACCATGCTAAACTCCAACCATGCGCGCCCGGAACCCCCTCTACGTCATGGCCAAGCCGCCGCCGGAGGTGCACGCGCAGATCGCCGCGCTGCCGCGCAACGATCCTTCGCGCGGCCCCCACCTCCTCCATGTCACGCTCATCTCGCTCTACGACCTCCATTATGCGCCGCCCGACTGGCTGCCCGCGACCATCGCCGCGCTCGACGGCTTCGCCGCGGCCCCCTTCCCGCTCCGCTTCGACCGGATCGAGAACCGCAAAGCGGTGACGCTGCGCACCCGCGATCCGCTGGCCGAGGCGCGGCAATGAAAGGCCGACTACCCCGCATTCGGCGGCGCGCCTATTTCGCGCACACATAGGTCACGATCGCCGTCCCGTTCAGCTTGAACGTCCCGCCATCGATCTTGATGCCCTTGGCGCCTGCCTTCATCGCCGCCTTGACCTGCGGGGTCAGCATTTCCTTGCGGATGGCGTCCATATCGAAACCATATTTGCGTTCCATGTAGCGCAGCACCGCATGATCGGTGGCATATGGTTGGGCGGTCAGAATGTCGTGCCGCTGTTCCAGCAACGCGATTTCGCTCGCCATCAGGCTCGCCTGCCGGTCGATCGCGCTGGATCGTTCGCGGACCTGCGCCTGCTCGGTGCGCAGCTTCTTCATTTCAATGACGAGTTCGTTGATGCGCTCGCGGCATTCCGAAATCGATAGTTCTTCCGGTATCGACACACTGTTCTTCGCCATAATCTCCCCCACCGGCTGCTCGCCGATCCTATTTTACGCCCTCACCCCAAAAAGTCCTTTCCTAATAAATCCCCGTCTGGTTCATCCTGTCGGATGAAGCAGGACAAAATCCGCCCGCGCCGCGCCGCGGGCACTTCGCCGCCGCGCCCCGCGGCTCCCGACTATGTGCCCGTGCCGCTGCGCCACCGGCACGACGGCTGGACGCCCGACCGCCAGATGGATTTCATCGAGGCGCTGGCCGAGACCGCCTGCGTGACGCAGGCGGCAAAGGCCGTCGGCCTGTCGCCCTCCTCCGCCTATCGCCTGCGGGCCAATCCCGACGCGCAGGCCTTTCGGCTCGCCTGGGATGCCGCGCTCGACATCGGGGTGCGGCGGCTCGGCGACGCGGTGCTGTCCCGCACGGTGCATGGCGTTCCGCGCCCGATCTTCTATCGGGGCGAACAGGTCGGCGAGCGCATCTATTATCCCGAGCGGCTCGCGATGTGGATCCTGCGCCTGCGCGACCCCGAACGTTTCGGCGCGTGGCGCGAGACGCCGCAGCGCCCGAACGCGCATTATGACGGCCCGACGCTCTGGTTCACGCGCATGCTGCTCCAGCTGCAGGACATGCTGCTCGCCACCGGCCGCGACGGCAGCCCCGGCATCCCCGACCCCGCCGAAATGGCGAAAGCCCTCGGCCTCGACCCCGCCATCTTCGCCCCGCCCGAAAGCGGCGCCCCCGACGCCAAACCGGGCGAAGGGTATGATGATACCGGAGGGGAGTGTGAACTTTGAGAACTTCCGCGCCGGCGGCGTCCCCCGCGCCGCGCGCGCAGCGCTCGGCCTCGCCTCGACACCATGCTACAACCCCACCCATGCGCGCCCGAAACCCCCTCTACGTCATGGCCAAGCTGCCGCCAGAGGTGCAGGCGGCGATCGCCGCGCTGCCGCGCAACGACCCCGGGCGCGGCCCGGACCTCCTCCATGTCACGCTCATCTCGCTCTACGACCTCCACTATGCGCCGCCCGAGTGGCTGCCCGCGACCATCGCCGCGCTGGGCAGCTTCGCCGCGGCCCCTTTCCCGCTCCGCTTCGACCGGATCGAGAACCGCAAGGCGGTGACGCTGCGCACCCGCGAGCCGCTGGCCGAGGCGCGGGCGTTCCAGAAGGCGCTGGTCAACCATCTGCTGCGCGAAAAGGCGCCGATCATGGACGGCACCACCCCCGAACCGCACATCACGATCAACTATCGCGGTGACCGCCTGAACGCGCAAAAGATGCCGCCGATCGGCTGGACGGTCGACGAAATCATCCTGACCGAGAGCATCGTCGGCAAGACCACCCATGTCGAACATGGCCGCTGGCCGCTTGGCGAGGGTGCGGGCTGACGGATTTCAGTAGATCGAACAGCGGGCATAGCCGATGCCCGCGCGGCGTCGACAATCGTCCGTCCGAAGCGCCCCGAAACGACACCGCTCCGGCGGCGCCTTCAGAACACCACGGACTCGGGTATCGAAACCATGGCGCTCAAAACCCGCAGAGTGACGCCTTGCGCGGTGGCATTGTGGTTGGTGATTTCGACCGCCTGAATACCGTGCGCGCCGGGTTTCAGCGTCACCGAACAGCCGAGCGGAAAGGTGGCGAGATTATTGTGCCAGCTATACGTCTTTCGCGCGCATTCCACGCCGTCGACCCGGATCGCAAACACCGTCGTCGCGTTGTCGCCCGCATTGGTCATGACCGATATCGTGGCCTCGATGGCCACAACCTCTTCCTTGTCCACGGTCACCACTGCCTTCACATGCTGGCGATCGACCTCGACTTCGCGATAGGTCGCCGCATGCGCGCCAACCCCGCTCAGAAGCGCGACGGCCAGAATCCCGGCTCTCAATGATGTCATGGTCATTCCCCCTTTCCCGCGCATCGTGCACGACCGAACGGCCGCCCGGTCGAAGGCCCAACGGGACGAAACTAAACCGCCACCGCCGATGCCGCATCACGGACATCATCCAAAAGGGACCTATTCTCTCCCGCTTGCGGACGCACCGGACCCCGCATTGCCATGCGCCGCTGCGGAGCCTATCCTCGCTCCACGCAAAGGCTGTCCCATGTCGCACCCCTCGAACATCGTCCATTGCGCCGGCCCCGCCGACCCGCATGCGCTCGACGGGATTTCGCGGCGCCACCGCAGCGGCGACCTCGACAAGCTTTGCCCGGTCTGTGCCGGTTACGGCCAGTGGAACACGCAGATCGACCTCGTCAGCCACCGCTCGATCCGCCACGCCTGCCCCAAATGCGACGGGCGCGGCTGGATCGAGACCGGCAACGACATGGTCCCTTCGCCCGACATCATCCGCGACCCCGGCGCCCCGCCGCGCTGGACGGTGCGGCTCGACGCGTCCGATGACCGAGAGGGCGACGACCGCGAATAGGCGGGGTCAGCTCTCGTCCACAACGGCGACCGCCGGCCGCCAGCGCCAGATCAGCAGCAGCAGCGCGGTCAGGATGAAGATCGCGAACCCCGACAGCATCCACGCGTTGACATACCATTGCTCGCCCCAACTGAACTCGCCGCCCATGATCTTCGCCCAGCCGCGAAAATGCTGCGTGCTGGCGACCGCGAGGCCGAACAAAGCGAAGATCGCCGACAAATATCGCACCAGCCAGTGCGCCGGGTTGGGCAGGATCAGCAGCAGCCCCAGCACGCCGATCATCGTGCGCTGCACCCGGCAATAGGGGCAGTGATAGACAAGGTCGGTCAGGTCGACCGTCCAGGTCAGGATCGACAGCAGGATCGCCGCCAATCCCACGGCGCGGCGATGCCGCAACAAGATATCCGGCAGATCGTTCAGCATGATAGTCTCCCCCTCCGGCCCGGCATCCCCCACCCGGCCCCCGGCGTCAAGCCGGGCGCGTTCCACGTCCTGGCACGCCCGGCCCCGCCCGGGCGCCGCGATGAATAGCAATGCACGCGCCGCTCCCCCCTCGCCGCACCCGCCAAAGCGTGTAAGCTGCGCAAAAATACGGGAGAGTGCCGATGATCGCCGCCTGGCTCGCCGCCGCGCTGCCGCTGGTCCTGCAGGCCGCGCCTGCCGCCCCCGACCCGCGCCGCCCGGCGCCGACCCTCGACAGCGTGCCCCCCGCCGTCCCCGAGCTCGCGCGCCCCGCGGTGCTGATCGTCAGCAAGACCAACGGCTATCGCCACGACAGTATCGCAGAGGCGGTGCCCGCGATCGAAGGCCTCGCCAAGGCGCGCGGCTGGAGCAGCTTCGCGACCGAAAATGCCGCGGTGTTCAACCCGCGCGACCTCGCGAGATTCGACGTCATCGTCTTCGCCAACGCCAGCGGCGACATCTATACCCCCGACCAGCGCGCCGCCTTCCAGGCCTTTCTCTCGCGCGGTGGCGGCTTCGTCGGGCTGCACAGCGCGGGCGACGGCAGCCATCCGGGCTGGTTCGTGCGGATGCGCGGCAACGGTAATTTCACTGGCCACCCCGGCGGCGCCGACCAGTTCCAGGCCGCCGACATCGTGGCGCTCGACCGCACCCACCCCGCGACACGCGCGCTGCCGGCGCGCTGGCGCTGGACCGACGAATATTACAGCTGGGACGCCGAACCCGCCGCCGACGCGCATATCCTCGCGCGGCTCGACGAGAGCGGGATGCGGCTCGAGCCAAAGCTCAAGATGGACACCGGCCACGCGCTGATCTGGTGGCGCTGCGAAGGCCGCGCGCGCATCTTCTATTCGGCGCTCGGGCACCAGGCCGAGGCGTGGAGCGACCCGGCGCACCTCGCCATGCTCGACGGCGCGATCGGCTGGGCGGCACGCAAGGAAGGCGAAGGCTGCGGCTAGGCCGGCTCGACGACCTCGACCGCCGCCGCGCGCTCGATCGCCGCGCGCCAGCCCGGCTCGACCGTCAGCCCGAAATGCTCCGACAGTGCCGCCGCGATTCCGTCGGCCGACAGGATATGCTGCTCGGCCTCGTGGCCCGGCCGGCGGATCGTCAGCCGGTTGTTGCCCAGCGCATAGCGCGCCTCGACCGTCGTTCGCGCGACCATCAGCTGGTGGGTGAAATGCGACGCCGGGTGCGTCGCGGTGAACCAGTTGCCGACCTCATAATCGATCGCGGGCGGCGCATGATGCTCGAAGTCGTAGAGCGCCGTCCAGGTCCCGCCAAGGTCGGCCTCGAGCCGCGACACCGCGCCCATCGCCGCGATGCGATAGCGCTCGTGCGCGGTCGGCTGGACCTCTGCGGAGTCCATCGCCAGCGGCCCCAGCGGCACCGCCGATCCGAAACCGACGTCGACCAGCCACGCCTGCCCGTCCAGCATCACGCGCGTCATCTGGTGGGTGCGCGGGGTCGGCGGGGCGTCGTCGGGCAGCATCCAGCGCACCCGCGCGATCCGGCCCTCGGCATCGAAACCGATCGCGCGCAGCACGCGCAGGAACAAGCTGTTCTGTTCGAAACAATAGCCGCCACGCCCGCCATCGATCAGCTTGGCATCGACCGCCGCGGGATCGAGGTCGACCGCCTTGCCGGTCAGCGGGTCGAGCGCCTCGAACGGGATCGCCGCGATATGCGCCGCCTGCAGCGCCGCGAGCACCTCCCATGTCGGCACGAGCGGGCCGGCATAGCCGATGCGCGCGCAGTAACGCGGCAGGTCGACGGCGGCTGGAACATCATGGGGCATTGAAAAATCTCCGGTCGGCGAATCGGGGACCCGCCTTATGAAAGCTCAACCCCGGTTGAGATCAAGCGCCGATCACGCCGCTATTTCTTGACCCGCCATTCGCGCATATAGGCCGATTCCTCGCCATATTTCTTGCCGTGCGCCACCGCCTGCTCGGCGAGTTCCTCGGTCGTCGAGGCGCGCGCACGATCCTGTTTGATCAGGGTATCGCGGCGGATCGGGATCAGCTGCGCGATCGGCGTCCCCGCGGGCAGCACATGCTCGCCCACCGGCCCGGTCCAGGCGAAGGGCAGGTTCACCGTGGTGTCGAAACGATCGCAATCGACGAAGCCCGAAAAACAGGTGAAGGGCAGGTCGGGCCGGCTCAGCGGCTGGACGAACAGCACCGAATAGCCGCCCGGCACCTTGATCCGCCAGGGATTGATGAACTTCAGCGGCATCACGCTTTCGAACGGCGGTTCGGGCGCCCCGATCTGGCCCGGATGATGCTGTTCGAGCGGCGCGAACGGCACCCCCTCGGCCCAGCCCATCTGGATCGACACCCGGTCCTCGGGCACGACGATCAGCACGTCGAAAGGCAGCGGAATCACGAACCCCAGCGAAAAGGCGTCGGTCATCGGCAGGCACGCCTTGGCGGTCATCGCGGGCAGGCCGTTTTCATAGCTCATGCCCATTTCGCGGTTCAGCCGCTTGAACCAGTCGGGCGCAAAGCGGATCGCGCGTTCGGGCGGCGGGATCTTGCCGGCAAGTTCGGGATCGCAGAGAAATTCGATCACCGGCGCCGCGCTATCCGCCGCCGGCGCGACCGCCGGCTCCATCCCGCCGATGCCAAAGCTTATCTTATATCCGCTCATCGCCCCGTCCTTCGGCACCACCGTGTCGCAAAAGCCGCGCGCTGACAATCGTCCACACCCGCCGCGCCGCTTCAATAGACGTTGCGTTCGCTCCGCAGTGTCGCCTCGCCATTCTTCCAGTCGATCTCGGCCGCGGGTTCATCGGGGCCGTCGGGCGCGAACAGTTCATAGACCACGCCGCCATCGGCCTGCGTGCTTTCGATCACCCGCGCCGGCGCGAACCGATCGGGCGCGACATCGGCCGCCGCGCGCACCGCGGGGGGGACGTCGGACCAGGCGATGTCGCGCTGGATTTCGACGACGCGATAGGCGCCATTTTCCTCGATCACGTCGATTTCGATATCGCTGCCGTCGTCGCGCGATCCTTCGACGTCGTAAAAGACCATGCCGCCGCGTGCCTTGCGCGTCGCGCCCGCGATCGTCATGTCGGGCACGCGCGACAGCACCGCGGCGCGCACCCCTTCGGGCAGGCTCGCGGCATCGATCGCGGTCGTCTCGGCAGCCGGGCCATCGGGCAGCACCGCCTTCCCGTTCGCCGGCGGCGGCTCGGATGCGCCGCCGCATCCCGCCAGCCCGAGCATCAACCCCGCCATCACCCACCGACCACGCCGCATCATGTCACTCCCGTCATTGCGTGCGCCCTCCTATCGCCGCGCCGTGCGCAAGTCGACGAAGCATTCCGGATTCGACTCTTCGGCAGGTCGAGAACATAATAAGAACATTGATCCGATTCGGAGGCGTCTCATGGCACCCAATTTCCGCTATTTTCTGGGCTACCAGGTGGCCGCCGACCGCGCCGGATGGCTCGCACGGCATCTGCCGCCGGTTTCGCGCGATCTGTTCGTCGGCCTCAGCCCGCATCGCTATCATCTGACCCTCTGCACGATCGCCGAAACCACGCTGCCGCACCCCTTTTTGCGCCAGCAGGTCGAGCGTGCCCTGGCCGCTGGCTTGCCGGCCGCCGCCGCGATACCCTTTGGCCGCATCGTCGCCCGCGAGGCGGGGGCCGAACTCGTCACGGCGGGCGATATCGGGGCGATACGCGCCCAATATGAAGCGGTGATCGCCCGCCTCGCGCGCGAAGGCATCGCGCCCCTGCATCGAAAATCGGGTCTACGCCCGCATATCACGCTCGGCTACGGCAAGGCCGAATTCGATTCGGCCCCGCTCGCGTGGGCCTGGACCCCGCACGAACTCGTCCTCATCGAAAGCCATGTCGGGCATCGGCGCCACCGCCGGTTACAGGGCTGGACGCTGCCGCCGCCGGCGCAGGGGCTGTTCGACTTCATGGCCGACGAACTGCCGCCGATCCGGCGGGCCGCCTAGTTTTCGAGGCTGTGTTCGAGCGTGATCTCGCAATCGAGCAGCTTCGACACCGGGCAGTTCATTTCGGCCTCTTTGGCGATTTTCGCGAACTCCTCCGCCGAAATGCCCGGCACCCTGGCGGCCAGCGTCAGCGCCGAACTCGAAATCTCGAACCCGCCCTCGACCGGATCGAGCGTCACCGCGGCGCTCGTCTCGAGGCTGTCGCCGCTATAGCCCGCGCGCGCCAGCCCGAACGACAATGCCATGGTGAAACAGGCCGCGTGCGCCGCCGCGATCAACTCCTCGGGATTGGTCCCCGGCACGCCTTCGAAGCGCGTGCCGAACCCATAGGGCTGCTTGTCGAGCACCCCCGATTTGGTCGTGATCGACCCCTTGCCCTCCTTGCCGAAACCTTCGTAGCGGGCGGATGCGCGATTGACGGTCATGACATGTCTCCTTGGCCGGGCGGAAAGGGGCAGGACTCGGGGACTCGGCCCGGACGGTCAGCAGCTTAAGCCACACCCCCGCGCGCTGCCACGCCTATTCGTCGACGAAAGGGCGGCGCCCCCGCCGCGCGCCTATGGCTTGATCTTGCCGACCAGCGATACCGCCGTCGCCCTGGCGCTGTCGTTCGGCGCGCTGCCGACCGTCAGGATGACGAAGCGGCTGTCGTCGAGGAAGACGTTGAGCTGGTTGATCCCGGGCACGAAAAAGGCGCCCTTGCCCAGCCCCGGCACATCCTCGATCTTCTTGTCCGAAAAGGCCGCCATCGTCTTCGCGGTCGCCGATTTCGCCAGCGCGATCGCCTCGGGCGTATTGTCGGCGATCGGCGATTTGCGGGTCATCAGCGTCGCGCTGCCGCCGCTTGCCAGGCGATAGGTGCATTCCGACGTCGCGGCATTGGCGCCCTCGGCCTTGTTGACGAGGCCAAGGCTCGTTTCGGTGACCTGGTCCTTGAGCGCGTCGCCCACCGCCGCCTTGTCGAGCAGCGCGCAGGCATCGCTCGCATCCCAGCCGTCCACCGCGGCCGTCTTCGCCTCGCCGCCGCCCGTGGCGTCCTCTTTCGCGCCGCCGCCGCAGCCGGCGAGCAGCAATGTGCCCAGCGCCGCGGCGATCACACCCTTCACACTCTTGTCCATCCGGAATCTCCCTGCCGATATCGCGCGACCCGCAGCGACGATGCGCCCAAGCCTCCGCAACCGCAAGATCGTCCGCGATTATAGGATGATGAAGCTTCAGCGGCGCCCCCGTACCACCCCCGCCTTGTCGAGTTCGGGTCCCAATCGTCCGGTCAGCCACAGCGCCCACATCCGGAAATCGGCGGCGAGGCTCCACAACGGATAGGTGAAGGTCGCCGGCCGGTTCTTCTCGACCCCGAAATGCGCCACCCACGCGAAGAAATAGCCCGCAAGCGGCAGCGCGACCAGCCCCATCCAGCGCCCGGTGACGACCGCGGCGATCGCGATCAGCACGACCAGGCTGGTCCCGACATAATGGAGCGCGCGCGTCGACGCCTTGCTGTGCTCGCGCAGGTAAAAGGGCCAGAAGGTCGCGAAGCTGGTGTAGAGCCGGGGCATGGGGCGAGGATGATAGCGTTGACGGCGAGGGTCAAGCCGGCGGGTCCAACAGCGGCATTGGGATGGGAAGCGGACCTTGCCGCTCCTCCCTGTCGCGCAGCGATGGGGAGGTGGCAGCGCGAAGCGCTGACGGAGGGGCTGACGCGGTCAAAGGCTGACGCAAGGCCGCGGCCCCTCCACCACCGCTTCGCGGCGGTCCCCCTCCCCATGGCTGCGCCACAGGGAGGATTTATGCCGCGATCGGTCGACAGCAACCGCCGCAGGTTCGCCAACAAACGCCCATCCCGTCACATTGACGGCCACAACCCCATGCGCGTCGCGCCGCGCGAAGCGCTTCGTTTCCCCGGCCTCGAACCTCGCGGGGCCGGGGAACAGACGGGGGCGGACCGGATCGAGCGAGGCCATGCAAGGAAAAGCCCTCCCGCCGGGGTCGCGTCGGCGGAAGGGCTTCCTTGGACCCGGACCGGGCGGAGGGCCGATCCGGGGACGAAAATATTCTGGTGACGGCCCGCCCCCGGCCGGCCCAATTGCCGGCCGGGTCCTGGGGGTGTCACCGGATGCGGGCGGCGGCTTCGCGGACCTTCTGCACCGCGGGGAGCAGCAGGCCGATCAGCGCGTTCACGGGGCCGTTCGAAATCGTCATGCCGCCGGCGGCGGGCTGCGCCGACTGCGCCATCGCCGGGGTCGCCGAGAGGGCGACGGTGAGCGCGAGAACAGGGGCGAGGATCAGGGTCTTGGTCATCTTATAGTCCTTTCGAACGGGGTCGAACTTGGGTGTCGTGTTTCAAAACTGGCTCGGGGCGTTCCCGATGGCCGGCTTATGGCGGCGCGCGCGCCGGCCGGCCGTGACGCACATCACTGGCCCCGAAAAATGTTCACAACGCTTTGGAAAGGAAGAAGGAAAATCTTCGGATTCTTCTTCGCCGGCGAACCCTAGCCGCGAATTAGCCGCGTTTGAGCTTCACCAGCGCGGTGTCGAGCGCCTGCAGAAAGGCCGAACGGTCGGCTTTCGAGAAGGGCGGCGGGCCGCCCATGCCGTCCCCCATCCCCGATCGCAAATCGGCCATGATCGCGCGCGTCGCGATCGCGGGGCCGATCGACGCGAGCGTGAACGGTTTGCCCGTCGGTGCGAGCACGATCGCCCCCGCCTTGAGCGCGCGGTCGGCGAGCAATATGTCGGAGGTGACCACGATGCTGCGCGGCGTCGCCGCCTCGGCGATCCAGTCATCGGCGGCGTCGAAGCCGTCCGAGACGACGACGCGCTCGATCAGCGGATGCTCGGGCACGCGCAGCCGGCTGTTGCTGACGACCTTGACCGCGACTTCGTGCCGCCACGCAACCTTGTAGATTTCGTCCTTCACCGGGCAGGCGTCGGCATCGACCAATATCGTCGTCGCCGTCATCGTGCCGCGCCCGCCCGCCGACGGAGCGGCGTCACTTCTTCATATTGTCGAGTCCCGCGACCACGCCGGTCTTGGTCGACGGGTTGCTCGCATTGGGCTTTTTCGGCTTTTCGGCCTTGGGCTTGCGCGCTTCGCGGTTCGTCTTCTTCTGGCCCTTGGCCATGATCAATACCTTTGAGGGGGAGGACGCCTGTGCCCGCCGACCGCCACCCTAGGCGCAACACGCCCGCGCGTCGCCTGTTTCCCGCGCACGCGCTCACGCCGACACCCCGTCCCACAGCAGTTTCGCGCCGAGCAGCACCATCAGGACGTAAATGATCACATAGAAGCGCGCGGGGTCCATCCGCTTGAGCCAGCGCACCGTGACCAAGGTCGAGACGATCGCGAGCGGCATCAGCAGCAGCGCCGCGACCACCACCTCGTGCGGGAAGGCGCCGAGCGCGAGATAGGCGGGCACCTTCATCCAGTTGATGATCGCGAACAGGATCGAGCTGGTCCCGATGAAGACGAGGTGCGGCAACTGGCGCGGGGTCACCCACATCTGGAAGGGCGGACCGCCGGCATGCGCGATCTGACTCGTCAGCCCCGTCGCGACCCCGAACAGGCTGCCGACCCAACCCGGCGAGCGCGACGCCGCTACGACGCGTCCGCCGCGTTCGACCCACAGCCGATAGAGGCCGAAGAGCATCGTAATGCCGCCGAGCGCCGCCATCAGCTGCGCCTCGTTGACCTGTTCGGCGAAATACCAGCCGCCGAGCACGCCGAGCGCGGCGCCGGGCAGCATCCAGCCGATGATCCACCCGTCCCACGTCGCGCGGAACGACCAGACGCTGACGACATCCTGCACGATCAGGATCGGCAGCAGCAGCGCCGCGGCGGTCGCCGGCGGCAGGACGAGCGCAGCGAGCGGCGTCGCCAAGGCACCGACCCCGGCGAGCCCGCCCTTCGCCATACCGAGCAGAATCACCGCGACGATCAAAATCGCCAGCGTCATCGGGTCGGCCAATATGCTCATTCGGCGTCCGGCGTCTCGGGCAATTGCCAGTCGATCGTGCCGCGCCCCTTCGCGGCGAGGAATGCATTGGCCTGGCTGAACGGCTTCGACCCGAAGAAGCCGTTGTGCGCCGACAGCGGCGAGGGGTGCGGCGCGCGCAGGATCAGGTGCGGGCTGTCTGCGCCCAGCCCCGGCACGTCGGCGGCCTTGCGCTGCGCATGGCTGCCCCACAGGATGAAGACCTTGGGCGCCGGATCGGCGGCGACCGCCGCGACCGCGGCGTCGGTGAAGCGCTCCCAGCCGCGTTTCTGGTGCGACGCCGCCATGCCCGCCTCGACCGTCAGCACATTGTTGAGCAGCAGCACGCCCTGCGCCGCCCAGCTTTTGAGATAGCCGTGCCGCGCCGGCGCGATGCCGAGGTCGTCGCGCATTTCCTTGTAGATATTGACGAGGCTCGGCGGCGTGCGCACCCCCGGCTGGACCGAGAAGCACAGCCCATGCGCCTGGTCGGGACCATGATAGGGGTCCTGCCCCAGGATCACGACGCGCACATCCTGCGGCGGCGTCGCATCGAGCGCCGCGAACCAGTCGCTTGGGCGCGGATAGATGGTCTTGCCCTTGGCGCGCTCGGCGGCAAGATACGCCTTCAGCTCGCCCATATAGGGCAAATCGAACTCGCCGCCGATGCGGGCGAGCCAGTCGGGATGGAGCTTGACCTCGGCCATGCGGCCTTTGACCGGAGCCGGCGCGCCTTGTCCAGCGGCTATTCCATCGCTAGGCACGGCGCGCAGACAGGGGATCATTTGATGGCGATCGGCGAAGCACTGGATCAGCTCGAGGCGGTGGTGAAAACGCGGCTCGCCGCGGGCGACGCCGAAGCCAGCTATGTCGCCAGCCTCGCCGCCAAGGGGCGCCGCAAGATCGCGCAAAAGCTGGGCGAGGAGGCGGTCGAAACCGTGATCGCGGCGGTCAGCGAGGACGACGCCGCGCTGGTCGGCGAAGCAAGCGACCTCCTCTTCCATCTCGCCATCCTGCTCGCCGACCGCGGCCTCGGCTGGGACGCCATCGCGACCGAACTCACCCGCCGCCACGGCACCTCGGGCCACGCCGAAAAGGCCGCCCGCCCCCGCTAGGAGCTCTCCATGCCGATCGACGCCACCCTCCCCTATGACGAGACCAACATCTTCGCGCGCATCCTGCGCGGCGAACTGCCGTGCCAGAAGGTCCATGAGGACGACTTCAGCCTCGCCTTCCACGACATCAATCCGCAGGCGCCGCTGCACATCCTCGTCATCCCCAAGGGTCCCTATGTCAGCTGGGACGATTTCTCCGCGCGCGGCAGCGACGCCGAAATCGCGGGCTTTATCCGCGCGGTCGGCCAGGTCGCGCGCGATGCGGGCCTCGTCGCGCCGGGCTATCGCCTGCTCGCCAATGTCGGCTTCGACAGCCATCAGGAGGTTCCGCACCTGCATGTCCATATTTTTGCAGGACAAAAATTGGGGCCGATGCTGGCCCGCTGAGTCGGCCAAACGCTTCATCGCGGCAAAATCTGCGACGAACCGTTTCATTTCGTCGGCGAACCGTTGACTATTCGCCCGCGTTTCGGCACATAAGACGCTGGGTCTTTGGGAGGCAGCGATGGCGCGTTTTTGGCAAGGACTCGGGGTGCGATTCGCGGCGAAGGCCCGCCTCGCGCTGATGCTCCCGCTCGCCATGGCGGTCGCCGCCGCGAGCGGCGACACCATCCCGCAGGTCATCCTCGCCACCCCCGGCAGCGCCGGCACCGGCGACGGCACGATCAGCCGCTTCACGCTGCGCTTTTCCGAAGACATCGTGCCGCTGGGCGATCCGCGCGCCAAGGCCCCCGCGACCAACGATTGCAAGCTGCCCGCCACCGGCCGCTGGGTCGACACGCGCACCTGGGTGCTCGAATTCGAAAAATCGCTGCCCGGCGGCATGAGCTGCCACGTCGAGCTGCTCCCGACGCTCAAGACGGCAAGCGGCGTTTCGGTCGGCGGCAACAGCCGTTTCGAGATCGACAGCGGCGGCCCCTCGGCGCGCGCGGTGCTCGTCGGCGGCACTTATGATGGGGTCGAGGAGGATCAGATCTTCCTCGTCGCGACCAATGTCGCCGCCGACCGCGCCTCGGTCGGCCGCTTCGCCTATTGCGCGGTCGACGGCATCGGCGAGAAGATTCCGGTCGACGTGCTGGGGTCCGACACCGCGAGCGAAATCCTCGACGGCCTCGGCAACAACAATTGGGACCGCCAGGAATTCGCCTATAATGGCAATCTCCCGCTGCGGCTCGCCGCGGGGCCCGACCGCGCCGCCGCGCTCGAACGCATCGTGCCCGTCAAATGCCGCCGCCCGCTGCCCCCCGGCCGCGAGATGGCGCTCGTCTGGGACGCGCGCATCCAGCAGGCGGGTGCGCCCAGCCGCACCGCCGGGCGCGACCAGCGCTTCGATTATGACGTCCGCCCCGCCTTCACCGCGAAAATGTCGTGCAGCCGGATCAACCCGCAGGCGGGCTGCAACCCGATCAAGGACATCACGCTCAGCTTCGCCTCGCCGGTCGCGCGCGACACCGCGCTCGCCGCGACGCTCACCACCGCCGACGGCAAGCGCCTCACCGCGCGCGTCGACGACGACGACAAGAATGACGCGCATGTCACCTATGTCCGCTTCAAGGGGCCGTTGCCGCAGAATGTCGACGCGACGCTGATCCTGCCCGCCGACGTTACCGACCAGAGCGGCCGCAAGCTGCAGAACCAGTCGAATTTCCCGCTGAAATTCCACATCGACCGCGCCCCGCCGCTGGTCAAGTTCGCCGCCGAATTCGGCATCCTCGAGGCCGGCGAGGGCGGCGTGCTGCCCGTCACCGTGCGCGGGGTCGAGGCTTCGCTGGTCCAGGCGAACCTCAAGATGCCCGCCAATATACTGAAGGTCGGCGACGACGATGCCGCGATCGCCCGATGGCTGAAGCGCGTCGACGAGGCCGACAACAGCGATTATCGCGAGGAACGCGACGCGACCGGCAAGGAAGTCACCGTCAACTACACCGGCAGCAAGTCGGTGTTCGACGGCGCTCCTGCGGGGGGCGAGCGCCGCGACATGGTGCTGAGCCCGCCCGCCGGCGGCAAGGAGTTCGAGGTCGTCGGCATCCCGCTCGGTGAAAAGGGTTTCCATGTCGTCGAGATCGCGAGCCCCGAACTCGGCGCCGCGCTGCTCGGCCGCAAGTCCACCCGTTATGTCGCGACCGCCGCGCTCGTCACCAACATGGCGGTGCATTTCAAATGGGGCCGCGAAAATTCGCTCGCCTGGGTGACCTCGCTCGACACCGGCCTGCCCGTGCCCGGCGCCGAGATCCGCGTCACCGACAGCTGCACCGGGCGCCAGCTCGCGCGCGGCACCGCCGACAAGGCGGGCCGCCTCGCCTTCCCGAACGGCCTGCCGCAACCCGAAACCTATGCGAGCTGCGAAGAAAAGCCCGACATGGCGGTCAGCGAGGGCCATGCGCTGATGGTCAGCGCGCGCAGCGGCGACGATTTCAGCTTCACCCTCACCGACTGGGGCGACGGCATCCGCCCCTATGACTTCGACCTGCCTTATGGCTGGTCCGAACGCGACGACATCCTTCACACCATCTTCGACCGCGCGCTGGTCAAGGCGGGCGAGAGCGTCAACATGAAGCATGTCCTGCGCCGCCCGGTCGGCACCGGCTTCGCCGCGCCCAAACCGATCGCGGGCAAGCTGCGCCTCGTTCACCGCGGCTCGGACACCGAATTCACCATGCCGTTCAGCATCGACGCGTCGGGCAGCGGCGAGAATGTCTGGAACGTCCCCGCCTCGGCGCCGATGGGCGATTACGACCTCGTCTTCGTCACCAAGGACAAGGATGGCGAGGACAAGACGATCTGGTCGTCGCAATCGATCAAGGTCGACGAATATCGCCTGCCGACGATGAAGGCTACCGTCACCGGGCCGAAACTGCCGCCGGTGCGTCCGACGCAAATTCCGCTGTCGCTGTTCGTCGGCTATCTGTCGGGCGGCCCCGCGCCCAACCTGCCGGTCGAGATGCGCACCAGCTTCTCGCCCAGCTGGTCGCCGCCCGAGGATTATCGCGACTGGGACTTCGACGGTCAGCCGGTCAAGGAAGGCACGATCCAGCTCGACGACAGCGGCGAGGAACCCGCCGCCGACCTGCCGCTCGCGCGCTCGGTGCCGCTCGTCCTCGACGCCAACGGCAGCGCGACGACCAATGTCATGGTCGACCAGCCGATCACCGAACCGACGCAAATGGCGGTCGAGATGGATTATGAGGACGCCAATGGCGAGACCTTGACCTCCAGCCGCCGCATCACCCTCTTCCCTTCGGCGGTTCGCCTCGGGCTCAAGACCGACGGCTGGCTGATGCGCGACAACGACCTGCGCCTCAATTTCATCGCGCTCGACCTCGACGGCAAGCCGCTGTCGGGCCAGCGCGTCTCGGTGGCAGTCTACAGCCGCGAGATCATCACCGCCCGGCGTCGCCTGATCGGCGGCTTCTACGCCTATGACAACCAGATGCGCACGCGGCGCCTCGACGCGACCTGCTCGGCATCGACCGACAAACTCGGTCGCGCGCACTGCGCGATGGCGCCCGGCATTTCGGGCGAGGTCACCGTCGTCGCGACCACCGTCGACGCCGACGGCAACGAGGCACGCGCCGTCCGCTCGGTCTGGCTCGCGGGCGACGACGACTGGTGGTTCGGCGGCGACAATGGCGACCGCATGGACGTGATCGCCGAAAAGCCGCGTTACGCCGCGGGCGACACCGCGCGCTTCCAGGTTCGCATGCCCTTCCGCGAGGCGACCGCGCTGGTCACCGTCGAACGCGAGGGCGTGCTGTCGAGCTTCGTCGTGCCGCTCAAGGGCACCAACCCGGTGGTCGACGTCAAGCTGCCCGCCAGCTACGCTCCCGACGTCTATGTCTCGGTGATGGCGGTGCGCGGCCGCGTCACCGGCGACGAAAGCTGGTTCCGCAAGCTGAAACGCGCTGCGGGCTTCAAGATCGAAAATAGCGAGGGCGCCCCCGCGACCGCGCTCGTCGACCTCGCCAAACCCAGCTATCGCATGGGCATCGCGCGGATCAAGGTCGGCTGGGAAGGCCATCAGCTCGGCGTCAAGGTCAAGGCCGACAAGGCGACCTACGCCGTCCGCGAAACCGCCAAGGTCGCGATCGAGGTCAAGGGCCCCGACGGCAAGGCCCCGGCCAACGCCGACGTCGCCTTCGCCGCGGTCGATGAGGCTTTGCTCCAGCTCGCACCGAACGAAAGCTGGAAGCTGATCGACGCGATGATGGGCGAACGCACCCTCGATGTGCTGACCTCGACCGCGCAGATGCAGGTCGTCGGCAAACGCCATTATGGCCGCAAGGCGCTCGAACCGGGCGGCGGCGGCGGTGGCGACCTCAGCGGCCTGACCCGCGAGGACTTCCGTCCGGTGCTGCTGTGGAAGGGCCGTGTCCCGCTCGACGCCAAGGGCCGCGCCACCGTCGACGTGCCGCTCAGCGACAATCTGTCGGGCTTCCGCCTCGTCGCGATCGCGACCGACGGGTCGCAGCTCTTCGGCACCGGCGAGACGAGCGTCCGCACCGTGCAGGATCTCGGCGTCTTCGCCGGGCTTCCCGAGCTCGTCCGCACCGGCGACGCCTATGACGCGCGCTTCACGTTGCGCAACGGCACCGACAAGGCGATGGAGGTCACCGCGACCGCGACGCTGTCGCCCGCCGTCGCCACCGCGCCGCCGCTCACCGTCACCATCCCCGCGGGCGGCGCGGTGCCGATCAGCTGGCAGATGACCGCGCCCGACCTCGTCGGCCCGATCGAATGGACCGTCGAGGCGTCGGCAAAGGGCGGCAAGTCGCGCGACCGGCTCGTCTTCCAGCAGGTCGTCGAACCCGCGGTACCGGTCGAAACCTGGGCCGCCAGCCTGTTCCGTGTCGGCCCCGACACCAGCTTGGCCGTAGGCATTCCCGAAGGCGCGCTCACCGGCGGTTATGTCGACATCGCGCTCGCGGGCACCCTCGCTCCGCCGCTGTCGGGCGTGCGCGATTATATGGGCGTCTACCCGTACAATTGCTTCGAACAATCGACATCGCGCGCCGTCGCGCTCGGCGATGTCGGCCGCTGGCAGGCGCTGGCGGGGGCGATCCCGACCTATCTCGATAAGGACGGGCTGCTGCGTTACTGGCCCAACGACCGGCTCGAAGGGTCGCCGGAACTGACCGCCTATGTGCTCGCGGTGACCGCTGCCAACGGCTTCGCCATCCCCGAGGATTCGAAGGCTAAGATGATCAAGGCGCTGCAGGCGATCGTCGAAGGTCGCCTGACCCGCAAGGGGTACGGCCCCTATGACATCCGCCCGGTCCGCGTCGCCGCGCTGGCCGCGCTCGCGCGCAACGATGCGTCGAGCCCCAAGCTCGTCGCGGCCATCGACATGGCGCCGGTCGACATGGCCACCGGCACCCTCGCCGACTGGCTCGTCGCGATCGAACGCACCCCGAATGTGCGCAATGCCCCGGCGCTGCGCACCGCCGCCGAGGCCGAGCTGCGCAAGCGCCTCGTCTACGAAGGCACCCGCGTCGATCTCGTCGACGATGCCAAGGCGCCCTGGTGGATGATGGTCAGCGGCGACGAAATGGCGATCAAGGCGCTCGACGCGGTGCTCGGCCGCAAGGGCTGGGAGGATGACGCGGGCAAGCTGATGGTCGGCGTCGCGCAGCGCCAGCGCAGGGGCCATTGGGACACCACCCCCGCCAACGCCTGGGGCGCGACCGTCGTCCGCCGCTTCGCCACCCTTTATCCGGCGGCGGCGATCACCGGCGTCACCCGCATCAGCCTCGCCGATGCGAGCGCGGCGCAAAGCTGGCCGCTTCCTGATACAACCAGCCCGCTCCGTGTGCCGCTCGTCACCGGCAAGATGGCGCTGCAACACCAGGGCACCGGTACGCCCTGGGCGGTGGTCAGCGTCAAGGCCGCCGTGCCGCTCAGGGAGCCGCTCAACGCCGGGTACCGGATCAAGCGCAGCGTCAGCGTGGTCAAGGCCGCCGACCCGAACCGCCTCGTCCGCGGCGACGTCATCAAGGTGCGGATCGAGGTCATCGCCGCCGCCGGACGGACCTGGGTCGTCGTCAACGACCCGATCCCGCCGGGCGCGACGATCGTCGGCAATCTCGGCGGCCAGTCGCAGATGCTGGCGGCGCAGGCCGGGGGCGAGGGCGTCTGGCCGAGCTATGTCGAACGCGGCAAGGACAGCTGGCGCGGTTACTTCGGCTGGATGCCCGCGGGCACCCACGCGGTCGAATATGTCGTGCGCCTCAATGGCTCGGGCCGCTTCAACATGCCGCAGACGCGCGTCGAGGCGATGTACTCGCCCGCGATCCGCGGCCAGTGGCCGAACGCCCCGCTGACCGTGGCGGCTGCGGCGAATTGATGGCCTCGGCGCCCGCCTTCAAAACTCCGTCATTGCGAGCGGAGCGAAGCAATCCAGAGCGGCTTGCCACACCCTGGATTGCTTCGCTTCGCTCGCAATGACGAGGTGAGTGATGGAATGACCTGCAACGGCGCGCAAAGGCGATGACTGGGCCCGTCCCCCGCAAATCCCGCATCGGCGACGCCCTCGCCTGGACCGCGCTCGCCCTCCTCATCCTCGTCACCGCCGCGCACCTCCTCACCAAGCCCCCCGCGATGCCCGACTACGAGGACGTCCGCGCCGACTGGAAACCCAGCGAAGCCTGGCTCTACGACCGCGACGGCCGTCTGCTCGACAGCGAGCGCGTCGATTTCGAACGCCGCCGCATGGCCTGGGTGCCGCTGAAGGACATCGCGCCCGCCGTCCGCGCCGCCGTCGTCGCCAGCGAGGACAAACGCTATTGGTCGCACGGCGGGGTCGACTGGCTCGCGATCGCCAGCGCCGCGAAAACGCGCCTGAATTTGGGGGGGACCGGCGGCCGTTCGCGCGGCGCCTCGACGCTGCCGATGCAGCTCGCGGGTTTCCTCGCCCCCGACCTCGCGCTCCCCGGCCAGCGCGGTTGGCTGAACAAGATTCGTCAGATGCGCGCCGGGCAGGACCTCGCCGCGCACTGGACGCGCGAGCAGATGCTCGAGGCCTACTTCAACCTCGTCCCCCTGCGCGGCGAGACGCAGGGCATCGGCGCCGGCGCCCGCGCCTTGTTCGGCAAAAGCCCCGCCGACATGGACCACACCGACGCCGCGCTGTTCGCCGGGCTGCTTCCCAACCCCGCGGCGGGCGCCGAAACGCTCGGGCAACGCGCCTGCCGCGTGGCCGGCGCAAAGGATTGCACCGCGATCCGCGGCGCCGCCGCGACGCTCGTCTCGGGCGAACGCATCGCGCAGCTCGACCCCGCGCTCGCGCCGCACCTCGCGGTCCGCCTGCTCGACAAGCCCGGCAAGCGCGTCACCACCACGATCGACCGCCGGATCCAGGAGGCCGCGATCGTCGCGCTCAAGCGCCAGCTCGCGGGCCTTGGTGCCGACCGCGTCCGCGACGGCGCGGTCGTCGTGCTCGACAACGCCACCGGCGACGTGCTCGCCTATGTCGGCGGCGTCGGTTTGAAATCAACCGCGGCGCAGGTCGACGGCGCCAATGCGCGGCGCCAGGCCGGCTCGACCCTCAAGCCGCATCTCTATGCGCAGGTGATCGAGCATCGCTGGCTCACCGCCGCCTCGATCCTCGACGACAGCCCGGTCCAGCTCGACACCGCCTCGGGCCTTTATGTGCCCAAGAATTACGACCATAGCTTCAAGGGGCCGGTCAGCGTCCGCCACGCGCTCGCCTCGTCGCTCAACGTCCCCGCCGTCCGCACCCTGCTGATCGACGACGTCCAGCAATTCCGCGACCGCCTGTGGGCGCTCGGCTATCACGGCCTCGGCGAGGACGGCGAATATTATGGATTCTCGCTGGCGCTGGGTTCCGCGGAGGTTTCGCTGGTAGAACAAGCTAACGCCTTCAGAACCTTCGCAAATCACGGCAACTGGTCCCCCGTGCACTTCGTCGATATGCGCGATGATCGTGAAGGTCCGCGCGCCATCGTCAGCCCCGCCGCCGCCTTCATCGTCGGCGACATCCTCGCCGACGCCTCCGCCCGCACCGACGCCTTCGGCGCCGACAGCGCGCTCCGCCTCCCCTTCTGGGCCGCCGCGAAGACCGGCACGTCAAAGGGCATGCGCGACAATTGGTGCATCGGCTGGTCCGACCGCTTCACCGTCGCGGTGTGGGTCGGCAATCTCGAGGGCGATTCGATGCGCGCCGTATCGGGCACCTCGGGCGCCGCGCCCGTCTGGCGCGACGTGATGATGGCACTCCACGCCGGAAACCCCGGCAAGGCCCCCGCGATGCCCGCCGATGTCGAGGCCCGCCAAATCGCGCTGCCCGGCACCCGCGAGCCGCCGCGCCGCGAATATTTCATCCGCGGCACCGGCCAGGCCGAAATGGCCGCCGCCCCCGCCGCCGCGCGGCGCCCGCGCATCACCAGCCCGGTCAGCGGCAGCGTCTATGCGCTCGACCCCGACATCCCGCTCGATCGCCAGCGGCTCGGCATCGCGGTCAGCGGCGAAGTCACCGGCTATCGCCTGATCCTCGACAAGGTGATGCTCGGCGACGCCGACGCCGGGCAACAGATTTTACCACGCCCCGGCAGTCATATGCTCGCGCTCGTCGACCCCGGCGGTCGCATGGTCGACCGCGTGCGTTTCACGGTGCGATAAACCGGGTTGGACCCACCCGAATCCGTCTTTCGGCCCCGTGAAATTAAGTTGCGCTGACGGGAGGAGCGTTTACTCTACCCCGCCATGAGAGGCCCACACCGGGTCCCAAAGGGGAATTTTGGATGATATTTGGTCGCGTCAAACCGCTCGACGCCATCTTGGCCACCGCCGAGAAAAAGTCGCTGCATCGAACGCTCGGTGCGTTCCAGCTCACCCTGTTCGGCATCGGCTGCGTCATCGGCACCGGCATTTTCGTGCTGACCTCGGCCGGCGCGCAAAAGGCCGGGCCAGGCCTGATGCTCGCCTTCGCGATCGCGGGGCTGATCTGTATCGTCGCCGCGCTCTGCTACGCTGAAATCGCCGCGATGATCCCCGTCGCGGGTTCCGCCTATACCTACACCTATGCGACGATGGGCGAGGTTCTCGCCTGGACCGTCGGCTGGGCCCTTGTCCTCGAATATGCGGTCGCGGCGTCCGCGGTGTCGGTCGGGTGGTCCGGCTATTTCACCGGAACGATATTGAATGAGTTCCTCGGGATACAGCTGCCATCCTACCTCGCCGGCGCGCCACTGGCGCTCGGCGGGATCGAAGGCGGGTTCATCAACCTGCCCGCCGTGGTCATCGCCCTGCTCGTCACCTGGCTGCTGATGATCGGCACGACCGAAAGCGCGCGGGTCAACGCGATCCTCGTCGCGATCAAGGTCACCGCACTCACCGCCTTCATCGTGCTGACGCTGCCCAGCGACTATTTCTCGACCGACAAGTTCAATCCCTTCCTGCCCGCCGGCGTCTTCGGCGGCTTCGGTTCGGGCCTCGGCGCGGTCGGCGCGGCGGCGACGATCTTCTTCGCCTATGTCGGCTTCGACGCGGTTTCGACCGCGGCCGAAGAAACCAAGAATCCGCAACGCAACGTGCCGATCGGCCTGATCGGCTCGCTGCTCTTCTGCACCGTCTTCTACATCCTCGTCGCCGCCGGCGCGATCGGCACCGTCGGTGGTCAGCCGATCATGGGCCCGAACGGCATCCCCTTCCCCGCCGGCTCGGAAGAACTGGCACGCCAGTGCGCGACCTTCGCCGCCGACCAGCTGCCGCTCGTCTGCTCGAACGAAGCGCTTGCGCATGTGCTGCGCCAGATCGGCTGGTCGGGCGTCGGCAACATGCTCGGTATCGCCGCCTTCGTCGCGCTGCCGTCGGTCATCCTGATCCTGCTGTTCGGCCAGACCCGCGTCGCTTTCGTGATGAGCCGCGACGGCCTGCTCCCCGAATCGTGGAGCAAGGTCCATCCCAAGTGGAAGACCCCGCACATCATCACCGCGATCACCGGTGCGGCTGTGGCCTTCGCCGCCGCTTTCCTGCCGGTCGGCAAGCTCGCCGACATCGCCAATGCCGGCACGCTCTATGCGTTCATGATGGTCGCCGTCGCGGTGATGATCCTGCGCAAGACCGCCGCCGACACGCCGCGTGCGTTCAGGACGCCCGCGCTGTGGCTGATCGGCCCCGCCACCATCGCCGGCACGGTGTTCCTGTTCTTCAACCTGCCGCTCGACGCGATGCTCGTGCTGCCGATCTGGGGTGCGATCGGGCTGCTGATCTACTTCCTCTACAGCCGCAGCCGCAGCCATCTCGGTCGCGGCATCGTCGAGGTGCATGAGGACGATCTGGAACCGCACGCGCCGATCAACTGACGCTAAACGGCCAGAAATCGAAAGGGGCCGTCCCGGCAATGGCCGGGGCGGCCCCTTCGCTTTTTTCAGAAGGGACTTTTCGGCGCCGTCCCCGGCCGGGTGAACAGCTTGCCGCGCTCGGCCCAATAAACCAGCGCCAGACCCAACACCCCCGACATCAGGAAGGCATAAGCGAGCGGCAGCGTCGTGCCGTCATATTGCTGGCCGATCAGCGCGCCGACCGTCGCCGCGAGCAGGGTCTTGGCAAAGCTCTGATAGGAGGAGGCCACGCCCGCCATATGGCCGAAATCCTCCATCGCGATCGAGCCGAAATTGCTGCCGATAAAACCGATCAGCCCGACATTGACCATCATCAGCGCGGTGAACATCCACAAGGTCTCACCGCCGCTGAGCGCCACCAATATCTGCATGCTCGCCGTCGCCATGAAGGCGAAGACCGCGCATTGCGACACGCGCCGCGCCCCGAAACGCTCGACGATCGCCGCGTTGGAAAAATTGGCGATCGCGATGCCGGTCGCGACGAACGCGAAAACCAGCGGGAACAGGTTTCGCGCCTGGAACACATCGGCGATGATCTGTTCGCTGCTGTTGAGATAGCCATAGAGCGACCCCTGCATCATGCCCGATGCGAACATGTAACCCGCGGCGCGGCGATGGCGCGTCACCGTCGCCCAGCCCGCGATCATGGTCCGCAGGTCGAGCGGACGGACGTCGGCGGGGTCGAGCGTTTCCGGCAGCCGTCGCAGCCAGAACAGCATGACGACGCCCATCACCGCGAGGACGATGAAGATCGAACGCCAACCCGCGACGGCGGCGACCCCCGCGCCCATCGTCGGCGCGATCGCCGGAACGATCATGAAGACGAGGAAGATCATCGACAGCCTTTTGGCCATCGCATCGCCCGAAAAAAGATCGCGGATCACCGCGACGACAATCACGCCGAGCGCCGCGCTGACGACGCCATGTCCGAAACGCAGCGTGAGCAGCATCGGAAAACTGGTCGCGAGACCACAGCCGATCGAAAAGGCGACATAGGCAAAGAGCGCGGGCACCAGCACGCCCTTGCGCCCGAAGCGATCGGACAGCGGACCATAGAGGAGCGAGCCGAAGCCGATGCCGAGCAGATAGGTCGAGATCACATATTGCCGGTCGTTGGCGACCGTCACCCCCAGCCCTTCGCCGATCGCGGGCAGGGCGGGAAGCATCGAGTCGATGGCGAGCGCATTGAGCGCCATCACCATCGCCATCATCACAACCATCTCGCGTTGGCCCGGAAGGGGACGCGCGGTTTCGGGCGGGGGGGCGGAAGGATTATTGTGCATTGCAGCAGCGCTATGCGCTCGCCCCCGCAGTTTGGCCACCCCCTCCGGCCCGGCAAAGCTATGCAAAGAAAAAGGGCCGCCTCCGGGTGGAGGCGGCCCTTCGTCTGTTTCCAGGCGTTGCGGCGATCAGCCTTGGCGGGTGCCGGTCATCGCCATCGAACCGAAAGGACCGGCCTTGATCGTGCCGGTCAGCGTGTCACCGTCGATCGTCGCTTCGGCTTCGAGCGTCATCGGCATCGGCACCTTCATGTTCATGGTCCAGGTCAGCTTGTTGCCGTCGACCTTGCCATTTTCCACATCGAGCGCTCCCATCGCACCGGCATTCTGGCCGGTGAAGGTCGCGCCGTCGCTGGTGACGGTGAAGACCGACTTCTGGTCGCCCATCGGCGACTTGGTCACGCAATCATAGCTGCCATCGACTTGGGACATCTGGGCTCTCCTTACTGAAACTGATGTTAGTTATCGAGAGTCACCGTTTCCACCGGCAGACCCAATCCGTCAAGCTGTGGTTTGACCGTCGCGGCATCGCCGACGACGACATAGACGAGGCCCTCGGTGCTCAGCGCCTTGCGCGCCGCTCCGTCGATCTCCGCGGTCGTCATCGCTTCATAGGTCGCGGGCAGGGTTTCGTAATAATTGTCCGGTCGGCCATATTTGACGATCGCGCGCAGTCCGCCCAGCACATCGCCCGAGGTTTCGAAGCTGCCCGGCAGTTCGCGGACATTGCCGTTGGTCGTGCGCTGCAACTCTTCGGCGGTGACGCCCTTGTCGCCGAGGAAGGATTTGAGGTCGCTCTGCAGTTCCTTGATCGAATCGCCGGTGCGGTCGGCCTGCACCGGCGCCGCGGCGATCCAGGCGATCCGGTCCTTGTCGCTCGAAATCCGGGTCCGCACGCCATAGGACCAGCCCTTGGTCTCGCGCAAATTGGTGTTGAAGCGCGACAGGAAGCTGCCTCCGAAAATATCGTTGGCCGAACGCAGCACCTCCAGCTTGTCGGTGCCTTTGGCATCGAGCACCTTGCCCGCCAGAATCACCGACTGCGGCGATTTGGGGCGGTCGAAAAGCAGGATGCGCGGCTGCGGCGCCGGGATCGCGACCTCGAAATGCTTGGTCGGCTTCGCCGTCGCGGGCGCCTTCCAATTGCCGAAGGCGGTTTCGAGCTGCCTGGTCACCTCTTTCAGCGTCGTGTCGCCGACCACGAAGATGCGCGCCGTGTCCGGGCGGATCCAGGTCGAATGGAACGATGCGAGCTGGCCCTGTGTCGCGGCGGTCACCGCCTTGGCATCGCCAAGGCCCGACGGCGGAATGCCATAGGGATGGTCGGCGCCGTACAGCACCGGCATCAGTACGCGCGAAGCGATCGCATTCGGATTGTTGAGTTCGGCCTTCAGCCGGTTGAGCTGCTGCGCGCGCACCCGCTCAAGTTCCTTCGCGTCGAAGGCGGGATTGCGGATATAGTCGGCGAGCAGGGTCAGCGACGGCGCGAGGTTCGGCTTCAGCGCGAACAGTTCGAACACCGTTTCGTCGGCGTTGGCCGATCCGTCGATCTGTGCGCCGAGCCGCTCCTTGGCCTCGGCGAAAGCGATCGAATCGAGGCTCTTGGTGCCCTCGTCCATCAGGCTGAGCATCAGCGACTGGGTGCCGAGCGCATCATGCGGATCGGCGGCATAGCCGGCGTCGAAGCTGACCGCGACATTGACCGTCGGCACCGCGCTACGCTTGGCGAAAACGACCTCGATGCCATTCTTGAGCTTGGCGCGTTCGATGGCCGGGAATTCCAGCGCCTTGAGATCGGTGACCGCCGGCAGTTGCGACCGGTCGGCGATTGAGGTGCCAAAACCCGTATCGGGTCCGACATCGCCGAGCGCGGGGTTCCAATAGCGGTCGGGTTCGACCGCCGCCGTGACCTTGCCGGTTACCGCACCGCCGCGATTCTCGCCGCCCTCGGTGCGTTCGCCGGGAACATAGGTCAGCGAAAAGGCCGGGCGCGACAGCCATTTGTTGGCAACCGCCTTGACCTGCTCGGGGGTCGCCTTGGCCATGCGGTCGAGCTCGACCTTGTAATAGCCCGGATCGTTCGAATAGAGCGCGCCCTCGGCGAGCGCGACGGCCTTGCCGCCGAAGCCGCCGACCGATTCGAGCCCCGAGATCGCCGCCCCCAGATAGCTCGCCGCCGCACGCTGCAACTCGTCGGCGGTCGGGCCGCTCGCGAGGAATTTGGCGACCTCTTCGTCAAGACGCTGCCCGACGAGGGCGGTATCGACGCCGGGCTTCACATCGGCCTGGACGAGCAGGATGCCGGCATCCTCGAACGGCTGGGCGAAGGCCGAGACGCTGACCGCGACCGGGTCCTTGCGCACCAGCGCATTGTCGAGCCGCGACGACGACAGGCCGCCGAGCACCGACATGGCCATCTGCAGCGGGATCGCGTCGGCATCGTTGAGGCCGGGAATCGCCCACATGCGATAGATGCGTGTCGTCGGGACAAGGTCCTTGACCTCCTTGGCGAGCGGCGCGGGCAGCGTCGGGACCGACGTCGCCGGCGCCTTCACTTCGGGACCCTTGGGAATATCGCCGAACCACTGCTGCACCTTGGTCTTGGCGGTCGCGACGTCGATGTCGCCCGCGAGCACCAGCACCGCATTGTTCGGGCCATAATTGTCGGTGAACCACTTTTTCACGTCGTCGAGGCTTGCCGAATTGAGGTCGCCCATCGAGCCGATCGTGCTGTGGTGATAGGGATGGCCGGTCGGGAAGAGATTTTCGAAAATCTCGTAACGCAGCAGGCCATAGGGATTGTTGTCGCCCTGGCGCTTTTCATTCTGGACGACGCCGCGCTGGTTATCGAGCTTCTCCTGCGTCACCGCGCCGAGCAGATGGCCCATGCGATCGCTTTCGAGGAATAGCGCCATGTCGAGCGCGCCGGTCGGCACCGTCTCGAAATAATTGGTGCGGTCGACGTTGGTCGTGCCATTCTCGTCGGTGGCGCCGACCTGCTGCAGCGGTTCGAAGAAATCGCCCGGCGAATTTTCCGACCCGTTGAACATCAGATGCTCGAACAGATGCGCGAAACCCGTCTTGCCCTTGGGTTCGTGCTTCGACCCGACACGGTACCACACCGACACCGCGATCACCGGCGCCTTGCGGTCCTCATGGACGATGACGCGCAGGCCGTTGTCGAGCGTGAACGCCTGATACGGAATGTCGACCGCCTTGACGAGGTCGGCGATCGGCGCGGGGTCGGCCGCCTTGGCCTTGGCGAGTGCGGGGCCGGCGGCGACGAGCGAGGTCGACAGGGCAAGGGCAACAGCGAAGCGGTGAAAACGGGGCATGAAAATCCTCTTGAAATCAGGAGCAGGCGCGGGTTTGGCCTGCATGCGACCGGGGTGCCGGACGGCACTGTATCAACGGTTTAGGACGGCGCGCGTGCCGGTTCAAGGCCGATAGACGCCCGGCTTCGTCGCCCACAGCGCCGCGGGGTCGAACAGCACCGGCTTCAACTGGTGCCGCACGAACAGCGGCGCCTGATCGTTATAATGCGGACTCTCGGGGCGCGTCGTCGCCGATCCGAACGGCTGGATCGATTCGGACTTGAGCTTGCCGTCCTTGCCCCAGGTCACGAACATGATGAAGCTGTCGCCGTGACGGACCTTGAGCCGGCCGTCGGGCTCGACGTCCCACAGGGTCGAGGCGCGGATCGTATCGTTGCCGCCGTCGAGCGGCAGGTCGACACGGTGATCGCCCTCGCCATGGCGCAGCCGCAGCACGGTACCGAGCTTGGGATCGAGCGTGCCGAAATGTTGCTGCAGATGGTCGGCGGCTTCCTTCAGCGTCTCGCGCGGGTCGGGGCGTTCGGCGAGCCGTTGGTAATGGACGCGGTTCGCGGGGCGCAGCACCATCAGCGCCAGCGCATCGCCCTGCCCCTTGCCATCGAGGTTCCAGTCCCATGCGCGTAGCAAGGCCTGCGCCTGCGCGAGTTCGGCATCGCCCTTCAGGTTCAGTGCGAGGATGCGATCAATCCACGCCTTGGCATAGCCGGTCTTCGCATAAGCGGTGTCATATTTGATCGCCTTCAACCGCGCCTCGTCGATCTGTCCCGACGCCTCGAACAGGTCGATCAGCCGCGACGCGCGGTTGCTCATATCGTCCTCGATTCCGAGCAGCGGCGAAAAAGCCGCCGCGTCGAGTTCGTCGCCCGGACCCGCCGCGACCCACGGCGTGTTGTTGGCGTTCATCACATAACCCGACGCCGGATTGACCAGCGCGGGGACGCGGTCGAACGGCAGCGTCTTGGTCCACAGATCGGCCGAGCGATCGCCCGGCAATATGCCGCGCCAATTATAGCCCGCCGGCCGGTCGGGGAACATCGCGTTATAGAACATCCCGATATTGCCTGCGGCGTCGGCATAGATGAAATTGGTCGCGGGCACGCCCTGCCCCGCCATCGCGGCGCGCCATTCGGCGAAATTCTTCGCCTTGTTGAGCCTATAATATTGGGTGACCATATTCGCCTGGTCGATCCCGGCGTAGCGGATCGCGAAGGCGCCCTGGGCGTTCCTGATCACCGGGCCATGGACCGAGCGATAGACCATGCGCGGCACCGGCAGCACGAAGGGGCCGAACTTGACCTTGAGCCACACCCGCCTCGCCTCGAGCGGGCGCCACTGGCCGTCGAAGCGATAATTCTCGCCGCTCTCGTCGAGCACGAGTTTGTAGATGTCGATCAGATCGGGCCGGTTCACCGTGTTGGTCCAGCCGAGATATTTGTTGTGGCCGAGGAAGGGGTATGGCGAGCCGGGGAAGTTCGCGCCCGCAAAATCCCAGCCCTCCTCACTATGCACCACCAGTTCGTACCAGGCGACCCCGCCGGTCCAGGGCTGGTGCGAGTTGGAGACGAGCCGCGTCGCGCCGTCCGTCGAACGGGCTGGCGCGACCGCCATCGCGTTCGACCCATTGGCGGCGGGATCGCTGCCGAGCGGCGTGTCCTTGCGCGGTACGATCTTGCCGGTGGCGTCGAGTTCGGGGCCGCCCTCCCGCCCCATCTCCTTGCCTTCGACGAGCGAGCCGAGCGTCGAATCGAGCCCGAAGAAGAAGGGTGAGCGCAGCACGAAACCCGCGACGACATCCTCGCCGGTCACCGGGAACAGCTTCGACAGCCGCACTTCGTCCGGATGCTTGTCGGCGTAGCGATTGAGCCCGGCCGCATAAGCGGTGAACAGCGCCTGCACATCCTTCGGCAGCCGCGGCCAGTCGCGCGCGGTGGTCGTGCGGATATCGAGCAGCGCCGCAGCATAGTCGATCTTGGCGCCATCCTGCCCGAGCATCGCCCCGGCGCGCCCGCGCGTCATCGCGAGCACTTCCTGCAGCGTCGCAAAATCATCCTCGGCATGGGCATAGGCGACGCCATAGGCGACATCGGCATCGGTCTTGCCGAAGATGTGCGGGACGCCGAACTTGTCGCGCGCGATCCTGACGTCGGTCGGCTTGAAGCTCGGCGCGGCGGGTGCCTTAGCGGTCAGCGGCTCCCAGACCGCCAGCGAAATCACGGTCAACAGCAGCAGGACCAGCAGCCCGATTCCCAGTTTGCGCAGCATCTCGGTCCCTTTTGCGTCGGCTCACGAACGCGACTGTCTGACCGCGTGCAGGTTCGATGGCAAGCGTCTGTCGTTCGTCGAGAGGCAATTGCAGGTCGGGCCGCGCGTGCTAGGTCAAGAAACGGACCGATAGTGATGGAATAACAGGGAGTTTCCGTTTGATGCGTACCAAAAGCCTGCTGCTCGCCGCCTGCCTCTCGCTCGCGCCTTTGACGGCCCCCGCCGCCTTGGCGCAGGACGTGACCGGCTCGGGCGTCGTCCCCGGCAGTGTCGCCAACAGCGCCGAGCGCCCGATCGGCTTCGCCGCGAGCGCGCCCGCCAAGGGCGTACTGGTGGTGCTGATGGCCGACGCGACCCTGCCAGCGCTCGACGCGGTCGGCGTCGGCGCGGGCGAACGCGCCGCGATCGAATCCGCGATCGCCAATGCGAAGTTCGACGGCAAAGCCAACGCCACGCTGTCGCTGCGCGGGATCGGCGCGCACAGCCGCATCCTGCTCGTCGGCACCGGCACCGCGCCGACGATGCTCGCGCTCGCCGAGGCGAGCGGCAAAGCGGCGCAGGAACTCAAGTCCGACGCGCAGCCGGTGACGCTGACCGGCGCGTTCACCGGGGCGCAGGGCGCCGAGGCGGGCTATGGCTTTGCGCTCGGCCAGTACCGCTTCGACCGCTACAAGACCGTCGACCGCAAAACGCCCCCCGCCGACACCGTAACGATCGTCGGCGGCGACAGCGCCGCCGCCGGATCGGCCTTCGCCGCGCGCTGGCGGCCGCTCGCCGACGGCGTCCGCCTGTCGCGCGACCTCGCCAACGAGCCCGCCAATGTCGTCTATCCCGAAAGCTTCATCGCCGAAGTGCGCCAGGCCTTTGCCGGCGTCCCCGGGATTACGGTCGAGGTGCTCGACGAGGCGGCGATGCGCAAACTCGGCATGGGGACGCTCGTCGGCGTCGGTCAGGGCAGCCCGCGCGGCTCGCGCCTGCTCGCGGTGCGCTATCGCGGCGGCAGCAGCGACGCCGCGCCGCTCGCTTTCGTCGGCAAGGGCATCACCTTCGATTCGGGCGGCATTTCGCTGAAACCGGGCAGCGGCATGTGGGACATGAAGGGCGACATGTCGGGCGCCGCATCGACGATGGGCGCCGTGCTGTCGCTCGCCAAATCGAAGGCGCCGGTGCATGTCGTCGCGGTCGCGGCGCTCGCCGAGAATATGCCCGACGGCAACGCCCAGCGCCCCGGCGACGTCGTGCGCACCATGTCGGGCAAGACGATCGAGATGCTCAACGCCGATGCCGAAGGGCGGCTCGTGCTCGCCGACGCCAATGAATATGTCGCCGACAAGTACAAGCCGCGCGCGATCGTCAATATCGCGACGCTGACCGGATCGATCGTAGGCGCGCTCGACAACCAATATGCCGGGCTGTTCGCGCGCGACGAGACGCTCGCCGCGCAACTGCTTACGGCGGGCAGCGCGAGCGGCGAAGAACTCTGGCGCATGCCGCTCCACAAAAATTACGCGAAGAAGATCGAATCGGACATCGCCGACGTACGCAACATCGCGCCCGGCGCGGGCCCGGGCGCCAGCATCGGCGCGCATTTCATCGGTTATTTCGTCGCCGAGACGACGCCTTGGGCGCATCTCGACATCGCGGGCGTGAACCAGGCCGACAGCGCCTCGCCGCTGGTGCCCAAGGGCATGTCCGGCTTCGGCGTGCGCTTGCTCGACCAGCTCGCGCGCGAAGGGCAGTAAGGATTCGCACAGAGCCGCAGAAAGCGCAGAGAATATGGTTCACGCGGAGACGCAGAGACGCGGAGAGAAAATGAGAATGACAGCGGCGGCGCCCCTATTTCTCTCTCCTCTGCGTCCTCTGCGCCTCTGCGCGAATCTTCTCTCTTTTCTTCTCCGCGTCTCCGCGCCTCCGCGTGAACCCTTTTCAGGGCGGCGCGAACCGGGTGATCGCCCCTTGTGTTGCCAAATAGCAACACTATCTCTGGCGACGAGAAAGGGGATTTCTGAATGAACCTCGAAAAATTTACCGACCGCGCCAAGGGCTTTTTGCAGGCGGCGCAGACGATCGCGATCCGCATGAACCACCAGCGGATTTCGCCCGAGCATGTCGCGAAAGCACTGCTCGAAGACAATCAGGGCATGGCCGCCGGGCTGATCGCCAAGAGCGGCGGCGATGCCGCGCGCGCCGTACAGGGCGTGGACGCGCTGCTCGCCAAGGTGCCCGCGGTGTCGGGGTCGGGCGCGCAGGCGACCCCGGGCCTCGACAATGATGCCGTGCGCCTGCTCGACCAGGCCGAGCAGGTCGCAACCAAGGCCGGCGACGGCTTCGTCACCGTCGAGCGGCTGCTGCTCGCGATGGTACTGGCGGCGGGCACGCCGGTCGCCAAAGCCTTCGCCGACGCGGGCGTGAAGGCGGACGCGCTCAACGCCGCGATCAATGACCTGCGCGGCGGGCGCACCGCCGACACGGCGAGCAGCGAAGACCGCTACGAAGCGCTCAAGAAATTCGCCCGCGACCTCACCGAAGTCGCGCGCGAGGGCAAGCTCGATCCGGTCATCGGCCGCGACGAGGAGATCCGCCGCACGATCCAGATTCTCGCGCGCCGGACCAAGAACAACCCGGTGCTGATCGGCGAAGCCGGGGTAGGCAAGACCGCGATCGCCGAAGGCCTCGCGCTGCGCATCGTAAACGGCGACGTGCCCGACAGTTTGAAGGACCGCCGCCTGCTGTCGCTCGACATGGGCGCGCTGATCGCCGGCGCCAAATATCGCGGCGAGTTCGAGGAGCGCCTCAAGGGCGTGCTCGACGACGTCAAGGCCGCCGAGGGCGAGATCATCCTCTTCATCGACGAGATGCACACGCTGGTCGGCGCGGGCAAGGGCGAGGGTGCGATGGACGCCTCGAACCTCCTGAAGCCCGCGCTCGCGCGGGGCGAACTCCACTGCATCGGCGCGACGACGCTCGACGAATATCGCAAGCATGTCGAAAAGGACCCCGCGCTCCAGCGGCGCTTCCAGCCGGTCTTCGTCGGCGAGCCGACGGTCGAGGATTCGATCTCGATCCTGCGCGGCATCAAAGAGAAGTACGAGCTGCACCATGGCGTGCGGATCACCGACGGCGCGATCGTTGCCGCCGCGACGCTGTCGAACCGCTATATCTCCGACCGCTTCCTGCCCGACAAGGCGATCGACCTGATGGACGAGGCGGCGAGCCGTATCCGCATGGAGGTCGAATCGAAGCCCGAGGAGATCGAAAACCTCGATCGCCGCATCATCCAGATGAAGATCGAGGAATCGGCGCTCGGCAAGGAAAGCGACGCCGCGTCGAAGGACCGGCTCACGACTTTGCAGTCCGAACTCGCCAATCTCGAGCAGCAGTCGGCCGAGATCACCCAGAAGTGGCACGCCGAAAAGGACAAGATCCACGCCGAGGCCAAGATCAAGGAAGAGCTCGACGCCGCGCGTTCGGCGCTCGACCAGGCGCAGCGCGCGGGCGACCTCGCGAAGGCGGGCGAGCTCAGCTACGGCACCATCCCAGGCCTCGAGAAGCAGCTCGAAGCGGCGCAGGCCGCGGCGGGCAATGCGATGCTGCGCGAGGAAGTCACCGCCGACGATATCGCCGCGGTGGTCAGCAAATGGACCGGCATCCCCGTCGACCGGATGATGGAAGGCGAGCGCGAGAAATTGCTCGCGATGGAATCGACACTCGAAAAGCGCGTGATCGGCCAGGACGATGCGGTGCGCGCCGTCTCGACCGCGGTGCGCCGCGCGCGTGCGGGGCTTCAGGATCCCAACCGCCCGCTCGGCAGCTTCCTCTTCCTCGGCCCGACGGGCGTCGGCAAGACCGAGCTCACCAAGGCGCTCGCGCGCTTCCTGTTCGACGACGACAATGCGATGGTCCGCATCGACATGTCCGAATTCATGGAGAAGCACAGCGTCGCGCGGCTCGTCGGCGCGCCGCCGGGCTATGTCGGTTATGAAGAGGGCGGCACGCTCACCGAAGCCGTGCGCCGCCGGCCCTATCAGGTCGTGCTGTTCGACGAGGTTGAGAAAGCGCACCCCGACGTGTTCAACATCCTGCTCCAGGTGCTCGATGACGGGCGCCTCACCGACGGGCAGGGCCGCACGGTCGATTTCACCAATACGCTCATCATCCTGACCTCGAACCTAGGCAGCCAGGCGATCGCGGCGCTCCCCGACGACGCGCCGATCGAACAGGCCGAACCCGCGGTGATGGAGGTCGTGCGTGCGCATTTCCGGCCCGAGTTCCTGAACCGGCTCGACGAGATCGTGCTCTTCAACCGCCTCGCGCAGCAGCATATGGGCGGCATCGTCGACATCCAGGTCGCGCGCGTCCAGAAGCTGCTCAATGATCGCAAGGTGACGCTCGACCTCAGCGACGCCGCGCGCGCCTGGCTCGGCCGAGTCGGCTACGACCCCGTCTATGGCGCAAGGCCGCTCAAGCGTGCGGTGCAGAAATATCTGCAGGACCCGCTCGCCGACCTGATCCTGAAGGGCGAGGTCAAGGACGGCTCGACGATCAAAGTCGACGAAGGCGACGGCGCTCTCAAGCTGACCGCAGCGTAACAAAAAAGGGCGGCAGAAATGCCGCCCTTTTCTTTTGATCCGAGACCGGCCCTAGAGGCCGAGGCTCGCAAGGTTCACCTTCACCCCCGCATAGACGTAACGCCCGCGGAAGCTCGACGGATAGTTGAGCTCGCCGACATCGGGATCGCGACCGAAGATATTGTTCACGCCGGCATAGAATTGGAAACGCTCGTCGTCGGTCTTGAAGCCGAGCTGGACGTCATGTTCCCATTTCTCGCGATAGAAGATGTATTTCGGATCGACGAGATCGGGGTTCGCCTCGATCTGCTCGGTGGTGAAGCGCCGCGTCTTGCTGAAATAGTTGACGCCATAGTTCAGCGACCAATTGTCCTTCACCCAGGTGATGTCGAGCGTGCCGTTCCATTTCGGCGCGAACGCCTCGGTCCGGTCGTTGTCGACCTCGGCCCCCGGGGTCGAGATGAAGGTCAGGCTATCGAGATAGCCGCCCGCGAGCCGCAGATTGAACTGGCCAAGGCTGTCGCTCGGCCGGAAGGCATAGTTGATCGTGAAGTCGGCGCCCGACGTCGCGAACTGCGACACGTTGAGCGGCCGCAGCAGATAGTCCGAAACGAACCCGGTCGACGGATCGCGGGTGATCAGGTCGCAGAACTGGTTGTCGAGCGTTGGCTGATCGACGCAGGCGTTGGTGAGGTCCTGCGCGGTCGCCGTCGTGATCGCATTGGCGATCTTGATGTCATACCAGTCGAAGGTCGCGACCAGCCCCGGAATGAAGGTCGGCCGCAGCACCACCCCCGCGGTCCAGGTCTTCGCCGTTTCCTCGTTGAGGAAGGGCGTGCCGATCGTCCGGCCCGGCAGCGACGCCGTCGCCTGCGGATCGTTCGTAGGATTGAAGGTCGCGGGATCGATGCCGAGCGCGGTCAGCGTCGCGTTGCAGTTGGCGACGCGGAACGACGTGCCTTCGGCGAGGTTGGTCGGATCGCACGGATCGTCGATGAACGAAAAGGTCCCGTTCTGCGGCGCGAACAATTCGGTCAGGTTCGGCGCGCGCACGGCCTCCGAATAGGTGCCACGGAAGCGGATGTCGCGCACCGGTCCCCAGGTGCCGTCGACCTTCCACGTCGTCGTGCTGCCGATCGTCGAATAATCCGACACACGGATCGCCGCACCGAACTGCAGGATATCGGCGAACGGCATGCCGCGCAGCACTGGGATATTGATTTCGGCAAAGGCTTCCTTAACGTCGAAGCTCCCGCTTTCGGGGAATTGCGCCGCCAGATCGGCGAGCGCATCCTGGACGAGGAAAGCGTCGGGGACGAAGTTCGACTTTTCCTTCCGATATTCGGCGCCCAATGCAAAGCCGATCGGGCCGCCAGGCAGTTCGAACACCGCACCGGTGTCGCCCGATACCGAGGCGCTGACCACATGCTGCTGTACTTTGACGCGGTTGGCGAGGTCGACGTTGATCCAGTCGAGCGCCGCCTTGCTCGGCGAACCTTCGCCGAAGATGTTCAGCGGCACGCAGCCGCTGTTCGCGCCGGGGGTGAAGGTGATCGGCGTCGTGTTGGCGCCGATGATGATCCCATTGGGGTCGTTCAGCGGCGCGGTCGGATCGAGTGTCGAGCGGCAGACGATATTGCCGTTCGGCGTTCCGGTCGTGAACGCGCCCTGGTCGACCGCATCGAGCGCCGCGAAATATCGGTCGCGCAGGCGGTAATTGGTGCTCAGGAACTGCGTCTTGGTCTGGCCGTAGACATAGCTCACCTCATAGGTGAGATTGTCGGTGAGCCGGCCGTCGAAGCCGAGCACCCCGCGATAGGTGTCGCGCTCGGCATATTCGCCGCGCACCCCGAGGTCGAAATTGTCGCGACTGACAAGAACGCCATCGGGAAGGAAGCCAGCTTCGCCGAAGATTCCGAGCGACAGCGCATCGGGCACGATCGCGTTCCGGATCGCAGCGGGAATGAACGGGTTGTCGGCCTGCACCGTCGTGAAGAAGTCGAACGACGGCTGCGCGAAGGAGAAGTTCTTCGTTTTGACGTACTTGCCCTCGACGAAGAAGCGCAGCGCGTCGCTGAACTCGTAGCTGCCGAGCAGGTTGATATTATGCTTCTCGGTCTTGGGCTGGAGGTCGCCCTGATAGCCGGCGATCGGGGTGCTGTCGCCGCCCTGCACCACGCCGCCCGAACCGGGGATCGCGGTTCCAAGGTCGTAAATCTTGCCCGCGCCGGTGAAGTCGGGCGAAAAGTCGATATCGACATCGACCGCGCCGCCCGGCGCGCTGTCGGCATAGCGGATGTCGTTGTACAGGATGCGGTCGACGATGTTCGGGACGTCGGGGAAATCGGCGAGGTTGCGGCGGAAGCTGAACAGGCCGAGGTTGCGCCCGGTCTTGCGCGCATCGGCGGGCACGCGCGAATCGCGGTTATATTCGTAGGACAGCGCGACATTGCCGCGATCTTCCGAGAAATTGGTGCCGACGGTCAGCGCGCCATAGATGTTGTTCGCATCGCCGCGCGACGAAATGCCCGTCTGGAACCGCGCGTCGATGCCCTCGAAATCGCGCTTGAGCACGAAGTTGACGACGCCCGACACGCCATCGGCGCCGTACACCGCCGACACGCCGCCGGTGAGCACGTCGATGCGGTCGATCAGCGCGTTGGGGATGGTGTTGATGTCGACCGACGAGGTGCCGGTGATCCCCGAAATATGGCGGCGGCCGTTGACGAGCACGAGCGTGCGTTCGGTGCCGAGGTTGCGCAGGTTGAGCAAATTGACCCCGACCCCGCCGAACAGCGCGGTCGATCCGCCGGCATCGGCGGTCGTGCTCGATCCGAGCAGCGCCGGATTCTGGACGAGCAGATCGGTGAGGTTGGTAAGGCCTGATTGCTGGATCGTCTCGCTGCTGATCGAAGTGACCGGATTGGGCGAATCGGCTTCGGGCCGCGCGATGCGCGACCCGGTGACGACGATGGCCTCGCCATCGTCGGCCGCGGCGTCGGCGACGGCATCATCGGCGGGCGCTTCCTGCGCGAAGGCGGGGGCGGCACAAAGCGCCAGGCCGAGGGCCAATGGCGCGGCACCGCGGCGCAGGCTTGCCAGAACGACGAGATTTTTCACGGATGGGACTCCCTTTTTGTCATCAACAAAAGGTGAGCCATGGCAGGGGGCGGCGCGCGCCAACAGGCAGCGCGCTCCGTCATCCGGCACGACCCACCCCACATCGTGCACTGAAGGATTATCCTTAATTTTCTGTTATTTCGGTGAATCCCCGGTGCAAAACCAACATGCAGGGGCCACGTGCCAAAACAAGCATGGTCCGGCCAAGCGACGTGGGGCTTCGACGAACGGTCGTCAGACGCGCGGATAGTGTCGCGCACCGACCGCGCGTTGCGCGGCGCGACAATTTAGTTGCTGTGGTTGACCGGTGCGCGCGTCATCGCTTCGGCGGTTTGGCGGGCATCCTGATTTTCCTTCGCCCACACCGCCTTCCACTGTTCATTGGTGTGGCAGACACGGTTCTTCTTCACCAGTGAGCCGATCTCGAGCGTCTTGCGGCATTTGATGAAATAGGGATGGGTCGGCGCGAGTCCGACGTTATACGCCTTGATCTCGGTCGGCGTCATCTCCGACGGCTTCCGCGTCGGCGGGGCGCGATCGGCGGCGGGATCGGGAGCCGCGGCCGACACGGCCAGTGCAAGCGCTGTCAATATCGTCAACATCGAGACCGCCTTTCCTTCAACGGGGTTCGCCCGCCACGCCTATTGCGGACGTCTGGGAATGGTGACCAACTGGTCGGCGGGTTCCTGCGGATTTGTCCAGCCGCGCGCGAGCGTCTCCATCGTATCGCGGGCGTCCTGATTGCCCTTGTCGACGATCCGTCGCCACTGCGCATTCGTGTTGCACACCCGCAACTTCTTCACCAGCGAGCCGATTTCCTCGATCTTGCGGCATTTGATATAATTGGGATCGGCAAACGCCAGCCCTTCATTATGCGCATCGATTTCGGCCCCGGTCATTTCCGAAGGGGTCCGCGCGAGGGGCATGTCGTCGCTCGCCGATGCCGCAGCCGGGGCAGCCAGCATCAACGATATGGATAATATGGGACGCGCACGCATCATCATCTCCCCATCGGCTGCGTCAGTTCGAACCGCCCGCCGCCTTGCTCGTCATCGCCTCGGCGGTGTCGCGCGCATCCTGGTTGCCCTTCGCCGACACTTCCTTCCACTTCTCGTTGGTGTAGCACACCCGGTTCTTCTTCACGAGCGAACCGATTTCGAGCGTCTTGCGGCATTTGATATAATAGGGATGGGTCTGCGCCAGCCCCTCGTTATACGCCTTGATCTCGGTCGGCGTCATCGCCGAGGGCGCCTTGGTCGGCGGCGCGCGGTCGTCTTCGGCCGCCTGGGCGACCGGAGCCGCAACCAGCAACGCGGCAAACAGGGTCACATATTTACGCATCGAATATCCTCCTTGCCGCCGGGCGGGCCGGCGGCATCCAGGCGATATCATATGTCGGCGTGCACCCCTTCGCCAAGCGGAATCTCCAGTCGAAACCATGGCCGCGAGCGGGCGCCGGTTCAGCGCGGAATGGCGAAGCCCGTCGCGTCCGCGGCGGCGAAATAGCGGGTCAAAAGCTCCTGCTCGCGCGGGGTCAGATGCGGGTTCCAGACGTCGAAGATCAGCACCGCGCGCAGATCGTCGCTGTCGTTCCACGCCTCATGTTCGATCGTGTCGTCGAAGGCGAAGGCCTTGCCCTCCTCCCACGCCCGCGTCTCGCCCCCGACCCGGAAACCGCAGCCCGGCGGCACGATCAGCGGCAGATGGACGATCGCCCGCGTGTTGGTCACCCCGGTGTGCGCGGGGATGCGTGTGTGGGGTTTCAGCAGCGAAAAAAAGGCGCTCGGCGATCGGCCCGGAATATGCGCGCCCGGTACCGTGGCGAGCACCGCCGCGGTCGCCGGGCAGCGATCGAGTACCGCCGGATTCGGCTCGCCATATTCCCACAGGAAGCACGCCCCCCAATCGAGCCGGTTGTCGAGCGGCGACCAGATCGACGTCGGGGTTCCCGCGTCCATCCGCACATAGGGACGCAGCGCATCGCCGGGATCGTCGAGCAGCGCAACGAGTTCGGCGCGGATGGCATCGGTCTGCGCCTCGACGTCCGCACGCCAGGGAAAATGGCCGCGATCGAAAAATTCGTCGGCGGGCAGGAACGGATAATAAAGCCCGGCGCATTCGTTCTGATAGATACGACGGCGCCCAAGCGCGCTCGCGACGAAAGCATCGCCGCGGCGTGCCTCGATCTCGGACAGGTCGCCCCGCATCGGCGCGAGCGCGCCGGTGACGGCATCGAACATCGTGTCGGTCGCCCCCGCGACAAAGGCCTGGCCGTGCGCCAACAGCGGTGCGAGCGGCGGCGGCATCGGATCGAGCTGGCCGCCGAGCGCGGTCGCCGCGCTCCATGCGCCGAGCGCCGCGCCAAGTTCGCCCCGCGCCTCGTGTCGCTCGGCCTTGCGGACCCAGGCCATCAGGTCGCGCCGGTCGACCGCCAGCGCGGCATCGAGCGCCGCCAGTTCGCGCCCGTCGTCGCCGAGCGCGCGCCAGGCCGACGCGAGGTTGCGCTGCAGCGCACCCGACTGCGGGTCGGCGGCGGCGGCGGCGGTAAAATGGGTCACGGCGGCAGCGGGATCGCCCGCCTGAAGCGCCGCGATGCCCAACCGGTTGGCCTCGACGGCCGATGCAGGCTGAGAAGAGCTGGTCATGGCCATGCTTGCCATCGGCGGATGCAATCGGCAAGGTCGATTGATGACCGCCGCGCCTTCCGTGACCGCCATTATCGGCGATGCCGAATGGCTGGCGCACCGCTACGATCCCGGCCACGACACCTTTCATTTCCGCCGCGTCGGACGCGAAGCGCGGGCGGTCGTTCCCTTCCTGACCGATGCCTGCCTCGGCGAGGACGCGGCGGCGGTCGTGCTGGCGCGGAAGGACTGCCGCGCGGCGACCGCGAACGCCACGGCGCCGCTGCATTTTCTTTTCCATTCGGCCTATTGCGCCTCGACGATGCTCGTCCAGGCGCTCGACCAGCCGGGGGTCGCGACCGGCCTCTCCGAGCCGGTGCTGCTCAACGACATGGTCGGCTGGCGACGGCGCGGCGCCGCGCCGCAAGAGCATGGCCGGGTGATGGACGACGCGATGGCGATGCTCGGCCGCCCTTTCCGTCCGGGAGAGGCGGTGGTGGTGAAGCCGTCGAACATCTTCAATCCGCTGGCGCGTGGCGCGTTGACGCTTCGCCCGCAGGCGCGCGCGATCCTGCTCCACGCGCCGCTCCGCGCCTTTCTGTTGTCGGTCGCGCGCAAGGGCATGTGGTGCCGGCTGTGGTGCCGCGAACTGCTCGAAAATTACCTCGCCGACGGGTTCGTCGCACTCGGGTTCGAGCCGCGCGACTATTTCCGCCAGTCCGACCTGCAAATCGCCGCGGTCGGCTGGCTCGCCCAGCAACAGGCCTTTGCCGCGCTCGCGGCATGGGCGCCCGATCGCATCGCGACGCTCGACAGCGAAACGCTGACCGCCGATCCCGCCGCGGCGGTACTCGCCGCCGCGCGCCATTTCGGACTCGCCGCGGACCCGGCGCACATCGCGGTCCATCCCGCGCTTGCCCGCAACAGCAAGTCGGGCGCCGCCTTCGCGCCCGGCGAGCGTCAACGCGACCTTGCGGCGGCGGAGGCCGCCTATGGCGAAGAGATCGAGCAGGTCGCCGGCTGGGCGGCCGTCGTCGCCGAACAGGCCGGCATCCCGCTGGCCTTGCCGCGCAGGCTCGCCATCGCCTGACGCCACGGCGTCACCTCAGCCACCGGTTCGTGCGGATTACCGCAGGCAAAGAAAAAGGGGCGGACATCGCTGTCCGCCCCCGATTCCTGTGCTTGGCTGAAGAAGACTAGAACTTCAGCTTCGCCGACACCGCGTAGCGGCGGCCCAGCGCGTCGTAGGTCGACGGATAGGTGTTGCCGCTGTTGTACGTGGTCGAACCCAGCGAGTTGCCGACGATCGGCGGCTTCTGGTTGAGCATGTTCTGCACCGTCGCCGTGAAGGTCAGGTTTTCGCTGACGTTGAACCGCGCGGTCAGGTCGAAATAATGCTTCGCCTTGATCTTGCGGAACTCGGGGTTGACCATGCAACCGCCGGTGTCGGTCGTTTCCGGATTCGGACAGTCGCCCGGATTTTTAAGCGCGAAGTCGAGATCGTCCTTCAACTGCTCCGGCTCGAACGAAACGCTATCCTGCCAGCGCCACAGCAACGAAAGGTCGACCTTGTCGAAGCCCAGCGTGAAGCGGTTCGAGAACTGGAGCTCGGGCTGGATCGAACCCGTGAACGAGCAGTTCACGCTGTAGTAGCCAACGCATTCGCGGTTCAAGCTTTCCGGATCAGCGGCATTGGCCTTGAACTTCGAGTGACGCGTCCAGTTGCCGACGAACGACCAGTCGAGGCTCGCGAAGCCCAGATCGGCGTTATAGTTCAGCAGCAGGTCGACGCCGTCGGTGTACAGGCGACCGAGGTTGTTGGTCGTACCGAACAGGCCCGGCGTGGTCGCCGGATCGCCGTCGAGACCACCGGTCAGCGGGTTACGGCGAATTGCCGTACAAGCCGGATCGGTGGCGCTGCCCGCGGTGAGGTTATCGAAGCAGGCGCTGATGATGTCACCCGGCAGCGGCGTGCCCAACACGTCGTTGATCTTGATGTTGTAATAGTCGATCGACATGTTGAAACGCGGCAGGAAGTCGGGCTGCCACACCACACCCAGGGTCCAGGTGTCGGCCTTTTCGGGCTGCAGGTTCAGGTTACCACCGGTGGTGATGTTCGCCTGAGCCGCGGTCGGGTTGGTGATCGAACCGATCGTGCCGGCCGGAGCACCCTGTGCGATACAGACGGCGCGCAGGTTGGCGTTCGCGGGCAACGTCGGACCCGTGCCAGCGCACGGATCGATGCCGAGGTTGGTCAAACCGACGCTCGTCGGCGTGAACAGTTCACCGATGTTCGGCGCACGCACAGCACGGCTGTAGTTACCACGGAACTTGACGCCCGCACCCGGTTCCCAGCTGCCGCCGGCCTTCCAGGTGGTGGTGTTGTAACCGCCGGCGCCGTTGATGCTGTAATCCGAATAACGGATACCGGCTTCGAGGGTCAGGCTTTCGAAGAAAGGCTTGTCCTCGATCAGCGGCGCGACGATTTCGGCATAGGCCTCATAAACGTCATAGCCGCCGTCGATGTCGGGAGCAGCACCGCCGGCGCCGCCGAGCTCACCCGCCGTCTTGGCGAGAAGGTCCGATTGCTGCTGCGCCTTGTACTTGCGATATTCGCCGCCGATCGCGAAGCCGATCGGCTGGACGGCGCCCGGCGAAGCGAAGCCAAGGTCGCCCGAAATGATCGCGCGGACCTGTGCCAGCGACGTGCGGTTCACCGACGTGCTGTTTTCCTGGAGATAATCGGCCATCGCAGGCGTGATCGAGCCTTCGGGGCCGAACAGATTGACGGGAACGCAGGCCGCGTTGCCGCTCTGGCAGGTCACGCCGTCGTTCGACAGTGCGGCTTCGCGGAAGCGCGACTGCAGCGTGTAGCCCTGGATCGTCTGGATATTTTCCGATTCGCCATAGGCACCCTCGATGCTCCAGTCGAGCGTGTCGGTGATGCCGCCACGGGCGCCGATGCGATAGTCGAAGAAGGTCGTCTGATAGTCGCTGATACGCGGACCGACTTCCGGCGTACGGCGATTCAGCGTTGCCGCCGGATTCGACTGATAGCCTTCGCCGTCGCTAACAACGCCGTCGTTGTTGACGTCGAACGGCACGAGGACGCTGTTCAGACCGATTTCACGATAATTCGGGTCCGAACGACCGGTCGCCGTTGCGGCGGCCGCACATTCGGCAACCGAAAAACGCGCCGTATAGATGTCGGGGCGGCTGTTGACGTCAAACGCGCAAAGCTGAGCCCGCAGCGATGCCGGCAGGAACGGGTTGTTGAGGTTGATCGGAACCGAACCGCCGAACGAACCCGACGGCGCGATGATCGTCGAAACGGTCTGCTTCGAGAACATGCCGCGCGTGTAGACCTCAACCGCATCGGACACTTCATAATTGGCCTGGCCATAGATATTGAAGCGCTCGAACGGCGTCTGGAAGATGTTGAACGGGTTGAAGTTGAAGGTCTGGAACGTGCCGACGGCCTGGCCAGCGGCATTCACCTGACGGACGCCGCCATTGGCTGCACCGCCGGGATTGGCGGCATAGATCGGCGTACCATCGGGGTTGCGACCGACGAAGACCGATTCAGGCGTGATGTTCGGCGTGCCGCCCGCAAGCAACGGACGCGTGCCCGAGAAGCGCGACGGGACCGAGGTGCCCGAACCGCCAGTGCCGCCGGTGTAGCTGTCGACCTGGTTGACCGAGAACGGACGCGCGCCCTGATAGACGGGGTCGGCCTGCTGGTAACCGATGCTCAGCACGGCGTTGCCGCGACCATCGTCGAAGTTCGCACCGATGGTGGCGTCGACGCGGAAGACGTTGCCGTCACCCTGCTCGGTGATCTGCTCCGAAGCCGTGACTTCCAGACCGGCGAAATCGCGCTTGGTGATGAAGTTGACGACGCCGGTGATGGCGTCGGCACCATAGGTGGTCACCGCGGCGCCGGTCAGCGCGTCGACGCGCTCGATCAGGGCCAGCGGGATGTTGTTAAGGTCGACGCGGCCGTTGACGTCCGACGGTGCGACGCGGTTGCCGTTCAGCAGCACGATGTTGCGGGTCGAGCCGAGGCCACGAAGATCGACGTACGAAGCGCCGCCGTTGCCGTTGTTGACGGCCGAACCGATGTTGGCGACGACGCCCGGCAGTTCGCGCAGAACTTCTTCCGCGGTGTTCGACTGCTTCAGCTCGATCGTGTCCGACGTGGTCACGTTGACCGGCGTCGACTGCTCGAGGTTCGGGTTGCGGATCAGCGAACCGGTGACGACGATTTCCTTTTCGGCCGCCGCACCGTCTTCTGCGTCCTGCGCGAAGGCAGGAACCGAAACGAGCGCAACGCTCAGCACCAGCGGTGCGGCGCCCAGTTTCAGCTTGGAATATTGGGTTTTCTTCACAGTGCAGTCCCTTGCTACTGATGGATAAGATACCCGGACCCCCATTGCGCCGGCAAAACGCCAGCGCACAGATGCCCCGATAGCGTGCGGGATGATCCTTCATTCATGTGGAGTAAAGGGAATTTCCGGCGCTTCCGGCGGTTTCGCCGGCCATTGTGACGTATTTGCAACAAGTGCGAGGGCGCGCGAAATTCTATGATGCGTCGCAGCATGTTATGCGACATAAAGTTACGCCGGTTACGAATTCCGGTGCGGGCCTCAGTTCCCCATCGGCCCCGCGAGCTTGCCCGGATCGAGGCGCGCATCGCGCCATTTCATGCCCCAGTGCATATGCGGGCCCGTCGCGCGGCCGGTCTGCCCTACCGTGCCCAGCCGCTGCCCCTGGACGACGCGGTCGCCGACCTTCACGTCGAGCCGCTGGCAGTGGAGGAAGGCGCTGTTCAGCCCCATGCCGTGATCGACGATCAGCAGATTGCCCTCGAGCGTGAAGGGCGACCCCGCCGCGAGGACGACGACCCCGTCGGCGGGCGCGACGAACGGCGTGCCCGCCGGCACCGCGATATCGGCGCCGCTGTGATAGCTGCCCGGCTTGCCCTGATAGACGCGCTGCGAGCCGAAGAAGCCCGATCGCCGTCCGGTCACCGGCCAGATGAAGCGCTGGCGCCAGCCGTCCGAGGCGTGATCGACGCGGCGCGCCTCGGCGATCTGCGCCAGCTCGGCGGGGCGGCGGCGCTCGAACTCGGCGTCGCTCGACGCGCTGCCGCGATAGGGGGCGTTGATATTCTCGATCCGCCAGTTGCCGGGCGCGACGCTCAGCGCGCGTTCGATCGTGCGGCCGTCGGCGAAGGTCGCGACGAGCCACGCCGTCGCGGCGGCGTCGCGGTCGAAGGCGATCAGGAAGGCGCCGTCGTCGGTCGTCGCAACCGGCCTGCCGTCGAGCGTCAGCGCCGCGATTCCGCTCGGCGCCTGCCCGACCATGGCGCCGCCCTGCTCGGCCGTGCCCCGCAGCGTGAAATCGCGGCGGAGCGGCGCGATCGGGCCGACCACCACCGGCTGCGGCGGCGCGACGGCCTCGACCCGCGGCGGAGGCGGCGGCAGCGCGGCCGACTCGCTGGCCGGGGGGACGCAGCTTCCCGCAACGATCAGCAGCGGCAGCGCGGCACCATAGCGCCGCCAGCGTCGGTGGCGCCTCATGCCCTGGATTCGAGCGCCGCCTGCACCGAAATCGCCGCGCTCGCATAAGGCTCCTGCCGTGCCACCGACCAGTAGCGCAGCTCGTCGAGCCCGATCGGCACCCCGGTCACCGCGCACAGGACATGATCGCCCGGCGACAATATCCGAAAGCCGTTGGGCCCGAACTGCAGGCGGGCGAGGCGATTGCGACTGGCGATCAACATGGTCGGGGGTCCATTCGGTGACGATATTCGCGCCGACCATAGCAGCTTCGGCGTGCCCGGCCAGCCCCGGCGACGTCAGAAAAGCTCGCCCTGCCCCCGTTTCGGCGCGTCCGGCGACGGCTTGCGCGCCGGTTTGGGCATGGGGGGCGGCGACAGGGCAGCATCGCCGCCCGCCACCTGCACCGGCAATTCGCCGTCGGCGAACTGCAGCCGCAGATGCCCCGCCTGCTCGGCCTTCGCCGCGGTCGTGACGATCGCCCCGCCGGTATCGCGCACCATCGCATAGCCGCGCGACAGCAGCGCGCGCGGGTCGAGGCTGTCGAGCAATCGCCCCAGTCCTTCGATCCGCGCCCGGTCGCGGTCCCAGCGCCGCGCCAGCAGCGAAGGCCGGAGCGCGCCCGACCGCGTCGCGAGCCGCTCGGCGATCACCGCCAGCCGGTGGCGCTGGCTGCGGTCGAGCCGGTCGCCCGAATCGTCGAGCCGCTGGCGCTGCGGCGCATAGAGCGCCTCGCGGCGCGGCAAATGCCGCGCCAGCGCGGTCAGCCGCTCGCCCGCCAGCGCCTGATGCCGGTTCGCCGCCGCGATCATCCGTCCCGCGCGCTGGAACAGCAGTTCCTGCAATTCGGCGCGCACCGGCACCGCCATCTCGGCGGCCGCCGTCGGCGTCGGCGCGCGGCGGTCGGCGGCATAGTCCGCAAGCGTCGTATCGGTTTCGTGCCCCACGGCGCTGATCGTCGGGATCCGGCAGTCGGCGATCGCCCGCACGACGACTTCCTCGTTAAACGCCCACAGATCCTCGATCGAGCCGCCGCCGCGCGCGACGATGACGAGGTCGGGGCGCGGCACCGGCCCGCCGGGCGCGATCGCGTCGAAGCCGCGGATGGCGTTCGCGACCTGCGCCGCGGCGCCGTCGCCCTGCACCAGTACCGGCCAGACGATGACATGCATCGGGAACCGGTCGGCGAGGCGGTGGAGAATGTCGCGGATCACCGCGCCGGTCGGCGAGGTCACCACACCGATCACACGCGGCAGGCGCGGCAGGGACTGCTTGCTGTCCTGGTCGAACAATCCCTCTTCGCCGAGCCGCGCCTTCAATTTCTCGAAGAGCAGCATCAGCGCGCCCTCGCCCGCGACCTCGAGCGTATCGACCACCAGCTGATATTTCGACCGCCCCGGATAGGTGGTGAGCTTGCCGGTCGCGATCACCTCGATCCCGTCCTCGGGCCGGAAGGCGAGGCGCGCCGCCTGCCCCTTCCACATCACCATGTCGATCAGCGCATTATCGTCTTTCAGCGCCGCATAAAAATGCCCCGACGCGGCGCGCTTCGCACCCGACAATTCGCCGCGCACGCGGACGCGCGCAAAGCCGTCCTCGACCGTGCGCTTGATCGCCGCCGACAATTGGCTGACCGATAGCGGCGGCACATTGTCGCCGGGCGTCGCCTCGGCTAACAGCCGCGCCGCGGGGTCGGTTTCGGACGCCGGATCGGGAAAAGGGACTGCCATGAATATCCTGCTGGTCGGCTCGGGGGGCCGCGAACATGCGCTGAGCTGGCAACTGGCACAATCGCCGTCGTGCGCCAAGCTCTATGCCGCGCCTGGCAGCCCGGGGATCGAGGCCCATGCCGAATGCGTCGCAATCGGCGTCGACGACCTCGACGGCCTCACCGCCTTCTGCACCGCCCACGCGATCGACTTCGTCGTCGTCGGTCCCGAGGCGCCGCTCGTCGCCGGCCTCGCCGACCGACTGCGCGCGCTCGGCATCGCGACCTTCGGTCCCGGCGCCGCGGCGGCGCGGCTCGAAGGCAGCAAGGGCTTTACCAAGGACCTGTGCGCCCGCGCGTCGATCCCGACCGCCGCTTATGCCCGCTGCACCAGCGCCGAGGAAGCGCATGCGGTGCTCGAAGGCTTCGACATCCCCGTCGTGATCAAGGCCGACGGCCTCGCCGCGGGCAAGGGCGTGATCATCGCCGAGACCGCTGAAGACGCCGCCGCCGCCATCGACGACATGTTCGACGGCGCCTTCGGCGGCGCGGGTGCCGAGGTGGTGATCGAGGAGTTCATGACCGGCGAGGAGGCGAGCTTCTTCGCGCTGTCCGACGGCACCGACGTCATGGCGTTCGGCAGCGCGCAGGACCACAAGCGCGTCGGCGACGGCGATGTCGGCCCGAACACCGGCGGCATGGGCGCGTACAGCCCCGCCCCGGTCCTCACCCCCGACCTCGAAGCGGCGGTGATGGACCGCATCATCCGCCCGACCGTGGCGACGCTCGCCGCCGAGGGCACGCCCTATGTCGGGGTGCTGTTCGCCGGGCTGATGCTCACCGACACCGGGCCGAGGCTGATCGAATATAACGCGCGTTTCGGCGACCCCGAATGCCAGGTGCTGATGATGCGCTACACCGGCGACCTCGCCGCGCTGCTCCATGCCGCCGCGACCGGCGCGCTGGCCGGAGCGACCCCGCCCGCTTTCACGAGCGACTATGCGCTGACCGTGGTGATGGCCGCCAACGGCTATCCGGCGACCCCCGAAAAGGGCGGCGTCATCCATGGCATCGCCGAAGCAGAAGCTGGCGGCACACGCGTTTTCCACGCCGGCACCGCGCGCGACGGCGACACGATCGTCGCGGCGGGCGGGCGCGTGCTGAGCGTCACCGCGACCGGCCGCACCGTCACCGAGGCGCAGGCGCGCGCCTATGCCGCGGTCGACAGGCTCGATTTCCCGACCGGTTTCTGCCGCCGCGACATCGGCTGGCGGGAAGTCGCGCGCGAAGCGAAATAGGCGGTGCTGGACGGCGCGGACGCGCGCGCATAGGCTGACCGCAACACAGGGAGACTATCATGGTGTGGCTTCAGGAAAATTATGTCATCGCGGTCGTCGGACTCGTCGTCGCGGTCGTGCTGCTGTGGTTCCTGTTCGGCCGCAAAAAGGCCGAGGATGTCGCGCCGACATTCGCCCCGCCCGCCGAACCGAAGAAGCCGCTCGAAGCGGTGAAGCCCGAGATCGTCGCGGCCGAACCCGCGCGCTTCAAGCCGAAGGAACCGGCACCGGTGCCCGCGCCCCCGGTCGCAGCCCCTCCGCCTCCCCCGCCCCCGGCGCCCGAACCGGTCGTCGAACCGGTACCCGAAACCGAAGCACCGGCGGCACCGGCCGAACCGGTAACCCCGCCGCCGGCTGTCGAGGCGACCGCCGAAGCGGCCCCCGCTCCAGCCCCTGAACCGGCTCCGGCTCCGGCTCCGGCTCCGGCTCCGGCTCCGGCTCCGGCTCCGGCTGTCGCGAAGGCCGATAATCTCCAGCTGATCAAGGGACTCGGCCCGAAACTCGCCGGGCTGCTTAACGGCCTCGGCGTTTCCAGCTTCCAGCAGATCGCCGACTGGACCGAGGCCGACATCGACGCGATCGACCCGCAGCTCGGCGCCTTCCAGGGCCGGATCGCGCGCGACAATTTCGTCGACCAGGCGGGCTATCTGGCGCGCGGCGACAAGCCCGGGTTCGAAGCGAAATATGGCGCGCTTGGGGGCGAGCTGTAACGACGGATTTCGACCGCATAGCGGGCATAAATCCTCCCTGTGCCGCAGGCATGGGGAGGGGGACCGCCGCGCAGCGGTGGTGGAGGGGCTGCGGCCTTGCGCCAGCCTTTGACGGCGTCGGCCCCTCCGTCAGCGCTTCGCGCTGCCACCTCCCCATCGCTGCGCGACAGGGAGGAGCGGCAACGTCCGCTCCCCACCCCAAAGCCGACCCTTCGCCGCCACCGAAAATAATCCTTTCCTAAATTAGTTCGCTATGTTCCAAACTGGTGGATGGAACCCTCGCCTTCCCCACCACCCGCCCTGTTGCTCGCCGACAGCTGCCTCGCCTTTGCGTCCGTGCCGCAACAGCGCCATCGCGCCGACGGCTGGACACCCGAAACGCAGGCGCGCTTCATCCGCGCGCTCGAGGCCATGGGGTCGGTGGGCAAGGCGGCGCGCGCCGTCGGCATGGGCCGTGCCTCGGCCTATCGCCTGCGCGACCGGCCCGGCAGCGCGTCTTTCGCGGCGTCCTGGGATCGCGCGATATCGATGGGGCGCACCTATCAATATAGCATCGCGATCGACCGCGCGATCAACGGCGTGACGACCGTCCGCGTCTTGAAGGGCGGCGCGATCGATGTCAGCGGCGGCCCCGACATGGCGGTCGTCCATGCCGCACTCCGCGACGAAACCGTGCCGCCGCATGCCGCTAAAGCGACAAAGGAGACAATATGACGGCGTGTGTCCGTATCTTTTGTCGCTTTAAGGCCCGAAACGGCCGCGCCTCACTCCGCCTCGTCGCCCTTCGGCTTGACGATCTCGCTGACGAGCAGCTTGTCGATCTTGCGCCCGTCCATGTCGACGATCTCGAAGCGCCAGCCGCGGTCGGTGAATGTCTCGCCTTCCTTGGGCAGATGCTTCAAAATCGCGAGCGCATGGCCGGCGGCGGTCGCATAGTCGCGGTCCTCGCCGAGTTCGATCCCCAGCCGTTCGGCCATCTGGTCGGCGGGCATAGACCCCGCGATCAGCAGGCTGCCGTCGTCGCGTTCGACGACGAAGGGCTCGCTGCCGATATCCTGGTCCGACGCGAATTCGCCCGCGATCGCCGAGAGCAGGTCGGCGGGGGTCACCAGTCCTTCGAAATGGCCATATTCGTCGTGGACGAGCAGCACCGGCACTTCGGCGGCGCGCAGGTTTTCGAGCGCGTCCATCGCGTCGATCTGGTCGTGGATCACCGTCGCGCGGCGCGTCAGCTTTTCGAGGTCGAGCGTCTCGCCGCGGAACAGCGCGCCGGCGATGTCGCGCGCCTGGACGACGCCGATGATGTCGTCGACCGACCCGCGCGCCACCGGCAGCCGCGTGTGCGGGCTTTCGAGCAGCTTGGCGCGCACCGCGTCGGCATCCGAGGCGATATCGATCCAGTCGACGTCGATTCGCGGGGTCATCACCTCGCGCACCGGGCGATCGGCAAGCCGCACGACGCCCGAGATGATCGCGCGTTCGCTTTCCTCGATCACCCCCGATTTCGACGCCTCGGCGACGATCAGGTGCAGTTCCTCGGCGGTCACCCGGTCTTCGGATTCGCGGCTGAGGCCGAGCAGGCGGAAAACGAGTCCCGAGCTGTTGTTGAGCAGCCAGACGAGCGGCGCCGCGATTTTCGACAGCCACAGCATCGGCCGCGCCATGAAGATCGCGATCGGCTCGGGCGCGCGGAGCGCGAACTGCTTGGGCACCAGTTCGCCCGCGATCAGCGAGAAATAGGTGGTGACCGCGATGACGACCGCGAACCCTGCGGTCAGCGCGGTTTCGTCGTCGAGCCCGAACCAGGCCTGCAGCCGTTCGCCGACCGGCCCACCGAGGCTGGCGCCCGAATAGGCGCCGGCGAGGATGCCGATCAGCGTAATGCCGACCTGGACGGTCGACAGAAAGCGTCCGGGATCGGCGGCGAGCTGGCGTGCAACCGCCGCCCCGCGACTGCCGCGCTTTTGCGCCGCCTGCAGACGCGGGCCGCGCGCCGAGACGATCGCGAGTTCGGATAGCGCAAAAATGCCGTTGAGAAGGATCAGCAAGGCGATGATCGCCACGTCCGACCAGGGAAAAGGGGTCATCAGTTATGTGTCCGGCGCGGTCGCGCCTGGCCCCTGTCAGCTTCGGTCATGGCCACCCTATAGGCGAAAGGTGCCGCGCTGCACAATGGGCGCGCCGCGCCCGGCTCAGCGGGGGTTCAGGCGATGAATGGAACCAGAGGCGCGGCCGGAGGTTATCGGCACAGCGACAGCAACGTCGGCGATCAGCCGTCCGCGCATAAAAGGGAGCGCATCATGAATATCAAGACCATCAAACTGGCCGCACTGGCGGGCATCGCCGCCATCGGCCTGTCGGCCTGCGTCACCGACCCGGTGACCGGCGAAAAGAAGATCTCGAAGGCCGCGATCGGCGGCGTCGGCGGCGCGCTCGGCGGCTATCTGCTCGGCGACCTGATCGGCGGCAAGCACAGCCGCACCGAGGAAATCGTCGGCGCGGGGATCGGCGCGGTCGCCGGCGCGGGCGTCGGCTATTATATGGACCAGCAGGAAAAGAAGCTGCGCGAACGCACCGCCGGCACCGGGATCGACGTCGAGCGCCAGGGCGACCAGCTGGTGCTCAACATGCCCGGCGACGTGACCTTCGATTACAACAGCGCGCTGGTGAAATCGCAGTTCCGCAGCGCCCTCGACAGCGTCGCCTCGACCCTCGCCGAATATCCGAGCACCTATATCGACGTCTATGGCCACACCGATTCGACCGGCAGCGACAGCTATAACCAGGGCCTGTCCGAACGCCGCGCCTCATCGGTCGCCGACTATCTGGGCGGCCGCGGCATCCAGCGCGCGCGCATGGCGACGATGGGTTATGGCGAATCGCAGCTCAAATGCTCGCCCGAACGCAGCGAGGCCGATTATCAGTGCAACCGCCGCGTCGAAATCCGCATCGCGCCGGTGACGCAGAACGACGTGAACAGCGCGCGGTAAACACCGATTCCAGTGGATGGAAGGAGGGCGTCGCCGACAAGGCGGCGCCCTTTTCCGTCGCTCAACCCAGGTTGAAGCTGGCCTTGACCCCGTCAATGACGAATTGCGCCGCGAGCGCGGCGAGCAGCACGCCGAGCAGGCGGGTGATCACCGCCTCGCCCTTGTTGCCGATCAGCCGCATCAATGGCCCCGCCGCGAGCAGGGCGGCGAGCGTCAGCAGCAGCACGAGCAGCAGCGCCCCGAAGATCACGAAGGCCCGGTCGAGGCCGTTGTTCTGCGACACCAGCAGCATCACCGAGGCAATCGACCCCGGCCCCGCGAGCATCGGCATCGCCATCGGGAACACCGACACATCCTCGACCTCGGGGGTCGCCTTGACCTTTTCGGCGCGCTGCTCGCGGCGTTCGGTACGCTTTTCGAACACCATGTCGATCGCGATGATGAACAGCATCAGGCCGCCGGCGATGCGGAAACTGTCGAGGTCGATGTGCAGGAAGCTGAGCAAAGCCTCGCCGAACATCGCGAAGAAGACCAGGATCCCGCCCGCGATGATCGTCGCCCGGATCGCCATCGAACGCCGCTGCACCGCGTTCGCGCCCGTCGTCAGGCTGGCATAGATCGGCGCGCACCCCGGCGGGTCGATCACCACGAACAGGGTGACGAAGGCCGAGATGAAGAGGTCGAGCATCGTCAGGGCTTCTGCGGTGTCGGGGCCGCGACCCGGTCGTCGATCACCGGCGTCATCGCCGTGCCGTCCCACAGCCGCACGGTAACGCGGCGCGCGCCGTCGGGGCTGACGACCGACGTCCAGCTGAGCGTCTGGTCGGGCGACAGGCCGACCGCGCGGTCCTCACCTTCGTTGCCGCCGTCGATCGCGACACCGGGGCGCGAGCCGCACACCGCCTGCTTGGTCTCGATGAATTCGGGCGCCGCGCGCGGGGTCGCCAGCGTGTCGCCATGGTCGAGCGTCCACAGCGTCTTGCCGCTCTTGGGATCGCGCAGCCAGACGGTGCTGAAATAGCCGTTCGCCGGCCCCTTCTGCCAGGCGCCGGTGGTGACGCCGACATTGCCGTCGCAGCTGACATAGACGGCGTGCGGCTGCCACTTCACCGCCTCGGCGGGGTCCTTCTGCGTCCGCAGCCAGTCACGCGCCTTCACCCGCTGCGGCACGAACATCGTCGCATCGGGCGCCGAGGTTTCACGAAACGCCGTCCACTGCCCCTTTTCCTGCGCGAGCCGGGCAAAGCCGATCTCGGCGGCGACGAAGCCGCTGGGATTGGGGCCGAGCGGGCGGTTGCGGATATCGTCGGGCTGACCCGCGCACCCCGCCACCAGAAGCAATGCAAGGGCGGCGGCGGTCATGCGGCGCATCAGAAACCCTCCGGATCGGCAAGGCCGGCGCGGCGGTGCGCGGCGACGAGCGTGTTGCGGAGCAGGCAGGCGATGGTCATGGGTCCGACACCGCCCGGAACTGGGGTGATCGCATCGGCGACCGCCGAAACCTGCGCATAGTCGACGTCGCCGACCAGCCGCCCCTTGGTTTCGCCGTCGACGGGCGCGAGCCGGTTGATGCCCACATCGATGACCACCGCACCGGGCTTGATCCAGTCGCCCTTCACCATTTCGGCACGACCGACCGCGGCGACGACGATATCGGCGCGGCGCACCGCATCGGCCAGATCGCGGGTCCGGCTGTGCGCGATGGTGACGGTGCAGTTCGCGCCGAGCAGCAACTGCGCCATCGGCTTGCCGACGAGGATCGAGCGGCCGACGACGATCGCGTCCTTGCCCGACAGATCGCCGAGCCGATCCTGCAGCAGGAGCAGGCAGCCATAGGGGGTGCAGGGCACCATGCCGGGGATGCCGAGCGCGAGGCGCCCGGCGCTGACCGGGGTCAGCCCGTCGACATCCTTGCCGGGATCGATCGTCGCGACCGCCGCCTGTTCGTCGAGATGGCCGGGAAGCGGCAACTGGAGCAGGATGCCGTCGACGGCTTCGTCGGCGTTAAGCGCCGCGAGCAGCGCCTCGACCTCGGCCTGCGTCGCGGTCGCGGGCAGGCGATGTTCGAAGCTCGCCATGCCGGCGGCGACCGTCGCCTTGCCCTTCGACCCGACATAGACCGCGCTCGCCGGATCGTCGCCGACGAGCACGACCGCGAGGCCGGGGGCGCGGCCCGTCGCGGCCTCGAACGCCGGCACCGCATCGGCGATTCGCGCGCGCAGCCCGGCGGCGAAAGCCTTGCCGTCGATCACCCCCGCCGCCATCGATCAGGCCAGCCCGGAATTGATGCCGATTTGCACCAGATAGGACATCACCGGCCCGCGGATGATGATCAGCAGGATCAGCACAACCATCGGGGTCAGGTCGATACCGCCGAAGTCGGGCATGATGCGGCGGATCGGGCGATAGAGCGGCTCGGTGATCCGTTCGAGGACATACCAGAGCTGGCGCACGAATTCATTGTGGGTGTTGATGACGTTGAAGGCGAGCAGCCACGACATCACCGCCTGGACGATGATGATCCACCACAGGATGTTGAGGAGGATCGACAGGATCTCGAGGAACATGAAATACAAGGGATAGTCTCCGGGGGAGCCGCGCGGGCCCCCGTCTTAGCGATGAATCAGCGTGCCTGCACCCCGGGCGGTGAAAATTTCGAGCAGCATCGCGTGCGGCACCCGCCCGTCGAGGATGACCGCCGCCTCGACCCCGGCATCGACAGCCGCGACGCAGGTTTCGACCTTCGGGATCATGCCGCCGGTGATCGTCTCGTCGGCCTTCAGCGCCTCGATCGCGACGCGGTCGAGGTCGGTGAGCAGATTCTTGTCCTTGTCGAGCACCCCGGCAACGTCGGTGAGCAGGAAGAAGCGCTTGGCGCCCAATGCCCCGGCGATCGCGCCCGCCATGGTGTCGGCGTTGATGTTGTAGGTCGCGCCATCGGCGCCGAGCGCCACCGGGGCGACGATGGGGATGAAATTGTCCTTGGTCAGGTTCTGCAGGATCGTCGGATCGACTGCGACGGGCTCGCCGACGAAACCCAGGTCGACATGGCGCTCGATTCCCGAATTGGGGTCGGGTTCGGTGCGCTTGACCTTTTCGGCGAGCACGAGATTGGCGTCCTTGCCCGAAATGCCGACCGCCCGGCCGCCGAGGGCGGCGATCCAGCTGACGATTTCCTTGTTGATCTTGCCCGCGAGGACCATTTCGGCGACCTCGGCGGTCGCGGCGTCGGTGACGCGCAGGCCACCGACGAAGGTCGATTCGATCCCGAGCTGCTTGAGCATCGCGCCGATCTGCGGCCCGCCGCCATGGACGACCACCGGGTTGATCCCGACCGCCTTGAGCAGCACGACATCCTCGGCGAAGTCGCGCTGCGCCTCGGCATCGCCCATCGCATGGCCGCCATATTTGATCACGAAGGTCTGGCCAGCATAGCGCTGCAGATAGGGCAAAGCCTCGACGAGCGTTTCGGCTTTCGCGAGCATCGCGGGGTCGGGGGCGTGGCTCATGCGGTGGGCTTGCTATCGAGATTGCGACCCAGCGCAACGAGGCCGGTGATCACGAAGGGGATGACGAGGATCGACAGCGTGACCTTGGCCAGCATCTGCCCGCCCATCAGGTTCGCGATGGGAAAAACCCCCGAAAAGGCGATAGTGACGAACAGCAACGTGTCGACGATCTGGCTGAGCGCGCTGGCGATCGCGCCGCGGATCGCGAGCCACGTCGACCCCGTTCCAGCGCCTTCACGGCCGCGCAGACGGCTGAAGATCGTGACGTTCAGGAACTGCGACGTGCCATAGGCGACGATGCCCGCCGCCATAAGCCGCGGACTCTGCCCAAGCACCGTTTCGAAAGCGGCCAGCCGCGCCGGGTCCATTTCAGGCGACGCCGGCAGCGACAGCACCAGCGCGGTGAGCAGGATCGACAGCACGAGCGGCACGAAGCCCCACAGCACCAACCGGTTCGCCGCAGTCTGCCCATGAAGTTCAGATACGCTGCTCGACAGGGCGACGAGCAGCAGGAAGGGGAAAATTCCCGCCTCGACCGCCAGCCAGTCGCCGAGCGCGACCTGCTTGTTGCCCAGCACCCCGGCGAGCACGACCATGCCGCCATAGATGATGGTGAAGAGGAAGAGCGAGGGCGAGAGCGTGCGCGGCAACGCCGTCGAAGAGGTGTCGGTCATCGGCGCGCGATAGTCGGTTTTGGCGGCGCTGGAAAGATGCCGGTCAATCGGGCGGATTATGCTTGGCCAGAAACGCCTCAATTGACGTCAGCAAGGTGGTCCGGTCGGCCTCGCGGGTGAAATAATGGTCGGCGAGCGGGATCGAGACGAATTCGACCGATTTGCCCGCCTTGCTCATCGCGCTGTACATCTTCGCCGACTGGACGTGGTCGACGGTGACATCCTTCTTGCCATGGACCAGCAGCAGCGGCGTCTTGATCCGGTCGATCGCGTTGATCGGCGACACGGCGGCGAAATCGGGGGTCATCTTCTGCCACTGGTCGCGATAGAGGCGCGAACGGACCTTGCCGCCGAAATCATTGACCTCGCGCCGCAGGTTGGACACGCCGTTGATCGATACCGCGCAGCGATATTGGTCGGGATCCTTGGCGATGCCCCACATCGCCGCGTACCCCCCGTAGGAGGCGCCGACGATGCACACGCGCTTCGGGTCGGCGATCCCCTCGGCGACCGCCCAGCGCACGCCATCGGTGACATCGTCCTGCATCGCGAAGCCGAGCTGGCCCTGCCCGGCCTTCAGGAAGGTCTCGCCATAGCCGGTCGAACCGCGGAAATTGGGCTGGAGCACCGCATAGCCACGCTCGGCGAGGAATTGCGCCCAATAGTCGTAGCTCAGCGTATCGTGCGACCAGGGGCCGCCGTGCGGCATGACGATGAAGGGCAGGTTTTCCTTGGCGCGGCCGCGTGGCATCGTCAGCACGCCCTCGATCTCCAGCCCGTCGCGCGCCTTGTACTGGACGAGCTTCGAACGCGACAACCGCCTGCCGCCGATCGCCTCGTTCACCGACGCCAGTTTCGACAGGTCGCCCGCGGCGGAATCGAAATAATAGAAGAGCCCCGGATTGTCGGGAGTACTGATCCGCACCAGCAGCTTCGTCAGGTCGCGGCTATAGCTTTCGATGCGGACCTTCGACTGCGGCGATGCCGCGTCCAGCTCCTTCTGGTGCGTCGCCATCACGGGGTCGATCCACTGGATCGGTTTCGCATCGTCGGAGGTGTAGAAGCCGATCAGCCGCGACCCGTCGGGCGACCGGATCGCGCCCTCGATATCGGCGCCGTCGACCTGATGCGCAATCCGTAGCTGCTTGCCCGTCGCCAGATCGGTTTCGGCGATCACCGTGCGCCCGTCGGGGGCATCGGCATAGACCAGCCCATTGTCGGTGCCCGGAACGAAGACGAAGGGAACCGACAGCCGCTCCTCGTCACGCAGCGAGGCGCTGTCGATCGTGCGGAACAGCGACTTGCCGTCGCCGCGATAGAGCAGGGTCGATTTGGTCGTCTGGTCGCGATAGCCGATGCCGTAGCGGACCCGGCCGAGATGGTCGGCACCCCACTCGAGGACGCTGCCCCGCGCAGTGACCTCGGTCTTCCTGCGGCCGGTAGCGACATCGACGCGGTAGACGGCAGGCCAGAAATCCTCGCCTTCATAGATGGAATTCTGTCCGGCCACGAGAATTTCGGTGCTGCCGTCGCTTGGAATCCACACGACGCTCGATGCATCCTGTCCCTTGAGATCCCAGAGCAGGCGGGTCGGCTTGCCAGTGGTGCGGTTGATGCTGATCAGGCGCGAGATGTACCAATTGTCCGTCTCGACCGGCAGCAATGCACGCAGGCCGACGATGATATTGTCGTCGCCGACCCATTGCAGCCAGTCGATCTCGGTCAGGTCGGGCACGCCGACAAACATCGCCTGGCTGACGTCGCCACCGATCGGAATGATGCCAATGCGCTGTTCGCCCTTGATCGCGAACAATCCCGCGAGGTGCCGACCATCGGGCGAAAGTTCGGCGCTTTCGATGAAAGGCAGGCGCGCGAAGGTCGCGGTCGGCAACGGCTCGATCGGTTTTGCGGCAGGCGCGGGAACCGCGGCACCGCCCCCGCCCTGAGCCAGAACCGACGGCGAAACGGCGAGCAGAACCATCGCCATCATCGAACGAAACATGCGCCCCCCCAAGACAATAGCCCCATGTCTATAAAGGAAATTCACTCGCGCCAAGCGTCATCGCTGCGGCAGGCCGTGATCGCCGCCCCTTGCCCCCGCCGCCCAGCCCGCTAGACAGGCGCAATAAACTTGCGGGGGACGCATCAACATTATGGAACGCCTGATCGGTCTGCTCGGCATCGTCGCACTGCTTGCGATCGCCGTGCTGTTTTCGTCGAACCGCCGCTGGATTCGCCCGCGCGTCGTCGTCCCCGCCTTCCTGCTGCAGGCCGGTTTCGCGCTGCTCGTGCTCGGCACGCCATGGGGCCGCGCGATCATCGGCGCGATGTCGACCGGGGTGTCGAACCTGCTGAGCTATGCCGACGAGGGCACCAAATTCCTGTTCGGCGAGGTGCTGACCCAGCCGCCCTATGGCAAGGCGGTGTTCGCGATCGGCGCGCTGCCGGTGATCGTCTTCTTCGCGTCGCTGATCTCGGTCCTCTATTATCTGGGCGTGATGCAACAGATCATCAAATGGGTCGGCGGCGGCATCCAGAAGATCACCGGCGTGACCAAGGTCGAAAGCCTGGGCGCGGCGGCAAACATCTTCGTCGGGCAGAGCGAAAGCCCGCTCGTCATCCGTCCCTATCTCGCCGGGCTGACCCCGTCGCAGCTGTTCACGATCATGACCGTCGGCATGGCGGGTGTCGCGGGCACGATCCTCGGCGCCTATGCCGGCATGATCGGCGAGCATCTGCTTCCCTATCTGCTCGCCGCGAGCTTCATGTCGGCGCCGGGCGGCATATTGATGGCCAAGATCATCATGCCCGACGACCCCAAGGATATCGGCATCGAACCGATCGTCATGCCCGAGGCGAGCCATGACGAGGAAAAGCCCGCGAACATCATCATGGCGGCAGCCCAAGGCGCCCAGACCGGCGTCAAGCTGGCGGTCGCGGTCGGCGCGATGGTGCTGGCGTTCGTCGCGCTCGTCGCGCTCGCCAACGGGCTGCTCGCCGGGATCGGCGGCTGGTTCCATGTCGACGGCCTGTCGTTCCAGTCGATCATCGGCCAGATCTTCCGCCCGGTGATGTGGCTGATGGGCGTGCCCTGGTCCGAATCGGACGCCGTCGGCGCGCTGTTCGGCAGCAAGATCGTGCTCAACGAATTCGTCGCCTTCATCGACCTCGGCAATATGCAAAAGGCCGGCGGGTTGTCGCCGGCGTCGATCGCCATCGGCACATTCGCGCTGTGCGGTTTCGCCAATTTCAGCTCGATCGCGATCCAGATGGCGGTCACCGGCAGCCTGGCCCCCAACCAGCGCCCGATGATCGCCAAGCTGGGGCTGAAGGCGCTGCTCGCGGGCAGCCTGTCGAACCTGATGTCGGCAGCGCTCGCCGGGCTGATCCTGAGCGTCACGCCGCCGCTGACGACGCCGGAACCCACGCCGTCCGCGCCGGTGACGGCCCCCGCGGCGACGCCGGCACCGGAGGTCGCGCCGGCCCCCGCCGCCAAACCCTGATTTCGCAAGCAACGATGCGGGCTTAGCACCGCTCTGGCAGCGATGATGTTTGCGCGGCCTTCGCCCATGCTGTAATCTCGACCCTGAACGAATCTCCGGGTCGCAGTCACAGCAGGGGAGAACGTATGAAAGCCGTGCATCGTCTGTCCATCATCGGCGCCGTCGCGGCGGCGCTGACCGGGGGGCTGCTCGCCACCTCGACCGCGCAAACCCCCGAAGAACGGCTCTATCGCCCGCCCGAGGCGACCATCTATCGCGATGCCGCCTATCGCGGCCCGGCGGTGTTCATCGGCGAGGCGAAGACCGATCTCGGCCTCGCCTGGCCGGTCAATTCGATCCGCGTCGCCAGCGGCCGCTGGGAGCTGTGCGAAAAGACACGCTATCGGGGCAATTGCCGCACCGTCGACCGCGATACGCCGATGCTGGGCAGCGTGCTGCGCGGGATGACCGTCCAGTCGATCCGCCCGGTCGGCGGAGGCGGAGGCGGCGGAGGCGGCTGGAACCCGAATCCGCCCGCGAACGACCAGAGCGCCCGCGGCAGTTTCGCCGAATTCCATACCCAGCCATCGACGAACGGCTATCGCGTCCTCGCCTGCGCCAACGGGTCGGCGACCGCCGCCTGCGCCGCGCGCGCCGCCGACACCTGGTGCCGCTCGATCGGGTGGAACGGGTCGGCACGCGAGCATATGGAAACGATCAATCGCCGCGAATATCTGGCCGACGTGCTCTGCGTCCGCTCGGGCTATTGAAGGGGAAAGCCATGAAACGGACAATCATCCTGCTGGCCGCAGCCGGGACTGCGCTCGGCGGTTGCGCCTCGGTCCCGCGCCAGACCGGCACCAGCTATGCCTGCAGCGGCGGCACCCGGCTCAACGTCAACTATACCGGCAATGGCGCGATCGTGCGCGTCAACGGGATGCGGACGCTGGTGCTGAAACAGACGCCGTCGACCGGCGGGTCGGTCTATGAAAACAAGACCGGGGCGCGGCTCGCCCGCAACGGCAACGAGGTGACCTGGAACACCGCGGTGCGCAGCGCGGCCGAACGCTGCCAGGTCGTGATGACGCCGCTATAAGCTCATCGTGCCGAAGGCCGCCCGGACCTCTTCGACAAAGAGGTCCGGCTGTTCCCAAGCAGCGAAATGGCCGCCGCGGTCGAGTTCGTTCCAATAGACGATATTCTTGTAGCGCCCCTCGGCCCAGCGCCGCGACAGCCGCATGATTTCGAGCGGGAACAGGCTGCAGCCGGTCGGGACATGGATTTCGCCGAAGCCGAATTGCGCGAAGCTGTGCCAATAAAGCCGCGCCGACGACGCCGCGCTGTTGGTCAGCCAATAGAGGCTGACGGTGTCGAGCATCGCGTCCTTGCTGAGCGCCTTTTCGGGATGACCGCCGATCGACTGGCCGCCGGGCTGGTGGCCGCAGTCGGTCCAGCCGTGGCATTTTTCGACGATCCAGCACATCTGCCCGACCGGCGAATCGGCGAGGCCGTAACCGACGGTCTGCGGCCGGGTCGCATGCTGGGTCGAATAGCCATTGTCCTTGGTCCGGTACCATTGGAAGCGCGCCAGATAGGCTTTCTCGTCGTCGGTGAGGTCGGCCATCGTATCGGGATCGGGCTGGCCGACGATCATGTTGACGTGGATGCCGGCGCAATGATCGGCGTGATTGCCGCCGATCGCGCAGGTCACCGCGCTGCCCCAGTCGCCGCCCTGCGCGAAATAGCGGGTATAACCGAGCGCGACCATCAGCGCGTCCCACGCCGCCGCGATATGTTCGACGCCCCATTTCGCCTCGGCCGGCTTGCCCGAAAAGCCGTAGCCGGGGAGCGAGGGGATGACGAGATGATAGTCGGCCGACAGCGGTTCGATGACGTCGAGGAACTCGATCACCGACCCCGGCCAGCCATGGGTGAGGACGAGCGGCCGCGCGTCGGGATTGTCCGAGCGGATGTGGAGAAAGTGGATATCGAGGCCGTCGATCTCGACGAGATAATTGGGCCAGGCATTGAGCCGCGCCTCGATCCGCCGCCAGTCGTAGTGGTCGCGCCAATAGGCCGCGAGCTGCTGCGCATAGGCGAGCGGCACACCCTGGTCCCAGTCGCCGACCGTTTCCTGTTCGGGCCAGCGCGTGTTCGCGAGCCGCGCCTTGAGGTCGTCGAGCGCCGATTGCGGCACGTCGATCGTGAACGGACGGATGGTGCCGACCTGCATGATTTTCTCTCCCCCTCTTGCCCCCGGTTTCGGGCTTATGGCCGTGCGGGCGCCTTGCAGCCGCGCTCGAGTCCGACGCCTTTCAGAAAGCCGCGACGCACCGTTCCGGCATAGACCGCCGCCGCATAGCGCCGCCGTTCGGCGTTGGCGCCGGTGACCTCGCCGATGAGACCGCGAAACGGAATGATCGATCCCGCCACATTACCCGCGACGCGGCCGGCGGTCTGCTCGCGCTTCTTGGCCCGGCTCTCGTCGACCTGTTCGTTGACATCGGGGCCGAGTACCGCATCGAGTTCGGTGATTTCCTGAACGATCGCCGCGCATTTGCCCATGCCCGCGAGCGAATAGGGCGCGCCCTGGATCGCCAGCAATTTTTCCGGGACTTCCTTGCCGTCGAACGGCTCGGTCACCGAATTGGCGGTATCCTTGATCGTCGAATCCTCGGGCGCGCCTTTCTGGGCGTGCGCCGACGGCGCGAAGACGAGACCGGAAAGGGCGAGGAGGACTAAGGATTTCCGTTGCATATCAGGCTCCTGCTATGACGCACCATTAGTCCGCTAACGCCTCAAACGACATTCGGCTCCCGACCCGTTATTGCGCGACGCACCAAGCCGCGTCCAGCCGCAACAAGGACAGCCCCGGAGGCTCAGCGCGTCGGAACCGGCGCCTCGCCGGTCCAGTCGTAGAAACCGCGCCCGGCCTTTTTGCCGACCCAGCCCGCCTCGACATATTGGACGAGCAAGGGCGCGGGGCGGAATTTGGGATCGCCGGTGCCCGACTGCAGCACGCGGATAATTTCGAGGCAGGTGTCGAGGCCGATGAAGTCGGCAAGCGTGATCGGCCCCATCGGATGGTTGAGTCCGAGGCGGCAGCCGGCGTCGATGTCCTGCATCGTCGCGACACCCTCTCCCAAAGCGAAGATCGCTTCATTGATCAGCGGCATCAGCACGCGGTTGACGATGAAGCCCGGCGCGTCGTTGGCGTGGACGATTTCCTTGCCAAGCCCGCGGCCATAGGCCTCGACCGTGGCGAGCGTCGCATCGCTGGTCGCAAGGCCGCGGATCAGTTCGATCAGCCCCATAACCGGCACCGGGTTGAAGAAATGCACCCCGATGAAGCGCGCCGGGTCGGGCGATGCCTGGGCGAGGCGGGTGATCGGGATCGAGCTGGTGTTGCTGGCGAGGATCGCGGTCGCCGAGAGATGCGGACCGACGCTGGCGAAGATCGCGCGCTTGATCTCCTCGCGCTCGGTCGCCGCCTCGATCACGAGATCGGCGGGGGCGAAGGCGCCATGGTCGGCGACCGGGGTGATGCGCGCCAGCAACGCGTCGGCGTCGCCCTGGCTCATCTTTTCCTTGGTCACGAGGCGACCGAGGCCCTTGGCGATGCCCGCCTTGCCCGCTTCGGCGCGCGCGAGGTCGATGTCGGAGAGCAGCACGTCATGGCCGGCGCCCGCCGAAACCTGCGCGATGCCCGCGCCCATCTGGCCCGCGCCGATAACACCTACGATCATGATCCGCCCTTTCGCTGAAAATATGCGCGTGCCCTACGGCTTCGGGCCGGCGCGTCAAGGGATGGAGCGTCAGGGGGCCGAGCGGAAGGCGGTCGCTTCGGCAAGGATCAGGGCAAAGGCGGGATCGGCATCGTCCCAGGTCGCGACCGGGGTCCAGCCGCTGGCGCGGAGCAGCAGGTTCGCGTCGCGGTCCCCGTATTTATGGCTGTTCTCGCTGTGGATCGTCTCGCCCTTCGCCATATGATAACGGCGGCCGTCGACGGTGAAGTCCATGTCGCAGGCGGCCACGAGGTGCATTTCGATCCGCGCATGGACGTCGTCCCAGACGGCGCGGTGAAGGAAATTGTCGACCGGGATGGTGCCGCCGAGTTCACGGTTGATGCGGGTGAGCAGGTTGAGGTTGAACGCCGCGGTCACCCCCGCCGGATCGTCATAAGCGCGTTCGAGGACCGCGATATCCTTGATCCGGTCGATACCGATCAGCAGCAGCGAGCCGTCGCCGAGCGCCTCGCGCCAATTGCGGAGCAGGTCGATCGCGGTGCGCGCGACCATGTTGCCGATCGTCGAGCCGGGAAAGAACCCCAGCTTTGGCAGCGGGCAGATTTCGCGCGGCAAGGCGACGCGCTGGGTGAAATCGGCCTCGACCGGATAGATGGCGAGCCCCGGGAAGCGCGCGGCGAGCGCGTCCGAACTTTCGCGCAGGAAATCGCCCGAAATATCGACCGGGACATAGGCCGCGGGCCGGATCGCCTCGAGCAGCAGCGGCGTCTTGGTCGAGCTGCCCGATCCCAGTTCGACCACCGCGCGGTCGGGGCCGATCGCCGCCGCCATTTCGCCAGCATGGCGTTTGAGCAGATCGGTCTCGCTGCGGGTCGGATAATATTCGGGGAGCGTCGTGATATCCTCGAACAACGCCGACCCCGTCGCGTCGTAGAACCAGCGCGCCGGCACCGCCTTTTGCGCCTGCGACAATCCCGCATGGACGTCGGCGCGAAAGGCGATATCGATCCCGGCGGCATCGGCATCGACCTGGCGAAGATTGCGAACGACACCCATGTCAGAGATCCTTGGCTAGCCGCACGCCGGTGAACTGCCAGCGCTGGTGGGGGTAGAAGAAATTGCGGTAGGAGGCGCGCAGATGGCCGCGCGGGGTCGCAACGCTGCCGCCGCGCAGCACGAACTGGCCGCTCATGAACTTGCCATTATATTCGCCGACCGCGCCGGGTGCGGCGCGAAAGCCGGGATAGGGGCGATAGGCGCTGCCGGTCCATTCCCACACGCTGCCGAACATCTGTTGCAGGCCGATGTCGGCGGCGGGTTCGGCGGATGGCTGGACGGGTCCGGCGCCGTCGAGCTGGTCGCCCGACGCGGGGTCGAGCGCCGCGGCCGCGGCCTCCCACTCGATTTCGGTCGGTAGTCGCGCGCCGGCCCAGCTGGCGAAGGCGTCGGCCTCGAAAAAGCTGATATGGGTGACGGGCGCATGCGCGTCGATATCGCGCCAGCCCGAAAGCGTGAATTGCCGCCCGTCGCGCCAGTAAGCGGGCGCCTCGACATCCTCGCGCTGCACCCACGCCCAGCCGTCGCTGAGCCAGAGCGACGGGGTGTGGTAGCCGCCGTCGGCGATGAATTGCTGCCATTCGCCGTTGGTGACGGGGCGGCTGGCCAAGGCGTGCGGGGTGAGAAGCGCCGAAAACCGCGGAACTTCACAGTCGAATGCGAAATCGTCGCCGCCGTGGCCGACCGAAACCAAGCCCTCGGCACCCTTCACCCAGCGGATCGCGCCGGCATCGCCCGACGGTGAAAAAGGGGCGGAAAACTGCGCAACTTCATTCGCGATTGCACTTTTTTCCCATGCGGCGGGGCCGAGCGGGTTTTGCGCGAAAAGATGCTTCAGGTCGGTGAGCAGCAGTTCCTGATGCTGTTGTTCATGATGGAGGCCGAGTTCGACCAGCGCCAGCGCGGCGCGCGGCAGGTCGGGCAGCGCGCTTTGCACCGCGGTGTCGACATGGGCGCGCCAGATGCGGATTTCGTCGAGCGACGGACGCGTCAGCAGCCCGCGCTGCGGCCGCGCGTGGCGCGGCCCCTCGGCGTCATAATAGCTGTTGAAAAGAAAGGGGTAGCGGGCGTCGAACAAGACATAGCCCGGCACATGGTCGCGCAGGACGAAGGTTTCGAAGAACCAGCTCGTATGCGCGAGGTGCCATTTGGCGGGCGACGCGTCGGGCATCGACTGCGCGCTGGCATCGGCGTCGGACAGCGTCGCGACGAGATCGAGCGACAGGCGGCGCGTCGCGGCGAAGCGCTGCGTCAGCTCTGCTGCCAGATCGGCAAGTTGGACTATCAGCGGAGCATCGGTGCGGCTGGCCATGTTGAGACAATCCCCCGGACGGTGATTCGGTTTCGCGGCGGAGGAGGAATATGGTTACAGGGCGAGAGAATGTCTAGAACATTTGGGGAACGATAAGCAATCCTCCCCGTCGCGCAGCGATGGGGAGGGGGACCGCCCGAAGGGTGGTGGAGGGGCCGCAACGCCGCGTCATAGCCCCTCCGTCAGCGCTTCGCGCTGCCACCTCCCCATGGCTTCGCCACAGGGAGGATTGTCTCAGCGCGTCGCGCCGGGCTTCCAGAGGATGTCACCGCCCGCCGCGGCGTTGAGGTGGCGGGTCAGCACGAACAGATGGTCCGAGAGACGGTTGAGATAGGTGAGCGCGAGCGGGTTGAGGTCGCGGGTCGCCCCCGCGGCGACCGCCGCGCGTTCGGCACGGCGGGCGATGGCGCGCGCGAGGTGGAGCCGCGCCGCCGCCTCGGTGCCGCCAGGCAGGATGAAGCTTTTGAGCGCGCCGAGATGCTCGTTCATCGCGTCGATCTCGTCCTCGAGCCGCGCGGTTTGCGTGGGCACGATGCGCAGCGCCATCGCGTGCGGACCGAAACCGAACTGGATATCGGCGGGGGTGGCGAGATCGGCGCCGAGGTCGAACAGCTCGTTCTGGATGCGCGACAGCATCGCCGCTTCGTCGCTGGCGGGGTCGAGCGCGGCGGCGGCGATACCGACCGCACTGTTCGCTTCGTCGACGTCGCCGATCGCCGCCATCAGCGCGTCGGACTTGGCGATGCGCGAACCGTCGACGAGCCCGGTGGTGCCGTCGTCGCCGGTGCGGGTGTAGATCTTGTTGAGCTTGACCATCGGACGCGGGCGCGGACGCCTATTGCCCCGCGGCGAGCAGGCCGATCAGCACGATCAGGATGATCGTGATCGCCTGCCACTTGACGCGCGACATCATCATCTTGTTCTGCATGACCTGATTCTCGTGCGCCGTGCCGTCCATCGCGGCGCGGTGGCCTTGCGAGAAATAGAAGAGTCCGCGCGCGAGCGAGAAGAGGACGAAGCCGGCGGCAATCACGACGCCGAGGATGAGCAGGATGGACATGCCGTCTATCTAGGGCATTTGCAGCGAATAGCCAGTGGGAAGCCGTCCACCGAGCAGATCGGCGGCGAGCGCGTGTCCGTCGGCACCGCTGGCGCGTAGCGCCGCGAGCGACGCCGCGGCGTCGCGCTTCGCCAGCCGTTTGCCGTCGGGGCCGCAGACGAGCGCGTGATGCCGATACAGCGGGGTCGGCAGGCCGAGCAGCGCCTGAAGCAGACGGTGGACGTCGGTCGCGGCGATCAGGTCGGCGCCACGGATGATGTGCGTCACCCCCATCCCCGCGTCGTCGACGGTGCTCGCGAGATGATAGCTGGCGGGGGCATCCTTGCGCGCGAGCACGACATCGCCATGGGCGCGGGGGTCGGCCAGCCGGGAGCCTTTCCCCTGCTCTTCCCAATGAAGTTCGCCCGCGACATCGGCGGCTTTCGCCATGTCGAGCCGCCAGCAATGCGGTTCGCTGGCGCGGCTTGCCCGTTCGGCTTCGGTCAGGTGCCGGCAGGTGCCGGGGTAGATCGCTCCGGATGGCCCGTGCGGCGCGGCGAGGCTCGCGGCGATATCGGCGCGGGTGCAGAAACAGGGGTAGAGGAGATCGCGGGCGGAGAGATCGTCGAGCGCCGCCCGATAGGTCGCGATCCGCTGCGACTGGCGCAGCGGATCGCCGTCCCAGGCGATGCCGAGCCAGGCGAGGTCGGCGAGCGACGCCGCGACATAGGCCTCGCGCGAGCGGCTGCCGTCGATGTCGTCGATGCGGATATGGAAGGCGCCGCCGGCGCGGCGCGCGGCGTCGAACGCGAGGACGGCGCTATAGGCATGGCCAAGGTGAAGCTCGCCGGTCGGGCTGGGCGCGAAACGGGTCAGCATGGTTTAAACCGGATTCTCCACATCATGTGGGACTCTCGGGGAAATCTTCCCATATGTTGCGGACGATGCCCCCTTGACGTCAGATTCTGATGCGGCATGTAATGACCCTGTCACTTGAGGAAGGCAGTGGCGCGCCAACCCGAGAAGCAAAGGGGGCTGCGTTACCAAGCCATGTTCCATCCCGATCTTGCCCGGCATCCCGATAGTTGCCCCGCGCTTGTTTTGAACGCCGACTATACGCCGCTCAGCTATTACCCGCTCAGCCTGTGGCCTTGGCAGACCGCGGTCAAGGCGGTGTTCCTCGACCGCGTCACCATCGTCGAAAATTACGAGCGCGAAATCCATTCGCCGACGCGGACGATGCCGATCCCGAGCGTCATCGCGCTGCGGCAATATGTGAAGCCGTCGCAGCACCCGGCCTTCACGCGCTTCAACCTGTTCCTGCGCGACCGCTTCTCGTGCCAATATTGCGGGTCGGGCAAGGATCTGACCTTCGATCATGTCGTCCCGCGCCGCCTCGGCGGGCGCACGACGTGGGAGAATGTCACCACCGCCTGCGCGCCGTGCAATCTGAAGAAGGGCGGGCGCACCCCGCAACAGGCGCATATGCCGATCCACCGCCAGCCCTGGCGCCCGACGTCGTGGCAGTTGCAGGACAATGGCCGCTGCTTCCCGCCGAACTATCTGCATACGAGCTGGATCGACTGGCTGTACTGGGACGTCGAACTCGAAGGATGACGGGAACATAACGAAGCGGACAGCGTAGGTTCAGCGGGGCGGCGCTAGCGGGCCGCATCGATCGAAAACAGGAGAAACCTCATGGCGCGCTTCACCCGCAACCTCGCGCTCGCCCTCGCCGCCCTGCCGCTCGCCGCCTGCGCGACGATCATGCCGTCCGAACAGCCGGTGTCGGTCACCGGCAGCATCACCTATCGCGAACGCATGGCGCTGCCGCCGACGGCGCAGGTCGAGGTCACGCTCGCCGACGTCAGCCTGATGGACGCACCGTCGAAGACGATCGCGCAGCAGTCGTTCACCGCCGACGGCCGGCAGGTGCCCTTCGCTTTCTCGCTGACGGTCGACGAGCGCCGCCTCGACCCGCGCGGCCGCTATTCGGTCTCGGCGCGGATCACCGACGCCTCGGGCAGGCTGATGTTCATCACCGACACGCACAATGGCGTAACCTTCGACGGCCGGCCGCGGATCGACCTGGGGACGCTGGTGCTGGTGAAGACGCGCTGACGCCCGGCGCCGCAATCAAGGGACTGGATGCAGGCCTCCGGTTACGGTAGCCGTGCCGAGAGGGTCGAGCCGCGCGGGGGCGCGCGGCGGCCTGCAGCGGGGGAATATTCATGGCGTATGAAGGCGGCTCGGGTAACACGTTCAAGAATCTCTGGTCGCCCGACCTGACGACGCGCGCGGGGGCGCTCAATGCCGCGCAGACGGCATCGCTGGCACTGTATATCGTCGCTGGCGCAAGCGCATTCCTGCTGTACGCGTCGGTGGGTTTCGACAATCTGATCGCGTTGCTCGGACAGGCGCATCCCGTGCTGTTGCTGACTTTGGCGCAATTGGCGCTGATGCTGATCGCCGCGACGATGCTGCGTTATGGACGCGGGGCGATCCTCGCAATCATCTCCGCCGCGCTCTACGCGCTTGGCATGGTGCTCAACGGCAACATCATCAACTGGGTCGTCGGCATCATCATGTTCGCCGCGATGGTCGGCGGGGTGCGCGGGGCATGGGCGCTGAGCCGGGGGCGCGGCTTCAGCGACGATATCATCGACACCTTCGCCTGAAGAGGCTGTGCGCATGGCATAGCTATGCGCGTCCATCCCCGGCTTGACCCTGCGCCTTCGCAGGTGCAGCATCCGCGCTCATGGGGCCTCCGATCCAGATCTCGCAAAATCCCGACATCCGCTATCTGGGGCGGATATTGGGCGACGTCATCCGCGCCTATGGCGGCGAGAAATTGTATCGACAGACCGAATATATCCGCTCGGTCAGCGTCGACCGGCACCGCGGGATCGACGGGGCCGAGGCGATCGACACCGGGCTCGATGCGCTCAGCCTCGACGACACGATCGCCTTTGTCCGCGGGTTCATGCTCTTCTCGATGCTCGCCAACCTTGCCGAGGACCGGCAAGGGATCGCGGCCGAGCCCGAGGCGACGGTCGCGGCGGCGCTGGCGCGACTGAAGGACGGCGGGATCGATAGCGACGCGGTCGCGCAGTTGATGAGCGCCGCGCTGGTCGCACCGGTGCTGACCGCGCACCCGACCGAGGTGCGGCGCAAGTCGATGCTCGACCACAAGAACCGCATCGCTGAGCTGATGCTGCTGCGCGATGCGGGCGCCGAGGAGACGCCCGAGGGCGATATCGTCGAGGACGCGATCCGCCGCCAGATCGTGCTGTTGTGGCAGACACGGCCGCTGCGCACCGAGAAATTGTTCGTCGCCGACGAGATCGACAATGCGCTGACTTACCTACGCGACGTGTTTCTGCCGGTGCTGCCCAAGCTGTATGCGCGCTGGGAGAAGGAGCTGGGGCAGCGTCCCGCGAGTTTCCTGCGCGTCGGCAGCTGGATCGGCGGCGACCGCGACGGCAATCCCTTCGTCACCGCCGGGACGCTGCGCGAAGCGACCGCGCGCAACGCCGCCGCGGTGCTCGGACATTATAGCGACGCGGTCCACGCGCTCGGCGCCGAACTGTCGGTGTCGGCGGGACTCGCCCCCGTGCCCGAAGCGGTCGAGGCGCTGGCCGAGGCGAGCGGCGACACCGCGCCGAGCCGCCGCGACGAACCCTATCGCCGCGCGCTGTCGGGAATTTATGCCCGGCTCTGCGCGACCTTCACCGCGATCACCGGCAAGCCCGCGCCGCGCCCGTCGGCGCTGACCGGCGAACCCTATGCCACCCCCGGCGACTTCCGCCGCGATCTTGTCATGCTGGCCGACGGCCTCGAAGCAAGCGGCGAAGGCCAACTCGGCGGGATCGGGGCGCTAGGACGGCTGATCCGCGCAGTCGAAGTCTTTGGCTTCCACCTCGCGACGCTCGACATGCGGCAGAACAGCGCGGTCCACGAACGCGTGCTCGGCGAAGTGCTGCGCGTCGCCGGGGTGTGCGAAGATTATGCCGCGCTCGATGAAGAGGCGCGCGTGGCGCTGCTCACCGCCGAGCTGGCGAGCGACCGCCCGCTCGCGGCATCGTGGCATAGTTGGAGCGAGGAAACCGAAGGCGAACTGGCGATCGTCCGCGCCGCCGCCGATGTCCGCGCGCGGCTCGGCCCCGATGCGATCTGCCAGTGGATCATCAGCATGGCGCAGACCTTGTCCGACCTGCTCGAAGTCCATGTGCTGGCGCGCGAGGCGGGGCTGTGGCGGAGCGGCGAAGCGGCGGGCAAGAGCAACCTGATGGTCGTGCCGCTGTTCGAGACGATCGCCGACCTCGACAAGGCGCCGGCGATCATGGCGCGATACTTCGCGATGCCCGAAATCGGCCCGCAAGTGGCTCTGCGCGGGCATCAGGAAGTGATGATCGGCTATTCGGATTCGAACAAGGACGGCGGCTATCTGACCTCGACCTGGGGGCTGCACCAGGCGTCGCAGGCTTTGACCCCGGTCTTCGCCACCGCCGGACCCTCGATGCAATTGTTCCACGGCCGCGGCGGCGCGGTCGGGCGCGGCGGCGGCAGTGCCTTTGCCGCGATCCGCGCCCAGCCCGCGGGCACGGTGCAGGGGCGCATCCGCATCACCGAACAGGGCGAGGTGATAGGCGCGAAATATGGCACGGCGGACAGCGCGGCGACCAACCTCGAATCGATGGTGTCGGCGAGCCTGCTCGCCAGCCTCGAGCCCGAAATATTGGGCGCCGCCGACTGCGTGCGCTTTACCGCCGCGATGGACGCGGTGTCGGACCGCGCCTTCGCCGCCTATCGCGGGCTGGTCTACGACACCCCGACCTTCAAGGATTTTTTTCGCGCGATGACCCCGATCGCCGAGATCGCGACGCTGAAGATCGGGTCGCGGCCGTCGAGCCGCACCAAGTCGACCGCGATCGAGGATTTGCGCGCGATCCCCTGGGTGTTCAGCTGGGCGCAGGCGCGCGTCATGCTGCCCGGCTGGTACGGGACGGGCGAGGCGTTTTTGGGGTTCGCCGACAAGGTGCTGCTCAAGGATATGGCGGCGAGCTGGCCCTTCTTTGGCGCGCTGCTCGGCAATATGGAGATGGTGCTCGCGAAATCCGACATGGGGATCGCGGCGCATTATGCGGGGCTGGCGAACCATGTCGACGGGCATGACGCGATCTTCGGGCGGATCAAGGACGGCTGGAACCGCTCGCACGACGGCCTGCTCGAAATTACCGGCCAGACGCGGTTGCTCGAGAATAATCCGGCGCTCGAGGCGTCGATCCGGTTGCGGCTGCCGTATATCGAGCCGCTCAACCTGCTCCAGATCGAGCTGATGAAGCGCCACCGCGCGGGCGAGACCGATGCCCGGATCGCCGAGGGCATTCAGCTGACGATCAACGCGATCGCGACGGCACTGCGGAATAGCGGGTAGAGCCGAGCCCTACCCTATCCCGTTTGTGTCGAGCGAAGTCGAGACACGCAAACGCCGCGCCAGCGTGTCTCGACTTCGCTCGACACAAACGGAGGTTGGGCGGGTCTTGGCCACCCTATTTCGAAACGATCCGCACCTCGCCCTTGGCGTTCGCGCCGTCAGGGGCGAAGGCGACGGTGAAGGCGTCGCCGTCCTTGTCAGTGCCCGCGAGCGTGTCGCCGGTGCGGCTGACCTTGATCGATTTTTTCGCGAATTCACCCGCCATCCAGTCGGCCGCCTTCGCCGGGGTCGCGGGCGAGGTGAAGCCGAACTTCACCACCGCGTCATTGGCGCCATTCTTGTCATTGGCGTTGATGTCCATCGTGGTGATCTGGCTGCCCGGGAACAGCTTCACCCCGTCGATGTCGAAATCGCTGTTGATGTCGAGGTCGGCGATATCGGGGATGTCGAGGTCGATATTGACCCCGGTGCCGTCGATCTTGAGCTTGCCGCCGTCCTTGCCCGAAGTGATGTGGACCGCGCCGCCGTCGCCGTCGGCGTTGATCGTCAGTTCGGGCGAATCCTTCGGCTTTTCGTTCTGCCCGCAGGCGGCGAGGAGCATCATCGGGGGAAGCAGGAACGCGAAACGCATGGGCCATCTCCTTGGTGAGTTATATTAATAATACACCGAGGCGTGGACTGAGTCAATTTCCACGACGCGTCGCATCGGCCGTGGATGATATGATTCGCGCAGAGGCGCAGAGAACGCCGAGAGAAAGGAAGGGGCGGCAAAGCCGCCAATCTTTTCCTCGTCCTTCGACCGCGCCCCAGCGCAAAACAAAATCTCTGCGCTCTCTGCGCCTCTGCGCGATTTTTTTCTTTCGCTACGCGTCGATGCTCGTCCGCACATCGCCGTGGACCAGCCCGCCGTCGACGGTGATCGTGTCACCGACGACATAGTCGCCCGCTTTCGAGGCGAGGAAGATCGCGGCGCCGGCCATATCCTCGGGCACGCCGATGCGCTTGACCGGGATGCTTTGCGCCACCGCGTCGCCATGGTCGCGCGCGGCCTTGTTCATGTCCGACTGGAAGGCGCCGGGGGCGATCGCGGTGACGAGGATATGATCCGAAACCAGCCGCGCCGCGAGGCGTTTGGTGAGGTAGAGGATCGCCGCCTTCGACGCGTGATAGCTGTAGGTTTCCCAGGGGTTGAGCCGCTGGCCGTCGATCGAGCCGATGTTGATGACCTTCGACGGCCGCGCCGCGGTGCCGCCGGCCTTGAGCAGCCCGTGCAGCGCCTGCGTCAGGAAGAAGGGCGATTTGACGTTGATGTCCATCACCTTGTCCCAGCCGGCCTCGGGGAAACCCTCGAAGGGTTCGCCCCATGCGGCGCCGGCGTTGTTGACGAGGATGTCGAGCCGTTCCTCGCGCGCTTCGAGTTCCTTCGCGAGCGCGCGGCAGCCCTCGACGGTCGAGAGGTCCACGGGAAGCCCGATGACCTTGCCCGGATAGCGCGTTTCGAAATCGGCGACGGCTTCCTCAATCTGCGCACTCTTACGCGCCGAGATATAGACGCGCGCGGCACCAGCGGCGAGATAGCCCTCGACGATCATCTTGCCGATGCCGCGCGAGCCGCCGGTGACGAGCGCGATGCGGCCGTCGAGGCCGAACATGTCATTGAGATTCATTGTCTCATCCTTTTGCTCCCTCCCCTTCAGGGGAGGGTTGGGGTGGGGCCTGTGGGCTCGATGCCCTCCCCGCTGCGACTAGCGAACAAGTTCGCAAGTCTCGCTGCCCCTCCCGCAAGCGGGAGGGGTGAGATTAATAGCCGTTCATGCGGGCGACCTGATCGATGTGGTAATGCACATCGCCCATATACTCCGCCAAGGCGCGGTCGCGTTTCATATAGAGGCCGATGTCATATTCGTCTGTCATGCCGATGCCGCCGTGCATCTGGACGCCTTCACGCACCGCGAGGTTGGCGGCGCGGCCGGCCTTGGCCTTGGCGACCGAGACCATCAGCCTGGCGCCCTCGCTGCCCTGATCGAGCAGTTCCTGCGCCTTCATCACCGTGGCGCGCGCGACTTCCATCTCGCCATAGAGGTGCGCGGCGCGGTGCTGGAGTCCCTGGAACTCGCCGATCAGCTTGCCGAACTGCTTGCGTTCCTTGAGGTAGGTGACGGTCATATCCATCGCCCCCTGCCCGACGCCGACCATTTCGGCGGCGGCACCGGTGCGGGTCGCGGCAAGCAGCGCGTCGAGGATGTCGCCGCCGGCATCGACCTCACCGATCACCGCGTCGGCATCGAGTTCGACACCGTCGAGCGTGACATGGCTGGCGAGGCTCGAGTCGACGAGGCGGCGCGGATCGACGGTGACGCCCTTGGCATCCTTGGGCACCGCGAACAGCGTGATGCCGCCGTCGGTCTTCGCCGCGACGATGCTCATGTCGGCGACATGGCCGTGGAGGACGAAGCTTTTCTTGCCGTCGATGCGGAAGCCGTTGCCCGAGCGCGTCGCGCTGGTCGCGATACGGTCGGGGCGGTGCTTGGCGCCTTCGTCGATCGCGAGCGCGATGATCGCTTCGCCGCTGGCGATCGCGGGGAGCCAGCGCTCGGCCTGCGTGCCGCCGGCCTTCGCCAGCGCGGCGACCGCGCCGACGCCGGTCGACAGGAAGGGCGACGGGGTCAGGTTGCGGCCGATTTCCTCGAGCACGATGCCCGCCTCCATATGCCCCATGCCGAGCCCGCCATGCGCTTCGGGGACGAGCATGCCAGGCAGGCCCATTTCGGTGAACTGCGCCCAGAGGTCGCGCGAGAAGCCGGTGGCGTCAGCGCTGTCGCGCAGTTTGCGCAGGTGCGAAACCGGCGCCTGTTCGGCCACGAAGGGCGCGACGCTGTCCTTGAGCATCGCCTGATCGTCATTGTGGTAGAGTGGCATTGGTTTTCTCCAGTTCCCCTCCCGCTTGCGGGAGGGGTTAGGGGAGGGCTTGTTAGGACACCGCCCCTGAAATCGACAGGCCCTCCCCCGACCCCTCCCGCAAGCGGGAGGGGAGAAGGATTACGCCCCCGGCAAATCCAGGATACGCTTGGCGATGACGTTGAGCATGACTTCGCTCGTCCCGCCTTCGATCGAATTGGCCTTGGTGCGCAGCCAGCCGCGCGCGCGCGCGCCGCCCTTGGTCTCTTCGCTGTCCCATTCGAGCGCTTCGCTGCCGCCGCCCGACATGACGAGTTCGTGGCGGCGCTTGTTCAGCTCGGTGCCGACATATTTCATCATGTTCGACGACGCCGGATGCGCGCGGCCGGTCTTCCACATGTCCATGAAGCGTTCGCCCATCGCGCGGTAGGCAAAGACATCGACGTCGAACGCCGCCATTTCGGCGCGCAGGATCGGGTCGTCGAGTTCGCCCGCTTCATTCTTGCCGAACGCCTTGGCAAAGGCGCCGCCGATGCTGACCATGTCGCCGCCGGCGCCGCCGCCCGAGATCATCTCGCGTTCGTGGCCGAGCAGATATTTGGCGACGTCCCAGCCGCGATTGATTTCGCCGATGAACTGCGTCTTGGGCACGGCGACATCGTCGAAGAAGGTTTCGCAGAAAGGCGAGTTGCCGCTGATCAACAGGATCGGCTTGGTCGTGACGCCCTTGCTCGCCATGTCGAAGAGCATGAAGGTGATGCCCTGGTACTTGTTCGCCTTGTCGGTGCGGACGAGGCAAAAAATCCAGTCGGCCTTGTCGGCATAGCTCGTCCAGATCTTCGACCCATTGACGACCCAATGATCGCCCTTGTCTTCGCCAAAGGTCTGGAGCGAAACGAGGTCGCTTCCCGAGCCGGGTTCGGAATAGCCCTGGCACCAGCGGATTTCACCGCGCGCGATCGGGTTCAGATAGTGAACCTTCTGCTCCTCGGTGCCGAATTGCAGCAGCGCGGGGCCGAGCATCCAGATGCCGAAGCTGTCGAGCGGCGAGCGCGCATTGATGCGCTTCATTTCCTGTTTGAAGACCTTGGTCTGCTCGGGCGTCAGCCCGGCGCCGCCATAGGCTTTCGGCCAGTCGGGCACCGTATAACCCTTGCTCACACAGGCTTCGAGCCACTGCTTCTGGGCATCATTTTTGAACACCCAGTTGCGGCCGCCCCAGCAGACATCGCCTTCCTCGCGGATCGGCTCGCGCATTTCGGGGGGGCAGTTGGCTTCCAACCAGCCGCGCACGTCAGCGCGGAAGGCGTCAAGATCGCTCATCGCTAAGGCTCCTCTTCCGGGGCGCAAACTAAGAGGACTCGGCTACTTTACGCAAGCGTCAACTTGACCGCCGCGACCTGCCGTTACGGCGCCGTAGCGTCCGGCAGGCCGCCGTTGACGCGCCCTTTCACGCGCCTAAGCTTAGGTCGCAAAACAAAACGGGAGCAGGATATGCGATTCGCAGGCAAGGTCGCCGTCGTCACCGGCGCAGCATCGGGCATCGGCAAGGCTGCGGTGCTGAAACTCGCCGGCGAGGGCGCGCATGTCTTCGCCGCCGACATCGACGAAAAGGGCGGACAAGCGCTGGCCGAACAGTCGAACGGCAAGATCGATTTCGTCCGCTGCGACGTCACGCGGCCCTCGGACATCGAAGCGCTGATGGATGCCGCCGCCGCGAAGGCGGGCGGCATCGACATCGTGTTCAACAACGCCGCCGCGGGCGGCGATCGCGCGCCGATCGACGAAATCACCCCCGAGGGCTGGGACCGCACGATGGACCTGGTGCTGAAATCGGTGGCGATGGGGATTCGCTACGCCAGCCCGCATATGAAGGGCCGCAAGGGCGCGGCGATCGTCAACACCGCCAGCGTCGCGGCGCTCGGCGCGGGCTATTCGCCGACCGCCTATGCCGTGGCGAAGGCGGGCGTGCTCCACCTCACCAAGGTCGCGGCGACCGACCTCGCGCGCTATGGCATCCGCGTCAACGCGATCTGTCCGGGCTTCATCAACACCAATATCTTCACCGCCTCGCTCGACGTGCCCGACGCGATGAAAGGCGAGGCGAACGCGATCATCGCCGGGATGAGCGCGCAGGCGCAGCCCGTCGCGCGCGGCGGCCAGCCCGAGGATATCGCAAACGCCGTCGCCTATCTGGCGAGCGAGGAATCGAGCTTCATGACCGGCACCCATATGCTCGTCGACGGCGGGCTGACCATCGGTCAGCGCCACGCCTGGGACCCCGAAGCGCCCGGGATGTTCGACGCCCTGACAGCGATGGAGGAGGCGGCGAAGGCGGGAGCACCCGCGTGAGCGCAACGGCGAGCGCGCTGCCGCCCTCCGGAAAGCTGCCTCTGCCCATCAAGCTCGGCAACGGCTTCGGGTCGATTGCCTATGGCGTGAAGGACAATGGCTTCGCCACGCTCCTCATGCTGCTCTACAATCAGGTCCTCGGACTCGATGCGCGGATCGTCGGGCTGATCCTGCTGCTCGCGCTGTTCATGGACGCGATCATCGATCCGATGGTCGGCTACTGGAGCGACAAGACGCACAGCCGCTGGGGCAAGAGGCACCCGTGGATGTATGCGGCGATCCTGCCGATGGCGTTCGCCTGGATCATGCTGTGGCACCCGCCGTCGCTCGATCAGCAGTGGCTCTATGGCTATCTGCTGCTTTTCGCCTTCCTGATGCGCGCCGCGGTGTCCTGTTATGAAATCCCCGCGCTCTCGGTCGTCCCGGCGCTGACCAGCGATTATGACGAAAGGACCTCGCTGACGCGCTGGCGCTTCGTCTTCGGCTGGGCCGGCGGGCTCGTCATGTTGACGCTGGCCTTTGGCTTTTTCCTCGTACCCAGCGAAAAATACCCCGTCGGCCAGCTCAATCTCGATGGCTATCAGCTCTATGGCTGGACCGGCGCGGTGCTGATGATCCTTGCGACCAGCGTGTCGGCCTTGACCACCCACCGCCGCCTCGCCCACCCCGACGCGGCGCCGCCGACGCACCTGCCGCTGGGACAGACGCTGCGCAAGATCAAGACCATCCTGTCGAACAAGGCTTTCCTCGTGTTGCTCGGCAGCTCGGTCTTCGCCTTCGTCAACCAGGGCCTGACCTTTTCGATCACCGCCTATCTGCTCACTTACTATTGGCTGATGCCGCAGGCGGGCTTCATCGCCTATTCGGCGACCCTGTTCGTCGGCGTGGTCGGCGCCTTCCTCGTCGTCGGGCTGCTCCAGAAACGGATGGAGAAGCGAACCGGCGCGGTGGCGGCGGGCGTGCTCGCGCTGTGTTTCGGGGTTTCCCCCTATCTGCTGCGCTTCATCGGCCTGTTCCCCGACAATGGCGCATCGGCGCTGATCCCGACGCTGTTCGCGCTGATCACCATTTCGAACGCCTTTTCGGTCGCGTCGATGATGCTCGCCCAGTCGATGGCATCGGACATCGTCGAGGCGTCGCAGGAAAAAACGGGTGAGCGGTCCGAAGGCATTTTCTTCTCGGCCTATTTCTTCGTCCAGAAATGCGCGACCGGCATCGGCCTGTTCCTGACCGGGCAGATCATCGGAGCGGCGAATTTTCCGGCCAAGGCGACGCCGGGTCAGGTCGACCAGTCGATCCTCGACAATCTGGCGGTCTATTTCCTGGCCGTTCTTGTCCTCTTCGCCATCGCCAGCATCTGGTTCATCTCGCGATTCCCGATTTCGCGTGCCGACCACGAAGCGCGTGTCGCGGCGATGGCGGAAGCGGCGGAAGCGGCAAGACCACATCCGTAACGGAAAAGTTCGCGAGGCGGCGAAAGGGTGTAATTTTGAGGCCGCAGGGCTTGGCAAGCGGGGCCGAATCGGTCCATGGGCTTACGTAAACGTAAAGGGAAGGATGCGAGCATGGATTTCGATCTCACCGACCGGCAGGTCTATTGGCGCGACCGCGTACGCGACTTCATCGAGCGCAAGGTGCGTCCCGCCGTCCCCACCTATGACAAGCAGGACAAGGAAGGCGACCGCTGGAAAGTCATCCAGGTCGTCGAGGATCTGAAGGCCGAGGCGAAAGAGGCCGGGATCTGGAACCTGTTCATGCCGCCGCGCAGCGCCGCGCACCACCATGTCGACGAAACGATCGAGTTCGAAGGTCCCGGCCTCACCAACCTCGAATATGCGCTGTGCGCCGAGGAAATGGGCCGCGTCGGTTTCGCCAGCGAAGTGTTCAACTGCTCGGCGCCCGACACCGGCAACATGGAGGTGTTCCACCGCTATGGCACCGCGGCGCAGAAGGAAAAATATCTGCTGCCGCTGATGAACGGCCAGATCCGTTCGGCCTTCCTGATGACCGAACCGAAAGTGGCGTCGTCCGACGCGACCAACATCGAGACGCGCATCGAGCGCGACGGCGACGATTATGTCATCAACGGCACCAAATGGTGGTCGTCGGGCGCGGGCGATCCGCGTTGCAACATCGCGATCGTGATGGGCAAGACCGACTTCGCCGCCAAGCGCCACGCGCAGCAGTCGATGGTGCTGATGCCGCTCGACGCGCCGGGAGTGAACATTTTGCGTCATCTGCCGGTGTTCGGTTACGACGATGCGCCGCACGGCCATATGGAAATCGAGCTGAAGGACGTCCGGGTCAACGCCGAAGAGGCGATGCTGCTCGGCGAGGGCCGCGGCTTCGAGATCGCGCAAGGCCGCCTCGGGCCGGGCCGTATCCACCATTGCATGCGCACGATCGGCGTCGCCGAGGAGGCGATTGCCAAGATGGCGAAGCGCCTCCAGTCGCGCGTCGCCTTCGGCAAGAAGGTCGCCGAATATAGCATCTGGGAACATCGCCTGGCGCGCGCGCGCATCGACATCGAAATGACGCGGCTGCTCTGCCTCAAGGCCGCCGACATGATGGACAAGGTCGGCAACAAGTCGGCCGCGGCCGAGATCGCGATGATCAAGGTGCAGGCGCCGAACATGGCGCTGAAGATCATCGACGATGCGATCCAGGCGCATGGCGGCGCGGGCGTGTCGGAAGATTTCGGGCTCGCCAAGGCCTATGCGCATCAGCGCACGCTGCGGCTCGCCGACGGTCCCGACGAAGTGCATGAGCGCGCGGTGGCGCGGATCGAATTCGCCAAGCATAGCGAAGCGAGCGAGCCGGGTTTCTCGTCGGGCGACATCGGCGTGTCGCGCTAAACTTTCCTCCCGCTTGCGCGAGGGATTGGGGGAGGGCCTGTTCCTCCCCCGCATCGCGACCGACAAGCCCTCCCCTATCCCCTCCCGCAAGCGGGAGGGGGATGATATGGAGCTTTAGATGACCAAAGCCGCCATCCTGATCGAACCCGGCAAGCCGCTGCAGATCGAGACCGTCCAGATCGCCGATTGCGGCCCGCACGAGGTCCGCATCCGCACCGCCGCCTGCGGCCTCTGCCATTCGGACCTGCACTTCATCGACGGCGCCTATCCGCACCCGCTGCCCGCGATCCCCGGCCATGAAGCCGCCGGCATCGTCGAAGCGGTCGGCAGCGAAGTGCGCACGGTCAAGGTCGGCGACGCGGTCGTGACTTGCCTGTCGGCCTTTTGCGGCCATTGCGAATTCTGCGTTTCGGGCCGCATGTCCTTGTGCATGGGCGGCGACACCCGCCGCGCCCCCGGTCAGCCGCCGCGCATCACGCGCCCCGACGGCAGCATCGTCAACCAGATGCTCAACCTCAGCGCCTTTGCCGAGACGATGCTGGTCCACGAACATGCCTGTGTGCGCATCGACCCCGACATGCCGCTCGACCGCGCCGCGGTGATCGGCTGCGCGGTGACCACCGGCGCGGGAACGATCTTCAACGCGTGCAAGGTCACCCCGGGCGAGACCGTCGCGGTCGTCGGCTGCGGCGGCGTCGGCCTCGCGACGATCAACGCCGCGAAGATCGCCGGCGCGGGGCGGATCATCGCCGCCGATCCGGTGCCCGAAAAGCGCGCGCTGGCGATCAAGCTCGGCGCCACCGACGTCGTCGACGCCCTCGCCGACGATGCCGCGAAGCAAATTCTGGAGCTGACCAAGGGCGGCGTCGACCATGCAATCGAAGCGGTCGGGCGCCCGGCCTCGGCCAGCCTCGCGGTCGCGTCGCTACGCCGCGGCGGCACCGCGACGATCCTCGGCATGATGCCGCTCAGCGAGAAGGTCGGCCTGTCGGCGATGGACCTGCTCAGCGGCAAGAAACTGCAGGGCGCGATCATGGGCGGCAACCGCTTCCCGGTCGATATTCCGCGCCTCGTCGATTTCTACCTGCGCGGACTGCTCGACCTCGACAGCATCGTCGCCGAGACGATCCCGCTCGCGCAGATCAACGAAGGGTTCGACAAGATGAAGAAAGGCGACGCCGCCCGTTCGGTGATCGTATTCGACCAATGACATTGGACGCACAAAAGGCCTTCAGCGGCACCGTCGCGCCCGAGGGCGCCGATATCCTCGACGAGGCGAAGCTGACCGCATGGATGGAGGCGAATGTAGAGGGCTTCGAGGGCCCGCTGACGCAGGGCAAATTTGCCGGCGGCCAGTCGAACCCGACCTACAAGATTTCGGCACCGTCGGGCAATTATGTCCTCCGCCGCAAGCCCTATGGCCAGCTGCTGCCCTCGGCGCACGCGGTCGACCGCGAATATAAGGTGCAAGCGGGGCTCCATAAGGCCGGTTTCACCGTCGCGCGCCAATATGGCCTGTGCACCGATGACAGCGTCGTCGGCAGCTGGTTCTATGTCATGGGCATGGTCGATGGCCAGACGATCTGGGACGGCGCGATGCCGGGGTCGACGCCGGAGAATCGCCGCGCCACTTACGAGGCGATGATCGATACGCTCGCCGCGCTGCACAATGTCGATGTCGAGGCGGCGGGGCTGTCGGACTATGGCAAGCCGGGCAATTATTTCGGCCGCCAGGTCGACCGCTGGACCAAGCAGTACCGCCTCTCCGAAACCGAGACGATGGACGAGATGGAGCGGCTGATTGCGTGGCTGCCCGCGACGCTGCCCGAACAGACGCGCACCAGCGTCGTTCATGGCGACTATCGCATCGACAATATGATCTTTGCGAAGGATCGCCCCGAAGTGCTCGCGGTGCTCGACTGGGAGCTGTCGACGCTGGGCGACCCGCTCGCCGATTTCACCTATGTCGCGATGGCGTGGGTCACCGAAAATGGCGGGCGGTCGGGGGTCGAGGATCTCGACCGCGTGGGCCTCGGCATTCCCGAACTGGGCGAAATGGTCACCCGTTATTGCGCCGCGACGGGCCGCGACGGGGTGCCCGACATGAACTGGTATTTCGCCTATAATTTCTTCCGTCTCGCGGGCATCATCCAGGGCATCAAGAAGCGCGTGATCGACGGCACCGCCTCGTCGCAGCATGCCAGGGACATGTCCGAGCGTGTCCGCCCGCTCGCCGAAAGGGCGTGGGATTTCGCAAAGAAGGCGGGCGCATGAACCTGTTCGACATGACCGGCGAGGTCGCGCTGATCACCGGATCGTCGCGCGGCATCGGCAAGGCCATCGCCGAGGCGATGGCCTTCCACGGCGCCAAGGTCGTGATTTCGAGCCGCAAGCAGGACGCATGCGACGCGGTCGCGGCCGAACTCAACGCGCAATATGGCGAAGGCACCGCGATCGCGATCGCCGCCAATATCTCGTCGAAGGACGGGCTGCAGAATCTGGTCGACGAGACGGTAGCGGCCTTCGGCCCGGTCACCGCGCTCGTCTGCAACGCCGCGTCGAACCCCTATTACGGGCCGTCGGCGGGAATCAGCGACGACCAGTTCCGCAAGATCATGGAAAACAACATCCTGTCGAACCATTGGCTGGCGCATATGTGTGCGCCCGCGATGCTGGCGGCGGGCAAGGGGTCGATCATAATCATCAGCTCGATCGGCGGCCTCAAAGGTTCATCGATCCTCGGCGCCTATGCGATTTCGAAAGCCGCCGACATGCAGATGGCGCGCAATCTGGCCGATGAGTTCGGACCGCAGGGCGTGCGCGTCAATTGCATCGCGCCGGGGCTGATCAAGACCGATTTCGCGCGCGCTTTGTGGGAAAATCCCGAGAATCTGGAAGTTTCGACACGGCGATCATCGCTCCGCCGGATCGGTGAGCCCGAGGAAATCGCCGGGGCGGCGGTGTTCCTCGCCAGCCGTGCCGGCGGCTTCACCACCGGCCAGACGATCGTCATCGACGGCGGCAACACTTCGAGCGGAGGATAAGATGGGCGCATTGGACGGCAAGATCGCGATCATCACCGGCGCCGGTTCGGGTATCGGACGCGCGAGCGCGCTGCGCTTCGCCGCCGAGGGCGCGAAGCTGGTGCTCGGCGACAAGACCGCAGCGGTGCATGATACGGCGCAGTTGGTGAAGGACGCGGGCGGCGAGGTCGTCGCGCTCGAAATCGACGCGGGCGTCGAGGCCGATGTCGAAAAGCTGGTCGCGACCGCGAAGGACAGCTTCGGCGGACTCGACGTGGCCTTCGCCAACGCCGGTATCATCGGCGACATGGGCGGTATTTTCGATTTCGATCCGGCCGCCTGGGCCGAGACGCTGCGCGTCAACCTGATCGGCCCGGCGTTGATGGTGAAGCATGCCGGCAAGGCGATGGTCGACCAGGGCCGCGGCGGCGCGATCGTGCTGACCGCGAGCGTCGCGGGGATCAATTCGGGCGCCGGCCCCGGCGCATATTCGGCGTCGAAGGCGGGGGTGATCAACCTCGCCAAGACCGCCGCGCAACAGCTGACCACCAGCGGCGTGCGCGTCAACGCGATCTGCCCCGGCCTCACCGAGACCGGCATGACCAAGCCGACCTTCGACTATGCCAAGGCCAAGGAGGTCACCCACAAGCTCGGCCAGCTCAATCCGCTGAAGCGCGCCGCACAGCCCGAGGAACTCGCCAATGTCGCGCTCTTCCTCGCCAGCGACCAGGCGAGCTATGTCAACGGACAGGCGATCGCGGTCGACGGCGGGCTGACCAGCTCGCACCCGGTGACGCGCCAGCTTCTGGGCCAGACCTCGCACTAAGGAATTTGGGCGCATGAAATATCGCGAACTCGGCGACAGCGGCATCCGCGTTTCGACGATCTGCCTCGGCAGCTGGCTCACTTACGGGGTCGGGGTCGACGACAGCGCCGGGCGCGCCTGCGTCGAGGCGGCCTTGGATGTGGGCATCAACTTCATCGACACCGCCAATGTCTATGGCCGGGGCGCCGCCGAGGAATTTCTGGGCGAGGCGCTGAAGGGGCACGCGCGCGATTCCTATGTCCTCGCGACCAAGGTGTTTTTCCCGATGTCGGACGGCGACAAGGGGCTGAGCCGGGCGCAGATCGAAAAGCAGATCGACGCCAGCCTGGCGCGGCTGCAGACCGACTATGTCGACCTCTATCAATGCCACCGCTACGACCCCGACACCCCGCTCGAGGAAACGATGGAAGCGTTGAGCGCGGTCGTGACGAGCGGCAAGGCGCGCGCGATCGGCTTTTCCGAATGGTCGCCCGAGAATATCGAGGCGGCGCTGGCGCTCGCGCCTCGCCATGTCAAATTCGTGTCGAGCCAGCCGCAATACAGCCTGCTCTATCGCCGTGCCGAGGCGAAGGTGATCCCGATCAGCATCGCGAATGGCATCGGGCAGATCGTCTGGTCGCCGCTCGCGATGGGCGTGCTCAGCGGCAAATATGCCCCCGGCGCCGAAATCCCCGCCGGCAGCCGCGCATCGGGCGAGGATGCCCATTTCATGGGCCGCTACCTGACCGACCCGGTGCTCGAAGCCGTGCAACGGTTGAAACCGCTCGCCGACAAGGCGGGTTGCACCATGGCGCAGCTCGCCATCGCCTGGGTGCTCGCCCAGCCGGGCATCACCAGCGCGATTGTCGGCGCAAGCCGACCCGAACAGTTGCGCGAGACCGCCGCCGCGGCCGATCTGACGATCGATCCGGCGCTGCTCGCCGAGGCCGCCGCCATCCTCGAAGGAGTTCGCATTTCGTGAGTGGGTCCAAGAATCCGGGTTTCGACGCCGCGCGGCTCGACCGCATCCCCGCCTTCCTCAAGGCCAAATATGTCGACACCGGCCGCCTGCCGCATGCGGCGACCTTGGTATCGCGGCGCGGCGAGATCGTGCATCAGTCGCTCGTCGGCGAGGGCAGGCCCGGCGAGGCGCTCAAGGACGATGCGATCTTCCGCATCGCGAGCATGACCAAGCCGATCACCAGCATCGCCTTCATGATGCTGGTCGAGGAGGGCAAGGTCGCGCTTTCCGATCCGCTCACCAAATTTTGCCCCGAGTTCAAGGACACCGGCGTCTTTGTCGCGGGCGGCGGCAATGTGCCCTTCCTGACCCGCGCACCGTCGCAGCCGATCCGCATGGTCGACCTGCTGCGCCACACCGCCGGGCTGACTTACGGGTTTCAGGAGCGCACGCCCGTAGACGCCGCGTACCGCAAGGCGCGAATCGACGATTTCGACGCCGATTATACGATGGACAGCTTCATCGCGGGGCTCGCGAAAATCCCGCTGCAGTTCGACCCCGGCGCGCACTGGAATTATTCGATGGCGACCGACGTGCTCGGCGCGGTGGTCGAGCGCATCGAGGGCAAGCCGTTCGCGCAGGTGCTGCAGGAGCGCATCTTCGGCCCGCTCGCCATGGTCGACACCGGCTTCAAGGTCCCCGCCGACCAGCAGCATCGGTTGACCGACTGTTATATGTTCGACCCGCAGGCGAAGATGAAGGCGTTCGACAGCGGCGACAAGAGCCGCTGGGCGAAGGATCGCAGCTTCCATTCGGGCGGCGGCGGGCTGGTCTCGACGCTCGCCGACTATCATCGTTTCTGCCTGATGCTGCTCGGCGGCGGGCAACTCGACGGCACGCGGATCATCAGCCGCAAGACGCTGGCGCTGATGACCGCGAACCATCTCGTCGGCGGCGGCGACCTCGTCCAGCATAGCGTCGGCATCTTTTCGGAGGCCGAAAATGCCGGGGTCGGCTTCGGGCTCGGCTTCGCGGTGACCGAGCAGCCGGCGCAGACGCTGACCCCCGGGTCGGTCGGCGATTATTATTGGGGCGGCATGTTCTCGACCGGCTTCTTCGTCGATCCGGTCGAAGAAATCGCGATGGTCTTCATGACCCAGCTCATGCCCTCTTCCACCTATCCCGTGCGGCGCGAGGTCAAGACCTTGATCCACGCCGCGCTCAACGACTGATCCCCATTCAAGGAGCCTGAAATGTCCGAAGAAACCCCGAACAGCGTCACGCTGGAGAAAGACGGCAATGTCGCCGTCGTCATCGTCAACAACCCGCCGGTCAACGCGCTGAGCTGGCACGTCCGCGAGGGCCTCGCCAATCACTTCGCGACCGCGCTCGCCGACGACAGCGTCGAGGCGATCGTGCTGCGCTGCGACGGCAGCACCTTCATCGCCGGCGCCGACATCAGCGAATTCGGCAAGGCGCCGCGCGGTCCCGATTTCAACGCGGTGCTCAACAGCATCGAACAGGCGACCAAGCCGGTCGTCGCCGCGATCCACGGCACCGCGCTCGGTGGCGGGTTAGAGACCGCGCTCGTCTGTCATTATCGCGTCGCCGTCCCTTCGGCGAAGCTCGGGGTGCCCGAGGTCAAGCTCGGCCTGCTGCCCGGCGCCGGCGGCACCCAGCGCTTGCCGCGGGTCGTCGGCGTCGAAGCCGCCGCGACGATGGTGTCGTCCGGCGATCCGCTGCCTGCCGCCAAGGCGAAGGAACTCGGCCTCGTCGACGCGCTCGCGGGCGAGGACAGCCTCGCCGCCGACGCGATCGCCTTTGCGCGTACCAAGATCGCCGACGGCCCGCGCCCGACGCGCGAACGCGCCGTGTTCGGCGACGTCGCGATCATCGAACAGCTCAAGACCGCCAACGCCAAAAAATGGCGCGGGTTCGACGCGCCCTATGCGAACCTCGCCTGTGTGGAGGCCGCGACGCGGCTGCCGTTCGACGAGGGCCTCGCCTTCGAGCGCCAGGAATTCACCAAGCTGATGTTCGGCAGCCAGTCGGCGGCGCAGCGCCACATCTTCTTCGCCGAACGCCAGGCCGCGAAGATCGACGACCTGCCCAAGGACACCGCGCTGCGCGACGTCAAGAAGGTCGGCGTGATCGGCGCGGGCACGATGGGCGGCGGGATTTCGATGAACTTCCTCCAGAAGGGAATCCCCGTCACCATCGTCGAGATGCAGCAGGAAGCGCTCGACCGCGGCACCGGGGTCATCCGCAAGAATTACGAGGCTTCGGCTGCCAAGGGTCGCTTCAAGCCCGAGCAGGTCGAGCAAATGATGGGCATATTGACCCCGACGCTCAACCTCGACGATCTCGCCGACTGCGACCTGATCATCGAGGCGGTCTATGAGAATATGGACGTGAAGAAGGAAATCTTCGCGAAGCTCGATACGATCGCCAAGCCGGGCGCGATTCTCGCGTCGAACACCAGCTACCTCGACATCGACGAGATCGCGACCGCGACGAGCCGCCCCGGCGACGTGCTCGGCATGCATTTCTTCTCGCCCGCCAACGTCATGAAGCTGCTCGAAGTGGTGCGCGGCGACAAGACCGCGCCCGACGCGCTGGCGACGGCGATGGCGATCGGCAAGAAGATCGGCAAGGTCGCGGTGGTTGCGGGCGTGTGCGACGGCTTCATCGGCAACCGCATGCTCAAGCCGCGCCAGGTCGAAGCGATGAACCTGCTGATGGAAGGTGCGACGCCGCAGCAGATCGACAAGGTGCATGTCGAATTCGGCATGCCGATGGGGCCGTTCCAGATGAGCGACCTCGCCGGCGTCGACATCGGGTGGCACCGCGACCCGACGCGCATCGAATCGATCCGCGACGCGCTCGCCGCCAAGGGCCGCTGGGGGCAGAAGACCGGCAAGGGCTTCTACGACTATGACGAGAAGCGCAACCCGACCCCGAGCGCCGAGGTGGCCGAGATCATCGAGGACTTCCGCCAGCACTCGAACAAGGCGAAGCGCGAGATCAGCGATCAGGAAATCATCGAGCGCACGCTGTACCCGATGGTCAACGAAGGTGCGCTGATCCTCGCCGAAGGCAAGGCGCAGCGCGCGTCGGACATCGATGTCGTGTGGATCTATGGCTATGGCTGGCCGGTCTATCGCGGCGGCCCGATGTTCTGGGCGGGGCTGGAAGGCACCGACAAGATCGTCGCGGCGCTTGAGAAGCATGGTTTCGCGGTGGCGCCTTTGCTCAAGGAAAAGGCCGAGGCGAGGTCGGGCTTCTAAAGTCCCGCTTCGGCAAGGATGAAAGGGCCGCCTGTTCCATCGCGGGACGGGCGGCCTTTTCCTTGCCCCGCTTCCGCCGCACTCCCGAACAAATTGCTGCGATTCAGGGTTAAGGCACTGGCAGCATCTGCCGTTAGGGCAGAGCATGACCCCCATGTCCGTCCTTGCCGCCCTGCTGCTCGCCGGAACGGCTGCCGCGCCGCCGCCCGTGGCGACGCCGCAGGCGAGCGCGACCGGCATCGCGCGCGCGCGGATCGTCGCGCCGGCCGAGGTGCGGCGGGTCGACGGACGGCTGGAGGTGCGGACGGGCGACCGCAAGGCGCCGACGCAGGTCCATCGCACCGACCGCAAGGACGGCGGCGAGACGGCGGATTTTTACTGAGGACGCGTCACCGCTCGACGTTCCCGGTTGGCCGGATCAATCCCCCCCCATCGTCACCCCGGACTTGATCCGGGGTCCATTCCCGCCACGCTGGAAGAATGGATCCCGGATCAAGTCCGGGATGACGAAAATATGGGGCAAAGGTCAGCCCGGATCGCTCAGCCCTACAGCGTCTGGATGATCGCCGAAAAGTCGCGGCCGTCCTTGTCGGCCTCGACGAACGCTTCATAGAGTTCGCGCGCCTTCGATCCCATCGGGACGTCGGCGTCGACGCTCGCCGCCGCCTCCATCGCGAGGCGAAGGTCCTTGAGCATCAGCGCCGCGGCGAAACCGCCGACATAGCCATTGTCGGCGGGGGTCACCGGCCCGACGCCGGGGAGCGGCGCATAGCTGGTCAGCGACCAGCATTGCCCCGACGACACGCTGGCGATGTCGAAGAATTTCTGCGGATCGAGCCCGAGTTTCTGCGCGAGCGCGAGCGTCTCGCAGGTCGCGATCATCGAGGCGCCGAGGAGCATGTTGTTGCAGATCTTCGCGCCCTGCCCCGCGCCCGCGTTGCCGGCGTGGATCACCGCCTTGCCCATCCTGGCGAGGATCGGTTCGGCGCGGGCAAAACCCTCGTCGGTGCCGCCGACCATGAAGGTCAGGGTGCCCGCATTGGCGGCTGCGATCCCGCCCGACACCGGCGCATCGACCGCGACGAGGCCCTTGGCGGTGGCGGCTTCGATATTCGAGCGCGCGGTCGCGACGTCGATCGTCGAGCAGTCGAGCAGCAAGGTGCCCGGCGCGGCGTTGGGGAAGACGTCGGCTTCATAGACGCCCGCGACATGCTTGCCCGCGGGAAGCATCGTCACGACCGCCTCGGCGCCGGTGACGGCTTCGGCCGCCGATGCGGCGCGGGTGCAGCCTGCCTCGACCGCGCGGGCGAGCGCTTCCTCGCTGAGGTCGAAGGCGCGGACCTCGTGGCCCGCCTTGGCGAGATTGGCAGCCATGCCGCCGCCCATATTGCCGAGTCCGATGAATGCGATTTTCATTGTCTCTCCCCTCCCGCTTGCGGGAGGGGCCGGGGGAGGGCCTGTCCCGAATATTGCACTGATGGAGAGGAAACAGGCCCTCCCCTAACCCCTCCCGCAAGCGGGAGGGGGACTTGGGCTACCGCCCCTTCCACACGCCTTCGCGCTTCTCGATGAAGGCGGCCATGCCTTCGGCCTTGTCCTCGGTCGCGGCGAGAATCTGGAACAGGCGGCGTTCGTAGATCAGTCCCTGGTCGAGCGTCGTCTCATAGGCGGCATTGACCATGTCCTTGTTCACCATCGCGGCCATCGGCGGCATCGCCGCGATCGTGGTCGCGGTCTTCACCGCTTCCTCGACGAGGCTCTCGTGCGGCACGACGCGCGCGACGAGACCCGAACGCTCGGCTTCGGCGCCGTCCATCATCCGGCCGGTGAGGCACATTTCCATCGCCTTCGCCTTGCCGACCGCGCGCGTCAGCCGCTGCGACCCGCCCATGCCCGGCGCAACGCCGAGCTTGATTTCGGGCTGGCCGAATTTCGCTTTTTCGCTGGCGATGATGAAGTCGGCCATCATCGCGAGTTCGCAGCCGCCGCCGAGCGCGAAGCCGTTGACCGCGGCGATCCACGGCTTGCGGACCTTCTTCACGAAGTCGCTCGTCCATTTCGAGAAGAAATCCTCGAGATAGAAATCGGCGGCGGGCTTGTCGGCCATTTCCTTGATGTCGGCGCCCGCGGCGAAGGCCTTGTCGCCCGAGCCGGTGAGCACCGCGCAGCGCTGGCTGTCGTCGGCTTCGAACGCCGCGAAGGCCGCGATCAGGTCGTCGAGCACGCCCGAGTTCAGCGCGTTCAGCGCCTGCGGACGGTTCAGCGTGACGAGCGTCACCGCGCCCTTTTGTTCAACGAGGATGGTTTCGTAGGTCATAGCGGTTTCCATTCTTCCTGTTCGGGGAGCGGCGCGAAGATCGCGGCGATCAGATCGTCGCCGACGCCTTCGGGCGTCGCGGGATTCCATTGGGGGGCATTGTCTTTCTCGACGATCACCGCGCGCACGCCCTCGGCGAAGTCGGGGCGGGTCAGGACGCGGCTGCCGATACGATATTCCATCGCCATGTTGGCGGCGAAATCGGGCAAATCGAGACTGTCTGCCAGCTGGCGCAGCGCGACCTTGCATGTCTGCGGGCTTTTGGTGCGCAGCGCCGCGAGTTCCTTCGCCGCCCATTCGCCCGGATCGACTTCGAGCGCGGCGAGGATATCCTCCAGGCGGTCGGAGGCGAACAGGCGGTTGATGTCGGCGATATGCGCGACGATTTTCGCCTCTGGCGGGGTCGTCGACAATTCGCCGAGGATGCCACCGATGCGGTCGGGGTGCTCGGCTATGCGCGCCTTGGCCTCGGCGAGCTTGTCCGCCGGGAGATAATGGGTCGCGAGGCCGAGCGCGAGGCATTCGGCGCCGTCGAGCCGCGCGCCGGTGAGCGCGAGGAAGGGACCGACGCGGCCTTCGAGCCGCGAGAGATACCAGCCGCCGCCGACGTCGGGGAACAGGCCGATCCCCGTTTCGGGCATGGCGAGCCGGGTATTCTCGGTTGCGACGCGATATTTGGCGGGCAGCGAAATGCCGACCCCGCCGCCCATGGTGATGCCATCCATGAAGACGACCACGGGCTTGGCATAGGTGAAGAGCAGGTGGTTGAGCTGGTACTCGTCGTGGAAGAAGCGGCGGCCCGAGGCGCCGTCGTCGGTGAGCGCCGAATTGCGCAGGAAGGCGATGTCGCCCCCGGCGCAGAAACCGCGCCCTTCGCTATGGTCGAGGATGACGGCCTGCACGGCGGGGTCGTCTTTCCAGGCGACGAGCGCCGCGGTCATGGCGTGGACCATGTCGAGGTTCAGCGCGTGGATCGCCTTGGGGCGGTTGAGCGACAGGCGGCCGGTATGGCCTTCGGTCGAAATGAGAATTTCTTCGGTCATTCACCCTCACAAACCTTCTCCCATTGGGAGAAGGATATCGAAGCCTTGCCGCTGCAAGCGGTTAGGCGGAGTTGGATGAGGGGTTGCGCCCTGTCGATGGCGCACCGCCCCTCACCCAGCTACGACTAGCCAGCAAGCTGGCAAGTCTGCGCAACCCTCTCCCGACGGGAGAGGGGAAACATCATTGCCGCAGCAAATCCCGGCCGACGATCATCCGCATCACCTGGTTGGTGCCTTCGAGGATCGAATGGACACGCAGGTCGCGCCAGAAGCGCTCGATCGGATAATCGCGCAGATAGCCATAACCGCCGAACAATTGCAGCGCGTCGTTGACGATCTTGCTGCCGTTATCGGTCGCGAGCCGCTTCGCCATCGCCGAGAAGCGCGATTTGTCGGGGGCGTTCGCGGTGACCTTTGCCGCCGCGAAATAGAGCAAGGCGCGCGAGGCTTCGAGGTCGGTCGCCATGTCAGCCAGCATGAATTGCGTGTTCTGGAAATCGGCGATCGGCGACCCGAACTGCTGGCGATCCTTGGTATAAGCGATCGCCTCGTCGAGGCAGCGCTGCGCGCCGCCCAAGGAGCAGGCGCCGATGTTGAGGCGGCCGCCGTCGAGCCCCGCCATCGCGAAGCGGAAACCGTCGCCCTCGGCACCAACGAGATTTTCGACCGGTACGCGGCAATCCTCGAAAATCACCTGCGCGGTCGGCGAGGCATTCCAGCCGAGCTTTTTCTCGGGGGCACCGAAGCTCAGGCCCGGCGCGTCCTTTTCGATGACGAGGCAGCTGATCCCCTTCGACTTTTCCTCCGAGGTGCGGACCATGCAGACATAGATGTCGTTATACCCCGCGCCCGAGATGAACTGCTTGGTGCCGTTGAGCACATAATGGTCGCCGTCGCGTTTCGCCGTGGTCTTGAGCGCCGCGGCGTCGGACCCCGACCCCGGTTCGGTCAGGCAATAGCTGGCGATCTTTTCCATGCTCACCAGCTCGGGCAGGAAACGCGCCTTGACCTCTGCGCCGCCGAAACGGTCGATCATCCAGGTCGCCATATTGTGGATCGACACATAGGCGCTGGTCGCGGGGCAGCCATAGGCCATCGCCTCCATGATCAACGCCGCCTCCATCCGGCCGAGGCCGATGCCGCCCGATTCCTCGGCGACGTAGATCGCGCCGAAACCGAGTTCGCCCGCCGCCTTCCACACGTCGACGGGATAATGGTTATTTTCGTCCCATTCGGCGGCGAAGGGCGTGATGCGGTCGGCGGTAAACTTGCGCGCCATGTCCTGGATGGCGAGCTGATCGTCGGTAAGCTGGAACTGGTCGGTCATGCGCTCTTCTCGATAAGGATGGCTTCGGCTTCGATTTCGACTTTCCACTCGGGGCGGATCAGCGCGGGGATGACGAGCATCGTCGATGCGGGGCGGATGTCGCCGAACATCGCGCCATGCGCGCGCCCGACGAGGTCGGCGTCGGCGGCGTCGGTGATATACATGCGGGTGCGCACGACATCAGCGGGTGAGCCGCCGAGCGCTTCCAATGCCTCGCGGATGATCGTCAGGCAGCGTGCGGCCTGCGCCCCGGCATCGCCCGAGGTCGACGAGCCGTCGGGTTCGATCGGCGCGCAGCCGGCGACGTCGATGCGATTCCCCACCCGAACCGCACGGCTGTAGCCATAGACGGGTTCGAACGGGGACGCCGAAGAGTGGTTACGCCGGGACGCGTCAGCCACAGGTGACCTGCGTGATCTTGTACGCGTCGTCATACATGACGTTCACGCGATCGACGCGGTAGTCCATCGTCATCGCCGAACGCGGCGGGCCCCAGCGAAGCGTGCGCGCGCCCGATGCCTTGAGGATCGCGCCGCCAAGATCGGGGGTTGCGATCTGGCCGACATAGGATTGCGCGGCATCGGCCTTGCAGGCCGCTTCGGCGGGCGGCGGGGTCGATTCGACGGGCGCATCGTTGCCCGCACAGGCGGCAAGCGGCAGGACGGCGGCGATTGCGAGCAAGCGAATGTCCATCGTGAGTCTCCCTTTGAAAACCATTATCCGGCGCAGCGCGTATAGCGCATCGGGCTCGCTGCGGCACCCTCACCATAGTCGCGACGGACGAGCGTCTTGCCGCCGTCGGCCACGCTGAGCACCATTAGCCGGTCCCAGTCCATCCCTTCGCCGCTGAATTTATAGTCGGCGACGATGCGGGTCGCGCCGCGCTCGCGCACCCGCGCGAGTTCGCCGTGCGATTCGTGGAAACGCAGGTTCGCGGCGTCGATCACCAGCGCGGTGAGGTCGGTGCCGGGACGCTTGGGACAATCGCTCGCGTCGAGCGCCCAGCGCCCCTGGATCGCGGCGGGAATCGCCTTGTCGCCGCTGCCGACGCCCGCTTCGAGCGCGGCGGGCGGTTTGATCGCCGGATCGGGCTTATAGTCTTCCGTGGTGGTCGCCGCCGGAGCTTCGGGCGAAGTTTCGGCTGGTGCATCGGGAACGGTCGGCGCGACGCTGGCCTTTTCCTCGGGCGCGGCCTTGTCGGCCGTATCGCCGCAGGCGGCGAGCATCAACACACCAAGGGGGAGCAGATAGGCTTTCATCGTCATTCTCCTTCGCGAGGAGAAATGCGCCGGCGCCGGGAGCGGTTTCATTCGCCGCCCCCTTCGTGCAGCACTTGCTTGTTGAATTCGGCGGTCGCGAGCGCGGTGTCGTTGTAGCGATACCAGCGCGGTGCGGGCAGCCCGGCCTGCCAGGCGAGCGCCTCGGTCAGCGTGCCCTGCGCCGAGGGGGTGTCGGGCATCAGCGCGCCGATCGGATCGGCATAAGCGGTGTCGGCGCTGACCACGGTCCAGCCCGCCCCCCGCAGCGCGCGGACAAGGTCGCCGATATAGAGTGCGGCCAAGTCGGTTTCGTGGAGGAGCATCACCTGCACCGGCTGGCGCCCGATGACCTGCTGCATCAACCCGTCGGCATAGTCGGCGGCCTCGACATGCCAGGTGACGTAAAGCTTCCCAAGCGCCGCGCGGTCGATCGGCTTGCCGGCCTTGGCCGCCGCGATCGCCAGCGATTCGAGATGCCAGTCGGACGATTCGGCGGTGACATAGCCATTGCGCAAGCCGCGCGCCGCGAGCCCCGCACGCAGCGCGTCACGCTTGACCTTGTCTTTGCCGCCCTCGTCAAGGAAGGGGAAGCGGAACCAGGGGCGATAGCCGGGGCGGCCCTTGAGCCAGACCTCGGCGGCATCGATGTCGGCGAGATAGGCCTCGGCACTCATCGCGTTCAGATGCGGGTGGCTGTTGCTGTGGTTGGCGATGACATGCCCCGCCGCGACATAGGCGGCGAGCTGCGCCTCGCCATTGACCCCGTCGCCATGCCCGATCGCCGCCGGGTTGACGAAAAAGACCGCCTGCGGCGCGTCGGCTTTTTTCAGTTCGGCGATGATGCGTGCGGTGCGCTCCTCGGACGTGAAGAAAGCCCCGCGCCCGCGCGGCGCGTCGTCGAACGACAGCGCGATCATCTTCTGCGCCGCCGCCGGAACCGGCAGCAGCAACAGAATCAGCAGAGGCAGGAACAGCCGCCGCAACAAGGCGGTGTCAGCCCATCGTCGGGATGACGAAAGCATTGCCGCCGTCGGGCGATCCGTCGGGCCAGCGCGCGGTGATCGTCTTGACCTTGGTCCAGAATTTCACGCCTTCCATGCCGTGCTGGTTGGTGTCACCGAACGCCGAACGCTTCCAGCCGCCGAAGCTGTGATAGGCGACCGGCACCGGGATCGGCACGTTGATGCCGACCATGCCGACGTTGACCCGCGCCGCGAATTCGCGCGCGGCATGGCCGTTGCGGGTGAAGATCGCGACGCCATTGCCATATTGATGCTTCGAGGGCAGCGCCAGCGCGGTTTCGAAATCGGGGGCGCGGACGATCTGCAGCACCGGGCCGAAAATCTCTTCCTTGTACGATTCCATGTCGGTGGTGACATGGTCGAACAGGGTCGGGCCGATGAAGAAGCCTTTCTCATGCCCCTGCAGCGAAAAACCCCGGCCGTCGACCACCAGCTCGGCGCCTTCGTCGGCGCATTTCTGGATCCAGCCTTCGACCTTTTCCTTGTGCGCCTGCGTCACCACCGGGCCGTAATGCGCCTCGGCATCGGTCGACACGCCAACGCGCAGCGCCTCGATCGCGGGGATCAGCTTGGCCTTCAGCCGCTCGGCGGTCTCGTCGCCGACGGGGACCACCACAGGAAGCGCCATGCAGCGCTCGCCCGCCGAGCCGAAGGCGGCGCCGGCGAGGTCGTTCACCACCTGGTCGAGGTCGGCGTCGGGCATGACGATGCCATGGTTCTTCGCGCCGCCCATCGCCTGCACGCGCTTGCCGTTGGCGACGCCGCGATTGTAGACATAATGCGCGATGTCCGACGAGCCGACGAAGCTGACCGCGCCGATGTCGGGATGATCGAGGATCGCGTCGACCATTTCCTTGTCGCCATGGACGACCTGGCAGATGCCCGCGGGCAGCCCGGCCTCGAGGAAGAGTTCGGCGAGGCGGACGGGGACCGAGGGGTCGCGCTCGCTGGGCTTGATCAGGAAGGCGTTGCCGGTCGCGATCGCGACGCCGGACATCCACAGCGGGATCATCGCGGGGAAGTTGAACGGGGTGATGCCCGCGCCGATGCCGATCGGCTGGCGCATCGAATAGACGTCGATGCCCGGACCCGCGCCCTGCGTATATTCGCCCTTCAGCACATGCGGGATGCCGCAGCAGAATTCGATGACCTCGAGCCCGCGCTGTATGTCGCCCTTCGAATCGGCGATCACCTTGCCATGCTCGCTCGACAGGAGGTGCGCGAGTTCGTCCATGTTCGCTTCGACGAGGCGCTTGAATTCGAACATCACGCGCGCGCGGCGCTGCGGGTTGGTCGCGGCCCAGCCGGGCTGCGCCGCCTTCGCCGCCGCGACCGCCTTGTCGAGCAGCGCCGCGTCACCCAAAGCGACCTCGGCCTGCACATTGCCGTTGTTGGGGTCGAAGATCGGGCTGCGGCGGCTGCTGCCACCGGCGCCGCCGACGATAAGATGGTCGATCTGTCGCATGGTCTGTCTCCCAAAAATGTTGCGCCTTCCACAGACCAAGCGCGCCGCGATTGCAAGGGATAGACTTGCAGGGCATTGCTGCATATTTGCAGGCCATGGACTGGGACAAGCTGCAATATTTCCTGACCGTCGCGCAGCAGGGCACCCTCGCGCGCGCCGGGGCGGCGCTGCAGGTCGACGCTACGACGGTCAGCCGCCAGCTGAGCGCGCTCGAGGCGGGGTTGCAACAGACATTGTTCGAACGCGCGCCGGGCGGTTTCCTGCTTACGGCGGCCGGCCGCGCGCTCGTCCCGCATGCCGAGGCGATGGCGGCGGCGGCGGCGCGCATCCGCTCGGCCGGCGACGGCGGTGCGGCGCTGTCGGGGCAATTGCGGATCAGCGTGTCCGAAGGGTTCGGGGGCAATTTCATCGCGCCGCGCCTCGCGGGTTTCGTCGCCGCGCATCCCGAGCTCGAGATCGACCTCGTCGCCTCGTCGGGTTTCCTCAACCCGTCGCGGCGTGAGGCCGATATGGCGGTGCTGCTCGCGCGGCCGCGAAAAGGCCCGCTGATCACGCGCAAATTGTCAGACTACAGCCTCGGTCTTTATGCCCCCGCCGACCGCACCGACTGGCAAGCGGCGGTCGCCGCGACCCCGCTGTCGCGCGCCGGGGTGCCGGTGATCGGCTATGTCCCCGACATCCTCTACGCCCCCGAACTCGATTATCTGGGCGAGATCGAGCCGGGCCTGCGCGCCGGAGTGCGCTCGTCGAGCATCCTCGCGCAAAGGCGGATGATCGCGGGCGGCGCCGGGGTCGGGGTGCTGCCCTGCTTCCTCGCCGCGAACGACCCGGCGCTGGTGCGGGTGCGACCCGAGCAAGTCATCGTGCGCGCCTTTTGGCTCGCGCTCCACCGCGACGTCGCCCCGCAACCGCGCATCCGCGCCTTCATCGACTGGCTCGATGGCGAGGTGCGCGAGAGCCGGGGGTTGTTCGTTCCGGATTAGCCTCTTTCGTCATTGCGAGCGAAGCGAAGCAATCCAGAGCGGTTTACGCACGCCCTGGATTGCCGCGTCGCCTTCGGCTCCTCGCAATGACGATGGAAATCACAAACCCTGACTCGCCTTGACAAGAGCAGCTCTGAGAGCGCTAATAGAACAAATCAGGAACATGATGCCCCACGAGTCGCACCCTTCTATCGCCGGCCTGCGTCGGCGTCTCGCCCGGATCACCGGCGAGGCCGAGCCGCGTGGGCCAATCGCGGGACGGCTGGCGAGCGGTCATGCGGACTTCGACGCCGCGCTCGGCGGCGGACTCGCGACGGGGCGCGTGCATGAATTCTTCGCCGCCGACGCGCTCGATGCGACCAGCGCCGCCGCTTTCGCCGCTCTGCTCGCGCTGCGCCTGCCCGGCCCGGCGCCACTGGTCTGGCTGCGCACCACCGATGCGGGCCGGCGCGGCGGGCAACTCTATGCGCCCGGCATCGCCGAACTTGGCGGCGATCCCGACCGGCTGCTGCTGATTGAGGCGCCCGATCCCAAATTGTTGCTCGCCTGCGCCAATGATGCGATCCGCTGCGCCGGATCGGCGGCGGTGATCGTCGAAAGCTGGGGCAAATTCCCGCTGCTCGACCTGACCGCGGGGCGGCGGCTCGCGCTCGGCGCGCGCGATGCGGGAACCACATTGCTGATGCTGCGGCTGAACGCGGTCCCCAGCGCAAGCGTCGCCGAAACGCGCTGGAGCGTCGCCGCCGCGCCGTCGCGCGAACTGGAAGCCCATGCGCCGGGCGCTCCCGCCTTCGACCTCGAACTGCTGCGCTGGCGCGGCGGCGCCGCCGGCGGACGCTGGCAAATGGAATGGCATCATGATGAACAAGCCTTTGGCGAAGCGGCGCTATCTGGCGCTGCTCTTCCCTTGGCTGCCCGCCGAGCGATGGCTTCGCTCGGCGCCGCTGCCGCCTGACGCCCCGCTCGTCTTCGCCGAAAAGGCGCGCGGTGCGCTCCGCCTTGCGAGCGTCGACCGCGCAGCGCAGGCGGTCGGGCTCGCCCCCGGCATGCCGCTCGCCGACGCGCGCGCGCGGGTGCCCGACCTGCTGGTCATCGCCCACGACCCGGTCGCCGACACCGCCTGGCTCGACCGGCTCGCGCTCGGCTGCAACCGCTATACGCCCTTGGTGGCGATCGATGCCCCCGACGGGCTGATCCTCGACATCGCCGGGACCGAGCATCTGCTGGGCGGTGAGGCCGAACTGATCGACGATCTGGAAATGCGTCTGTCACGCCTCGGCATGAGTGTCCGCCCCGCGCTCGGCCCGACCGCTGACGCGGCGCGCGCGCTCGCGCGTTACCAGACGCGCCCCGCCCCCGACGAGGATCAGGCGGTGCGCCGCCTGCCCGTCGCGGCGCTCGAACTCGAAGCCGAGGCGACGACCGCACTGGTGCGCGCGGGACTCAAGACGATCGGCGACCTCGCGAGCCGCCCGATGGCAAATATCGCCGCACGCTTCGGCGCCGGGGCCGCCACCGCGCTGCGCCGCATCCTCGGCGACGCGCCGAGCCCGCTCGCCCCGCGCATCGCCCCGCCCCCCGTCGCGACCGAACGCCGCTTTGCCGAGCCGCTCGGTAGCACGACGTATGCGACCAAAATACTAGCCGAACTCCTCGACGAAGCCGCCGCCCAAATGCGCGAGCGCGGCAAGGGCGGGCGCCATTTCCGCGCGACCTTCTTTCGCAGCGACGGCCTCGCGCGCAGCATCGAGATCGAGACCGGCCACCCGACGCGCGACACAGCGCTGGTGATGCGCCTCTTCGCTGAGCGCATGGACAGCCTCGCCGACCCGCTCGACCCCGGCTTCGGTTTCGACATGATCCGCCTCGCGGTGCCGCGGCTCGAGGCGCTCGGCGCGACGCAATTGAAACTCGAAGGCGGCGCGGTGCGCGATGCGAAGATGGACGAACTCGTCGACCGGATGACGACGCGGCTGGGCCGCGTCCGCGTCCGGCGCCTGATCGCCGCCGACACGCATATCCCCGAACAGGCGCAGCTCGCGCTGCCCGCGATCGACGCGCCGCCGCCGCTGCCGTGGGAGATGCCCGAGCCCGGCGAGCCGCCGACGCGGCCCTTCCACCTGTTCGACCCGCCGCAGCCGATCGAGGTGATCGCCGAGGTCCCCGACGGCCCGCCGCACCAGTTCCGCTGGCGACGGGCGACCCACGCGGTGCGCCGCTATGAAGGCCCCGAACGCATCGCCGCCGAATGGTGGCGCCGCCGCGACAACGCCGGGCTAACCCGCGACTATTACCGCGTCGAGGATGCCCAAGGCCGCCGCTTCTGGCTGTTCCGTCACGGGCTGTACGAAGAGAAGGAGCATCCGCTCTGGTATATCCACGGGGTGTTCGCATGAGCGAGACACCCGCCTTTGCCGAGCTGGTCGCGGCGACCAATTACAGCTTCCTACGCGGCGCCTCGCACCCCGCTGACATGGTCGCCGAGGCGATTGCGCTCGGCATGCCGGGCATCGGCATCGCCGATCGCAACAGCGTCGCCGGGGTGGTGCGGGCGCTGACCGGATTACGCAAGCTGGGCGAGGAGGCCGCCGAGGAGGGGGTCGAACTTCCGCCGCTCAAGATCGTCGTCGGCGCCCGGCTGGTGTTCGACGACGGCACCCCCGACATCATCGCCTATCCGACCACGCGCCACGGCTGGGGCCGCCTGACCCGCATGCTCACCATCGGCAATCGCCGCGCCGAAAAGGGCAGCTGCATACTCAAGTTCAAGGATCTGCTGATCCATTGCGAGGATATGCTGCTGATCGCGATGGGGACGGAGAAGGATGAATTTCTGCTGCGCCGCCTCGCGAGGCGCGCGCCGGGGTCCTTATGGCTCGGCGCGACGATGTCGCAGGGCGGCGCGGATCGGCGACGCCTCGCCCAGTTGGAGGCTTTGGCCAGCCGCATCGGCATTCCGCTGCTCGCGACCAACGATGCGCTTTATGCGACGCGCGAGCAACGGCCGCTCCACGATGTCGTCACCTGCATTCGCGAGGGCAAGACCCTGAACGATGCCGGCCGCCTGCTGCGCGCCAATGGCGAGCGTCACCTGAAATCGCCCAAGGAAATGCGCCGCCTCTTCCGCAACTGTCCCGAAGCGGTGGGCGAGAGCATCGATATATTGGACCGCATCGGCTTTTCGCTCCGCGACCTTGAATATGAATATCCGCACGAGCCGGTGCCCGAAGGGTGGGAGCCGCAAAGCTGGCTCGAGCATATGGTGATCAATGCCGCGACGAAGCTGCATCCCGATGGACTGCCCGACCGCTGGCGGGAGGTGCTCAAAGAAGAGCTGACGCTCATCGCCACATGCAAGTTCGCCTGCTATTTCCTGACCGTCCACGACATCGTGCAATTCGCGCGCACGCAGGATCCGCCGATCCTGTGCCAGGGGCGCGGATCGGCGGCCAATTCGCTCGTCTGCTACCTGCTCGAAATCACCTCGATCGATCCGATCGCCAACAACCTGCTCTTCACGCGCTTCCTGTCCGAAGAACGGCGCGAGCCGCCCGATATCGACGTCGATTTCGAGCACGAGCGGCGCGAGGAGGTGATGCAATATGTTTACCGTCGCTACACGCGTCGGCGCGCGGGCATCGCCGCGACGGTGATCCACTATCGCCCGCGCAGCGCGGTACGAGAGGCGGGTAAGGCGCTGGGGCTAAGCGAAGATGTCACTGCTCGTCTTGCCGACACCACTTGGGGCAGCTGGGGCAGTGAGATGCCGATCGAGCGGTTCGTCGAAGCGGGGCTGGACCCTGAGCAAGACGATATCGCGCGGCTGCAATGGGTCGTCGCGCAGCTGCTGACCTTCCCCCGCCACCTGTCGCAGCATGTCGGCGGCTATGTGCTGACCGAGGATCGGCTCGACGAGACGGTGCCGATCCACAATGCGGCGATGGCAGACCGCACCTTCATCGAATGGGACAAGGACGACATCGACGAACTCAAGCTGATGAAGGTCGATGTCCTCGCGCTCGGGATGCTGACCTGCATCCGCAAATGCTTCGACCTGATGCGGCTGCACGATCTGGGCGATCATGATCTCAAATCGGTCCCGACCGAAGACCCGGTCGTTTACGACATGCTGTGCGAGGGCGACAGCATCGGGGTATTCCAGGTCGAAAGCCGCGCGCAGATCAACATGCTGCCCCGCCTGCGGCCACGCGAATTTTACGACCTCGTCATCCAGGTCGCGATCGTCCGGCCGGGGCCGATCGAGGGCGATATGGTCCACCCCTATCTGAAGCGCCGCAACGGCGAAGAAGCGGTGGACTATCCGTCGCCTGCGCCGCCGCACGACCCCAAGGAACTGTATAATCTGCTTCGCAGGACATGCGGCGTCCCGCTGTTTCAGGAACAGGCGATGAAACTCGCCATCGTCGCCGCCGAATTCACGCCGGACGAAGCCAACGGCCTGCGGCGTGCGATGGCAACCTTCCGCAATGCCGGGACGATCCATCAATATAAGGAAAAGATGATCGGGGGCATGGTCCGCCGCGGTTATGAGCCAGACTTCGCCGCGCGCTGTTTCAAGCAGATCGAGGGTTTCGGCAGCTATGGTTTTCCCGAAAGCCATGCCCAGTCTTTCGCCAAGCTCGTCTATGTCTCGTCCTGGCTGAAATGCCACCACCCCGCGGTCTTCGCCTGCGGGATTTTGAACGCCCAGCCGATGGGTTTCTACGCCCCCGCCCAGCTCGTCCGCGATGCGCGCGAGCATGGGGTCGAGGTGCGCGCGGTCGATGTCAATTTCAGCACCTGGGACAACAGCCTCGAACGGCGCGATGATGGCAGCCTCGCGCTCAGGCTCGGCTTTCGGCAGGTCGACGGATTTCGCGAGGCGTGGGCGGAACAGATCACCGACGCCCGCACGACGCCGTTTGCCAGCGTCGAGGAACTCGCGCGGCGTGCGAACTTGCCATCGCGCGCGCTGCGGCTGCTCGCCGAGGCCGATGCCTGCAATTCGATGGGGCTCGAACGGCGGCCGGCGCTGTGGGATGCCCGGCGGGTGCGGCAGGGGGTGCTGCCCTTGTTCGCCGCCGCCGAAGCGAACGAGCTCGGCAACGAGGCGGACGCCGCGCTGCCCCCCACCCCGCTCGTCGAACATGTGCTGACCGATTACCAGACGACGCGGCTGTCGCTCAAAGGCCATCCGATGGCGTTTCTGCGGCAGCGTCTCGACGGCGAAGGGGTTTTGAGCTGCCTCCAGGTCGGCGCGGCAAAGAATGGCGCGCTGGTCCGCACCGCCGGAGTGGTGCTGATCCGCCAGCGCCCCGGCAAGGGCAATGCGATCTTCATCACGCTCGAGGATGAGGGCGGGATCGTCAATGTCCTGCTCTGGGCGCGCCAGTTCGAGCGCTATCGCCGTGCCGTCATGGCGTCGCGGCTGATGGAGGTTGCGGGCGAGGTGCAGCGGAGCAGGGAGAGCGTCGTCCATCTGATGGCGAACCGTATCGTCGATCGCACCGCGCTGCTCGACACGCTGGGCAGCGACCGGTCCTTCGAGCCCGAGCTATGCCGTGCCGACGAGGTCGTGCATCCGCAACAACCGCGCGGGCTTCGCCACGGGCATCCGCGCGATGTCCGCATCCTGCCCAAATCGCGGGATTTTCATTGATGCTTGTCGTGGAATATTCAGCAGGTCAGCGCCGCCGCGAACAGGCTGCGGAAGCGCTCGGCGCATTCGGCGATCACGGCTTCCTCGTCTTCCTCGTCCGCGAAGCCGTCGACCATCATGATCGAACGCAGCACCCCGACCCCCATCAGGATCGCGAGCAGCATATTCGCGCGCAGTTCACCCTGTTCGCCGCCGATGAGTTCGGTGAGCGGGGCGAGGACATCGCGATGGACGAACTCACGGATGATCGCACCGGCCTGCGGCGAGGAGGCCGAACGGAGCATGATGATGAACATCTCCATCCGCTTTTCGAGATCCTCGTCGGCGTCATCGACGACAAGCTGCGCCAGAAAACCGGGGAGCTCGTCGATGCTTTTCGGCTCGAAAAAGATCTTGGGCTTTTCCTCGTCGGCGACGACTTCGCGGAACAGCCCCTCCTTGCCGCCGAAATAGCGGCTGATCAGTGCGACATCGACCTTCGCGTCGCCCGCGATATCGCGCAGGCCGACGCTGCCGTAGCTTTCGCGCAGGAAACGCTGGCGCGCCGCCGCAAGGATCGCGGCGCGTGTCGCGACCGCGTCACGTTTCTTGACGATGATTTCTCTCTCCATGGCGTCCTATTATCGCGGCTGAGAAATAAATCAACACCTGTTGACTTAATCGCTAACCCAGATTAGGCGGCAAAGTCTGGCATCGCGTGGCACCTCCCCCCTCCCTGTCGCGCGATGCCGGACCGCCCTGAAAAAAGAAAAGATACACGCTATGACCTTGCGCTTTCCCATCGCGCTTTCGATTCTGCTGTCGCTGACGCTCGCCGCCTGTTCGGGTGCTGACGACGCCCAGGGCGGCCCGCCCCAGCTCCCCGTGACCGCCGCCGCGCCGCTGGTGCGCGACGTGACCGAATGGGACGATTATGTCGGCCGCTTCGAAGCCGTCGACAGCGTCGAGGTCCGGCCGCGCGCCTCGGGCTATCTGCAGCGCGCCCATTTCACCGACGGCCAATATGTCCGCGCCGGGCAGTTGCTGTTCACCATCGACGCGCGCCCGAGCCAGGCCGCGCTCGACCAGGCCCGCGCCCAGCTTGCCCGCGCGCAGGCGACGCTCGCCAACGCCCGCACCGAACTCGCGCGGTCGACGACGCTCGCCGCATCGCAGGCCGCGAGCCAGGAAGAAGTCGAGCAGCGCCGCTCCGCCGTCCGCACCGGCGAGGCCGATGTCGCCGCCGCCAATGCCGCGATTCGCGCCTCGGCGCTCAACGTCGGCTTTACCCGCGTCGTCGCGCCGATTTCGGGCCGCGTGTCGCAACGCCTGGTCGATCCGGGCAATTCGGTGATCGCCGACCAGACGATCCTGACCACCATCGTGTCGACCAGCCCCATCCATTTCAGCTTCCAGGGCTCCGAAGCCAGCCTGCTCGACTATGAGCGGCGCGGCGACACGCTGCAGAACGCCCCGGTGCGCATCAAGCTGCAGGGCGCCGACGATTATGCCATCAACGGCCGCATCGATTTCGTCGATAATGCGCTGTCGAACGGATCGGGCACGATCGCCGTCCGCGCGGTCGTCCAGAACCCCGACGGCAAGCTGCGCCCCGGCCTGTTCGGCCAGCTCCAGCTCGCCGCCTCGGCGCCGCGTCCGGCCTTCCTGCTGCCCGACACCGCGATCGTCACCGACGGCGCGCGCCGCGTCGTTTACGTCATCGGCCCCAAGGATGTGGTGCAGGCGCGCCCGGTCACCCTCGGCCCCGTCGTCGACGGGCTGCGTGTGATCAAGACCGGCGTCACCGCGAAGGACCGCATCATCGTCGGCGGCCTCCAGCGCGCGCGGCCGGGCCAGCCCGCCAAGGTGCAGGCCGGGACGATCGCGGCTGACGGCAAGGTGCTGACGGCCAAGGCCGCGCCCGCCGCGAAGGGCGGGGCGAACAGCAAGTGAATATCAGCCGCTTCTTCGTCGACCGCCCGATCTTCGCGGCGGTCATCGCGATCTTCATCACGCTGATCGGCGCCTTCGCCTATCCGCAGCTTCCGCTCGCCCAATATCCGGAGATCGCGCCGCCGACGATCAGCATCACCGCCGCCTATCCCGGCGCCTCGTCGGAGACGATCGCCGAAACGGTCGCCTCGACGCTGGAGCAGGAGATCAACGGCGTCGAGAATATGCTCTATATCCAGAGCAGCTCGACGCAGGGCGCCGCGCAGATCACCGTGACTTTCGAACCCGGCACCGACCTCGATGCCGCGCAGGTGCTGGTCCAGAACCGCGTCGCGCTCGCCGAGCCGCGCCTGCCCGAACAGGTGCGCCAGATCGGTGTGCAGGTGAACAAGCAGGAATCGGGCTTCCTGATGATCGTCGCGCTGACCTCGACCGACCCGGCAATCGATACCGATTATGTCGGCAACTACGCCAATTCGACGCTGCGCGACCGGCTGCTCCGCCTCGAAGGCGTCGGCGGGGTGCAGATCTTCGGCGGCGGCTATTATTCGATGCGCGTGTGGATCGACCCCGACAAGGCCGCGGCGCGCAACCTGACCGCGCCCGAAATCGTCGCCGCGCTGCAGAGCCAGAACGTCCAGGTCGCCGGCGGTTCGGTCGGCGCCCCGCCCTATGGCAAGGGCAATCCGGCGTTCGAACTGCCCGTCGAAGTCCCGGGCCGCCTCGTCACCCCCGACCAGTTCGCCAATGTCGTGATCAAGACCGACACGACGAACGGCGCGATCACGCGGCTGAAGGATGTCGCGCGCGTCGAGCTTGGCGCGCAGGATTATGGCGTGCGCGGCGTGTTCAACGGCCGCGAAGGCGTCGGCATGGCGGTGATCCAGCAGCCGGGTGCCAATGCGCTCAACGCCGCGAACCTCGTGCTCGAGGAAGTGAAGAAGGCCTCGGCCGACTTCCCCCCGGGGCTCGAATATGAAATCCCCTTCAACCCGACCGAATATGTCCAGGCGTCGGTGACCGCGGTGCAGGAAACGCTCGTCGAGGCGATCTTCCTCGTCGTGCTCGTCGTGCTCGTCTTCCTGCAGACCTGGCGCGCCGCGATCATCCCGATCGTCGCGATTCCGGTGGCGCTCGTCGGCACCTTCGCGGTCCAGCTCGCGCTCGGTTTCTCGATCAACTCGCTGTCGCTCTTCGCGCTGGTGCTCGCGGTCGGGATCGTCGTCGACGACGCGATCGTCGTCGTCGAGGCGGTCGAGAAGCATATCCGCGAAGGCCTCAGTCCACGCGAAGCCGCGCACCGGACAATGGAGGAAGTGTCGGGCGCGCTGATCGCGATCGGCCTCGTGCTCGTCGCGGTGTTCGTGCCGACCGCCTTCGTCCCCGGCATCCCCGGTATCTTCTACCAGCAGTTCGCGGTGACGATCGCGGCGGCGACGGTGTTTTCGCTGCTCACCTCGCTCACCTTGTCGCCGGCGATGGCGGCGCTGCTGCTCAAGCCGCACGAAGAGCATCATGAAGAGCCAAAGAACCCGGTGATGCGCGTCGTCCGGCGCGCAGCCGACAAGTTCAACAGCGGCTTCGACAAATTGTCTGACCGCTATGGCCGCACCACCGCCTCGCTGGTGCGCAAGGGCGGGCTGATGCTCGCCATCTATGCCGTGCTGCTCGCGGCGACCGGCTGGCGCCTCGCCGACACGCCGACGGGCTTCATTCCCGACCAGGACCAGGGCGTGCTGATCGGCGTCGTCCAGCTGCCGCCGGGCGCGTCGCTCGACCGCACCAGCGAAGTCCTCGCCCGCGCGCAACAGGAAGTGAAGAAGATCGACGGTGTTGCCAGCATCGCGACCTTCTCGGGCCTCGACGGATCGAGTTTCTCGACCGCGTCGAACGCGGGCACGATGTTCATCCGCCTGACCGACTGGGGCGAGCGCGGCAGCAAGCTCTCCGCAACCGCGCTGTCGCAGCAGCTGTCGGGCGTGCTCGCCAATGCGCTGCCCGAAGCGAACGCCTTCGTCATCGCGCCCCCCGCGGTGCAGGGGCTGGGCAACGGCAACGGCTTCACGATGATGATCCAGGCCCGCAGCGGCGAAAGCTACAAGGAGCTCGAACAGGCCACCGGCGCCATGATGGGCGGCGCGGCGCAGATGAAGGATGTGCAGCAGGTCTTCTCGCTGTTCAACACCGGAAGCCCACGCATCTTCGCCGATGTCGACCGCGACAAGGCGCAGATCCTGGGTGTCGATCCGAGCCAGGTCTATGCCGCGCTCGGTACCTATCTGGCGTCGACATACGTCAACGACTTCAACTTCCTCGGCCGCACCTTCCGCGTGACCGCGCAGGCCGAACCGACCTCGCGCGCCAGCATTGAGGATGTCGGACGGCTGCAGGTGCGCTCGACCTCGGGCGAGATGGTGCCCCTGTCGTCGGTCGCGACCTTCCGCGACGACAGCGGCCCGACGCGCGTCGTGCGCTATAACCTGTTCCCCGCGGTCGAACTGCAGGGACAGGCGGCGCCGGGCGTGTCGTCGGGTGCGGCGCTCGCCGCGATGGAGGGGCTTGCCGACAAGACGTTGCCGTCGGGCTTCGCCTATGAATGGACGGGCCTCGCCTATCAGGAAAAGGCGGCGGGCGGCGGCGCAGTGCTGATCTTCGGCCTCGCGGTGGTGTTCGTCTTCCTCGTGCTCGCGGCGCAATATGAATCGCTGCCGCTACCGCTCGCGGTGATCCTGATCGTGCCGATGTGCATCCTCGCGGCGATGCTCGGCGTCAACCTGCGCGGGATGGACAATAATATCCTGACGCAGGTCGGTCTGGTCGTGCTCATCGCGCTCGCCGCGAAGAATGCGATCCTGATCGTAGAGTTCGCGAAACAGGCCGAGGAACAGGACGGGATGAGCACGATCGACGCCGCGGTCCACGCCGCACGCTCGCGCCTCCGCCCGATCCTGATGACCAGCTTCGCCTTCATCTTCGGCGTCGTGCCGCTGGCGATCGCGAGCGGCCCGGGACAGGAGATGCGCCAGGCGCTGGGCACCGCGGTGACCTTCGGCATGCTCGGCGTGACGATCTTCGGACTGATCTTCACCCCGCTCTTCTATGTCCTCTGCCGCAAGCTCGGCGACAAGGCGACCGCCTTCGCCCGCCGCGACCGCAAGCAGAAACAGCCGGACACCAGCCCGGCGGAGACCCGCTAATGACCCGCAACCTGATCTTCGCCGCCGCGAGCATGCTGGCGCTGTCGGCCTGTACCGTCGGCCCCCGCTATGTCTCGCCGGTTCCCGCGGCGCCGTCGCAGGCGCCCTTCCTCGAAGCCGGCAAGTCGCCCGCCTTCAGCGGCGAACAGCCGCCGGGTCCATGGTGGAGCCTGTTCGGCGACCCGTTGCTCGACCAGCTCGTCGGTGAAGCGCTCACGGCGAACACCGATCTTCGCGTCGCCGCCGCCAATCTGGCGCAGGCGCGCGCGGTACTGCGCGAATCGCGCGCCGGCCGCCTGCCGACGACGACGGTGGGCGCCGGCGGCACCTATGCGCGCCAGGCGAACCCGCTCGGCGCCGGCTCGATCGAGGGCGACAGCTATGACGTCGGGCTCGACATCGGCTATCAGGTCGACCTGTTCGGCCGCGTCGAAAGCGCGATCCGCGCCAGCCGCGCCGACGCCGATGCGGTGCAGGCGGCGTTCGACCTGACCCGCATCACCGTCGCCGCTGAAACGACGCGCGCTTACACCGACGTCTGTTCGTTCAACCGCCAGATCGCGGTCGCCGAGGACACGCTGCGTATCCAGCAGCAGACCTTCGACCTCACCCGCCGCCTGTTCGAGGGTGGCCGCGCGACGCGGCTCGAAACCGGGCAGGCGGGCGCACTGCTCGAACAGACGCGGGCGACGATCCCGACGCTGACCGCGCAGCGCGCCGCCGCGCTCTATCGCCTCGCGGTGCTCACCGGCAAGCCGCCCGCCGAAGCGCCAGCTGCCGTGCTCGCCTGCCAGGCGCCGCCCGAATTGAACCGCCCTATCCCCGTCGGCGACGGTGCGTCGCTGCTTGCTCGGCGCCCCGACATCCGCCGCGCCGAGCGCCAGCTCGCCGCAGCGGCGGCGCGGGTCAATGTCGCGACCGCCGATCTGTACCCGAGCATCAGCCTCGGCGGCTCGGTCGGCTCGACCGCCAGCTCGATCTCGGGACTCGGCAAGTCCGACGGCTTCCGCTTCTCGCTCGGCCCGCTGATCTCGTGGAGCTTCCCGAACATGGAGGTCGCGCGGTCGCGGCTGAAACAGGCCGAAGCCGGGGCCGATGGCGCGCTCGCGAGTTTCGACGGCACCTGGCTGACCGCGCTGCAGGAAAGCGAAAGCGCGCTCGCCAATTATGCGGGCGAACTCGACCGGCTCGCAGCGCTGCGCCGCGCGGCGGCCGAGGCCGGCGACGCCGCCCGCATCGCGCGGCTGCGCTATCAGGCGGGACGCGAGAATTTCCAGGTCGTGCTCGATGCCGAGCGGACGCTGGCATCGATCAACGCGAGCATCGCCCAGTCCGAACAGACCCGCGCGACGAACCTCGTCGCATTGTTCCTCGCGCTGGGCGGCGGCTGGCAGGAGCCGGCGGTTTAATTCCGAGCTTCGTCATTGCGAGGAGCGAAGCGACGCGGCAATCCAGAGTGGCGTAGACCGCCCTGGATTGCTTCGCTTCGCTCGCAATGACGGCGGATATTACCCCGCGATCTTCGCCCGAACTTCCTCGGCCTGACGCATGATATTCGCGACCAGCTCGGCGCAGGTCGGGATGTCGTGGATCAGCGCCTGGCTCTGACCGCTGGTCCAGATGCCGCCATCGACATCGCCATCGCGCAGGACATTTTCGCGCCCGCGCACGCCCGCCATCAGATGCTTCACATCCTCGAAACTCTTGGTCGGGTCGCGCTGGATTTCGGCAACCTCGACCGACACCGCATTCTTCGCGACACGCGCGGTGTTGCGCAGCGTGCGGCCGACGAGCACCGTATCGGTCTCGGTCGCATCGACGATGCGCTGCTTCACATTCTGGTGAATTGTCGCCTCGACGGTCGCGCAGAAACGCGTGCCCATGTTGACCGCATCGGCGCCGAGCGCCAGCGCGGCAATGATGCTGCGCCCGTCGGCCATGCCGCCCGAGGCGATGATCGGGGTATCGGGCAGCGCATCGACCGTCGCCGGCAGCAGCACCACGAGGCCGACATCGTCCTCGCCGGGGTGACCCGCGCATTCGAAGCCGTCGATGCTGATCATGTCGACGCCCTTTTTCACCGCCGACACCGAGTGGCGCACCGAGGTGCATTTGTGGATCACCGTGACCTCGGCGTCCTTGAAGGCCGGCAGGTGGTCGGTCGGGGCGCGGCCCGCGGTTTCGACGATCCTGATGCCACTGGCGATGATCGCCTCGCGATATTCGTCATAGGGAATGGGGTTGATCGACGGCAGCAGGGTCAGGTTCACCCCGAACGGCTTGTCGGTCAGCTTGCGGGTCGCCTCGATCTCGTCGAACAAGGCCTGGCCGGTCGGATACATATGCGCGGTGATGAAGCCCAGAGCCCCCGCATTGGCGACCGCGGCGACGAGCGGACCATAGCCGACACCGGTCATGCCGCCCATGATGATCGGGGTTTCGATGCCGAACTTCTCGGTAATGCGCGTCTTGATCAAAGCTTCCTCCCATCGGTTTTGTTGCGAAACCCTTGGCGCGCGGGCTGGCGGCGATCAAGCCCGATAATGCGCATGGCCAAGCGCATCTTGCTCGGGCAGGATATGCCCTCGGCGGCGAACAGGAGACGGGACATGGCGGGCAGGCAGAATATCGGACGATCGCTCGTCCTCGTCGCGAGCTGGATCGCGCTGACCGCCGCGAGTGCCGAGCCCGTCTATGACGTCGTGATCCGCGGCGGCACGATCTACGACGGGTCGGGCAAGGCCCCTCTCACCGGCGACGTGGCGATCAAGGACGATCGCATCGTCGCGGTCGGCAAGGTCGAGGGCAAGGGTCGCAGCGAGGTGTCCGCCAGCGGCATGGCGGTCGCGCCGGGGTTCATCAACATGCTGAGCTGGGCGACCGAATCGCTGATCGCCGACCCGCGCAGCCAGAGCGATCTCCGCCAGGGCGTGACGCTGGAGGTGATGGGCGAAGGCTGGTCGATGGGGCCGATGAACGCGACGATGAAGGTCCAGGAGACCGAGCGCCAGGGCGATATCAAATATGCCATCGAGTGGACCAGCCTCGGCGATTATCTGACGTATCTGGAGAAGCGCGGCATCGCGCCCAATGTCGCGAGCTTCGTCGGCGCCGCGACGGTGCGTATCCACGAGCTGGGCGAAGACGATGTCGACCCGACCCCCGAGCAGCTGGCGCGCATGCAGGCGCTGGTGCGGCAGGCGATGGACGAGGGCGCGCTCGGCGTCGGCAGCTCGATCATCTATGCCCCCGGCTCCTATGCCGAGACCGACGAGCTGGTCGCGCTGACCAGCGAGGCCGCCAAATGCGGCGGCATGTATATCAGCCATATGCGCTCCGAAGGCGACCGGCTCGAGGAAGCGGTCGACGAACTGATCGAGATTTCGCGTCGTTCGGGCGCCCCCGCAGAAATCTATCACCTCAAGATGGCGGGCCGCGACAATTGGGGCAAATATGATTCGGTCGTAGCCAAGGTCGAGGCGGCGCGCGCCGCGGGCCAGCGGATCACCGCCGACATGTATACCTATACGGCGGGGGCGACCGGGCTCGACGCCGCGATGCCGACCTGGGTGCAGGCGGGCGGACTCGAGGCGTGGATCGAGCGGCTGAAGGACCCCGCGACCCGCGCGCGCGTCGCCGCCGAAATGCGGAAGCCGGGGAGCGACTGGGAAAATCTCTTTTACGGCGCGGGCGCCGACAAGATGATCCTGTCGGGCTTCAAGAACGACAAGCTCAAACCGCTGACCGGCAAAACGCTCGCCGAAGTCGCGGCGATGCGCGGGAAGAGCCCCGAAGAGACCGCGATGGACCTGGTGGTCGAGGACGGGTCGCGCGTCGGCACCGTCTATTTCCTGATGTCCGAGGACAATGTCCGCAAGCAGGTGCAGCTGCCGTGGATGAGCTTCGGCTCCGACGCCGCGTCGCAATCGGCCGAGGGGGTGTTCCTGAAATCGGGGTCGCACCCGCGCACCTATGGCAATTTCGCGCGGCTGCTTGGCCGTTACGTCCGCGACGAGAAGCTGATTTCGCTCGAACAGGCGGTGTATCGGCTGACGACGCTGCCCGCGACCAACCTCGGCATCAAGGAACGCGGGGCGCTGAAGCCCGGCTATTATGCCGATGTCGTGATCTTCGACCCCAGGACGATCGCCGACCATGCGACGTTCGAGAAGCCGCACCAATATGCGACCGGTGTGCGCGACGTCTTCGTCAACGGGGCTGCCGTGCTCAAGGACGGCGAGCCGACCGGCGCCACCCCCGGCCGCGCGGTACGCGGCGCGGGGTTCGGGAAATGCCGCTGAGGTTCAGTCGCGAAAGCGGATCGCGGCACCGTCGGCATCGCGGGTGATACGCACCCGCACCTCGTAGAGCGCGCCGAGCAGATCCTCGTTCATCACCTCGGCGACCGACCCCGCCGCGAGCAACGCGCCGTCCTTGATCGCGACGACATCGTCGGCGTGGCGCAGCGCGAGGTCGAGGTCGTGGATCGCCATGATGACGGTGCGCCCGGCATCGGCGCGCGCGCGCAGCCGCCGCGCCGCGTCGAGCGCATGGCGCGGGTCGAGTCCCGCGGTCGGCTCGTCGACGATCAGCAGTTCGGGATCGCCGACGATCGCGCGCGCCAGCATCGCGCGCGCCAGCTCGCCGCCCGACAGGCTGGTCGCCGGGCGGTCGCGCAAGCTGGTGAGATCGCAGGCGGCGAGCGCGTCATCGATCGCGGGGCGCAGCGCGGCGGGCAGATCGCCGAAGCTCGGCAGCACCGGGGTCAACCCGAGCGCGACGACGCGCTCGACGCTGATGGGCCATTCGACCTCGGCGCGCTGCGGCAGGTAAGCGCGGCGCCGCGCGAGCAGCCGCCGCCCGATCGCGGCGAGCGATTGCCCGCCGAGTTCGACGCGTCCGGCATCGGGCGCGCGCAGCCCCGCCGCGACTTCGAGCAACGTGCTCTTGCCCGCGCCATTGGGGCCGATCACGGCGGTCAGCCGGCCCGGCGCGAAGAGGGCATCGATGCCCTGCAGCACGACGCGTTTGTCGCGCTGCACGTTGACCGCGGCGAGGCTCAGCGCGCTCATGCGGTGCGCCTTTGCACATGGAGGACGAGCCACAGAAAGAAGGGCGCGCCGAACAGGCTGATGAACACCCCGAGCGCGAGGATCTTGCCGTCGACGACGAGCAGCCTTGTGCCGACATCGGCGAGGGTCACGAGCAGCGCGCCGACGAGCGCCGCCGGGACCAGCGTCTTGCCCGGCCGGTGCCCGACGAGCGGGCGGACGATATGCGGCGCGATCAACCCGACGAAGCTGATGGCACCGGCCACAGACGTCGCCGCGCCGACCCCCATCGCGGTACCGAGCAGCGCGAGCAGGCGGGTGCGCGCGACATGGATGCCGAGGCTTTCGGCCTGCGCCTCGCCGAGCGCGAGTGCGTCGAGCGCGCGGCCGGTCAGGAGCAACAGCATCGCGCCAACGAGGATGAAAGGCGCTGCAAGCCAGACATGGTCCCAGCTGCGGTCGACGAGCGAGCCCATCAGCCAGACCATGATTTCATAGGCGGCATAAGGGTTGGGCGCGACGTTGAGCGCGACGCTGACCCCGGCGGCGGCGATGCTGCTGACCGCGGCGCCGGCGAGGATCAGCGACAATGTGCCGCCGCGCCGCGACAAGGCGAGCGCGGTGCCCGCGGTGACGAAACCGCCGACGAGCCCGAACAGCGGCGGCGCCATCGCGAAGCTCGCCGCGAAGCCGAAATAGATCGCGATCACCGCGCCGAGCGACGCGCCCGCCGACACCCCGAGCAGGCCGGGTTCGGCGAGCGGGTTGCGCAGCAGCCCCTGCAGCACCGCGCCCGACAGGCCGAGGATCGCACCGACCATCAGCCCGAGGATCAGCCGCGGCAGGCGGATTTCGACGAGGATCAGCGACGCGAGGTCGGTGCGACCCGCGAGCAGCCCGCCGAGCGCCTGTTCGGGGGTCAGCCACACCGTTCCGGCGAGCAGCGAGGCGAATCCCGCGAGCAGCAACAGGACGACCAGCAGCGGGACAAACCAGCGCATCACAGCGCATGAGCCCCGGCAAAGGGAAGCGAGGTGCGGACCCGGCTCGCGGCGCCGCGCAGTTCGGCGCGCAGCCGGATCGCCGCTTCGCTTATCCTGGGGGTGCCGCAGCCATAATAGGCCGGCGAAATCGCCACCGTCCGCGCGCCGTCCCAATAGCGGCGAACGAGCGGATGACGCTCGATATTCTCGCGCATTCCATATTCGGGGCGGACCCCGGCGCCCTTGACGAGCAGGGTCGGCGCGGCGACGAGCAGCACTTCGGTGTCGGGGCGATTATAGCGCGACACCGGCGGCTCGTTGGCGATGTTCACCGCGCCCGCCGCTTCGAGCACCGCGTTATAGAGCGACCCCTTGCTCGCGCTGAAACCACCGCCGTCCCACGCGACGACACGCAGCGGCGGCCCGGGATCGCGAGCCAGTTCGGCAAGCTCGCGGTCCATTTGGGCGATCATCGCCTCGCCGCGCGCGACTTCGCCGACCGCCCGCGCGACCTGCCGGACATTGGCGCGGATCGCATCGAAGCTGGTCGCGTCGTCGACCTCGATCATCGGATAGCCGAGCCGTTTGAGCATCGCCCGCGTCGTCGGTTTCGAAAAACGGTCGGCGACGATCAGATCGGGTTGTTGCTGGACGACCTCTTCGGCAAGGCCGTGATTGATGCCGACTCGCTGCGCCGCCTCGGCCATCAGCGACCCCGACGGATCGCGCGACAGCCAGGTCACCGACGCGATCCGTTCGGGCGGCAGCAGCGCCAGCACCAGTTGGTCGGTGCACTGGTTCGTCGACATGACGCGCAGTGGCTTCGAAGGCGGCGGCCCGGCGTCGGGCGGCGCCACGGCGCTGCCGGTCGAAACCAGCAGCACCGCGGCGGCAAACACAGACGCCAGGCCGACCCCCTGCATCAGATTTTTACGCGGATACCAATGGCGGCTGTGCGACCGTAAGTATTATAGCCTTTGACAACCACATAATCCTCATCGAACAGATTTTCGATCCGGCCATAAACTTCGAGCTGATCGGTGATTGGGAAAGCCGCACGCACGGCGGTCAGCCAGTATCCGTCGAGGCGATTGGCGAAGCTGTTGTTGATATTGTCGAAACTGTCGCCGGTCAGGGCAATCGTTGCACCCAGTTTCAGGCCCCAAGGCGATTTCCAGTCGGCGACGAAACTCGCTTTGTCCCTTGGGCGGCGGGCAAGCTGGTTGCCAAAATTGGCACCCGGGGAGCGGGTGGTAGCATCGACCAGTGCGTAATTCACCCGCACGTCCAGATTGTCGTTGGGCCGGACGATAAGTCCAAGCTCGACGCCCTCTGACTTCACCCGCCCGATATTCTCCGATTGGAATGTCGCGGGATTATAAGCGATGAGGTCGTTGCTTTTGCGATGGAAGTAGGTCGCGGTCGCCGTGATTTTGCGATCGATAAAACTGTGCTCGATTCCGGCGTCAAAGCCTTTGGAGGTTTCCGGTTTCAGATTGATGTTGCCGAATGGCGGCAATGCCTCGCTCAACGTCGGCGCACGAAAACCTTCGGCATAGCTCGCGCGGAATATGGTCTTGCCATCATTGGGCGTATAGGCCGCGTCGGCACCAAAGCTTGTGTGGTCGCCATATTGTGAATGATCTTCGTACCGCACGCCGCCGTTGACCGTCAGGCCGTCAAACGGGTGTACGCCAATCTGTCCGTAAAAGCTGGAATAGTCGCTTTTGAACCTGGTGGGTGTGGTGTCACCGCCCAAGGGATAGAAAGTGCTGGCGAACGTCTCTTCATGGGCGCCGCCGAAAACCAGTGACGCGATGCCGAAGTCAACATTGCCGTCATAGGCAAAACGGTCGACTTTGCCGCGCGCGGTGAAAACATTGTAGTTGAAAGGACCGGTCGCGCCATCCTCGCTGCCTTTGCGGGTCAGGTCGGTACGGCTGTACGACAGGCGCCCCTTCCACTTGCCGTCGAGCAGGTCGTGGTTCAACCCGGCATAGCCGACGAACTGTTCGTTATCGGATTCGGGAATGGAATTTGCCGGGTTGCCCGGAAAGGCAAAGGCGTCGTCATATTCAATCCGGCCCTTGTTGTAATAACCGCGCAGATCGAGCGCGAGGGCAGGCGAGAATTCGACGAGCAACTTTCCGTTGGCGGAGAAGTTCCTGTACCCATCGCGTTCGGTGCCGCCGATGAGCGACGAAATACCGTCGGTGCGATAATAGCCGGCGCCGACGCTGCCGGAGATGATCCCACTCTTGCCCGACACATTGCCAAAGACTTTGGCGGTGTCATGGCTGCCATATTCGGCGAAAGCATTGGCCGACAGCGTGTCCGTGGGTGCGACGGTTTGCACGCTGATGACGCCACCGATCGCCTGGCTGCCCCAGATGACCGAATTGGCACCGCGCAGCACCTCGACCCGGTCGATATTGCCCGTAAGCAATCCACCGAAATCGAACGCGCCATTGGGCGTCGAAGGATCATTGATCCGCACGCCATCGATCAGCACCAGCGTCTGGCTGCTTTCGGCGCCGCGGATAAACACGCTGGTTTGCGATCCGACGGGTCCGCTTTGTGCGACAGCTACGCCTGGCACGAGGTTTAAAGCGTCGCTGATCGACGTCACTTGCGATGTTTCCAGATCGTCGCGCGTGATAACGGAAATGGTGTGGCCCGTTTCGGTGCGGCTCTGTTCGACGCCGCTCGCCGTGACGACAATGGTATCACCGTTCGCCTCGGTCGACGTTTCGTCGGGATTGGACTGCGCGAAGGCGGGCGTCGCCGCCGTCAGCGCGAGGAGGGAAATGAAACCGGTCTTCAACATGGGATAAGCCCCCTTTGCGCCAGAGCGAAGTGGCGGGGGCGTACCGGCGAACCGGTCGGTGCAGGCGAAGGGCGGGCACAAGTCGCTCCGTCACCACGCACCGATGCGGCCCCAGCCGCACAGGTCGTCGCTCAGACGGAGGATTACCGTGCCATGACCATCCCCTGGACCAAGGCAAGAGCGACCGGTGCGCTGGCAGGTCTCCTGGCTCGCGGGTCACAGCTTGATGCACGCCTTCCCAGGTTGCCCCAGTGGCTGGCCCCGACAAGGAGTCCGGACCGGTGCATCGCGCTCACCGCTTACAGTTGCAGGGACAGCCTCGGAGTCGAAAGCCCGAGCCGGGCCTTCTCACCGTGTTCCCGTTTTAAGCCCTTTCGGGCACCGGCGCGATCTTGCGGGGGCCAGGCCCCCGCGGCGCAAGCCCATAGAGCAATGCCGCGCTTTCGCAATCGGCTTTATCGCGGTCGCCGTCGCGGACAGGCGTTCCGCCGCGGCGTGAATGGGGCTTGCGCGCGCGCGGCTTGCCCTTCATGATAGCGCTACCATAACAGAACCTTGGGAGAGGTGAATGAACACAGCGTCGCGAGGCCAGACCAATCTGGCGCTCATTACGGCGATCGTCGCGGTGGCGACGATCGGCGGATTATTGTTCGGATATGACAGCGGGGCGGTCAACGGCACCCAGGACGGGTTGCGGTCGGCGTTCTCCCTGAGCGAGGCGGGGCTCGGTTTCACCGTCGGATCGCTGTTGATCGGCTGCTTTGTCGGCGCCTTTCTTGCCGGCACCCTCGCCGACGCGATCGGGCGCCGCAACGTCATGATCCTGTCGGCGATCCTGTTCCTCATCGGCGCGCTGATCCAGGGCTTTGCCCATGCCCAGCCGCTGTTCGTCGTCGCCCGGATGATGGGCGGCATGGCGGTGGGCGCCGCGAGCGTGCTGTCGCCGGCCTATATCTCCGAGGTCGCCCCCGCCCATATCCGCGGCCGGATGACGACGGTGCAACAGATCATGATCATCACCGGGCTGACCGCCGCCTTCGTCGTCAATTATTTCCTCGCCGCCAGCGCCGGAGCATCGACCGCGCCCTATTGGGCGGGGATCGAGGCGTGGCGCTGGATGTACCTGATGCAGGCGGTGCCGGCGGCGGTCTTTCTCGTCGCGCTGTTCTTCATTCCCGAAAGCCCGCGCTATCTGGTGTCGAAGGGGCGGGTCGAAGAGGCCGGCAAGGTGTTGACCAGCCTGTTCGGCGCCGCCGCCGCCGCGACCAAGGTCGACGAGATCAAGGCGAGTTTCAGCGCCGACCATCGCCCGCGCCTGTCCGACATATTCGATCCGGTGAAGGGCGGGGTGCGGCCGATCGTCTGGGCCGGGCTGTTGCTCGCGGTGTTCCAGCAGCTCGTCGGGATCAACGTGATCTTCTATTATGGCGCGACGCTGTGGCAGCTCGCCGGTTTTACCGAGGACCAGTCGCTGCAGATCAACATCGTGTCGGGGATCGTGTCGATCGCCGCCTGTTTCGGAACGATCCTGCTCGTCGATCGCATCGGCCGCAAGCCGCTGCTGCTGATCGGGTCGGCGGGCATGGCGGTGACGCTGTTCGCGCTCGTCTATGCCTTTGCCAACGGCACGCTCGATGCCGGCGGGAAGCTCCAGCTCTCGTCGTCGCTTGGCACGCTCGCGCTGATCGCGGCCAATCTGTACGTGATCTTCTTCAACCTCAGCTGGGGCCCGATCATGTGGGTGATGCTGGGCGAAATGTTCCCGAACCAGATCCGCGGCTCGGCGCTGGCGGTGTGCGGATTCTTTCAGTGGTTCGCCAACTTCCTCATCTCCTTCACCTTTCCGATCATGGCGGTCGGGCTGGGGCTGGCGGTGAGCTACAGCTTCTATGCGATTTGCGCGGTGATCAGCTTCTTCCTGGTCCAGCGCTTCATCGTCGAGACCAAGGGCAAGGAGCTTGAAGCCATGGAAGGCTGAGCGAGTCCGAGCGACGCCTTCAAAGGGGACCGGGCGACCGGTCCCCTTTTTCATGCGGCGCAATGGTCGCGGATATAGTCGCGGTGGCGCGGCATATGGTCGACCGATGCGGTCACCGCCGCCTTGATCTGGCGCAGCCGGTCGCGCGTCTGCTCGATCGGCATCAGTTCGGCGACGGGATCGTAGCGGCGGGCGCCGAGCCGCTGCCCCTCCATCACCGCGAACCAGCTGGTGTCGTTGAACAATTCCTCATGTTCGCGAAAGGCGCGCCCGCTGCTCTGAAAGACGCGGATCTTTTCGGCGAGCCGGTCGGGGATCGGCATCGTCCGGCAATAGTTCCAGAAGTCCGAATCGTCGCGCGTCGTGACATGGTAATGGAGCACGAGGAAATCGCGAACCAGCTCGCTCTCCTCGACCATCAGGCGATTATAGCGGTCGATGCTCGCGGCTTCGAAGCCGGCATCGGGGAAGTTGGACAGGAGGCGCGCGATACCGGTCTGGATCATCCAGATGCTCGTCGATTCCAGCGGCTCCATGAACCCCGCCGACAGCCCGATCGACACGCAGTTCTTTTCCCAGAAGCGCGCGCGGTGGCCGGTGGTGAATTTCAGGAAGCGAGGATCGGCGAGCGGCTTGCCGCCCAGATTGGCGAGCAACGCCGCCGCCGCCTCGTCGTCGCTGATATAGTCGCTGCAATAGACATGGCCGTTGCCGACACGGTGCTGGAGCGGGATGCGCCACTGCCAGCCCGCCGAGCGCGCGGTCGAGCGCGTATAGGGGGAAAAGTCTTCGCCGAGTTCGCACGGCACCGCGACCGCACGGTTGCACGGCAGAAACGCCGACCAGTCGACATAAGGGACGCCAAGCTCGCGGCCGATGAGCAGCCCGGCAAAGCCCGAGCAGTCGATGAACAATTGCCCACCCACCGTGCGGCCGTCCTGCATCGTCACATTTTCGATATGGCCGCTCTCGCCGTTTCGCGTCACGCCGGTGATTTTGCCCTCGATCCGGGTGACCCCGCTGCCCTCGGCCAGCTCGCGCAGATAGAGGGCGTAAAGCCCGGCATCGAAATGAAAGGCATAGGCGATCGACGAGAGCAGCGAGCCGGGGGCGGTGGTCGGGCGCATGAACTTGCCGTGGCGCGCCGCCTTGGCCATCACCGAATAATCCTCGACGTCGGCGAATTCGGCTTCGCCGCGCAGCCGCTGCCAGAAGGCGTGGAACGACACCCCGCCCATATCGACCCCGATATTGCCGAAGGGGTGGAAATAGCGCTGGCCGATGCCGCCCCAGTCGACGAATTCGATCCCGAGCTTGAAGCTGCCCTTGGTACGGCGGACGAAGTCGTCCTCGTCGATCCCGAGCATGCGGTTGAAGATGTTGATCTGCGGGATCGTCGCCTCGCCGACCCCGACGGTGCCGATCTCGTCCGATTCAACGAGGGTGATGCTGGCATAATCGGGGCCCAATATCCGCGCGAGGGCCGCCGCGGTCATCCAGCCGGCGGTGCCGCCGCCGACGATGACGATCGATTGAATCCTGGTCGCTTCCATCGCACTCCCCCTTCAACGTCGGCATTTTTATCACACACGATCGTCGCTATTCGTCGCTAAGGCAAATCACCGCTTGTCGAAACCCGACCTATATCATATGACAGGTGAATGGTAGCGCTACCTTTTCGGCAGCGCAACCCGATGAGGCCGAAAAGGCCCATGACATGGGAGGGGTTTAAATGCCTGTTGTAACGACGTTTTCTCGTGACGTTCGGCTCACGAATCACAACGTGCCCTGGCTTCGCCTGGGCGTTTCGACGCTGGCGCTCGTCGCCTCCGCGATAATCGCTACCCCGGCCTTTGCCCAGGACACCGACACCAACGAGGTCGCCGACCCGTCGAACGCGCCCGAGATCGTTGTCACCGGCTTCCGCGCCGCGCTGCAAAGCGCGCAGGGGCGCAAGGAAAACGCCGACACCGTCATCGATTCGATCACCGCCGAAGATATCGGCGCGCTCCCCGACCGCTCGGTGACCGAGGCGCTGCAGCGCATTCCCGGGGTCACCATCAACCGCTTTTCGGCGGGCGTCGATCCCGACCATTTCTCCGTCGAGGGATCGGGCGTCACCATCCGCGGCCTCAGCTATGTCGGATCGCGCTTCAACGGCCGCGACGCGTTCAGCGCCGGCAACGGTTCGGGGCTGAGCTTCGCCGACGTGCCGTCGGAACTGCTCGCCGGGGTCGACGTCTACAAGACCCCGTCGGCCGACCTGATCGAAGGCGGCATCGGCGGCATCGTCAACCTGCGCACCCGCCTGCCCTTCGACCAGAGCGGCCTGCTCGTCGCGGGCTCGCTCGAACTCAACTATGGCGATTTCGTCAAGAAATCGGCGCCGACCTTTTCGGGATTGATCAGCAACCGCTGGTCGACCGGGATCGGCGAAATCGGCCTGCTCGCCAGCGCCTCCTATTCGCAACTCTATTCGCAGGCCGATCGCATCGGTATCTCCAGCTTCCGCCCGCGCACCACCTATTCGGACGGGACGCGCACCGACGTCGTACCGTTCGCCGGCGCGACCGCGGGACCCTCGGCGCTGTTCCCGCGCGGCGCCGTGCTCGGCCGCCAGAATTTCAACCGCGAACGCTATGGCTATTCGGCCGCCGCGCAGTGGGAAAGCAACGACGGGACGCTCGCGGCGACCTTCCAGTTCCTGCGGTCCGACGCGCGTCAGGCGTGGAGCGAGAATACGATCGAAATCGCCACCGACAATGTGTCGAACAATGGCGATTCGCGCGCCGTCGCGGGCACCTCGCTGGAATTCGACGACAGCGGCGTCTTCGAAAATGGCGTGATCACCGGCCCGACCGGCTGGCGCGCCGACCAGCAAAATGCGACGGGTGACATTCGCACGCCCATATTGGGGCTGCAGTCGAACAATATCCGCCGCGACCATTATGAACGGATCAAGACGACCGATTATTCGGCGAACTTGCGCTGGACCCCCAGCGAAAACCTCGCGATCAATCTCGACTATCAGCATGTCGATTCGAAAAGCGACGTCGAGGACAATACGCTTTGGGGCTCGACCTATCAGGATGCGATGATCGACCTCAATGGCCATGGCCTGCCATTCGTGCAGTTCATCCCGCCGCAGAATTGCGATCCCGCGCCCTGCCAGGGCAATCCCGGCTTCGCCGCCAATTCGCCCTCCTATTTCACCGGCAGCCACCAAAGCTTCACCGATCCGTTCAACAGCTTCTACCGTTCGGCGATGGATCATCTGGAACAGAGTGATGGCAGCGAGGACGCCTTCCGCGTCGACGCCGAACTGTCCTTTCCCGACAGCGGCTTCCTGAAATCGCTGCAGGTCGGCGGACGCTATGCCGACACCGAGCAGACCGCGCGTTTCTCGATCTACAATTGGGGCGTGCTCAGCGAGCAATGGGGCAATGGCGGCCCGGTGTGGTTCGACGACAATGTCGACAACGTGACCGGCGGCAATGGCGGGGCACCGCTGCCGGGGTATGAAGAGGTCTTCTATCCCAATTTCTTCCGCGGCGCCGCCAACAACCCGATCGCGGGCCAGGGCCGCCTTTTCTATTCGGGTAACACGGTCAAGGACCGCGCCGCCTATATCGCCTATGCCAATGCGATCGCGCGCGAATGGCAGGGGACGACCACCTGCGGCATCGACGGCCGGACGATCAATGCGGGGTGGAACTCGCTGGCCGATCGCTGCGGCAATGTCGCCGGTACGCCGTTCCAGCCGGGCGAGATCAATCCGCAGCAGAACAAGAATCTGGCGCTTTACGGCATGATCAAGTTCGACAGCGAATTCGGCAGCGGGATGCGCTTCACCGGCAATGTCGGGCTGCGGTATACGCGCACCAAGCGCACCTCGCAGGGGTTCCAGCAGTTCGCCAACAACCCGACGTCGATCACCAGCGAACAGGCTTGCATCGATGCGGCGAACGCCGGGCAGCCGGCGACGGGTTTCTGTACCTTCACCCCGGCGGTGCGCCAGCAGGCACGCAACTATCTGAACGGCGCGCTGCTGCCGATCGACGCCAAGACCAACTATGATTATTTCCTGCCGAGCGTGAACCTGAAGCTCGAAGTCGGCGGCGGGCTGCAATTCCGCGCCGGCTATTTCAAGGGCGTCTTCGCCCCGCCCTTCGGCTTCTCGCGCAACTATTTCAACGTCACGGGTCTCAGCGCCAACCAGAATGTCGACAGTAGCGGCGCGGCGATCCCGGGCAGCTTCACGATCCAGTCGACGGTCACCGCGGGCAATCCCAATTTGTTGCCGACGACATCGGACAATTTCGACCTCACCGCCGAATATTATTTCAGCAAGGTCGGACAGGTGACGCTGTCGATGTTCCACAAACGGCTGCACAATGTCGTGACCAACGCGACGGTTTCGACCGACCTGACCAACAACGGCGCGACCTTCCCGGTGGTGCTGACGACCGCGATCAACTCGCCCGACACCGGCAAGGTCACCGGCGCCGAGGTGTCGTACCAGCAGGTCTTCGACTTCCTGCCGGGACCGCTGTCGGGACTCGGGCTGCAGGCGACCTATACCTATGTCAAATCGTCGGGGGTGCCGCAGACGACGCTGTCGGCGACCGACCCCGATGTCGCCGCGGGGCGCCAGTCGGCGATTTCCGGCGACAGTTTCCCGCTCCAGGGACTGTCGAAACATACGATCAACATCACGCCGTTCATCGACATCGGCCCGCTGTCGCTGCGCGCCTCGTACAACTGGCGCTCGCGCTATCTGCTGACGATCCGCGACGTGATCACACCGTTCGATCCGATCTTCCAGCGCGCCTATGGCCAGCTCGACGCCTCGGCGACGGTCACCGTCACCGACCAGTTCAAGCTGGGCATTCAGGCGGTGAATATCCTGAACTCGCAGACCAAGACCGAAGCGGCGGTGCTCAACGGCAGCGGCGATATCCAATATGTCCCGCGCCAATGGTATATGAGCGACCGTCGCTTCACGATCCTGGCGCGGTTTACCTTCTAGGGGCGCATCCCGCCTCGCTTGGGGGCCGCCGCTTTCTGTGAAAGCGGCGGCCCTTCTTATGTCCGCGACAGCGAATCCGGCCGATAGGCGATGAACATCGTCGCGGTGAGCCGGCCGGCGCGCGGATCGCCCGGATGGTCGATCGCCGGATCGATGATGCCCGCATGCAGCGCGTTGCTGCGATAGAGGATCAGCCGGTCGAACGCCGCCGGAATAGCGGCGACGCGGGCATGGCCGGGCGTATCGGGGGACGGGTAAGCGGGATTCCCGGGCGCGGGCATCGCGGCGTCGCGCGCGCGGTCCCACGCAGTTTCGCGGGTCGGCGATATCGTCTCGAACCCCGTCGACAGCTGCCGAAAAAAGGCGGTGCCGCCGAAATGCGGCGGGCAGAGATAATGGACGGTCGCGAAATGCAGCGGGTCGCTGGTGTCGATATGCGGCACCGTCTGGAGCGGGACGAGATCAGCCACCGGGGTCGTGACGATCGAGAAGAAACATTCGGCGCGGACCAGCCGCACAGGCCCCAGCCGATGGACGCGGCGGATCAGCGGATCGAGCCGCGCCACCATCGACCGCACATAGGCGAGCGGCATCGGCGCGCGCAGGCCGGGGTAGAGATTGCCCGTGACCGGCGCGAAGGCCACCGCGTCGGCGGCGAAAGCGACGAGCGCCTGCGGATCGGTGGTCGCGCCGTCGATGCGGATCAGCGGCACCTGCTCGGCGCCGATCGCGAGGATGTCGATGACCGCGGCGTCGGCGGGCCTGCAATCGGGCGCGGCGTTCATGCGCCCGTTGTCGCGGCTATCGCGGCCGGGTCAAGCGCGCGGCGCGGCACCGGCGAACAGATCGGCGAGCGCGGCGCGCATCGGATGCGGCCGGTAATCGTCGCCATAGGGGCAACAGCGCTGCGGCAGGCCGTCGGCGCGCGGGGCGAAACCCTGCAGCCAGCTGAACTTGTCGACCATGCCCCAGGCCAATATGTCGCGAAGCTGCGGATAGGACAGCATCACCTCCAGATAGGCGCGGGTGTAGTTGGCGACCCCGGCGTCGCGCGCGACATGGTCGGCGGGCAGGCCATTGTCCTTGACGTCGAATTCGGTGAGCAGCAGCCGGTAGCCCATGCCCGTGACGTCGTCGCAAAACGCACGCCATTCTTTCAGGTCATAGGGGCCGATACCCGTCGCGCGGTCGATCGTCCGCATCTCGATATGCGACTGGATGCCGAGCGCGTCGCACGGCACGCCGCGCTTGCGGAATCCTTCGAGAAGGCGGAGCACTGCGGCGCGATGGTTCGCATGGCCCGGCTCCCAGCTCATATAATCGTTATAGACGAGCTCGGCGTCGGGCAGTTCGCTGCGCGCCGTATGGAAGGCGAGATCGACGACGGCCTCGTGGCTGCCCATGGCCTTCGACATCGAGGTGTCGACGAAGGCGCCGCTCTGGTCGTCGAACAATTCGTTGACGACGTCATAGCTGTGGATCGCGCCGCGATAGCGCCGCGTCACGGTCTCGATGTGGCTGGTCACCAGCCGCGCCGCCTCGGTCGCGGGGCGGGCGCCATAGTCGTAATTGTTGACCCACTCGGGCATCCATTTCGGGCGATGCCAGAGCAGGGTGTGACCGCGAATATCGAGGCCCTTCGATTTCGCGTAGCGGACGATCGCGTCGAAGTTGGCGAAGTCATACTGGTCGGGGCCGGGGCGAATCGCCTGCCACTTCATTTCATTTTCAGCGACGACCAGCCCGCACTCGCGCTCGACGATCGCTCGGTACGCCGGATTGCCGATCGAACCACTGTCCGACCCTTCCGCCCCATAACCGATCGCCGAACCAAAGCGCAGTCCCTTGCGCGCCGCGATCCGGTGCAGGCCTTCGCCGGTGGCTGGCGGCGCGGCGGTGGTCAGCCCGGCGGCGCCCGCGCAGGCGGTCAGCGACAACGCCGACAGGCCCGCCAACGCCTCCCGCCGACTAAACGCCGCATCGATCACGGTGTCACCACCAGCTTGACGCTCTGCACCTCGGCCGAATTGGGGCCGACCATGATTTCGAAATCGCCGGGTTCGATCACACGCTTCATGGCGCCGTTCCACATCTGGAAGGCGGCGGGCGGCAGCGTGATCGCCACCGCCTTCGTCTCGCCGGGCTTCAGCGTGACGCGCCGGAAGCCCTTGAGCTCCTTGACCGGCCGGGTGACCGAGCTGATGCTATCGCGGACATAGACCTGCACCACCTCGTCGCCCGCGCGCGCGCCGCTGTTGGCGACGTCGACGGTGACCGTCACCGGCTGACCCGCGGCGATCGAAGGGGCCGACAGGCGCGGTGCGCCGATGGTGAATTTGGTGTAGCTGAGGCCATAGCCGAACGGGAACAGCGGCGCCTTGTCGTCGAACAGATAGCCGCGCCGCGCGGTCGGCTTGTGGTTGTAGAAAAAGGGCAGCTGGCCGACGTTGCGCGCGACCGTCACCGGCAATTTCCCGCCGGGATTGCTACGCCCGAACAGCGCGTCGGCGATCGCATGCCCCTGTTGCTCGCCGCCGTACCAGGTTTCGAGGATCGCATCGGCCTTGGCGACGACGCCGGGATAGGAGGGCGGACGCCCGTTGACGAGGACCACGACCACCGGCTTGCCGAGCGCCTTCAGCGCGTCGAGCAACTCCTCCTGCTCGCCGACGATATCGATGTCCGACCGGTCGCCGAGATGGCTGTCGGCCCAGCCTTCGCGGCTGGTCTGTTCGGTGTCGCCGATGAACAGCAATATATGGTCGGCGCCGCGCGCCGCCTCGACCGCCGCGGCGATGCGCTGGCGGTTGGCGGCGGGATCGGCGAGCTTGACCTCGTCGGCCCACCAATCGTCATTCTCGGTGATCTTGACGCCTTCGTTGTAGACGATCGTCGCCTTGTCGCCGACCAGCGCTTTGATCCCGTCGAGCGGCGACACCGTTTTGGGCGGGATACCGTAATAGCCGCCAAGCCGTGCCACCGCGGCATTGGGACCTATGACCGCGATGGTCGGCTTGGCGGCCGCGCCCGCCGTCGGCAGGACGAGCGGAAGGACTCCGTCATTCTTGAGCAGCACCAGCGACTTGTCGGCGGTGCGCCGCGCCAGCGCGATCGCCTCGGCATCGTTGGTGACCGTCGTCGCCTTCATCGTCGCGAAGGGATTTTCGAACAATCCGGCGAGGAATTTGATCCGCAGCATCCGCGTCACCGCGGCGTCGATGTCGGCCTCCCTGACCTTGCCCGCGCGCACCGAGTCGACGAGCGTCGTGTACGCCGCACCGTTGGGCAGGTCGCTGTCGACCCCGGCGGCGAGCGCCTGGCGCGCGGCATCGGGCAAATCGACCGCGATCTTGTGCAGCTTGACCAGATCGTCGATCGCATAATAGTCGCTGACCACCGCGCCCTCGAAGCCCCATTCGCCGCGCAGCACGTCGCCGAGCAGCCATTTGTTGACGTGGCTGGGGACGCCGTCGATCTCGTTATAGCTCGCCATCACCGCCTTGATCCCGGTGCGTTTGACCACCGCCTCGAACGGCGGGAAAAAATCCTCGCGCAGCGTGCGTTCGGCGATCGGCGCCGGGCCGACGTTGGTGCCGCTTTCGGGCTGGCCATGGCCGGTCATATGCTTGAGCGTCGCGAACACCTTGCCCGGCGCGAGGGGGCCGGGGCCGCCCTTACCCTGCAGCCCCTCGACCGCCGCGACCCCCATTTCGCTGACCAGATAGGGATCTTCGCCGAAGGTCTCCTCGATCCGTCCCCAGCGCGGGTCGCGCGCGACATCGACGACCGGCGACAGCACGAACGGAACGCCGCGCGCGCGGACCTCGCGCGCGATGACGCTGTTCACCTCGCGGATCAGGTCGGGGTCCCAGGTCGAGGCCATGGCGATCGATTGGGGAAAGCTCGTCGCGTCGCGCGCCGCGAGGCCGTGGAGCGCCTCTTCGTGGAACAGCACCGGGATGCCGAGCCGCGTATTCTTGGTCGCCCATGTCTGGACCGCATTCACATAGTCGACGCTTTCGGGAATCGAGCGCAATTTGTTGGTGCGCGGGCTGCTCGGCCCGCTGCGATCCGACGGGCGGGCGATCTGGCCGAGGCCGTTGGGATATTTCCGCGACGCCTTTGCCGGATTCCACGTCGTGTCGGCGTCCTGCACCTCGGCCTTGCTGTCCCACAGGGTAATGATCTGCCCGACCTTTTCCTCGAGCGTCATCCGCGCGAGCAGGTCGGCGACGCGCGCATCGACGGCCAGGCTAGCGTCGCGATAAGGGGCATTGGCGGGGGGCTTGGCGGTCGAGGCGGCCGATGCGGGGGCGGCCTGCTGGCCCATGACCTGCGTCAGCGGCAAGGTCATCGTCGTGGCCAGAAGCGCGGCCGCCAAAGTCATGCGCATGATCGTGTCTCTCCCATTTTTGCTTGCGCGGATCGATTCCCCACGCCTATTGTTAGCGCTACCATGAAAGAAAGCGGCAGTGGCTGTCAAGCCATGGCAAAACGTCAGGGAGGGTGAACAACAAGGATGCGGAGCGTCGGGGCGATCCTGTCGGGAGCATATCTGCTGCTGTTGCTCGCGGCGCATCCGGCGCACGCGGAGGACGGCTACGAGCTGTGGCTGCGCTATCGCCCGCTCACCCCCGCCTATGCGGCAGAAGTCGCGACGATCGCGCCCGGGCTATCGGTCGATGCGCAGCCGAGCGCGACGATCGACACCGCGACCGGCGAACTGGAACGGGCGTTTGGCGTGTGGCTTGATCATCCATTGGCGGTCGCCGCCGATGCGCCTGCGGGCCTTCAATTGTGCCGCAGCGACCGACCGTGCGCAGCCGCCTTACCAAAGCGCGACGTGCCCCCCCTGCCCGGCGCCTATCGCATCGACCGCGACGGTGGGCGCATCACCATCTCCGCCGACGACGACATCGGCCTGCTCTACGGCAGCTTCGCGCTGCTCCGCCACATCCAGCAGCAGGCACCGCTGGCCGAACTGGGGCAAGCCGACGCCCCGCGCGTCGCGATCCGCATGCTCGACCATTGGGACAATGTCGATGGCAGCGTCGAGCGCGGCTATGCGGGGCGCTCGATTTTCCAATGGTGGCGCCTGCCGGGGTATGTCGATCCGCGGCTGACCGACTATGCGCGCGCCAATGCCTCGATCGGGATCAACGCCGTCGCGGTGAACAATGTCAACGCGCCCGCGACCTTCCTGACCCCGCGCTTCATCGCCAAGACCGCGGCGCTCGCCGATACGCTGCGCCCCTATGGCATCCGCGTCTTCCTGTCGGCGCGCTTTTCGGCGCCGCGCGATCTGGGCGGGCTGGCCACCGCCGACCCGCTCGACCCCGACGTCCAGCGCTGGTGGCGGGCGAAGGCCGACGAGATTTATGCCGCCATCCCCGATTTCGGCGGCTTTCTGGTCAAGGCCAACAGCGAAGGTCAGCCGGGGCCGCAGGATTATGGCCGCACCCACGCCGACGGCGCCAATATGCTGGCGCGCGCGGTGGGCCAGCGCGGCGTCGTGATCTGGCGCGCCTTCGTCTACGATCCCGACCCGGCGGTCGAACGCACGATGCAGGCCTACAACGCGTTCCAGCCGCTCGACGGGCAATTCGACGCCAATGTCGTCGTGCAGGTCAAGAACGGCCCGCTCGATTTCCAGCCGCGCGAGCCGGTGAGTCCGTTGTTCGGCGCGATGCCGCACACGCAGCTTGGGCTCGAGCTGCAGATCACCAAGGAATATCTCGGCTTCTCGACCCACCTCGCCTATCTGGCGCCGCTGTTCGAGGAAGCGCTCGATACCGGCGGGTTGGGCAAGGACGGGCGCGCGACGCTCGCCGAGGTCGTGGCCGGCGGTCCGACCAGCCTGATCGCAGGGGTCGCCAATATCGGGTCCGACCGCAACTGGAGCGGGTCGCATTTCGACCAGGCCAACTGGTATGCCTTTGGCCGGCTGGCATGGAACCCCACCCTGTCGTCCGACGCCATCGCCCGCGAATGGGCGGCGCAGACTTTCGCCGCCGACCCGCAACTGGTCGACGCCGTCGCGGCGATGATGATGCCGAGCCGCCAGGCGGTGGTCGACACTATGACCCCGCTCGGCCTCGCGCATCTGATGGGCAGCGACCATCATTATGGACCCGCGCCGTGGGTCGACGATCTGGCCCGCCCCGACTGGAACCCGATCTATTACCACCGCGCCGATGCCGACGGGATCGGGTTCGATCGCACCGCGACCGGCAGCAACGCGCTCGCCCAATATCGCGCCCCGCTGGCGAAGCGCTACGCCGATCAGCGCGACCCTGCCCTGCCCTGGTTGCTGTGGTTTCACCGCAAGCGCTGGGACGACCGGCTGAGCACCGGGCGGACGGTATGGGACGAACTCGTCACGCGCTATGACCGCGGCGTCGCCGGGGTCGATGCGATGGCGGCGCGGTGGGACGGCCTGCACGGACTGGTGGACGCGCGGCGCCATTCCGAGGTCGCCGCACTGCTCGCAGTGCAGCAGGCCGAAGCGCGCTGGTGGCGCGACGCCTCGATCGCCTATTTCCAGTCGCTGTCGCGGCGTCCGCTGCCCGCGGGCCATGCCGCGCCGGCGCATTCGCTCGATTGGTACCGCGCCCAACGCTTCCCCGAGGCGCCCGGCATATGAGCGCGCCGCACCCCGCCCGATATTCGCCTAGCGCGGGCGGAAAAGAAGATTTAGGGACGCTGGCATGAGCCAAAAGAGCGCTACCATGCCCCGTCAGGGCCGCCGCCAGGGCAAGGCCCCGACCATTTCCGACGTCGCCGCCGCGGCGGGCTGTTCGCCGATGACGGTGAGCCGCGTGATCAACGGCGATTCCAACGTCCGCGCCGCGACGCGGCAGCAGGTGATGGAGGCGATCACCGCGCTGCGTTACATGCCGAACCGCGCCGCGCGCAGCCTCGCTGGCGGCGAGCAATTGCGGATCGCGCTGCTCTTCGACAATCCGTCGGCGTCGTACCTCAGCGAATTTCTGATGGGCGCGCTCGAAGAAGCGACGCGCAGCGATATCCACCTGATCGTGCAAAGCTGCCTCGACGTCGCCGACGCGCAGGCGCTGATGCGCAACCTGACGCAGGGCGGCATCAAGGGCTTCATCCTGCCGCCGCCCTTGTGCGACGACCAGAGCGTGCTCGACCTGGTCAGCGAACTCGATGCGATCGCGATCGCGGTCGGACCGGGCAAGGCGACCGGATCGCACGGCGCGGTGATGATCGACGATTTCCAGGCCGCGTACGACATGACCAAGCATATCATCGACCTGGGGCATGAACGCATCGGTTTCATCATCGGAAATCCCGAACAGGTCGCCAGCGGTCGCCGCTTGAACGGATATCGCGCCGCGATGACCGACGCCGGACTCGCCGTCCTCGACGAACTGATCGTGCAGGGGCGTTTCAGCTATCGGTCGGGGATGGATGGCGCCGAGCGGCTGCTCGCGGTCGATCCGCGACCGACCGCGATTTTCGCCTCGAACGACGATATGGCGGCGGCGACCGTCGCGGTCGCGCACCGGCGCCACCTCGACGTGCCGAACGACATCACCGTCTGCGGCTTCGACGATACCGCGATGGCGAGCACGATCTGGCCCGAACTGACGACGATCCGCCAGCCGATCCGCGAGATGACCGCCTGGGCGGTCGCCGCGATCGCCACCATCATGCGCGCGCGCAAGGCGGGCGAGCGCGCCGAGGAACAGCAGATGACCCTGCCCTATGCTTTGATCCGCCGCGAATCCGACGCGGCGCCGAGCCTCGCGACGCGCGCGGCGAAGGGTGTGGAGCGGCGGTGACGGCGCCCGGCCAGCCCCCCAGACTGCGGTCGCGCGACTGGTTCGACAACCCCGACCGCTGGGACATGACCGCGCTCTATCTCGAGCGCTTCATGAATTACGGCACGACCCCCGAGGAGTTGCAGTCGGGCAAGCCGATCATCGGCATCGCGCAATCGGGCAGCGACCTGTCGCCGTGCAACCGTGTCCATGTCGACCTCGCCAGGCGCGTCCGCGACGGAATCCGCGACGCGGGCGGTATCCCGATCGAATTCCCCGTCCACCCGATCTTCGAAAATTGCCGCCGCCCGACCGCGGCGCTCGACCGCAACCTCGCCTATCTGGGGCTTGTCGAGATTTTGAACGGCTATCCGCTCGATGCCGTCGTGCTCACCACCGGCTGCGACAAGACGACGCCGTCACAGGTGATGGCGGCGACCACGGTCGACATCCCGGCGATCGTGCTGTCGGGCGGGCCGATGCTCGACGGCTGGCACGACGGCGAACTGGTCGGATCGGGGACGGTGATCTGGCGCAGCCGCCGCGCGCTGTCGGCGGGGCTGATCGACGAGGCCGAATTCCTCGATCGCGCGACGTCGAGCGCGCCGTCATTGGGCCATTGCAATTCGATGGGCACCGCGTCGACGATGAACGCGGTCGCCGAGGCGCTGGGGCTGTCGCTCACCGGCTGCGCCGCGATCCCGGCGCCGTACCGCGAGCGCGGCCAATATGCCTATCGCACCGGGCGCCGCATCGTCGAAATGGTGCATGAGGATTTGCGCCCGTCGCGCATCCTGACCCGCGCGGCCTTCCTCAACGCGATCGCCACCGTCAGCGTGTGCGGCGGGTCGAGCAATGCTCAGCCGCATATCGTCGCGATGGCGCGGCACGCGGGGATCGAGCTCGAGCCCGCGGTGTGGACCGACCATGGTTACGACCTGCCTTTGCTGGTCAACATGCAGCCGGCGGGGCAATATCTGGGCGAACGCTTCCACCGCGCCGGCGGGGTTCCCGCGGCAATGTGGGAGTTGCTGAACGCCGGCAAGCTGATTGGCGACTGCCTGACGGTGACGGGGCGCAGCATCGCCGACAATCTGGCGGGGCACGAAAGCGGCGACCGTGAAATGATCCGCCCCTTCGCCGATCCGTTGCAGGCAAAGGCGGGATTCTTGACCCTGAAGGGCAATTTGTTCGATTTCGCGGTGATGAAGACGTCGGTGATCTCGGACGAATTTCGCACCCGCTATCTGTCGCGCCCCGGCGCCGAAGGGGTTTTCGAGGCGCGCGCGGTCGTGTTCGACGGGTCGGACGATTATCACCGCCGGATCAACGACCCGGCGCTCGCCATCGACGAACATTGCATCCTGGTGATGCGCTCGTCGGGCATTCTCGGCTGGCCGGGATCGGCCGAAGTGGTCAATATGCAACCGCCCGATGCGCTGATCCAGCGCGGCATATCATGGTTGCCGACGCTGGGCGACGGGCGCCAGTCGGGAACGTCGGACAGCCCGTCGATCCTCAACGCCTCGCCCGAAAGCGCGGCGGGGGGCGGACTGGCGTGGTTGCGCAGCGGCGACATGATCCGGGTCGATCTGAACGCCGGGACGTGCGACATGCTGGTCGATGTCGAAGAGATCGCGCGGCGTCAGGGCGACGGACTGCCCGACATCCCGCCGAGCAACACGCCGTGGGAAGAGTTGTTCCGCGAAAAGACCGGCCAGCTTGGCGAGGGCGGGGTGATGGAATTCGCGCTGAAATATCGCCAGACATCGAAGACGCTACCGCGCCACAATCATTGAGACGCGATCAGCGGATCGGGATCTCGAAGCTGGTGACGGGCAGGTTGGCGGCGTCGAACAGGTTGACGATCGGCGTATCGGCCCAGGCATAGCGGACACGCGTCGCCGGCTGGCCGTCGGCGGCGATCCGCACCGTCGCGCCGTCGGCAACGGCGGCGGCGAAACGGCAGCTGCCCGCGGCATCAGCGCACAATTCGAAGCCGATCGCCCGGTCGCTGCTCCAGCTCGCCAGCGCCCCGGTCACCCCTTCGAACCGCACGACGATGATATCGCCCTGCCTCGCTGCGCCGGTGACGCGGGGCAGCGGCTTGCCCTCAGCAGCGCGGGCGAGCCGGTGGCCGAGTTCGATCTTGTTCGCGGGATGGATATCGAGCCGCTCGCCAAGGTCGAGCGCCGGGACCAGCGTCACGCCCGATATCGTGTCGGCGGCGCGGCGCTGTTCGTCGCGGAGCAGCGCCCAGCCGCTCTCAACCGGTTTCACCGCCGGCGCGCCGAAATTGGCGAGGCCGACGACCAGCACCGGCAAGTCGGTCCGGCCGAACTGCCCGCGCCAGCCGCCGATCAACGCGGCGAGCCGTGCGTCATATTTCGGTATGCCGACATCGGCCTCGCCCTGATACCAGGCGATGCCGTCGAGGCGGATCGCGCCGAGCGGCGCGACCATCGCATTGTGGATCAGGCCCAGCCCGGCGATCTGGTCCCAAGGCGGGCGCGGGGCGCCGCCGGCCTGCGTCGTCGCGATCGCGTAGGACCAGCCCTCGCCGAGCGGAATGGTGCTGCCATCGGCGAAGCGCAGTTTCAGCGCGTCGGCGGGTCCCTGGAACCCGCCATTGCCCCAGCTGTCGCCGACCAGCACGACGATCTCGTTGACCCCCGCGCGCCAGTGGCCGGCGGGAACGGCATAATGGCGCGCGTCGGACCAGCTGAATGTGTTGGCGACCACCTGGCCGTTGACGAAAGTCTCGTCGCTGTCGTCGATCACGCCAAGCGAGAGCGTCGCGCCCTGGGCGGCCTGTGCGGCGGTCAACGTTACGCTGCGCCGGGCCCAGACATAACCGTTGAAACGCTGGAAGTCGGTCCCCTTCCACTCGTCCCAATAGGACATCGCGGGAAAGGGCGTCCATGTCAGGCGGTCGGGCCTGATCCACGGCTCGTTCCCCGGCGCATCGCCGCTGAGTTTTCGCCACCAGTCGGCCCAGCGCGGAAAAAACGCCTGATTCGCCGCGAGCGGATCGCGCGTGTAGAGCGCGAGCAGGTCGGCCTCGCCCTCGCCATAGATCGTCCGCGTCGCCGCGGGGGCGAGCCAGGCCCGGATCTGCGTGCCGCCCCAGGTCGCGTCGATCGCGCCGATCGCGACCCCACGCGCCGCGCGCAGGTCACGCGCCATATAGTAACAGGCGGCGGAAAAATCGGGGACGCTGTCGGCCGACGCCAGCAGCCACGACGGCGCGGCGGAAAAGCGGGTTTGCGGCACCGTCGCCGTCGCCTTTTCGACCGTCAGCAGCCGCAGGCCGGGGGCGGCAAAACCGCCCGCCTGATTGTCGAAATCGAGCGCGCGGCGCACCGGCAATTCCATGTTCGACTGGCCCGAACAGAGCCAGACATCGCCGAGCATGACGTCTTTCGCCGTCGCGACCGCGCGTCCGTCGGCGCCGCGAATGACAAGGTCATAGGGGCCGCCCGCCGAAAGCGCGGCCAGGCGCGCCTGCCACGCCCCGTCGCGGTCGGCGGTCGCGGTTGCCCTGTTACCGGCCAGTTCGATGGTCAGCTTTTCGCCCGGCGCCGCGGTGCCTGCGACCGGGATCGGCTGGCCGCGCTGGATCACGGCGTGGTCGGTAAAAGCGGGCGCCAGCACGACTTGCGCCGCTGAGGGAAAAGCCGCGAAGGCCGCGACCAAAGCGATCAGCGCGCGACCGATCACGACGCGCGCACCAGCGGCAGCGGATGGCCACCGACCTCCGGCCGAAAGGCGAAGAGCGCGCCCGCGAGCGGCTGCGCGGCGCGTTCGGCGTCGGTCATTTCCTGATGCGCCGAGGTCGCATAGAGCGTCGCGAGGTCGGCGCCGCCAAAGGCGAGCTTGGTGATGTTGGCGGTCGGGAAATCGACCTCCGCAATTTCCTCGCCCGCCGGGTCGAAACAGCGTGCCGCCCAGCCGGCGTAGCAGCCGACCCAGATATTGCCCGCCGCGTCGGTGATCGATCCGTCGGGGTGCCCCATATCGCCGCTGAAGGTCACAAATGGTCGCAGCGCGCCGGGCATCCCGTCCGCCCCGATCGTCGCGGCCCAGATTTTCCCGGCCATCGTGTCGGTGAAATAGATCGTCGCACCGTCGGGCGCGATGGCGGGGCCGTTGGTGATCGCGACCTTGCTCGGCCCAGCTTGCTCGACATGCCGCGCCGCCAGTCGATAGAAGCTGCCGGTTTCGGCGACGCACGCGTTATCCATCGACCCGAACCAGACCGCACCGGTGGCATCGCTGCACGCATCGTTGAGCCTGTTCCCGGGCACATCCGCCTCGACCGCCAGCCATGCGGCGAATGCGCCGCGCGCCGGGTCAAACCAGTGGAGCCCATCCTGCAACCCGCAGAGCAGCCGCCCGTCGTCGGCCGGCAGCGCCCAGCCGATTTCGCCCGGCGCGTCCCATTGGTCGAGTGTCGACGACGCGGGGTCGAAGCAGAAAAGCCGGCGCAGCTTGATGTCGACGAACCACAGGCGCTGCCGCGCGGCGTCCCATACCGGCCCCTCGCCCAGCGACGTCGAGGGAAAGGCGACCGGTTCGGGCGTGATCGCCATCAGCGCCAGCCCGCGTCGACCCAATAATCGTGGCCGGTGCACATGCGCGCGTCGTCGGAGGCGAGGAACAGCGCCATCGCCGCGATATCGGCAGGCTGGATGCGCGCCTTCAGACATTGCGCCGCGATGATCTCGGCCTCGCCCTCGGGGGTGTACCATTGCGCCTGGCGCGGGGTTTCGACATTGCCGGGGATGATCGTGTTGACGCGGATGTTGTCGGCGCCGAGTTCGCGCGCCATCGACCGCGTCATGCCCTCGATCGCGGCCTTGGCGGTCTGGTAGAGGACAAGGTCGGGCAGCGCGAGATGCCAGCTGATCGACCCGAAATTGAGGATCGATCCGCCCCCGGCGGCCTTCATCCCCGGGATCACCGCCTGCGCCGCGAAGAAGAGGTGGCGCAGGTTGACCGCGATCCTTTCGTCCCAATAGGCGGGGGTCACATCGCCGATCGCGTGACGATCGTCGCTTGCCGCATTGTTGAGCAATATGTCAAAGTCGCCGACGTCGGCGCGAAGCGCCGCGACGGTCCGGTCGAGGCTGGCGAGGTCGGTGAGGTCGCACAGCGCGAAGCGCGGCGCCACCGCCACCGCGCCCGACAGCCGTTCGACCAGCGCGGCGCCCGCGTCGCCCTGCATGTCGAGGAAGGCGACATGCGCGCCCTGTTCCGCAAAGCCGGTCACCAGCGCTTCGCCTATCCCGGTCGCGCCGCCGGTCACCAGCACGCGCTTGCCCGCGAGGCTGGGATATGTCGCCGCCGATTTGTCGATCATGGTCGCCCGAGTCAGCACGCTCAATCCCCCGTGTAGACCGTTTTGATCTGGGTGTAGAATTCGACCGCGGCAAAGCCCTGTTCGCGCGCACCATAGCTCGATTTTCGCGTCCCGCCGAACGGCACATGATAATCGACCCCGGCGGTCGGCAGGTTGACCATCACCATCCCGGCGCGGACATGTTTGCGAAAATGGCGAGCGTGTTTCTGGCTGTTGGTGACGATGCCCGACGACAGGCCGAACTCGCCGGCGTTGGCGAGTTCGAGCGCGGCGTCATAATCCTTCACCCGCACCGTCGAGACAACGGGGCCGAACACCTCTTCATTGTTGATCCGCATATCGGGATCGGTGTCGGCGATCAGTGTCGGCGCCATATAATAGCCCGGGGTGTCCGCCTTCACCGCGTCACCGCCGGTGACACAGCGCCCGCCTTCGTCGACGGCGATCTTCGCATAGCGCAGATTCTGCTCGAACTGCGCTTCGCTCGCGGCGGGACCGACCTGCGTTTCGGGGTCGAGCGCCGCGCCGACGCGCAGCCCTTTGGCCTTTTCCGCCAGTGCGGCAACGAAACGGTCGTGTATCGCATCCTCGACGATCACCCGCGACGAGGCGGTGCAGCGCTGCCCGGTCTGGAAAAAGCCGCCGTCGAGCGCGATGGCGACCGCCTTGTCGAGATCGGCATCGGCGAGGATGACAAGCGGGTTCTTGCCGCCCATTTCGAGCTGCACCCGCGCCTGCCGCGCCATCGCCGCCATGCCGACCTTCGCCCCGACTCCCTGCGAGCCGGTGAAGGAGATGGCGTCGACATCGGGATGATCGGCGATCGCTGCGCCGACCTGGCCCTGCCCCAGAACGAGGTTGAACACTCCCGGCGGCGCGCCGCATTCGACGATGATGTCGGCGAGCGCGCTCGCGGTCGCCGGTGTCACATTGGCGGGTTTCATCACCACCGCATTGCCGAAGGCGAGTGCGGGAGCGGCCTTCCACGCCGGGATCGCGATCGGAAAATTCCACGGCGTGATAAGGCCATAGACGCCGACCGCCTCGCGATAGGTCGCGACGTCGAGCCCGGGGCGCGTCGATTCGAGCGTCTGGCCGTGACGGCGCAGCGCCTCGCCGCCGAAATAGCGGAAGATGCGCGCGGCGCGCATCACTTCGCCCATGCCCTCGGCGCGGGTCTTCCCTTCCTCGCGCGCGAGCAGTTCGCCGAGTTCGGCGGCGCGCGCCATGATCGTCGCCGCGACCTTGTCGAGCAGGTCGGCGCGGACTTCGGGTGAGGCATAGGCCCAGCCCGGCTGCGCGGCGCGCGCGGCGGCGACCGCGGCATCGACCGCGGCGGCGTCACCCGCCGGGAACAGCGCCACGACCTCGTCGGTATTCGACGGGTTCAGGCTTTCCAGCGCCGCGCTGTCGGCGCCGATGCGTTCGCCGTTTATCAAATGGCCAAGCTTCAAAGTCATTGTGCAGTCGAATCCTTCAGATGCGATCGATGAGCCCGCGGCTCGCCAGATTGCGGAACAGGGCCGCGATGCCCAGCGTCCAGGCGGGGGCATCGCGCGATGTGGTGACGATATTCTCCAGCGTCCCCAGCCGTTCGGCCGAGATCGTCACCCGGTCGCCGACCTTGTGGGTGAAACCGCCGCCGACGACGTCGCGGTCCTGGGTCGGCGCGAACAAGGTGCCGAGATAGAGCGCATAGCCGTCGGGATAATGATGCTCGCTGCGCGCCTGCGCCGCGAGGTCGAGCGGATCGCGGCTGATCTGCCCCATATGGTTGTGGCCGGTCAGCACATAGCCGTCGGCGCCCTCGATCCGCAGGTCGACCTCGGCACCCCGGACATCGTCGATGGTGAAGCCGTCGTCGAACAGGCGGATGAAGGGGCCGAGCGCGGCCGAGGCATTATTGTCCTTCGCCTTGCCGAGCAGCAACGCCGAGCGACCCTCGAAATCGCGAAGATTCACGTCGTTGCCCAAGGTCGCGCCGACCGCCTGACCCGCGCCGTCCATGATCAGCGCGATTTCGGGTTCAGGATTGTTCCAGCTCGAATCCGACCGCACGCCGATCGGGGCGCCATAACCGACCGACGAGAGCACCGCCGACTTGGTGAAGACCTCGGCATCGGGGCCGATCGCGACCTCCAGATATTGCGACCACATGCCCTCGGCGATCAGCGCCGCCTTGAGCGCCGCGGCCTCGGGCGAGCCGGGAACGACCGATCTTATGCCCTGTCCGACATGCTGCTCCAGCCCGGCGCGGATGGTCGCCGCCTGCGAGGCGTCGCCGCGCGCGCGCTCCTCGATCACCCGTTCGATCGCCGAGACGGCGAAGGTCACCCCCGCCGCCTTGATGCATTGCAGGTCGATGGGACTGAGCAAGGTCGCGCCGTCGGGCAGCGCCGGGGCGTCCGCGTCGAGTTCGCACACCGGCTCGCCATGTTCGGGCAGCCATTGTCGCCGCGCGATCGCCGCCGATACCGTCGCGGCGCTGGGGGTGAGGTCATGGAGCGTGCCACCGTCGATCAGCACGGGGGTCGGCCCCGCACCAAAATCGACTCGCCCGAGCAGGCGCGCGGTGCGCCAATCAGACGGCAAAACGGCCCTCAACGCAAAACCCATTGACCTGAAACCTCCCCGCAGCCATTGTTGTGATAGCGCTACCATCACGCTCTAGGGGATCGTGTCAAGGTTGGCGATAGAAAATCATGCGCCGCGAGGGAGGGATGCCCGACCGGACGCATGGGGCGGGAGGAACGGGTTGCCAGGTTGGCGCAATATTGCTTGGCCGGCGTCAGCGCTGGTGTTGGCGCTGGCGACCACACCGGTCGCCGCGCAGAGTGCCGCCGCGCCGGTCGCTCGCTTCGACTATGTCGCCTATTCGGGCACGCCCGACGCCGAATCATCTGCCCCGAAACCCGGTGAATTCGCCAATCCGGTTCTACCGGGGTTCCAGCCCGACCCGTCGGTCGTCCGCGTCGGCGACGATTTTTATCTGGTCAATTCGACCTTCAGCTGGTTCCCGGGCCTGCCGGTCTACCACAGCCGCGACCTCGTCCACTGGCGCCAGATCGGCAATGCGATCGACCGGCCCGGCCAGCTGGCGATCGGCAAGGTCGGGGTGACGCGCGGCCTGTTCGCGCCGGCGATCAGCCACCACGGCGACCGTTTCTATATCGTCAACACCTGCATCGACTGCGGCGGCAATTTCATCATCACCGCCGACGATCCCGCCGGTCCCTGGTCCGACCCGCATTGGCTCGAATTCGGCGGCATCGACCCGTCGCTGTTCGTCGATGACGATGGCCGCGCGTGGATCGCCTATAATGACGCGCCGCCCGGCGAGCCCGAATATGACGGCCACCGCGCGCTATGGATCCAGCAGATCGACCTTGCCGCGATGAAGATGGCCGCGACACGCACCCTGCTCGTCGACAAGGGCGTCGTCGTCGCCGACAAGCCGGTGTGGGCCGAGGGGCCGCATATCTACAAGGTCGGGCGTTTCTATTATCTGACCGCGGCCGAGGGCGGCACCGCCGACCGGCACAGCCAGACGATCTACCGCGCCGAGACGGTGACCGGACCCTATGTCGCGGGCCCGCACAATCCGATCCTGACCCAGCGCGACCTGCCCGAAGGCCGCGCGTGGCCGGTGCAGGCGACCGGCCACGCCGATTTCGTGCAGATCGCCGACGGCAGCTGGTGGGCGGTGTTCCTCGCGACACGCCCCTATGCGGGACAGCAGACCAATTTGGGGCGCGAGACCTTCCTGTTGCCGGTGACCTGGAAGGCCGGCTGGCCGAAGATATTGCCACCGGGGGTGGCGGTGACGCCGACCGCCAGGCGCCCCGCCCTGCCGGCGTTCGCGGGCGACGGCCTCGACGACTGGCGCGACGAATTCGACGACAGCCGGCTCGCGCTCGACTGGATGATGCTGCGCACGCCACGCGGGCGAAACTGGTGGAGCCTGTCGGACCAGCGCGGCGCGCTGCATCTGACCGCACGGCCGGTCGCCGCGGGATCGCTGGATCAGCCGAGCTTCGTCGGCAAAAGATTGCGCCACCATGACGCGGTGATCGAGACCAGCGTCGCTTTCGCACCGCAGGCGGTCGGCGACCGTGCCGGACTGCTCGCGCTCACCGACGAGAATCATTTCCTCTTCCTCGGCCGCGAGCGACTGGCGGACGGCGACGCGATCGTCGTGCGCCGCCGCGCCGGCGACGGCGAAGCGGCGGACGGCGTGGTGACGAGCCGCGTCGCGCTCGACGACAAGACGCCGGGAGCGATCGACCTGCAGGTCCGCATCAAGCGTGACAAGGCCGACCTGCGGTGGCGCGTGCACGGCGCCGCCGACTGGCAGCAACTCGCGACCGGGGTCGACGCGTCGATCCTCGCGACCGTCGGCGCCGGCCTGTTCACCGGCGCGGTGATCGGCCCGCACGCCGCGCGCGCGGACGCGGCGCCTTGAACGCCCCCGCCCCCGTCCGCGTCGTCATATTGGGCGGCGGCACCGCCGGCTGGATGACCGCCGCCGCGCTCGCCAAATTGCTGCCCGGACAGGCCGACATCGAGCTGATCGAGTCCGAGGAAATCGGCATCGTCGGGGTCGGCGAAGCGACCCTGCCGCATCTGCGCGAATTCATCCGCCGCCTCGGCCTCGACGAGATGGAATTCATGCGCACCACCCGCGCGACCTTCAAGCTCGGCATCGACTTCGTCGATTTCGGCGCGATCGGCGAGCGCTATATTCATCCCTTCGGGGCTTATGGCACCGACATAGCGGGGGTCGGTTTCCACCATTATTGGCTGCGGATGCAGGCCGCGGGACAGGTCCCGCCGATCTGCGATTTCTCGCTGCCGATCGTCGCGGCACGCGGCAAACGCTTCGCCCCGGTCCCGGAGGGCGGCGACCTCCTCGATAGCAGCTACAGCTATGCCTATCAGTTCGACGCCACCCGCATGGCGCCGATGCTGCGCCGCTTCGCCGAGGCGCATGGCACCCGGCGCACCGAGGGCAAGGTCGTCGCGGTCGAACGCGACGGGGCGAGCGGCGATGTCGCCCGGCTGCGCACCGATCGCGGCGATGTGATTGAAGGCGACCTGTTCATCGACTGCTCGGGCTTTCGCGCGCTGCTGATCGGTGAAACCCTGCAATCGCCATGGGAGGATTGGTCGGAATGGTTGCCGTGCGACCGCGCCGCCGCCCTGCCCTGTGCCGCGCCCGACGGTCCGATCGAACCCTATACGCGCGCGACCGCGATGCCCGCCGGCTGGCGCTGGCGCATCCCGCTCCAGCACCGCGTCGGCAACGGCTATGTCTTTTCCAGCAATCATGTGTCGGAGGATGAGGCGTGCGCCGCGATCCTCGGCGCAGTCGAGGGCGAGCCGCTCGCCGACCCGCGCGTGCTGCGCTTTCGCGCCGGGCGGCGGACGAAAAGCTGGGATCGCAACGTCGTCGCGATCGGGCTCGCCAGCGGCTTCCTCGAACCGCTCGAATCGACGAGCATTCACCTCGTCCAGCAAGCGGTCACGCGGCTGGTCGAGCTGTTTCCGCAGCGCCGGATCGACGCGTGCGATCGCGACAGTTTCAACGCGCTGGTCGACCGCGAATATGACCGTATCCGCGACTTCCTGATCCTCCACTATCATGCGACGCGGCGCGACGATTCGGACTTCTGGAACCATGTCCGCACGATGGCGCTGCCCCCCGAACTCGAACGCAAGATGGCGCTGTGGAAGGAGAGCGGGCGCGTCGAGCTGTATACCGAGGGGCTGTTCCTCGAAGCGAGCTGGATCGCCGTCTATCTCGGCCAGGGGGTGGTGCCGCAGGGTTACGACCAGCGCGCCGATATCCCGCCGCAGGATCGCATCGCGGCTTCGCTCGCCGAGCTCGGCGGCGCGATCCGCCAGCGCGTCGCCGCCTGGCCCGACCATGCCGAATATCTGCGCCAAGCCGGGGCGTGGGAGGCGGCATGACCGGCGCGCGCACCCTGACCCGCTCGGTCCTCGTCGTCGGCGACGGCATCGTCGGCCTCGCCGCCGCGATCGCGCTGCGTCGCGCCCTGCCCAATGCCGCGATCACGCTCGCCCAGCTGCCCGGCGACGAGGACGGCTGGATCGACCGGCTCGGCGCGGCCAGCCCGGTCATCCACAAGTTTCACCGCCAGATCGGACTCGACCCGGCGCTGTTCGTGCGCCGCGCCGGCGCCGAGCCTGTCTTCCTGCGCCGCTATGCCCGCGCCGACGGCAGCGAGGTTCGCGAGGCGAGCACGGCGGCCATAGCCTTTGTCGAGGGGGTCGCGCTCCACCAGATCTGGCTTCGCCACCGCGCCGAGAGCGACGACGCGGCGCCCGATTTCGCCGCGATGCTGCTCGCGCTGCGCGATGCGCGCGGCGACGAGGGCGGCTTCGGCGCGCGGTTCGATGCGCCCGCCTATGCCGCGCTGCTCGGCGAGATGGCGGCGGCGCTCGGTATCGCTCGGCACGATGTTGACAGGATCGGGGTCGAGACCGACGGCGCGGCGATAGCGGGCATCGTCACCCCGGCGGGCGAGACACTGACCGCCGATCTTTACATCGACGCCGCCGGTCCATGCTCGCGCCTGCTGTCGGCGCTGGACATCGGCTGGCACGACTGGTCGCCATGGCTTCCGGCGCTGACGCTTGCCGTCGCGCCCGGAGGCGGCGGGGCGGTCGGCGAGGAGGTGCTGGCGACGACGCCCGACGGACTCGACTGGCAAACGCGCCGCTGGCGCGCGACGATCGCACCCGGCGGCGGCCCCGCGCCCGGTCATCTCGCGCAAAGCTGGCATGGCAATGCCGTCGCGATCGGCGCGGCCGCGGTCCGCGTCCCCGCCGCCGACGGCAGCCTGCTGGGCCATGCGCTTGAGGACATCTTGCGCGTCATCGCGCTGCTGCCGCGGCCCGGCGGCGCGGGGAGCGACACGCGCGAATATGTCCGGCGCACCGCGATCGCGCAGGACGCGCTCGCTGACTGGAGCAGCCTCTGTCTCGCCAGCGGGGACGCCGCGCGCCCCGACGGCCTCGCCGCAATCCTCGATGCCTTCGACGCGCGCGGGCGGGTTGCGCCGCGCGAACTCGATCCGATCGCCCCCGGCCAGTGGCTCGCCCGACTGATGGCGCTGCGCCCGCCGCCGCGCCGGCTCGACCCGACCGCGCTCGCGCTGCCCCCCGACATCGTCCGAACGACCATCGCCCGCGCGGCACCCCAATGAGAGGATCATGATGCGCAAGCATGTCTGGCTGCTCCCCCTGCTTTCATCCGCCTGCGCGGTGCAGGGGGCCGCACAGGAAAAGCCGTTGCTGCTCGCCCCGACGCCGCCCGAGGCGACGGCGCACCCCGAAAAATGGCCCGCGCCGAAATGGCCTTTGCCGCGCGATGCCGCGACCGAGGCGCGCATCGCGGCGCTGATCGCGCGCATGACGATCGAGGAGAAGGTCGGCCAGATCGTCCAGGCCGATATCGGCAGCGCGACACCGGAAGACGCGCGCACCTATCATCTGGGATCGATCCTCAACGGCGGCAGCAGTGGGCCTTGGGGCGACGATCTGGCACCACCCGAAAAATGGCTCGCGCTCGCCGACGCCTTCTACGCCGCGTCGGTGGACAGCAGCGGCGGCGTCGCCATCCCGATCATCTGGGGCACCGACGCGGTGCATGGCCACAGCAATATCATCGGCGCGACGCTGTTCCCGCACAATGTCGGGCTGGGCGCGGCGCGCGATCCCGATCTGATCGAGCGCATCGCGCAGGCGACCGCGCTCGAAATCCGCACCACGGGCATGGAATGGACCTTCGCCCCGACCGTCACCGTGCCGCAGGATTATCGCTGGGGCCGCGCCTATGAGGGCTATTCTTCCGACCCGGCGCTGGTCAGCGACTATGTCGGGCGCATGGTGCGCGGGCTGCAGGGCCCCGCCGACGGCCGCGACCTGCTCAAGGGTCCCTATGTCATCGCCTCGACCAAACATTTCCTCGCCGACGGCGGCACCGTCGACGGGCGCGACCAGGGCGATGCGCGGATCAGCGAAGAGCAGCTCCGCGATATTCACGGCGCCCCCTATGTGCCCGCCCTCAGCGAGGGCGTGGCGACGATCATGGTCAGCTTCTCGGGCTGGAACGGGGTCAAGAACACCGGCAACAAGTCGCTGCTCACCGACCTGTTGAAAGACCATATGGGTTTCGACGGTTTCCTCGTCAGCGACTGGAATGCGCATGGCCAGGTCGCCGGATGCACCAACGCATCATGTCCGCAGGTGATCAACGCCGGGCTCGACATGGTGATGGCGCCCGACAGCTGGAAGGCGATGTGGACCTCGCTCGTCGCACAGGCGAAGGACGGCACGGTGCCGATGGCGCGGCTCGACGATGCGGTCGCGCGCATCCTGCGCGTCAAGATGCGGCTCGGGCTGTTCGAGGCCGGTAAGCCGTCGAGCCGGCGCTGTGCCGGGCAATGGGATTTGCTCGGTGCCCCCGACCACCGCGCGATCGCGCGCGAGGCGGTGCGCAAGTCGCTGGTGCTGCTGAAGGATCAGGGCGGCGTTTTGCCGATCAAGCCGGGCAGCCATGTGCTGGTCGCGGGGGACGCCGCCGACGATATCGGGCGCCAGTCGGGCGGCTGGACGATCAGCTGGCAGGGCACCGACGTCACCAACGCCAATTTCCCCGGCGCGACGTCGATCTGGAAGGGGATCGACGATGCGGTGAGGGCGGCGGGCAGCAGCGCCGAGCTGGCCCCCGACGGCGCCTATCGGAAAAAGCCCGACGCCGCGATCATCGTGTTCGGCGAGACCCCCTATGCCGAATTCCAGGGCGACCTGAAAACACTCCAGCTCCGCCCCGAACTGCGCGCGCCGTTCGCGACGATGCAGAAACTGAAGGCGCAGGGCGTACCGGTCATCGCGGTGATGATCAGCGGGCGCCCGCTGTTCATGAACCCCGAACTCAACACCGCGGACGCCTTTGTCGCGGCATGGCTTCCGGGCTCCGAAGGCGCGGGTGTCGCCGACCTGCTGATCGCGGGCAAGGACGGCAAAGCGCGCTTCGACTTTACCGGCAAATTGCCCACCGCCTGGCCCGCCACCGCGCGCGCCGACGGACCGGTGCTGTTCCCCTTCGGCTATGGGCTCGGACTGGCGGACGACAGGGCATGGACCCGATTGTCCGAAGACCCCGGGGTCGCGGACAGCGACAGCGGCACCAACTGGTTCGCGCGCGGCGTCCCCGCTGCGTCCTGGTCGCTACGCGTGATGGACGGCGCGGGCGACACGACACGGATCAGCAGCGTCCCGGCCAAGGCGCTCGGCGGCCGGGTCACCGTCACCGCGACCGACCATATCGTGCAGGAAGGCGCCCGGCAGTTCGCGATCGCGGGCGGCCCCGCGACGGTCGAAGTGTCGAGCCACGCGCCCGTTGAACTGACGCGCGAAAGCAATGGCGACTTGCTGCTGGTCGCGACGATGCGCGTCGACCAACCCCCGGCAGAAACGGCGATGCTGGTCTTCAACCGGACCGCGATTCCCTTCGCCGCGCTGGCGACCGCGCCGCTCGGCGAATGGCGCAGCTATGGCGTGCCGCTCAAATGCTTTGCTGCTAAAGGCGCCGACATGACCCGGGTCGAGACTCCCTTCCGGCTGACCACCGATGGCGCGGCGCGCTTCAGCCTCGCCGACGTCCGGCTGGCGTCGACCGCGGATGTCATGATCCCCTGCCCATGAGCGACTGGCTTGCCAGCGCCGCGCCGGTTGCCGCGGTCGAGGCACCCAAGGCCGCGGCCGCGCTGGCCGAGGCGGGTGCGCGTCCGCTGGTGCTGCGCGGGCTGGCCGCCCACTGGCCCGCGGTCGCCGCGGGCCGCGCCGGACCCGATGCGATGGCGCAATTGCTCAAAGGCTATGGCGAGGGCGCGGCGATGAACGTCTTCACCGCGCCGCCGGGCATGGCCGGCCATTATTTCTATCGCGACGATATGGCGGGATTCAATTTCCGCACCGAACAGGCGCGCGTCGGGCCGCTGCTCGACCGGCTGCTGTGGGCACGCGAACAGGCCGCCCCGCCGAGCTTTTACGCCGGGTCGGTCGCCGCCGCCGACTTCATGCCGGGCTTCCTGGCCGACCACCGCCTTCCCCTCGACACCCCGGGGGCGACGCCGCGGATGTGGATCGGCAACGACAGCCATATCGCGACCCATTTCGACCAGTCGGACAATGTCGCCGTTGTCGTGTCGGGTGTCCGCCGCTTCGTCCTGTTTCCGCCCGAGCAGGTGGCGAACCTCTACCTCGGCCCGCTCAACAAGACCCCGGCGGGGCAGCCGGTGAGCATGGTCGCGGTCGACGACCCCGACCTCGTGCGGTACCCGCGCTTCGCCGGCGCGATCGCCGCGGCCCAGGTCGCGACCCTCGGCCCCGGCGATGCGATTTTCATCCCGTCGCTGTGGTGGCACAATATCCGCGCCACGGGACCGCTCAACCTGATGGTCAATTACTGGTTCGACGCGCGCGCGGGGAGCTCGCCCCTGCTCGCCTTTGCCCATGCGCTGCTCGCGATCCGCGACCTGCCCGCCGCCGAGCGCGCGGCGTGGCGGACCTGGTTCGACCATTTTATCTTCGGCGATGACGGCGCGGCGGCCGCCGATCATCTGCCGCCGCATGCGCGCGGCGTGCAGGGCGCAGCGTCGCCCGAGCGCGACGAGACGATCCGCAACTTCGTGCTGCGCGGGCTGATGGGGCCGCGTTAACGCGCGACCAGTCGCGCGATATAGTCGGCGTGCGGCGGCATCGCGCGGGCCTGCTGGTCGAACACCGACGCGATCCGTTGCATCGCGGCGACGATCCGGTCGTCGTCGGTCGCATCGACCAGCGGGTCATAGCCGTCGGGCACGATATTCTGCCCCAGCATCACCGCCGCCCAGTTGGCGACGCCGAACAGGTCATGGTCGAAACGGCGGATGCGGCCCTTGGTACGGAACAGCTCGATCTTCTGCGCCAGACTGTCGGGGATCTCCATCGTCGCCATGTCGCGCCAGAAGGGCGTGTCTTTCCGCGCCGTCGCCTTATAATGCAATATGATGAAGTCGCGGACATATTCATATTGATCGATCATCAGCCGGTTATATTCGTCGCGCTCGACCGCGCTGAAGTTCCTGTCGGGAAACAGCCAGAACAGCTTGTTGATCCCGGTCTGGATCAGATGGATGCTCGTCGATTCGAGCGGTTCGATGAAGCCGCCGGCGAGCCCCAGCGCGACGACATTGCCCTCCCACAAACGCTCGCGCACCCCGGCGGTGAAACGCAGCGGGCGCGGTTCGGCGAGCGGTTCACTGTCCAGATTCGCGAGCAGCGTGTCGCGCGCTTCGTCATCGCTCGCATAGGCGCTCGACCAGACGATGCCGTTGCCGGTGCGATGCTGGAGTGGGATGCGCCATTGCCAGCCGAAACCATGCGCGGTGGCGCGCGTCGCCGGGATCAGCGGATCGGTTCGCGCCGACGGCACCGCGAACGCGCGGTCGCACGGCAACCAGCGCGACCAGTCGCGATACGCGACCCCCATTTCCTTGCCCAGAAGCAGGCTGACGAAACCCGAGCAGTCGATGAAGAAATCGCCCGTGACATCGCGCCCGTCGGCGAGGTGCAGCGCCGCGACATGCCCGCTCGCGGGGTCGCGCGTCACGCGCTCGATCCGCCCCTCGATGCGCGTGACGCCCGCTGCCTCGGCGCGGCGGCGCAGATAGGCGGCGTAAAGCGCGGCGTCGAAATGATAGGCCGCCGCCATCTGGTGGAGCGGCGAGCGCGGGTCACCGCTTTGCGGCGCACAGCCGCGATGGCGCACAGCGGCGTCGGTGATGAAATAGTCGGTGAACGGCCCGATGCGCGGATCGTGGCGGTGCTTCAGCCAATATTGGTGAAAGGCGATGCCCTCGAAATTATGCCCCGGATCGCCGAAGGGGTGCAGATAGCGCTCGCCGAGCGCGCCCCAGTCGACGAATTCGATCCCCAGTTTGAAAGTCGCGCCGGTTTCGCGGATGAACTCGGCCTCGTCGATGCCGAGCATGCGGTTGAAATCGCGGATCGGCGGGATCGTCGCCTCGCCGACCCCGACGGTGCCGATCGCATCGGATTCGACGAGCAGGATGCGCCGCTGGCCGTCGTTCAAAAAGCGCGCCGCGGCGGCGGCGGCCATCCAGCCGGCGGTGCCGCCGCCGACGATGACGATGGTGCGGATGGGATCGGTCATTGGACGGCCTCGCGGGGCAGGACTTCGAAGCGGACATGGGCGGAAAAGGCCTCGCCGGGCGTCACGACCGGCATCGCGCGGCCTTCGCCCGCGAGGTTCAGCGCATTGTTGCTGTGCGGCACCGGCTCGAAGCAGAAGAAGTCCGCCGATGCCGGGGTATAGACGACGGCGCACGGCAGGTCGGAGGTGATGCGCAGCGCATAGGGGCGACCGGCCCACCATATCGCGGCGCGCCCGTCCCAGCCGTCATAACCATTGTCGAGGTCGGTCGCCGCCACCGCCAGGCCCGCGCGAAAATCGCTGTCCGCCCCGGGCGGCTCGGACCGCGCGGGCAGGCCGTCGATGCCCGACCGCCAGATCGGCGACGCGGCAAATCGCAGATGCGCGCCCGCCGCGTCGAAATAGGGGTGCAGACCGAACGCCAGCGGCACCGGGCGATCGGCGGCGTTAGTCGCGGTCATCGCGATCTCCAGCCCGAACGCGGTCAGCCGAAACCGCTGCTCGGCGGCATAGGGCCACGGCCAGTCGGCACTGGCGTCATGGTCATGACGCAGCAGCGCGCGGTCGGCGGCGCTTTCGACCACCCGCCACGCCCGCCGCCAGCCGACGCCGTGGATCGCATGACGGTCGGGCAAGGCGCTTGGCGGCAGTTGGTGACGGACGCCATCCCACAGAAAGGCGCCGCTGCCGATGCGGTTCGAGAAAGGCACGAGCGGGAAACTCGCCATGTCGAGCGGGCTCCACCCCGGTGCCGCCGCCGCCCGCGCGTCGTGGAGCATCGGCTGGCCGTCGACCCGCCAAGACAGGATGGCGCCGCCGGCGGCGGGGGCCAGCACCAGCTCCGCCGCGCCCGCCGTCAATCGGAATGTGTCGAACGGCGGCGCTGGCGTCATTCCCTCATTCCAGCCGAAGGCGTCCCTTCGCGCAAGACATAGACGGGGCCGATCTCGATCGCCTGCGCCGCCCCGGCGGTGTGCAGCGCGAGCTGCCCCTTGCCCGCGGCGAGCGCCAGCGATGCCGTGGTCCCGATCTGGTAAAGCCGCCAGTTCGGCCCGACGACCAATATATTGTCGGCAAAGCCATCGTAAGGCGCCCCATTCTGCTGCAGCCGGATCGCCAGCTTGCCCTGCCCGTCGGGGGTCGATGCCGACACGGTGCGCGCGAGGATCGCTATGCGCAGCCGGTCGCCGACCGCGATTCCATCGCGCAGCGGGACGGCGGCACCCGCGTCATAGGCGTTGGCCCCCGCCGCGCTGACCGTCAGCAAGGTCGCGACGCGGCCATAGACGTTGGTCGTCGTCGCCTTCGCCACCTGTTTCTCACCATAGAGCAGCCAGTCGCGGTTCGCCGGATCGTTGAGCAGGGCGCCCTTGCCCACCAGTTGCGGCGGCAGTTCGGGGTCAGCGGCGGGCGCCGCCGGCGCCGCGGCCTGACGGATCGATTTGGCGCCCTCGACGATGATCACCTGGCCGATCTCGACCGTCTGTCGCGCACCCGCCAACTGGAGTCCGAGCACCGCCTGCCCCCTGGGCACATCGCGATCGGCCGTCGCGGCGATTTCGTAGAGCTGCCATTCGGACCCGACGGTCAGGACGGTGTCGCCGAACCCCGCATAGGGCGCGACATTCTGCTGAAAGCGGACGCCGATCCGCCCCTTGCCGTCGGGCGCGTCGGACTTGACCGTGCGCGCCCAGAAGGCCGCGACATACTCGCCCTTGCCGCGCAGTGCGGTGCGAATCGGGACATTGGCGCCGGCGTCATAGGCCGCGACGCCCAGCGACTGCAGCGTGAATTGCATCGCCGCGCCGCCGCCGGGGATGTTCGCCGATTTGACGGTCTTCGCCTTCATGATCGTGCCGAAGGTCGACCAGTCGAGCGCCGACGGGTCGTTGATCAGGGTGCCCGGCAGACTGTCGTCGAGCGCCTGCAGTTCGGCTGTGGGTTGCCGCTCGCCGGCCGCGACAGGGGCCGGCGACGCGGCGGCGGATGCCGGCGCGGTGGTCGCATCGGGAAGCCCGACCGCGCCGCGCAGTCCGGGCAGCCACGCCTTCTTGTCGCTGTCATAGAAGGGAAAGGTGTTGGTATAGGCCCACATGCACATGCCGACGCCGAGCGGGGCGAAGGCCTTGGTCACCGCGGCATGATATTGCACCCGTTGGTCGAGCGGCACCGTCGTATGCGCGCCCGTCTCGCCCATGAAGGGCAGCAGGCCGGTGCGCGCGGTGTAATCGCGAATCTTCTGGACATCGCGCACCAGCCGTTCGGCATCGTCGCCGATGCCATAGGCGCGACCGAGCGGCGGCGACGGATCGACCCATTCGGCGCCCTGATGGGTGAACTGGAACGGCTCATAATAGTGAAAAGTCGGATAGACATTCGGATCGTCGGGCAGCGTGAGCGTCGCGAGGGAATCGATCCCGCTCCAATATTCGCCGCCGATGATCACCGGCCGGTCGGGATTGGTCGCGCGCACCGCGGCGAGCGCCGGCGACAAGGCTTCGAGCAGGTTGGCGTTGGTGAATTTGTCGTGCGGTTCATTCTCGAGTTCGAACCACAGCGTCGCGGTCGACTGCCCGGCAAAGGCGACCCCGATCTGTTTCCAGATGCCGGCGAAGCGGGGGCCGCTGCCGATCGGGTCGCTGTGCATCGATTCGAAATTATGGCTGTCGAGGATGACGTTCAGCCCCGCCGCCTGCGCCGCGCCGACGACATGCTTCACGCGCGCGAGGAAGGTGGGTTCGATCGTATAGGGGGCATCCTTCGCGGCATGGCTGTCCCACCGCACCGGCAGGCGGATCGTCTTGAAACCCGCCCCGGCGATATTGGCGAAATCCGCATCGGCGATCGCATGCCCGCCCCATCCCGTTTCGGTCGGCGGCTCGAGGCTGTTGCCCATGTTGATGCACTGGCCGACCGGCAGGCCACGCGGCGCCGCCAGACCGGCGGCGGGCAACGACAGGCACGTCATCGCCGCGATCAGGACCATCGCCTTCTTCATCCCCGTTTCTCCCTTCGACTGTCATATCGTTCACAGTTCGCAAGTATTTGGTAGCGCTACCAGCACGCGAGGTCAAAGCGATACTGCCACGATCCGATCGCGGCATCGTTACGGGGGCGATCGGATCGCGGCCGCCGATATTCCGCTGGCGCGGGAAGGAAATCGTGTGCGCGATTTTTGCGATGGGGAGAAATGGCGCACCCGAAGGGATTCGAACCCCTGGCCTCTGCCTTCGGAGGGGGTACTAGCATGTTTGCGCCAGCCTACGCCAGAGCAAGTTTTTCTAGCCTAAGCCACTATAATAAAACGCTATTCTTGATTTGTCGATCTGCGCTGCCGTAACCTTGAATTCGCCCTGATTTCCTTCCGCGTGCTTACGTGGTGCTTACGCGAAAACCGGGCCAAACGGGAGTAGGCTCGATGGTCAAACTGACCAAGCGCGTTGTCGATGCAGCTGTAGCAGAGACGAAAGATTATGTCCTCTGGGACGATGAACTAATTGGCTTCGGGCTCCGGATATTCCCCACCGGCAAGCGCAGCTACCTCATTCAGTATCGCGCCGGAGGCCGCTCGCGTCGTTACACGATCGGCATCCATGGAGTCTGGACCCCGGAAACTGCCAGGCGGGAGGCCAAGTCCCAGCTCGGTAGGGTTGCTCAAGGCGAGGACCCTGCCGAAGAACGGGCCGAACTCAACAAAGCGATGTCGATGAAGGAGCTATGCGAGCTCTACATGCAGGATCTCAGGGATGGACTCATTCTGGGCAAAGGGGGCCGCCCGAAGAAGCAATCGACCGTCGACATCGATCTGGGCCGGATCGAACGGCACGTCATCCCGCTCCTCGGATCCCGCCGGGTCAAAGACCTCACTAAGGCGATCCTCACGAAAGCCATGCGCGATATCATGGCGGGGAAGACCAAAGCCTTCATCAAGACCAAAAAGCTCCGCGGCCGCGCCAATGTGCGGGGTGGGCCAGGCACGGCGGCTCGGACGCTGGGGTTGATTGGCGGAATACTGACCTATGCCGTCGATCTCGGCATCATCGACAGCAATCCCGCGCATGGCATCAAGCGTCCCAAAGACAATGTCCGTTCGCGGCGTCTCAACGACGGCGAGTATCGAATTCTTGGCCGCATGCTCAAGGCCGCTGCGCAAATCGAGAAGTTCGGCCCGACGATCGATATCATCCGGCAAATCGCACTTACAGGTTGCCGACGCGGTGAGATTATCAATCTCAAATGGTGCGATGTCGATATCGACGGAAGTTGCCTTCGCCTCTCCGAGAGCAAGGAAGGAAAGTCGGTCCGCCCTGTCGGCTTGCCGGTTGTAGAGTTCCTCGAGCAGCATCAAGGCGAAGACAATGGCACATATGTGTTTCCTGGCCCGCGCGGTGAGGACACGGCATTTGGCGGCTTTCCAAACCATTGGGACGAGATATTCCTGGGCTCGCCCCTCGAAGGCGTCACTGCGCATGTTCTGCGCCACAGCTTCGCCAGCATCGGTAATGACCTGGGCTTCACCGAGGTCACCATCGCCGCCCTTATGGGTCATGCGAAGGGGTCGGTAACGAGCAAATATATCCATGTCCTGGACGCGGCGTTGATTATGGCGGCCGACACACTGGCCGGCTACATTGCCGCCCTGCTCGACGGAAGAATCTTCAAGCAGCGTGCGTATTCGCTCGATCGCGCATCGCGGAAGGCGGCTCTCTCCGAGTTCCTCGATCGACAGGAGGCACCAATTCGCAAGGCAGCCTAGCTGGGACAGGGTTACGCGATTTTGGAGGGAAGCTTGAATTCAGATCGCAAGCCGCAGTTAGCGGCGCGCCGAAATTCGACCATCTACCTCCGCTTGGACTGGCTTTGGAAATACTTCCCCGGGGTGACGCCGGTCGCCTGACGGAACATACGGATGAAATTGCTGGCCGAGCCAAATGACAAATCCAGGGCGATATTGGTTATGGGCTCTCCTTCGGCCAAGCGAACCAGGGCGGCCCGAAGTCGCGCCTGTCTTCTGTAATCTGTAAAAGTCATATTCGCTTCACGCTCGAATGCGCGAGCCAGGGTCCTGCTGCTCGCGCCCAATTCGCTCGCCCACTCCGACAATGGTTTGTCATTCCCCGGCTCCCGCGAGAGAGCGGTCTCGATTTTTCTGAGACGCGAGGACCGCAGTTGAGGGACGAATAGGGATGGCGCGATTTCGACGGACACTTCCTGGGAGAACAAGATCGCCAAACTGACGCGCCGGGAGCGCGGCGCTGCCTTTTCGAGGGCAAAGATGCACTCGCGCAGGAGGCCACTCACCGCAACGACACCGGGAGCCTCGGGCAGCCGGCGGAGCACGCTGCCGCGACAGTAAACGCTGAGCATTTCGAAGCCAGCTGAAGTTTGCACGCGGTGATTTTCATTGGAAGGGAGCCAGCAGGCTTGCTGGGGCGGCACCACCCAGCATCCAGCCGCCGTTTCGAGGATCATCACACCGCGGCTAGGATAGATGAGCTGTGCGGCAGGATGGGCATGCCACGTGCCCCTGAACCCCGCCGGAAAAACCGAACGGTCCACTGAGAGGGCCTCGGCCCCGGCTTCGGCAATTGTCACAATATGTCCGATCCAGAATATTCTTTGTCGTGATAGCGTATATCCGACGCAACGCGGATTGCCTACCAGACGCCATCAGGTGGAGTTGCAGATGTCGTTGAAGATGGTCGAACAGCGGGAGCCGGAAGAAATGCCTCGCCCGCACGGGGAGTATCGCAAAGAATTCCTATCGCGTGTGCTCGCCTTCAAGCCGTCGTCGATACTGGATGTAGGGTGCGGCAATGGTGCTTCGCTGCAGCTATTCGGCGAAGCCGATGTCGCCCACTGCGTCGGCATAGACCCGGAGGGAGAGGCCGTAGAGGAAGGCCGCGCACTAGGCCTGGAAATACACCTCGGCCGAGCAGAGACACTTCCATTCCCGGATCAAAGCTTTGATGTGGTGACTTTGGAATACGCCGCGCATCATCTGGAAAACCTTCATAGGGGGCTTCAGGAGGCAATCCGGGTCGCACGTTTGGGTGTCGTGGTGCTGGATTGCTGGTATGATGCGGCCATTCCATCGCAGCTGGCAGCACAGCTATATGACGAATGGATAAAGGTAATAGACCGTCGGGCCGGTCTTGTGCACAATCCCTGCCCCCAGCCAGCTGATCTCGCCGCCCCATTTCTGACCGCCGGCTTTAGGATCGACTATTCTTGTAGGCTTTTTCTCGTGCCCCTCTCCGTTTCCCAAATCGAATTATCGGCCAGACAGAGGCTTCACGAGATCCCGGAGCCTTGCGGATTGCGCGACGATCTGGAGAGGCTGCTTGATATAGCCCGATTAAATGGTCTTTCGGATGACGGCGCGATCATCCTCTCGGCAGCTCGTGGCGGTTAGCATGCGGACCGACATAATCGACATAACCTATTCCGGACCTGACGGCTGGCCGCTCTTTGCTGCGCTTGTAGATCCCTATCGCAGGCTGCCGACCGCCAACGTCGTTGTGCTCATGCATGGCGGCGGCCCTGATCACCAGAGTTTGATACCCTTGGCGCGCCAGCTGTGCGACCGGCATGCGGTACTGCTGCCCGATGTCCGTGGCTATGGCCGGTCCCTTTGCAGTGAGGAAGCGAAACACACCTGGGCGTCCTACGCAGCCGACGTGATCGCGCTTCTCGATCACCTGAAGGCAGATTCCGCCATTGTCGGCGGTGCGGGGCTCGGCGCCACGATCACTTTGCGAACCGCACTCGCCCATCGGGAGAGAGTGAGAGCGGCCATTTTGATCAGCGTTGAAGACATCGAAGACGACGAGGCCAAAGTAGCTGAAACGGCATTTATGAGAGAGTTCGCGGCGCGCGTCCGCGAGGAAGGGCTTTATGCGGCCTGGGCGCCAATACTGCCCAATTTGGCGCCAGTCATTCGCGAGATGGTTCACGACGCGATTCCGCGAAGCAATGCTGCCAGCATTGCGGCTGCCGCGGCAATAGGTGATGACCGCGCCTTCCGCAGCGTTAGCGAACTCGCAGCTATAGCAATGCCGACGCTGATCATTCCAGGAATGGACGAGAGGCATCCACAAGCGTTAGCGGAGCAGCTCGCTGACCTGCTGCCGCACGGCAAGCTGGCTGCGGCAGCAATCTCGGATGCGATCGTGACAGCCGAGGATTTCGCTCGATGCCTGGCGCCTGCCATCCGCGAATTCCTGAACGAGCTTCCGCCGCTGCCCACAGCATCAGCAGGCCCTGATTGACCGCCGAGCTTCACTCAAGGTAGCCGAGCTTTTGGCCGGCATGGGCAAGCCCTATAGTCATTTGGCGAGATGACTTGCGTCACAAATCGGTGGCATCAGGCACCAGTCGCCCCGAGGCCGCAAATCGTTTCTTGCAGTCATACGACTTTGGAAGGAGCCTAACGGAAATTCACGTCGGAACGCTTGGAATCTGAATGGTTTCACCTGTATAGACGGGTGATGGATCTTATGCCTCGACTGAACTCGAACAGCGCCCAGCGGTCTGCCGACGGCGCTTCCCCGGATGCCCCACCGCGCTACGCAGCGATCAAGCAAAGCATCCATGATGCTATCCGCGAAGGCCGTTTGAAACCGGGCGACCGCGTGCCGTCGGAAGCCGATCTGGTCGGGCAATTCGACGTCTCGCGCATGACGGCGAACCGAGCGCTTCGCGAGTTGCAATCGGCAGGTATCATCGTCCGCCGCGCAGGCAGCGGCTCGTTCATCGCCGAGCCAAAGCCGATCGGCCATATGATCGAGATCCGGAATATCGCCGAGGAAATTCGCGGACGCGGTCATGACTACCGGGCGAGAGTCATCCAGAATGTCGAGGAGAAGGCCAGCGCCGAAACCGCCGCGCTGCTGGAGGTGCCGGTGGGCACGAAAATCTTCCATTCGATCATCGTTCACCACGAGGCCGAGTTCCCGATCCAGCTCGAAGAGCGGTTCGTACTTGCGTCCGCCGCGCCGGATTATGGCACTCTAGATTTTACGCAGCTCACGCCCAACGAATATTTGACGCGCACCGCGCCGCTCGAGCGGGTCGAACACCGCGTCCGCGCGGAAATGCCCGACGCGCGCACGCGCGGCATGCTTGGTCTCAACGAGGGGGAACCGGTTCTGCGCATGACGCGGCGGACCTGGAGCAACGGTCGGCTGGTGTCGCACGCCTGGCTCTCCCATCCCGGCACGCGCTTCGAGCTTTCCGCCGCCTTTTCGGTCGACGACTGACGCGTCAGGCCGTGCTGCGGGTAACGACGGGCTTGCGGCGACGGCGCAGCCAGCGAAAATCGGCGCGGCTGAAGCTTTTGAAGAGCAGATAGAAACCGGTCCCCGAAAGCCACAGCGCCCCGAAAGCGACAAAGATGATCAACGGGTGGTTGAAGCTCTTCCGGTTCACATAATCCATGTTGTGGAGCATCCAGAAGAAATCCCAGGTCCGCCAGGTATCGCCGCGCATCACGAGGAAGCGCGCCGTGTCGAGCGAGACATAGGCGCTGCTATTCTCGGCGTCGGCAAAGTCGACGCGCCACATCGCACCTTCATGGTCGCGTGATTCCAGGTTTGGCTTCGCAATCACGCTCACCTTGCGGATTGGTGCCTCGTTCATCATCGACGCGACTTCGCGGGCCATCCCCTCGTCGACGCGAATATCCTCACCGCTCGTAGCATCGACCAGCCGCACGCCCTTGGTGGTGCGGAGTTCGTAGATCGGTCGGACGCCAAGATCGCGCAAAACCACCCCGGTGACGGGCTCACCGCGCGGCAAGCCGGCGACGTCAAAATACTCTCCCGCGGGCAAGGCATGTGCATGCGACATGCCGCCGCCGTGACCGCCGACCTTGTCCTTGTCGAGCAGCGCCATCACCGAACCGCTGAGCGCCCAGAGCAGGAACTGGAGACCCAGGATGAGCCCCACCCATTTGTGGATGCGCCGAAAAAAGAGCGGCGTCAGCCGGATGCGTTTCATGCCTGCTTCCTCTTGCGGCGTTTGAAGGACCAGATCAGCAGCCACGCACCGGAAAGCGCCATCGCGAAGACGCTCCAGGTCGCGACGCGCAGCAGCGGGTTGTTGACGTCGGTCCGCTCATCATAGTCCATGATGTGGAGCATCCACGCGAAGTCGAACACGCGCCACAATGCGTGGCGGCGTGAAATGAGTTCACCGGTCGTCGGCGAAAGATAGAGCGTCGGGCGGTTCCAGCCTTCGAACTCGACCTGCCAATAGGGTGGCTTGCGCGCCTGCATTTCCTGAGGTGCCTCGGTCAAAAGTCGCACTGAGACGATCTTGCCGTCACCGGTGTAGATGCGCCGTGCCTGTTCGCGGACCTGGGACTCGGTCAGGGCAGGCAGCGGCGCACCCGAACGCGCGTCGAACAGGCGCGCGCCTTCAGGGGTCTCGGCGCGCCAGACCGGTTGGCCGAAAAAGCGCTGGAGACGGATTTCGGACACCCCCGGCGCGGCCGCGACGACCTTCGACGGCGCTGCGAGGCCGTCGAGGTCGAAGGGCTGGGCCACCGGGGAGCGCACCAGATGATCGCCGTGGATGGTGTCGATATGAACGACCACCATGTAGAAGCCGGTCAACGTCCAGAGCAAAGCCTGGATGCCCACGACCAGCGCCAGCCATTTATGCGTTCGCCGAACGAGCAGCGGCCAACGGATTGCCATCTCCCAATTCCTCAGAAGGCGGTGCGGAAACCGACATAGAAGCGCCGGCCGAGCAGGTCGTAGGTCATCGTGTCGGTGTTCGCATCGGTGAAGCTCTGGATATAGGGCGCCTTGCGATCGAAGAGGTTGTCGACTCCAAGCTGGAAGCGGGTCTTCTCGTCGATCTCAAAGGCGAGTTGCAGATTGTGATAGAAGACATTCGGGGTGCGATAGCCGATTTCGCCGGGCGACGCATTGAAGTCGGTCGCCTTGCCGATCCACTGGGTCGACCAGGTCGCGCTGATCCCATCCTTTTCCGCGGTCAGCACGCCATAGCCGCGCCATTTCGAATAGCCGCCGTTGCCGCCGCCGATGAAGCCGTCGAAATCGATCGGCGCGCCGCCGGGGAAAGGCAGGACGACATATTTGTTGAGATAAGTCAGGTTGACGTCGAGCGAGACGTTCACGCTGCCGATATTGTTGTTGTAAACGAGGCCGAGGTCGAGGCCGTTCATTTCTTCACGACCGGTGTTGATCGGCTGCGCCGAAAGGAAGGTAACTTCCCCGGTCAGCGGGCTGCGCGTAAAATCTTCGCAGAAGGGATGCGAGAGATTTTGACTCGCATAGCAGATGCTGAGCTTGGTCGACCCGGGAATGGCGCGGATGGCATCCTTGATCTTGATATCGAACCAGTCCGCCGTGAGCGACAGGCCGGGCACGAGCCCCTTGGGCGTGATCACCGTGCCGACCGTCCAGGTCGTAGAGCTTTCGGGTTTCAGATTCTCATTGCCGCCGACCGTCGTCAGGATCGTTGTACCGAGCTGAACATAATTGGCCGGAACGCCCGACGCCTGACAATTGGCGATCAGCGTCGCATTGCCGCTGGTCGCATAACGCGAGCAAGGGTCGGTGGTGGTCAGATTGCCCTCGGAGACGCCGCCGAACAATTCGGGGACATTCGGAATGCGAAAGCCCGTGCCGTAAGTGCCGCGCAGGCGGAAGCTGTCATTGATGACCCAGTCGACGCTCCCTTTGTAGTTCCAGTCGCTGCCGAACAGGTCGTAGTTCGAGTAGCGAACCGCGCCGTCAAGGGTAAGCGACTGGAAGAAGGGTGTGTCGGCTAGAACGGGCACCGACAGCTCGATATAGGCTTCCTTCGCGGTGCTCGTTCCCGAAATCGGATCCTGCTGGTTGGTGTTCGCGATACCGAGCACCGTCAACGGATCGGGGTCGCGCCAGCCCTTCTCCTTGCGATAGACGAGACCTGCTGCGAAGGAGACGGGACCTGCAGGCAGCTTAAACAGATCGCCATTGATGTCGGCCGTAACCGTCGCGAGCTCGTTCCCGCCGCGATCGCGCGACGTGAAGAGGATATAGTCGAGAACCTGCGGCGTCAGGTCGCCGAAGCCAAGATAGTCGGCGCAGGGGATCGTCGCACCGGCCGCGAGGCTGCACTTGGTCGTATCGAGCGAATTCGCGACGCGCTCGAGATTGGCGATGTTGGTCGAACCATCAACCGCTGTGTTGCGGCCAAAGGCCCCCGCGACTTCCCAGCCCCAGTCGTTCGACAGTTTGCCGCGCAGACCGAAAGTACCCTGCCAGGTATCGGTTTCCTGGAAGAACTGGCGCGGGCCGGGCTCGGCAAGGCGGCGCTGGATAAGAACGATGTTTTGACCCGTGGGGTTGGTCGGGTTGCTTGCCGAAATCGCCAGATTGCGCAGGGTTCCCGGCGTCGCAATCTGGTTCGACTTGCGGAAGGTATACAGGAATTCGCCGAATGCCTCGATATTGTCGGTCAGATCATAGTCGGCGAAAAACGCCGTGCTGACGCGCTCGACGGGGCTCACCGCGTTGAGGAACGGATTCGAGTTAAAATTGTGCTTCGCCGCGCTGTAGGGCTCGAAGAAATTGCCGTTGCCGCCCAGCACCTGATTGAAGTTGATCTGCTGACCATTGGGCAGCACCGCGCGACCGCCAATCGTCGAGGCGCTGTTGACGCACGACAACTGGCCCGGCGTCGTTTCGGCGAGCGAGCAGGGCGCGCGTGTCGCCATGTTGACCGCCTTGGTCTTCTGATAGGTGACCGCCGCCATGAAGCCGCCACGATCGTTGCGGATGCCCCACAAAAGATCGGCGGTGAAATCCGACCCGTCGCCCTTTTCGGTGATCCCCTGCCGGACGCTGAGACCGAGACCTTCATAGTCGGTGCGCGTTACAAGGTTGACGACACCCGCCATCGCGTCGGCGCCATAGATTGCCGAGGCGCCGTCCTTGAGCACATCGGTGCGTGCGAGCGCCGCGACGGGAATCATGTTGAGGTCGGGCGAGGAGTTCGCCCCGGTGCCGCCCGCGACGAGGCGGCGGCCGTTGAGCAGGACGAGGGTGCGCTTGATGCCGAGACCGCGCAGGTTCACCTGCGCCGTGCCATATCCATTGTTCGCCCAATAGGCCGACGTCTGGTTGCCCGCGAAACCGGCGTTGGCGGGAAGGCGCTGCAGCACCGTCTCGATATTGACGACGCCGGTGTTCTCGATCTGCTCGGCCGACACGACGGTCGCGGGGCCGACGCCTGCGAGGTCCTGGCGGCGGATGCGCGAGCCGGTCACGACGATGTCCGATCCGTTCGGAGCATCCTCGGCGGCGGGTGACTGCGTCGCGGCACCGCTCTGCGCGAGCGCGGGTGTTGCAAAAGTGGCGACCGCTGCGGCGCTGGCGAGCAAAATTGTCCTGGTCATCATAGCGAAACCCCCTGATGGTTGGCTGATTCCCCTCAGAGAGCATCAAATGTATATACAGGTCAATAAGAATTTATTGAATCATATCAATTAGTTATGAAGGAAATTCCGGGCGCACAATACCTATTAGATACGCACGCCAAAGCTCTACCCCTCATCAATTTTGAAATTTTTTTTCCGGCCTGAGCCTTTTCGCGCAAGGAGCCGGCTGGCCCCTCCCTCGGCTTACTTATGAAATGACATGATTAAGTGGGTCGGCACAGCTTGGGGGCGACCGACTTGAGCCGCTCAATGCGAAAGTATCTGTTCGAGAAAGGTCCGTGCGCGCTCGCTTTTCGGCGCGGCGAAAAAATCGGCCGGCCTTGCGTCTTCGATGATCTGGCCCTGATCCATGAAAAGAATGCGATCGGCCGCCTCGCGCGCGAATCCCATTTCGTGCGTCACGCACACCATTGTCCGTCCTTCGCTGGCAAGGGCCGTCATCACATCAAGCACCTCCTTGATCATCTCGGGATCGAGCGCCGATGTCGGTTCGTCGAAGAGGAGAATCCGGGGTTCCATCGTCAGCGCGCGCGCTATGGCCGCCCGCTGCTGCTGCCCGCCCGAAAGCTGCCCCGGATATTTGCCCGCCTGGTCGCCGATCCTCACTTTATCCAGATATGATATCGCCCGTGCTTCGGCCTCCGGAAGAGAGACGCCGCCGACCAGTACGGGCGCGAGAGTACAATTCTCGAGCACCGTCTTGTGCGGAAACAGATTGAACTGCTGAAAGACCATGCCGACAGAACGGAGCGCCGCAGCCGCGTCCCGCGATGCCTCCGTCACCTTGGTGCCTTCGATCAGGACGGCGCCGGAATTGGGCACTTCGAGCATGTTCATGCAGCGGATAAGCGTCGACTTGCCGGAGCCTGAAGGCCCGCAAACCACGACCCGCTCGCGCGGCGCAACCTCGAGGTCGATCGAGCGGAGCGCATGATACGCGCCGTAGAATTTCTCGACTTGTCGAAGGCTGACGGCCGCGTGAACCGAATCTTCCGTCATGACGCCCGCTTTCCGCCCCGCATGGCCCGCACGCGCCCGAAGGCTGCATCGAGGTCGGCGATCAGATCCTGCGGCGCCTCCAGTCCCGCGTGAATGCGGATCAGCGCGCCGTCCGCCTCGCCATTGGGAAAGTCGCGGATCGGAGCGGGCCATGCCGGGACCGCGAGGCTTTCGAAACCGCCCCAACTGGAACCGAGCTGGAAAAGCGAGAACTCGTTGAAAAAGGCGTTTGTTTCCGGCGGAGTCAGGCGATCGAGCTGGACGCCGAACAATCCCGACGCACCAGTGAAATCTCGCTTCCAGATCGCGTGGCCCGGATCGGCGGGATGGGCCGGATAGCGGACTGCAACCACCTCGGGCTGCTCGAGAAACCAGCCGATCAGGGTCGCCGCGGTGCGCTGATGACGTTCGAGGCGCGCATCGAGCGTCCTGATGCCCCGGTGGACCAGATAGCAATTGTCCGGACTCGCGCAATTCCCCCAGCGCGCCGCCGCGTCCTTGAGCTGGCGGTAGATGGCCTCGCTGGCTGCCGTCATCGTGCCGAGCAGGCAATCGGAGTGCCCCGAGAGATATTTGGTCGCCGACGCGATCGAAACATCGACGCCATGGGCCAAGGGCTTGAAGAAGAGCGGCGTCGCCCAGGTGTTGTCGACTGCGGTCAAAATGCCTCGGCTGCGCGCAACCGCCGTGATCGCGGGCACGTCGATCATATCAAATGTCTGCGAGCCCGGGGTCTCCATATAGATGAGCCGGGTGTTGCTGCGGCACAGCGCGGCAATCTCCGGCCCGATATCGGGCCGGAAATATTCCACCTCGACGCCGAAGCGCGCGAGCACGTCGGTCAGAAACTTGCGGGTCGGCCCATAGACGCAGTCCGCGACGAGCAGATGATCGCCCCCGCCCACAAAAGCCGTGAGGGTCAGCGCGATCGCGCTCGTTCCCGACGAGGTGATGACCGTCGCGTAGCCGGCTTCAAGTTCGCTCACGGCCTCGGCAAGCGCGAAGGTCGTTCGCGTTCCGTAAAGACCATAAATGACCTCATCGTAGAGGCCCTGATGCCGGTCCATATAGGCCTCGACGCTGTCGTAGATAATGGTCGAGGCTCGATCGACGGGCGGATTGATGAGGCCCCGCTGATCGCGCGGCCGGGGACCGGCGTGAACGGCAAGGGTCGGATCCTGCCAGGCGCCCCCCTTCGGGTTCGCCGGCTTCTCGGGCCATTTCCGGTCGTGATTATCCTGCATAGTATAATTTCCGTTCGATCTTCATGCTGAGCCGGGACAGGGAGAAACAGAGGAGGAAGAAGATTGCCCCGGTGAAAAGATAGGCTTCGGCGAAATAGGGCCGCCATTGCGCCTCGACATATGAGAGGCGGGTCGTCTGCAACAAATCGAAGACGCCGACGATGAGAACGAGCGTCGTATTCTTCACCTCGCTGATCGAGGTGTTGACCAGCCCCGGTACGCTGACTTTCAGCGCCTGCGGCAACAGGATGTGGCGCCGCGCCTGCCACTTGGTGAGGCCCAGCGCCTGCGCGGCCTCGCCCTGCCCGACGGAAACCGCCAGCAGGCCGCCTCGGATGACCTCCGCCATATAGGCGGCGGTGAAGAATATGAGCGCGATCTGGACGCGCGGCAGGCTGTCGATCGAGAGATAGGAGGGCACGAACAGCGGGAACAGGACCGCGGCGAGGAAGAGCACGCCGATCAGGGGCGTTCCGCGAACCAGTTCGATGAAGGCGACGCTCGGCCAGCGAATGCCGCGCCGCGTCGACCTGCGGCCGAATGCAAGGAGTATGGCCAACGGAAACGCGCCGACCACCGCGAGGCTCGCGAGCAGCAATGTGACCGGCAGGCCGCTCCACTTCTCCATCGGCACATAGGGAAGGCCCGCGAACCCGCCGCGCAGCAGAAGCACTGCGAGCGCGATCGCGCCGAGCCAGGCAAGACCGAGGCGGCCGCGCCAAAATCGCGGGACGAAGGAGAAGGCGAGGCATGAAAGCAGTGCGGCCGCCGCTGCGGCGGACCGCCACTGCTCGGCTTCAGGATAGGTGCCAAACAATATGAGCCTCGCATTTTCACGGAGGAACGGCCAGCAAGCGCCGCTGTCCAAACGACACTCGGCAGCGCCTCCGGCGAAGGTCGCGTCGAACAACAACCACGACAGCCCCTTGCCGGCGGCCAGAGCAGCCAGGGCGAGGATCGAGACCGTGAGGATCGATTGGCGCCCTCCGCTGAACAGATTGCGCCGGATCCACGAAGGCCAGGCCGCGATCGAGCGCAGCGGAAAAGGTTCGAGGGGCGCCGTCTGGATGCTCCGACCGGGCTGCCCGGCGACGCTCCAGCCCAACCGGCGGGCATAGAGGCCGGTGACAAACGACAAGGACAGCGAAAGCAGAAGGAAGGTCGCGACGATCAGGCCAACGCCCTCGATCGCCTGGCCTGTCTGGCTGATGACGGTATCGACCACCGAGACAAACTCGGGATATCCGATCGCCACCCCCAAGGAGCTGTTCTTGATCGTATTGAGATGCCAGCTCGTCATCGGCGGTATGGCAATGCGCAGCGCTTGCGGAATCACGATCCGTCGCATCGTTTGCGCGGGCGACAGACCGAGCACTTTGGCGGCCTCGCTCTGCCCTGCGGGAACCGCGAGGATCGCGCCGCGGAATATCTCGGCCAGATAGGCCGAGGCATACATCGAAAGGCTGGCGACCAGTGTCAGAAACTCGGTGGAGAGCGACAGTCCGCCGATGGTTCCAAAGCGCCCCGCCCGAGGCAGATCAATCCCGCCCCACAGCATGAGCAGAACCACGACAATGCTGGCGAGGGCCAGCGCGGTGCGAGCGCGAACGCGCGCGCGCCGCACGGCACCGAACAGGATCGCAGAGGCGATGATCGCGATCAGCAAGGCCGGCTTTCCCGGATCGGCAAGGGTGAGCGCGGGGAGGTGCAATCCCCGATTGTCGAGGTCGAACGCACCGACGGCGCCCGGACCGGGGCCGGGCAGGCCGAACAGCAGCGCGGCGTACCAGACGAACATCTGGAGCAGCAGCGGAATGTTGCGAACCAGCTCGATATAAAGGCCAGAGAGCCTCGCAAGCAGCCAGTTGGACGACAGGCGCGCCATACAGACCGCGAGGCCGAGCAAGGTCGAGAAGATGATGCCGAGCGCCGATATCAGAAGCGTGTTGAGAAGACCCACCGCCAGCGCCGCGGCATAGGAGTCGCCTGGCGCGTAGGCGATCAGCGTTTCACCGATCGCGAAACCCGCCCGGTCGAACAGGAAACCGAACCCTGTCCGGATATTTCGGTCCGCAAGATTGTCCGCCAATGTCGCGAACAGGCCGTAGGCGGCCGCAAATCCGCCCGCCAAAAGCAGCCAGGGCAGCGCGGCGATCGCGAGCCGTCTCTGCGCCGGGATCATCGCATCGGCAACGGGTAGATCAGCCCGCCGTCCCGATAGAGCTTATTCTGCCCGCGCTCGACGCCGAGCGGCGTAATGTGTCGGTCGAAGATCTCACCATAATTGCCCGTCGCCTGGATCGCCCGATACGCCCAGTCATCGTCGAGGCCGAGCGACTTGCCGAATCCGGGCAGGTCGCCGAGCATCTTGCGAACTTCGGGGTCGCGCGAGGTCTTGCGCATGCGCGCCGCATTCTCCCGGGTAACTCCCATTTCCTCGGCAGCGAAGAGCGCGTTCAGCGTCCATTTGTTGATCTCGAACCATTGCTCGTCGTCGCTGCGCACGACGGGGCCGACCGGTTCTTTGGTGAGCCGCTCGGGCAACACCACATAATCGTCCGGATGTGCAGCATCGGCGAGACGGATCACCGTGAGCGTGAAGGCATCGGTGGTCATTGCGTCGCACCGCCCGGCAAAGAAGGCGAGCTTGGCTTCCTCGGGATTCTCGAACACGACCGACTGGAAGCGCAACCCCTTACGCTCGAAATATTCGGCGGTGTTGAGTTCAGAGGTCGTCCCCTTGGTGATGCAGATCGATGCGCCCTCGAGATCCGCCGGAAGCCGCACGCCCGATCGTCGGGGCACCAGGAAGCTCTGCCCGTCATAATACATGGTGCCGACGAAATTCACCCCGAGGTCGGTGTCGCGCGTCAGCGTCCATGTGGTCGTCCGCGACAGGACATCGGCCTCGCCCGTCTGCACGATCGTGAAGCGTTTGTTCGAGGCGACCGGCATGAAGCGGACCTTGCGGGCATCGCCGAGGACCGCAGCCGCGAGCGCCCGGCAGTAATCGACGAAGAACCCCTGCCAGCGCCCGCGATTGTCGAGATAGGACATGCCCAGCTGACCCGTATGAATGGCGCAATTGAGCGTTCCGCGCGCGCGGATCCGCGCGAGCGTCGATCCCTTCGCCGCGGCAATCTCGTATCCGCTGGTGTCGGCGGGCTCGCGGTCGCAGCCGCCGAGCAGCAGGGCGCCGGCGGCGAGCAGCGCCGGAAGCCAGCGGCGCGGTGCGTGCGACCTATTCATAAACGAGACTTTCGATGCTAGTGCCATAAGAAATAGCTATAGGGAGCGATGTCCGATGAACCTGCGTCACCTCGAAGCCTTCAGAGCCGTGATGCTCTCGGGATCGGTCACCCAGGCCGCGCAGTCGCTCAACCTGTCGCAACCCGCGGTGAGCAAGATGCTCGCCGAGCTCGAGCATCAGCTCGGCTTTCAGCTCTTCCTGCGTTCGCGCGGCAGCGCGCTCACCGTGACGCCCGAGGCCGACGCTTTTTTCTACGAAGTCGAGCGGAGCTTCTCGGGCATCGCGGCCCTGAAGCGGGTAGCGGAAGACATCCGCAACATGACGACCGGTACGCTGCGGATCGCCGCGCTCCCCGCGCTTGCGGTCAGTTTCCTGCCGCGCGTGATCGCGGCCTTTCGCGAGACACATCCCGGCGTCACCGTCCAGTTGCAGACCCGCAGTTCCTCGACGGTGCGGCAATGGATGGCGAACCAGCAGTTCGACATCGGGCTTGCGACGCCGGCGCGCGAATTGCCCGGCATAAGGATGGAGCGCTTCCTGCGCTGTCCCGGGGCCTGCGTACTCCCTGCCGGTCACCGGCTCGCCGCCAAGGACGTCATCCGGCCGGCCGATCTCGAAGGCGAACCCTTCATCTCGCTCGCGCTCGAGGATAGCGTCCGTCACCGCATCGACCGCGTTTTCGAGGACGCGGGAGTCAATCGGGAGATGGTCATCGAGACACAATATGCGATGACCATTTGCGCGCTGGTCATGCAGGGCGTCGGATGCTCGATCCTCAACCCCGTAACCGCCGCGGATTATGCCGAACGGGGCCTGACGGTCCGAGATTTTAAGCCTGAAGTCCATTTCGAATATATGATCTTCACGCCAAAACTGAGGCCGATGTCCCAAGTGGCTGCCGCTTTCATCGCGATGCTCGAATCTCACCGCGACAAGATGTTCGCCTCGGGCGCCGGTTGATGACGGGGGGTGCCGCACGGCTTTGCGCCCGCCTCGATCAGAAGGAAGCGGTCGCGCGGACGTACCAGAAGCCCCCGTTGAACCCGGTCGGCGCGAAGCGGAGATATTGGATCCCGTTGTTAATCTGGGATTGCCGCGCCTCGACGTCGGGATAATTGTCGAAGATATTCTCGCCGCCGACCGCGAGCTTGAGCATGTCGCTGACCCGGTAGGACAGCTCGAGGTCGACCAGCAGTTCGGCGCCGCCCGTCTGGTCGGCAGCCGGCGCCGCGCCATAGTCGGTCCATTTGCCATAATAGTTCGCGCGCGCGACGAAGCCGAAGCGCTCGCCCGCATAGGTGAAGGACGCATTGCCCTTCCACTTGGGGACGAAGCCTTCGAGTTCGAGCAGCCGTTCACGGTCCGCCGTGATCACCGGCGAGGCCTTGATGACATCGGTCTTGGTATAATTGCCGTTGAGGCCCAGCGTGGCCTTGCCACCGCCAAGGTCGAAGCCGACCGTCAGCACGGCATCGACGCCCTGGGTGCGGCTGTCGAAGGAGTTGGTAAAGAAGCTCACCTGCTGGAAGGAATCTCCGCCGGGAATTCCGAGCGCCGCGAGCTGCGCGCGCTGCGCCGGAGTGAGATTGAAATTGCCCGATACGGCGATCCGGTCTTCAACCTTGATGTTGAAATAATCGAGCGTGAAGGTGACACGATTGGAAGGCTTCACGACGATGCCGCCGGCCAGGTTGAACGAATTCTCGGGCCGAAGCGGCGTCGCACCGAAGAATTGCGCGACCGGATTGTTGGGCGCGATAATGCCCGCCGTCAGCGGCGCGCCGGTCACCGAGTCGATGTTGGTCTGGACCTGCGTTGCGTTCGACTGGCCAGGGGTAGGCGCGCGGAAACCGGTGTTGACCGAGCCGCGAACGGCGAAGACGTCCGAGAAATCATATCGCCCGTTGACCTTCCAGCTGAACTTCGAGCCGAAATCCGAATAATTCTCGTAGCGGCCCGCGAGGCCGAATTGGAGCGCGTCGGTGAGATTGCCCTCGATCGACGTATAGGCAGCCCAGTTGCTGCGCGCGAACTCGCCGGCCTGGATGGGACTGAAACCGGGGAAGCCGTTCGAGCCGACCGGCAGCCCGACCCGGTTCCCGGTATCGGGATCGATGACCGAGGCGAAGGGGCCGACCTGCCAAGATGCGATGTCGCCGGCCGTGATCTCATAGGTCTCGCGCCGATACTCAAGGCCGCCGGCGAGCGTCAGCGGATCGGAGGTGCCGATCGCAATGGGGTAGGTGAGATCGAGATTGAAAGCGAGTTCGCGCTGCTCGAGCTGTCCCGGCTTGAAGGACGTCGGCGACGCAAGGCCAAGCGACGGATTGACCGTATTGTCGATCCGGTAGGACGCATGGTTCTGGCCATAGGAAGCGCTGAGGTCATAGGTCAGGCCCGAGGAGAATTCGCCCTTGAGGCCAGCCGCGAGCGCGGCATCGGTCACCGTTGCCCCGAACTCCGGGGTAAAGCCGCCGGGAAAGAGCTGGCGGAAGCTGAACCGCTGCCCCCCGGGCGTATTGGTGAGCGGAATGGACGTGGAAATGAAGCTGGCATTGGGATGGCGGTAGAAGAAAGCCGTCGTGCCGCGGCTCCAACTGTAGTTGCCGAAGGTGTAGAATTCCATCTCGTCCGACAGGTCGATGCCGGCATTCACAAAAATGCGCGCCGCCTCTGACTCGGGATTGCCCCAGCGCTGAGCGGGCACGGGTACGTCTTGGACGCCCGCATCGATGAGCGCCTGCGCGTCGGGACGCTGGATGCCGCGTGACGTCGTGCTGGCGTTCACATATTCGCCGCTGATGTTGACGAAGCCGGCGTCGGTGAAGGGGAGCCCGACATTACCCTGGACGAGGAAGTCCTCGCCATCCCCCTTGTAGAATTGACCGTAGCGGGCGATCAGCAGGCCGCCCTCGCGGTCGCGGCGCAGACCGAAATTGAGGACGCCCGCGATCGCATCCGATCCGTAGAGCGCGGAGGCGCCGTCGCGAAGGACCTCGAGCTGGCCGATCGCGATCGACGGGATCGCCGAGAGGTCGGGACCCTGCGATCCGCGAATATAGGGAACATTGGTGAACTGGACCGTCGCGCCGCGATGGCGCCGCTTGCCGTTCACGAGGACCAACGTCTGGTCCGGCGGAAGCCCGCGGAGCGAGAAGGGCCGGGTGAAGACGGCGCCGTCATTGCTGACGAGGCGCTGGACGTTGAGCGACGGGACTTCGGTGCGAAGCAGGTCGTTCATGTCGGCCGTGCCTTTTTCGAGCAGTTCGGCGCCGGTAATGATGTCGATCGGCTGGGCGGAATCGGCCGCCTTGAGGTCGTTCCGCCGCGTGCCCGTCACGACGATTTCGCTCTGCGTCGTTCCTGGTCTCGGTGTCTCTTCGGCGTTATCCTGCGCGAAGGCGGCGACGGCCGATGTGGCTGCCAAGACGGCGATAATCGAGCCACTCGTGCGAAGCAATTTCCTCATGGTCCCCTCCCATTTGCGAAAGCTCTCGGCTTCACTACCGAGCTATCTTCGCGACCTTGGCATGACCAGAAATAATCACCACTCATCGCTACAAACGAGATGGTTATTCCATATGGTTATATCTCTCGCTTCATGCGCGCGGCCTCGAGCCGAGCCCGCCGCCTCTACGCCCGATTCCTGTTTCGGGGTGGGCCAGCAACGGAGTGCCATGGTCTTTACGTCGGGCTTCAACACCCTCACGGCGTGCGCACCGCGCTGGAAGGGAAATGCGCGATCCTAGGCGAGACCTCGTCGGATCAATCGAACTTGTCAGTGCGCGGATTCCAGAGAACTCTAACTCTGGCAAGTCCCGCGCTGCCCTTCAACCCAAAGCTGAATCAATTACAGCACCAGCATTATAATGCTCGCCACTCTGCCGCCCCCTTCGACCTAAACTCAGCGAACGCTAGTATTGCCTCCCGCCTGCGGCCAGGGTCGAGCGACCTCTTGCATCCAAAAATCGCTGGCTGTCATCTTATATCATCGGGAATATGCATCCATAAGTCGCGGGTGTAGTCAATCAGGAGATCCCCCGCGATCGCGCCGTAGATTGCGAGGAATAGGACTAACACCAGAAGCTTCGGGATAAAACTTATTGTCGGCTCGTTGATTGACGTGGCTGTTTGGATAATCGAGGTCACGAATCCGATAACGAACATTAGTATGAGCGGAGGTCCTGCGACAATCATGATGACCCAGAGTGCCTGGCCCATCGATAATGAAAACGGACTATTTAACTCCAACGCGTCCGCCCCTTTTGCCAATGGACTATGTCTATATTACGCATCGATTGCACCTCCCCCTCGCTCCCTTGATCTTTTTTTGAGAAAAGCGCCCACTTCCAAGGGCAGGCTAGGTGTGCCGCGTATAATAACGATACAACCGGCGTCAGCGAAGGATGGCCATGTACGACTGCATTATCATCGGCGGCGGACCGGCAGGCCTGACCGCCGCAACCTACCTGGGCAGATTTATGCGTTCTACGCTGCTATTCGACGCTGGAGCAGGCCGAGCAGCTCGGATTCCGACGACACATAATCTCCTCGGATTCCCAGACGGAATATCTGGCGAGGAACTACTTTCGCGTATGCGTGAGCACGCCGCTCGTTACGGCGCCGAACTGGTGAATGGCGCCGTCAGATCCATCGAGCGGGTCCAGACTGGCTTTATCGTCCGCACGGATTCGCAAGCTTTAGAGGCGCGAACCATATTGCTTGCGCAAGGCGTTTCAAACCATCAACCTAGGATTCCACAGGAAACACATGATCGGGGGGTTGCCTACGGGCTTATACGCTATTGTCCAATCTGTGACGCCTACGAAGTCCGCGGCAAGAGAGTTGCTGTACTTGGCTGTTCTGAACATGGCGCGGCCGAGGCGATGTTCGTCCGCCATTATAGCGAAAGTGTGACTTTGCTCACGCAGGAGGTTTCACAGCTTTCAAAAACCGAAAGCACAAACCTCACTCAAAATGGTATCATTATCAAACAGATACCCGTTCGCGACTTTTCGGTCAATGATCAGGATATTGGCGTAACTCTGGCTGATGGTCAGTACCTACAATTCGACACGCTATACGTTGCTCTTGGAACCTCAGCGAACTCGAAATTGGCGCGAATGGTGGGCGCAAAATTGAGCGAGTCAGCTTGTATCGTCGTCGATGAGCACCAGCAAACAACGATCAGCGGTTTATTCGCCGCAGGCGACATTGTTGAAGGGCTAGATCAAATTGCCGTGGCGTCCGGCCAAGCTGCCAAGGCGGCGACGGCAATACACAATCGCTTGTCCAGCTAACCTGGGGAGAGCGAACGCCAACCATGAAAACTTTTTATTGTCCGGCTTTGGAGTCGTCTGAATGCCGAAGACGGTTAGCAAGGTCTTCGTAGATTGAGATTGAAACAAGATGTGGCCTTCAGCGACGGTCATCGTCGTGACGCCCGCCCTTTTGCAAGTCGATCAGGCTCCCGACGATGCGTTGGTGATCGTCACAGCACGGCGACGGGGCTTGATGAGGATTTTCCTGCGGTTTCGAATCATCGCGCCTTGGGGTCTTTCGCTTCACGTAAACGCAAGCGCCCCCCAGGCTACGGCATCACGAGACCGGAATCAGACTGTCACATCTTGTCCATGTCGTGGCCGGCATGCGGGTCGGGTTCGGGATCGACCGGTTTCAGCGCTTCCGGCATGGCCTTTGCCCGAGGCGGAACAGCCACTTTCGGTTCTTGTTTAGGTCGGGATTTCTCGGGAGGCCGGGTCACTTCAGCCGCTTCCGCCGGGTCAGCAGCGGTTGCCGCCGCCTCTGCAGCAGGCATGGTCTCGACCATCGGAGGAGCCTCATCAGCCGGAACCTCGCTCTGTTCCGGTGTCGCGACACTCTCCTGCGCAGGCTCGGCGCCGCATCCTGCCAACGCAAGCATCAGCGCAGCAGCGCCGGATAGGGGAATGAATCTCGTCATATCAGTCTCCACTTGTTGTTCCGGCAGGTCATGCGCGGAATACCGAAACCTTGCCGTCGCTGCCGAACGCCATCACTTCGAACGCGTCCGCATTGCCGTCCGGCATTTCCATCCCCGGAGACCCGCGCGGCATTCCGGGCACGGCTATTCCGCGAATGTCGCGCGGCTTGTCGCGGAGGAGCCTTGCGACATGTCGCATCGGTACATGACCCTCGATCGCATAGCCGCCGATAACGACCGTATGGCAGGAAGCGAGCTCGTCAGGCACGCCATATCGCTTCTTTACGGCTGCCATGTCCGCGCGGTTCTCGACGGTCACCGCATAACCCGCGGTGCGGGCAATATCGGCCCAGGCTTCACAGCAACCGCACTCGGGGTCCCGATAGACGAGCATGGGCATACCCACCTTGCCTTTGACTGGCGAACTGGAGCCGGTTGCCTCGGAGACCCCAACGTCGGCGGCGGGCTTGCGATCGCACCCCGCCAAAGCCGCTCCGCCGACCACCGCAAAAAGTCCGAGAAGCCCGCGCCGGGTATAAACAGACGTCGTGCTCATTTTCGCTCCAGAATTTGCTTCATTTGATCGATCTCCGACCTTTGGCCAGCGATGATGCCGCTGCAAAGCTGCCGGACTTCGGGATCCGAGAGCTTCGCTTGCTCGCACATGAGGATGGCGCCCGAATGATGCGGAATCATCGAGCGGAGAAAAGCCGTGTCGCCGATCGTCGTCTGGGTCCGGATGAGCGCGAAACTTCCAAAAAAGGCCAAAGCCGATCCCAATAGGAGGAGCGTATTCAGCCGCTTCGAGGGGAACATGTCGCGCATCGCAAGGATCATCAGCACGACCATTGGCGACACCATCATGAGCGTCATGTAGACCATGTTGAGATTGTTGTAGAAGCTCGAGAGCCGATCGATCATGACGAACATCACGAGATACATGATGATCCCGCTGACGATCGTCTGCAGAGCGAGGCTGCGATAGGCTGGTTTCATGCCTTTCTCCTAGACTAATGCCGCCCCACAAAACTAGAACCAGAGTCTCACCCCCATGACGAGACTCACGCTGTCTGCATCTTCTCCTGCCGTACGCGCAAATCGCGCCGTGTCGCCGACCTTGCGCGCCCATTCGACGCCGACGTAGGGCGCAAATTCCTTTACGATCTCGTAGCGTAGCCGCAGCCCAAGTTCGAAGTCGGACAAGCCCGAGCCGATGCCGGTCTCGGGCACGTCCTGCAGGGCGAAATTAGCCTCTGCCATCGGCTGGAGGATCAGTTTCTGCGTAATGCGCTGGTCGTAATAGCCTTCGAGCCGAGCGAGCAGATCACCCTTGTTCGAGAGGAAAAGCGCGCCCTCAACTTCGAACCAATAGGGCGCGAGCCCCTCGAAGCCGATCGTCGCATAGGTGCGGTCGGGACCGGGTCCAAGGTCTTGCCTGATACCCGCCTGCGCGTTGAAATAAGGTCCGATGGCCCGGCTGTAGAGCGCCTGCACTTCGGCGCTCTCGATGCCTTCACCTAGGAGGCCCTCGCCTTCGCTCTTGATCGTAAGCCGGTTGATGTCGCCGCCGTACCAGGCCTCGCCATCCCAGCGGAAACCATCGCGGCCCTTGCGTGCCTGATATTCGGCGAGATTAAAGCTGATGAACGCGGTGGTTTGCCCGCCATTCTCCTTCATCATCTCGTGCCGCGACCGGTCCATCTCGGCCGCGGGATAGACGCGATCGGCATACCAATTGCCCGGTGGTGCTGGCGCGGGGGCGTCGCCCGGTGCAAGGTCAGTGCCGGCCGCGCCGGCGGTCGGTTCGTTCGTCGTACCTGCCTTCGGTGTGCAATGCCCCATTTTCGCATGCTCGGGTGGGCAGTCGGGGTCGGCCGGCGCGGCGGCCGGTTCGTCCATTGTCATCGCGGGCTTCGACGGCTCTGGTTCCGCCGCGCAATGGCCCATCGCCGCATGCTCCGGAGCACAGGCGGGCGCGCCCGTGTCTGCCTGATTCATCTCCATGCCGGGCATATTGCCATGATCCATTTCGGGCATGGGCGCGGGTTCGGATTGGGGCTGCGCGACTGGCACCGTCTCGGCGACGGGCTTTTTAGGTTCGACCGGCATCGTCATACCAGGCATCGATGAATGATCCATCGATTGCGCGGCAGCGGGAGACGCGAACGCAAGCGCGGCGGTGCCGGCTAGAAAAAGAGCTGTGCGCGTCATGCCGCTTCTCCCCGCGGACGGACGCTGACGACGCGCATCATCCCGGCGTGCATATGGTAGAGCAGATGGCAATGGAACGCCCAATCGCCGACTGCATCGGCCGTAAAGTCGAAGCTCGCGGTCCCGCCAGGCTGGACGAGCACCGTATGCTTGCGCGGCGATCGGTCGCCCTTGCCAGTAACCAGTTCGAAAAAATGACCGTGCAGGTGAATAGGATGGCTCATCATCGAATCGTTGATGAGATTGATCCGCACCCGCTCGCCTTCGATGAATGGGATCGGCTCATGGTAATCGGACATCTTGACGCCGTCGAACGACCACATGAAGCGTTCCATGTTGCCGGTCAGATGGATGTCGAGCGACCGTTCGGCGGCGCGGACATCGGGATTGCGTTCGAGCGCCACAAGATCGTGATAGGTCAGCACCTTGTGACCCGCGTTTTCAAGCCCCTGCCCTGGCTCGCCCATGCGATCCGATGGCATAGGGGAAATCGTCTGAACCCCAGGATTCTTGTCGACTTGCGGGGCGACCGAGAAGTCCCGCATTTTCATGCTGCCATGGTCCATTCCTGCCATCGCTCCGGCAGCGGGCGCAGCGGCACCGGGCATTTCCATGCCCGGCATCGACTCGCCTGCGGGCATCTCCATTGCTGCCGCCCCGCTTTCGGCTCCCATCGCCATGCCGCTATGATCCATGCCAGCCATCGAACCGCCCGACATGTCCATGTCGCCCATGCCCATGTCCTTCATGGTTGTAAGCGGACGCTCGCGCAGCGGCGGCACCTCGGCGACCATGCCGGCGCGCGGCGCGAGCGTGGCGCGGCCCATACCCGAGCGGTCGTTGGCCTCGGCGACCAGCGTATAAGCGCGATCTTCGATGGGGGTAACGATGACGTCGTAAGTTTCGGCGACCGCGATCTGGAATTCGTCGATCTCGGTCGGTACGACATTGAGCCCGTCGGCCTGCACGACGGTCATTCTGAGGCCCGGGATGCGGACGTTGAAGATCGTCATCGCGGACGCATTGACGATACGCAGCCGCACGCGCTCACCCGGGCTGAAAAGCGCAGTCCAATTGTCGCGCGGGCCGTGGCCGTTGACGAGGAAGGTGTAAGTCGAACCATTGACGTCGGCGACATCTGTCGGATCCATCCGCATCTTGCCCCAGTCGATGCGTTCCTTGAGCGGCTGATCCTTGCCGGCGAGCAGGCCGGACAGCGTCTGACGCTGCATATTGAAATGGCCGGGATTGACCTTGAGCTTTCGGAAGATCGCCTCGGGCGAGATCTGGCTGTGGTCGGACAGCACCACGACATGCTCGCGGTCGTAGCCGATCGGATCGGCGCCCGCCGGATCGATGACGATCGGGCCATAGTGGCCGAGTTGTTCCTGCAGGCCCGAATGACTGTGATACCAGTAGGTTCCCGACTGGACGACCGGGAATTCATAGATAAATTTCGAGCGCGGCTTGATGCCAGGAAAACTGACGCCCGGCACGCCGTCCATCTGGAACGGCAGGATCAAGCCGTGCCAATGGATCGAACTGTCCTCGTCGAGGTCATTTACGACGGTGAGCTTCGCCGTCTGTCCTTCCTTGAGGCGTACCAGCGGCGCCGGCACTGTGCCGTTGATCCCAATCGCACGGCTCAGCTTGCCGTCTATCCGCATTGTCTGGCGTGCGATGCGCAGCGTAATATCGTTGCCCGACACCGTCGGCAGCGGCGCGGTGATGCCGGGCGACACCGGCTGGGCCCAAGCCGGGAACCACGCGGCCATCGCCGCAGCCGCTCCTCCGCCCAAAGCTCCGCTGACAAACCGACGCCTTTCCATCTGCATATTCTTCCCGACCGTTACTGAGTGTTCCTAAAGCTATACGCAGGCGACACGGCTGCCCCTCAATAAATATGCCGGACGATGAGGAGACGCTGCACGAATGGGCATCTGGGACCTCAACCCCCTACCCTCGCCGTGGTTCCCGCAAGCAACTCCCTGAGCTTGGTTCGCGCGCGATAAAGGCGGGTTTCAACCGTCTTCTCGCTGACCCGCAAAATCACCGCGGTTTCGGCTTGGCTGACTTCGTCGACGCCGCGAAGGAGCAATACCTCGCGTAAACTCTGCGGCAATTGGTCGATCGCCCCACGAACCCTGGCGAGTTCTCGCCTATCGGTCGCCACAGAGTCCGGCGCAGGTCCATCGCTCGCTATGTGATGCGCACTCTCAAGCGGGAGCGCACGGGAGAAAAAGGCACGCACCTTTCGTCGGCGCGCCCAGTCGTGACATTTGTTGAGCGCGATATGAGCTATCCAAGTGCGGAAGGGGCGATCCCCATCATAGCGATCGAGCGCCGAGAAGCCGGCGACGAAGGCTTCCTGCGTCAGGTCCATCGCCTCGTCGGCATCGCCGATCTGCCTGACGATGAGCCGATAAACGCCCGCTTTGTAACGGCGCAGAAATTCGCGATACGCATCCTCGCGGTGTGCGCGAGCGAGGATCGCCAGGTCCTGGTCGCTACACTGCGATAGGTCAGCGCTCACCGCGCGTCGGCGGTCAGCGCCTTGACCACGCTTTTGTCGAACATCTCCGCCTGACCGGGATTGAGGACCCCGCGCATTGCGAAAAGATGCTGGAGCGTTTCCTTTTGCAGGCCGCCCATCACCTCGTGGGTCTCGTCGACCGCCTTAGTAACCTGCTGCCCATAGCCATGTTCGGCCTCGATCGCCTGCGCGAGCCTGACATTGGCAGCGCGCATCTCAAGCTCGAGCGCCCGGCGGCGGCCCGAGAAATCGGCCTCGATCCGTTCGAGCTTCGCTTCCTGCTCCGTGGTCAGGTCGAGTTCGCCGTGGAGAAGGGCATGCAGTTCGGTCTCGTTAGCTTTCGGCGCATCCGACACCACGCGACCGACGAAAACACCAGCCATGGCAGCAGCGAAAGCGATGAGCGCGACGAGAAGAAGGCGGCGCGAAGGCATCGTTACCGCACGTCCAGCAAGGTGGAAGGCGCCAGTGTGCTCGGCGGACCGAAGGGTGCAAAGGGACTTGCCGCAACTGCCGACTGGGGGACTGCGCTCCCCGCAACGATGCCGCCGCCGAGCGAAACAAAGGCTGCCAGCGCCATCAGGCGGCGCATCGCAACCGCTTCGCGCCGGCGGATCGCCAATGCGCCCATGATGCGATCATCGAGCGCGTCGAGCGCTGCGGGTAGATCGATCCTGTTCAAAATGCCAAGCTCCTTATCCATCGATCTTCTCTTCAAAACTTTCCATTATTGTACATACGCGCCGAAGCGCTTCATCCCTCAAACCATAATATTATGCCAGAATATTGAGGGCCATGCCGACATCCTGCGTATAGACAAGACGGACAACCATTTGGAGGTTTTTATGTTCAAGTCTTTTCTCCCCTCTGCAGCGGCGGCTTTCGCACTGCTTCTCATGCCGACCGCAGCGAGCGCGCACACCAAGCTCGTCGGCTCGACGCCGGCCGCCAATTCGACCGTTTCTAAGGTCATGTCGGTCAATCTGCAATTCAACGAAAAGGTGATCACCTCGACCCTCAAGACCGAGCTTGTCATGACCGGAATGCCCGGCATGGCCAATCATGCGCCGATGAAGGTGCCTTACTCGTCGATGATGGGCAAAGAAGGCAAGTCGGCAATGCTCATGCTCAAGCGACCGCTGACGGCCGGAACCTACAAGGTCACATGGTCGGCGGCGGGCGCCGACACCCATCGCATGGGTAGCGAATTCAGCTTCACCGTAAAGTAAGGCGTTGGGAGACCCCGTCCTGATCGGCATCAGGTTCGCACTTTATGCGGACCTGATGCTCGTCGCCGGCCTTGCGGCGTTCCCGCTCTATGCGCTGACACGGAGCGAACGCCTTGCGCCGCAGCCGATGATGGCCGCGATCTGGCGCGCAGAACGGTGGCTCTGCACCATTGGGCTGCTCGTCTCCACCCTCGGAATGGGCGTGCTCGCGGCGTCGATGCAGGGCGTGGGCATCCTCTCCCTGGAGCTTCAACCCTTTTGGGATCTGGTTCGCGAAACCGAGGTCGGCATGGCCTGGATTTATCGGAGCGCCGCTCTGCTCCTTGCGTTGGCGGCGGCAGTCTGGATGACACGCCGGCCGACAATCGCAGCCGCCATACTCACCCTTGCCGGCTCGGTCGCCGTCGCGACCTTGGTCTGGGCGGGCCACGCGGGCGCGACCGAGGGCACTGCGGGGACCGTGCACCGGTTCAGTGACATATTGCACCTGATCGCAGCCGCGGTCTGGATCGGCGCGATCGGCGCGTTCCTAATCCTGATCGCGCCACAACGTCTCCGCGAATCGCCGGGCGGACTCCAAATTGCGGCGCGGAGCCTCGATCAATTTTCGCGCGTCGGCACGATCTGCGTCCTCGTCATCGCCGCCACCGGCCTCATCAATAGCCAGATGATCGTCGGCGCCGAGAATCTCGGCCGGTCTCTCAGCTCGCCTTATGGCCAATTGCTCCTTGCCAAGCTCGCGCTGTTCGCATTGATGCTTGCGCTCGCGGCCGCCAATCGCTGGCGACTGACGCCTGCGCTCGCGGCGGCGGCGGGCGACGATGCAGACAGCGTCGATTCCGATCCAGATGCAGCGCTCGCGGCCATGCGCAGGAGCCTGATCATCGAAGCGGCGGCCGCGCTCGCCATTCTCGCGCTGGTTGCCTGGTTCGGGACGCTCGAGCCGTTCATCACCTCCGATCCGGTTTGACCGCCGGCGTCGCCTCCTGGTCGGGTTCGATCATGCTCGGGACCGGCTGGGCATTGATCGATGCGCGCATCGGGACCAGCCGTCCCCATAGCCATGTGGCGCATCAGATCAGCCTCGCCGTCGAACGCGACCTCGAAATTTCCGGCGATGCCGACATGATAGTCCCTGCCGGACATGCGGTAGTCATAGCGTCGCAAGTCCGGCACCGCCTGGGGCCGCCAGGTGCCCTCGTGCGATCATTTTATCTCGACCCGCTTTTTCGTGTCGGCACCCGGCTGTCCATCGGATCGGCGCCTGTCCTGTTGATGCCGGTAGAGGCAGCGGGACTATGCGATATCGCAAGCGGCGCGGACGCGAAGCGCTGGGCGTCCGACTATCTCGACCGGTCGCAGGCGCGTCCGGTGGATGCACGCCTGTCTGAGGCGCTCGCGGCCCCCGATGATTTGTCGACTGCCCGCGCCTTGGCCGACGTTGCCTGCCTCTCATCCTCGCGCCTGCGCGAAATCGTCAGCCGCGACTTCGGTGTGCCTCCGGCCAAATTGCTGCAATGGCTCCAGCTTCAACGCGCAGTGCGGGCGCTGGTCGGCGGCGGAGGTCTCGCGGACGCCGCGGCGGCGGGAGGCTTTGCCGATCAGTCGCACTTCACGCGCCGCTGCGCCCAATGGCTCGGAGTGACGCCTTCGGCCGGCCTCAGCGCCTTCGCTTTCGAAACCGTGCCCTGAGCCGCACGCGCCTAGCTCCGGCGAAACATTCAAGACCGACGCGCCAGCTCGCGCCTAAACGTCTCGTCGAGACTCGCGCGTAACCGCAATCCAGCGGCAAGCAAAAACGTCGAAAGGAGACGGCCATGCCCGACCCGATACCCGTAGCGAGTTCCTACACGCCAGCGGCAGGATATCACTTCCTGACGCCCTTTTATGATTTCGGCGTCGCGGTGACCACGCGCGAGCGCGTGTGGCGCGACCGTCTCGTTCACCATATGGCGCTCGCCGAGGGTGACGTCATTCTCGACATCGGCTCGGGTACGGGAAATCTCGCGCTGGCGATCTCCCGCCATAGCCGGGACGTCCGCTATCTTGGTATCGACCCCGACGAGGCTGCGACGCAAATTGCCCGAAGCAAGACCGCGCAGATTGTTCCACCGCCGGAGTTTCGCGTTGGCTTTTTCGCGGCTTCGGCGATCGATGACTGGCCCTCGCCTGCCAAGATAGCGATCTGCCTCGTCCTTCATCAGGTCGGGCTTGAGGAAAAGGCACGTCTGCTACGCGAGGCCTGGCAGGTGGTCGCGCCCGGCGGCAAACTCTATGTCGCCGACTATGGGGAACAGCGCAGCCGCCTAATGCGGCTACTGTTTCGCCTGACGATCCAGCAACTCGATGGCGTCCAGGACACCCAGCCCAATGCCGATGGATTGCTCCCGGTGCTGATGAGAGAGGCCGGCTTTCGCGATGTTCGCGAACTTGAGACGTTTCGCACGCCAACCGGTGCGATCGTCATCATCGAAGCCGGCAAGCCCCGGACCTAGCCGCACGGGGCAAAGAAATCCAAGGGATAACCCCCGTTCTTGCGTATCGATAGGAGCGGCTCCATTCTGGAACCGCCAGGAAAGACGCCATCGGCGAACTCGACCGGTGGCGCTCGGACGGCCCCGCCATCAGGCGGGCATCAAACATGTACGGGAGCGGCGACGGTGCACGATCATCAGGGCGCGGAAAAAGGCAGCGGGAGCACGACCGATCCAGTCTGCGGCATGACGGTCGACCCGGCCACGACGTCTCACATTGCGACGCACGGCGGCGAACATCATTATTTTTGCAGCGCAGGCTGCCTCGCGAAGTTCGAGGCCGATCCCGATCGCTATGCTGCAAAACGCGAGCCGGCCGCAGCCGATGCGCCCGAGGGCGCCATCTGGACCTGCCCGATGCATCCCGAAATCCAGCAGGCCGGTGCCGGAAGCTGCCCCATCTGCGGCATGGCACTTGAGCCTGTCATGCCGACCGCATCGGACGGCCCCAGCGAAGAATATCGCGATATGCGGCGACGTTTCTGGGTCGGGCTCTTGCTCGCCCTTCCCGTCTTCGCGCTCGAGATGGGCGGCCACATGACGGGTCTCCACCAATATGTCGGTCGTCAGACGAGCAACATGATTCAGATGCTCCTCGCGACGCCCGTTGTGCTGTGGGCGGGCTGGCCCTTTTTCGATCGCGCCTGGCTCTCGATCCGCAACAAGAGCCTCAATATGTTCACCCTCATCGCGATGGGGACGGGCGTCGCCTGGGGCTACAGCATGATCGCGGCGCTCGCGCCCCAGATTTTCCCGGACGCGTTCCGCGCGGCCGACGGATCGGTGGCGGTCTATTTCGAGGCCGCGGCGGTCATCACGGTGCTGGTGCTGCTCGGGCAGGTGCTCGAACTCAGGGCCCGCGAGACGACGAGCGGCGCAATCCGCGCGCTCCTTGACCTGACGCCGAAGCTCGCCCGGCGCGTCCGCGCTGACGGGAGCGACGAAGAGGTCGCGCTCGAGGACGTCGCGGTTGGCGACATGCTGCGTATCCGCCCGGGCGAAAAAGTCCCGGTCGATGGCATCATCCTCGAAGGCGGCGGAACGGTCGACGAGTCGTTGGTCACGGGCGAGTCGATGCCGGTCACCAAGGAAGCCGGCGCGGCGCTCATCGGCGGGACGATCAACCAGACCGGCGGCCTGCTCATGCGCAGCGAGAAGGTCGGGCGCGACACGATGCTCGCCCGGATCGTACAGATGGTCGCCGACGCGCAGCGCAGCCGGGCGCCGATCCAGCGTCTTGCCGATACCGTTTCAGGCTGGTTCGTGCCCGGCGTCATCGTCTTCGCCATTGCCGCTTTCGTCGTCTGGTCGCTTCTCGGCCCTGCGCCCGCCATGGCCTATGGTCTGATCGCGGCCGTCTCGGTGCTGATCATCGCCTGCCCATGCGCGCTCGGCCTCGCAACGCCGATGTCGATCATGGTCGGCGTGGGGCGCGGCGCCGAAGCCGGTGTGCTGATCAAGAATGCCGAGGCGCTTGAACGGATGGAGAAGGTCGACACGCTCGTCGTCGACAAGACCGGGACGCTGACCGAAGGCAAGCCCTCGGTCGTCGCCATTGAAGTCGCGGACGGCTTCGAGGAGCAGGACCTCCTCCGGATTGCCGCGAGCCTCGAGCGCAGCAGCGAACATCCATTGGCGGCCGCGATCGTCAAGGCGGCCGAAGACCGGGGCCTCGCGCTCGTTGAGCCATCGGGAGTCGACCAGCCGGTCGGCAAGGGCATCGTCGGCGCCATCGACGACAAGGCGATCGTCCTCGGCAATGCGAACTTTCTCGAAGAATATGACGTCGATCTGGGCGCGCTCACCGAAGCGGCCGACCGTCTTCGCGGAGACGGTGCGACCGCGATCTACATCGCGGTCAACGGCAAGGCCGCAGGCGTCATCGCCATCGCCGATCCGGTCAAGGAGACGACAGGCGAAGCGCTTGCGGCGCTGCGCGAAGCTGGAATCAAGGTCATCATGCTCACTGGGGACAATCTCGTCACCGCCGAGGCGATCGCGCGGCGCCTCGGCATCGACGACGTCGAAGCCGATGTCCTCCCCGACCAGAAGAGCGCGGTCGTCCAGCGGCTGCGCGAGCAAGGCCGGATCGTCGCCATGGCAGGCGACGGGGTCAACGACGCCCCCGCGCTCGCCGCCGCCGACGTCGGCATCGCGATGGGCTCGGGAACCGATGTCGCCATCGAAAGCGCGGGCATCACGCTACTGCGCGGCGACCTTTTGGGCATCGTGCGGGCGCGGCACCTCAGCCATGCGACGATGGCGAACATCCGCCAGAATCTTTTCTTCGCCTTTGCCTATAATGTCGCGGGCATACCCGTGGCGGCGGGCGTACTTTATCCCATTTTTGGGCTGCTGCTATCGCCGATCATCGCCGCCGCCGCGATGGCGCTCTCGTCCGTCAGCGTCATTGCCAATTCGCTGCGGCTGCGCTTTGCCAAAATCTAATCGAAACCGCCGAAGACACTCGTGAAGTGAAGACGCAACAAGGGGAAATGATATGAGACGACTGACGATTACAGCGATAGCATTGGGTATGCTGGTGGCCGTCCCGGCTCAGGCAATCGAGCCTGCGGATTATCAAAGCGTTGCTGCAGCGCTCGCGCAATATAAATCAGCGATGGAAAAGCGGGACCTGACCGGAGTCGAGGCACTCTTCGCGCCAGACGCCCAGATATTCGAGTCGGGCGGCGTCGAAGGGAATTTCGCCCATTATCGCGACCATCACCTCGGTCCCGAACTCAAGGAGTTCAAATCCTTCACCTTCCGCAACTACAAGATTTCCGTTCGGAGCGAAGGCGATGTAGCAATCGCGACGGAGACCTACAGCTTCTCGATCGTGCTCGGGAGCGGCGAGACAATCGAACGGGATGGCGTCGCTACGAGCGTCCTCAAACGGGAAAACGGAAAGTGGCAGATTTTCAATCTGCACAGCTCCTCACGAAAGCCCAAGGTGCGGCCGGCGGGCGGCGCCTGACCGGGTGAAGAAAGGACTCACCTCGGGGCTCGCAGGCCAAGCACATCCTTCAGGCCTCGCCAAGCCCGCGCCCGAACGAAGCGCATGAGTCCGATCGAGAGTGGGCGCCCGGAAATGCCTCTACGCGGCAAGTGCCGAAACCACCTGCCTCTTTTGCGACAAGGGAAAACGCGTTGCGGTGCGTATCATCTATGAGCAGCGTTTACATCGCGTTCGGCTTCACAGCTCAACGCCTGTTTTTTGAGGGAGATAGATGATGGAGCGTTTTCGAAACTTCGATTTCCGGAAGCATATGCCAAGCTTGGTGTTCACGCTCGTGGCAGTTGCCTTCATAGCTGGCGCTGGAGCAATCACCGTTTATCTCGGCCTGTATAACATTGCGGCCGACGCACCTCATAGCCGGATGACTTACAGCGTCATGGAAACATTCAGGGAGCAATCCATCGCAGCCCGGTCCGGATCGATCGCGGTGCCGACAGATTTGGCGGCTCCGGCGCGAATTGCATCGGGCGCCGGACTGTACACGGAGATGTGCAGCGGCTGCCATCTGGCGCCTGGAATGGAAAAAACCGAGATGAGTCAAGGGCTGTATCCGCAGGCGCCCATCCTGTTCAAAGGTTCGGATCGTTCGGCTTCGGAGCAATTCTGGATTATCAAGCATGGAATCAAGATGACCGCCATGCCGGCTTGGGGGAAAACGCATGATGATCGTCTTATCTGGGATATGGTCGCGTTTGTCCGAAAACTCCCGGGCCTGTCGCCGGCACAGTATCAGGCTATGACGCAGGATGCGCCAATGGACCACGACGCGATGATGAAGGGCATGACCAAGGCTGAAGGCGCGAGTCAGGAACCAAGTGGGGCGGGCGAACACGCTGGGCACTGACGTCATCGACAATCATACAGCACCGGGGTGAATCGACACGTTCCGACCTCCGACATCCCTCTACTTTGCCGGTGGGACGGAAGGTCTCGACTTTCGCTACGGGCCGGAGCCAGCGAATTGTCTTGGCGCGGCTAGTCGCAGGTGGAAAACAGCAATTCGGAATGGATTTAGCGGGGCTATGCACATGGAGCGCGACCTTGTCCGCGAACTGATCGAGCGCTGGCGCGGCGATCCCGGCTCGACCTATCAAAGCTGGTTCCTATGGGAGGAACGACTGAAGAATTTTCGTTCGATCAGAAGAGGAATCTCGCAGGTCGTCGCCGAAATCGAGGCCGGCACCTTCGGAGCGGCATATCGGGGTTCGTCATTGGAGATCATTGTTCATTCGGTCGCCGAACAACGACAGATTTTCAAAGGTGCGGATCATGCCTTCTTGTGGAAGCCCAAACTCAGAATCCCCGACATCTACGAGAACGCCGACAATCAACGAGCCTTTGGCAGACTTCTTCACCATTGCTCCTGCTGCGATACTGCGGAAGAAGTCGTCGCCGGGATCCACGCAATCGATAGACAGAAGATCAAAGGGTTGGGTCCCGCGGTAGCCAATCTTCTCTATTTTCTGCATCCCACTCTTGTGCCTCCCTTCAACACGGCAATCGTCAAGGGCTACAACGCGGTGACGGGTGCCAATGTGAAGCTTGGCAGCTGGGAGCATTTCCTGGCCATGCGCGCTGGCATACTCGATCTCAACGACCGCTACCGTGATCTTCTCTCCAACGACTTGGGGGCCATTGGCGGGCTGCTGTTCGATATCGGATCGGGAAGGTTTCCGGCCCCGCCGCGCAGCGATTCGACCGAAAACGCGCGCGACTGGACTGCCATGCTGGACGAAACGCGCGCGCAGACGCAAAAGCTCGACAAGGCTATTGCAAATCAGAAAGAGAGCGACCGGACGCACGGCGAAATCCAATCCTGGCTTCGAGATCTCGGGCTTGCACTGGGATATGACGTCTGGATAGCGGCAAACGACCGGGGGCGCCTTCATGAGGGCTTGCCGCTCGGTTCTCGATGTCTCGATAGCTTGCCGCATGCCATCGCAACCGCCAAGGGAAGCGATGCAATAAGGCTGATCGACGTTCTTTGGCTCGATCACTCGACCGCTACGGTCGCGGCGGCATTCGAAGTAGAGCATTCGACATCCATCTATTCCGGAATTGTCCGCATGCTCGATCTCGCGCTGAGCAGCGAGAATCTTCATTTATCGACGGCACTTTTCCTTGTTGCACCCGACGCCCGAGAAGCAGATGTCCGCGCCCAGCTCCGACGCCCGGCATTCAGCCGGATCGGAGATCTCGACATCTCCTACCTGCCGTATAGCGAACTCGAGCGGCACCGGACCGCCATCGCCCGCTTCGGATCGGGCCTGAAGGCGATTAAGGCGATTGCCCATCAATTGCCTTGAGGCTCCGAGAACAGGGTTCCGTTCCAAACCAATCGATCATTGCATCGTTGTGACGTTCGCGGCGCTCGCAAAACACGAAAATTTCACGCGTGGCTGGCGTTCAGGATCAGACTGCTCTGATCTGCTCGTGGAAATCGCCCTGACCCGCTCAGCGTCCCATCATCCTTGTTTCCGATGTGGCCATGCGACAGCGCCCCTGGAGTGACGAGCATACGATGACCTGCGTCCAGAAGAGATATTCCTCCCGGGCACGTTAGCGCCCGGGAGGACCGACGGCCGCAGGGGTGCCGCCGGGGACCTCGCAGAACGAGGAGCTCAGAAGAAATAGCGCAGCTGCAGTCCGTACTGACGCGGCTCGCCGTAGATGTAGAGCGGCAGGGTCGGATTCGAAACACCGTTCGCGTCCGTCCCGATCGTGCTGTAGCTCACATATCGCTCGTCGGTCAGGTTTCGGCCATAAAGCGCAATTTCCCAAGCCTCGCTCCCAGGCTGCCATGCAACACGACCGTTGACGAGTGTCGTAGCGTTTCCTGAGAAGAGCGGATTGTTGTTTGGCTTGAAAAAGACGCTGTCGCGCCATGACACATCGGTCCGCAATGTCAGCGTTCCGTCCCCGAGTGGTGCCTTATATTCGCCGCCAAGGGTGATGTTCCACTGCGGCGCATTCGGCAGGCGGTTGCCCCTGAGGCTCCCACCAACATCATCAAAATAGACGTCGTAGCGGGCATCGAGATAAGCGATCGTCGATGTGAGCGTCAGCCGATCAAGCGGACGCGCCATGAACTCGGCCTCGACCCCCTTAATCGTCGCCTTACCGGCATTCGTCGTGCTGGCGACGCCATTGTTATATTCGACCACCTGGAGATTGGTATAATCATAATAGAAGGCCGAGAAGTTCGCGCGAAGCCGCCGGTCAAGGAGGGTCGATTTCAGGCCGACCTCATAGCTCCATACATATTCCGGCAGGAACGGGTTGCCGTCGCCCAGTTGAAATCCGCCCGACTTGAATCCGCGGGTTGCCGACGCATAGGCCATGACATCATCGCTGACATCGTAATCGATCCCGATTTTCGGGGTCCAGGCGGTCCACGATGATTTGGGTTGGCCGGCATCGACCTGGTTCCCGTTCAGGAAGATTTGATAGGCAAAATCCTTCTTTTCATAGGAGTAACGCAGACCACCCGTCAGCCGAAGCCGTTCGAAGAATTCGTAGCTTGCCTGGCCAAAGAGCGCGAAGGCATTTGTCGTGTTATTCTCTGGGATCGCAAGCCGGCGTCCAGGCTCGATGATGCGGATTTCATCATTGCCCTTCTCGTTGAGATAAAAGGCGCCGACGATCCAGCGCAGCTTGTCTGCATCGTTGTTGAGGAGTTGGAACTCCTGCGTAAAGGTGCGCGAGCGCTCGTAGAACTCAATGTCGCGGAGGAAGAGGTCGGTCGAATCGACGTCGAGTGCCTGGACGACCTTGCTTTTGCGGAGCGCGGTGATCGAGCGGATCGTGACCGGTCCACCATCCCAGTTCATCGTCGAGGAGGCGCCCCAGGCATCGACATCGTAGCGCGGCAGGCGGTCGAGCGCAGCCTCCCTGTAATTGGCCGGGATGGTCGCACCCGCATCGATGAAACCCTGCGGATAAAAGGGCCGCACCGACCGCGCTCCGGTTTCGCGATCACGACTCGCATCTGCCCGCAGCACGATCTCAAGACGATCGCTGGCGTCGATAGCCAGGGTCAACCGCCCCGCGAGATTGTCCTCATTCTGATAGCGCCGCCCCGAGACGATGTCGCGGTAGATGCCTTCGCGCTGGTTCGCGAGCAACGTGATGCGGCCCCGGACGCCTTCACCGAGCGGCCCGGAAATCGTCCCGCTGGCGGAGCGCTTCTCATAATTGCCGATGGTGAGTCCAAGCGTGCCGCTCAGTTCCTCGGTCGGCATTTTGGAGATGATATTGAGGGTGCCGCCGGCAGAGTTGCGACCAAAAAGCACGCCTTGCGGGCCGCGCAGCACCTCGATGCGTTCGACGTCGAACAGGTCTTGATAGCTCGTTGTCGGGCGCGAAATATAGACACCGTCGTAATGGACGGTCGTGCTGGGGTCGGTTGCGACGCCGAACGCGGAAGTCCCAATCCCGCGAATATTGATGATCGCCATTGAGTCGTTGGTAATCGAAACACCCGGCACGAAGAATTGCAGGTCCTCGACGTTGGATATGCCCGTCGCGGTGAGCGCCTCGCCGGTCATTGCCGTCACGGAGACCGGAACCGACTGCAAATTTTCCTCACGCTTCTCAGCGGTTACGATGATCTCGGTAAGGCCCTCAGACTGACTTTCCTGAGCGTGCGAGGGCATCGCAAACCCCATTGCGATCGCCGCCAGCGAAGCGCCATGCACCGCACGACTCTTTGACACGCGATAGTATCGAATATTCATTATATTTCCCCTGTTTAGAAAACCACGCGATTGCGCAGCCCAATGAAGTTCGGGGAAGTCGAGGACAAAGCCATACACGCCCGCAAGCCGCTGATTACGACCTCCGGGTTCGAGCACTCAACAACCCCTACTGAGATTGACTACGCACCAGAACTGCTCACCCCTTAAAAATAGTGCGGAGGACTCCAGATTCACAGCCTTGCATCTACCGATTGGTCCGACCCGCCAGAATCGAGTTGACGCGGGAAACGCCAAGGATCATACTTTTAACGTGAAACGTCGGATATCTCTTCTGCTGCTTATCGGAGCCTTGCTGGGTCTTCTTGCCCAGGAAGCGGCGTTCGCCTCCGCGCCGGCAATGCCGATGCAAGATACCGCGATCGCTGCGCCGACGATGAGCGCCGAATGCGCAGAAATGATGGGCATCGACAAGTCGCAAGACAAGGAGCCCTGCCAGGGCCTCACGCTCGACTGCATCGCCAAGATGGGCTGCGCGGTTCCACCCGCGGTGGTATCGTCGGCTGTGCCGCTCGCGATCGCGGCTCACATGCCGGGCTTGCTCGATCCGCTTCCGATCCGGCGGCTCGCTGGCCGGATGATCGGTCCCGAACCGGATCCACCCCTGCTCCTCGGCTGAATTGCACAAGGCGCGTCGGCCATTCCGGCGCGCACTTCCCAGCTTTTCAACCGAGGAATTCGACATGAAGACGATATTTGCCGTTGCCGCGCTCGCCGCCGCAACCCTTGCCGCTCCCGTTCTCGCGCAGGAAGCGCCGGACGGCCATTATGAATGGCAGACCCGCCAAGTGCCGGGACCGAACAAGTCCAACACAACTTCGCGGGTCCGCGTCTGGGTGAAGGACAAATCGGCGCAGATGGCTGAATGCAACTGCGACATGATGAAGTCCAGTCCGGCCGACTGCATGAAGAAGATGTCTGGCGACCACATGGCGCACCCCGGAGCGTAAAGCTCTCCGTCCCCGGCGCCCTTGCGCCGGGGACGGTCCTGCCCGGTCCACAAAGGGGGACATCATGCGCCTATTCTTCGCGGCGGCTTTGCTTGCGCTGCCGGCGGCGAAGAACAAGGCAAAGGGAGGTTGCCGCGCCCAGTACCGTTACCGCGCAACTGACCAGCATGGCTCCCATATGACGGTCAGCCCCAACGTATCGGCGGAGTGTAGAACCCGCTCCGTCGGCACCATCTGTGACCGACGCTGCGTGGGTCGCCGAGAGCTAACGGCAGCGATTGAAGTAGTGCTATGCGACTACCGATCGGCACAGCACTTCGCAAGGAGCAATCTAATCATGAACTCCAGCCTTTATCACGACAGTCCAGATCATGGGCAAGATCGACACCGTTGCCTCAGAGGCGGCCTAGGCGGCACTGCGCTCGCCTTGACGCTCATCTGGACAACCGCGGCATTCGCGCAATCTGCGCCTGGACAGATAGTACCACGGCCTGCGATCGCATTGCCGGCCGCCGAGCCTATACTTACCCTCAACGAGGCCGTTGATGTGTCCTTGGGCGACCAGCCCAGTGCTGCCGCCTTTGAACGCGAAGCGGACGCATCCGAACAGGCTGCGATCGCGGCGCGGACGCTTCCCGATCCACAGCTAACCTTAGGGACGCAGAATCTTCCGGTCACCGGGCGCATGGCCTTCGATCCATCGGCCGACTTTATGACCATGCACACGATCGGTATCATGCGTGAGCAGGTGCGTCGTTCGAAGCGTGAGGCAGAAGCCGCGCGACTGCGCGCGGAAGCGGTCGTCAGCCGCACCGAAGCCACCGTCCAGGAAAGACGGATTGCGCGCGACGTGATGGTCGCTTGGATAAACGCGGTCGAAGCTCAGGCAAAGCAGCGGCTTCTCGATCGGATCATGGAAGACCTCAGTGTCGCTTATCGAGTTATGGTCGCGGGTGTTCCGACCAAAGGGTCGACGCCCGCCGATGCGCTTCAGATGCAGGCGGAAATCTCGCTCGCCCGGGCTCAGTTGGCAGACGCACAGGGACAAGAACAGCGGGCGCGAGCGGAACTCTCGCGCTGGATCGGCAGCGCCGCGCAGCGGCCACTCCCAAACAGCATTCCCGCGGTCGCGCTTCCAGCGAACGCCCAGAAAGCCGTCGATCTGTCAATTCACCCGCAGATACGGCTCGCTGACGCGCAGGAGCAGGCCGCTCTGCGACAAGTCGATGTTGCACGGCGGGAACGCAAGCCTAATCTGACCTGGTCGGCGATGTATGGCTGGCGCCCCGATCTTGGGGATATGGTGACGGTGGGCGTTACCATCCCGCTCCAGATCAACCGATCCCGTCTCCAGGACCGCCGCATCGCCGAGGCATCTGCGCGCGCCGACGCGGCACGGCTACGGGCCGAAGACGCGCGGCGAGATCTCAGCGGCGCCTTGGGCAAGGCGATAGCGGACTATGGGGGGGCTGATGCCCAGCTTTCTATTCTGGTTAATCAGTCCGTACCTTCGCTCGAGGCCTCCTTCGATGCCGCAGAGGCACGTTACAGCGCCGGCGAAGGCACACTTGAGTTGCCCCTGTCGCTCGTGCGGCGATATGTGGAAACGACGATGCAAGCGCTTGAACTGCAGGCACGGCGTGGGCGCGCAGCAGCTGAAATCGTCTATCTGACCCAGGATATCGTGAAATGATCAAGAACAAAAAGATCCTTGCGGCCGGCGTCGCGCTCGTGGTGGCCCTCGCCGCTGCGGGCTACTGGTTCTCGATGGGCGAACAGCCGTCCGCCGGAAGCGCAAAGGGTGACGTCGTGAACGGTGTTGCCCAGGATGGCTCCGGGCGAGTCGTAAAATATTGGTACGACCCGATGGTGCCGATGGAGCGCTATAATGCCCCGGGCAAATCGTCGATGAACATGGACCTTCAGCCCAAATATGCGGATGAAGGGGGCGATAGCGGCGGTATCCGGGTATCCTCGCAAACGCAGCAAAATCTGGGTGTGCGGACTGCGCGTGTCGTGTTCGATCGGCTGGCGCCTGCGGTCACCGCTATCGGCCGAGTCGAAACTGACGAGCGGCGTATTGTCGAGGTGCAGACGCTCACTGCAGGTTTTGTCGAGCAACTCAGTGTACGCGCGGTCGGCGAAGCAGTGACGAGGGGAAGCCGCGTCGCCGCTGTCTACGCGCCCGACCTCCTGGGTGCGCAAAACGAATATGTCGCGCTTCTGAAGATACCCGGATCGGTCATTACGCCCGACCTCAGGCGTGCGACCCGCCAGCGCCTCGTGCTGCTTGGGCTGCCTGAACCCGCAATACGCAACCTGGAGCGCGGCGGGCATCCACAGCGCACCTATGGCGTTTTCGCACCGCGATCAGGCATTGTCACGGCAATCGGCGCACGACCCGGTGCGCGTGTCGAGCCGGGCCAATCCATTCTTACGCTTGCTGATTTGTCACAAGTTTTGGTCGTGGCCGAAGTTCCAGAGATATCACTCGGCCAGATCCGCGTCGGTCAGTCGGTAAAGATCACCTTTCCGGCTTATCCCGGAGAGACCCGCGAGGGCAGGATCGATTATATCTTCCCAACGCTGGATGCCGAGGCCCGCACCGTCCGTGTGCGGATCGCGCTGCCCAATCCGGCCGGACGGCTCAAGATCGGCATGTTCGCCAATCTGGAGATAGCCGGCAGTCCGACAGGCGCGCTCGTCGCGCCAACAGAAGCCGTTATCGTGACAGGCAAGCGCAACGTGGTGATCGTCCAGCGTGGCGGTGTCTTCATTCCCGTCGAGGTCGAACTTGGGCGAACGGTCGGAGACAAGACCGAAATCCGGCGCGGGCTGGCGGCGAACGACGTCGTCGTCGTTTCAGGGCAGTTCCTGATTGATTCCGAAGCCTCGCTGGCGGGTGTGATCGAACGCCTGTCGCAAGGGCAGGCCGCAGCAGCGCCGCAGCAAGCGCAAACGAGCCTAATTGAAGGGCGCGGGGTTATCACTGCGCTCGATCTCGGAGCCGGCCGGGTCACGTTGTCGCACGGGCCGATCCCCGCGATCGAGTGGCCGGCGATGACAATGACCTTCCCGGTCAAGAATGCGGCGCTTCTACGCGGCCGCAAGACCGGCGAGCGCGTGCGGTTCTCGTTTCAGAAGCCCCAACAAGGACAAACCCCTGTCATCGAGCGGATGGCGCTGGAGACGGCGCAATGATCGAGCGCATCATCCGCTGGTCGGCTGCCAATCGAATGATCGTTCTGCTGGCTGCCGCCTTCATCACCGCCGCAGGATTGTTCGCGGTTAGTCGCACGCCACTCGATGCGATTCCGGATCTCTCCGACGTGCAGGTGATCATCCGGACCCCCTATCCTGGGCAGGCGCCCCAGATTGTCGAGAGCCAGGTCACCTATCCGATCGCAACAACCATGCTCTCGGCGCCCGCGGTACGGGCCGTGCGCGCATTTTCCATGTTCGGGGACTCTTTCGTTACCGTCATTTTCGAGGACGGCACCGATCTCTACTGGGCACGGTCGAGGACGCTCGAATATCTCAACCAGGCAACCGGCCGGCTGCCGCCAGGTTTGACGCCTGCGCTCGGTCCCGACGCAACAGGCGTGGGCTGGGCCTATCAATATGCGCTTGTCGACCGCACGGGCGGCAATGACTTGGGACAGCTTCGGGCATTGCAGGACTGGTTTCTCAAGTATCAGCTCAAGGAAGTGCCGGGCGTTGCCGAGGTCGCCAGCGTTGGCGGAATGGTTCGCGCGTTCCAGGTCCAGGTCGATCCCGAGCGGCTGCAGCTTTACCGATTGTCAGTCAATGACGTGATGGAGGCGCTGAAGACCGCCAACAATGAAACCGGCGGATCGGTGATCGAACGCGCGGAAGCCGAATACATGATCCGTGTCGGAGGGTATCTGAATACGCTTGACGATTTCCGCAATATTCCACTCAAGGTCGGCGAAGCTGGCGTTCCCGTGACGATCGGCGACATAGCGCGCGTCCAGATCGTCCCCGATTTCCGACGCGGCATCGCCGAGCTCAACGGGCAGGGTGAAGTTGCAGGGGGGGTCGTGGTCGTGCGCGCCGGCGCCGACACGCGCGCGGTCATCGACGCGGTCAAAGCGAAGCTTGAGGAGCTCAAGCCCTCGCTGCCAAAAGGCGTCGACATCGTACCTGTTTACGACAGGTCCAGCGTGATCGACCGCGCGGTCGAAAACCTGACGCACAAGCTAGCCGAAGAGTTCATCGTCGTCGCGATCGTCTGCGCCATATTCCTGCTGCATTTCCGCTCTTCGCTGGTTGCGATCCTGACATTGCCGCTGGGCGTGCTTGCCGCCTTCATTGTGATGTATTTTCAGGGGGTGAATGCGAACATCCTGTCGTTGGGTGGCATCGCGCTCGCGATCGGCGCCATGGTCGACGCGGCCGTGGTCATGATCGAAAATGCGCATAAGCGGTTGGAACATGTCGAGCATGAGCATGGAGGAATGACCGAGAAGCTCAGGCGGCGCACCATCGTCGACGCCGCTGCAGAGGTCGGTCCCGCGCTCTTCTTCTCGCTGCTCATCATCACGCTGTCCTTCCTGCCGGTGTTCTCGCTCGAGGCACAGGAGGGTAAGCTCTTCAAGCCGCTGGCCCTGACCAAGACCTATTCGATGGCCGCTGCTGCGGGCCTGTCGGTGACGCTTATCCCGGTTCTGATGGTGATGTTCATCAAGGGCAAGATCCGCCCCGAAGACAAGAACCCGATCAACCGGGCGCTGATCGCGGCCTATCGCCCAGGACTTGCCTGGGTGATGCGCTGGCCAAAGCTCGTGCTTGGGCTGGCCCTCGGTGCGCTCCTCATCACCGCCTGGCCGTTGTCGCGCTTGGGCGGAGAGTTCATGCCGGCGATCGCCGAAGGCGATCTCCTCTATATGCCCACAGCCCTTCCCGGGCTTTCGGCCTCCAAGGCTTCCGAACTGCTCCAGATCACCAACCGGATGATCAAGACGGTTCCCGAGGTGAAGACAGTATTCGGCAAGGCTGGCAGAGCCGAGACCGCGACCGACCCGGCGCCCCTTGAGATGTTTGAGACGACGATCCAGCTCAAACCGGAAAGCGAATGGCGACCCGGCATGACGATGGACAAGATCATCGCCGAGCTTGATGCCCGCGTCAAAGTCCCGGGGCTTGCCAATGTCTTCGTCCAGCCGATCCGTAACCGGATCGACATGCTCGCAACAGGCATCAAGAGCCCAGTAGGCGTCAAGGTCACCGGCGCAGACCTGGCGACGCTCGACCGGCTGGGGGCCAACATCGCGCAGGTTGTGAAAACGGTACCCGGCACGACTTCAGCGATCTCGGACCGCATCATGGGCGGTCGTTATATCGACGTCCAGGTCGACCGTCTGGCTGCGGCCCGTTATGGACTCGCGATCAGCGACGTCCAGAACACAGCCGCAGTGGCCGTCGGGGGCATGCCGGTCGGCGAGAAGCTTGAGGGCCTGGCGCGCTTTCCGATCAACGTGCGCTTTCCGCGCGAAACGCGCGACAGCGTGGAGGCGCTACGGAATCTGCCGATCGTCGCACCAACCGGCGGGATCGTGCCTCTGGGCGCGGTCGCCACCATCCAGGTCGTCGATGGCCCAGTCATGATCAAGAGCGAGAACGCGCGGCCCTCAGTCTGGGTCTATGTCGATGTCCGCGACCGCGATATCGTGGGCTTCGTCAACGAGGCCCGCCAAATGGTCGCAAACCAAGTCAAGATGCCGTCGGGCTACTCGCTCTCCTGGTCGGGCCAGTTCGAATATGCCGAACGCGCATCGAAAAGACTGGCCTGGATCGTGCCGCTCACGATCGGGATCATCTTCCTGCTGCTCTATATGGCGTTCCGGCGGATACGCCAGCCGCTCATCGTGCTGCTCGCACTGCCCTTCGCCCTCGTTGGTGGCGTTTGGCTTATCTACCTGCTGGGCCATGCGGTCTCCGTGGCGACCGTAGTCGGCTTCATCGCGCTGGCGGGTCTCGCCGCTGAGTTCGGCGTGATCATGCTTGTCTATCTCGACCGCTCCATCGAGGAGCGGATTGAGCAGGGCAAATTCGCCCGCGAGGAGGATCTGGAAGACGCGCTGATGGAAGGCGCGGTCCTCCGTGTACGCCCAAAGGCGATGACGGCCGCCGTGATCCTGGCGGGTCTCTTCCCGCTTCTTGTGGGCACGGGAACCGGCTCGGAGGTCATGCAACGATTGGCGGCCCCCATGGTCGGCGGGATGATTACGGCGCCGTTGCTTTCGCTCTTCGTGCTGCCCGCGATCTACAAGCTGCTTGGCGTGAGGCACTTTCTGCGCGCGCCTGCGGATGAAGAGGAGGAGCCCGCCGCCAGCCCGCAGACCGCCTAAGGAGCACCCGATCAATCTGACCTAAGACCATGAAAGGAAATGAGGATGATGAACTGCTGTGGACCTGCCGCGATGATTGCCGTCCCGATCGTTCAACACGTCTGACGTGCACTACCAAGCCACCGTTTAACCTTGAAGGAGAAGACCATGAGACCACTGCAGCTAATGACCGTACTCAGCCTCGCGATGTCCCTCGCAGCCTGTGGCGATAAGAAGGAGACCAATGCTCCGGCGGCAAACAACACTTCCGAGATGACCGGCAATATGGGCAACATGGCCATGCCGGCCGACGCCGTTGCAAAGACCGCCAAAGGGACGGGTACGGTTACGGCGATCGACAAGGCGGCCGGCACGATCACGCTCGAACACGGCCCCATTGCCGAGGCCAATTGGCCGGCCATGACGATGGCATTCAAGGCGCCGCCCGAACTTGTGGACAGCGTGAAAGTCGGTGACAAGGTTGGATTTGACCTCGCGCTGAAGAATGGCACCGGCGAAATAACAGCGATTACCAAGCAGTAGAAGCACGTGCTGTGCCGCCGCTGGCGGCACAGCACGTGCTCAAGATAGCGCCACGGTAAGATTTCGTCAGCGCATGGCCGGAGGCACTATCGCTTACATCCCGAGACACTGGGCAGGCAAGAACAGACCGGGGTTTGAGTAGCAACGAACAGAAAACATACATAATGGCCGGTGTTAGGTATCGTCGATGCCGGTAGCGCTGGGATCTCGCATGGCCGCACTCGGCGGGGGGCTTAGAAGTTTCCCCGGACAGCTTCCTGCAGGATCAGCTTGTCCAGCGTCAGGTCCGGGATCGCACGCCAAAGCCGCGCATTCTCCTTCTCCAGATTATTCATCCGACGCGCTTGGTCGGTCTTCCGCCCGCCATATTCCTTGCGCCACCTATAATTAGGTCTGTTCGCTGACCGCATCCGCCGACACGCCTCAGCGGTCATCGCACCCGGCGCCAGCACGACCTCCGCCTCACTCAGCTTGCCAATAATCTCCTTCATGATCCAAAATAACATTGATTTTGGACCACTCAGAAGGGGGCAGATCATGTCGATCCGACCTGACACCATCTCCGGAGCACTTTCAAAATGTCGCCTCAACTCCCGGACCAACCCCATTTTGTCGGACCGCGCCGACCGCTACGGATGCAGGGTCGAGTTCTATGACCGGATACCCCACACGTAAAAAGAACTGATACTGGCTTAGGGATTGACGGGGCTGTCGCATAAGGAGATCGTGCGGTGGAAGCCGCGCGCATTCCGCCGCCGGGCACGCGCGTCATGTGCGGTGGGTCTGTCGGTGATGTGAAGAGGAACGAACAAGGGTAGCAAGTCATGACCGAGGTCAAACACAGTGAAGCCGGCAGCGGCCAAGGTGGCCGCGACGTCGTTCTGATCACGGGCGCGAGCGGCTTCATCGCCGCCGCGCTGATCGCCAAACTTAGCGAGCACTACACGGTCGTCGGCCTCGATCGCGCCGGCCCTCCCGACCCGCCGCCACCCGCTGCGTCCGTTGATTTCGATCTTGGCTCTGACGAGGCGGTGCGCGCCGCGCTGAATGAAGTCCGTGCCCGCTATGGCAACCGTATCGCTTCGGTGATCCACCTCGCCGCCTATTATGACATTACGGGCGAGCCCAACCCTCTCTACGACAAGATCACCGTGCAGGGGACGCAACGGCTGATCGATGGCTTGCAGTCGTTCGAGGTCGAGCAGTTTGTCTTCGCCAGCACGATGCTGGTCCACAAACCGACCCCTACCCCGGATGAGCGTATCAACGAAGAATCGTCGATCGGTGCGTCCTGGGCGTATCCACAGTCCAAGGTTGACACCGAAGCATTGCTGCATGAGCATCACGGGAAGATTCCCGTCGTCTACCTGCGCGCTGCGGGAGTTTACGACGACGATGGACGCTCGGCGTTTCTCGCCCAGCAGATATCTCAGATATACGAGCACCGCCTGATTTCGCATTTCTATCCCGGCATGCTGTGTGCGGCGCAGTCATCAGTGCACCGCGACGATTTAGCCGATGCCGTGTTGCGTCTGGTGGACCGGCGGCACGATCTTCCGACCGAGCTGCCGCTGCTCATCGGCGAGCCCGAAGCGCCCGGCTATGCCGAGATTCAGGACATCGTCGGCGAGGCGCTCCACGGCGAGGGGTGGAAGACGATCCGCATTCCGCAGCCGCTCGCGAAGGCCGGGATCATTCTGCAGAACGAAGCGCTCGGCAGGGAAGACTTCATCCAGCCCTGGATGATCGACAGCAGCAATGACCACTATATTCTCGACATCTCCCGCGCGCGTTCGCTGCTCGGATGGGAGCCGAAACACAGCCTTCGCGACACCCTGCCCGCGATCGTTGCCGCGTTGAAGCGCCATCCAAGGGCCTGGTACCGGAACAACAAGCTCAACGAGAATCTGGTTGCCTGGCACGATAGGCCAGAGGCAGAACCTGTAGGGCTAGGCCACCAGCCCGCAGCGGCAGGCGACGGGATGGCCGGGATGGATCACGGGGCTGTGGACCATAGCAGTATGGACCACGCCGCCATGGGGCACGGACCTGGCGCTGCGGACATGGCAAAACCCGGCCATGGTGCACATGGCGATTACATGGCCATGATGGACCGCGATGAGCGCCGCGCCCGCTGGGCTCTTTACGCCAACATCGGTCTCGGTCTCTGGCTCGCCTCCAGCCCGCTCATTTACGACTCCGTTACCACACAGAGCGTCGGCGAGGCCGCACGCTTTGTTACGGTTGATCGCGGGCTGCCGTCGATAGAGTGGCGCGCGAACGCGCTGAGCATCAGCGATTTCGTCAGCGGTCTAGCGATTGCGCTATTCGGTGCGTTGTCGCTCTCCGCACGCACCAAGACATGGGCGCAATGGGCGGTAGCTTTTGTCGGCATTTGGCTGCTGTTCGCACCCCTGGTCTTCTGGAGCCCGAGCGCTGCGCAGTACAACAACAACTTGCTCATAGGTTCGGCGGTGATCGCCCTGTCGGTGCTAGTACCGATGATGCCAGGCATGAGCATGGCGGGCATGATGGACCCCAAGAACATCCCGCCGGGCTGGACCTATTCGCCATCCACGGACGCGCAGCGGCTGCCGATCGTCGCCATGGGGCTGATCGGCCTGCTCACCTCGCGTATCCTGACCGCCTATCAGTTAGGCCATATCGATACTGCATGGGAGCCATTCTTCGTTGGCTCACTTGCCGATCCGCGTAACGGCACCGAGGAAATTATCACCTCGGCCATGTCGAAAGCCTGGCCAATCCCGGATGGAGGTCTCGGCACAATCAGTTACGTGCTCGAAATCCTGATGGCGGTGATGGGTACCCGCGACCGCTGGCGGACGATGCCGTGGATGGTGACCTTCTTCGGCATTCTCGTCATCCCGCTCGGCATCGTGAGTATCTATTTCATCATCAGCCAGCCTATCGTCATCGGTACGTGGAGCACGCTCGCGCTGATCGCGGCGCTGGCAATGCTGATCATGATTCCTTTCGCTCTCGATGAAGTCATCGCTATGGGCCAGTTCCTGGGCTGGGCGAGGCGCAAGGGCAAGCCACTGATCCGCACCTTCTTCCAGGGCGATGCGATTGAGGCGGGCGAGGTGGACGCGTCCGACGCCATGGCATCACCGGCGGCATTGTGGGCGGACGCGAAGAAGGGTCTGACGCTGCCATGGACGCTCGCGGCGAGCATCTTCATCGGCGTATTGCTGATGTTGACGCGGGTGCTGTTCGGTACGGAAGGCGGCATGGCTAACAGTGACCATATCGTCGGCGCGCTGGTCATTACCGTCACCATCATTGCGACGGCAGAAGTCGCCCGCGCCCTCCGCTTGATCAACGTTACGTTCGGCGCTTGGCTTGTCGCCGCGCCGTTCCTATTGACCGGCGTCGGCCAGCTCGGCGCGATCGTGTCGGTGGTCGCGGGGCTTGCCCTCGTCTGCTTGAGCCTGCCCCGCGGCAAGCGCAGTGCCGAACATTACGCGAGTTGGGACAAATACGTGATTTGAGCATCGCCCGCGCCCGGCGTCGGCGCATCGTTCGAGAAGCTCAGTGAAAGGGGTGCGGTGATCGTGCCGATGGACAGGATCAAGGTCGACAATGCGAGGGCGGGGGCGCACGACCGCGCAATTGGCCGATGGGAGAATGAAGGCGGCGCCTTCACCGGCTTACACCAGCACCGGACGCCCACCGTCGCCGGCGAGATAGGCGATGCAGCGGGCGGCAATCTGCGCGTGCGGCTGATCGCGCTCGAAAACCTCGTCGTGGCGCTGCTGGCCGGGGGACCCGAGAGCCAATCCGAGTTGGTGCGAGAAATGGCCGCCTATATTTCTCCCAGGCCCGGCGCGACGCCCCACCGACTAACTGTCGAGGCGGCGCGCAACATGCTCGCTCTCCTCGAGCGCGCTGCGCACTACAAGTCGCTCGACCGGGACTTCGAGCGATGAGCTTCAACCCCTACTTTATATTCGCGACCGGAATCGAGAACAGCTACCCACGATCAAGAACGGTAGCCATCGCGTCAACGAGATGGCCAGTGCGGCCATTGCGGGCGACGGCGCGACGATTTCGACGGGGTCGAGGAGCCGGACGACCGGCGACCATCGACAAGGTGGGCGCCGTCCAACCCGGCGCTTCAACTTACACTCAAGGCCGCCTAACCGATGCAGCCCGGCCCCACACCCTGCTGATGGACACAACCGATCGCAACTCACCGACTTACCGCTCGCCGCATAATCTGCTCGGCTCGACGTTCCGCTTCTTGAAGCTATAGTAGGTATAGCACTCACATCAGGTCGGTTAGCAGCAATGGCGTTCTGCCCACCCGGCTGCTTTCACAAGAGGAGACAGAGCGCATGACGTTGCAGCTTGGTGATACAGCGCCGGACTTCGAGGCCGAGACGACCGAAGGCCAAATCCGTTTTCATGAGTGGATGGGTGCTGACTGGGCGGTCTTCTTTTCCCACCCCAAGGACTTCACGCCCGTCTGCACGACCGAGCTCGGGGAGGTCGCCCGCCTCAAACCCGAGTTCGACAAGCGCGATACCAAGGTGATTGGGCTGAGCGTTGATCACATCGAGGATCACCACGCCTGGGCCGGCGACATCGCCGAAACGCAAGGCCACGCGCTCAATTTTCCGATGATCGCCGATCCTGACTGCCGGATCGCCGAACTCTACGGGATGATCCACCCAAAAGCCAACGACACACTCACTGTCCGCTCGGTGTTCATCATCGGACCCGACAAGAAGCTCAAGCTCAGCCTCACCTATCCAGCGAGCACGGGCCGCAACTTCGAAGAGATACTCCGCGTCATCGACTCCCTGCAGCTGACCGCCAAATACAGCGTAGCGACGCCGGTGAACTGGCGGCAGGGCGAAGACGTCATTATCGTTCCCTCGCTCAGCGATGACGAGGCCCGCCAGAAATTCCCGAACGGCTGGCGGACCGTGAAGCCCTATTTGCGCATCACCCCACAACCGCAGGATTAAGTGCAGGCGGTCGCCGCGATGCTGAAGCCACTGCCTAATCAAACCCCCGCATCCACGGGCTCGCCTCGAAATGCGTCGAGGATGCGGCATTCGTCGAGGGTGGTGTGCCCGCATTGCTTGAGGAGACGCTCGAGCGTGGCTTCTAGCGCCCTGAGGTCGGCAATCTTGGCTCGGACCTCGCGGAGACGTGTGGCGGCCATCCTGTCCACCTCCGCACAGGGCGCGTCGTCCGCCCGCTCCGAAAGGGCAAGAAGCCCCCGCACGGTCTTGAGCGGAAAGCCGAGCTCGCGCGCCCTCCGGATGAACCTGAGACGCTCAAGATGATGGCGGTCATAGACCCGGTGTCCACCCGCGCTGCGGCCAGGCTCGGGCAGCATCCCGATCTGCTCATAATAGCGGATGGTCACCACCTTGCACCCGGTGAGAGTGGCCAACGCTCCGATCGAGAGGATTTTACCCATGCCCTTGAACCTATAGCAGCTAGAGGTCCTATCATAGTGACGAGCCTGTGTTTGTGAATGCGGAGAGTTGGCTATGGAGGATTGCTGCAGAGATGCTGGCGACCCGAGTCGCGAGAAAAGCGATACTGCGCTGATGATCTCGTCAGAGCCCTCCACGGCACCTCTCGCGCCGACGACGGCACGCGCCGGGCGCCGCGCGATGGCGACGCCTGCTGCTCAGGCAGCTCCTCTGACCCGAGCAACGATGCCGTGTCTCACGAGCCTCACCCTAGCCCTGACGGACGTCCGCAAGTGATGGGTGACGACTGCTGCTCGGCGAAGGAGCAGGAGATCGCCGCCTTGAGCGCTCATTTGGGCGTGAAGCGCGTGCTCCAAATGGTCCTTGCGATCAACCTCATCATGTTTGTTGCTGAGTTCACGGCCGGGATGCTGGCGAACTCCACCGCCCTCATGGCCGACTCGGTCGACATGCTGGGGGATGCGCTGGTCTACATACTAAGCCTCTACGCACTTCAACGCAGTCTGCGCTGGCGTGCCGGCGCCGCAGTCGCGAAGGGCGGAATCATCGCTGCCTTCGGGATCTGGGTCATGATCGAAGCGGCCTTGAAGCTGGTCAACGGCGTGAGCCCCGCCGCCGGGACGATGGTTCTCTTCGGACTGATCGCGCTGGTTGCCAACCTGACTTGCCTCGCGCTGCTCTACCGCTTCCGCCACCGCGACGTGAACCTGTCCAGCACGTTCGAGTGCTCGCGGAACGACGTCATCGCCAACACCGGAGTTCTTCTCGCCGCTGGCGGCGTCTACGCAACCGGCGCGGCCTGGCCTGACATCCTCGTGGGCGCCGTTATCGCGGTGTTGTTCTTCCGCTCCGCGATCCGGGTACTTCGCCAGGCCTGGCAACAATTCAGGTCAGCCAGCCCCGCCGTGGCGGTGGTGTTGGATTGAGACATAGTCTTCAAACAAAGGAGCTTTATCGATGTTGAAGCAACTAACGGCGCTGTTCCTGCTCGGCGCTGCCTTCACCTCCCCGGCGACGGCAGGGGCGGCCAGTCCGGCGAATGCCGTGATGTACAAGAATCCCGGCTGCGAGTGCTGCGACGGCCACGCCGCGGCGCTGCGCAGTGCAGGGCTGAACGTGAAAGTGGTTCCGACCGAGGATCTCTCCGCGTTCAAAGCGCGGGCTGGAGTGCCCGAGGCGCTTCAAGGCTGCCATACCACGATGGTAGGCGGCTATGCCGTGGAGGGGCATGGGCCGATAGCGGTGGTCCAGCGGATGCTGAAGGAGAAACCCGCCATCCGCGGGATCGCTTTGCCGGGCATGCCGTCGGGATCTCCTGGTATGTCTGGGCCGAAGACCGCGCCGTTCAAGGTGCTGAGCTTCGGCGCCGGGGGCACGAAGGTCTATGCTGTCGAGTAGCGGGTGAACCGATCGATCCAGAGGGAGGCCGACATTCCTGACGATGATCTCGCCTATCTTCAGCGCCGCGTCGAGGCGGAGCTCGAGATGGCGCAACGCTCCGAGACGCCCGAGGCCACGGCAGCGCACTACAAGCTCGCGGAAGCCTATCTTGAGCGGATCGAGGTCCTCCGGATATCGGCAGCGGCCGTGCCGGGCGGAAAAACTGCTGCCGATCCGGAAGTTGCCGTTGCTGGGGTACCGAAAAGGCGAAAAGTAGCATCCGGCGAACGAGCAGAACGATGATATTTCGTCAGCTATTCGAGCCGGAATCCTCTACCTACACTTACCTGATCGGCTGCCGCGACACAGGAAAAGCGGTGTTGCTCGACCCGGTTCTGGAGACCGTCGATCGCGATCTCGCCGTCCTGCAGGAGCTGGAGCTGACGCTTGAATATACGCTGGAAACTCACATCCATGCGGACCATGTCACGTCCGCGTGCCGGCTACGCAGCCTGACCGGATCAAAGGTCGCCTATCCGGCGATGGACGGCCTCCCCTGCGCAGACGTTGGTGTCGGTGAGACCGACCCGCTCAGCGTCGGCAGCCTCACCTTCCAGCCCCTCTTCACGCCTGGCCACACCAACGCGCACCACAGCTACCTTATCGATCTGCCCGGCTCGCGCCGCGTGTTCACCGGCGATGCCCTCCTGATCGACGGCTGCGGCCGCACGGACTTCCAGAATGGTGATGCGGGCGCGCTCTACCGGTCGATCCACGAGAAGATATTTTCGCTTCCCTGCGACACGCTCGTCTACCCGGCGCACGACTACCAGCATCGCCATGTCACGACGGTGGCTCAGGAGCGCGAGCGTAACGCGCGGTTGGGTGGCGGCAAGACGCTCGAACAGTTTATCGACATCATGACCGCCCTCGACCTGCCCTACCCCAAGCGGATCGACATCGCGGTACCGGCCAACCGCCTGTGCGGCGACTGTCCCGAGATGGAGAAAACGGAGCCTATGGAGCCCCCCGGACCTTCGGTTCAAGGCTAGCGCGAACCACTCGTCGGATCGAATTTATACCGATCACGGCTTCACTGGGACCAATCGCGCACGCCCCGGTCTGGATCATGCCTTCGCAGCAGTGCGCGGCGGCCACACACTGGTGGTGCCCAAACTCGATAGGCTCGCGCGCTCCGTTCCCGATGCCTGGGCAATCGGAGATACCCTGACGACACGCGGCGTAAAATTGCAGCTTGGCGCCAGCATTCATGATCCCGCCGATCCCATGGGCAAGCTGTTTTTCAAGATCCTGGCCACCTTCGCAGAGTTCGAGGCCGACCTAATCAGGATGCGGACCCGGGAAGGCATGGCTGTTGCTCGCGCCAAGGGGAAGTTACGGGGTAAAAAGCCAAAGCTATCGGATCGGCAGCAGAAGGAATTGCGCGGGATGTACGACACGGGCGATTACTCGATCAGCGACCTCGCCGAGCTGTTCTCGATTTCGCGTCCAACCGTTTATCGCACTCTGGGCCGGCAGGATGCAGGCGCTACCGCCAAGGCAAAGCCAGCTTGACGATGTACATTATATGGTGCATATAATGGCTATGGGATCGGGTACCGCACAACGCATCGAACTGGTGTTTTACCAGACCGATGCAGGCAATGTACCCGTTCGTGACTGGTTGCTTGGTCTTTCAGAAGCCGATCGCCGGGAAATTGGGCAGGACCTACAGCAGTTCCGCTGGCCGGTCGGCATGCCGTTGGTTCGCCCCATGGGTAAAGGGCTGTTCGAAGTGCGGACGTCCTTGCCCGACAGCACGATCGCTCGCGTGTTGTTCTGCTTCCATCAAGGTGAACTTTACTCGCTGCACGGGTTCATCAAAAAGTCGCAGAAGGCGCCCGCGGCTGATTTGAAGTTGGCGCGAAAGCGCCAGAAAGAGGTTGAAAATGGCTGATAGCAAGCATCGTGGTCCGACGCTGGACAGCTTCCTTGAGGAGGAAGGAGTCCTTGCGGAATTCCAGGCCAAGGCCATCAAGGAAGTTATCGCGTGGCAACTCGCCGAGGCGATGCGCGAGCGCAAGCTCAGCAAGAAGCGACTGGCGCTGCTGATGCACACCAGCAGGACACAGGTCGACCGCATACTTGACCCTACCGATGGCAATGTGACGATCGAAACCTTGCAGCGCGCAGCAGCTGTCGTGGGACGCAGGGTTGAACTCGCGCTAATTTGAGGTCGCTAAGGCACCCAACCTTCGGAAGTTCCACACATGTCCGTGAATTCGTTGTCTGGCGCACAAACCTTGAGGTGACGCCTATTTGCTCATGCGGGCGAGACGTCCCGATCCGAATTCAATCAAAGGAGAAGTGCCATGAAGGAGTCCCTTAACGCCGTGCTGGCCTTGACCCTCGCCGCGACAATCGCGGGGTGCGGCAAACAAGAGGATGCCGTTGCAACGAACGGTGCATCGACAAAGGATACGGCCATACCTGCTGCGGAAACACGGCATGGCAAGGCCTAGGGAACAGTGACGGCGATCGATGCGACCGCCGGCAGCGTGACGCTCGATCACGGCCCCATCGCCGCGCTCGAATGGCCGGCGATGACGATGGGCTTCTCCGCGAACCCTAAAATTCTGAAGGATATTGCCGTCGGCGACCGTGTCGCGTTCGAACTCGACTGGGACGGCAAGGCAGGCGTCGTGACGCAGATCGCAAAAACGGGGACGACGAAACCCTGAACCCGGGAAGATCGCGGTGCCGGGCGACAGGCTTCTTACGCCGCCCGGTCTCAACCGGCGGCCTCGCCCCGGCACGATAATCTCCGACGGTCAGAGCGCGGAAGCGCTATGCCAGAGCATGTAAGCTGCGACCGTGAAAATCAGGCACGCGAACACCGTGGTAAGCATGCCCTTGCCCGAGAGGATCCGGGCATAGCGTGTTCCGGCCACCCCGCCGAGCATGCCACCCGCGATGAAGACGCCCGCCAGCGTCCAGTCGACCAGCCCAGACACCGCATAGTTGAGCGCAGTGGTCAGCCCGAAGGCGGTCACTGCGACGAGACTCGTGCCGACCGCATTGAGGATCGGCATATTCGTCGAAGCGATCAGCCCCGGCACGATCAGGAAGCCGCCGCCGATGCCGAAGAAACCGGAAAAGCCACCGGTGCCGAGCCCGAACCCAAGCACCTTGGGAGCATTGTGGCGATTGCAGGCGGCACCTTCGATGCCCGGATTGTTTCGCCCGCGCAGCATAAACCCGCCGACGACAAGCATCAGCAGCGCGAAGAGGAAGAGCAATTTCTGCCCGTCGATCGCCTTTCCAAGCGTCGAGCCTGCCAGCGCACCGACGATGCCGCTTCCCGCATAGAGAAAGCCGCAGCGCCATTTGACGGTCCCGGCGCGTGCATGCTGTGCAAGACCCGAGGCGGCATTGGCGGCGACCGCGAGCGCGCTCGTCCCGATCGCGACATGCGGGCTCCCGACCCCGACGAGATAGACCATCAGCGGCACCGCGAGAATCGACCCGCCGCCGCCGACGAGCCCGAGCGTGAAGCCGACGATCCCGCCCGACAGCGCGCCAAGCAGATATTGGGCAGTGTCGAGGCTCACCCGCCCTCGCCGATCCGCGCGGGCGCAGCGAGCCATTCGCGGCCGCGAAGCATGCCGTGCCAATAGAGTGGCGGCAGGATCTTCGCCTTGAGCAACCACGAAAGACGCGACGGCCGCGTGCCCTCGATCAGCCATTTGGGGAAGGTCGGTAGCAGCTTGCCGCCATAGCCGAATTCGGCGAGGATGACCTTGCCCGCCTCGACCGTAAGCGGGCAGCTGCCATAGCCGTCATAGGCCGCCACCGGCGCTGCACCGTCGAGCGCGGCGAGCACGTTCAGCGCAACGACGGGCGCCTGCTTGCGCGCCGCCGCCGCAGTCTTGGCGTTGGTCGTCGCGGCGACATCGCCGAGCGTGAAGACATTGGCATGGTCGGGGTGGCGCAGCGTCGTCTCGTCGACCGCAACGAAGCCCGAGGGCGCCGCGAGCGGGCTCGCCGCGATAAAATCGGGCGCGACCTGCGGCGGCACCACATGGATCATGTCGAAGCGTTCCTCGACGCGGCGGACCGTATCGCCGCGGCGCTGCTCGAACAGCGCGACCTTGGCCGCGCCATCGATCGACACGAGGCGCGATTCAAGCTGCAGGTCGATGCCGTAGCGCGCGATATAGGCTTCGAGCGCCGGAACATAGGCAGCGACCCCGAACAGCGCAGGCGTGGCATTGTGGAACTGGACGTCGGCTTGGCCGAGCACCCCCGCGCGCTCCCACCGATGGCACGAGAGATACATCGCCTTCTGCGGCGCGCCGGCGCATTTGATCGGCATCGGCGGCTGGGTGAAGAGCGCGCGGCCGCCGCGGAACCGGCGCACGAGCCGGTCGGTATAGGGCGCCAGGTCGTAGCGATAGTTGGAGGTGACGCCGCCGCTGCCGAGCGCCGCTGCCAGGCCGGGGATCGCCTCCCAGTCGAGCTTGAGCCCCGGGCAGACGATGAGCGCGCGGTAGCCGATCACGCGCCCGTCGGCGAGCGTGACCCGGTCGTTCGCGGGATCGAAGGACGCGGCGGCGGCGCGGATCCATTCGGCGCCCGCCGGAATCAGCCCAGCCTCGCCGCGCCGCGTGACCTCGGGGGCGAAAACACCGCCGCCGACCATCGTCCAGCCCGGCTGGTAATAATGATCCTCGCTCGGCTCGACGATCGCGAGCGACACGTCCGGGCGGCGCCGCAGGATGCTCGCGGCGGTAGCTATCCCCGCGCTGCCGCCGCCGATCACGAGAATGTCGTAGCGCGCAATCCCGCCGCCTTCGCCGCGCGCCGCAGTCATCGCCGCGAGCTGCTCCGAGCGCGCGCCCGAGCGGCAATAGGCAAGCACCGGACCCGGCAGTTCGGCGAGCGCGCGTGCCATCGCGGCGGCATCGCTCTCGTCAATCGTGCCCGATACGACCGGGATGTGAAGGAAACGGACGCCCTGCGCCTCGGCCGCCGCCGCGACCGCAGCCGCCGTCGGCTGGCCCGCCTCTTCGCCGTCGGGACGGGTGCAGACGATCGAGCGGAAACCCGAGGCCGCGAGCGCGGCCACGTCCGCCGGGTCGATCTGCGGCGACACGCTGAGCGCCGGGGTCAGGGTCCTGATGGTCATAATCTCTCCGTTCGTGAAAGGGCGCCGGCGCTCAAAGCCGGTCGACCGGTATCTTGAGGTAGGCGACGCCATTGTCCTCGGCGGGCGGCAGGCGGCCCGCGCGCATATTGACCTGCACCGACGGCAGCAGCAGCACCGGCATCGCGAGTTCGGCGTCGCGCGCGCGGCGGCGCTCGACGAACTCATCCTCGGAAATTCCGTCGCGGGCGTGGACGTTGGCGGCGCGCTGCTCGGCGACGCTGGTTTCCCAGCGATGCTCGCGCCGCTCGGCGGTCAGATAGTCGTGGCATAGGAAGAGCGGCGTTGCGCCGGGGAGTTCGAGAATGCGGCGCAGCGATCTGAAAAGGGTCTGCGCATCGCCGCCCGGAAAATCGGCGCGCGCCGATCCGTAGTCGGGCATGAACATCGTGTCGCCCACGAAGACGACATCGCCGATCGCATAGGCGACGCACGCCGGCGTATGGCCAGGGACGTGGAGCACGGTGATCGGCAGTTCGCCGATCGCGAAGCGGTCGCCGTCCGACCAGAGGCGGTCGAAATCGGATCCGTCGCGCCGGAAATCGGGTCCGGCGTTGAAGATGTTGCCGAACACTGCCTGCACGTCGCGGATATGCTCGCCGATCGCGATCGCACCGCCAAGCCGGTTCTTGAGCCAAGGCGCCGCCGAAAGATGATCGGCATGCGCGTGCGTCTCGAGCAGCCAGTCGACCGTAATGCCCGCGGCGCGCGCATGCTCGGCGATCGCTTCGGCCGACGCGGTCGAGGTCCGCCCCGCAGCCGCCTCATAATCGAGCACACTGTCGATCACCGCGCCGCGCATCGTGGCGGGATCGTGGACGACATAGCTGATCGTCGAGGTTGCAGGGTCGAAGAAGGCGCGTACCGATGCCGCGCCTTTTGGCACCGCCCCGAGCTGTGCGGTGGCCGCGGCCAGCGCGGGGTCGTCGCCTAGGACATCCGCCGCGCTCATGACGGCAGCGGCCAGAGATGCGGTCGCGCCGCGTCGCGGCGCCGGAAATGAGCGGCGAAGTCTGCAATCGCGCCGATACTCCATTCGGAGAAGCGCGCGTCGGCATCGGCCGAAGCGAGCGCGGGATCGCCCTGCCCGACCCCGTTCGAGGCGACTTCGGTGACGTCGAGCGGCAATGCCACCTCGAACTCGCCGAACATCGCGCCCGAGATCTGGCTCGTCCGCGGAAGACCGAAGGCGCTCGACCGTGCCGCGGGCCGCGCGGCGTCCATTCGCATCAGCTCGGGCGTGAGGTGCGGCCCGACCGAAGTGACGGGGTAGGCGCCATGGCCGCGCTTGCTGCGGATCGCCTGTGCGACCTGCGCCATCAGCGGCGCGTTAGTCGAATGTCCATTGCAGACAATGATTTGGCTGAGGCCATAATCGAGGAAGGCGGTGATCATATCCTCGAGCAGCATGCTGAAGGGAGCTTGACCCCGCCCGCCGCGCCGCGGAAGAAATTGGCGTGGCCGAAGATCAGCACCGGCGCGTAGATCGCCGCGAGCGCGAGCCGCGAGCGGAATTCGGGCCAGCTTAGGTCCGGCGGCGCAGGCGGACGCTTGCCCGGCCGAGGTTCCGACTCTGTACGCGGACCCGCATCAGCGCTGGCGGCGGCGTCAGCGCCTCCCGAGACCCGCGCCCAGATCGATGGCGTTGAACAGCAGTTTGATGACGACGTGCGTCTGCACGGCGCCGACGGCAGAGATGCCAAGACGAGCCGCTGCCGTCTTAGTCCCGAAACAAATCCTCGCAAGGGACGGTTGGAAGCACAGTTTCGCGTCATGGCAAGCAGCGGCTCCTCAGCTGGGGACGGGCGCTAGATTCGGCCTGGAAGGCATCCCTCGTAGGTAGAGACGCAGCGCAGCCGGCCAACCCCACCACGTATTTTCAGGACAGAGGTGCGTGCATGGGCGACGATATCGCGGAAGGTTGCGAATCAAGCGCCGCGCGTCGCAGCATGGCGCAGCAACTGGCCGAGAATCGAAAGCCGCGAGCGCGTCGCAATGATGTGCGGCTGAGCGTCTAGCCGGAACAGCCCGCCGGCATCGCAGGCGGCGTCGAGATCGCGCGGCGCAGACGCCTTGTCGAGCAATTGCTCAAAACGCTCTGGAGGAAAGCGCCCGCACCGGCGTTGCGGCGCACCGCGATGCTGGTGCGGAGTTCACCGCGGCCTCCGTTCGGAAACGTAGGTCCGGTGCGGGGGAGAGAGTTTCGAAAAAGAGGCGAAAGAGGCGTCAGTAGAAGCGGAGATTGTCGATTTCGCCCCAGGCGCTCGCTCCGCCCTCGCGCTCGACGACGACGCCGACCTGCACCAGATCGTCGCCGCGCCAAGACGGCACATCGCCGCGACCGGGCCGCGTCGGAACGAGCGCGGTGAACGGCACGCGCAATTCGGACCAGCCCTCCTTCGCCTCGACCACCGCGGTCCACTCGCCCGCTAGGGTGTTGACGACGATCAGGTAGCGGCCCGCCCCGCGCATATCGAGACGGACGCCGGCGAACTTGCGCGCATCGACTGGCCGCACCGAACCGCGACTGAGCGGAACGATAACCCCGCCCTCGGGCTTGTCCTTGAGCGACATCTGCACCGCGAAGGCGAACGCCGATCCGCCGCCGGTGTGCGTCACGCGGTTCGTGACCACCGACGAGCGCTCGACGCCGCCGTCCATATCGGCGAGGCGGAGCGTGTCGAGCGCGCTACGGCCATCGGTCCGCTCGAAATCGTCGATCAGCTCGGCAGCAGGCGTAGCGGGCAGCGCGGTCGCGAGATTGCCCGCGGGCGGCTTGGTGCCGCCGCCATGGACGAGCTTGCCGTCGACGAACACGCGGTCGATCTTGTGAACGTCGCCGATCGTCTCCCAGGGCTTGCCGTCGATGAGGACGAGATCGGCGCGCTTGCCTTTCTCGATCGTGCCGCGGTCGCCCGAAAGCCCGAGCGCGAGCGCGCTGTTCGACGTGCTGGCGAGCAGCGCCGCCTTCGGCGTCAATCCAGCCGCGACGAGCAATTCCATTTCCTGCAGCGTCGAAAAACCATGTTTCGCACCGCCGATACCGGCGTCGGTGCCGACCGCGATCGGAACGCCCGCGGCGAACAAGTTGCGGACATTTTCTTCGGCGAAGCCATATTTGCGGATGCGCTGGCGCGTCGCGGCGTCGTCCTTGCGCCCCGGTCCGATCTCGTCGGGCTTGAGCTGATAGATGGCGAGCGTCGGGGCGTAAAATGTCCCCGCCTTCTTGATCCGGGCGATCGCGTCGGCGTCGAGCACCGCGTCCTGGATGCTGTGCGCGATCACATCGACCCCGGCTTGCGCCGCGAGCTTGCCGCGCTCGACTGTCACCGTGTGGGTGAGGACGCGTTGGCCATGCTTGTGCGCCTCGTCGGCAATTGCAGCGAGCGTCTCGACGTTCATCGAGGTTTCCTCGGGCAGCTGGCCATAGCGCCAGCCGTCGGCGAACGCCTTGATATGGTCGGGCCGATAAGCCTGAAGCGCCTGCACTTCGCGCCGCGCGCTCTCGGCGGTCGCCACCCATTTGGTGGTGTTGGTGTCGGCCCAATCGGCGCCGTGGCCCCCCGGCGTGCTCATGCGTGCGACGAAATTGACGTGCGGCGCGTAAATATCCGCGAGCCAGGCACGGCGCGGCGCGAAGGCCTCGGGCTGCTGGTGAAAATCGTTCACCGTCGTCACGCCGCTCGCAAGATAGGCGTTCGCGATCTGTGGCAAAGTGCCAGGCGACCCCGCAGGACCCCAATGGGTGTGGACGTCGATGAAGCCCGGGAGGAGCGCCTTGCCGTCGGCGCGAACGATTTTCGCGCCCGACGGGACTTTCACGTCGGCGCCGACCGCCTCGATCCGCCCGCCGCGCACAATGGCGGTGCCGCGAAAGGGTTCTTTGCCCGTCGCGTCGAAGATCGTCGCGCCGGTGATCGCGACGATCTGGTCACCCGGTTCGGCGAGCACTGACTGGTTCGCCCAGCCAAGCCCGGCGGCGATCGCCGTTCCCGCCACGAGCATCTTCCGAAAACTGGCCACGCGCGCCTCCTTCATTGTTTGAATGTCATCCTGCCTTGCTTTGACGCAGCCGCGGCGGGTTTCCCCACCGCCTCGTGCAGGCCGCGCCTGCCTTGTCGCAACAAAATGGGCTTGTCGACCGCATTGCTGCTGCGGAAGCTCGCCCCGCCTGCGTCTCTGCATCCTGTACGCCCCGACCGGGGCGAAGCGGAAACGGGACAGACATGAACAGAGCCTTCGCCTTCATTCTCATCTTCGCCATGGTCGCCGGCATCGCGGCGGGCTGGTTCGTCAATTCCCAATTCCCCGCCGCCAAGGCCGCCGAAATCGCCGACAATCTCTCGATCCTTACCGACCTTTTCCTGCGGCTCATCAAGATGATCATTGCACCGCTGGTCTTCGCGACGCTCGTCGCGGGGATCGCGCATATGGAGGATGCCGCCGCGATCGGCCGGGTCGGCGCCAAGACGATGGGCTGGTTCATCGGCGCCTCGATCATTTCGCTGTCGATCGGGCTTGCCATGGTCCACCTGCTCCAGCCCGGCGCTGGTCTCGCGCTCGACCTGCCGACCGGCGACGCTGCCGGCGTCGTTGCGGCGGGCGACTTCTCGCTCAAGCAGTTCGTCACCCACCTCATCCCGCAGTCGATCGTCGAGGCGATGGCGCAGAACGAGATCCTCCAGATCGTCGTCTTCTCGGTCCTCGTCGGCTCGGCGGTCGCGGCAATCGACGACAAGGCGCCCGCCGTGCTCGCGCTCGTCGAACAGGTCGCCGCGATCATGCTCAAGGTCACGGGGTTTGTGATGAAGACCGCGCCGGTCGCAATCTTCGCCGCCCTCGCCTCGACCGTGGCTACCCAGGGTCCCGGGGTTCTCGTCACCTATGCCGGTTTCGTCAGCGGCTTCTATCTCTCGCTCGGCGTCCTCTGGCTCGTCCTCTTCCTTGCCGCGCTCGCGATCATCGGCGCCCGCGCCTTCGGCCTCTTCCGGGGGATCCGCACCCCCGTTCTCCTCGCCTTTTCGACTGCGAGCTCGGAAGCCGCTTATCCCAAGACGATGGAAGTGCTCGAGAAGCTGGGCGTCAATCGGCGCATCGTCTCCTTCGTGCTGCCGCTTGGCTACAGCTTCAACCTCGACGGCTCGATGATGTACTGCACCTTCGCGGTGCTCTTCATCGCGCAAGCCTATGGCATCGACCTCAGCATCGGCCAGCAGATCACGATGCTGCTTCTGCTTATGGTGACCTCGAAGGGGATGGCGGGCGTCCCGCGCGCCTCGCTCGTCGTGATCTCGGCGACCCTCGCCTATTTCAAGCTGCCCGAAGCCGGGCTGCTGCTGATCCTCGCGGTCGACCATCTGCTCGACATGGGCCGCTCGGCGACCAACGTCGTCGGCAATTCGGTCGCTGCCGCCGTCATCGACCGCTGGGAAGGCCGCCGTATGGCGCGCGAAGCCGCCGCCGGCGAACCCGCCCCCGCCGAACAACTACCCTCTCTCGCAACCAAGGAGTGAATATGTCTCGTATCGAAAGCCGTCTCGCCAGCCTCGGGATCGAACTGCCTGAGGTCTGTCCGCCGGTCGCCAACTATGTGTCGTCGACGCGCTCGGGCAACATCGTGCAGATCTCGGGCCAACTCTCGACCCATGCCAGCGGCGGGATCAAGGGCACCATCGGCGCCGACTGCAGCCTCGCCGACGGCATCATCGCCGCGCGGCTCTGCGCGATCAATCTCATCGCGCAATTCAAGGCGGCCACCGACGGCGATCTCGACCGCGTTGCCCGCGTTCTCCGGCTCGGCGGTTACGTCCAGGCAGGTCCCGAATTCTACGAGATCCCGGCCGTAATGAATGGCTGCTCGGACCTCATCGTCGACGTGTTCGGCGAAGCCGGAAAACATGCCCGCTCGGCGATCGGCGTCTACCGCCTGCCGTTCAACTTCGCGGTAGAAGTTGATGCGGTGATCGAACTGGCCTGAACGGCGACAGGAGGCGGAAACTGGAAAATTTCGCTGTAGTGCAAAAGGTTGTAATTTTCTGCGCCAATGTTGATGGGGATACGTCGATGACTTGCGTCATAGCGAGACGAGATGGGGAGAAATCCATCCGCCGCACGGAGGACGACGCGCCGATCGGGTCGAAACAAGGGGACATGGCATGACGAACCGCACATATTCGAACTACCGCAAGCATATTCTCGCCGCAGCATCGCTGATCGGAATGATCGCCGCACAAAACGCGGCCGCCCAGGAACAGGCGGCGGAGACCCAGGCCGCGACCGAGCCGCAATCGGCTCCCCGCGGCGAAGAAATCGTCGTGACCGGCAGTCGCATCGCTGGCACCAAGATCACCGAAGCCTTGCCCGTGACCGTGGTCGGCGAGGACGAGATTGCGGCGACCGCTGCGGTGTCGGGCGACGAACTGTTGCGGTCGATCCCGCAAATGAGCGACCAGTCGTTCAACAGCAGCAATGGTCAGACGAGCAGCAATTTCGCGCGCGGCGACGTCGGGTCCATCGATCTGCGCGGACTGGGAGTCGGCAACACGCTGGTCCTGCTCAACGGGCGCCGGCTTGTGCAGCACCCAAGCAGCCAGGCGAGCACGTCGCTGGCGCCGGTCATCACCTATAATAGCAACTCAATCCCGGTCTTCGGTATCCAGCGCGTCGAAGTGCTCCGCGACGGCGCGGCAGCCCTCTATGGCACCGACGCCGTGGCGGGCGTGGTCAACACCATCCTTCGCGACAATGTGAACGGCGGCGGTTTGTCGGTCCAATATGGCGGAGCAGAGGGAACGGGGCTGCGCGAGTTCAACGGCTCGGGCTATCTCGGCACCGACTTCGCCGAGAATCGCGGCAATATTTCGCTGCTGTTCAACTACACCAACCGCACGGCGCTGTCCTCACAGGACCAGGATTATACCGCGACGTCCGATCACCGCCTTTTCGACGATTTCGCAGGGACTGTGTTCGCAGGCTCGAACAGCCTCGACGATACCAGCACTTTGTCCCAGTGGGGCAATTTCACCACCGGTGTGCGCGTGCGCCGCGGAACGACCAACATCACCACCACGGGCGGGGTGTTTTCGATCCAGCCGACAGCCAATGGTGGCTGCTCGGCCGATCTGGGGGGCGGAATCTGTATCGACGATGCGACGCGTGCCACGACCGGCGCGGATCGCAACACAAGGTGGAACGCCCAGGCCAATTATCCGCTTTCGATCATCCCCAGACTGGATCGTATCAACGTGTTCGCGAACGGCCATTATGACCTCAGCGACAATCTGACCGTCTTCGGCGAAGCCGGCTATTATTATGCCAAGACGCGGAGCATCCAGGACAGCGTCTTCTCGATCGGTTCGATCCAGATGACGGTGCCGGCGTCCAACTACTGGAACCCCTTTGGCCCCGTAACCTTCGCCAATGGCACGTTAAACCCGAACCGCCTCGCGGGGATCGACGCGCCCGCCGCCGGCCTGCCGGTGACGATCACAAGCTATCGTTTTGTGGACATGGGACCAACCGTCGTCGATGTCACCAACCGCCAGTTCCGGGCATTGCTGGGGCTTCGCGGCGAGGCGCTCGGTTTCAACTGGGAGACGGCGGCGCTCTATTCGCAAGCAACGGTCCGCGATGTTCAGGATGGGATCAGCGCCACGCTTCTCCAGCAAAGCCTCGCGCTCTCGACGCCCGATGCCTATAATCCGTTCAATGGCGGCAGCGCGACCAATCCGACCGGTCCCGACACGACACCTAGCAATCAGGCCGCTCTCGACGCTATCGCGATCAAGACTGTTCGCGCGGGCAAATCTACGCTGGCGCAGTGGGATTTTCGGGCATCGAAGGCCGATCTTCTGACGTTGCCCGCCGGCAACGTCGGCATGGCGCTTGGCTTTGAGCTGCGTCGCGATTCCTATCTCGACGACCGCGACGAGCGCGTCGACGGAACAATCACCTGGACAGACACGGTCACCGGTATTGTCCAGCCATCCGACTTGTTCGGCGTCAGCCCGACCCCCGACACCAAGGGCTCGCGCACGGTTTTCGCTGCCTACTCCGAACTGGCCGTGCCACTGATCGCGCCCGAAATGAATGTTCCGCTCATTCGCAGCCTCGAGCTACAGCTGGCGGGCCGCTACGAGCATTATTCGGATTTCGGCAGCATCGCGAAACCCAAGGTGGCCGCCGCTTGGGACCTCTTCGATGGCTGGCGAATCCGCGGCTCGTGGGCGCAAGGCTTCCGCGCGCCGAACCTCGAGCAGACCAAGGCAACGATCATCACACGCGGCAATACGCGGACCGATTATATCCGCTGCGAGGCCGATTTGCGCGCGGGCCGCATCACCAGCTTCGACGCTTGCGCCCAAGGTTTTGTTACCACCGGACGGCGCGCGGGCAACCCCGACCTGAAGCCGGAAACCTCGACCACCTGGACGATCGGTACTGTGCTCCAGCCGCCGGCCTTCAATACCGGCCGACTCCGCACCACCTTCACGGTGGACTATTGGCAGGTCAAGCAGAAGGGCATCGTCGGCGTATTCGGCGAAGGCAACGCGCTCATCAGCGATTATCTCCTCCGCCTTCAGGGGTCGAGCGATCCCACCGTGGTCCGCCTGGCGCCGACTGCCGACGATATCGCATTGTTCGCCGGGACTGGCATCGCACCGGTCGGTCGGGTGCAATATGTCGACGACCAGTATCGCAACCTGGAACCACAGACGGTGCGCGGGATCGATTTCGGGCTCAACGTCGGGCTTCGCGACACGGGAATCGGCGATTTCACCATGTCCGCCAACGCGGCCTATCTGCTCAAATATTTCCGCGACGTGTCCCCTGACATCCGGGTCCTGCTCGATGCGCGCGCGGCGGGCGACATCAACATCGACACGGTCATTCCGGAAGGCGGTAATCAGGTTCGCCGCGACGCTTTCCCAAAATGGCGCGGCTCGGCCTCGCTTACTTGGAAGCTTGGGCAATTCACGGCTGGCGGCTTTGTAAGCTATACCGGCAGCGTCATCGACAACGACATTTCGATCGGCGGAGAAAACCTGATCGTAAAGGCGTACACCACCGCGAGCCTGTATGTGCAGTATGACCTTAAAGGCGGGTTCACCGATGGAACCCAACTGCGTGTCGGAGTTCGCAACATTACCAATGCGCAACCGCCGATTGATTCGAGCGGCTTCGGCTACATGGGTTCGCTTCATTCGCCGATCCCGCGCTACTGGTACGTCAACGTCCGCAAGACTTTCTGACGCACCTCCCGTCCGGCCGTCGCGCACCCCCGGCGCGGCGGCCGGATTGCTGCCCATTCCATCCCTTCGCACAAGGTGATCCCGGCGTGACACGACATTTCTCCGACACCATCTCCCCGGCCCGCACCCCCCGCGCGGTGCGCGCCGCGCTTCTCGGCACCACGCTCGCGCTCCTCGCGGGCTGCGCCGCCGATGCCTCCTCGGCGCGCCCCGCCAACACGCCACCGCCGCCCGCGGAACCGGCGGCAGCGCCGGCGCCCGCACCGTTCGCGAGCACCTACCAACCGCGTCCCGCCGCCGACACGGCGATCGTCGGCGCCTCGATCCTGACCGGCACCGGCACCCGGATCGACAATGGCACGGTGCTGATGGCCGCAGGCAAGATCATCGCGGTCGGCGCCGATGTCGCTGTTCCCTTAGGCGCGCGCGTCATCGACGGGCGCGGCAAGTGGGTCACCCCCGGCATCATCGACGCCCATTCGCACCTCGGGGTCTTTCCGGCGCCCGGCGTCCAGGGCCATGCCGACGGCAACGAGAATATCGACCCCTATACCGCGCATGTCTGGGCCGAGCATTCGATCTGGCCGCAGGATCCCGTATTTACCAAGGCCCGCGCCGGCGGGGTCACCAGCCTGCTCATCCTGCCGGGTTCGGCCAACCTCTTCGGCGGCCGCGGCGTGAGCGTGAAGAATGTACCCGCGGTGACCGTCCAGCAGATGAAATTCCCGGGCGCGCCCTACACGCTGAAAATGGCTTGCGGCGAGAATCCGAAAGGTCGCTACGGCAGCCGCGGCCGCGCCCCCGCCACGCGCATGGGCGAAGTCGCGGGCTTCCGCCGCGCCTGGATCGACGCCGCCGAATATGGCCGCAAGGTCGATGCCTATGAAAAGAAGCGCGCGCGCGGCGAAGGCGGCGAGGCGCCCAAGCGCGACCTCGGGCTCGAAACGCTTGCGGGCGTGCTGAAGGGCGACATCCTCGTTCAGAACCATTGCTACCGCGCCGACGAAATGGCGGTGATGCTCGATGTTGGCCACGAGTTCGGCTACAAGACGCGCGCCTTTCACCATGCGGTCGAGGCTTACAAGATCGCCGACCTGCTCGTCGCCGACGATGTCTGCGTCGCGACCTGGGCGACGCGCTGGGGCTTCAAGATGGAAGCCTATGACGCGATCGAGGAAAATGCCGCGATCCTGAGCAAGGCGGGCGTCTGCGTTGCGATCCATTCGGACGAGCAGCGACTGATCCAGCGCCTCAACGTCGAAAGTGCGGTCGCGATCGCCGCCGGGCGCCGCGCGGGGATCGACATTCCGCAGGAGGAGGCGATCAAGTGGATCACCCTCAACCCCGCGAAGATCATGGGCATTGCCGACAAGACCGGCTCGCTCGAGCCGGGCAAGATGGCCGACGTCGTGCTGTGGAGCAAGAATCCGTTCAGCGTCTACGCCATCGCCGAGAAGGTCTTCATCGACGGCGCGCTCGTCCTCGACACGAGCGATCCCGCCACGCGCTACCGAAGCGATTTTGAAATCGGCCAACCGGTCGGGGAGGAATGAGATGCAACGACGGCTCCCAGTTTTCACAGGCATCGCCCTGGCCCTCGCTGCGACCGCCTCACCGGTCGCAGCGCAGACCTTCGCGATCACCAACGCGCATCTTCTGACGCCCGGCCCCGTCGGCGAGGTCCAGAATGGCACGATCCTCGTGCGCGATGGGCGCATCGCTGCCGCCGGCGCAAATGTCGCCGTCCCGTCAGGCGTGCGCACGATCGACGCCAAGGGCGCGACGGTCACTCCGGGGCTCATCGCGGTGAACACCGCGCTCGGCCTCCTCGAGGTCAGCTCGGTCGACGGTTCGGTCGACAACAAGACGCATAATTCGGGGATCAGCGCCTCGTTCGACGTCCAGTACGGGCTTAACCCGGCGTCGACGCTCATACCTATCGCGCGGCTCGGCGGCGTCACCCATGCGGTCGTGATGCCCGACTATGACGACAGCGACAAGGAACGCGAACTGCCCTTCGCGGGCAAGGCCGCGCTGATCTCGCTCGGCGAGGGCGCGGCTATCCTCCATCGACCCGGGGTCGGCATGATGCTCGAGCTTGGCGAGGATGGCGCCGCGCGCATCGGCGGCTCGCGCGCTGCCGAATTCGTGCAGCTTCGCCAGATTTTCGATCTCGCGCGTCAGGCGCCGCGCGACGAATATCCGTTCGAGCTCTCGCAGGCCGATGTCGCGGCGCTGAAGCCCGTGCTCGCTGGCACGATGCCGCTGATCGTCGTCGTCCACCGCGCCGCCGACATCCAGCAGGTGCTGAAGCTGGCGCGCGACTACAAGCTCAAGATCATCCTGTCCGGCGCCGAGGAAGCCTGGCGCGTCGCCGACGAAATCGCGGCGGCGAAGGTCCCCGTGCTCATCAATCCGACCTCGAACATCCCCGCGAACTTCGACATGCTCGGTGCCTCGCTCCAGAACGCGTCGATCCTGAAGGCAGCGGGGGTCGAGATTGCGATCGGCGGCAACGACGCCGGCCACCGCGTCCGCGAGATGCGCTATAATGCCGGCCTCGCCGTATCGCGCGGGCTGCACTATGCCGCAGGCATCGAGGCGCTCACGCTCGCACCCGCCCGCATCTTCGGCGTCGCCGACCAGATGGGTTCGATCGCACCCGGCAAGGCAGCCGACATCGTGATCTGGGACGGCGATCCGCTCGAGCCGCTCACCCAGCCGACCGCGATCTTCATCGCGGGCAAGGAACAGCCGCTGACGTCGCGCGCGACCGAACTCGGCAAGCGCTACGCGCGCTAACGCGCCGCGCCCGTACTGAAGGTCAGGACGGGCGCGCCGTGAGCGGCAGCGCGGTGGTGAACTTGATTTCTTCCATCGAGAAGGCCGAGCTTACATCGGTGAGCCGGATCGAACGGATGATGCGCCGATAGACCGCGTCATAGGCGGCCATGTTCTCGACCCTGAGCTTGAGCAGATAGTCGACGTCGCCGGTCATGCGGTAGAATTCGACGACCTCCGGAATATCGCGGATTGCCGAATTGAGCATCTCGAGCCAGGCTTCGCTATGCTCGGAAGCGCGCAGGCTCACGAAGACCGTAAGGTCGAGACCGAGCGCACTGGCGTCGAGGATCGTGACGCGCCGCGAGATCACCCCGCTTTCCTCGAGCCGCTTGATCCGCCGCCAGCAAGCATTCTGCGACATATTGGCCTTGGCGGCGACGGCCGCGACCGAGAGCGTCGCATCCTCCTGAAGAAATCCCAGAATCCGGACGTCGGCATCGTCGAGTGAAACGCGGGTCATGGTTTTCCTCCTTCAAACGTCTTGCGCGCTAACGAAAGAAGGCGCGGGTCGCGGCGAGGCGTCATCCTCGCCGCCTCCATATCCATCGGCGCCATCACTGACGGCATCCGACGCCGGCCCCATCCGTGCGATCGCCGTCGTCGCAGCGACATCCATGGTCACATTGCCAACCGTCCGCACGAGATCGGGGATCATCTCGACCGCGATCAGCAGGGCGAGCGGCTCGATCGGAATACCCATCGCGACGCAGATTGGCGCGATCGAGGTCAGAAAGCTCACTTGTCCAGGCAGACTCACCGACCCGATCGTCGTGATCGCTGCCACCGCGGCGCCCGCCGCGATCGTGGACGGCGCGAGCGATATGCCAAGCCAGTGCGCGACATAGATGGCGACTGCGAGGTTCATCGCCGGGCTCGTAACGCGGAAGATCGCGACCGCGACCGGCAGCGATACGCGCGACACCGAGCGGTCGATCCCGAGATCGGTCGATGCCTTCAGCATCGGCGGCAAGGAGGCGAGCGACGACTGGGTGCTGAGCGCGACCGCCTGCGCGGGTGCGACCGCCTTCGCGAAGGCGAGAAGACGCACGCGGCCACCGAATACCGCGACCGGATAGGCGAGCGCCCAGGCGGCAAGCCCGGCGCTCGACACGATCACGACATAATGGGCGAGCGCGCCGATCGCCGAGGTGCCGGCGCGCGCGCCAACCCCGAAGGCCAGCGCGAGCACGCCGATCGGCGCGAGCGCGAGCACCCAGCCGACGATGAGCAGCACCGCGCTCGCGATCGTGTCGAAGAAGGCGGTCACCGGCTCGCGCTGCACCGCGGGCAGCCGCGCCAGCGCGACCGCAAAGACCGCGGTGAAGAGGATGAGCGGAAGAAGCGCGTCGTTCGCGGCCGCGGCAAACGGATTGGTCGGTACGATCGAGCGGAGGAAGGCGGCAATCCCGACCGTTGGCGCCTCGACATGGGCCGATGTCGTAAGGCTCCCCGTGAGCGAGCGCGCGGCGTCGGCCGGCATCGGGAAGATACCGAGCAGCGCGGGAATGAGGAGCGCCGCCATCGCGGTCGAAATCCATAGCAGCGCAATGAACGTGACGACCGAGCGCATCGCGACGCGATCGCCGCGCGCGCTATCGACCGTCTTTGCGATCCCGGTGATCAGGAGCGAGACGACGAGCGGGATGATCGTCATTCTGAGTCCGTCGAGCCAGATACCGCCGATGCTGTCCGCAATCGTTACCGCATCGATGAGACCAGCGAGCCCGAGCCGCGTCCATCCCACGCCCAGCGCCAGTCCAGCGACCAGCGCCGACAAAATAAGCCAGGTTCTCGCCATGCGATCACTCCTCCTACCTCCGATGCGGGAGGCCCCTTTGCTTTGACGCGCTACGAACCGAACACCCCATCGCCCAAAGCGCGATTCCGCGAGGAAGTTTTGCGGTCCCTCGCCAAATGTTGCAGTTCCGAGGCGACTCCGGGGCAGATGATTCGACCGGACCGACGTTGTTCATGTAGGATTTCGATCATTTGATCGACCGAATACCGAACTATCAGTTCAAACATCCCAACATTCGCCAAATTCCTGCCAAAGTCGGTGATGAATTCACCCTAGCACTCATGTCATAAAATGTCGCCACAAGGGGACGCACGATGACATTCAGTGCCTATGGGGCCGAGTATGAGACTGAAAACGTCACGGCCGGCGATGGCTGGCAGACGTTCGAACTTATCGCTCCACCTCCGGAAAAGCCGCCGGCCACTCCCGCTTTGCCGTCCGACAACGCCGCGCCCGATCTTGTCGAAGCTTTCTGGCCGCACCTCCCGCTACTCAGGAAATATCTCCGCCGCCGCGTCCCGGTCGCCGACCTCGACGACATTCTCCAGGACGTTCTCCTCAGCATCATTCGCCGCGCCGACGCCGCCGCGGTCGCCCATCCCAAATGTTATCTCTTCCAGGCCGCGCAGGCCGCGCTCATCGATCGCCATCGCCGCCAGACGACGCGCCGCAGCGACTGCCATTGCCAGCTCGACGAACCTGACCATCCGGTCGACGAGATGTCGCCGCTGCGCATCCTGCTTGCCAAGGATGAGGTCCGCGCTGTCGAGACCATGCTCAGCCAGCTTCCCGAGCGGACGCAGGAAATCCTCGTCGCGATCCGTGTCGAAGGGTCGAGCCTGAAGAGCCTCGCGAACCGCTACAACATCTCGACGAGCGCCATCGAAAAACATGTGACCAAGGCCGCCAAGGCGCTCTCGGTCGTCCGCCGCAGCGATCTCGTCGCGGCACATCGCAACGGCGTGTCGCCGCAGCGGCAGAAACTCCTCTCCAATTCCATCTGAGAAAGAAAATATAGATGACGCTTTGCAGTATGGTTCACGAGCAGACGCGGCTCATCCACGGCGATACCCCGTGCGACGCGCTCCAGCGGACCCCCGGTCCGCCGATCCAGCGCGGCTCGACCGTTCTCCTGCCCAGCTGTGAGGCGCTCTACGACGGCGGCAAGGTCACCTACGGCCGCGTCGGCCTCTCGACCCAGCGCACGCTGCGCGATGCCCTGCGCGATCTCGAGAATGCCGATGAAGCCTTCATCTATCCCTCGGGCCTCACCGCGATCACCGGCACGCTGCTCGCGCTGCTCTCCGCCGGCGACGAAGTTCTCGCCTGCGACACCGTCTATAATCCGACCCGGCGTTTCCTTGCCGGCACGCTCGCGCGCTACGGCGTCACCGCGCGCTACTTCGATCCCGCCGACGATGCCGAAGCCATCCGCGCGATGATAACGCCGAAGACCCGTGTGATCTTTCTCGAATCCCCCGGTTCGCTGAGCTTCGAAATGCAGGACATCCCGGCGATCGCCGCAATGGCGAAGGAAGCCGGGATCATGACCGTGATCGACAATACCTGGTCGGCCGGCGTCCTCTTCAAGCCGCTCGATCACGGCGTCGACGTGAGCATCCAGTCGCTCACCAAATATGTCTGCGGCCATTCGGACGTGTTCATGGGGCTCGCCGCGGCGAAGGGCCATGCCGCCGAACTGCTCGCGGCGTCGAGCTATGAGACCGGCTGGGCGGTATCGCCCGACGACGCCTATATGGCGATCCGCGGTCTGCGGACACTCCATACCCGTCTCGCACAACATGGCGCCGCCGCGCTTCAGGTCGCCAAATGGCTCGAGGCGCAGCCCGAAGTCCATTCGGTGATGTGCCCCGCGCTGCCGAGCGATCCGGGTCATGCGATCTGGAAGCGCGATTTCACGGGCATCTGCGGCCTGATCGGCGCGGTACTCCAGCCCGCGCCCGAAACGGCTGTCGCCGCGATGGTCGAGCAGCTCAAGCTTTTCGGTCTCGGTTTCAGCTGGGGCGGCTATGAGAGCCTCGCCATTCCCGTCGACCCGCAGCTCAAGGCCCGGACCCACAAGCTCAGCTATCCCGGCCCCTTGCTAAGATTGCACATCGGGCTCGAAAGGGTGGATGACCTCATCGCGGATTTGCGGCAAGGGCTCGACACCCTTTCGCAGGACACCGCAGCGCCACCGCGCAAGTTGAGGGCCGCAGGATAAGCGCCGAAACAAGCGGAAAACAAAAAATCGCAGGTTCACCGGGGGAACGATTTTCCGTATTCAGGAGCAAGACCATGCAAAAATATACGAGACTTCTGGCGGGGGCGTCCTGCGTCGCCGCCGCCATCTCCATGCCTGCTTTCGCGCAGGATGCCCCGGTCGACGACGCCGGTGAAACGGCCTCCCAGTCCGAAATCATCGTCACCGGCACCCGCGGCCAGGCTCGCACCGTCATTTCGAGCCCGACCCCGATCGACGTGATCGGCGGCGAAGAGCTTGAAAAGCTCGGCGGCGGCATGCAGCTGCGCGACGCGCTGACGCAGCTCGTGCCGTCCTTCCAGTCGACGACCGTGGGCAGCTCGTCGTTCAACAGCCTGACGCGCCCCGCGGGCCTTCGCGGCCTTTCGGGCGTCCATGTCCTCGTGCTGGTCAACGGCAAGCGCCGTCACAACAGCTCGATCATCGACTTCAACTCGGGCGCGACGTCGCAGGGCGGCAACCCGGTCGATCTCGACCTCATTCCGTCGAGCGCAATCGAGCGTATCGAAGTGCTGCGCGACGGTGCCTCGGCACAATATGGCTCGGATGCGATCGCGGGTGTGATCAACGTCATCCTGAAGACCAATGACTCGGGCGGCAAGGCGACCCTCGAAGCCGGCCAGCGCTATGGTCGCGACGGCAGCGGCAGCGATGGCGAAACCATCTCAGGCAGCGTCTCGCACGGCTTCGCGCTCGGCGACGGCGGTTCGTTCACACTGTCGGTCGAAGGCAAGAAGGCCAATGCCGCCGTGCGCAACACCGACGTAACCGGGGCGCTTTATTTCCCGCTCGCCGGCGGTGTACCCGATCCGCGCGAACTCACCGCCAATCGCCGCACCTATCAAGGCGGCCTCCCCGACGTGAAGGACGTCAAGGTCGCGCAAACGCTCATCCTGCCGCTCGGCAACGTCACCTTCTATTCGGATGGCACCTTCGGCTATCGCGACGCGCGCGTCGGCCAGGCCGGCCGCCGCCCGAACAGCAACCAGAACATCATCCAGATCTATCCCGACGGCTTCACGCCTTACTACACGCTGCAGGAAACCGACTTCCAGTTCACCGGCGGCCTTCGCGGCGAGACTGCGGACTGGAACATCGATCTCAGCAGCACCTATGGCCGCAACTATGCCAAGAATGGCGCCGAAAATACGCTCAACGCGTCGCTCGGTCCGTCGAGCCCGACCGAGTTCAAGACCTTCAGCTCGGCGTTCGACCAGTGGACGAACAATCTCGACCTGACGCGTCGTATCGAGTTCGGCGGCGAGACGGCACTCCAGGTCTCGCTCGGCGCTGAATATCGTTACGAGAATTACGTCACCAAGCCGCTCGACGTCGACAGCTACCGGGCCGGGGGCTATTTCTATCCGACCGGCCCACTCGCCGGGCGCCCGGCACAGGTCGGCGCGCAGGGCGCGATCGTCGTCACCCCCGAGGATGCCGCGAACATCAATCGCAACATCTGGGCGGGTTATGTCGATCTCGCGCTCGACGTCAGCCCGCGTTTTCTGGTCACAGCGGCGGGCCGCTTCGAGCATTTCGACGACAGCTCGGGCAGCGTCTTCAGCGGCAAGGTGAGCGCACGCTATGAGCTGACCGACTGGCTCGCACTGCGAGGTGCGTTCAGCAACGGCTTCCGCGCCCCCTCGCTGGCGCAGCAGGACTTCGCGCAGACCTCGACGTCGATCAATCTTGTCGGCGGCGTCTATATCCCGGTGCTCACCAAGATCGTGAAGACCAACTCGGCGGTCGCGCAGGCGCTCGGCGCGCAGCCACTCAAGCCGGAGAAGTCGAAGAACTACAGCCTCGGCTTCACGCTGACGCCGGCGTCGGGTCTCTCGCTCTCGGTCGATGCCTATCAGATCGATCTTGATGACCGCATCACCCTCACCGGCCTGTTGTCGGGCACGGGGATCCGGAACATCCTGATCGCGAACGGCTTCTCGGGTGACCAGTCGGTGCGCTTCTTCACCAACGCCGTCGACACGCGCACGCGCGGCGTCGATGTCGTGGGCACCTATGCGTTCGACGTCGGCAGTGCCGGACGCCTGCGCACGAGCGTCGGCTTCAACTATAATGACACCGACATCAGGAAGATCGCAGCCAACCCGAGCGAACTCGCGGGCCTCGGCCTGACCCTGTTCGACCGGCGCACGCAGGGATGGTTCACCTCGACTCCCAAGACCAAGCTGATCCTCGGCGCCAACTTCGAATCCGGTCCCTTCACGATTAACGTCAAGGAAACGCGCTACGACAAATTCAAGTCGCTCGATAATCTCGTCGGGGGCCTTCCCGTCAACGACCAGAGCTTCGGCGCCAAGTGGATCACCGATCTCGAGGTCTCCTATGGCGTGACCGAGAAGTTACGGGTCGCAGCGGGTGCCTATAATATTTTCGACGTCTATCCCGACCGCACGACCGTCGCCAACACCATCGGGCTCGCGCCTTATGGCGCCGGGCCGTTCGGCCAATATGGCGGTTACTATTATGGCCGGATCGCACTCGATTTCTGATCCCCACCATCCTCAGGAGTCCGCATCATGCGCGATGAACTGATGCGGAACCTGTCCTGGGCCGTCCTGTCGATCGGCATTGCCGGCGGCGGGACGGCCGGGACGGCCGGCCCCGCTTTCGCTCCCGTCCAGACCGCCGATTTCGCCATTCCCGGCTCGCTCTCCAACAGCTGGGCAGATTTCGACCGTGATGGCGATCTTGACCTCGCCGTGTCGATCAAGACCGGCGAAATTCGCCTCTACCGCAATGATCGCGGAACTTTCACCAGCATCGGTGCCGCGATGGGCCTGCCCGTCTCCGGCGCCGAGATGCGCGGGCTGTCATGGGGCGACTATGACGGCGATGGTTGGTTCGATCTCTATGCCGGCGCCACCAAGGCGACCGAAGCCAACCTTCTGTTCCGCAATGAGAGCGGCCGCCGTTTCATCCGCCAGGACCTCACACCCGTCGTTCCCGGACGCTCGGCGCGGCAATCGAGCTGGGTCGATTACGACAATGACGGCGACCTGGACCTTTTCACTGCCGACCGCGCTGGCCCCAATGCGCTGTTTCGCCAGGATGCGGGCCGTTTCGTGCGCGTCGACGCCGAACAGGCAGGCGACGACGCGCGGCCGACCGTAGGTGCCTGCTGGTTCGATTACGACCGCGATGGCGATCTCGATCTCTTCCTCGCCAACCAGTCGGGCGCAACCGACGCACTGTGGCGCAACGACGGCGGTCGCTTCGTCGACGTAGCTCCCGCGCTCGGCATAGACCGCCCCGGCCGTCCGGCCGAAGATGGCAGCGTCGGTTGCGCGATCGGCGACTATGACAATGACGGCGAACTCGACCTGTTCGTCGCGAGCTACGGCGTCAACATCCTCTACCGCAACAAGGGCGGAGGCCGCTTCGAGAATGTCGCGCCGCAGCTCGGTCTCGCCGAGGATAATCATGCCGTCGGCGCCGCTTGGGGTGATTTCGACAACGATGGCTGGCTCGACCTCTTCGTTGCCGCCTACACCGGCAAATCGGGCGCGCAGCAGCCAGCGAACCGCCTCTACCGCAACCTCGGTGGCAAGGGCTTCGAGAACGTCCTACCGGCCGGCTCCGAGCTCGACGTCGCCGATCATGGCGTCCAGTGGATCGACTATGACCGCGACGGCGCGCTCGATCTTTCGGTGACGCGCGGATATACCGCGACCGGCGGCCATTTCCTCTTCCATAACGATCTGGGCAAGCAAACCGCCCGCCGCAGCCTTTCCGTGCGCGTACTCGACAAGACTGGGCGCTTCACCCGCATGGGCGCCGAGGTGCGGCTCTACGACGCCGAGGGCAAGATCGTCGCGACGCGTCTGGTCTCGACCGGCGAAGGCTATAATTCGCAAGGCACCCAGCCGGTCCACTTCGGCCTCGCCTCCATGACGCCGGTGACCGTCGAAGTCACCTTCATGAACAGGGCGAGCCGCCGGACGCAGCGGATCGAGCATGTTCGCCCGGAGCGCTATGCCGGGACCGAACTCGTGATCCGTGAGCGGTAGCCCCGGCGGGCGATGCGGCTCCAATCCGGTTACCCGAATGATATCCATGAAACTGTGACCGCGTATGAACGGCCCTGCGCTGGCAAACGGCTCGAAGGTCAGCACGGCCTGCTTGTTGGCGCAGCCTTACGCCGGCCTTTGAAGCGGCTCTGCTATCGTCGCCGACGATGCCCTCCCTGGCTTTGCGCACCAAGGCAAGGTTGTTGTCGATCAGAGAGGTCGCTCTACCTGACGCGGAGACGGCATTCGCCGCGCCTAGCCTCGCCAGTGACGGCCCCGGTGATGATGATGCTGTCGCCTCTTCTGGTAGCGCCGTTCGTATTGATCGCGCCGCTCGAACCGATGAGCGTTGCCGCGATAATAGGGATCGTAGGAACGATAGCCCCGGTCGTGGCCATAAGTGGGGGCGCTGTGCCGAATGGGCCGGTAATCGCGGTCATGTCCGCGCGGAGCATCATGGCTGCCACTCCAGCCGCCACGATCACCATGATGTTGAGCCATTGCGGTGCCCGGGATCGCAAATGCGAGCAGCGCCGCCGCGAACTGCACAAATTTTCGCATGTCTGTCTCTCCTTTTACGAACCTGCAAACTCCCCCTTCGTCATTGAACGCACTGTGAATATCGCACCCGAACACGAGCCGGTGGATCACTCGGGCCAGTGCTGCGGCAGGACGAGATGCTGGAGCGGCTCGCTACCCCGTCAAGGGACACCCCGCTCCGGCTCATTGCCCCATCGCCGCGACCGCGGCCTGAACCTTGGCCTCGACCTGTTCGGGGCTCGGCTGGACGAGCATCTCGCCATTGACGAAGAAGGTCGGGGTGCCCTTGACGCCGACCGCACGCGCGTCGGCAATGTCCTGCTCCATCCAGGCCATTGCATCGGTGGTCGGCATCGCGCGCGCCTTCGCGACATTGAGGCCGGCCTTCTCGGCCGCGGCCCAGGCACCGTCCATCTTGCCGTCGTGCCAGTCGGGCTGCGCCTCGAGCAGCGCCGCCGTTACGGGCTGGAGCTTGCCCTGCACGCGCGCGGCTTCGAGGATCACGATCGCCTCGGCCGAGCCGGGATGGAGCGGCAGGTAGCGCATCACGAGACGCACATCCTTGGGATATTTGGCGACGATGCCCTTCACCGTCGGATAGAAGGCGCGGCAGGCCTCGCACGAGGGGTCGAAGAATTCGACGATGGTCACCGGCGCATTCTTTGGACCGATGATTGGAGAGTGCGGACGAATGAGGCTGTCGACCGGCCCCGCCACGACCTTCTTCGTGGGTTCGCCCTCGGCGGTTCCGCTGTAGAGCATCGCGCCGCCGGTGAAGGCGAGTGCCGAGAGGACAAGCGTGGCAACGACACCGATACGTCTGTTCATGATTTCAGTCTCCTTTGGAAGTTGAGCAAGAGGATAAGGATGAGCGCAAACGCGGCCAGCGACAGGAGGGGCAGCGGCACGCCTCCGATTGCCATGCTCTCTCCCGAGCATGACGGGCCGCCGGTACAGGGGACGATCTGGGCCGGAATGACGCCGACGTAGAGCAGGCTGTGATAGAAAGCGACGAGACCGCCGCCGAAAGCCAGCGCCAGCCCATAAGGAACGACGGCGCGGTCCGACATGAACGCCGCGATGCCGAGAATGATCGCGAGCGGAAACATGAAAGCGCGCTGGAACCAGCAGAGATCGCACGGCGCCTGGCCCATGACCTCACCGACGAAGAGGACAGCTAGGCTCGACAGGAGGGCAATTGCCCAGGCCGCGCCGAGCGGACGCCATTTGTGCGGCGCGAGCATCGGAAAGCTCGTCATCGCCGACCACCTTTGAACTTCGACTTGGGCCGCCGCGGCGGCGATTGCGGCTTGCTGTACTTGGACTTGAGGTAGCTGAGCAGGATGCCGTCGATCGATGCGAGCATCCTTTGAAAGCTCGTCTGGATGCCGGGAAGCCGGAGCCAGGCAAAAGGTCCGCGGCAGCGATAGCGATGGAGGAATTTGGTCCCTTCCGGCGTCCGGGTCAGGATATAGCTCTCCTCGAACTGGAGGATGAAGCTCGGCTTTACGTCGAGAATCAGTTCCTCGCCGGAGCGCGCGGAAAGGACCGTCGCGGAGACTTCGAGAAACTTGGGCTTGTTGGGATCCATTCGCATCGAATAGCGGATCGCGATCGGGTCCTCGGCAAGCCGCTCGATCCGGACATAGGGATTCCAGATCCGGTGGTTCTCGAAATCGCCGAGGACCGCCCATATCTGTTCCGGACTATAGGGGAGGTCATGCTCCCGCTCGAACTCCATCAACTTCACTCCTCTATCGATCGGCCGCCGGGCTTTGCCCCGCGCCGATGTCGGTGACGCCCGCAGGCGATGGGTCGGCGTGCGCGCCGCCGGTCGTGAACCAGCGGCGCAGGCGCGGGGCCATCCGGCGCTCGAAGCCCGCCGCAAGGCTGAAGGACGCCGGTACGATCAGCAGCGTCAGCATCGTCGAAAGGATGAGACCGCCGATCACCGTGACCGCCATCGGCGCGCGCCATGCACCGTCGCCGGTGAGCGACAGCGCGGTCGGGATCATGCCCGCGACCATCGCGACCGTGGTCATCAGGATCGGCTGCGCGCGCTTGTGCCCCGCGTCGACGATCGCCTCGTCGCGCGGCACGCCGGACGCCATTTCCTCGATCGCAAAATCGACGAGCAGAATGCTGTTCTTGCCGACGATACCGAGCAGCATCAGCACCCCGATGAAGACGGGGAGCGACAGCGGATAGCCGGTCAAGAGCAACGCGATCGCACCGCCGAGCGGGGCGAGCAGCAGCGAACCCATGTTGACGAAGGGCGGGATGATCTTGCGATAGAGCAGGATCAGAACGGCGAGCACGAGGAAGATGCCCGACACCACCGCGATTGCGAAGTTACGCAGCATCTCGGCCTGCCATTTGGCGCTGCCGAGCACGAGCCGCGTGACGCCGGCGGGAAGCTGCTTGAGCGCGGGCAGCGCCTCGACTTTTTCCATCGCCTGACCCGTCACCAGACCCGGGGCGAGGTCGGCCCCGATGGTGAGCTGGCGCACCTGATTGGTGCGATTGATCTGGGTCGGGCCGGCGCCAAAGCCGATCTCAGCGACGACCGAGAGCGGCACCGTTCCGCCGTTGCGGGTCGGGACCGGCATATTGCGGAGCGTATCGAGCCGCTCGCGCGCGGTTTCCGCGAGCGCGACGCGAACCGGGATTTGCCGATCGGATAGCGAGAATTTCGCGCTGTTCTGGTCAATCTCACCAAGCGTCGCGACGCGGATCGACTGGCTGAGGGCCTGTGTCGTCACCCCGAGCTGCGCGGCGAGCGCAAAGCGCGGGCGAATGACGATCTCGGGGCGCTGAAGATTGCCCTCGACGCGCGGCGAGCGGATTTCCTTCACCTTGGCCATTTCGGCAAGCAGCCGGTTGCCGACATCTTCAAGCTTCTTCGGGTCGTCGCTGCCGAGTGTGATCGAGATGTCGCGGCTGCTGCCGCCACCGCCGCCATGCTGCGACTGGAAGTTGATGCGCGCATCGGGAACCGCAGCCAGCCGCGGCGCGCGGTCCTTTTCGAACTCGGTCGAGGTGAGTTCGCGGTCCTTGCGCAATTTCAGATAGACCGTCGCCGTGCCGACATCGATCCGCGACAAGGCGGATTCGACGAGCGGGTCGCGCTTCATGAGATCGGTCACCTCGTCGGCCACTGCCTCGGTTTGTTCGAGCGTTGCACCCGGAGCGAGCTGGATTGCGACGCGGCTCGTGTCGGAATCGATCGACGGCTGGAAGGTCATCGGGAGCAGCGAGAAGCTGAAGATGGTCGCGAAGAGCGCGAGTACCCCGATACCGACGACCCAGAGCCGGTGATCCTTGATGTAGGCGAGCCATTTCCAGCGATCGCCTCGGGCGCGGGCCGCATCGGCGGCCCTGGCATCGAGGCTCCAGCGCAGCACGCGCATATAGGTGTCGATCAGCGGGCCTTCGCCATGCTTCTGCGGACCCTGCGCGGAGAGAAAATAAGCGGCGAGCATCGGCGTGATCATGCGCGCGACCGCGAGGCTCATCAGCACCGCCGCGACGACGGTCAGCCCGAAATTCTTGAAATATTGTCCGGCGACCCCCGGCATCAGCCCGACGGGCAGGAAGACCGCGACGATCGTCATGGTGGTCGCGAGCACGGCCAGGCCAATCTCGTCGGCGGCGTCGATCGAGGCCTGGTAAGCGGATTTGCCCATCCGCATGTGGCGGACGATATTCTCGATCTCGACGATCGCGTCGTCGACGAGGACGCCGGCGACAAGGCTGAGCGCGAGCAGGGTCATCATGTTGAGCGAGAAGCCCATCAGGTCCATGAAGAGGAAGGTCGGGACCGCCGAGAGCGGGATTGCGAGCGCCGAGATAAGGGTCGCGCGCCAGTCGCGCAGGAACAGGAAGACGACGATGACCGCGAGGATCGCGCCCTCGACCATCGCGTTGATCGCCGAATGATATTGGCCCTTGGTATATTCGATATCGCTGAACAGCTCGGTGAACTTGATCTTGGGGTTTTCCTTCTCGAGCTTGCGCAACTCCTCGACCGCCGCGTCATAGACGGTGACGTCGGAGGCGCCCTTCGCGCGCTCGAACCCGAAGGTCAGCACCTGCCGTCCGTCCTGCTTCGAGACCGAGCGCTGCTCGGCGTAGAGGTCCTTGACCTCGGCGATGTCCGCGAGGCGCACGGTGCGGTTGGTGCCGACCGAGATCAGGGTTTCGCCGAGCGCGTTCGCGCTACTGGCATTGCCGAGGATGCGCACCGCCTGTTCCGATCCAGCGACCTCCATCCGGCCGCCCGCGGCGTTGACGTTGAGCTGGACGAGCTGGGTGTTCACCGCGGCGGCAGTCAGGCCGTAAGCGCGCATGCGTTCGGGGTTGAGGATGACGCGGATTTCGCGGCTGACGCCGCCCCGTCGATAGGCGTCGCCCATGCCGGGGACGGCAATCAGCCGCTTGGCGACGACATTATCGACATACCAGCTCAATTCCTCGAGCGTCATGTCGGTGGCCGAAGCCGACCAATAAGCCAGCGTATTGCCCGAGGTCGACAGGCGGATGACCTGCGGTTCGAGGATGCCGTTCGGCAGGTTGCTCCTTATCTGGGTGATCTTGTCGCGGATATCGGTGACCGCCCGGTCGATCGGCGTCCCGATCGCGAACTGGACGAAGGTCTGCGACTGGCCCTCGGTGACGGTCGAGTTGAGCTCGTCGATCCCCTCGATCGTGCGCACCGCCGCTTCGACGCGCTGGGTGACCTGCGTTTCGAGTTCGGTGGGTGCGGCGCCCGGCTGCGCGATGATGACGATCGCGCCCGGAAAATCGATGTCGGGATCGCTTTGGACCCCCATCATGAGGAAGGAGACGATCCCCGCGACCGTCAGGCCGAAGAACATGACGAGCGGCGGGATCGGGTTCCGGATGGACCAGGCCGAGATATTCTTGAAGTTCATCCGCTCTCCCCTTTCCGGTCTCGCCTCGCCGCCGCGTTGGCCTCTCAGGCCGCGCTGCGGTCGCGATAGGCGAGGAGCCGTAGCGCGTTGGCGACCACGACCAGTGTCGAGCCCTCATGCGCGGCCACCGCGGGGCCGATGCCCAGCCCGAGGATGGTTGCCGGCACGAGCACGACCACGACGCCGAGGCTCACTACGAGATTCTGGCGGATGATCCGCCGCGTCTGCCGGCTGAGCCCGATGGCGAAGGGCAGATGGGCAAGATCGTCGGCCATGAGCGCGACATCGGCGGTTTCGAGGGCGACGTCCGACCCAGCGGCGCCCATGGCGATGCCGACGGTTGCGCTCGCCATCGCGGGCGCGTCATTGACCCCGTCGCCCACCATGGCCACCGGCTGCTCGGCCTTGAGATCGCGAATGGCGTCGACCTTCTGATCGGGCATCAGGTCGCCCCAGGCCTCGTCGATCCCGACTTCGGCGGCGATCGACTCGGCGACCTTCTGGTGATCGCCCGAGATCATGATCATACGTCTGATCCCGAGCTCGCGGAGCCTAGCGATCGCCGTGCGCGCCGCTTCGCGCGGCGTGTCCATCAGACCGATCGCGCCCAGATCGCGGTCGCCCATACGGACCACCATCGTCGTGCGGCCCTGTTCGCGAAGGCCGGCAATCGCCGTCGCCACTTCGTCGCCGATCGGCGCGATGCCGTCGGCGCCGAACATCTCGGCTTTGCCGATCAGGACGGTTTCGCCCTCGACCTTGGCGGTGACGCCGCGCCCCGTGAGGCTGTTGAGATCGTCCGCAACCGGCACGCGCGCCGAGGTCAGCATGGCCTCGCCATCGCGCACGATCGCGGCGGCAAGCGGATGGTCGCTGAGCCGCTCGACCGCGACCGCGATGCGGAGCAACTCTTCCTTGGGCACAGCAGTGGAGGGCACGACATCGGTGATGCGCGGCTTGCCCTCGGTGAGCGTGCCCGTCTTGTCGAAGGCGAGCGCGGTCAGCGAGCCGAGATTCTCGAGCGGACCGCCCCCCTTGACGAGCACGCCACCCCGCGCGGCGCGCGCGACGCCCGACAGGACGGCGCTCGGCGTCGCAATCGCGAGCGCGCAGGGGCTTGCCGCGACGAGGACCGCCATGGCGCGGTAGAAGCTGTCGCGGAAAGACTCGTCGACGACGACCCAGGCGAAGAGCAGGACGAACACGAGCGCGAGCACGCTCGGCACGAAGATGCGCTCGAACTTGTCGGTGAAGCGCTGGGTCGGCGATTTCTGCGTCTCCGCCTCGCTCACCATTTTTACAACTTTCGCGAGCGTGGTATCGGCGGCGAGGCGCGTGACCGCGATCTCGATCGCGCCATGACCATTGATCGTGCCTGCAAACACGCGGTATTTTGCATCCAAGCCATCGGGTTTGGCCGCCGCCAAGGCCCGGTCCGCGACCGGCTCCTTGTCGACCGGCACGCTTTCGCCTGTGACGGGAGCCTGATTGACCGCGGTGCGGCCAACGGTCACGAAGCCGTCGGCCGGGAGCCGCTCGTTGGGCTTGACCACGACCGTATCGCCGATCTGCAGGAGTTCGACCGACACTTCGCGGGTGCTACCATCGGCGCTCTTCAAGATCGCGGTCTGCGGCGCGAGCTCCGCCAGCGCCTCGATCGCACGTTTTGCCCGGCCCATGGCATAATGCTCGAGTGCATGGCCAAGACTGAAGAGGAAGAGCAGCAACGCGCCTTCCGCCCAAGCACCCAGGGCCGCCGCGCCCGCCGCGGCAACGAGCATCAGCGTGTCGATCTCGAAGCGCTTGAGCTTCAGATTCTCGATCGCTTCGCGGACGGTGAACCAACCGCCGAAGCCATAAGCGGCAAGATAGAAGCTGAAACTTACCCATTCGCGAGCGACGTCGAACTTCTCGATGGTGAAACCGATGCCAAGAACGAGACCGCAGAGCAGAGCGAAAATCAACTCGGTGCGCTCGCCAAATATGCCCCCATGATCGTGACCATGATCATGGTCGTCGGAGCCTTTGTGGCCATGCTTGTGGTCGGACCCGTGGGCATGATCAGGGCCATGATCATGGCCATCATCACCATGCTCGTGGCCGGCTTGTGCCGGGACAGCCGCGGCGACGGCAGCCGATTTCCGGGTAACGCCCATATCCGAAAGCACCATTCTAATCGTTTCGATGGAGGTCTCCGAGCGCTGGAACTCGGCGCGCAGCGTCCCCGCCGCGCCGACTTCGGCCTCGATGACGCCCGGAATTTCGCGAAGCCGAAGCCCGACCGTCCGCGCGCGCCGCGTGTGGCCGACGCCTTCGAGATCGTCCCAGAAGAGATGCTGATATTGGCCGGTGAGCTCGGCGCCGGCGCTACGCGCCAGCTGCCGCACCCGTTCGAGCGGAAGGATATCCGGCCGATAATGAATGCAGAGCTGCGGTGGCGAGCCGTCGCTGGTGCGGATCACATGGACCTTGTCGACCCCCTCGCGTCCTTCGAGCTCACTCGTAAGGCGCGCGACGCAGCGGTCGGCAGTATCGGCGACCTCGGGGAGAAGAAGCGGAATATCGAGCCGCAGCTGATCACTCATGATGCAATCCTTTTTTCCATCTGATCCGGGAGGGTCAGGCAATGTCCGGCCCTCCCGGAAGGATGAGGTGCGGGAGTCTTGGTGGGACGCGACCCACTCCCGCACCTCCTTGACCGCCAGTGACCCTCGACCGGGTGGCGGGGGCAAGGAGCCAAGGGCTCCCGGCGGCCAAGATCTCATTGTCCCTCAAGCGCGCCGCCCGCGAGGCCGGGCGTATCGGGACTGAACCGTCGTGCGACGGAGTTGCTGTTCAAGCGCCGTGTTAGAGCGCTTGAGAAAAACGCTGCAAACCCGTCGAAGAACGGGGTATCCGAGCCACGAAAAGAGACCCGCGCATTCGATACGATGCGTAACCTCCACCCCCTGCCCAAGCTTTTCGAGCCGGTAGCTTTCCTCAATGACGAGCAGCCCGCGCGTACCTGTCCGCCACGAGAAACCGGTCAGCCAGTCGAGAGCGGTGATGCGCCCCTCGGAGGCAAATTCCGGACCCCGCTTGCCGCGCGGTGAATAGACATAGCCCAGTCGCTCGTCGTCGCCCGAGCGGTCGGTGAACCGCAGCGTCGGGTGCCAGTCGCCATATCGGTCGATATCGACGAGAAGACGCCAGACGCGACCGATCGGAACTGGCAAGCGGAGCGAGGTGCCTACCGAGAACATCGGAGACCTCCTCGCTCGCGCAAGCTGGTCCGCGACGCAGGCCGGGGGCCTGCGCCGCGGTGGAAACCGGCAAGTTGCCGGTCAGCTCTGAACATCGGGAGGCTCCGCAGCGGATTTGCCGCCGAGGATATCTACCGCTTCGAGGGTGATGAGCCCGATATCGGGTATCTCCCCCAGTTGCGCCGCGAAATCGCGGAGCCGCTGCTCTTCGTCGATGATCTCGATCACGACCGCCCGGTCATTCTCCAGCGCGTGGCGGCGATGGAGATGCGCCGAGCGACCGAAGCCGAGCACCGCCTCAAGGACAGTTACGCCCGCGAGCTTCTGCTGCCGCGCAAGTTCCGCGATGAATTCGAAGGCTCGCCGGTCGCCGAAGAATGCGGATTCGTCAGTGTAGATGCGCAAGAGCTTGGATGCTTTTGTCATGACATTATCTCCCTATTCCGTAGCCGGCTGGGTGGCCGGCTCCGCTTTCCGCTTGAGGAACTTCGGCTGCCAGTCGGCTCCGAGTACGACCTTGGCGATCGCGGGCAGGACGAGAAGCGTCAGAATGGTCGCCGCGATGAGGCCGCCGATGACGGTAGTCGCGAGCGGCTTCTGCACTTCGGCGCCGGTTCCGGTCGCGATCGCCATCGGCACGAAGCCGATCGCGGGCACGAAACCGGTCATGATCACCGCACGCATCTTCTCGGTCATACCCTCGCGGATTGCCTCCGTGAGCGGGACATCATTCTCGAGCCGCTCGCGGATCGCCGTCATGACGACGAGACCGTTGAGCACCGCGACGCCGGCAAGGCAGATGAAGCCCACCGCCGCAGACACCGAAAAGTTGATCCCGGTAAGCGCGAGGGTGAACACCCCGCCCGCGAGGCCCAGCGGCACCGCGAGGAACACGGCGGTCGCGCGTCCGAAGGTGCCGAGCGCCATGTAGAGCAGGATGAAAATGCCCGCGAAGCAGAGCGGAACCACGATGGAAAGCCGCTTCGATGCAGCCTGCAGGCTTTCGAACTGCCCGCCCCATTCGAGATAATAGCCCGCCGGGAGCTTCACATTGGCAATCTTCGCCTGCGCTTCCGTCACGAAGGACCCCGCATCGCGGCCTTCGAGGTTCACCTGCACGACGACGCGCCGCTTGCCATTCTCGCGGCTGATCTGGTTGAGTCCTTCGGTCAGCCGGATCTGCGCCACTTGCGCGAGCGGTATCTGCCCGCGATTGCCGCCTTCCGAAGGAAGGAGGACAGGAAGCGCGCGAATATCGTCGAGATTCACGCGCGTTGCGTCTGGAACGCGCACGGTGATGTCGAAGCGCCGGTCGCCCTCATAGAGCAGGCCCGATTCGCGCCCGCCGAGCGCTGCCGACACGGTGTCGGCGACTTCCTGGACCGACAGGCCGTACCTCGCAATCGCGTTGCGATCGAGCGTTACGTCGAGCATCGGAGCCCCGCCGACCTGGTCGGCCTTGACGCTGCCCGCTCCCGGAATGCCCTGGAGCACCTTCACCATCTCGTTCGCGGCGAGCGACATCTTGTCGAGGTCGTCGCCATAGAGCTTGATCGCGACGTCGCCGCGGACACCCGCAATCAGTTCGTTGAAGCGAAGCTCGATCGGCTGACTGACCTCGTAGAGCTGACCGAGCTGGCCGCCAGCGGCCTTCTCGATGCGCTCGACGACGTCGGCCTTGGAATCGACCCCGACGGGCCATTGGTCTTGCGGTTTCAGAATGATGAAACCGTCCGAGATGTTCGGCGGCATCGGATCAGTCGCGACCTCGGCTGTACCGGTCTTCGAGAACATCAGCTCGACCTCGGGCAATTTAGAGATGGCTGTCTCGACGTTGCGCTGCATCGCAAGCGACTGTTCGAGGCTGACCGACGGCACGCGCGTCGAGGCGAGCGCCATATTCTTCTCATCGAGCTGCGGAATGAATTCCGAGCCAAGCAGGCCGAACGCCGGGATGGCGAGGAGGAAGAAAGCAAAGCCGCCGGCGATGAAAGGCCAGGGCTTGGCAATCGCCTTGTCGAGCAGCGGCAGATAGCGCTCCTTCAAGTTGCGGATTGCCCAGACTTCCTTCTCGGCAACCTTGCCGCGGATCATCAGCGCGACAAGCGCCGGAACCAGCGTGATAGCGAGAATGAAGGCGGCAACGAGCGCGAGCATGATGGTGATGGCCATCGGCGAGAAGGTCTTGCCCTCGACGCCCGTGAACATCAGCAGCGGCGCGAAGGCGAGCAGGATTATCGCCTGCCCAAAGACGGTCGGTTTGATCATCTCCTGGCTGGCGCGCATCGTCTCCTCGAGACGTTCGCGAAGATTGAGCAAACGCCCTTCATGCTCTTGCCGGTGCGCCAATCTGGCGAGGCAGTTTTCGATGATGATAACCGCGCCGTCGACGATCAGACCGAAGTCGAGCGCGCCGAGACTCATCAGGTTACCGGGCACGCGGAACGCGTTCATGCCCATCGCCATCATCAGGAAGGAGAAGGGAATGACCAGCACCGCGATGATCGCCGCGCGCCAGTTGCCGAGCAGGAAGAAGAGCGCGGCCGCCACGAGCACCGCGCCTTCGGTGAGGTTCTTTTCGACCGTGCCGACCGTTGCATTGACCAGCTTAGCGCGGTCGAGCACCACCTTCACTTCGACGCCGGGCGGCAGGGTTTTAGACACCTGCGCAATCTTAGCCGAGACGTCTTCGGCGACAGTCCGGCTGTTCTGGCCGATCAGCATCAGCACGGTGCCGATCACCGCCTCTTTGCCGTTCATGCTGCCCGCACCGGTTCTGAGGTCGCCGCCGATTTTCACATTGGCGAGCTGTCCGACCGTGACGGGCACGCCGCCGCGCGTCGCGACGACGGCGTTGCGGATTTCATCGACCGAACGGACGCGCGCATCGACGCGCACGAGATAGGCCTCGCCCGCCCGGTTATAATAGTTGGCCCCGACCGCGAGATTGGCGCGTTCGAGTGCTTCGCCGAGCTCGCTGTAGGAAATGCCGTAGCTGGTGAGCCGCGTCGGATCGGGCTCGACCACGAAGGTCTTGGCATAGCCGCCGATCGAATCGACGCCGGCGACGCCGCCGACCGACTTGAGCTGCGGGCTCACGATCCAGTCCTGAACCGTGCGAAGATAGCCCGATTTGGCAATCTCGTCGGTGAGGATATCGCCCTCGGGGGTCAGATAGCTGCCGTCGGGTTGCCAGCCGGGTTGGCCGGCGACTTTCTTGGCGCCCTTCCCGTCAGGATATTTGTAGCCGACGGTATACATGACGACCTCGCCCAGCCCCGTTGTCACGGGGCCAATCTGCGGCTGAGCCCCGTCGGGAAGGTTCTCGCCCGCCTGGAGAAGCCGTTCGCCCACCTGCTGGCGCGCGAAATAGAGGTCGGTTTCATCGGTAAAGATCGCCGTCACCTGGCTGAATCCGTTGCGCGAGATCGAACGCGTCGTCTCGAGCCCCGGAATGCCGGCGAGTGAGATTTCGATCGGGTAGGTTACGAGCTTCTCGATTTCGACCGGCGAAAGACGCGGATCGATCGTATTGATCTGCACCTGCTTGTTGGTGATGTCGGGAACCGCGTCGATCGGCAGCTTGGTGAGCTGCCATACGCCGAGTCCCGCGATCACGAGGAAGAGAAAGAGTACCGCCCAGCGCGCGCGGACGGATAGCGCCATCAGTTTCGCGATCATGGTCTATTCCTCCTCGCCCGCGCCCTTGCCGAGTTCGGCCTTGAGCAGGAAGGCGTTCTCGGTCGCGACCATCTGTCCGGGCTTCAGCCCGGAGAGGATTTCGACGCGGCCCGCGCTGCGCTGGCCGACGGTGACCTGCTGCGCACGGAAGCCTTCTTTCGTGCGAATGAACACCACGTCGCGGCCTTCGAGCGTCTGGAGGGCTTCGTCAGTGATCACGATTCGGGCGGGGCCACCGGTTTCGGCGCCGCGGCTCGGAAGCAGACGTACCCGGACCGCAAGGCCCGGCTGCAAGGCGCCGGGCACGTCGAGCACGGCGGTTGCCGAGCGCGTGTCGCCGGACAGGCCAGGAGTCACAGCCCGCACGCGGGCATCGATCGTCCGGCCGTCGGGAAGTTCGATGATCGCACGATCTCCGGGCGAGAGCCGCTGTGCATCGGCCGGACCAACCGCGGCCTCGATCTGCACCTTGCTGGGATCGGCAACGCGGAACAGTTCGGTTTCAGGCTGGACAAAGGCGCCAAGGCTGGCGTTCTCGGCCGTAATCCGCCCCGAGATCGGACTTGCCACTATGACACTGCTGCCATCGCGCGTGACCTGCGCCGCGCTCGCAGCGGCGCGGGCGCGCTGCGCTTCCGCCGCGGCAGCCGCCGCCTCGGCCTGCGCTCGCTCATAATCGACGCGAGCGGACACTTTCTGATCGAGCAGCGTCTTCTCGCGGTGGAGGTTCTTCTGCGCCAGCGTCGAGCGCGCATCGGCTGCGACCCGCTCGGCCGCTATCTGTGCAGCGTCACGGCTCTGGACGATGGCGATCGTCTCTCCGGCGCGGACCGGATCACCGAGCCGCTTGAAAAGCCGGGTGACGGCACCGCCGGCCCGCGCGGTCACGATAGCCTCGCCGCTCGGTGCCGCAGTGACGGTCGCCTGCGAGATGATTTCGGAGCCGAGGCCGCCCGATGCGATCGTTTCGACGCCGATGTCGGCAGACTTGATCGCTTCGGGGCTGATGACGAGGTTGTTGGGAAGAGCTTCGCTCGCCGCTTCCGCACCGCCTTCAGCCGCCGGAGCCGGCGCCGGATCGGCGGTGCAACGTGCGACACCGAAACCGGTGACGGCCGCGAGAGCCATTGCGCCCGCGACGGTGCCGAGGAGGCGCTTGTCCTTGGTGATCATATTCTGTCTCCGCTGTTGATGCGGTTCGCGCGCCGACCGGCGGCGCACCCCTGTTGATTGAGAAGGATGGCGGGGCGGACGGCCCCGCTGATTGCTGGGACCGGCACGCTCATGGCTGGTGATCCGCGTCGCCCTCGGCCGCGGCCTGACGCGAGAGGATCGCACGCGCTTCGGCGCGGGCCTGCCGGGCCGCAATCAGCTCCGCCTGCGTCGCGGCATAGGCTTGCTGCGCGTCGATCAGTTCGACCAGCGTCGATTTGCCGGCGCGGTAGCTGAGCTCGGCGAGCCGGACGCCTTCGCGCGCCTGCTCGATCCCGCTGCCCTCGAGCGCCGCGAGGCGGGCCTCGGCGGCTTCGAGTTCGGCCTGCGCATTGGCAATCTCTGCCTCGGCGTTGACGACCGCATTTTCCCGCCGCGCGATGGCGGCAGCGACGTCGGACTTGGCCGCCGAGATGTTGCCGCGATTGCGATCGAAGATCGGCAGCGGCACCGAGACATTCGCAATGAGGGCACGATCGCCCGTGTCGCGAAGTTGCCGCACTCCGAAGCCAACAGACGGGTCGAGGCGACCGTCGGCGCGCTGCCCTCGGAGGCGAGCTTCGGCGATGAGGCGGTCGGTTTCGGCAAGCCGCACGTCGAGCGTGGCCAGCGAGTCCACCGATGCGGGCATCACCCACAGGTCGCCTTCGACCAGTTCGGCCGGCGCAACCGAGCTGCCGAGGAGCGCTGCCAGCGAACGGCGCGCTGTCCGTTCCTCGGCCTCGGCGGTGCGCAGTTCGGCGGTGGCCTGGACCAGCGCCGCATTGGCACGGAAGGCACGCAGCGGCGGCTCGTTACCCGTATCGACCATCGCCTGTGCGACGCGGACGAGTTCGCGGGCGCGCGCTTCATTCTCGCGCGCGAGCGCCAGACTGTCGCGGGCTGCGAGTGCCGTCGCGAACTGGTTGCGAACCTCGAGCGCGAGATCGGCTCGGACAATCTCGAGCCTATATTGCGCGGCGAGGAACTCGGCATCTGCTAGCGTCATGCGCGCACGGCGCCGGCCGCCGATGTCAAGACGCTGATTGACCGACACCGTCGATTCGAGGCCGTTTAGTCCCGAATAGGGGCCGGTGCCCGCGAAATTCTCGACGTCGACGTTAAGGATGGGGTTGAAGCGATAGCCCGCCTGACGCTGGCGACCGCGAGCAGCCTCCACTTCGGCTTCGGCGGCAACCACGCGCGGCGAGCGCGCGTCGGCCTCCTCCATCGCCTGCGCGAGGGACAATCGAGCGGGAAGCGGGCCGGCACGCACGGCCTGGCCTGCCGAAGAAGGCGGTCCCACCTGCTCCGTCGCTGCCGACTGGGCAGCGGCGGGCGCGGAATTTGCGCCTGCAACGAGCGCCACGAGACTCGCGGCGACAACTATGGATTTCATGAAAAAGAGACTCCTGACGTTTCCAGGGAGAAGCGCACGCGAAGGGCACGCGCAGACCTAGAGCGTCAGGCGATTGGAGGGCGAAAGGTCCCGATATAGGCGACGGGCGGCAAGGCGGCCGTCAGAATGCGCGCATGCGCTTCAGCGGCAGGGGTTTCGGTCGCTGCCGAAAGCGTTTCCGCCGGGACGCCCGAATGGTGGCCATGGCAACCATGAGCGGCGGCAGGCACCTGCTGCTTTTCGCCGGACGAGGAATTTTTCTTGTCGGACTCGGCGCTTTCGGTAGCCGGCGCACTCACGCAGCCGGCTTCGATCGCCGCGACAAAAAGGCTCGCCTCGGCCCGATCCTCGGTCGCATGCGCGAGCGATCCCGCAACCGTTCCGGATGCAAGGAGAAAGGTCAGCAAGAGGAGGATTATCCGTCGCATTGGAACCGGCCCCTAGCATCGAAATAGCGCGGTGAAAAGTAGAAGATTTTCAATCAACTTCGGCGGCACTCTTCTAACCCCCGAACGAGTGCTGTAATGTTATCTCATGATGGCAATCGAGCCATTTATCCGTCCTAGAAATACTTATTAGGACCTCTATAAGAACAGGATATCCGTCGAACAATCGGGCGTTAAGCACAATAGTTCTACGATTGTCTTGCAATCTTATTTCCGGACTTACGCTATTGCTTCTGTCCTCCTTTGTACCGGGCTGTGCCGGGGCGGAGGGATTCGTCTTGGACAGGGCGGTAAATCGGAAATCGCGCATCGAGGCGCCGAGCGGCAACATGAGAGCTTGACCCTGTATCTACTACAGGGTGCAAAAGCCTGCCCTGGACAAAAAGGGGGACCCAGCATGATCACGTCGACTGCCAAGCCGCTGACCCGGACCATCGTCGCGCCGCTCCTGCGCGACCAATATCGCCTTTTCCGCGAATCAAGCCGAACCGGCGATGAAGCCGCCGCGTGGCGGGCGCTGGAATGGGAACATATATTGAGCCAGCCCTATATGGGCGCGCATCTGGCCTCGCACTGGCACATGTTCCGCTATGCGATCGAACTCGGCGATAGCCGCGAAGCCGCCGGTCAGGTAGTGCGGTTCCTGCTCGTGCCGCTAGGCTCGCTGACCGGCCGGCTCCCGGCCGGTAACAACGGCCGCGCGCGAGTGAGCGCCTTCGATCCGATGCCGATGCCGGAGGGCCTGGCGGTACTGATCGAGGCGGCCCGGTCGGCGGCCGAACGCGACGCCTGAAAGGGCTGATCCGGTTTTGGACTTCCGGAACAAGCCATTCGCTGTTAGGGGCGCGACCATGGCCGCCGCTCCCCTTCGCCTGTTGCTTGTGTTCATCCTGCTGCTCAGCGGGCTTCACAATGCTGCGCCGGCGATGGCGGGCATGACGCACCATGCGACGGATTCGCATCTTTCGCACCATGTCGAGCCGGGCCATGCGTCGGACAAGGACACGCAAAAAGGTCAGCAGGACGCCGACCTCCACGGCAGTCACCATAATTGCCCGGTCGCATCCGATCAGGCCCTTTCGGGTCATGACGATCTGCCCTTTTTTTCCGGCGGCCTGCACTTCGCGCTGCCCGCGATGCGCCTCGCTTCGCGCGCCCTCGCGCCTCCCCTGAACCCTCCCCTCGCCTGAACGACGCCTGCCGCGCGGCCCTTCCCGGCCTGCGCTCAGTCGAACCGTTCAGGAGTGATCATTTATGCATATCCATATGCGCGCCGCCCTGTTGGCCGGGGCTGCGCTGCTGGCGGGGTCCGTGTGGGCCCAGCCGCTAACGCTCGACCAGGCGGTCGAGCGGGCCATCGCTGCATCGCCAGAGCTTAGAGCCGGCGAAGCGGGGGTCGACGCCGCGCGCGCCGGCCAACTGCAAGCTCGCGTCCGACCCAATCCGACCGTGTCGGTCGACATGGAAAATGGAGTCGGGACGGGCGGCTACGGCCTGTTCCGGCAATCGGAACTCACCGTCACCTATTCGCAGCCGCTCGAACGCGGCGGAAAGCGGGAGGCGCGGATGGCGCTTGCCGAACGCGGGGTCGTTCTCGCCGAGGCGCAGTGGCGGCTCGTCCGGCTCGATATCGCCCAGGAAGTGCAGCGCGCCTATATCGACGTCCAGATCGCCGAGCAGATGGTCTGGATCGCAGAGGATCGCGTCAAACTCGAAAAGGAGATGCGCACCGAAGCGATCCGGCGCATGCGCGGCTACAAGGATCCGCTCTTCGTCGAGACCCGCGCCGATGCCCGCATTCTCGAAGCCGAGCTGGCACTGAAGGAAGCCCAAGCCAAACGGCAGTCCGCAAGAGCATTGCTCGTATCCTTCTGGGGCGGCGCTCCCGACAGCCTCGTTATCGCCGAGGGTATCGAGAAGCCCGATCCGCGCGATCCGCCGCTGGCCGAAGCCGATGCCGCGGTGTTCGACGCCGCCGTCAATCGCGCCCGGGCACAGGTTGTCGTCGAGCAAAGCCGCGCGCACCAGGACTATACGGTGTCGGGCGGCACTCGCTTCCTTCGCGAGACCAATGATGTCGCCGTTCTCGGCGGAATCTCGATCCCGCTCGGACGCTTCGACCGCAACCAGGGCAATATCGCCCGGGCGCAGGCCGAACGGCGGCAGCTCGAATTCCAGTCCGAGGCGAGCCGCCTCGAACGACTGCGGCGCCTCGCGTCGCTGCGCGCCGATGCCGACGCCGCACGGGTGCGGGCCGAGGGCATCATGAACGACGTCTATCCCAAGGCGGTGAAGACGCTCGGTCAGGTGCGCGAAGGCTATGCCCGCGGCGGCTTCCTGTTCGCCGATGTGCAGGATGCCGCCGACGTCATCATCCAGATCCAGGGTCAGTGGGCCGAGGCCATGACGCGCTACCGCGATTTGCTCGCGGAAATCGATCGCCTGACCGGCCGCTTCGATGCGGCTCCCCTTGCGGAGAATATTCCATGAAGAAGTTTCCATTTCCCGCCGCTGCAGCGGCGCTGTTCCTTGCCGTCCCGCTCGCTGCCTGCGGCGGCGGAGCCGAAGGCGAAGACAAACATGCAGAAGGTGAGAGCCACGCCGAGGGCGAAGGCGAAGAAGACGCCGAGGGCCCGAATGGCGGCAAATTGCTCAAAAATGGCGATTTCGCTGTCGAAATCACGATTTTCGAGAATGGCACCGAGCCGCAGTTCCGAGTTTTTGCGACCCGGGACGGGAAGCCGGTCGATCCCAAGGAAGTCCAGCTCGCGATCACGCTCACGCGGCTTGGCGGCGACGTCGATCGCTTCACCTTCCGCCCGCAGGGCAAGTTCCTGGCAGGGCAAGGCGTCGTTACCGAACCGCACAGCTTCGATGTCGAAGTCGTCGCGGTGACTGGCGGCAAACGCCACGTCTGGAAATATGCCAACCCTGAGGGCCGCACGCGGATCGCGGCCGACGCCGCCAAGGCCGGCGGCATCGAGACCGCCGTCGTCGGACCGGCGACGGTCGGCGAGAGGCGCGAACTCTATGGCACTGTCCAATTGTCGCCAACGGCCCGTTCCGAAATTCGCGGTCAATTCCCCGGCCGCGTCGTCTCGGTCACAAAGGCGGTGGGCGACACGGTTCGCCGCGGCGAACTTCTCGCACGCATTGAATCGAGCGAAAGCCTCCAGGTCTATCCGGTGCATGCGACGGTCGGCGGGGTCGTTGCCGAGCGCAACGCCAACCCCGGCGATGTCACCGACGGGCGGGCGCTCTACGTCATCACCGATCCCGCGCAGACGACGGTCGTCTTCAACATCTTCCCCCGTGACCTCGCGATTATCCGTCCGGGCATGCGGGTGACGGTCGAGACGCAGGACGGCGCCGAGATCGCGACCGCGCCACTCGAGCAGTTCCTGCCCGACGGCAATGTCGAGGCGGGCACTGCGCTCATCCGCGCGACCATCCCCAACCGCTCGGGAACGCTGCGCCCCGGCATGGCCTTGCGCGGCCGCGTGATGGTCAACCCCGTCACCGTGCCGCTGGCCGTGCGTACCGAGGCGATCCAGCCCTTCCGCGACTTCAAGGTGGTCTATGCCAATTTCGGGCAGGACTATGAGGTCCGCATGCTGAAACTCGGCCGTTCGTCGCCCGAATGGACCGAGGTCCTGTCGGGCATCAAGCCCGGCACCGCCTATGTCACCAAGGGCAGTTTCCTCGTTCGCGCCGACATCGAAAAGTCCGGCGCGGGCCACGACCATTGATCGGGGAGCAGGATAATATGCTAGCCAGAACCATAGGCTTTTCGATCCGGCAACGATGGCTCGTCCTCGCGGTCGTCGCGCTCCTGTGCGCGATCGGCGCGTGGAGCGCGACCAAATTGCCCATCGACGCCGTTCCCGACATCACCAACGTCCAGGTCCAGATCAATACCAAGGCTGAAGGCTATTCGCCGCTCGAAGCCGAGCAGCGGATCACCTACCCGATTGAGACCGCGATCGCGGGCATCCCCAACCTCAACTATACCAGGTCGATCTCGCGCTACGGCCTGAGTCAGGTCACGGTCGTTTTCGAGGACGGGACCGACATCTATTTCGCGCGCCAGCAGGTCAACGAGCGGCTCCAGGCCGCAAAGGGGCAGCTGCCGCCCGGTATGGCGCCCGAAATGGGGCCGATTTCCACCGGCCTCGGCGAGATCTTCATGTTCTCGATCGAAGCCGAACCGGGCGCACGAAAGCCGGATGGCACGCCCTACACGGCGGAAGACCTCCGAACGATGTCCGACTGGGTCATCCGGCCGCAGATGCGCACGATCCCGGGGGTCGCCGAGATCAACACGATCGGCGGCTATGCCCGCCAATATCATGTGACCCCCTATCCGGCCTCGCTCGCTTCGCTCAATCTCTCGCTCAACGATGTCGTCACCGCGCTGGAGGCCAATAATGCAAATCGCGGCGCCGGCTATGTCGAGCGCAGCGGCGAACAGATATTGATCCGGGTGCCGGGGCAGGCGAACAATGAGCGCGACCTGTCGCAGATCATCGTCGCCACCCGCGGCGGCGTTCCGATCCGGATCGCCGACGTCGCCGATGTCGCGATCGGTTCGGGCCTTCGCACGGGCGCGGCGACTGAGAATGGCAAGGAGGTCGTCCTCGCAACGGTCTCGATGCTGATCGGACAAAATCCGCGCGTGGTGGCGCAGGCCTCGGCCGAACGCCTCGTCGAAGCGTCGCGTGCTTTGCCGAAGGGTGTTGTCGCGAAGCCGCTCTATGATCGCACCGCGCTCGTCGAACGGACGATTTCGACGGTGCAGAAGAATCTCGCCGAGGGCGCGCTGCTCGTCATCGTGATCCTCTTCCTGCTGCTCGGCAATTTCCGGGCGGCGCTGATCACGGCGGCGGTTATTCCCGTTGCCATGCTGATGACGCTGACGGGCATGCTCCAGACGCGGACATCGGCGAACCTCATGAGCCTCGGCGCGCTCGACTTCGGCCTCATCGTCGACGGGGCCGTCATCATCGTCGAAAATTGTCTTCGCAGGCTTGGCGAGGCACAGCACAGGCTCGGACGGCTGCTCGATCGCGACGAACGCTTCGGCCTCGTTGCCTCGGCGAGCGCCGAAGTGATCAAGCCGAGCATCTTCGGCATCATCATCATCACCGCGGTCTATCTGCCGATCTTCGCGCTCGAAGGCGTCGAAGGAAAGACCTTCCACCCGATGGCGATCACGGTCGTCCTCGCGCTGACCGCTGCTCTTCTCCTGTCGCTCACCCTGGTTCCGGCCGCGGTGGCGCTCTTCGTTACCGGCAAGGTCGAGGAGAAGGAGAATTGGCTGATGCGCGGTCTCGGCAAGGGCTATCGTCCGATGCTCGACCGCGTCCTGAATTGGCCGAAGGCGGCGCTTTCGGGTGCGCTGCTGCTCGTCGCGCTCAGCGGCGTGGCGGCGACGAGTCTCGGGTCCGAGTTCATCCCGGACCTCGACGAAGGCGATATCGCGATGCACGCGATGCGCATTCCGGGAACGAGCCTGACCCAGTCGATCGCGATGCAGGAGGCGCTGGAGAAGAGGATCAGGCAGTTCCCCGAAGTCGAGCGGGTGTTCGCGAAGATCGGCACGCCCGAGGTCGCGACCGATCCGATGCCACCGTCGGTCGCCGACAATTTCATCATGCTCAAGGATCGGAAGGAGTGGCCCGAGCCCAGAAAGCCGCGCGACCAGCTCGTCGCCGAGCTCAACAAGGCGGTAAACGAAGTGCCGGGGAACAATTACGAGTTCACCCAGCCGGTGAAGATGCGGATGAATGAACTGATCGCCGGCGTTCGCGCCGACGTCGCGATCAAGCTGTTCGGCGACGATCTCGATCAACTGCTCGAATCGGGGCGGGCGATCGAGGAGGTGGCCGGCGGGATCGCGGGCGCGCAGGACGTGAAGCTCGAACAGGTCACCGGCCTGCCGATGCTTTCGGTCACGCCCGATCGCGACAAGCTTGCGCGCTATGGCGTGAGCATGGAGACGGTCCAGGATGCGGTTTCGACCGCGACTGGCGGGCGGCAGGCGGGCGAGCTCTTCGAGGGCGACCGGCGTTTCGACGTCGTCGTCCGGCTTCCCGAGGCCATTCGCACCGACCTCGCGTCGCTCGGCAATCTCCCCGTTGCGCTTCCGGCCGGCGGCTTCGTGCCGCTTTCGGAGCTTGCGGAGATATCGCTCGCGGCGGGGCCGAACCAGATCAGCCGCGAGAATGGCAAACGCCGCGCGGTGATCACGGCGAATGTCCGTGGTCGCGATCTCGGCTCGTTCATCGACGAACTGACCCAGAAGGTCGAAGCCGATGTCGTGCTGCCCGACGGTTATTATATAGAATATGGCGGGACGTTCGAGCAGCTCCAGTCGGCGACCGAGCGCCTCCAGATCGTGGTGCCGCTCGTTCTGCTGCTGATCTTCGGCCTCTTGTTCATGCTGTTCGGGTCGGTTCGCGATGCGGCCATCGTCTTCTCGGGCGTGCCGCTGGCGCTGACGGGAGGGGTCGCGGCGCTGGCGCTTCGCGACATTCCGCTCTCCATCTCGGCGGGCGTCGGGTTCATCGCACTCTCCGGGGTCGCGGTGCTCAACGGCGTGGTGATGCTATCCTTCATCAAGGATCTTCGCGAACGCGGAAAGGCGCTCGTCGATGCAATCCGCGAGGGCGCGCTGACCCGCCTCAGGCCGGTGATGATGACCGCGCTGGTTGCGTCGCTCGGCTTCGTACCGATGGCGCTCAATGTCGGGGCAGGATCCGAGGTGCAACGGCCGCTGGCGACCGTGGTCATCGGCGGGATCATCTCATCGACGATCCTGACGCTGCTCGTCCTGCCCGCGCTGTACCTCATGGTCCACAGTCGCAGCGCGAAGATCGAAGAAGAGGAAGTCGCCGGGCCGCGGCGTGAGCCCGGCCTTGCGACCTGAAGCCAGGCCCTCACGGTTTGCTGCAGCGCTTGGGCGCAAGCGGCCGGCCGCGAACAGGGGCGGAACCCTGAGGGGTTCCGCCTCCTTTTAGGGATGCTTGGTATGAGGAGCGTGAAATGATAGACAAGACAGGCAGCACCGACCGCGAAAAGCAGACCCTCCAGATCGTTCTTTTCCTGAACGCGGCGATCGCCATCGCCTTTCTCATAACCGGCGCGCTGGGAGATTCGAGCGCCCTCATCGCGAATGGCCTCGACAATTTATCGGACGCGGCGGTCTATGCCCTGAGCCTTGTCGCACTAAGCCATGGCATCAAATGGAAGACCCGCGCGGCTACAGCGTCGGGCGTTATGCTATTGATCTTCGCGGCCGGCGTCCTGTTCGATGTCGGGCGGCGCTACTTTCAGGGTAGCGAACCGATCGGCGCTACGATGATGATCATGTCGGCGGTCGCGGCGGTGGTGAACTATGCCTGCCTGAAGCTGCTTCAGCGCATTCAGAATCCCGACGTCAACCTTCGTGCGGCAACGACCTTCAGCTTCAACGACTTCGTTTCGAACGGCGGCATCCTGATCGCCGGCGTCCTCGTCTGGTGGCTCGGCACGAACTGGCCCGACTTGCTCGTCGGGTTCGCCACTGCGCTGATTGCCATCAAGGGCGGCATCGAAATTCTGCGCGATGCCCGAAAGGAGACTCGCGGCGCCGCAAGCGACGACCCCTGAATTTGAGAAATAACAAGGTGAAGACCGAATGATGAGTGCGAGGAAACCACCGCTAGACCGCGGACGGCAGCGTCGCCTCGATCGCCTCAATCACCCGGCAATCGGCTATGCGGCCGCCCTCACAGAGCTGGACGATCCGGGCGAGTTCTGCGCGAAGGCGCACCATGCGTTCCAGACGCTCGTCGACGTCGAGCAAATGTCGCGCCGCCAGAGCGCGAACCTCGGCGCAGTCCTGCTCGGGTCCTGCCGCGAGGGCTTTCAGTGAACGAATTTCGTCGATCGAAAATCCCAGCCCCCTCGCACTCCGGATAAACGCCAGGCGCCTGACATCCTCGGGACCATAGCTGCGACGTCCGGAGGCGGTGCGCGCCGCCGGTGGTAGAAGCCCGATGTCCTCGTAGAAGCGGATTGTATTGACCTTCGTACCCGTCCGGCTCGCCAGCGCTCCGATGGGAAGTCCTACCTCACGGCCCATATGCACCTCAGAAATGCCTTGCTTCTACAGCTACTGGAGAATGTAGGACAATGCGATGAGCGAAAGCAACGACAGTAACTGTGGCTGTACGGGCGATACCGTGCGTGCCGAGCGTGATCCCGCCTATCGACGGGCGCTCTGGATCGTGGTGATACTCAACCTCGGTTTCGGTGTGTGCGAAATCATCGGCGGCTTCATCGCCAACAGTCAGGCCCTCAAAGCGGATTCGCTCGACTTCATCGGCGACGGTTCGATCACTTTGGTGGGATTACTGGCGCTGGGATGGTCTGCTGCAAGCCGTGCACGGATCGCGCTAACCCAGGGACTGTTCCTCGGTGCGCTCGGGCTGGGAGTGATTGCCTTTGCCGTGGCGCGGGCCTTAAATGCCGAGCCACCCGAAGCCGAACTCATGGGCGTCATCGGCATAGTCGCCTTGGCCGTGAACGTGACCGCGGCGCTGGTTCTCTCGCGATTTCGGGACGGCGATGCCAATGTGCGGGCCATCTGGCTGTTCAGCCGAAACGATGCGATCGCGAATATCGCCGTCATCGTCGCGGCCATATTGGTCGGCTGGACGGGCAGCGCCTGGCCCGATCTTCTGGTGGCGGGCGTCATCGCCCTTCTCTTCCTGCATTCGGCCACGGAGATCGTGCGCAATGCACGCGCCGAGCTGCGCCCTTCGCAGGCATAGCAAAATGAGGGCATATTCCACGCTTCGGCGCGCTGCGGCAATCTTGCTTGCCATGCTGGTGCTGCTTCCGGCCGTGGCACGCGCCGACACGACGTCGGTGCAGACTACCTGGCGCCTGCTCGATTATGTCGCGGTGGACTATGGCGGTGCGGTACATGACGGCCGGGTCATCAGCCAGGCAGAATATGCCGAAATGCTCGAGTTCACCGATTCGGCCGCCGCGAATATTGCAGCGCTGCCACCCAAAGGCGCACGTGCGCAATTGGTGGCTGACGCGAAGCGGCTGAAGGCAGCCGTTGTCGCCAAGGAAAGCCCACGAGAAGTCGCACGGCAGGCCCGTTCGGTCGCAGCGGCGTTGCTCAACGCCTATCCGGTGCCACTTGCGCCGGCGCGCAGCCCAGATCTTGCGAGGGGCGCTACTCTCTATGGGCAGAATTGCGCATCGTGCCACGGCATGTCGGGCGATGGCCGCGGCCCCGATGCAGCCAGGCTCGATCCACCGCCGATCGCCTTTTCCGATGCTGCGCGCGCTCGCGAACGCAGCGTCTTCGGGCTTTACCAAGTGATCGAGCAAGGCCTCGACGGCACGGCAATGCAAAGTTTCGCCGACCTTCCTGCCGCCGATCGCTGGGCCCTCGCCTTCTACAGCGGCCGCTTCGCTTTCCGTGATACGACGCAGGGCGAGCGGATCTGGCAATCCGACGCTGGTGTGCGCCGCCTGGTGCCTGACATGCCTACGCTGACGGCAATGACGCCGGCGGCGCTCGGTGCGAAGATCGGACAACCGGAGGCCGACGCCGTGATGGCCTATCTCAGGGCTAATCCGCAGGCCGTCACGGGGTCGGGGGCTGGGTCGCTGGCGCTGGCGCGGGAACGGCTCGAGCAGAGCTTCGCTGCATATGCTGCGGGGAAGAGGCAGCAAGCCGGAGAACTTGCGTTGTCCGCTTATCTCGACGGGTTCGAACCCCTGGAACCGCTCCTCGCGTCGCGTGATGGCGCCCTGATGGCGCGGATCGAGACGGCGATGGGGGCAGTGCGCGCGGCCATCCAGAAGGGCGCGCCCGTCGCCGAGGTACGCCACGAGATTTCGGCGCTCGACACGCTCTTCACCGATGCCGAGCAGGTGCTCGCCCCCGAACAGGCGAGCAGCACGTCGGCCTTTGTCGGCGCCCTGACGATCTTGCTGCGTGAGGGCCTGGAGGCACTCCTCGTCGTCATCGCGATCGTCGCCTTCCTGCGAAAGGCCGAGCGCCCGGAGGCGCTGCGTTATGTGCATGCCGGCTGGGTTGCGGCCCTTGCCGCAGGGGGCCTGACTTGGGCGCTCGCGACCTATGCCATCGGAGTCAGCGGGGCGAGCCGCGAATTGACCGAGGGCTTCGGATCCTTGCTCGCGGCTGTCATTCTCCTGTCGGTCGGCATCTGGATGCACGGAAAGTCTCAGGCCGACCAATGGCAGCGCTATATTCACGCAAAGCTGAGCGCGGCGCTCTCGAAACGCTCGTCCTGGTTCCTGTTCGGGCTCGCCTTCCTGGCCGTCTATCGCGAGGTGTTCGAGACCATCCTGTTTTATGCGGCGCTGGCATCGCAGGGCAGTGGCGGGGCTGTCTTCGGCGGCTTCGTGACCGGCCTTGTCCTGCTGGCCGTCATCGCCTGGGCGATGCTCCGCTACAGTCAGCGGCTGCCAATCGGCAAATTCTTTTCGTATAGCTCTGCCCTCATGGCGGTGCTCGCCGCCGTACTGGCGGGCAAGGGAACGGCGGCGCTGCAGGAGGCAGGCATGCTCTCGGTAACGCCCGTGAGCGGCTGGCCTCGAGTAACGCTCCTGGGTATCTATCCGACGCTGCAGGTCATCCTCATGCAAGCCGCCGCGCTGGTCATCATAATCCTTGGCTTCTGGTATAATCGCCGGGCCATCGAAGCCGGGCGGCCTGCCAAAGCCGGCAATCAGTCTGCGTAGAATTGCGACACCCGACCGGTTGCCAACCCGCCCACATCCGCGTCATAGGCCGATTGTGGGCCTCGCCGAACCGACCCATCGCATATTCCCGATACAAATTGACAGACATGAACATATCGGATAATCCCGATGCATGCAAATTGATGCCGCCTTGTCCGCCCTCGCCGCTCTGGCGCATCCCACCCGCCTCGATGCCTTTCGCTTGATCGTCCAGAATGAGCCCGAAGGGCTATCGACGGGACAGCTCGTCGAAGCGTCGGGGCTCAATCAGAGTAGTTTTTCGACGCACCTCGCGGTTCTGGTGAAGGCGGGCTTGGTGATACCGGAAAAGCGCGGCCGGCAGATCATCCAACGAGCGGATATCGACGCACTTCGCGGCCTGATGCTCTTCCTCGCAAAAGACTGCTGCCAAGGACGCGCTGAACTGTGTGAGCCGCTGCTCGCCGAACTTGCCTGCTGCTGATCGGCCCATTCAGCGCTTGAGGGAGAAGTCGATGACCGACAAGATTTATAATGTGCTGTTCCTTTGTACCGGCAACAGCGCCCGCTCGATTCTAGCCGAAGCTCTGCTGAACCGCATGGGCCAGGGGCGGTTCCGTGCCTATAGCGCCGGGAGCTTTCCCAAAGGCAAGGTCCATGCACAGGCGCTCGCGCTTCTCGATGAGCTCGGGTTCGAGACCGAGGGTCTGCGCTCGAAAAGCTGGGACGAATTCTCGGGCCCGGACGCGCCCAAACTCGATTTCATCTTCACCGTCTGCGACAATGCCGCCGGCGAGACCTGTCCGGTCTGGCCCGGCAAGCCGATGACCGCGCACTGGGGGATCGAAGATCCCGCCGCGGTCGAAGGCCCGGGCCAGCGCGAAGCTTTCGAACGTGCGCTGCACTATCTCTCGAACCGGATTTCGCTCTTCCTCGCGCTCCCGCACGAAAGCATCGACGAGATGGCAATGGCGCGCAGGTTGAAGGAAATCGGCGGCATCGAGGGCGCGACTGGCGAGCGGGAGACAGGCGCATGACCGCCGACATCATTATCTATCACAATCCCGAGTGCGGGACGTCGCGCAACACGCTCGCGCTCATTCGCAACGCCGGCATCGAACCGCATGTCGTCGAATATCTGAAGACACCGCCGTCGCGAGCCCTGCTCGAGCGGCTGATCGAGCGCGCCGGTATCACGCCGCGCGAGCTCCTCCGCGAAAAAGGCACGCCCTATGCGGAACTCGGCCTAGGCAACCCCGATCTCACCGATGGCGCACTCATTGATGCAATGATGGCGCATCCGGTCCTCATCAATCGCCCGCTCGTCGTCACATCGCTCGGGGTGAAGCTCTGCCGCCCGTCCGAAGCGGTGCTCGACATCATCCCTGCCCGCCAGCTTGGCGCCTTCGCCAAGGAAGACGGTGAACAGGTGGTCGATGCCGGCGGCAACCGCGTCCATGCCTGAGGGGATCATCATGATTGCCGCAAAGCGTGAACGCCTGTCCTTCCTCGATCGCTATCTGACACTCTGGATCTTCCTTGCAATGGCGCTCGGCGTCCTCTTGGGATCGCTTTTCAAGGACCTCCCCGCTGCGATCGACGCGATGTCGATCGGAACGACGAATATCCCGATCGCCATCGGGCTCATTTTGATGATGTATCCGCCGCTTGCACGCGTGCGCTATGACGAGCTGCCGCGCGTGTTCGAAGACAAGCGCGTCCTAGCCATCTCGCTGAACCAGAACTGGATCATCGGGCCGGTGCTGATGTTCGCGCTCGCGGTCGTCTTCCTCGCGGACAAGCCTGAATATATGACTGGCCTGATCCTGATCGGTCTCGCGCGCTGCATCGCAATGGTGATCGTGTGGAACCAGCTCGCAAAGGGCGACAATCAATATGTCGCTGCGCTCGTCGCGTTCAATTCGATCTTTCAGATCCTCTTCTTCAGCGTCTATGCCTGGTTTTTCCTCACGGTCCTGCCGCCGCTCTTCGGCCTCGAAGGCAGCGTCATCGACGTCAGCTTCTGGACGATCGCCGAGGCGGTGCTCATCTATCTCGGCATCCCGTTTATGGCAGGATATCTCACCCGCAAATGGCTCGCCAGCGCCAAGGGCAACGACTGGTACGAGACGCACTTCCTGCCGAGGATCGCGCCGATCACCCTCGTCGCACTGCTCTTCACCATCGTCGCGATGTTCAGCCTCAAGGGCGGCGAGATCGTCACCATCCCCGGCGACGTCATCCGGATCGCGATCCCGCTGACCATCTATTTCGTCGTGCAGTTCCTCATCAGCTTCTGGATGGGCAAGCTGATCGAGGCTGATTATCCACGCACGACCGCGGTCGCCTTCACCGCCGCGGGCAATAATTTCGAGCTCGCGATCGCGGTCGCGATCGCCGCCTTCGGCCTCGCCTCGCCGGTCGCCTTCGCGGCGGTCATCGGCCCGCTTGTCGAAGTGCCGGTCCTCATCCTCCTCGTCAGCGTCGCATTCCGCCTCGGACGTCGCTGGTTCCCGGCGAGCGTTCCTTCACAAGTCTGAGTATCATGACAGAACAGACCCACAGCCGCCTGCGCGCGCTCTCCGACGCAGACCATTTTCCCGCATTGAGCCCCGAATATCTCCACGCACAGCCGGCGTTTGGTCTGGGGCCGCTCGATCCCGCGCCGCGCATCCTTCTTCTGTACGGATCGCTGCGCGAGCGCTCCTACTCGCGCCTCGTTGTCGAGGAAACGGCGCGTCTGCTCCAGCTTTTCGGCTGCGAGACCCGCATCTTCGATCCTTCCGACCTGCCACTGCCCGACCTCATCGCCGATGACGATCATCCCGCGGTCGAGGAACTACGCCAGCATTCGCTCTGGTCAGATGGCCAGGTCTGGTGCAGCCCCGAGCGCCACGGCCAGATCACCGGCATAATGAAAGCGCAGATCGATCACCTGCCGCTCGCCTATAGAGGTCTGCGTCCCACGCAGGGCCGCACTCTCGCCGTGATGCAGGTCTCGGCGGGATCGCAGTCGTTCAACAGCGTCAACACGCTGCGCATCCTCGGCCGCTGGATGCGGATGATCACCATCCCCAACCAGTCGAGCGTTGCCAAAGCTTATGCGGAGTTCGACGAGGCAGGCCGCATGCTGGCGTCGAGCTATTATGACCGGATTGTCGATGTTGCCGAGGAGCTGGTGCGGTTCACCGTGCTGACGCGCGGCCACGCCGACCAGCTTGTCGATCGCTATTCGGAGCGCAGGGATCGCAACGCCCCTATCCTGACACCCGCACAGCTGGCCAAATTGCCGGGGGCGTGATGTCTTGTGGCCGCGAACTGGTGCCGATCAGGATCGACGCCGCAGCTTGCCGAATTCGCGGTCACCGCTCATGAAGCGCTCGATCATCGGGGCAATCAGCCGCTCCGCCGGCAAAGGCTCGGGGAGCCCATTGGCCCTGGCATGGATGCGGGCATAGTCTGCAAGATCGCGCATAATGCCTCCCGACAGTTCAACCGTGACCTTGACCGGCCGATCCTCGGCGATGGGTCCGAGCCGCAGCTTGCTCATCGGGATTCGCCGCTGAAAAGCGGCTCCAGCACCAGGTCACGGGTTACGATGACCCGAAACGCGAAACCGGGACTGATGGTGATAGTGGGCGGTATGGCGAGTTGCCGGTCGACGATCTGCCGGCCGGTCTGACCGATCGAATCCTGCGATCCCGACCGGATCGCACGAACGAGCCGATCGTCGTCGTCCGCTCCGAGCTCGGCGCCGACACCGAGCAGCGTCGATATGAGCGCGGCCTTGAACATATGGCCCCAATGATAGTCGGTGCGATCCGCCAGCCCCGCCATTCCGCCGGCATCCGCTCCGGGGAGCCGGCCAAGTGCGATCGAGCGACCGCCGGGAAAGGTCAACCGATCCCAAGTCAGTAACACGCGATTCTGTCCCGCCACGATCTCGCTGTCATACTCCCCGATCAGGCGCGAGCCTTGGGGGATCAGGAGAATGCGTCCCGTCGGACTGTCATAAATATTCTGCGTCACCTGCGCTGTGATCTGGCCCGGAAGATCGGAACGGATGCCGGTGATCAGCGCCGCCGGAATGATATTCCCGGCCTGCACGACATAGGGCGAAGCGAGCGGGACGATGCGTTCGCCGCTGTCTGTCCGGCGCGGACCATCTCCCCTCAGAAAGGGACGAGCCGGGGCTTCTGCGCCCGATGGATTGATCGCCTGCGCCGCGGGCGGCGCAGGTTGTTCCGCGGTACTGGCCGAGGCGCTGCCTCCCCCGCTTGCCAGGAAAAGATTGCTGGAACGCGCCGCGTCGCTTTCCTGGATCCGGCGCTCACGCGCCTGATCCACCGCCCGCTGTCGTTGATCGGCCGGCGGTGGAACAGCCACCATGGGCGGCGGCGTTATCATCCCGCCCTCCTTCTGCGCTGAGACGATCGGTCGCCCGAGGTCACCGGGAAGCGGCGGCCCGAGTTTCGGAACCGCGCCATAATCCGCGGGCGCGCCCGTAATGACCTCCGAGCGGTTGGGGCGATCGGTCTCATAGAGATTCTTGTCGGCTTGGGGAGCAGGCGACCGCAGCGCCCAGAGCAGAGCACCGGCGATAGCAAAGCCTGCCGCGCCGCCGATAATCGCGAGCGTCCGGCGCGAGAGGCGCATGACAGGCGGCATCTCGCCCTCAAGCCGGAACCCGTCGGGGCTGGACGGCGCGACGGGGCGTTCCGCCGCCAGGGCTTCAGGAGGCGGTTCTGCCTTCCCTTCCCGTTCCGGCCCGCTCATGACCGCCCCCGACGGCGCTTGTCGTCGCGCTCGATTCGCACCTTCTTCGCGCCGCGCCCGTTGCCAAGCCGCAGTTCGGCGCGTTCGAACAGGCGGTCGACGATGAGGAACCGGCCTTGCACGCGGTAATTGACGAGCTCCGCACCCTCCTTGTCACCGAGCACGAAGAGCGGGGGCATATCGCCCTCGGCAATGCCGTCGCCAAACTCGACGAACAATTGGCGACCGTCGTCGAAGATGCGCAGCGGGCGCCAGGGCACCTTGTCGCCGCTGATCCGATAACCAAAATTGAGCGCCGCAAAGTCGATGCCGCCCGCAACGGGAGCAGCGCGCTCCCGCTCGGTTTCGGCCGCTCGCAATGCGATCAGCTCATCGGCCGGGTAGGACCAGCTGACCGCCGCCATATATGTCGCAGGCGTTGCACGCAGTTCGAGATGATAGGTGCGGCGGTTGGTGTTGATGACGAGGTTCGTCATGATGTCGGGGCGGGTCGGCTTGACGAGAATATGAACGCGCCGCGACACACCGGCGCCGCTCAGCGTGTCGCCGATGACCCAGCGCACCGTATCGCCGGCAGCGACCGGCCCGGGCCCGACGAGCTCTTCGCCTTCCTGGAGCGCGATATCGGTGACCTGCCCCGGCGCCGTATAAATCTGGAACAGCGCGCCATCGGCCCAGGCATATTTCTGGATCGCGTTGAGGAATGTGGCACGGTCCGGCTGGACGCGCGCCGCGTCATTGGCCCGGCCGACCTGCATCTTGACGTCGGAGGGCGCGGCAACCGCGGGAAATGCGAGCGCGGCTGCGGTCACGAGAAAGATAAAACGCGTCACTGGCTGAGCTCCTTCGACCAATTTACGGCGGTGACAAAAATTCCGAGCGGGTTGCGCCGCAAAGCATCGGGTGTGCGGGGCGGCTGAACCGTCACGGTGACGATCGCCGACCAGCGCGACGTCTCGAGAAGGCTGCCGTCCTGATAGCGGCGCTCGGTCCAGGCGATACGAAAGCTATCCTTGGAGGCGCGGATCACGCTCGACACATCGACCGCGACCTGTCGCTTGCCGATCTCCGCGAAGGGATCGTTCAGCCGGGCATATTCATTGAGCGCCTGCGCACCGCTAGCCGTGGTGAAATCATAGGCGCTGAGCCAGTCCTTGCGCAGCACCACCGGGTCGGCCGGGATCGACCGGACATGCTCGATGAAGCGCGCGAGATGGAAGGCAATTTGCGGATCGGTCGGCGACCAGTCGGCGTCTGCGGGCGCGACGGCCCTTGCCTCGCCGAGCTTGTCGACCTCGACCACCCAGGGCGTGATCGTGCCGCGCAGCGACTGCCAGACCAGCGCCGAGGCGAGACCGCCTGACAGAAGCAGGGTGCCGAAAAAGGCGAGCCGCCAATTCTTCGCCTGGACGCGCGCCGAGCCGATGCGATCGTCCCAGACCTGCCCCGCGCGCTGATGCGGCGTGACCGGGACGGGCGAGATCCCATAATGATTGGAGGGCCTGCGGAAAATCATATCAATCCCTTTCGCTGATGTCGGGTGCGGAGCCGCCGCCGTGGCTATCGCCGCCCTTCAGGGTCTGCGCGCCGACCATCGCGCCCTGCGCGACCGACTGCCGATGCCGCATCGCGGTCGCCCAAGCCGGCGGCGTACCGGCAGCAGGTGCCGGTCCCGCCTTCGCCGCCTGACCCGCGCGGCCGGCCGCAAACTGCTCGCGGGTCCGCTCGGCGGCACGCCGAAGCGGGGACGCCGCAGCGCTCGCCGCCGAGCGCGCGACATTGGCGAGACCCGCACCGACCGCTTGCGCCCCGCTCTTCCCGGCCGCGCCTGCGGCGTAGGAGGCCGATGCGCTGCCCGCAGTGCGGGTAGCGCCAGCCGCAGCGCCGCGCGCAAAGCTGGCGGCGGCACCGGTAGCCAGCGTCGCACCCGCCGCGCCCGCGGCGAGCGTGGCGCCGGCGGCGACGGCCGTGCCGGCCGCAGCGCCTGCGCCGAGCTGGGGGCCGCCCGCGACGATGCCATTGGCGATCGAAGGACCGAAGATACCGAGACCCAGCAATGTGAGCGCGCCAAGCGCGATCGCCATAACCTGCTCGATGTCCGGCTCGGCGCCAATCTGGGCACCCATGAAGCGGTCGAAGAGGGTCGTGCCGATCCCGGTGATGACGGCGAGCACCAGCACCTTGATGCCGGAGGAGACGATATGGCCAAGGACGCGCTCCGCCATGAACGCGGTGCGGCCGAAAAAGGCGAAGGGGATCAGAACGAAGCCCGCGAGCGTGACAAGCTTGAACTCGAGGATCGTCACGAAGACCTGCACCGCGAGGATGAAGAAGGCGAGGACGACGATCACCCAGGCGATCAGCAGGATCAAGATCTGTACGAAGTTGGTGAAGAGCCCGATAGGCCCCAGGAGGTCCTTGCTCGCATCGAGAAGCGGCTCCGCGGCATCGAGGCCCGTCGCCGCGACGACGCCCGGGCGCATGAAGTCGCCGATCGCCATGGCGCCGCCGCTTGCCTTCAGCCCGAGACCGGCAAAGCTTTCGAGCATGATTGTCGCCAGGCTCTGGAAATTACCGATGATGAACGCGAAGACGCCAATATAAAGCGTCTTCTTGACGAGGCGCTGAAGGACATCCTCGTCGGCTCCCCACGCCCAGAACAGCGCGGCGATCGTCACGTCGATGACGATGAGCGTAGTCGACAGAAAACCGACTTCGCCGCCGAGCAGCCCGAAGCCGCTGTCGATATAGGTCGAAAAGACCGACAGAAATTGGTCGATCACGCCCGTGTCGTTCATCGCTCGTTCCTCCGCTCACCGAAAAACCGGCGACGCTTCGCTTCCCATGCCGCTTCGCAATCTGGGTCGACCGTCGTGACGGTCCGGCAGCGGCGAAGCCTATCGTCCGGCGCCGGGTGTGCGTCCGCCCCGGAGACCTGGGGGACGGACGCACGGGGCGCGGGCGGCCAGGTCGCGGCGACGAGCGCGAGCGTCATGGCGATTCCGCCCAGCACTGCCGCGCCTGCGATCCTGGCCGCCCAACCCATCTCAATTGCCTTTGAGGAAGCGGCGGAAGCGCTCGCGTCCTTCGGCTTCGGCAGCAGCCGCGCGGGCGGCATCGAGCATCTGTGCCCGCCCCTGCGCGGCGATCGCAGCGGCAAGATCACCAAGTTGCTGCGACTGGAGCGCAAGCAGCTGGTTGCCCGCCTGTGCCGCCTGAAGGGCGCCGGCCGCCGACTGGCTCGCGGTCACCAGCGTCGTGATCGAGCGGCGCGCATCGCCCATATTGCCGACGACGCCCGCCTGGACCTTCATCGCATCCTGGAAGGCGCCGACGCTGTCGGTCCAGCGCGCCTCGGCATTGGCGACCATTTCCGCCTGCGTGCCCGTCAGTGCGCCGCCCTTGTAGCGCGCGTCGAACGCCTTCTGGATGTCTCCGACATCAAAAGCGACCCGCTGCGCTTCGCCGAGCAGGGTGCGGGTCCGGTCGACCTGCCCTTGCAGCTCCTCGAGCGTGGAGACCGGCAGGCTCGACAGGTTGCGTGCCTCGTTCGCGAGCGACGTCGCCTGATTCTGTAGCTGCTTGATCTGATTGTTGATCTGCTCGAGCGTGCGTGCGGCGGTCAGGATGTTCTGGGCGTAATTGCGGGGATCATGGACGATCCCGCCCACCTGGGCCGCGGCCGGGGCGGACACGGCCGCAGCCGCGATGCCGCACCCGGTGACGAGCAGCGCGGCGGCGCAATGGAAAATCGGGGTCTTCATGGTCATTCACTCCTTCAGGGTGGAAAATTCGAGATTGGCGAGAAGATCGGCCGCCCAGTCGAGGCGGCGCTCACGCAGCCAGGCGGCGGCAAAGCCGTCGCTCCCATGTTCGGCGACGAGTTCGCCGATGCGGATCTGATCGGTCTTGGAAGACGCGGCGGTGAAGGCGAGCGCGATCTCGCCGAGGCCCAGCTCGAACAGCCGGTTCCCGCGGCGCGACTGGCAATAATAATCGCGCTTCGGGGTCGACCGGCTCAATATCTCGATCTGCCGGTCGTTGAGGCCGAAGCGCTCATAGACCCGCGCGATCTGCGGCTCGGCGGCGCGCTCATTGGGAAGGAAGATGCGCGTCGGGCAGCTTTCGATGATCGCGGGCGCAATGCTCGAACTCTCGATGTCGGCGAGGCTCTGCGTCGCGAAGATGACGCTCGCATTCTTCTTGCGTAGCGTTTTCAGCCATTCGCGCAGCTGCGCGGCGAAGGCCGGACTGTCGAGGATAAGCCAGCCCTCGTCGATGATGATCAGGGTCGGCGAGCCATCTAGGCGCTGCCCGATGCGGTGAAAGAGATAGGCGAGCACGGCGGGGGCCGAGGCGGCGCCAACGAGGCCCTCGGTCTCGAGCGCCTGCACCCGTGCGCTGCCGAGGCGTTCGACCTCGGCGTCGAGGAGGCGTCCCCAGGGTCCGCCGACCAGATAGGGCGCCAGCGCCTGCTTCAATTCCTGCGATTGCAGCAGGACCGCGAGCCCGGTCAGCGTCCGCTCCGCGACCGGCGCGGTGGCCAGCGACGTCAGCGCCGACCAGAGATGTTCCTTCGCGGCCGGATCGACCGCGACGCCTTCGCCCGCGAGGAGCGCGGCCAGCCATTCGGCCGCCCATGCCCGTTCGCCCGCCTCGTCGATGCGCGCGAGCGGCTGCAGCGCGACGCCGCCGCCGTCATCCTGCAAGGCGCGGCCCAGATCCTGCCAGTCGCCCCCCATGGCGAGCGTCGCGGCGCGGATCGAGCCGCCGAAATCGAAGGCGAAAATCTGGCTGCCCTCATAGCGCCGGAACTGCAGCGCCATCAGTGCGAGGAGCACCGACTTGCCGGCGCCCGTCGGGCCGACGACGAGGCTGTGGCCGACGTCGCCGACATGAAGAGTGAGGCGGAACGGGGTCGAGCCTTCGGTCTTGCCATAGAGCAAGGGGGCATCACCGAAATGCTCGTCCCGTTCCGCCCCCGCCCACACCGCTGATAAGGGTATGAGGTGGGCGAGATTGAGCGTCGAAATGGGGGGTTGGCGGACATTGGCATAGACATGACCGGGGAGACTCCCCAGCCAGGCGTCGACCCCGTTCATGCCCTCGACCGTGCAGGTGAAATCGCGGCCCTGGATGGCCTTCTCGGCGAGCCGCAGCTTTTCGGCCGCGATGGCGGGATCCAGATCCCACACGGTCAGCGTCGCGGTCACATAGGCGATGCCCGCATGGTCGGCGCCGAGTTCCTGCAATGCCATGTCCGCGTCGGCAGCCTTGTTCGAGGCGTCCGAGTCCATGAGCACCGACGTCTCGTTGGTCATCACTTCCTTGAGGATCGCGGCGACCGATTTGCGCTTGGCGAACCATTGCCGCCGGATTTTGGTCAGCAGCTTCGTCGCGTCGGTCTTGTCGAGCATGATCGCGCGCGTCGACCAGCGATAGGCGAAAGCAAGCCGGTTGAGTTCGTCGAGCAAGCCCGGCCAGGTCGCCGTCGGAAAGCCGGTGATCGTCAGCGTGCGGATATGATGCTCGCCGAGCCGCGGCGCGAGACCGCCGACGAGCGGCTGATCGGTCAGCAGCGCGTCGAGATAGACGGGTGTTTCGGGGACGCGGACGCGCTGCCGATTGGTCGAGACGCAGCTGTGGAGATAGGTGAGTGTCTCGCCGTCGCCCAGCCATTCGGCCTCGGGAACGAAGCCTTCAATCAGATGGAGCAGCCGCCCGCTACGATCGACGAAGCCTTTCAGCAGTTCTTTCGGATCGACACCCGCCTCCGAGCGCCCCTCATAAAGCCAGGCCTCGGCGCGCGCAGCCTCTTCGGCGGGCGGCATCCAGAGCAGGGTCAGATAATAGAAGCTTTCGAAATGCGCGCCTTCCTCGCGGAACTGCTCGCGGCGCTCGACATCGACCAGCGCCGAGACGGCGTCGGGAAAATCCGAGACCGGATAGGATATCGCGGGAACACGCTGCGCCTCGACGAAGACCGCCCAGCCCGAGCCGAGCCGCCGCAGCGCATTGTTCAGCCGCGCGGTCACCGAGACGAGTTCGGCCGGGGTCGCGCTGTCGAGGTCGGGACCGCGAAAGCGCGCAGTGCGCTGGAAGGAGCCGTCCTTGTTGAGGACCACGCCCTCGGCGACAAGCGCCACCCAGGGAAGATAGTCGGCGAGGGAAGCGGATTTGGTGCGATATTCGGCGAGGTTCATCATGGGCGCATCCAGACAGGAAATTTGAGGTGACGGCGGGCGACGTCGACGAACTGCGGGTCGTGCCGCGCCGCCCAGACCGAAAGGGCATGGCCGATCGCCCAGAGGGCAAGGCCGGCGATCCAGAGCCGAAGGCCAAGCCCGATCGCGCCGGCGAGGGTTCCGTTGACGATCGCCAAGCTGCGCGGCGCGCCGCCGAGCAGGATCGGCTCGGCAAGCGCGCGGTGGACCGGCGCGAAGAAACCCGGAATGTCGGCCTCCTGTGCCATCAGACGAGCGCCCCGCCGCCGAAGGAGAAGAAGGAGAGGAAGAAGCTCGATGCCGCGAAGGCGATCGACAGGCCGAAGACGATCTGGACCAGCCGGCGGAAACCGCCCGAGGTATCGCCGAAGGCAAGGCTCAGGCCGGTGACGATGATGATGATTACCGCGACGATCTTGGCGACCGGACCCTCGATGCTCTCGAGGATCGACTGGAGCGGGGCTTCCCAGGGCATCGACGAGCCGCCGGCATGGGCCGGGACGGCGACGATCATCGCGACGACGATCGCGGTCGAGGTGAGCATGGCGCGGCGGGCGCCATGCCGGGCGGCACGGATCATGAGCTTTCTCCTTCTTGTGTGTGCGGGACCAGGCGATATTCGCCGGTGGCGGGATCGAGTCCTTCGACCCGCGCAAGTTCGGACAGGCGCCGGCCGGTCCCATCGCGGACGAGGACGGCAACAAGGTCGATCGTTTCGGCAAGCAGCGCGCGCGGCACGGTTACGACCGCCTCCTGGATGAGCTGCTCCATGCGGCGGAGCGCCCCGAGCGCGCTTCCGGCGTGGATCGTACCGATCCCGCCCGGATGCCCTGTTCCCCAAGCCTTCAGCAGATCGAGCGCTTCGGGGCCGCGCACCTCGCCGATCGGAATGCGATCGGGCCGGAGGCGGAGCGACGAGCGCACGAGGTCGGTGAGCGATGCGACTCCGTCCTTGGTGCGCATGGCGACGACATTGCGAGCGGCGCACTGCAACTCGCGTATATCCTCGATGAGGATGATCCGGTCATCGGTGCCGGCGATCTCTGCGAGCAGCGCGTTGGCGAGCGTCGTCTTGCCGGTTCCGGTGCCGCCGGCGACGAGAATGTTCATCCGCCCGGCGACCGCATGCCGCAGCGAGGCGGCGGCAGCCGGCGCCATGATGCGCGCCCCCACATAATCGTCGAGTGTGAAAACGGCTGCCGCAGGCTTGCGGATCGCGAAGGCCGGAGCGATCACCACGGGCGGCAGCAATCCCTCGAACCGCTCGCCGCCGCCAGGCAGTTCAGCCGATACGCGCGGACTCCCGCCATGAACTTCGGCGCCGACATGATGCGCGACGAGGCGGATGATGCGTTCGCCATCGGCCGCGCTCAGCCATGTACCGCTGTCCGCGATGCCCTCGCCGAGCCGGTCGACCCAGAGGCGGCCGTCCGGATTGAGCATGATCTCGACGACTTGCGGGTCGGCAAGCCAGCCGGCGATCGCCGCCCCGAATGCGGTCTGCAACATGCGCGCGCTGCGATTTCGCGCTTCGAGCCGGATCGGTTCTGCTGCCATGAGAGGACCCCGTTTCGCGGCGCCGGACCGGATGTCCGTGCGACGGGGCCGAGTAAGAGACGCAGGGATTGCTCCAATTCAACAAGCTTTTGAGCGCGTCGCACCGTGGCGTCGAAAGACAGGCTATGGCGTAGGCGCCGTCATCGCGGGAAGCGGCCGCGCTTCCGCGAATCACCCCCGGGGCTTGTGCCGGAGGCGATTTTGACAAGAGTGTGAACATGAGTGATTCGAGGTCGCACACATATGAGGACGCCGAACGCTGGGCGCGCCTCACCGACAAGCAGCGGGCCTGCCTCGATCTCCTGATCGAGCGACAGACCTCGAAGCAGATCGCGCGGCAGCTCGGAATCGCCAAGCCCACCGTCGATCTCCGGCTGACCAAGGCGCGCGATATATTGGGGACGGCGAACCGGGACGAGACCGCGATCGTCTATGCCCGTCTCAAACAGACCTATGACCGGATCACATGCGATCCGATCGACCTTCCGCGGCCGCCTAAGCTCGTGCCATCCCACTTCCCGGACGGAGGCCCGGCCGACGCGATGGCGCTGAATGACAGTGCCCTGGCGGCGGGCGGGCCGATGGAGACCAGCCCGCCGTCCAGGGATTTCTGGAGGCATGACCATGCCCGGACGAGGCGAGCGCTGATCATGGCGGCCATGCTGGTCGCACTGGTCCTGCTCATCCTCTCGGGGCTCGCCATCGCCCAGGCGCTGACGACGCTGATCTCCGGCTGATCCCTTTCCCTTGTGCCCAAACAATTGCCGGATCGCCCCCGCGTTCCGGAAAAGGAGAAGTCATGTCCAAAGAAATCAACTTCGCAGCGGCTCGTCTCGAGCGCGACGTCCCGGCTGCGGAAGGCAGAGTCGATGATGCCCTCATCGCGGTGTCCTCGCTGATGACAAGTGTCGTTACCGCGCGACGCGATACCATCGGCGTGCCGGCCACCAGCGGCCATGCGACGATCCGGCGGCTCGCGAAGGCGCAGATGGCGCTGGTCGATGTGAGCGGCGACATTCTTCGCGTCCATGGCGATCTCGTGCAAATCGGTCGCGAGACGGCGGGCTATGACCTCCATGAATGCCCGGCGATCGCCGGCGCGGTTTCCGAGCCTCTTCCAGCGGCCGCCTGACCCCGATTGACCGGGAGCAGCCAGCATGAAAGGTTCGGGCGATGCGCATGGCATTTTTCCTCGCTTTCTTGCTGGTTGCTCTTGGCTATGCGGCCTGGCGCGGGGGCGGACCCGAACGCGCGATGGCGGCGATCGCGCTGACCATGGTGGGAGCGGACAAGATGCTCCACGCTTTCGTACCGGTCGAATTCGCATCGCTGGACACGGGCCATCTCGCGATCGACCTGTTCGGCGCGAGCGCGACCACCCTGCTCGCGCTTTTTGCGCATCGCTTCTGGCCCATGTGCGTCGCGGTGCTCCATATTCTGCCGCTCCTCGCGCACACGAGCCGGTTCCTCGATGTGGAGATTCATCCCGCAGCCTATCTGACGATGCAGGTTGCGACCTCGTGGCTGATTCCGCCGATCCTCATCCTCGCAACCTGGCGGCACCAGCGACGCCTGGCGCGCGGCGACAGCGAGCCGTCCTGGTACATCTCGTCGCGTCGATCGATCCCGAGAACAGCCAATCGATAGCCGAAACGCTACTTGCCGAGTTCCATAGTCTCGATCGCATCTGGTCGCGGTCACCCGAGGCGCTCGCGCGGGTCCTCGGGGAAAAGAGTCCGGTCATAGGCCTTCTGCTTGCCGCGCGCGAGGCCGGCCTCGAAGCCATGCGCGCCGAATTGCTCGGTCGCGTGATCGAACCCTCCAGCCCGAAATTGATCGAATATCTCAAGGCCTCGATGGGGGCGCTGCCCGAGGAAATTCTTCGCGTGCTGTTTCTGGACGCGTCGCGCCGACTCATCGCCGACGAGCAAATGCAGCATGGCTCGGTTCGGCAGCTGACACTTTATCCCCGCACGATTTTCCGGCGCGCGCTCGAACTGGACGCGGCGGCTATCCTGCTGGTCCATAATCATCCAAGCGGTGACCCGGCCCCGAGCGACAGCGATATTCGCGTCACCGACCTCCTGCGGGGCATCGGCCGGGCGCTCGACGTCGAACTCATCGACCATATTATCGTCACCCAGCGCGAGCACCATAGGCTGGCCGCCGGCAAAGCTCCGCCGAGGGGAAGACCGGGACCGCCGTTGACCCTCGGGGACGGGCATCGCGACGAGACGCAGAAAGAGATTGCCGACCTCGCACTCGCCAATGCGCGGCGGACCTTGCGGCGGCGGTTGCTGCGCAAACAGCTTCTGGGCAACGATGAATTATTCGGCGAGCCGGCGTGGGACATGCTCATCGACCTCTTCATTCATGAAGGCGAGGCGAAGCCGGTGTCGACGAGCAGCCTCGGCATCGCCTCGGGGCTGGGGATGAGCAGCGCGCTGAGGCTGGTCCAGCGGCTCTGCGACGCCGAGCTCCTGGTCCGCACGTCGGATCCCGCCGACGGACGGCGAAACTTCATCCAGCTGGCGCCCGAAGTCGCCCACCGGCTTACCGCCTATTTCGCGGCCGGCGAGGAATGAGTGCCGGGCTGTGTGCCCAGCGATACTTCCTCCTGGAACTTCGGCCCAAGTTCCATTCGGCGCGCGAGCGTATCGACGAACGCCTCCCACCGTTTCTTGCCGGTGGCCTGCGCCGCCTGCAGCGCCGCATCGGGGAGCGGCGGATTGTTCGTCAGCCAGGATCGGATGAACAGCGCGGCGGTCTCGTTCGACAGCTCGATATGCCATTCGAGCCGATCGATCTGCCGCGACAGGCGGTCGAGGCGCCGGGCGAGCACCGCCTCGAGCCGCTCCTCCTGATCGGGTGTGAGCAAGGATGCAAGGGCGGCTTCGACAATATCGGTTCGCGTCATGCGCCGGCTGCGCGCCCGTTCGTCGAGCTCGCGGCAAAGCGCGGCATCGAGGCGGAAGGTCCGTTTGACCGCGGGCTTTTTCACAGGTCGATTCCATCGCCCGGATCGAGCGATGCGTTGCGCGCATTGCGCCGCATCGCCCGGTCCATGGCGCGCCGGTCGCGCGCCGCGTTACCTCCCTCGCCGCCGCGGTCGAAATCGAACTCGTTGACCTCGGGCACAGGTTCGGGTGCCACATTCTCATGATCGGCGAGGCCCGGCTCCCGCCGGATCCCCGAATTGGCCCCCTCCTCCGCCGCAGCGCCCCTGGCCGGCGCCGCCGCCTTCGGGTCGCCGTCCTCCGCTGGCGATGCCCGGCGTCCGGCAGGCCCGGGTCCGGGAAGCAGAAGGACGGGCGCCGGCGCCTGCGGCCGCGGCGTCCAGTCGTCGTCCGCCCGTTTCGACGTCCGGGCAGGTGTCGGCGGTGCGAGAATGCGGCTCGTGAACCGGGGGTCGACATAATAGCGTGCCTTCGCAGCCCGGATCGGCGGCACCCCGGCGGCCATCACGATCTGCTCGCCTGGCGGCAGTTGCATCACCTCGCCCGGCGTGAGCAAGGCGCGGGCGGTTTCGGTGCGCGAGACCATGAGATGACCGAGCCAGGGCGAGAGGCGGTGGCCGGCATAATTTTTCATTGCACGCATTTCGGTCGCAGTCCCGAGCGCATCCGAAATACGCTTGGCGGTCCGCTCGTCGTTGGTCGCGAAACTCACCCGGACATGGCAATTGTCGAGGATCGCATTATTCTGCCCATAGGCCTTTTCGATCTGGTTGAGCGACTGGGCGATCAGGAAGGCCTTGATCCCGTATCCCGCCATGAAGGCGAGCGCGCTTTCGAAGAAATCGAGGCGGCCCAGCGCCGGAAACTCGTCGAGCATCAGGAGCAGGCGCCGCGGCCGCGCGCCGGGATTGAGATCCTCGGTGAGCCGCCGTCCGATCTGGTTGAGGATCAGGCGAATGAGCGGCTTCGTCCGGCTGATGTCGCCGGGCGGCACGACGAGATAGAGCGAGGTCGGACGGTCCCCCGCCATCAGATCGGCAATCCGCCATTCGGAGCGGCCCGTCACCGCCGCGATGACGGGGTCGCGATAGAGGCCGAGGAAGGACATGGCGGTCGAGAGCACCCCCGAGCGTTCATTGTCCGACTTGTTCAGCAATTCCTGCGCGGCCGCGGCGACGACGGGATGCACGCCCTTGTCCCCCAGATGCCGGGTCGTCTGCATGCGGCGCAGCGTCGAGACGATCGGTCGCCGCGGATTGGAGAGAAAGGCGGCGACACCGGCGAGCGACTTGTCTTCCTCGGCGTATAGCACGTGCAGGATCGCGCCGACGAGCAGCGCATGGCTCGTCTTCTCCCAATGGTTGCGCTTCTCGAGACTGCCTTCGGGGTCGACGAGCACGTCGGCGACATTCTGGACATCGCGCACCTCCCATTCACCGCGGCGCACTTCGAGCAGGGGATTATAGGCTGAGGATTTGGCATTGGTCGGATCGAAGAGCAGCACGCGGCCGTGCAGCGCGCGAAAGCCCGCGGTCAGCTGCCAATTCTCGCCCTTGATGTCATGGACGATGCAGCTTCCCGGCCAGGTGAGCAAAGTGGGCACGACGAGCCCCACGCCCTTGCCCGACCGTGTCGGCGCGAAGCAGAGAATATGCTCGGCGCCGTCATGCCTAAGATAGTCGCTACCGAACCGGCCGAGCACGACCCCTTCGCCCCCGAGCATCCCGGCAGCGCGTATCTCGCGCCGGCCCGCCCATCGCGCCGAACCATAGGTCTCGGCCTTCCGCCGTTCGCGGGCGCGCCATACCGACATGGCGATCGCCACGATGATGGCAGCGAACCCGCCCGACGCGGCGATCAGCGCGCCCTTATAGAAGATCGGCGGCGCATAGGCGTCGAAGGCGAACCACCACCAGAAGAAGGCCGGCGGCGGATAGACGGGATAATCGCCAAGGCGGAACCAGGGCTCGCCGAGCTCGGGCTGGAAGGCGAGCGCCGCCGCCGTCCATTGCGTCGCGCCCCAGACCGCAAGGAGGACGATCAGAAACACGGCCGTTATCTGGCCCCAGAGAATCCTGTCGTTCACGCTCGCCTCCCATGATGGATGCCCGGCCTCACAGCCCGATGCCCCTGCCGCGCCCGAGCGCCCAGTCGACGGTGCCGCCGGGCGTCATCGTCCCGGTGACATGCTGGCCAAGATGCTTGTCGAGCGCCGGGCGCCAGGGAACGAGCTGGAAACCGAGCCCGTCGTCGATCATCGCGAAACGGCCCGAAGACAAAGTGACGCGTTCGCGGTAGATGCCGCTTACATGGTCATCGGCTCCCGAGGGCCTGTGCGCGAGGCCGGTGCGCTCGGCGATCGAGCGGAACGCCGCGTCGAGGTCGCGCGCGTTCAAGGTCTCGATGAGACCCTGCGCGAGAATGACGCGCTGACCCTGGCGGCTCGCCAGTCCCTGCTCGGCGAGGTGGCGCGACCGCGCATCCATCGCATCGCGAATTTCGCGTCCGAAGCCTTGATGGCTCGCCGCCGGCTCGCGGGCGACGAGTTGACGGTCGAGCCAGGTCGCACCGGGCGCGGTCACTTGCGCACCCAGCGGCAGGTCCGATCGCGTCACGAGCGACTGCCGCATCTGCCCCTTCGCGTCGGCCCAGGATCGAAGCTCGACAATGGCGCCGGGCCGCGCGTCGCCGGTCATCTCCATGTCACCGAACCGCAGATGGTGCGTGCGCCCGTCGGCGCCGTCGATAATCGCATAGGCGCTGCCGGCGAGTTCGTCGTGAAGCCCGCGATCGACGAGGCGGCCGATGACCGGATCGGTCGGCACATCGCAGTGGAGAGCAAGCACCGACGGGTCGAAGCGGCCGCCATCGCGGGTCAAGGCGCGGTGCATGGTCTTGATGATGTCGCCGCGAACCGAGAGGTCACGCAGCACGGCTTCGGCATCGCCGCGCATGACCCAGATGCCGGACTCGATCTGCTCGGCAAGACCGAGCGCCTCGAGCTTCGCCGCCCGGCCAAGCAGCTGCCGATGAAGATGCCCATCGGCCTGACCGTCCGGCCGGAGATCGATCTCGCCTGCCCCCTCGGCGGCTATCCGCTCGAGCGTCCGGTCGAGGCCCGTCCAGCGCTCGGCGTCGACCTCGCGCGCAAGCGCATCGGCGATGTCGCGCGCGCTGCGCGGCCCGAGCTCGAGCGTGGCGATGTCCTCGGCGCGCCAGCGCAGCCCTTCGCTCATATAGCCGCGGTCGACGACGAGATCTTTGCCGTCGTCCGCGACGCCGCGGACGAGGATATGGATGTGCGGATTGTCGGTGTTCCAATGATCGACCGCGATCCAGTCGAGCCGCGTCTCGAGATCCTTTGCCATGTCGGCCATGAGGTCGCGGGTGAAGCGCCTGAGGTCGTCGATCTCCCCGGCATCTTCCGGACTGACGATGAAACGGAAATGATGACGATCGTCCTCGCAGCGCGATGCGAAGCCGGCGCGGTCGGCTGCGTCCCCCTCCGCGTCGAACATCGATGCGTCGCGGCCGTCGCGGGTGACGCCGTCGCGTTCGAGATATTGGATATGACGCGCGAGCGGCGCCGAGCGGAAGCGCTGGCCCTTGTGGCGCACGATCCGCGCCTTGATGACGACGCGGCGGCCGTCGGCACGAAAGCGTGCCCGCGCGAGCGCGCGGCGGCCGCGGCCATGATGCCCGGTGCCGCCGCCGGACCCCGGCGGACGGCGCGCGAAACCCTTGCGCGCCATGGAGCGGCGCACCTGCCCGGCAAGGCTCCGCCCCCGGCGCGACACCCCGGCCCCGCGGTCCCGCCCCCTTCCCGGCCGGATCTTAAACTCACCGTCGTCACCGCTCACGACGGGCCTGCCATATCATAAGGCACTGAATTTTCTTCGGAATGTCCGACATCATATGGCCAGGCAATTGCGAGCCATATGAATTTTCCGCTGATTTGCGCCCCTCATCGACCAAGTGGCTGGCAGCCCTTTTATCTCGCCATACTTCCCTTCCATCCCGGCCAATCCCGCCCTTCCTTGCCGGCTTTACCCGACAAGGCGCGGACGAACGCGGCGGAGCGAGGAAGGTCTTCATCGACGGTCCTGACCGGAAAGCGGGACGAAGAGCTGGTGCCGCCCGGCACCGGTGGCTGGCGCAGCGGCCGTCGGACTCTCCGGCAGACTGCTCGAGTCCGGGACGGCCCGCGCGCGATCTTCGACGATGGAGGCGTTGTCGCCCCGCGCGGCAAAGAGTGTCGATCGCTGCCAGCCCGGCGCGACCGAAGGCGGCGCGGCGGCGCGCGAAGCAATGCCGGAAGCGCCAAGCTCGGGCGCGATCCGCGCGACATAGGCGCGCGTTTCGGCAGGCAGTCCGCGCCGTCCGGACGCGAAGGCGTCGGCGCGGCCCGGTCCCGCATTATAGGCGGCGAGCATCAGCGACACATCGCGGTAGCGATCCCACATGGCGCGCAAATAGGCGGCACCTGCAAGGATGTTCGAGCGCACATCGAACGGGTCGGCGCCAAGTCCGTGGCGCGCTGACAACATCGCCCAGGTCGCGGGCATGATCTGCATGAGCCCCATCGCGCCAGCGTGCGAGACGGCGCGCGCGTTGCCCCGGCTTTCGGCATGCATGACGCGCCAGATCCAGCGTTCGGGGATACCGAAACGCTGCGACGCCTCGGCGACCGATGCCGCATAGGGATGGACATCGGCATGCACCGCCGGCGCGGCGACGGCAGCGGATGCGCCGCCGAACGACGCGCCGAGTGCGCAGCCGATTGCCGCGCAGCGCAGCGCGAGCGCAATGGCGGTGCAGGACGATCGCGGCCCGTATGCCATGGTCTAGCTCCGCTCGCGCGCCGACTGGCGCGACCAGAGCAGATGATGTTCGCCATCCTTCTGCGACGCGCGGAGCAGGTTCGCGCGGAGCGGAACCGCGAAGGCGGGGTCGTCGATCTGTACCGCGATGAACGCACCGGCGCGCTCGCCGGTGCGGTTCCAACCGGCGCCGATTTCGATTCCACTTGCAGCGTCGCCGAGGAGCAGCCGCCATTCGGGGGCATTTTCAGCCGCCGACGGCTGCGCCCGAACGATGGTGATCGCGGCATCGCAGGTGAGGGTGCGCAGACGGCCAGCATAGCCGTCGCCGCACTTTTCGAAAGTTCCGATGAGCATCGATATCACTCCTTTTCGCTGCGGGGAAAAACAGGATCGCGTCCCGACGGGCGCCAGCGCAGCGGCGCGCACGGGGCGTCGCGGGTCAGGATCGGGTGCGCCGTTCCGAGCAGGCCGATGGTCGGAAGCGGCCCGAAGTACCGCCCGTCGAGGCTGTCCGGCGCCGCATTGATCAGGAAGATTTCGCGGGGCCGGACGATGCGGCAGCCGAGCCAGACCGGCAGCGGCCGGCCGGCCCGGTCGCGCGCCCGCGCGCGGGCAAAAGCCTGGCCGTCGACGGTCACGAAGACGCCCGAGCGACAGACGCGCGCGCCGGGGAGTGCGGCAACGCGCTTGAGAAGCGGCACGCCGCGAGGCAGGTAATTGCGCCGCGCCATGTAGGCGGCGAGATCAGCCGGCGGCGAGATCGCGACCCAATCGCCGACCACGGGCGCGGCGCCGGGATCGATGCGATACAGACCGACCGGCGCGCTTTGGCTCGCATTCCATAGCAGGCGCGGCGTTGGCGCGAACGAGGCCGAAAGACCGAGCAATGTCACGGCGGCAGCGGCAATATGGAGGTAGCGGCGGTTCATGATTCGATCGCCCGGCGGCGTAGCCATGCCGCATGGCGCGCGGCGCTATAGGGACGAAAGGGCATCCCGGCGGCGAGACGGTCGGCGACATGACGCCAGTGATCGGGCGATGCGTCGCACGGATCGACCCCGGCGGCCTCGACCGCATCGACCGCTTCGAGCACCCGCGACACCTTCGGCCAGCTCTCGATGTGGAGCAGAATTTCGCCGCCCGGCCGGACGAACGGCAGCGCCGTATGAGGCTCGCCGACAGCGACCGCGGTGACGATCTGGATGCTCGAGTGGATGGTGCCGAAGTCGTTCGAGGACCAGCGCATACAGGCGAAGGTCGCTCCCGGACGAAACATGACGACGCGCTTGCGGCGGCTGACGATCCGCTCGGCGGCGACGCGGCCAAAGCGGATCCATTGCTCGGTGCGGCCTTCGATCCAGGTCAGTTCGACCTCGGTCAGCGGCGGCTGCGCCGCTGCCGTGCTCGCCGCCGCGATGCGATCGGGCGGCATCATCGGCGCACCGGCCGCGCGGGATGGACGGTTCCCTTGCCCGGATCGGAGGTCGAAGAGCGCCGGCCGATCTCGGCCCAGGCGTCGAGATCCTCGATCCCATAGACGACGCGTCCGCCAAGCTTGCGATAGGCGGGCCCGGTCCCGTAGCAGCGATGCTTCTCGAGGGTGCGGGCCGAAAGTCCGAGATGCAGGGCGGCATCGGGCGTTCTGAGATAGCGCGGGCCAAGGGCGGGCAAGGGGGGATTCATTCGCGTGCTCCTTCCAGCCGCCGGGCCGAAAAAAGCCGGTGCGGCGGGTCGTGGAGCGTGGTGGCGCGAAGAGGAGCGAGAGCCGGAGCGGCTAAAATTCAGGGCAATTTTTGTCGCCCCGCAGGGCCGGCGAGCAGCGCCCGATACCCGCCCTGCATCAGACCGCGTGCTTCCTCGATCAACCGCTGCGTTCGCCTTCGTTCGGACGAGGACTTCCATTCGGCGCCGCGGCCGACCGACAGGCGGGGGTAGATGATGAGGCGCGCAACATCGTGAGAGGTGACGCCGGCGCCGCCCGGTCCGTGCAGGAGATCGAGAATGGCGAGCATCGTGCCGAGGCGGCGCGCCTGATAGGCGGTCGGCAAGAAGCCGGCAGACGGCGGGCCGGGCGCATCGCCGAGCCATCGATCGAACCGCGCAGCCGCCTCACGGCGCAGGCCGACCAGCGAATCGCGCAGGATCAGGTTCGCAAGCGGGACGCCGGGACCGTCGCTGCGAAGCCACAGGCGGTGCCATGCCCGGTCGTCGGCGAAGACGAAGTGCCGTCCATCTTCAAGGCGGCGATCGGCGGCGACAAGATGGGGCGGCGGAACCGAAAAGGCGTCAGCCGCCGGGCATCCCGGCGGCGCCACGTCGAGGATGTTCGTGTAACCGCAGATCGCCGCCGACCAGAACGCAGGACTTTCACGCGCCGAGCGGGTCGGCGGGCATGGGAAAGCAAAGACCCCAGCGCCGGGCCATCGCCTCCCCCGCGGCGACATCGCCGCGGCGCCCGCCGGTCATAACGCAGTCATAGTCGCGGACATAAACAGGGTTGCGGCGCAGAAACTCCTGCGCGAAACCCGGAAAATCGAGCGGCGCCCGCTGCGTCACCTTCAATCCGGCCGTGTCTGCCACCGTCACCTCCATTGGGATGACGGCAGCATCGCGATCGGATGGGATGGGCCTATTCCCACATCGCGGAAGGCCGATCCCCAGATATGGGTATCCCGCCCGGCTGCTGCCGGGCGGGATAAGGGAGCTCAATCGCCGCCGCGGCGGGCCTGGCGGCTCCAGACCAGATCATGTTCCTCGCCTTCGCCGGCGAAAAGCTGGGCGAAGATGGGGGCGGCAAACGTCGGATCGTCGAGCTTGACCGACAGATAGGGGCGCTTGTCCTGCGTCTTCTTTTCCCAGGCGGCGCCGACTTCGGCCTCGCCGATGAAGACGCGGTGGCTGGGGGCGTTGCCGCTCGGATTGTCTTCCGGAACGATGCGAACCGATTTCGCCTGCACCGAGAGAGTGACGATCTGTCCCCGATATTCGCCGGAAACCTTCTTGAATGTGCCGATCCTGGCCATGATGCTTGTCCTTTCCTTGGGCTCGGGCCGCACCAGCGCGGCCTCGATGCGCATCGGTGGTCAGCAAGGGGCCGGTGCCGCAGCCGTCAGGCCCGCAGCGCAGCGGAGGACGGACACGGGCCGTCTTTCTTGTCTCGCGAGGAACGGCGGCACGCCGGGGGAAGAAAGTCGGTCAGGCCGTTGCGGCGTTCCGGACCAGCGCAGCGGCTTGCTGACAGATGGCGCATTCCGAGAGGCCGTGCTGGCGTGGCCAGTGACCGGGAAGCGCGGTATGGCCGTATCGCCCGCGACGAAAAGATGCTGGCGGGTCCGGGCGCCGCGCTATCGAACGGTCGGAGCGTCTCGCAGCCCGCTGATCGACGACCGGTCTGTCGTCAGCGACCGCCAACTCGCGCAGGCCGCCGCGACCCCGACAAGAATCGCGAGACAAGTTCGCCAACCGCCGTCGATACCGAGAAGATCCGCCAGCGCCATTCCCGCTCCCAGGCCCGCAGCGCCTGCCGGAGCCATGAAAAGCAATCCGATCAGGAGCCGGATACTTGCCGAGGTCGTTCGAGCAAACAGCCACCGCCCTGCCAGATGGACCCCGATTCCGGTAAGCAGTCCCATCGCCAGTGCAGCGGCCCATCCATTGCCTTGATCGCGAAGGACGAGGAAGGCGCAAAGGCCGAGGCAGACGGGCAAGGCCAAGGACGCCAGCCGGAACAGCAGCCCGATCAGATAGAGTGCGGCGATACCGCCGAGGATGATCATCAGCGTCATGGGCGTCGCCCCGTCGGGCGCGCCGACCACGACCTCGACGGCGTGATATGTCCGTCTGTCTCCACAGCGATCGGGCCAGGACAGAGCCGCGAGCGGCGCTGCCCCGGACCGAGGTGGATGCGATCAGCGGCCAAAGGGATCATATTCGCACACGATCATGTCGGGATCGCCGTCGAACTCGTCGAGCGGCATCACCGAATAGCCTTTGACGGTTTCGATGAGGACGATGACGGTCATCATCGTGCGGGCAAGGTTCCAGCCGAGCGATTGGGCAGTGGAAAGCGGCATGGGTCAAGCTCCTGTCGTTGGGAGCGGGCCATTCCCGCTCGACAGTCGCCCCGCCGGTCGGGGACAGGCCGCAATCACCGCGAGCGAAGCTGCGGCCGCACGCGGAGCGTAGCAGACCCTTTATGGGTTGATTGAAGGAGGCCTGGCCTCGCACCCAGGGATCAGCGGCATTCGAGCGGGAATGGCCCGCTCCCTCGGGCAGCGCCGTGCCGCATCTGAGAACCCATGCGGAATTTCCGGCAATATGACTTATACAAACGTCATAAATATAATTAAGGCTTATGTGTAAGCCATTATCTTGACTTTTGCGGTGATCACGGCCAAAGGATGCCGAAAGGATGGGCGATGGCCGATGAAACGATAAAAAGGATTCCGCGCAGCTATTCGCGCTACACCCGCGAGGCTGTGCGCCTGCTTGGCGGGCTCATTCGCGCCCGGCGGATCGAACGGCGGCTGAGCGTCGAAGACCTCGCGACGCGCAGCGGCGTGTCGCGCGACATGATGCGCCGTATCGAGCAGGGCGACCCGCGCTGCGCCATCGGCCTCGTCTTCGAGGCGGCCGCGATCGTCGGGGTCGCGCTGTTCGACAGCGACCGGGACCGTCTCGCCGGACATCTCGCCGAGCAGGAAACGAAGTTGCGCCTGCTTCCCAAGGCCGTTCACAAGCCGCGATCCGAGGTGAAGGATGACTTCTGACGTCGCGCCGGCCGGCGAAGCCTTCGTCTGGATATGGTTGCCCGGTGCAACCGAGCCGGTCGTCGCGGGCAGGCTCGCGCGCGCGAGCGATAGCCGGCTCACCTTCAACTATGGCCAAAGCTATCTGGCCCGCGCGGATGCCATCGCAATCTACGAACCCGAATTGCCGCTGCGCGCCGGCCTGATCGAGGCGGCCAGCAAGATGCAGTTGCCGAGCGCGATACGCGACGGATCGCCCGACGCGTGGGGCCGCCGCGTCATCATCAACCGGATCGGCGGAGGCGAAGTGGGTGATCTGGCTCCAACCGAGCTGGACGAGTTGACCTATCTTCTCGAATCCGGCTCCGACCGCATCGGCATGCTCGATTTCCAGGCGTCGGCTACCGAATATGTACCGCGCCAGCGGCAGAATGCGACGCTCGCCGAATTGATGGAGTCGGCCGAGCGTGTCGAGCAAGGCGTGCCGCTCACGCCCGAGCTCGACCAGGCGCTGCAACATGGCACATCGCTTGGCGGCGCGCGTCCCAAAGCGCTGATCGACGATGGCGCGCGAAAATATATCGCCAAATTTTCGGCCGCAGCCGACATCTATAATGTCGTGAAAGCCGAATATGTCGCGATGCGCCTCGCAGCGCGCGCGGGCCTCGATGTCGCGCCGGTCAAGCTTGCGCGCGCGCTCGGCAAGGATGTGTTGCTCGTCGAGCGCTTCGACCGCGCGCCCAAGGAGGACGATTGGACCCGGCGCGGCGTGGTGTCGGCGCTCACTCTCCTTGCCCTCGACGAGACCGAAGCGCGTTATGCGAGCTATGAGGATCTCGCGACCGTGATACGTCACCGGTTCGTCGATCCCGCCGCGACGCTCGCCGAACTTTATGCGCGCATCATATTCAACATCCTGTGCGGAAACACCGACGATCATGCGCGCAACCATGCCGCCTTCTGGGACGGCGGGACGCTGGAGCTTACGCCCGCCTATGACATCTGCCCGCAAGGCCGAACCGGCGGCGAGGCGACGCAGGCGATGCTCATCCTCGGCAACCGGCGGTTCAGCCAATTGTCGCTGTGTCTCGAGGCCGCGCCCGTCTTTCACCTCGACGATGCGCGCGCGCGCGCCATCATCGCGGGTCAGCAGGCCGCGATCGAGGCCCATTGGGACGCCGTGTGCGACGAAGCGGCGCTCGGCGGCGCCGAGCGCGCGTTTCTTTGGCGGCGGCAGTTCCTCAACCCGTTCGCCTTCGAGGGTTTTGCAGCCGCCCCGAACTGACTGCGATCCCTGCGCACAAGAGCATTGGCGCAAAGCCGACCGGCCCCGCTCGAAAGCGGGACCGGCACGGGCTGTCACGACGGCGGGTTCCAGATGATGACCTTCTTCATCGGATCGTCGCCCGGCGCATTGGCGATATTGCCGTAGATGGTGCCGAACTCGGGTGCCGAAAGCGATACCGACACATATTCGGCGCCGGTGTTCTGCGAGAAGCGTTTCCAGCCGGCACCGAGCTCGAAGCCGTTCTTGCGGCTGACGATGCGGTAATCGGGCTCGCTGTCCTTGGCTTTGCGACCATTCGGGACGATCGCGATCGGCGCGGTGACGTTGAGGGTGGCGAGCGTGCCTTCGAAACTGCCGTCCGCCTTGACGGTGAGATTTGCGATGGTGGCCATGATAAAGTCTCCTGGATTGATCGGGACCATCCCGATGGCGCTTGCACGAGGGGCCGGGAGCCGCCGTCACCGGAACATCGTGACGGGGAACCCCGAACGGGGTTGACGGCCGGAGGCGATCCGAGGCCCATAGAAAAGCGCCCTAGGGGGGTGGACGATCGACCGGGGAGGCTTGCTGCCGCCGTCATTCATCGGCTATTGGACAAGGGCACTTGTGGCACCGCGCGCCACCTGTCTTTCCGCCACGACGATCCACTGCAAGGTCGGTAGCGCCTTGAAAGCGGCAGGCGCGTTTAAGGGGTCAGAGCTTGTCCTGACTCATTGTTGCCGGGATTGGGGATGCCGCCATCGGCAAATATGATGCGCTTGGGACCTTTTTGCGAAGGTGGAAAGTCCGCAACGACGCCCCGGGTGTCGAACTGAGCTTTGCCCAGATCGAGAGCATCGTCCGCGGCTTGTTGCCGCGCGCTGCGGCCGACCCGCAATGGTGGTGCATGAACGAGCAGGCCGAGCCTCCCCACCGACGGGCTTGGCGCGAAGCGGGCTTCGATGCGATCGCCGACATGGCGGCGGAGCGTGTATATTTCCAGCGGCGACAAGGCCCAATCCGGAGCCGGGCCTCGAACGATACCACATCCGGCTAGGCTCGGGTCTTTGTCTCAGCCCGTCGAAACTGACATCTTGCCCTCGGCGCAATTATACCCTACCCCTCTATGCTATGGGCCATCTGAAAGATAATAGCGAGCTTGTCGCGAGGGTCAGGCGCATTGCCGGACAAGTGACCTCTGTCGAGAAGGCGCTGGTATCCGACGCGCCATGCGCGACGGTTCTTCATCGCGTCGCCGCTGTTCGCGGCGCGGTGAATGGGCTGCTGGACGAAATCATCGCCCAGCACCTCACCGCGCACGTTGCTGCGGATGGGCTTTCCCACGAGGAGCGCGCGGCTGGCGCAGACGACCTGCTTGCCGTCATCCGTCGATATTCCAAATAGGCGAGACCGCATGACTGCTTCGACAAACGCCGAATATCCGGCACATGATCACGTCTTTTTGGGCGCAGCTCACGATCGAAACGCCCAGCGAACGCTCTGGGTAGTCGGCCTTACGGCCGTGATGATGATCGCCGAAATCATTGCCGGTTACGTCACCGGCTCGATGGCCCTTCTCGCCGATGGCTTCCACATGGCGACCCATGCCGGTGCTCTCGGCCTTGCGGCGGCCGCCTATAGCTATGCCAAAAAGCACCGCAATAATCCCAAATTCAGTTTCGGCACCGGAAAGGTCGGCGACCTGACCGGCTTCGCATCGGCGCTGATTCTCGGCATTTTCGCGCTCGGTATCGCGAGCGAATCCGTCACCCGATTGATCGACCCGGTGCGCGTCGATTTCGGCAATGCCGCGCTGGTTGCGGTACTGGGCCTCCTGGTCAACATCGTGAGCGCGCTACTGCTGATGGGAGGTTCCGATCACCATCATCACCACCATCATCATCACGAACATGCGCACCCTGCGGACGATCATCATCACGCCGGTCACGATCATGGTCACGGCCACGACAATAATCTGCGCTCGGCCTATATGCATGTCCTTGCCGACGCACTGACGTCGGTTCTCGCGATCGCGGCCCTTCTCGCAGGGCGGTATCTTGGCCTCCATTGGATGGACCCTGCGATGGGGATCGTCGGCGCGGTCGTGATCGCTCGCTGGTCCTGGTCCTTGATGCGCGACACGGCCGCCGTTCTGCTCGATCGAACCAATGAGCGAATGGATAAGGCGATCCGCGACCGGGTCGGAAAATTCGGAGACGTTCGTCTCACGGACCTTCATGTGTGGCGTGTGGGGCCGGAGGCCAATGCGGCGATTGTCGAAGTCGAGGGGGCGATCGATTCAGCCGATCTTCGGCGCGAACTGATCCATATCAGCGGGATCGCCCATCTCACGATCGGGGTGCATCAACCCCGGCACAGCGCATGAGGTCGTCTGCAGGACAGTCGAAGGAAGCGATCCCTGGCGCTTCGCTTGTCAACGCTGAGGCGCGCAGTTACACGCGGGCGCATGCCGAAGCCGCGTTCCTCTCTGCCGGACCGTCTTATCCTGTCACTCTGCGCTTTGCTCATGGCGCTCTATGCGGCCACGATCCCTGCCAAGGCAGCGAATCAACTTCAGCATGCGCCGTCCTTCATGATGGCGCACGATCATAAGGACGCCGCCGACGTCTCCGTCGATGTCATTCATGACAGTGTCGATCACCATGCCGTTCATCATGACGGTGCGCCCGATGGCGACGAAGAACCGGGCGACCCGGCCTCGGGCGGCCATCATCATCATGGCGATAATGGTCCGAATCTGCTCGTTCCCGATGCGGCAACGGCCCCGACGATTCTATCGTCTTCCCGTTTGCAGGTGGCAGAAAAGGACCGGCATGTTGCCGGCCTGCGATCCATCGGACCCGAACGCCCGCCCAGAACCGCCTCGCTGAACGCCTGAGTTCCCGCGCCGTCTGACAAGGCGTGGGATGTTTCCACGCCTTTCAGCGAGGCTGCCATCACATGTTTTCAAAATCTCGAGCGCGCACCGGCGCGCGTGCCGTCCGCAGAGCCATACTCTGCGGAGGTGTCCTGCTGGCTGCCGCGGCGCAGCCCACATGGGCGCAAAATCTAAGTCTCGACGAGGCGTTGTCACGGGTCGCGACACGCGATCCCGCCATCGCCGCCAGCGCCGCGCGTCTCGAAGCCGCGGACGCCGCCATCTTGCAGGCCGACGTCCGACCGCGCGATGTCGTTGGCGCAGACTTCGAGGATTTCGCGGGCACCGGTCCCTATTCGCCGCTGAACCGGTCACAGACCACCGGCTGGTATGAGCGAACCTGGGAGCGCGGCGGCAAGCGCGAGGCGCGCATCGGCGCCGCGCGCGCCGATGTCGCCGTGGTCGGCGCACAGAACCGCGTCCGCCTGCTCGATCGCCTCGCGCGGGTTCAGGCAGCGTGGGTCGATGCCCTTGCCGCCGAAGCGGCGATCCCCGTCGCCGAGATGCGGCTCGCCGACCTCCAGCGTGTCGAACTCGACGTCGTAAAGCGCGTCACCGGCGCGCTCGATCCCTGGTTCGCAGCCGAGCGCGCGCGGACCAACGTCGCGCAGGCCGAGATCGCACTCGAACAGGCGCGCGAAGCCGCGCGCATCGCGCGGACGAATCTTGCCACATGGTGGGGTGGGAGCAGCGACTTCAAGCTCGATCCGGCGATATTCCAGGCGCTCGATGTCACCGTGCCGACGGCCGGAGAGTCCGCCGAGGTCGCGATGCTCACAGCGGAACGCGCGGCGGCTGAAGCGAAGGTCAGGCTCGCCGAGACCGGCAATATCGCCGATCCGAGCGGCCGCGTCGGGCTTCGCCACTTCGGCCAAGGCAACGACTTTGCCGTGATGGTCGGAGGCTCGATCCCGCTGGGGGCCAAGAGCGCCAACCGAGGCAATGTCGTTCGGGCGCAAGCCGAGCAGCGCGCGATCGAGGCGGATATCGCCGTGGCGCGCGTCGAGGTCGATCGCGAGATCGACAGGCTCGTCGCCGACCGCGGCCTCATCGCGGCCGAGATCAAACGGATCGATGCCGAGGTGCTGCCAAGTGCCAGCCGCGCGGTCCGGCTGATCCAGGACGGCCTCGCGCGCGGCGGCACCGCCTTCACCTTCCTCGAATTCTCGCAAGCTCAGGCCGCGGTCAATGACGCGCGCTCGCGCCGCGTCGACCTGCTGCGGCGCTTTCACCTTCTGGGGGTGCGGCTTGACCGGTTGACCGGCCGCCACGCCCCGCTGCTCGCCAATATGGAGAATGTTCGATGACCAAATATTTGTCCGGGGCGGCGGCGGTCATCGCCCTCACCCTGCTCACCGCATGCGGAAATGGCGCCACCGAAACGAAGGGCGGCGAAGAGGCGGCGGCGCCCGCCGGCGAATATGAACGCGGCCCGCACCGCGGCCGGATGCTGCGCGACGGCGATTTCGCGCTGGAAATCACCATTTTCGAAGATGGCGTCGATCCCGAGTTCCGCGCCTATGCTTACCGGGGTGACAAGCCGGTCAAGCCGTCCGAGGTCAAGCTGACGATCGAACTCGGCCGCCTCGGCGGCAAGATCGACCGCTTCAGCTTCGCTCCGCAAGAAGATTTCCTGCGCGGCAGCGGCATCGTCACCGAACCGCACAGCTTCGACGTCCGCGTTGCCGCGTCGGAAGGCGGCCGCAATCATAAATGGTCCTACCAATCCTATGAAGGCCGCACGGTCATCGACGCCGCGGCCGCGAAGGCTGGCGGAATCAAGACCGACGCTGCCGGTCCCGCGACCGTTAGCGACCTCATCGACATGGGCGGGCGGATCGAGATCACGCCCGAGGGCAAAGCCGACGTTCGCGCCCGGCTTCCGGGGCTGATCGTTTCGCTTAACGGCAAGCTCGGACAGCAGGTCCGGCGCGGCCAGGTGCTCGCTCGGGTGGAGTCGAGCCATTCGCTCCAGGTCTATACGGTGACCGCCCCGATCAGCGGCACGATCGTCGAGAAGAATGTCAATGTCGGCGATACGACCGGCGACCGGGCGCTGTTCGTCATCGCCGATCCGACCAAGCTTCATGCGGAATTCTTCGTCTATCCGCGCGATGCCGAGCGCGTGCGTGTCGGACAGCCGGTAAGCCTCAGGAGCCTGTCTGGCGAAGCGCGCTTCCAGGCCGAGGTCGAGGCGGTGCTGCCGACCGCAGACGTCGCGAGCCAGACGATGCTCGCGCATGTCCATCTGCCTCCGGCCGCCGCACGTGAGTTCCGGCCGGGTATGGGGGTCGAGGGCAGCTTCGCTGTCGCTGAGACCAATGCGCCGATCGCGGTGCGGACCAAGGCGATCCAGCGCTTCCGCGACTTCGAGGTCGTCTTTGCCAAGGTCGGCAACACCTATGAGGTGCGGATGCTCGAAATCGGACGCCGCACGCCCGAATGGACCGAAATACTCGGCGGGCTCGCGCCCGGCGAGGTCTATGTCACCGACGGCGCCTTCCTGATCCGCGCCGACATCGAGAAATCGGGGGCCAGCCATGACCACTGATACAACCCGTCCACCCGAACGAGCCCATTTGCTGGAACGGCTCATCGCCGGTGCGATCCGCTTCCGCTGGGCCGTCCTCTCGGCCGTCCTGCTCCTTTGCGCCATCGGCGTCTGGAGCTTCCAGCGGCTGCCAATCGACGCCACTCCCGACATCACCAACGTCCAGGTCCAGATCAACAGCGAGGCCCCCGGATTCTCGCCGCTCGAAGCCGAGCAGCGCGTTACCTTCCCCGTCGAGACGGCGATCGCCGGCCTGCCTGGGCTGCAATACACAAGATCGGTGTCTCGTTACGGCCTCAGTCAGGTCACGGCGGTCTTCGAAGATGGCACGAGCATCTATTTCGCGCGCCAGCTGATTAACGAGCGGCTGCAATCGGCGCGCGAACAGCTTCCGCCGGGCGTCGCGCCCGAGATGGGGCCGATCGCGACCGGGCTCGGCGAGATCTTCATGTATACGCTCGAGGCCGATCCGGGGGCGAAGAAACCCGACGGCAGCGCCTATACGCCCGAAGATCTGCGCACGCTGCAAGACTGGGTCATCCGGCCGCAGCTTCGCAGCACGCCGGGCGTGACCGAGGTCAACAGTATCGGCGGCTATGAACGCCAATATCATGTGACCCCGATCCCGGCGCGGCTCTCGGCCTATGGTCTTACCCTCGACGACGTCGTTCGCGCCCTGGAGCGCAACAACGACAATCGCGGGGCGGGCTATGTCGAGCGTTATGGCGAGCAATATCTCGTCCGCACCCCAGGTCAGGCGGCAGGCACCGACGAGCTCGGCACGGTCATCGTCAGCAACCGGAGCGGGATCCCGATCCGCGTCGCCGACGTCGCCGACATCAGCCTCGGCGAGGAGCTCCGCACGGGCGCCGCGACCGAGAATGGCAAGGAGGTCGTGCTCGGCACCGTCTTCATGCTCGCGGGAGAGAACAGCCGTATCGTCGCACGGGCAGCAGCCGAACGGCTCGAACAAGCCGCCAAGGCCCTACCTGCCGGCGTCAAGGCCGTGGCGATCTACGACCGCACCGATCTCGTCGAACGGGCGATCTGGACCGTCGAGAAGAATCTTCTTGAAGGCGCGTTGCTTGTCATTGTCATCCTCTTCCTGCTCCTCGGCAACGTAAGAGCAGCGTTGATCACCGCGGCGGTCATCCCGATCACCATGTTGATGACGATCACCGGCATGGTGCGCGGCGGCATATCGGGCAATCTGATGAGCCTCGGCGCGCTCGACTTCGGCCTGATCGTCGATGGCGCCGTCATCATCGTCGAGAATTGCCTCAGGCGCTTCGGCGAAGCGCAGCACCAGCTCGGACGCCTGCTCGACCGGAACGAACGCTTCAAGCTCGCAGCCTCGGCGACGTCGGAAGTCATCCGTCCGTCGCTGTTCGGTATGCTGATCATCGCGCTTGTCTATGTGCCGATCTTTGCGCTCACCGGCGTTGAGGGCAAGATGTTCCACCCGATGGCGATCACCGTCGTGATGGCGTTGACCGCGGCGCTGATCCTTTCGCTCACCTTCGTACCCGCAGCGGTCGCACTGTTCGTCACCGGCAAGGTCGAGGAGAAGGAAAGCCGGCTGATGGGCTGGGCGCGGCGCATTTATGCCCCCGCGCTCGATAAGGCGATGAAACTTCGTGCAACCTTCGTCGCGACAGCCGTAGGGCTCGTGCTCATCTCGGGCATTGCGGCGAGCCGCATGGGATCGGAATTCGTACCCAATCTCGACGAGGGTGATATCGCGCTCCACGCGCTTCGCATCCCGGGAACCAGCCTCAGCCAGGCAGTCAGCATGCAGACCGCCCTCGAAGCGCGGATCAAGCAGTTTCCGGAGGTCGACAAGGTGGTAGCGAAAATCGGGACGGCGGAAGTCGCGACCGATCCGATGCCGCCCTCGGTCGCCGACACCTTCATCATCATGAAGGACCGGAAGGACTGGCCCGATCCTCGAAAGCCCAAGGCCGAGCTCGTTCGAGAGATGCAGGCGGCGGTCGCGAAGATTCCGGGGAATAATTACGAGTTCACCCAGCCGATCCAGATGCGGTTCAACGAACTTCTCTCCGGGGTTCGCGCCGACGTCGCGGTCAAGATATTCGGCGACGATCTCGATACGCTCCTTGAGGTCGGGCAGCAGATCAAAGGGGTCGCCGCGGGGATCGAAGGCGCGCAGGACGTCAGCGTCGAACAGGTCACCGGCCTGCCGGTGCTGCAGATCACGCCTGACCGCGGCGCACTCGCGCGCTTTGGCCTGAATGTCGGCGACATCCAGGACACGGTCGCGGTGTCGATCGGCGGCGTTCAGGCCGGGCAGATCTTCGAGGGCGACCGGCGCTTCCCGATCATCGTTCGTCTGCCCGAAAATGTGCGCGAGCGGGTCGACGAGATCGGCCGCCTGCGCATCCCCCTTCCCGCCATCGGATCGTCGGCAGACGTGACGATGGGCGCGGCACCCAGCGCCGGGATGCGCGGCTTCGTGCCGCTCGCCGATGTGGCGAAGGTCGAGGTCGTGATCGGCCCCAACCAGATCAGCCGCGAGGATGGCAAACGCCGCGTCGTGGTGACGGCCAATGTTCGCGGCCGCGACCTCGGTTCCTTCATCGAGGAACTGCAAGCGAAGGTCGGGAACGAAGTCGAGGTGCCGTCGGGCTACTGGATCAGCTATGGCGGGACGTTCGAGCAGCTGATCTCGGCGGCGAAGCGGCTCCAGATCGTGGTGCCCGCGGCGCTGCTGATGATCTTCGCCCTGCTCTATGCGCTGTTCCGGTCGGGCAAGGACGCCGCGATCGTCTTTTCGGGGGTGCCGCTGGCGCTCACCGGGGGCGTCGCCGCGCTTCTCATCCGCGGGATGCCGCTGTCGATCTCGGCGGGCGTCGGCTTCATCGCGCTCTCGGGCGTGGCGGTACTCAACGGCGTCGTCATGCTGAGCTTCATCCGCCAGCTTCGCGAAGGCGGCGCGAGCCTGGAGGATGCAATCCGCGAAGGCGCGCTTACCCGCCTGCGTCCGGTGCTGATGACCGCGCTCGTTGCGAGCCTCGGCTTCGTGCCGATGGCGTTCAACGTCGGGGCTGGCGCAGAAGTGCAGCGGCCTCTGGCGACGGTGGTGATCGGCGGGATCGTCTCCTCGACTATCCTGACCCTGCTCGTGCTTCCGGCGCTCTACCGCATGGTCCACGGTCGCATGGCGAAGAAGGATGCGCCGCCGCCGGCGGAGCACCCCGAAGCCTTACCTGCCTGACCCTCAAGCCCCGCGCGCGATCGCGCGCGGGGCCTCTTCCTATTCATGGAGACCATCCGCATGTTCACGCGCATCATCGCTCCACCAGGCGCGACCACCCGAAGGCTCCTGCTCGCCCTGAGCCTGATTCTTCTTGTCCTCGCCGCCGGCGCCGACGCCTGGGCCCACAATGTCGCCGAGGGCGACAAGGGCTATATCCAGGAAAGCAGCGGCGTCCTCTTCTGGCCCTTCGTCTATCTCGGCGCCAAGCATATGGTCACCGGCTACGACCATCTGCTCTTCCTTTTCGGCGTCATCTTCTTCCTCTACCGGATGAAGGACATCGGCCTTTATGTGACGCTGTTCGCGATCGGACACTCGACGACGATGCTGTTCGGCGTGCTCACCGGTATCAGCGCCAACGCCTATGTCATCGACGCGATCATCGGCCTGTCGGTCGTCTACAAGGCGCTCGACAATCTCGGCGCCTTCCAGCGCTGGCTCGGCTTCCAGCCGGACACCAAGGCCGCCACCTTGATCTTCGGCTTCTTCCACGGCTTCGGCCTCGCGACGAAAATCATCGAGTTCGAGATCGCGAACGAGGGCCTCATCCCCAACCTGCTTGCGTTCAACATCGGGGTCGAGATCGGGCAGTTGCTCGCGCTCGGCACGATCCTCATCCTCATGGGCTTCTGGCGCCGCACCCCCAGCTTCATGCGCCACGCCTTCGCCGTCAATGTGATGCTGATGACCGCGGGCTTCGTGCTCACCGGCTACCAGCTCGTCGGCCTCGCCTTCAGCTGATTCAAAGGAAATCTCTCATGTTCAACAGTCAGAAGCCCCGCCTCGAAGACCTGCCGACCACGGGCCAGCTTCTCCGCGCCACCGGCCTTGCGATCGCCGCGGCCGGCGCGATCCTCGTCGCCATCGTCCTGCCCAGCGAATATGCGATCGACCCGACCGGCATCGGCCGCCAGCTCGGCCTCACCGAGATGGGCGAAGTCAAGGCGCAGCTCGCCGAGGAGGCCGCGCGCGACGCCGCGAACGGAGCCGCCGTCCCCGCCGCTATCGCCATCGCCGAGGGGGCCAGAAAAGAAGCATCGCCGCCAACGACGAGCGCCGACCAGCGATCCGACGTCACGAAGCTCACGCTCGCGCCCGGCGAAGGCGCCGAGGTCAAGGCCGTGATGGCGAAGGATGCGAAGATCGCCTTCGACTGGACGGTCGCGGGCGGCCACGTCAATTTCGACACCCACGCCGACGCGCCGGGCGTCGACTATCATGGCTATGGCAAGGGCAAGCAATCGACCGGAGAAAAAGGCGAACTTGTCGCGGCCTTCGACGGCAAGCATGGCTGGTTCTGGCGCAACCGCTCGGGCGCGCCCGTGACGATTACGCTGCGCACCAAAGGCGCCTATACAGACATCCGCCGCGTCGCCTGACGCGGCACCGAACCTCCGGCCGACGCGACTGGCCGGAGGCTTCAGCGAGGACTATCCCCATGCTCGACGTGCTTGCGAACCGCACCTATCGTCACCTCTTCCTCGCGCAGATCATCGCGCTCGTCGGGACCGGGCTCGCGACCGTTGCGCTTGGCCTCCTCGCCTACGAGATCGCGGGCGCCGATGCCGGCGCGGTGCTCGGCACGGCGATGGCGATCAAGATGATCGCCTATATCGGCGTTGCGCCGGTCGTCGGCGCCTATGCGAACCGGCTGCCGCGCAAGGTCTTCCTGGTCTCGATGGACGTGATCCGCGGCCTCGTCGCCCTCACCCTCCCTTTCGTCGACCAGGTATGGCAGATCTACCTGCTCATCTTCATTCTCCAGTCGGCATCGGCCGGGTTCACGCCGACCTTCCAGGCGACGATCCCCGACGTCCTCCCCGAGGAGAAGGACTACACCAAGGCGCTGTCGCTCTCGCGCCTCGCCTATGACATGGAGAGCCTCGCGAGCCCGGTACTCGCCGCGGCGCTGCTCGGCATCATGAACTTTCACTGGCTCTTCTCGGGCACTGCGGCCGGTTTTGCGGCTTCGGCGCTGCTCGTGCTGTCGGTGACCTTGCCGCGCACCGGAGCCACGGCGGAGACCGGCGGCATCTACGACAAGACGACGCGCGGCACCCGCCGATATCTGAAGACGCCGCGCCTGCGCGGCCTTCTTGCCGTCACCCTCGCCGCCGCCGCCGCAAGCGCGATGGTCATCGTCAACACGCCAGTGCTCGTTCGCGGAGCGCTCGGCCTCGGGCAAAGCGAGGTCGCGATCACCCTCGCCGCTTTCGGCGGCGGCTCGATGATCGCGGCGCTCCTCCTTCCCCGCCTGCTCGACCGCATCGCCGACCGCAGCATCATGATTACGGCGGCGCTCTTCATGACGATGGTGCTCGCGATCCTCGCCATCGCCTGGTCGCTCACCGACGAGACCAGCCATTGGCCCATCATCCTCGCCGGCTGGTTCGCGCTCGGCCTCAGCTACGCGGCGAGCATCACACCGGGCGGACGGCTGCTGCGGCGTTCCTCGGGGGCCGACGATCGCCCCGCGCTGTTCGCGGCGCAATTCGCGCTCAGCCATGTCTGCTGGCTCATCGCCTATCCACTCGCGGGCCAAGTCGGTGCGCGTGCCGGCATGGACGCAGCGCTCGGCGCCAGCGCGTCGCTCGCGCTTATCGGCACGCTGCTTGCGATCGGCATCTGGCCCCGCGAAGACCCCGAGGTGATCGCGCACAGCCATGACGACCTTCCGGACGCTCACCCGCATCTCGAGGAAGGCCATCCGGAGGGCGCCGCGACGCATGCCTTTGTCGTGGACGAACTGCACCCAAACTGGCCAAGCCGACAATAAGGCCCGGAATTCCTGCGGGGATTGCCTGCCTAGAGCCAGGCACGAAAGCAATTGGCGCCGGTGAGGTTGGTAGTCGCGACCGTGCGAGAATAGCAAGTCAAGCGCGGCCCCGCGCATCTGCTCGCAGCGCAATTTCCTGGCATGGCGGCGTCAGAATAGAAACACGACGAGGATGGCGGGCGATCGCCACAACGAAAGTGATCATATTGAGCCGCAGACCGATGCGGACAACGTCGAGATAGCGGTAACCGCCCATCTAATAGGCGATCACCTTCGTCGGATAGCCGAACGGCGTCGCGAACACGGCGCTTGCCGCCATCACAACCATGACAAGGAATGACCGCGGACTACCCCCAGGCTGTCGGCGAGCGCGACCGCAAGCGGTGTAACCAGTACCGCGACGGTGGCGTTCGATAAGAGCTCGCTCAGGATCACCGTCAGCAAAAGTCGCGACCATAGACTTGAGGCAGCTTTCGCGATGGCGGCATTCAGTCGCCAATCCCGCACACTGAAACTCGTCCTATTTTCGTGCTGACAGGGACAGCATGGCCCCGATGATCCGTTCGCCGCGCAACTCGTGCAGAAGTGAGACGGCGACATGCCCGACGAGATAAGCCCACATCAACGGGGCTACTGTTTCGTGAACTTCCAGAAGCGGCTTGGCCGGTGCGACGAAATAGCCAACAACGCCACTCAGCGCCATTACCGTCGCGATGACAAGGCCCAGACCATGAATGGCGCTGGCAAACGGCCGTTCGGTACTTCCAGGCTCAAGCGGCGCGAAAAGCCTTTTGGCATCTGTTGCAACCAGGCGGAGGTGCTTCGAGGAAAACCAAGGGAAAAAGGCGACCAAGCGCGTTTCGCCGGAGCGAATAATGCTCCAAATCCAGAAAGCGACGAGGATCGCGGTTGCGGCGATGCCGACCTTTTCATGGATTTCGAAGAAGCTGTCTCCCGGCCGGTTACGCGACGGGCTTTGCATCACGAGGCTCAATCCCAATTGCGCGATGATAGCCAGCGCCGCCAACCAGTGCAGAATCTTCGTCACAGCCGACCGCGGGTGTTTCGTTGTAACTTCAGACATAGTCCACCCTCTCATATGGAAACGATCGCCGATTGGAGCCGCCCAATATTCCTGCTTATCAAAAGCCTATACGAACCCCTATCCGGAACGTCCGTGGCCGCAACGGTGTTATCTGCTTGCCTTCAGCGACGGTGAACGGATTGCCGTAGGAAAAGCTGTTTCCGCTTATGTTCAGGAGGTTGGTGGCATCGATCGTCAGCATCCAATCTTTTGACCCGAGCGACGCCGAGAGATCGACCTGGGTCGTTTCGCCATGCTCGAGGATTAGCGGCGCAGTCGTCCCGAGGCTCGATCCGCCGATCAGCCTCGCGGTTCCGTTGAGCTTGAAGCTTAGACCGTCGGACAGCGGTCTTTCCCATGCCGCGGTAAGTCGGGCGCCGGTTCTGGCGATATTGGGGAGCGGCCGTTCGTCGGCTTCGTCGAATCCCTCGGCGGGGTTACTCAGTGCGCTGCGGATCACGAACAAGGCGCCATCGACAAATAGCTCGTCGGATATATGCCAGCGTGTGTTGATTTCGGCTCCATAGACGGTGCCGCGGCCGATATTGTCGGTGAAAGGCAAACCGTCCGCACCGATCAGGTCGGCCTGGATGTCGTTCCAGATCGAGTAGAACGTCGTGATACCGCCCGAAAAACGGGAGCTCGACCTATCGTCTTCGCGACCAAGCCTGACGCCTAGTTCGGCTGTGTGAATGGTATCGGACTCGAACCGCTGAGCCGCGTTCGCCTGACCGTCGGTAATGGCGATGCCACCGCTGCGAAATCCACTCTGATAGCGCAGGAAGGTAAGCAGTTGGGGAGCGAGTCTCCAAGACAAAGCGGCGGTCGGAAGCAAGCGGACCTGCCGACGTTTCGGCTCGAACTCCTCGCCCGAACCGCCCATCAATTCACCGACCGTCTCGGCGAACACCAACCTTACGCCCACTGTTCCTGACAGTCGGGGGGCGATACGCTGGGTCGCCTCGCCAAAGACGGCGACCTCGGTCTTCTCATTTCGCAGCCGTGCCAGTGTGACGGGTGCGTCCAGCGCACCGAGACGGCGATCGATACGATCGATGTTGTGCACGAAACCTATGCCCGCGACCCAGCTGTCACCCGCCGAACCGCTGCGCGAAAGGCGTGTCTCATGGGTCAGAAGGCGGATGGCCTCATGCCCTTCGAAGACCTGGACTTGCGCATTGCCGCCATAACCCGTCGCGTCGAAAGTCTCCGACAGGTCGTGATCGACGATCCCCGTAGATGAGATGAGTTTGACATCACCCCAGTCCTTGGCGATTTCCAGGCTGGCTGCCTTGAAATCATTGTCATGTGGCTGGGCGATATTGGCCGCATGGGTTCGGATCGGTTGATCGGTCTCGGCATATTGGCCATCGCGCGTGTCGATATTCTGAAGCAGCGCGTTAAAGTCGATCGTCCAGGCATCGCCAGGTTCGATACGCAGGTTTGCGCGCGCACCATCGATGCGCGTCCGATTGGTATTGCTCGCACCCAGCGTCGCATTGTTGATATAGCCGCCTTCGACCTGCTTGTAGCCTACCACCCGCAGAGCGACCCGATCGCGCATAATCGGTATGTTGACCATTCCGCCCAGATCATAGCCCGGGCCGGCATCGCGCGTGATCGAACGCCCGGCGGTCGCCGAGGCATGAAGCCCGCCATTGTCCGCCATTTTGGGAATGATCCGGACGATGCCGCCGAGTGCGCCAGCGCCATAAAGAGTGCCTTGTGGCCCTTCGATCACTTCGATGCGGTCGATGTCATAAAGGCGGAGGTCCGGCTCGGGAGCATTATAGGTGAGACGCAGATCGCCGAGATAGAGACCCACGGTCGATTGGGTCGGCCCCGAAAAACTGCTGTCGGCGATGCCGCGCACGAATAATTTGTTGCGGCCGGGTCCAAGATTTGTCGAGGTAAGCGTAGGGATCCGGGCAACGAAAGCCGCAGTGCCCTGGCTTTCGCCAAGGCCGGCGCTGCCGACGGATTCAATGTGCGCGGTGCCGGGATAGCTGTCGAGCGCCTGACCTTGCTTGGTGGCGGTAACAACGATTTCCGCAGGCGGAGGTGCAGCCGCTTCGGGCCGCGGAGATTCGGGCAATGCGGGTCGCCGCGCTGCCGGCTTGGGCTTCGCGCGCGGCGGGATTGCGATGATGCGCACCGTCTGCGAATCGACGATCTGATAGGTGAAGCCGGTGCCGCGCAGCATCATAGTCAGCGCCTGCGCAATCGTCATCCGCCCGCGAACGGCCTTGCTGCGCGCGCCGGCAAGGCGCTGGTCAATCCCTCCGATCGAGATTTGCGCCGCGTTGCCGAGCGTGATCAAAGCATTGTCGAGGCGCTGGGCCGGAATATCGAATTGCCGGCTTTCCGCGGCTGAAGCCGGACTCGCAGACCAAATGGCCACCGCCGCAGCAGGAAGAAAATAGCCCCAGGTCACCGGATCAGCGCGTCAATTGCCATCCTTTGGCACTATGCCGCGCACGGACGCCAAGCAAGGATTCGAGTTGCCGGAAGAGTCGCGCTTCATCTCGGTCGATGCGGATAACACCAGAAAAGCGGCGGCTCGCAAGGTCAGGCGATACGGTCACCGGCGTACCGAGCGACCGCGACAAATCGAGAGCGATGGTGGCGAGCGGCGCATCGCGATAGCTGAGCCTGCCCCGTTGCCATCCTCCCACCGTGGCCGGATCGATTGCCGAGACGACGGCTTTCGAGGTTCCACGCTTGACGCGGAGCTGCTTGCCCGCCGTGAGCGTCACCGCCTCGGCATTCGGCTGGTATTGCACGCTACCTTCAGACACCGCGACTTCGAGGCCGTCGACGGATTGCCGCACGTTGAAGATCGTCCCGACATCGCGAAGCGTCCCGTCCTCCGTCTCGACGATAAACGGACGCGCGCTGTCATGCTTGATCATGAAGATCACCTCGCCGCTTTCTACGCGGGCGAAGCGTTCCGCCTCGCGGTCGAGTGCGATCGTCGTGCCGCCATTGAGAGCGATTTTCGATCCGTCGGCTAGCGCAATTTCGCGGGTTTGACCCGGCTGGGTCGCAATCATTTCCGTTCCCGGGGACCGGAACAGCATCGGCGAGAGGGACAGCGCGAGAACGAGGCTGGCCGCGATCGAAAGAAAGGCGGTGCGGCGATACCAGGGACGGGCACCCGGTTCATTATCATTGGTTGCGAGTGGTGCGTCGGCAACCAGCGGCCCGGTTTCGGCCAGTTCGTCTGAAAGACTGTCGTCGGCGAGAGCGACGATGTCATAGGCTTCGGCATGGGCGGGATCAGCTTCCATCCATGCCGTGAACTCGGCCCACGATTCCCCATCCGCGGCAGGATCCTGCAACCGCACATGCCATGCAATGGCCTCGTCAACGATGCTACCGGACGCCATCATCAATTCCTTCGGCCCATTGACGTCGCGGCGCGTCGATATCCACATCCAATTGCTGCTTGAGTTCCAGGACCGCCCGATACCCCCTTTGCAGATGCTTTTCGACTGCACTGAGGCTGATCCCCATTTCAGCGGCAATCTGCTTTTGCGGGACCCCATCGATCCGCACCGCGCGAAAAGCGAAGGCCGTGCGTTCGGGCAATGTGTCGAGGACCGCGTCGACGCGCCGAAGCTGGTCTCGAGCGACCAGCAGGCGATCGGCCGATGGCTGGGCGTCGCGGGGGGATGCGATGCTCCCCTCGATGTGGCCCTTCGTCCACTCCTGCTCGCGCGCGGTGCGGCGCTGTGCCGAACGACGGCGGTCCAGCACCAGATTTTCGGCGGTCCGATAAAGATAAGCGAGGGGTTCGGCAATTAAGCTCGCGTCGATATCCGCAAGCTTTAGCCACAGGTCCTGCAATATATCCTCACCATCGCCGTCACCGCGAAGGCGAACGCGCAGATAGCGCGACAAAGCGGGCCGATTGGCCAGGAATATCGCTTCTAGCCCAGAGGCTTTGGTCATCGGGTGGGGCGCTCTTCCGTTCTCGCTCTCACGGCAGGGTTTAGCGTCTGTCCGATCTCGGCGAAATAGGAAAGGAGTGTGCCTCCGCCTCGAACTTGCGGCGAGCAACGGCATCATGCGGAGTGGGAGGCGGTGACCCGCCATAACGCAAGACCCAGCAGGCCCGCTGCGACCACGGCCTGCAGTATTGCGAGATAGCCGGCGCCCGCCAGTCCGGCAGAATTGGTGAATAAGGGCAACAGGGGCAAGAGGCCTAACCCGGCAACCAGATTTCCTGCCACCGACAAGCCTGGGTGCCCCAATGCGATCAGCGCGGCGCTCGTCGGAGGGCCAGCCATCGCCAAGACCTTGGCCAGCGTCAGCCAGATCATGACCGCCGCAGCCCCGGCAAAGGCCGGTCCGCCGATCAGCACCGCAATCTCGTGCGAGAAAAACGCCAGGATGACGACCAAAGGCAGCGCCGTCGCGAGCGCAATGCCGACGCAGCGCGCGAGCGCATGACGAATGGCCGTTTTCGCGCCGTCGGCGGCAGCCAGACGAGCGAGCTCGGCATAGGCCGCCTGGCCCAATATCTGCGCGGGCTGGGAAATGACGATCGTTGCCCGGTGCGCGATCGAATAAAGACCCGCCGCAGCCGGGCCGAGCATCGCACCGACGATCAGCGGGGTAAGCCGACCCGTCAGGTCGCCGAGCATGATGTCGGCGTTGGCGGTCAGCATGAAGCGGCCGAGCCCCTCATGCTCGCGCCGTGCGTCCGCGACCGCTCCGAGCAGCGGCTGGTCGAGCATGTGGCGGCGCGCGAGGTAGATCGCCGCGATCCACAGGGACACGCCCTCAACGAGCGCCGCAACAAGCCATGCGACCAGAAATGCCGTAAGCCCCAGATCGAAGACGATAACCACGAATGTACCAAGCAATCGCATGATCGGAGTCACGACATTGTGGAGCGCAAGCAGGTCGAAACGCCGCAAAATCTGGAGATACCCGCCAGGGGTCGCGCGCACGGTCGCGAGAACCGCGAAGCAATAGGGTATGGCCAATGCCTGCGCGTCCGCCGACCACCCGAGGAGCGGTCCGACGATCGGGACGGCGAGTGCCGCGACGATCACCGCAACCAGTCCCGCCAAAAGCTCGATCGCGCCGACAAAGCGCAGCAACCGTATAAGCTTCGCATGGTCATTTTGAGCCGGCTGGACGCCATAACGGACGATCGCGTGCCAGCCGGGAAATGCGACCAACCCGCCCACCAGCATCGCAAAATAGTTCACAAGGACAAGAACGCCATATTGTTCGGGACCGAGGATCCGGGCTGCGGCGACCACGTAGACGAGACTGATCAGCCCCGCTGCTGCTTTGCCGCCAAGCAGCAGACCAAGATTCTGGTAGATGCGGCGGACCGGTCCCGGCGACTTTTCCGCCGCGTCAGTGCGCAAGGCCGGCATCGATAGATCGGCTTTCAATTTCCCGAACGCGCGCAAATGAAGCGATTGCGCGAGCGGCGCGCACCGACGATGGCTCGGCGGTGAGGTCGAAGGTATGGTCGAAAAGCCGCCGTTGCACCGCGCTATAGCGTGCCGGGTGATCGCTCACGGCTTCTTCCAGGCCGCGATCGAGATCGCGAGCGTCCGAGATCACCGGCCCGGCCTGCCAGTGTGCGAAATTTGGATCATGGTCAGCGTCAAAGCCGTGACAGTTGATAAAGAGGCAGGGCCGCGGCGTTTTGAGAAACTCATAAATCTGACTGCTCACGTCGCCGAGATAGATGTCCGCCCCGTTCGTGTAGCTCATGTCGGTCAACGCTGTACTGCCAAGATCGATATGAATATTCGCCGCCGCCGCATAGCGAGCGTGCAGCCTTCCCGGCAAACCGAACCGCAGCTTGTCGATCGTAACCGCCATCCGCCGTTCGAACATCATGATATGCGGCGCGAAAATGAGATTGTAGCGATCGCTGGCGAGGAAATAGTCCAGCACCGCCCGGCCTTGTTTGTACCAGGACGAAAGATGTGGCGAGACGTGCGGATTATAGAGGACGATAGGCCGATTGCTGCCGCGAAACTTGATCGGCCGCTCCTTCCCTTCGGCGATATCGAATTTGGGATAGCCGGTGATCGTCAGCCGTTCCGGGAGGACGCCCGCCTCGCCGGTGAGGCGATCACAGATTTTCGGGCCTGCTGCCAATATATGGTCGAACAACGCTGCGGACTTGCCAAAGCCGATTGCCCGATCTCCGGCGCCATGGTCGGTCAGAACCATGCGCAGCGATGACAAACCGTAGCGCGTCTTGAGAATCAGCGACGTGCGCTCGGTCACGACAAGGAAGTCGAGCGAGCGAAAGAAGGCGATATTGTCGCGGTAGATAAGCAATTTGGCGGATGGGATTAGAGACCCGAGCAGCGCATCTACGCTCCGCGATGCTGCCGAATTCAGACGCAGCGCAACGAAACGAATGCCCGGCGGCACCGCTCCGCCCATCAATCGCACGGCCTCACGCGCGAGAAGATCGTTGGTGGTAGCGACGATGATCTCGGCGCCCGTGCCCGCGCGCGCCAAGGCAAGCGCGACTGGCAGGCTGTGGGCCATCTGGTGGATCTGGTCGTGGTTGAAGAGAAAGCCGATCCGCATGGGTGGAACGACGCCGCGGTGCCGGGAAACCCGCAGCAAGTGCGGAAAAAAAATCGGGTGGCGTCCTACATTGCGGAGGACACCGCCCATGACATCATCCTGCCCGCTTTCGGTCTTCGATCTCGACCGGACGCTCACCATCCACGGCACATGGTCGCCGTTCCTGCTATTCGCCGCGCGGCGCCGCGCGCCGTGGCGGCTCGCCTTCGCCCCGCTGGTCGTCTGTCTCATGGGCGCTTACAAGGCACGGCTCCTGACCCGCAAACGACTCAAGCAGGCCATGCAGCGGCTAATGCTCGGACGTGCGGTCGATCTGGACGTCGTGACGGACCTTGCAGCCGCCTATGCGGAGCGCAGCATGGCGAACAATATTTACGTCGGCGCCATCGCCAGCATTGCGGCGGAGCGCGCCGCCGGGCGGCGGGTCGTCATCGCCTCGGCCGCGCATCTCTACTATCTTGAGGCACTCGCCGATCGGCTCGGTGTTGCCGATGTCGTGGGCACCGCGTCGATGTGGCACGGTCGCCAGCTGACGCCGCGGATCGCGGGTGAGAATTGCTACGGCGCAAACAAGCGGCGCATGCTCGAGCATTGGCTTGCCGGGCAAGAGATCGACCGTGCCCACGCCCATATTCGGTTCTTTTCGGACGATTTGTCGGATCTTCCAACCTTCGAATGGGCGGACGAAGCGGTAGCGGTTAATCCGTCCAAGAAATTGCTCGACCTAGCCCTCCGGCGCGGATGGACGGTGTATGACTGGCGCCAGGCGGCCGCGCGCGATCGCGCCTTTCGGGCAAGGACTGCGACACAGCGGAACTAAACCCTTGCATCAGTCTCGGACATTTCGCGTGGCGAAGCGCAGCAAATTCCACCAGAATGGTGCACACGCCAACCAAATGAAGCGGTGGCCGTCGGGCTTGCCTGTCGATCGCTTGACCGGATTCGAAGAGCGAAGCCGAGGACCGTCGGACGTCATCGGCCGGTTGCAGACATCTGCGCGCGCTCGGACGGAAAACGCATCATCAAGCGGTCAAGCCACGTCCAGCGCGAAATATAGCGTGCGGAACGACTCGCCGACACGAGCGCGGCTTCGATCGCTCCCGGACCTTGGGTGCGTTGAAAGCGAAACAATATAAACGCCGCCATGGCAAATCCGAGCAGGATCAGGAGTTGGATCAGCGGCGCCAGCGCCAGCGCGCTATCTTCGATCGCAACGATCCCTTGGACAAATCCGACGATGAGCAGAACCCCGCATCCCAGCCCGAGCGCCGACGTCGATCGCTTCGGCGGAATGCCGAGCGCAAAGCCGTAAAAAGGGATCAGGACAATGAAGGCCGCCGTGACGAAGCGACCGCCGATTGCGGCGCGGGCTGCCCTGCGTTCGCCCAAAGTCCTGCCATCGGCCGCGACGTTTATCAGATCGCCCAGCATGAGCCGGTCATTGCGGTGGCGCGCAGTCCCGCGGACGGGCTTCGGCGCAAGCAGCTGGACCGGCATCGCCATCGTCTTGAAGGAGGCGACCTCAAGACGCCCGCCTGGTTTGCTGGCAATGACATGGCCATCGGCAAGACGGAGCAGAACGCCGCCGCGTCCGCCGTTGATGACCCGGCCGTCGCGCGCGGCGACGGTCAAATTGTGATTGCGCAGGAAAAGACCGCGAAATTTGCCCGTCCGCCGATCGACGGCGTCGACGTGGAAAACCGTCTCGGCGCGTGGACTCAGAAACTCGCCAGGTGCAACCGACAGCCCGAGGTCGCCGATCGCGATCGAGGCGCCTAGCGCATCGAGCCGCTGCTCCCCAGCCGGTTCGACATAGGCGCGCAGCCCGGCGTGCAACAAGGCAATCGCTAGCCCGAAGAGCAACGGCACCCGGAGCAACCGAGCTGGCGAGAGACCAATGGACGCGAATATATCCAGTTCGCCGTTGATCGCGAAGCCGCGGAAGGCAAGAGCAACGGCCACGAACACCGAGATCAGGAGGCCGATGCCAAGATACTCAGGAACGAGATAGACCATGAGCTTGATCAGAACCGGGACGGGCCGTTCGACATTGTCGAGCAAGTCCATCAACCGCCGACTATTTTCGAGGCTCAGCAGCAATATGACGATCGCACCGGTGGCAAGGAAGGGTCGCGCCATACGCCGCGCAATATAGAGATCGATCGTAGGCATCAGGCGGCCGAGCGCAGCGGCGTCGCCAGATCGCCATAAAGGTCGAAGAGCGCGCCGAAATGATCGTCGATCAGTGGGGCATCGGCAGCGCGCCGGGCGGCGGCGGCGATCAGCCTTGTCCGGTCGCGAGACAGGAGCCGCCCGATTGCCCGGGCAGCGGCGCCCGCATCGCCTGCCGCATATAATTCGCCATTATCAAGGGCTACGAAGTCGGAAGCGCCGCCCGCATCGGGCACGATCAGCGGCAATCCCGACGCAGCCGCCTCAGCCGCCACCAGACCGAAAGTCTCGGCCTCGCACCCATGAATCAGGGCGTCCGCACTGGCCATGAGCTTCGCGAGCAGGAGGCGATCGGCGATGGGCGCAAGCAGATGAACATGCGGATTATTCCCAATATGGCGCACGATCCGCCCTCGATCGCGGCCGTCGCCGACGAGGGCGAGACCGATCGGGCGATGCTGCGATGCCGCAAGGCAGGCATCGATGACCAGCGGCCAGCGCTTTTCGGCGCTGTGGCGGCCGACGCCAATTAGCAGGCTCGCACGCTCGGGAAGAGCGCAGCGTGCGAGCAGGTCGCAGCGAAGACCGGCGTCGCGATGCGCCGGCGAGAAGAGGCCGGGATCGACTCCCATCGGAATCGTCGTCACACCGGCAACTCCGCCCGCTTGCAGCCGCGACGAGAGGTGGCGATTGGCGCTGACGACGCAGTCGAAACGATCGCCGAGCCGGCGCAAATGGCGCCAGAAGAGGTCGAAGCTCTTGTCGATCGCTTCACGGCTGCCAAAGCGGCCAAACCAGCGATAGGCATAGGCCGCCATAGGATCGGCGTGCATGATCAGCGAGCGCGGCGCGCTTCCTTGCCAGTTGGCAACGATATTGGCGGTGCGCCAGGGAGAGGAGGCTTCGACGAGATCGGGGCGCTCGGTGTCGAGCCGGGCGTGAACGGCCGACGGGTCGTCGAAATAGCGGTAACGCCGATCGACGATCAACTGCGGGCTCGCGACATAGACAATCCGGCCACCACCGCTCCGCAGCTCGACATGATCGTGCGAGCCAGGCGCGATGACAATGATTTCGTGGCCCAGGGCTGCACCGATCGCGAGTTTGCGGTCGATATAGGTTTTCACACCGCCACCGTGCGGCGTGTAAAAGGCACAGACATCGACGATCTTCATTTGCGCTCCAGCGGCCGGTATTTGAGTCCGCTTAGATAGTTCATGACGACTTCGGTGCGCGTCGGCCCCGCTCCCACGAGCACCAAAGCCGAAGCGGCCTTAGGCTGTCAAACGGCGTTCAAAAGGGACCCCCGATCGGCGTCGAAGAGGGACCCCCTTTTCGGATAATATGATGCTGGTTT
>NZ_JBYTDC010000004.1:0-317077 GCF_058790875.1 Sphingopyxis sp. EU05-FHT14B03
TCGCCGCCAACTTCCTGTCAGCCGTCGCGCTGGTCACTACCTTGGCCTTCTGGCTCTGAATGAGTCTCAGCCCTAGCGTTTCGGAATCGTCCATGAGTTCACCCTTCAGAATACCAAGCTATCTAACTTGTCCAATAGCAGGCATTTTGCCGGGAACAAATGCAAGTAAAACCGCAGTCCGATGCTGAACCGTAACGAGGCTGCCAATTTCTGTGCCCTACCACGGGAAAGTCGGGAGCAAGTCTTCGGTCGGGCCGTCGCTGTCGAGCAGCACATAATCGCAGCCGTTGTCGCGGCCGAACGCAAGGATCGGGGGCAATTCTTTGGGGAGGCGGCGCTGCGCTTCGGGCGGCGGCGTCATCGTATGAAGGAACCAGCCATATTGCGTCGGCGCCACTGGCAACGGTTGCTTGTGTGGCGGATAATCCGCCCAGGCGGTGAGTATCTGCCCGGTCGCACAGCGAATATGTGCGGTACTGAGCACAAGATATTGTCCAGTTTCCATAGTGAGTTCCTTGGGTGGTGAGCTCGGATCAGAAACCATCCGATGAACAGAGTCTGCGGTTCGGGCGACGAAGTCGGGTCCGCGGTTCTCGACGGTCACGCAGCGAGCCGCATGACACCTTCGTTGAACCGGTCGATCCATTCGCGCAGCGGCGGGCGCGCTTCGACTGGAAACTGTGCCGCGACGGCTTGGAATTCGACGAGGGCGACGGGGGCGCCGTTCACGATCGCGGCAATCTCGAGGGGCGGCAAAAGGCCGCGTCCCCGGATAAATTCGGTCATCGTACCGGGACGCGCACCAGTGGACCGTCGCCACAGGCCTTCGACATTGATCAGTCGGGGTGCCGCGCGCGCTTCCATGAGAACGATCAGTCGCAGACACCAGGCGGGCAAGGTCTGCACTTCGTGCGGCTTCATGGCCGCACAGAAGAAGCAGCTCGACTTGACGGGAACGGGAAGACCTTCGGCTTTGATGCGAGCCGTGCATTGATGCCGGTCCCAGCCCCAGTCGCGTAAGGGGTAACAATAGTCATAGCGCGGGTCGACATGTCCCTCGCGGTGCGCATACCGGCGGCTGTCCGCTGGCGAAGCGTCGTAGCCGATGAGCTTGATCACCTTGTCACCGCGCGCCCAAGCCTGTTTCGCGAGATCCCAGCTCTCGACCCATTTGTCCTGCGGCTGGATCTTCCATTTCTGGCTGCAACTGTGCCGTCCGAAACTGATCGAGGGTAACGTCGCGTTGGTCAGGCAGTTTTCAAGCAACGAGAAATAGGGTGGCCAATGCTTGAAGCGCTTCGGCGCGTAGCGGACGATCTCGTGCGCGATGCCGCGGACGTCCATCCAGCGCTGGAATATCGGGAGATAGTCATAGGTTTCCGGACGCTCGCTGCCGGTATCGGCCGTCAATACGAGGTCGAGGGGCCTGCCGCGCGCGACCCACTCGATGATCATCGCCGTGCTGTCGAGTCCCATACCCCACGCGGCGATGACCGGCGTGCGTGGCAGCGCAGGATCGTCCGTAAGGCAGGGGCGTAGCCAGACACCAGACGCGAGGCGGGCGAGCGCGGCAGCCATATCAGCGGTTCCGGCAGTCGAGCGATCGCCGCAAGAAGTGGTGCGAATGATGTGGGCGTGAAGATGTCATCGGCGAAAACCCTTCAGAGGATCGTGCCAATGACCCCGCCTTCCCTCCTCCGCTTCGGGCCGGTCAGGCTACGAGGGTTGTCAAGTTTTCGCCCTTTTCGGGCGGCCGCGACGAAACCCTGAAGGGCCGCAGCGCCTCCCCGGTGCTCACGATGAACTGGATACAGCCGCTGGCGAGGCGGTTCCTGACAGCGACCGCATAGCAGCGCTCGAACGAGGCGAGTTCCGCGCGCCGCGGCGACAATTGGGTCGATGGTTCAGCGTTCGCCATGACAAGGTCCAGTCGAAGGGAATGAAGGGAGGCCCGCCTTCAGGCGCCGACGCGTTCGATCTTGAGCCGGAAGGCATCGCCGCCTTCGAGCACGATATGAATATGCGCGGCATCGATCCTCGAACTGGTCGCGATGCTGGCGATCTGGGCCTGCGTACCGAATGTCTCGGACACGATGTGCGCCGGGCGCTCGTCCGGACCGCACCCGACGTCTTCGCATTTGTCGACATGCGTCTCGATCAGTTCGGAAATGAAGGTGGCCATCGTCGAAAGGCGCGTCCTCGCGGAGCCAGCGTCGCCACCCTCGGGAGGACCGAGGTCGCGCAAGATGGGCGCAAGGGCATCGTTGATCAGGATCAAGAGATTCGACCGCCCCTCGGCATCCATTCCGGCGAGCAGCGAGGATGGGATCAAATTGTTGACCGCATGGGTCGCGTTGTCGATGAGATTGTCGAATTCATCTTCCGCCACGGGAGTGACTCCTCGGGAATCGGGCCGAGCGGGCGACCACCGGTTCGCCCGCTCGGATCAGGGTTTGGGCATGGTCATGCCGTGGTGATTTCAGGGTCAGCGTCATTGGCCGTCAGCGCGACCCGCACATCGCCTTGGTGGGCCTCGAGCGTGAGCCGCCGCCCGATCGGGATCATCCATTGAACCTCTTCGGCGAAGACGGCGCGGATATTCTCCGCCAGCGCTTCATCGGCTCCAAGAAGCAGTTCATTTGCAAATTTTCGGGCATCGCGCTCGAAATCGCGTTGCTGGGTGCGCCAGCTGTCGCTGATGCAATCCTCGTCGTAGGCGAAACAACAGTCCTCGATCTTCTGCGCAAGCGCCGCCGGTGCGATAGAGGCTCCTTCGCGAACGAAGACATGGGTTTCATCAAGACTCGTTCCGCCATTCGCGCAGACCAGCATATCGACCGGGAAGCACAGCGTCACGATCGGCTCGTCGGAGGCGGCGCAGCGGACGACTGGAACTTCGAGCGTGATCATTGGAACGCGTCCGGACAAAATGTCCGGGAAAATCACATCGCCGTCGGCGTAGTGAATCTGCCGCCCGTCAATCTCGGTCGCAAAGGACAGGCCCGTGACGCGGGGAAGGCCATCATACCATGTGTAGCCCGAGAAAGCGTCCTCGGCGCGGACGGCACGCAAGCCGAGCCGATCTTCGGTCAGCAGCGGCGCCGCGCATTGCTCGATATCGGCGTCATGATCGGGAACCAGGATCATCGGGACGGCCTCGATGCGGGCGCCCTCGGCGCCGCCACGATCGTCCGCGGTGCACGGGCGCCATTCGTAGAGCCAGGCGCTGGCTTCGGGAAGTTCGATGCCGAGGTCCGCGGCGCGCTGCCAGTTCTGGAATGAGAGACGATGGCTGCCCTCGGATCCAATCGTTCGATAGATGGCGGTCTGAACGGCGGCCCGCAGCGCGCCCAGTGCGGCATTGTCGACCACTTCCTTGCGCGCGGGGAGCACGAGCTGCAACGATGGGGCGTCGACGATATCAATCCGGGCGGTCCACGGATACGAAGCATCGACTTCTTTGACCGACGGCAATCGACAGGCGACCTTGACGCCGTGAAAATTGATGCGCGGCTCATTCACGAGGTCATAGCTGCCCCGAAAGATGCCGATCCGGCAACCATTCCATTCCTCGACGCGATGGGCTCCCTCGAGGAAATCTTCGCGCGGCAGAAGTTCGCCGTGAAAATGGATCGGAAGCGGGAAATGCCGCGCAGCGGCCTCGACCTGGGCGCGAAGATTGCAGAGCCATTCCTTGGGCATGGCGATGATGATCTCTGTCCCCGCCCGGATCCGACAGCTTTCAACAGCCAGAGGCTGCGTTCCTTCCCAGGCGTCCGCTGGGATGGTCATTGCCCAGCCCTCGTCTGCGACCCGCGAGAAGGACCGCACGGTCACGGTCCTGCCGGCAAGGCTGAACACACCCATGCCGGCCGGGTCCTCGCGCTGCGCGATCTCGTCACTCCAGCCAGAGCGCCCAAGCGTGACGAAGGAAGCAGGGTCGTCGACACCGCGGCCATCGTCGGCGATGTGGAGGCTCGAGCCGCCCTCATGATCGCGCACATGAACTTCGATCCGTCCGGCGCCCGCGCGGCGGGCATTCTGGAACAGCTCGTTGAGGACATCGGTGATCGTCCCGTTGAACAGGCGCGATACCTTCGTGATGAGTTCATCGCCGACTGATGGACGAATCTCGCTGGGAAGCGCCATGTCAGGATCTCCGGTTGCCCGGCAACATCATTGCTGCCGCATCGATCCGCTCCCCCCTTCCCTCCCGGCATTCGGGAAGCAGGCGCATAGGCCCGCCAAGATGGCGCCCGTTATCGGCTGCGGCGAATGGCTCGCTCGGCTTCGGTTTCGACATAGACCTGTTGTGAGCGACCGCGGCGGCGCTTGCGGATGCGGCCATCGACATGGGCCTCGGCCCAGCGCCGCGCCTCGGCGGCGCGCATGCCCGCCGCGCATTCGTCGGCCTGCTCGAAGATCGTATAGGCAAGCGCATATTGCTCGCGCTCGGGAAGAGCGAGCAGGGCCGAAGCGACCGGCAAAAGCCCCTCGTAGAATTCGAGAACATGGCGGCCGCCGCCATGGTGCATCAATATGGCGAGGCGGCCCTTCTTGCCGATGCCGGTCGGCCTTGCGACCATCACATCGTGCGAGGCATAGGTGACGCCTGCGCTGCAGCTGTCCGGTTCCGTCGGATAATAGACGCGTTCATCGCGTGCCGGTAGCGGGTGCGCGATAATATCGTAGCCGTCGAACGTTTCGACCTTTCGTATGTGATTATGTCCGATAACGGTCATTTCAGACCCTTTCTTTTTGAGTGACTTCATGACGAGGTTGCAGGTTTCGTGGACTCGGCCGGCCGACATCAGGCGGCGCGCAGATTGTCGCCCTGACGCAGACCGAGGTCGAAGGCCGTGAGAATGTCGAGGTTGGACTCAAGGCGATCGAATGCGGCCGTGAGGTCCGCGATTTGGATCCAGACGCACGCATCGCCTGGGTCATGGTCGAGCTCGAATATGATCGGCACCGAGTCCGCGGTCATCTCGGGGAAGATCGAGCGGATGATCAGCAATTCGATCCTGCGGCTGAGCGCCCCGATGCGCGGCGCGAGGGCCGCACGTTCGACGGGGCTCATCATCAAATAGCGCTCGGGCGCCACGACGGGCGCCACGCGAACACATGCGATCCGCCCCGCGACCCTGGGCGCTACCGAAACGCCGCCCATTGCGCGGCGTTCAGCCGCCACGCCGTCGACGGGGACCAGGACGCGGTAGACATAATGGGGCGGCGTCCCCGCGAGGCGGGAACGGGAGACAAGGATTTCCATCGATTTACTCCTCAGGCGACGAGCCGCAGGGGCGGCGTTCCGGGATTGGGGAGATGGAGGTCGCGGCGGATGCGGACGGCGAGGCGATCGGGCTCGAGCAGTTCGCCAATGGCAGCCCAATGATTGCGGTCGCCGCAATAGTCGCGTCGTCCTGCAACACGGCGGAACATCACCTCGCGGCCCGACCCGATGCCGAGGCCGAGCTGGACATAGATGTCTTCGCCATGAAGGATGATCTCGCCGCTGACGGCGATGCCGCCCTTGTTCGAGCGCAGGTCATAGCTTCCGTCGGCGAGGCAAAGGGCGTCGCCGAGTCGCTTCAACGCCTTGCGGCCATCGCTATGGAAGAGCTTCTTGGCCTGCTCGTCATAGCTGACGCCCTTCTGCGCGAGCACCGCAAGGGCGGATTTGCCTCGCATGTCGGCAATCCGGTCCATGCAGACGCGGCGAAGCAGACTGTCATTCTCTCCCAAGTCTCTCGCTACGGCGCCGAGATGGCGCGCGAGCAAAATCACGGCCGGATCGAGATCGTCGGACTTACCGGCGTTCCGGCAATCTTTGATCGCGGTGGTCAGCGCGTGGAGACAGGCCGGAAGCGTCGACAAGCCCGAAGGATCGAGCGCTTGCTGGAATCGGAACGCGATATCGTAGGCCATGGAATAGGCTCCTGCCTCCGGACGCCCCATCGCGCCCGCCCACGCCCATCCCCCTCTCCTCCCGCTTCATTCGGTCAGCTCCGGTCCGCTATTCTCGATCAGCTCGGCGCAGCAATCCTCGTTCTGGACGCCCATCGGGCTGGTGCCGGGATCGAAGATCATCTGGAGGCAGGCGCAGATATCGGGCTTGTGCTGCGTCCCACACATCAGTTCGAAATCGGGCTGGTCGGCGATTCCGTTCGTCTTTTCATAGGCGGAAAAGGCCGATTGCCACATGATTTGCTCGTCCCACACATCGACATAGTGCGTCACGCTCGCGCTGGCGATGCCGGTCACGTCCTCACTCCCGGGCGGAGCGATCGAAGGGTTTCGTCCATCATCTCGCGGGTCGAGGCGCCGAGAATTTGCGTGTCGCTGATCACGAAATATCCGCCGCCATGCTGGCCCGGCCTGAACTTGTCGCAGGTTGAGGCCCACTCGAAACCGAATGGCAGCGCGCTTTTGCAGACCTTCTGGATCAGCGATGCGATCGCCTGAACATCGGCTTCATGTCCGCGAATGAACGCGACGAGGCCCGTATCGTCGCGCTCTTCGTCGATTGTAATGTCCGCATCGAAAGTAGGAACATCAGGATCGAGCCAGAGTTCGAGGAAGGACGCGAACGGATTTTCCTCCTGATCTTGCTTTGGGAATGTTTTGCGGAAGGCATCGCTGCAAGCGGCGCAGAGTGACTCGAGCGCCTGCATCGCCGCGCGCGATGATTTGCTGAAACCGGGGGACAGTTTCTCGGCGACAAGAAAGCATTCCTCGAGCAGCGATGCTTCTTCGGGCGTGACGGGCACATTGAAGGCCGTCTCGACATAGTTGTTGGCCATGTTCGGATTCCTTGGGGTTCGTGGCGACAGGTCATTTCTGTGAGAGGAGAACCTCGACGGCCTGGGCGAGCACATCGCCGCTCGCGCCATTGACGATGACCGCATCGGGATTGGTCGCCCGGACCGCGCTGATGATCGTGTCCACCGGGCGCTTGCGAAGCGGGAACTGGTAGATCTGACCGCGCTCGATCGTGACGAGACAGGTCCGCATCAGCCGCTTCAACCGGCGGCGTTCGAGTTCGCGGGCCAGGAGATCGCCGACTTCGACCTCGAGGTCGTGATCATAGCTGAACCTGCCGAAGGATCGCGGCGGCCGGTTCGCGAGCAACCACTGGTTGACTTCCATCTCGGTCCAGCGGCCGATCTTGTGGAAGAAGTCAGCGCCGCCCTTCCCCTGGTTGCGGGCATGGAAGGCCAGTTCGCCATCGATATAGACGTCAGCCGTGTAGGCGCTGGTTTCCTGAGACAGAGCGGAATTATAGGTGATGCGGCGAAGTTCGATTTTCATGGGTGGCGCCTCCTGAATTGGACGATCACCCAAGCCCCATCCCCCTCTTCTCCATGCAGCTGCCACGATGGCTGCGCTATCGGTCGCTGTTTGCCGAGAATTTCAGGCCGTGCTGGATTGTCGAGCCTGAGCTCAATTCGATGTGCGGAGAGTCGCTGTTCGATCGTACAGGTCGAGGAGGATTCCCATGCTTGCGGCTTCCGAATAGGTGAGATCGCGGTGGTCATCCGTATCGGGACCGATTGCCAGTTCGATTACAGGGTGAACTGAGGCAATTTGTCCTGAAGGAAGCCGAAACTGGTTCTCGATGCCTGGTATTGGAGTGGTGCCGTCAGGCACGTCGATCCGACCTTGAATCTGGATGATGTGCATTCGCTTTCTCCCTGAACGAACGGATTTTGGGGCCGCCAGCACCGATCGCTGAAGGGACCGCCTAGGCAGCGAGGTCGAGGAGCGGGAGCTTCGTGACGTCGCCTTCTGTCGCCGCCCGGTCGAGAATGGGATACGGCAGGCTCGGCACCGCCGCCTTCGTCAAAGGAAAGAGATAGGCGTGGCAGCCAGGATGGCGCCGCCGTGTCAAAAGGCCGGTGCGTTCGAGGCTGGCCAGCCATTCGCCGCGGTCCTCGCCGAAGCGCGGCGCGCGGGCACCGGCTCGGATCAAATCCTCCATCGCATATCTCTGACCGCATTCGGCATTGCGGATCTTGGATATTGCCCGCGACGATATGGGGCGGCCATCGGGCAGGATGAGGTCGGTGCACGCGCTCGATCGGCCGATATAGCGGCTTCCCATCACCGAATAGAGGCCGCCGACATGGCCAGGAAGGAACACGTGTCCGTCTGCATCGACGCGCCTGACCGGGTCGGCATAGGATATGACCGACAGAATTTCGGGTTTCTCACGGCGGAGCAGCCGGAACGCCCGTGCCACCAGGAACGATTCCGAATTGGCGCCCTGACTGTCGAGTATGACGAGACGTCCAAGATCGCACGCCGCGCGCGGATCGCCGAGACCCGCCGTTTTCGGAACGCTTGCATTATTGACCGGGTGCGAGAAGACGCAAACGCCCACGAGTTCCGATCGTCCACCGCGGCCATTGGCGAAGAGGCCGACCGAGAGCCGTGCGACCGGCATCGACCCCGCATAATGATGTTCCCTGACGAACGGCGCGGCCTCGCGCCGGGTATCGATTATATCGACGGACAGGGTTGCGGGGTCGATTTCCGCAGTGCCCGGCACCCAGCGGCACCGGCGCTTGCGCCACCGCTGGGTCCGGTCGGTGATCATTCCGGGCTGCCCGCGCCGTCATCGGTGGACTGGGCCGAAGCCCTCCTTGAAAGGTCAGGAACGCGCGGGTCATTGTAGATGCTATCGAGCGACAGATCGAGCGCGCGGTGCTGGGCGCCATTGGGCGTCGAAGCGTCGATCGTGAAGACCTCGGTCGCGAAGCAGTCATCGCCGCTGTAGAAATCGACGTCGACGACATAGGTGATGATATCTGCCGGAGCGGTCGGCGACAGCAACTTGTCGAGCAGGTCGATGACGGTGGATCGCAGACCGTCGATATCGGGATCGAAATCTTCCCACGTCACATGATCGGGGCATTCGTCGACGAGATAGTTGGACATGAGGTCCTGCATCGTCGCAAGCAGGATGTGGCGTGCGTCGGCCATAGTTTTCCTCATTCGAAGGGGGACCGCCGGACAATCGCGCCCGGCGGCGCTGGATGTCAGTGGACGGCTTCGAGGAGCTTGCGGGCCTTGCCCTCGGTATCGAGCCTGCTGTCCTGGTGGGTCTTGGTGCGGGCGAAGGCGGTGATGCCCTGCACGAAGTCGTAGATGCTCTCGGGCGGACGGCCTTCCTCGCTGAGCACGGTTGCGACGATCTTGGCGGACTCGGCCTTGGAAAAGCCCCGCTTGCGCAGGAAATCCTCGCGATCTTCGTCCTTCCTGGCGACGATGCGCTCGCGCGCCGCCTTGATGCCGTTCACGAAGCGCATCGGCGAGGAATCCGCGAAATTCTCGAGCGCCGGTGCGGCCTCGTGCGCGAAGCGGTTGGCCGCGAATTTCGAGTGGCGAATTTTGACCTCCTCGAAATTCTCGACGCCCCAGAGGTTCCGGTTCATGCAGACGGCGCGGAGATAGAAGGTCGCCATACCGAGCGTTTTGGCGCCGACCTCGGAGTTCCAGCTGTAGAAGCCGCGAAAGTAGAGATCGGGTTCGCCGTTCGGAAGCTTGCCCGCCTCAATCGGGTGCGTGTCGTCGACGAGGAACAGGAAGACGTCGCGATCGGACGCATAGAGCGTCGTCGTGTCGCGGCTGACGTCGACATAGGGATTATAGTGCATGTTCGACCAGTCGAGCACGCCTGGAACCTTCCACCGGGTCTGCCCGACGCCATCTCCGGCGATCTTCATCACCGCAGCGACGAGTTCGTGATCGAAGATCCGGCCATAGTCGGGACCGGTGGCAGCGCGCAGTTCGGTCCGTCCATCGTGGGTCTGGTAGAGTTTGACCTGTTCGGCCCGGTGCGCGACGAGCCCGTGCTGAAGGTTGATCCCCGCGAGCGCCGCGGGCAGTTCGCGCAGATAGGATGCGGGTGCGCTGACCAGGCTGCAAAGCTGGCCGAACGACCAGTTGGTTGGAGCAACGGGTCGTTCCTCGCCGGGGACGATGAGCGAGAGGCGTTCGGGCCTGTCGCTGCGCGCCTCGACGCGGATTTCCTTGCTATCGACGACGCGTGCGGTGGAGCGGTCGGCGCGGGCACGAACGGCCGCGTAAAGCTCGGTCAGCGAAAGATAGCGCTCATCGTCGGGGCGCGAGAACCATTCGGAAGATACGCGCCCGATATTTCGGCCGCGGGAGATATCGACGCGATAGGCGCCTGAAACGGGATTTCCAGTTGTGGGTGCGAGCGTGGCCACGGTGGCTCTCCTTGGTGGGATGGGTTGCGCGGAAGGCCGATCAGCCTTTGGACGCACTCCGCCCTCACCCCCCTTCCTCCTCTGAACGAGGGAAGCCGACGATCAGTCCAGACGGTCGAGATCATTCCGAATTCAGGCTAGAGCGTCATTCGCAGCCGGGCCGCTAAAGCGGCCATTCCCGCTGCCACGGCCAAACAGTCAAACTGGTCAACCGCTCACGAGTCTGTTTTGAAGCAGTTCTGGCCGAAACCGGACAGACGGGTTTTGGAGCAGAGGTGATCATAGCCGACAGGCAATTCATTGATCGACTGCAATTGAATTAATCGGTCGATTGCCGATATGGCTGCGCAATCAGTCGCAGGAGCAAGTCGTTGGCGAATTTTCTTGATACGCGGCGCGTGGTGAAAGCCGAGGAGCTCCGTGGGCCTCGCATCTATTCGACCGATTTGCTGCCGTCACACTTCAATCCGGAGCAACCGGAAGAAAGCGTCGAGCTTGCCGCACGCGCGCTCAAGGTGAAGATGATCACCAAGGGCATCGTCACGCTTAACAGCGCCTATCTCGTTTCGCCGCTCGGCGTGCTGCTGATGGACAAGCACCCCGACCTTTTCTCCGGCGAAGCGATCGTGCCAGCGTTTCGTACCGACAAGGAAAGCCTCGCTGACCTGATCGCGTCGAATGAAGGTCTCAGCGAGGCAGGCATTACGGACCGCCGCCTCGACGATCATATCGCTCGTCTTGATTCCAGCATTGTTTCCGCCATGCCATGGGCGCTGGCGGATGTCGGCGAGAAATTCCGAACACTTCTTCTGGCCGGGCTGAGGCAAGGGAATTCGCATGTCGTCGCTATGCTCCGCGCTGCGGGCCTGTCAGGCGAAGACGTCGAGAAGGTCGCTGAGGAGGTTGCAGCGCTCGATCTCAGCAATAGCGTTACGCTGAGAAGCTATATCGGCGGCCTGCCAGCCGCGGCGCGGGATTCCATGCTTCAGTTCGCGGCTACCTGCTATCATCTCGTCGGCACCGGCGTAGTGAGATGCGAGGCCGGGACCGACCTCCATCCCCTATCAGCCTTCCGAGCAGTCGATGGCATGCTGGCTGGCCGCGACAGCAGCGCCGAACAATTGTCGGAGACCGCCATATTCATTGAAGCTTTCATGGGGTTCGCGCTCGATTCGATTCACGCCATGGCCGCACCATCGCAGATCATCGACTCGCTTGACTTCGCGACCGTACACAAGCTCGGCGACGCCCTGAGGGAAACCGGGTTCCAGGACAAATATGACGGCATAATCCGCGACTACCGAAATGCGGCGGCGCTTCCGGACGGTGAAGAGGCGCTTCACGCGCTCGACGCCGAAGGCATTGCCGAGGTTGCTGCCGGCCTGGCCCGGGAATTCGAGGATCATGTCCTGACCGAACTAATCGCCTATCAACCGAGGATCGTAGAAACCGCTAAGGCTACGCTCATCGAGACGAGGAACGACATCATCAAGGATATCGGGCAAGCGACACCGGGCCTTGGAACCGTCATCTCGGTGGCGGAAGCCACCCGCGACGCCGCCCGCTTGGGCACCGCCTATAAGGAGGTCCGCGAGCTTCGCGACAAGAATGCCGCATTCGCAGCTGCAAAGGTCCGGCGGCGCGAAAATATCGAAGCAGCCATCAAGACCCTGAAGGCCGACGACACGAAGAAGGCTGTCCTGTTGAAGGCCGTCGCCTTGCTAAGCGATATCCACGGAATCCGGATCCAGCGGAGCTGATCAGTCTCCCAGGAGCTTCGCACGGATAGGCGCAGGAGCCTGTTCTTCCAGCCGAAGATAGCGCGTCGCCCACAGGAGAAAGTTCTCGTAATATGCCGCAGTCTCCCCGGACGCATTGCGGCGCTCGTCCGTAGAATCGAGCGGAGCCGTCCCGGTATCAGCCTCAAAAGTCTGTCGCATCTGTCGCGAACGCCAGGCACGATCGACGGAAATCCGCCACCCGCCTTGACGGGCATAGGCTTTCGGCACTTCTCCGGTCGCAACTTGCATGACCTACTCCGTTCCCCTTTTGATCTAGTCGATCTCCAGGAAATGTCAAGGTGCCCGTAACGGCAAGGGCTTAGATCGCGGCTTCGTCCTCGGTCGACGAATATTGGGAGGTCCTCGAAAGTTATTCGCAGCGGCTGCTCCCCGAAATCAACTGGCGGCGCACGAACCAGGGCAATGTCGACGCCCTCAACGAAACGGCCAAATATTACCGTTACATCGACTGCAGCCGCCACGCCGAGTTCCTATACGAATGCGTGGAACAGACTCTCGAGCACGACCTTCCCGAGGAGGTCCGTTTCCTCAAGGCGTTCGACGCCTTCAACGGAGCAGTGCAGCAGCTGGTCGACATGCCGTCCACCAAGGTCGAGCTCCTGCGCAAATTCCTCGCCCAAAATGAGGGGCGCCTCTCTGCGCGCGCGCGACAAGGAGTTCGAAGCGCTGACGGATGACGAGACCGAACGGATCGAGGGGATGTACGCGGACAATTTCGGCGCGCCGCTACGGCTTGACGGTGCCGGGCCCCTACATCCGAGAAAATTATCAGCAGAATTGAACCCAGTTCCCCCTTGACTCGGCACAGCCAAGCAGCCGAACAAATCGAGAGGGGGGAATTATGCTGCAGTCCCGTTCGGTAAAACGCGCCGAACTCAACGAACAATTGCGAACGGCATTGACGGCGAAGGATAACCATTTCTTCGCCGACACTTCGTTTCTGATTACGGCAGCATCGCTTAACCCCGTTGCGCGCAGCGACCTCGACCGCTGGATTGCGGGTCTCGGAAACAGATTTCACGTACCAGCCTGGGTAGGGCATGAAGTCTTTGGCAAGATATCGGCCAAGCCCGAGCTGTTCATCCCAATGGCCAAAGCGGCCGAACAGGCCATTCAAGCCGTCGAGACACTGCAGGTCGAGGCTCGGCGATACGTCGACGACGGCCGCGCCAAGGCGACGGACGAGCAGTCCGACCGGCTAAGCTATCTGGGCAATCTCGACTCGCTTGCGCGGCCGCTGCTTCGGCAGGCGGGACTTTTGCGCCAGGCAAGGCAAACGGTCGAAGACTGTAGCGACTGGATCGTCGAGGTCGTGAACAAGTCGGTTCTGCAGAGCGACATCTACCGCGGCATCGCGAATCTGGATGCGGAATTCGCCGCTCGGGCGATCGGTGGCCACCCGCCCGGCTTCCTTGACAAGGGAAAGGCGGACAAGCAGCGAGCGGCCGACAATCGATACGGCGACCTCATCATATGGCGCGAGATACTCGATCATGTGCGAACACTCGAAAGTGGAAGCGTGGTCTTGTTGACCAACGACAACAAGCAGGACTGGGTTTATACGCCGCCAACCGTCATCGAGGAAAACGGTCGCCCGCAAGGAAATGATGGCCGCAATGGCTTGAAGGTAATTCTCCCTCTTCCGCTGCTCGTCCACGAAATGAAACAGGCGCGGGAGGATGCGGGGCTCGCGATCCTCAACCTCGGCATGCTCGCTCAGACCTTGCATAGTTTTCAGGGTGACGCCGAGCATCTGTTCAACGCATATCAGCCGATTGCCTTTACCCCGACCGAACCGGTCAGCCCCTTGCCCACGACCCCTGATGGCGCCGAAACTGACGCACCCGCAGCGCCCGAGCCTGCGGAACCTGTGTCCAGCATTGATGTAGGCCAGCTCGTCGAAGCGCTCGCCAGCAGCGATCCCGCAGCCGCCACGGAAGCCGTCGCGGGGCTGCGCGACGCGCTGATGAAGAACGCCGCCATCGATGATGTCAGGGCCTTCGTGCAGCGTTTGATGATGGCTGCCGAGAGGGATGTCGAAGCCGCCAGCATCCTGCTTCGGGAAATCATCACCGAATCGTTCGGGATCAACCGCGAGGCGCGCGTGGCCATCCTACGCGCTTCGATCGAGGCGCTCTATTATGATGCGCAAGGGAAGCTCCGCGACCGGCCGCTCCGCGAGCCTCTGGAGGATGTTTTCGCACTGCAAACCGTCCCGCAAATGCGGGATGCGGTCACCAGCCTTGCAGAACGCATCGGCCCGAGCCGCAGATTCTTTATGGTGACGCCGGATCCGGCCGCGCCACAGCTCAGCCTGTCGCCCGTTGCCGAGCGGGACGCTGAAGGCGTGCGCGAACTCAAGGGTCTTTACTTCGGCGAACTTGCGCTGCTCGAAGATGTCGCGCGCGACAGCCCGCGGTCGCTCACCAGAATCATGGGCGGAGTGACGCAGGCGCGCGTGGCGGATCTGCGCCATGCACTCGCTGGCTATTTCTGCGTTCCGGAGAGCCAACTCGACGTGGGTCTGTCTCGATTTGACAGCGTCTGCTGGGACGGGCTTACCGGGTTGATCGATTGGGGCACCAGCACCGGACTGCAGTTGCGGTGATGGAGAAGGGATGAAAGATGACGAACGAAAGCGAAGCCCAGCCCAAGACGGATGAGGAACCGAAATTTCTGATCGGTTCCTATGTCCTCGAGACCTTGACGACGGGCATGTATGTCGAGCCGCGCGACGCGATCCGCGAATATGTGCAAAATGCGTTCGACGCGATAAGGAGTTCTCGTGACGGGTCGGTCGCGCTCCAGGCTCCGCCCCGCATCGATATCGTAGTTTCCGAGAGCGGCGACGGCTTCATTCAAATCCGCGACAATGGTGCGAGCATCACGGCTGAAAGGGTCTGGGAGACGCTGACCTCGATCGGATCGTCGCGAAAGACCGCGCGTCGCCAAGCCGGTTTTCGCGGAATCGGAAGGCTCGCGGGCATAGCCTATTGCGACAGGCTCGAATTTACCTGCAAGGCCCCCGGAGAAGCCGTTACCAGCATCGTCTCCTATAACTGCTCTGAAATCCGCAAGGCCCTGCGCGAAGGAAATGAAGAGCTCGAGCCCGTCTTCAGACGCAGTATTTCGCACGAGACGCGGGATGGCGAGGCCCTCGACGATCACTACACGCTCGTCACGCTCCACGGCCTCTCGGAAACGCCGGCCGAGATGAAAGACATCGCCTCGTTGGGGGACTATCTGCGCATGGTCGCGCCCGTCGACTATAAATCGCACTGGGCACCGGGCGAGGAAATCAAGCGGCACGCCGAGAATATCGGCCAGACCATTCCGACGGTTCCGGTCTTTCTGGGTCCGCCGGACGAACCGGGCGAGGAACTGCGAAAGCCTTACCAGCAGACCATCCATGCCGGTTCGAAACCCGCGACCATACGCCGCATCAATTTCTTCAACGGCGGCGAGGCTTCGGGTTCGCGCTGGTGGGGGTGGCACGCCGAGACTGCATTATACGGGATCGTCAAGGACGACTTCGGAGGCTTCCGCCTGCGCACGAAAAATATCCAGCTCGGCGACGCGGAGATATTGAGCCGCACCCTCGCAAAGCACGGCAAATCCTATTCGCGCTTCAGTGCCTGGCACATTGGCGAGATTTTCATCGAAGGCGACACCGTCTTTCCGAATGCGCGTCGCGACGGGCTCGAGGACTCGACGGCCTGGCGCGAGATAGAAGGTCAGATTCTCGCTGAAATCGTACCGCTCGCCCGCGAGGCCTACAAGGCGAGCCGGGAGCGGAAATCGAAGGATTTCGACAAGGTCAAACTGCAGACCGATACGGAAATCAAGGAGGTCGAGGAATCGCTGAAGCCGAAGGCAAATCCTCAGGCCGACGAGCCCCCACCGGATCGCAAGGCAACCGAGCGCAAATTGAATGCGGCCTTGAAGCGCCTCGAGAATCTCAACCTCGACGATTATACTGAGGAACAACAGACCGATATCCGCGAGTCCGGGGTTCGCCTTCGCGCGCTCGCCCAAGAGGCATCGGTTGTCCTGAAGCCGACGATCACGTCACGCCGGTCGTCGCCCAACAACGGCGACGTGCCCCACCGCGATATTCTCGACATCGTCTTCGACGTGCTCCAGTCGCTCCTCGATACCCGGACCTTCAACAAGGCGCGGCAATTGCTCCTGAAGCGGTTCCGGGATCTATGACCATGAAGGTAAAATTGACCGCCACAGGAGACCGTCATGGCCGGTCGTAGGATTCTGCTGATCGAGCCGGGCTACAAGAATAAATATCCGCCGCTCGGCCTGATGAAGATCGCGGCCTATCACGGCCCCCATGGCAAGGGCGACCATGTCACCTTCATCAAGGGGCAAGACCCGCGTGCCGAAGCGAGCGTGTGGGACCGCGTCTATGTCACCACGCTATTTTCCTTCGAGTACCGCAAGATCGGCGAGACGATCGACTATGCGCTGAAGCTGGTCGGCGGGCGCGCCGACCGCGTTTTCGTCGGCGGCATTGCGGCGTCGCTGATGACCGAGCGGTTCAAGACAGAGGCGCGCTGGCGGGGGGTGCGGTTCATCTCGGGCCTGCTGACACAGCCCCCGGCAACCGCCCTCCAGCTCGACGAATTTTACGGCGACCTCTACGCGGACGACCTTGGCGGAACGCCGATCGAGGATCTGATCCCGGACTATGCGATCCTCGACCAGATCGAATATGTTTACCCGGTCAAGGATGCCTATTTCGCCTATGCGTCCCGGGGCTGCATCCGCAAATGTCATTTCTGCGGGGTACCGAAGCTCGAAGGTGCGCAGCGCGACGCAGCTTCCCTCACCCACTATGTGAACGGCATTCGCGAGCGCCACGGCGAGAAGCGCGACCTTACCTTGATGGACAATAATGTCGTCGCGTCGCCGCGCTTCCGCGAGATTATCGCCGAGATTCGCGACCTCGGTTTCGAAGCAGGCGCGACGCTGAAGCGCCCGGGCGAACGCACGGCATCGAAGCGCCGGGTCGATTTCAACCAGGGCGTCGACGCCCGTATCCTGTGCAAAGATCCGATGTATCTGCAGGAACTTGCGACGATTTGCCTGAAACCGCTACGCATCGCCTTCGATCATCTCGGGCTGAAGAAGCCCTATGAACAGGCGATCCGATACTCGGCCGATGCGGGCCTTCGCGAATTGTCGAACTACATGCTCTACAATTTCCGCGACGACCCCGCAGATCTCTTCGAGCGGATGTGGCTCAACGTCCAGCTCAACGAAGAACTCGATATTCGAATCTGGTCGTTTCCCATGCGCTACCAGCCGACCGACCTGCCCGAGCGCAGCTTCGTCAGCGACGGCTGGACCCGCTATGAGCTGCGCTCGCTTCAGCTCGTCCTGCAGGCAACCCATGGTGTGGTCAGCGGCGCGCCAGAGTTTTTTCGCCGTGCCTTCGGCGCCGACGTCGATGCATTCCGGCGTATCTTGCTCCTGCCCCAGCATTTCATTTTCAATCGCGAATGGTTCGAAGCGGAAGGCGGACGAGGGCAGCTCGACGATTATGAAGCGGCGATCCGCCGACTTTCACCCTCGCAGAAGGGGGAGTTGCTCGCTAAGCTCTCGTCGCGGCATCCCAGCCGCTTCCGCGACCTTCGCGACGAGGAGGAGGATGACCTCCTCCGCCATGTTCTCGATTTCTACATCCCTTTGAGCAAGGATGCGGAGCGCGCGATTTGGGACAAGCGGGCGCGGACAACGAAGATTCCGGCCGACGCCCCTGCCCCAGATGAATTTGTCGAGGACGCCGGCCTAGAGGAAGAAGACATGTTCGTTCCATCACACACTCGCGCCGTCGGCTCCGAAAGGCTCGGTCTGTGAAGCGGGCCGCGCGCCAACCGTCGGCCTCGCCAGCCATCACCGGAACGGGCGCCTCGGCCTCGCCGGGCGACCTTGTCGTCATCGGAAAGGACATCTTGGAGCTGCTCAGCAGCGCTATGTACACTGACCCGCTGACGATCTACCGCGAATATGTACAAAACTCAGCCGATGCCATCGAGGCACGACGGCTCGACGGACCGCGAGGCAGAGGCCGGGTAGATATCCGCATCGACCATGATGCACGCTCGGTCCGCATTACGGATGATGGCACGGGCATACCCGTCAGCGAGGCTCCCCGGAGACTTCTGGCGATCGGAGGAAGCCGCAAGCGCGGAACGGATGCGCGCGGTTTCCGGGGCATCGGCCGCCTCGCGGGCCTCGCCTACTGTCGCCAGCTCCTGTTCCGGACCCGCGCCGCAGGCGACACCGAGGTTGTAGAGCTCAGCTGGGACTGTATGCGGCTGCGAGCGGCGCTGCGCGCACTCGGACAGAATGATGATCTGCCAGGCGTCGTCGACGATATTGTCACGTTAACGGTGCAGCCTGCAGATCCCTCCGACCCGCCACATTTCTTTGAGGTCGAGCTGCGCGACATCGTCCGACACCATCGACGGGATGCCTTGCTTAATGAGGAACTTATCGCTGATTATCTCGCCGAGGTCGCACCCGTCCCGTTCGACCGCGCCTTCTCCTTCGCGTCGGCTATCGAGCATCATATCAAGGCGCACGCACCGCTGCCCGAACTAGAGATCCGGATCAACGACGGCGAACCGTTGCGGCGCCCCCACCGCGACCAATTCCCGGCAAAGGCCAATGAGGACGGGCATATCTCGGAATGCGAACTTCTAACCTTCGAAGACCGCGACGGCGGTGTCGCCGCAGTCGGCTGGATCGTTCATCACGATTATCTCGGCGCCCTGCCGCGTCGTGCGCGCATCGGAGGAATCCGGCTGAGGGCCGGCGACATCCAAGTCGGCGACCACCAAGTCCTGATCGATTATTTCGCGGAACCCCGGTTCAATTCTTGGGCAGTCGCTGAAATCCACGTTCTGGACCGCCGGATCATCCCCAACGCTCGGCGCGACTTTTTCGAGCATAATGTCCATTTCAACGATCTGACCGCCCAGCTCGAGCCGCTGACCCGGAAGATAGCGAAATGCTGCCGCTCTGCTTCTGTTGATCGAAATCGAGCGAAGGCACTTCAGCAGACTGCGTCGGCGCTAGGGCAAGACATCCAGCTGCGAGACCTAAATGCCATCAACAGCGACATAAGACCCAAGCTGGAAAAATGCGTCAACGCGATGCGTGCCTTCGCCCGAAGGCACTCCAAAGGAGACAGTGTGGACGAGCCAGTTTTCGCCGCACTCAGTGAGTTGGAAGAGGCGTTGGGAAAGCAACCATAATTTTCTCGCCCCTAGCGACGAGCTTGTGCACTTTCTTGCCCGCTCCCGAAAGTCAGCTTTCAGGTATTATGCAACATCCGTTCGAATGACCAATATTGGGCGCATTTCTGCCGCATACCAAGGTGAGGTCGCGGTGATCGCGCCAAGCTTTTGACGGAGCGTGAAGGGATAAAGATGACCATATGCTGGTCGAAACCCATCGTGACGTCTATGTCAGACCCAATCAGAAGCGCCCCTTCACGGTCAGGCCGAACGTGCGGCGATCGCCCGGTATCTTGAAGAAGGGTGCCACGGGATTGGCCGACTGGATGCCGACGGCATAGATCTTGTCGAGCAGGTTGCGGCCCCAGATCTGCACCGACCAGCGATCGTCGGGATCCTTGATGCCCAGTCCGGCATTGGTCAGCCCATATCCCTCCTGCTCGCCATAGACGGACAGCGGATTGAGGAGGTTGGTCCGGCTGCGATAGCTCTGGTTCACGAATGCCGAAATGTTGAGGTTCGACGTGACCGGGGCTTCATAGTTGAGGCTGGCTTGCCCCGACCATTTCGGCGCGCCGGTTCGTTGTCCGGACAGGTCGAGGATGCCGGAACCATATTCGATCGGTGCCGGCGCGTTGGCATAGGATTTGTAAATCGCATCGTTATAGGCGCCGCTCAGCGACAGGTTGAAATGCCGATCGATGCGGTAAGCCGCATCGAATTCCACACCCCGCATACGAACCGAGCCGGCATTGCCGAGATAGGTGCCTAGTGCGAGGCGGTCCGGATCGATCTGTCCCGCCTGATAATCCTTGATGTCGTTCCAGTAGAGGTCGACGTTGAACGTGCCGCGGCGATCGGCGAAGCTGGTCTTGATACCAATCTCATAGGCCGTCGATTTTTCCGGATCGATCAAAAGCGGCCGGCCCGGCAGGGCAGAGAGATTGGCCGCACCCGATTTTTCACCATAGCTGACCGAGGCATAAGCAAGAATATCGTCGGTCAGCTTGTAGGACGGATTGATCAGCCAGGAGAAGGAGCGGTAGGTCCGTTTGCCTTCGACAAGGAAAGGACCGCCAAAAGCACTGACCAGCGCGGCGCGGTAGGGTTCCAGCCCGGCGGGGAGCGTCTCTCCGCCGAAGCTGCTGCCCGTATTGGAGGCTTCCTTGGTCTCGATGGTGTAGCGCAGGCCGCCGGTCAGCGTCGCGCGATCGGTGACGTGCCAACTCGCCTGGCCGAACGCGGCGTAACTGGTGATCCTGGCGCGGCCGAACTGGTCATATTCCACGCCGTCGAGCACCGACGCCGGTAAAAGCGGGCTGAGAAAATAGGTGGTCGCGTCCTTCTGGAACCGCGAGCGGTTGTTGCTGTCGATCTTCTCGCGCAGAAAATAACCGCCGACCTGATAATCGAACGCGCCGCCGGTGGGCGAGGCCAGGCGGATTTCCTGCGACAGCTGCGATACGTCGAGGTCGAACCCCGCCTTCAGGATCGAGAAGGGCGACAGGTCCGAGTCATGATCGGGCCGATAGCTATAGTCCCGCCAGGCCGAGACCGAGGTCAGCGTATGATCGCCGATTTCCACATCGAGCTGGTTCGACAGACCGTTGGTCTTCGATTTCATCAGGCCGAGCTGATCGGAATTGGCATTGTTGGGGAAATCATAGTTCGGGTCATAACCGAACAGGGTCCGCATCTTCCGCTCCCAGCCATTGCGGACGGTGCCGTCATTCAGCGTATTGACGTCGGCGAAGGGCGAATAGAAGTTGTTATATTCCGACGTTTCATAATGTTCGGCGATGACCCGATTGGTCACGTTGCCATTTTCGAACAGCAATTGGCCGCGCACCGCCCAGCGGTTGAGGTCCAGCAGCTTGCGGCCATTATATGCGTTGCGGGCCCAGCCATCCCCCTTCGTGTTATAGAAAGTGACCCGGTAGGCCAGCGTGTCGCCTGCAATCGGCCCTGTCGCATTGGCCCGGATTTCATAGCGATTGCGGTTGGCGACCGTGCCTTCCAGCTCAAGGCCCGGATCGAAGCTGGGCTTCTTGGTGGTAACGACCAGCGCACCGATGGTCGTGTTTTTGCCAAGCAGCGTTCCCTGCGGCCCGCGCACCAGCTCGACATGATCGAGATCGACGAAGTCCAGCCAGCTGAAGCCCACATGGGTGAAGAAGACATTGTCGACGATGAGCCCGACGCCCGGTTCCGCGCCGTCATTGTTGGCGTTGCCGCCCACGCCCCGGATATAGAGGCCGGACGTACGTGTATTTTGCTGAAGCGCGGAGAAGTTCGGTATTTTTCCAGCATAGTCGCTGATGCGGAACAACCGCTCATTGGCCACAGTGTCGCCGGAAATTGCCGATATGGACAGCGGCACATCCTGAAGCCGCTCTTCCCGCTTTCGCGCCATGACCACGATGTCACCCGGGGCGGAGCCATCCTCTTCCGACACGGCCGTGGCGGGCGCCTCGTTCTGCTGTGCCATGACAGGCGGGCAAAGCGCCAGCCAGGAAATCCCTGACAGGGCGGCAAACAGGTTGCGGTTCGGTCGGTTCATCTTATCCCCCTTGATGCTGCACGGACGGCCTCCTGCGAACCGGGATGCCTGATGCGTCCGCGCGCTTCGGGTCATCGACTTGTGCTTGTATGGCGCTACATGGCAGCATCGCCGGCGACTGTTCCTGGGGAGACAATTGGTTCGATGGTGAACAAAGCCGCTGTATTCGAAGCGATGCTGCGCAGCGGCGGCTGGCTTGCGACCCTGCCCGAAGCGGTGCGTCAGGCCGTTTTCAAAGCGAGCAGCGTGCGCACGATCGCGCCCGGCGCGGCGCTGTTCGAACAAGACGGCCCGCCGACCGGCCTGCACGGCGTTTTCTCCGGCGACATTCGTGTCGTCGGCCATTCGCGCGATGGCCGGGCGGTCATCATGGGCGTCATCCATCCCGGTGAGTGGGTCGGCTATCTGAGCTGCCTCGACGGCCTGCCGCACGCCTATTCAGGCATTGCGAGATATGGCGCCCGGACCTTGTCGCTGGCTCCTGCCGACGTGGCGCGTATCTTCGAGCGCGACGTCGCCACATACCGCTTGCTGCTGGCGCCCGAACTGGCGGCGGAGCGAAAGCTGGCTCAGTTCATCATCGAAGGCATGGGCCTGCCGCTCGTCCAGCGAGTCGCCGCGCGTCTCTGCGATCTCGGTCGATGGCCCTATGGCGAGGATGCGGGGCCGGTGTCGCCGCTGGACCATATCAGTCAGGAGGAGTTGGCGATGTCGGTCGGTGCCACGCGCCCCCGGATCAACGAGATACTGCGCGATCTCGCAAGCCGGGGCATGGTAGAGCTGGGCTATGGGCGCATCGTCGTCCGGGATGTAGCCGCGCTCGAACAATTTGCGCGTGGCGAGTGATCCAATTGTTCCCCTGAAGACAGACCCCGGCAGGCCATGCGCCAATATTCGCCTTCTTGCATGCGCGAATGGGGAGATACTCGATGTTTGTACGATTACTGGCCGCAACCTTGCTGGCAAGCCTCAGCCCGACGTCGGGCGCCGCCGGGGCGGACGCCCCCTTACCGACCGTCAGCGGCGCAAGCTTTGCTTCCGCGCCAGTCACGCTTTCGAACGGTATCAAAGGAACGATCATCTCGTTCGAAAGTCGCACGCCCACCGAGTGGGCGGCCACGATTCAAGGGGAAACAGGACCGGCGGTGACACTCAATGCGCAGATATTCCTCCCGGTCCGCCGCGAGAAGGAACTGCCCGCGATCATCATGGTGCCGGGCAGTGGAAATATCGGCACGCACCATCTGGCCGAGGCAGCCGCACTCAATTCGGCAGGCTATGCGGTACTGCTCATCGATCCGTTCCGCGCGCGCGGAATCGCGGACACCATCGCCGATCAGGGACGGCTGACCTGGGTCGCCAGCACTTATGACGTGCTGGCGGCGGTCCGCTATCTCCAGTCCAGAGGCGACATCGATCCGGCGCGGATCGGCGCGCTCGGCGGAAGCCGTGGCGGCACGGCCGTGATGATGGCCGCCGCCGCGCCCTTTGCCGAGGCGGTGCTGGGGCCAGGCAAGGGGCTGCGCGCGGTGGTCGCCGGCTATCCCTGGTGCGGGACGCAGTTCCAGTCGGCGCGCCTGTCCGGAGGGGCGGCGTTGCTCGTCCTTCAGGGCGACCGCGACGACTGGGTGTCGCTTCAGCAATGCCAGGATGCGGTTCACGCGATGATCGTCGGCGGCCAGGCGGCGTCGATGCGGATCGTGCCCGGCGCTCTCCACGCCTTCGACAGGGCAGACGTCCCGCCGACGCCGATCCCCGGGGCGATCACCTCCACGACCTTTCCGACCATCTACATGACCGATACGGGCATCTATATCGATCCACGCACTGGACAAGCCGACCCGGCGCTGACGGCGAAGGATTTCACGAGCTATGCCGCCAAGGCCGGTTTTGGGCGCAAGGGCGTGACGATCGGCAGCCGGCCCGGCGATGCCGAGGCCTTCATGAGCGAAATGACCGCCTTCTTCGCGAGGGAGCTGTGAAGCGCGTGTCTGCTGCGATCCTGATCGCCGCAATCGCCCTTGCATCACCGATAGCGGCAGCGCCCGAGGCGCCTTCCGGAACGATCCGCGTCGGCTATCTGCGCCTTGCCAACGCGCAACTGGTCAGCAAGGCGCTCGGCCTCCACGAGCGGGCCGGGCTAAAAGTCGAATGGGTGCCGTTCGAAACGGGCGGACAGGTCAACGCCGCCATTGCCGCCGGCCGGATCGACTTCGGAGCCGTTGGCACACCCCCCGCTGCGGCGGGCATATCGGCCGGACTTCCTTATCGCGGCCTCTTCATCCTCAACATGCTGGGCAGCGTCGAAGGCTTGGTCGTGCGGGCCGACCTCCCCATTTCCGCACCCACCGATCTTTCGGGTAAGCGGATCGCGGTTCCGTTCGGGTCGACGTCCTACTATCTCCTGCTGTCATTGTTGCGGCTGGAACATATTCCCGAAAATGCCGTCACGCTGGTCGACATGACACCATCGCAAGCGCGGACCGCATGGGACCGGCGAGAGATCGATGGCGCCTGGCTTTGGGAGACGGCACTTCATCAGATGGTAGCAGATGGCGGCCGTATCCTGATAGACAATCGCGACATGGCAAAACATGGCCTGGCTGTTGGCGACATCGCCGTAGTAACCAAGGCGCTAGCCGAGGCGCGGCCGGAACTGGTCGCCCGCTATGTACAAGCGGAATGCGCTGCGATCACGTTCTGGCATGACCACCCCGAGGAAACGGCGCAAATCGTCGAGCGCGAGCTGGGTGTCGATCCACAGGAGGCTGCGCGAATGATGCGCGGCACGGGAGTCCTGCCCTGCCGCCAGCAATTGACGTCGGCATATCTGGGACAAGACGGAAATGCAGGTGCCTTTGCACGATCACTCCATCCGATCGCGCGGTTTCTCTCAGGGCGGGGCAGAATCAGAGAGGTGCCGGACGACCGCAACTTTGACAATTTCTTTGACCTACGGTTCCTGAATAACGCCTACGCCGTTGAAACGACACAAAAATAGACACTTCCGGCTTCCGCCCGGCATACAAGCTGTTCCTCTTGGACCCGATGCGCTCATCGGCAACGCCGGCCTGAATTCGATGCTCGAAACTTTCTGTCCGATTTCAGAATTCTGCGACGACCGCCAGAGCAACCGATATCCGGCGCGAAGCCGACTGGTCGCTTCTCCGTTTGGAATGCTCGTTATCGCAACCGGCGCTCCTGAAGGGAGGCACTCCGGTTCGTCCGCAAAATAGATCACGACATCGACCGATTCCACGGGTTAGGTCGGCTTTCAGAATTAGTTGGGTCGGATCTGCGAGGCGAAGATCGAGACCGGCGTGGATAGAAACGAGCGTTTGCCGGAACGAAAGGGACTCGAATGGTCGCAGATGCACAGTCTGTCATGCGAACCTGCATCGTCTCGATGGCCCTGCGGACAATTCCGCCGCCACACCCGGCTCCGATTGCCTCGCTCCGGAGCGCGATGAGGGCCGTGTTGAAGCGGTCGACAAAGTCCTGATCGACCGGCAGACCCGAGCCAGACATGGCGTTCTCCTTCTTCGATTTTGGATTCACTGCGGCCGCTGGTCGATGATTGCTGCGAGGATTTCGTCGGCCTTTTCAGCCGGAAGGAAGAGCCGCGTCTTGTACTGGATCACCTCGCTGAACGCGCCGCGAGCCTTGAGCCATTCGCGATCCTGCGGCTGGAAATCCCGGACCTCAAAGCGCCGGCTACTGTTCACCATCGTGGAAACGAGGCGCGCGCCGTGGAGGCCCGGGATCAGTGTGCCATCGCCGCCACGCGCCGCCTCGATCAATTCAGCAGGGGTAAGCTTGATGGACGATTCAAGACCAAATGCGGTTTCCAGTTTCTCGAGCGCCGCGGGCATCACGATGCGTCCGAGTATCGAGGTTCCCGCTGCGTCATCGATCCGCCAGACGCGAACATCATCTTGCGGCAGCTTGTTCCAGACGGGCAGTAGGAGGCCGGTCGCAACGCTGATCGTATGAATATCGACCTTCTCGAGCGCCTCGGACACCTCTACGTCCCAGAAGGCCTTGAAGCTGTCGCGATCAATTTCCTTCCAGAAGGTCTGCCAAAGCTCGGCGAGTTGGATGCGCTTGGAACCCGTCGGTCGGACAAACTCCAGCATCTTGACTGGGCGCCCCTCGTCGTCGGTAATCGACCAGGATGGAACGCAAAGGGCGACGCGTCCCGAACGATTGTTGCGGAGATACTGGACATCTGTGGTGCCGCCCCAGATTCTGTCGAGGCGCGCCCATCCTGTAACGTGCGGCTTCAGATGAAGCTCGAGGCGGAGCAGCCGGGTTTCGGCGCCGGACACCGGGTCCTTCTTGAGCACCCGCTCCGAGATCGGGACGATGTGCTCGGCGCGGATCGCCTCGACGCCGAGATCGAGCGTTCCGGCTTCGCGCGCGGCGTCGACCCGGGCCTGTATTAGACCCATATACTCCTCGAAGATCGCATTCTGAGTCGCGATCCGCAGCGCGAGGATGCGGTTGAGCCATCGCTGGATCGGCGGCAGCTTGTCGAGCAAGGTGCCGTGCTCATCGACGAGCTTCAGACCGGTGATGATCTGGAGCTTCTCGAGGCTGACGCTCGCGAGCTTGCCCGCGTGGAGAAGGTGATACCACTGGGTCAGGGCCTCGCGGGCGTAGCAGCTTTCGAGATTATCGGCCGGATCGAACAGGTTCTGGCCGCCCGTCTGGCGTTGGCCGCGCGTGAGCGCGCCGAGCATGTCGAGGCGGCGAGCGATGGTGCTGATGAACCGACGTTCGCCCTTGCAGTTGGTCGTGACGGGGCGGAACACCGGCGGCATCGATTGGTAGGTGCGGTGGGTGCGGCCGAGGCCCTGGATCGCGATGTCGGCGCGCCACCCGGGCTCGAGCAAGAAATGGATGCGCCGCTTGTGCGCTGTGGGGCAACCCAAGTCGGCATGATAAGAGCGTCCGGTGCCGCCCGCCTCGGAAAAGACGAGGATAGGCTTTCGCCCCGACATGAAATTGTCGGTCTCGGCGATGTTGGAACTGGACGTGCGACGCTCGACCTTCTGCCGGCCTTGCCCGTCGACGACGATGCGCCGCGTGCGTCCCGTGACTTCCGCGACCATGTCGGTCCCGAAATGCGCGAGCAGGAAGTCGAGCGCAGCCGGAACCGGCGGTATCGAGCAGAGCCGCTCGATCAGCTCGTCGCGCGCGTCGACCGCTTCCTGGCACAGGACACCGTTGCCCTCGTCGTCAAGCATCGGCTCGGAGCGCATCGATCCATCGGTCGCGCGAAAGGCGCGCATCTGGCGCGTCGGGAAGGCCGTTCTCAGATAATCGATCAGCGTGTCGAGCGGCGAGACATCGATCGACAGGTTCGCGCGTTCTTCGGGCGAAAGATCTGCAAGGCGGCGGCCGAGAATTGCCTCGGCCGTGCTGGTGAGTTGGACGACGGCGACATGGCCCGTGGCGAGTTCATCCTCGATAGCGCGAACGACCGTCGGCATCTTCATCGAGATCAGGACCTGCGAGAAGAACCGCTGCTTCGCGCTCTCGAACCGGCTGAGCGCCGATCCCTTGGCCTGGGCGTTCATCGTCTGGCCCGACATGCGGTCGACGATGTTCGATGCCATAAGGACCTCGTCGAGGTTCTGGTGGATGATGGCCCACGCGTCGGCATAGGCGTCGTAGATGTCGATCTGGTCGGGCGTGAGCTGATGCTCGAGTGGGTCATATTCGACGCCGGCGAAACTGAGGGCGCGGGCCGTATAGAGGCCCATGGACTTGAGATCGCGGGCGACGATTTCCATCGCGGCGATGCCGCCATCCGTCATCGCAGCGAGAAAGCTGTCACGGTTGGCAAAGGCGGTGCCCGGACCCCAGAGGCCGAGCCGCGAGGCGTAGCTCAAATTTTCGGGCTTCGTCGCACCGGTGGCCGATTCATAGACGACGCGGGCGCGCGGCAGCGCATTTTGCAGGCGGACCCCGGCAAGGCCCTGTTCGGAACCCTTGGCCCGCCGATACTCGTCCTTGGTGCCCGCGGCGTTGCCCATCGAATGGGATTCATCGAACAGGATCACGCCTTCGAAGTTTGCGCCAGTCCACTCGAGAATCTGCTGCAGGCGCGAGCATTGGTCGTGGCGCTGGGACCGGAGCGTCGCATAGGTGAGGAAAAGGATGCCGCTCGCCATGCCGATCGGCTGGCCGAGCGGAAAGGCGTCGAGCGGCTGGACATCGATCGGAAGTCCGCCAAGCGCGCTCCAGTCGCGCCGGGCATCTTCAAGGAGCGTCGCGCCCCTAGATATCCAGATCGCGCGCTGGTTGCCGCAGTTCCATTGGTCCCGAATGATCGCAGCGCCTTCGCGGCCCTTGCCCACGCCCGTCCCGTCGCCGATGAAGAAACCCATGCGATAGGCGGGGCCTTCGGAATCCTCGATCAGCAGGTCGCCGGCGGTGTTGGTGACGAACCGGCTCGGCAGGTCGCGCGAGAAGGCATCGCCTGCGTAGATGATCGCTTCGAGTTGGGCGTCGGACAGCGACTCGCTCGCCCGCTTCTGGAAGAGCGGACGATATTGGGGGATCGGCGGCAGAACCGACGCCATGGCGAGCGATTCCACGAGATTGTCGGGGTGTGGCTTCGCGCCCGGAATATCGATGCGGGCGAGCCGCCAGGGCGCGTAGATGCCGACCGGATCGCCGACCGGCAACGGCGTATCGCGAACCGAATAGGCGAGCGGCCGCGCCGAATCATCCTTGGCGGCAATCCGTGAAGGCGCAATGATCCTGGGGCCAGCGAGGCCGGAGAAGAGCGAAGACGACGAAGGCCCCAGCGCGGGCCGCATCGGGATCACCGCCGGGGACGCGGGCGGCGGTTCGTCGGACGGGTCAAGCCGCGGCGGAAGCGCGAGCACGATCGGCAGCGCCGCCTCGATCGTGTCGACCGTGTGTCGCTCAGTTTGGCCGATCCAGCCCTTGTCGAAGACGATCAGGCGGATAGCGACGCTGGTACCATGCTTCGCATAGGGGCGGCCGAGAATCGTGATCTCGACGCGCGGGCGGGCAATTTCGGCGACGGAGACATAGCCGCTCGCACCGCTCGCATCGTGCGCGAAGGTCGGCGACATGATCGCGACGCAGCGTCCGCCCTCGGCAAGACGCAGCAGCGCGGAGCGAAGATGGCGAGCCCCGGCATGACGGTCCTGGCCGCGCGCCTCGCTACGGCTGAAGGGCGGGTTGATCAGGACGACGGTGGGCCGAACATCCGCCGGCAGTCGGTCGTTGATAAATTCGGCGTCATGGGTCGTGACCGCGCGGCTCGTCACGAGGGAAAGCAGCGCCGCCCGGCAGGGATCGCGCTCGTTGAGCGAGACGCTCGCGCCGGCGGCAATCGCGTGCGCCGCGAGCATGCCCGTGCCCGCCGACGGTTCGAGCACATGATCGTCGGTCATGATCGCCGCCGTTCGGGCCGCTAGCCAGGACAGCGCGGCGGGCGTGCTGAACTGCTGCATGTCGATCTGGTGCTCGCTGCGGTAGGTCTGGGTCGGCAGCGCCTTCTCAAACGCGAGGATATCCGCGAAATCATCTTCGGGCGCGCAGTCCGGGTTCGGTTCATTGTCGGGCGCGAGCGTGTCAGAAGCCTGCGCGGCTTCGAGCGCGTCATAGGCATCGCGCATCGACCAGCGCCCGTCGGCATCGGACCCGCCGAACGCTTCGGTCATCAACCGCTTGAGCAGGGAGCGAGTCACCGATTGCGGAACAGCAAGCCGGTCGCGCAGTGCGCGCGCGACGCCATAGAGGCGTTCGGCGTTTTCTCGGGCCGCGGTATCCGGGATTTCGGCAAGCCTCAGAAGCGGAAGGGTCATGGCAATTCTCCTGAAGAAGTTCGGGAGCAACACGCCCCCGCTGCCATCGCCCTTCCCCCTCTCCTCCCGACGCGAATGGCAGGAAAAGAGGGGCCGCGGCGTGTGGCCGCGACCCAATAGGCCGGACGGAGAATCAGGCCGCGTCGGAGAGCTGCTCGTCCTCGTCGACATCATCGGCAGGATCGCCCGCCGCCTCGGGATCGACGGCGTCGGTCATTTCGTCATCGCGATCATCGTTCACCGGTTCGGCGACCGGGTGCTCGAAGCGCATGGCGTCAGGGAGCCACGCAAGCGCCTTTTCCTTGACGTCCGCCTCGACGATGATGTTCCCGGCGAAGAGCTGTTCAGCCGAGGACGCGAGCAAGTCCTTCTTCGATGCCCCGTAGCGCTGGCTGAGTTCGCTGCCACCGATGTCCTGGAAGAGGTCGATGATGGAGCTCTTGGTCAGCCGCTTGAAGTAATTCGCGGCCGTCGGGCGCCACCAGGCGGCGACGTCGATCTCGAGCTTGCGACCGAGATGATCGACGAAACCGCTGGCGGAATCTTTCATGGGCACCGCATGGATCGTCCGGGCAATCGCCCAGGCGAGCCAAGCCGCACGCGCTTCTTCGCCGAGCGCGCAGAAGGCATCGTAGCGCCCGGCGACGCCGATGTTCGGCTGGACCCAGCTTCGATCGAGCCCCTCTTCGAGCTTCGTCCATTCGTCAGCCGCGAGCGATCCGCTCTCGAAGCCAATGACGCGCGACGGCGCAGAGTCGGCGCGAAGGTCGCTCGCGAGATCGGAGGCGTAGCGCCGCAAAGCCGCATCGACCATCACGAACGTGCCGAGATCGAGCGCGAAGCGCGGATCGCTTGCGACATGGACCCGGAGCAGCTCGGCTTTCATCGTCGCGAGTTCGTCGATGAGCCGCTGGCTCATCGACGGTTTCGCCGAAACAGAGCCTTCGGTGTCGCCGTCGTCATCTTCGTCGCCATCGATGTCTTCGTCGGCCTCGTTCGGGACCATGTAGGCCTGATGATGAACGCGGGGCTGGCCGTCTTCGCCGATGACGAGGAAGGCGAGGGCCGCGGCTTTCTGGTCTTCGGTGAGGACTGCCGGTCGATTCTGGATGCCGCTCAGTTCGGATTCGAGTTCGCGATACCGCTGTTCCTCGTCCTCGGTGATGCCGTCATCACTCTCGTCAGCGGATTCGGCGATGGAGTTCATCTCGGCCTCGATCTCGGCGCACCGCGCTTCCTCCTCTGCCGTCGGTTCGGGGATCTCGCCGCGGACCGGGCGGAGGCCGTCATAATCCGCGAACGAGATGCGCGTCATTGGGACCGCGCGAATTTCCGCGTAGCCCTCGCGCGCGCGGATCGATTCAGCTTCCGCCGCAAGCTTCTCATCGGCGAGCCGGTCGAGGACGTCGCCGTCGATCCAGTTTTCGGACGCGCTGTCGGAGAAGAGGTCGGAGTCGATCCGCCCGCCCGCTTCGACATAGGCTTCGCGTCCAACGAGCAAAGCCTTCGGGTCGTTGCCTCGATAGTTGCCGGCGGCGAGCTCACGCCGGATGGTGAACGGGTCATTACGGTAATAGCTCTCGCGATATTGCTCGAAGACACGGGCCTGTCGGGCTGTGTCCGACGTGCTGCCATAGGCTTTCGCGATTTCGAGGGTGATTTCGCCCTTGCGCAGCGCATCGAAGACTGTCTCGTGCAGGTCCGCGAGACGGACGCGACCGAGAACAAAACGCTCGGTTTTGCCGAAGCGCGCCGCTACCTGGGCCGCAGTCTTGTCCTCTTTCTCGATCATATTCTTGAACGCCATGCATTCGTCCGCAGCGCTCATCGGCAGCTTGCGATTTTCAGCATAGCTGAGTTCGATCGCGTCCTTGGTGTCGGGCCGAACCATGACCGGTACTTTGAAATCTTCCGGAAGCTCGCCCTTCTCGATCAGCGCGTGCACCCTCGTGAGACGGCGCCCGCCGCCGAAGATGCTGTACTGATCCTTCTTGCGCTTGACAGCGGTGCCAATCAGATTCTGGATGATGAAGCCGGCCTGGCCGATCATAGCTTCCAGTTCGGCATCGGCATCCGGGTCGCTTTCGGTTCGGACATTGAGCGGCGACACGACGCAATTGCGCGCGAGAGCGTATATGATGGGAAATGTCATAGTCTGTCTCCTGGCGGCGATGGCCCGACCATTCAGGCCGCTCGGCGCCGCCAGTCCCTCGCTCCCTTCCCTCCATGTCGTAGGACGTCGTTCCAGTCGTTCCGATCGTTCCATGGCCAGATCGTCTCGATACGCCGTCCGGAGACCGCCTGCGCCTTCATGGCGAGCGGCACGGCGAGGCGGCCGGCACGGTCGTTGTCGGGCAACAGGATGAGACGCGACACCGAATCTGGCGTAGCAATACGTGGGATGCGCTCATTGCCGAGCGCAGCCCAGACCGGAATGCCGAGGAGGATCATCGCCGAGATCGCTGTCTCGATGCCCTCGGCAATTCCGAGTGTATCAGTGGCGGGCGCGAGTCGAACCGCACCTGTGCGGGGGTGACCGAGCAATCTGCGAGGATGCTGGAGGTCGCGCGCGCGTCGGCCCTTGCGATCCAGGAAGGTCCGGTGGACGGCCACCAATCCCGAATCATCTGTTACCGCGGCGAGCATCGCCGGTCGGAACACGGCCAGTCGCCCCCTGCCAAGCGGCGTTCGCGGAGCGAAGCGCAGGCAGTCAGGTGCAATATCGATCGACCTATTCCGCAAATAGGTCTCCGCGATTGTCCAATTTATTGGCCGACCAATGCCCCACAGCTCACGGGCACGCCGCTGTAGCCATTCCTTAGGCAGGCAGGATGGCACACCCCTGCCGTCATGCGCGTCGAGGGCGGTCAGATCGTCGCGACGGAGAGCCCGGAGCACATCGGAAATGTCGCAGCCGGCAAAGCATTTGAACAAAAGTCGTGTTTCGCCAACCCTGACCGACAGGCTCGGCGTTCGATCGTCATGAGCAGGACAGCAGCACATGCCAGAATCGCCTGACCAAGCCCCGCCTAAGCGGCGCACAAGAGCAGCCCCGGCGACCTCGAGTTCTGGCTTTCGAGACGTTGAAAACCCAGCAGGCATGGCAAGCCTCTTCATCAGGACGGACACGCAATCCCCCCCTCTCTTCCTCCTCGCTCGGCTTGGCTGCAGCATTGGTCCGATTGCCCCCGCGGCGCAGGAATGCCGCCGACCGGCAGATTTATGCCCTAACCCTTGTGACGAACGTGGCGCCGGGAATACTCGAGCCGGCGAAAGCTGCGTTGGAACCGCGCGCAAAAATGTCTCGTTGCGAGGACACGAAAGATGCGGGATTCTGATGACGCTCCGGTCGAGATCGTATTTGTCGAGCCCCTAACGGTGCGGATTTCGACCGCCGTCAAGCTTACCGGCATCAGTCGATCACGAATATATGAACTCATCGAGTCCGGCGACCTCGACACCGTCAAGGTCGGCCGGTCCACATTAATTCCATTCAAGAGCCTCAAGGCGCTGACCGGCGGCTAGCCACTTGAGTTCGCCGGTTTCCCGAAAGCGGGTCGCAGAATTTGAGCGCCATCGCGAAGCTCGTTCAGATAGTCGGACCAATGTTGCATCATGCGGACGCGCTCATCCCAATATTCGCCTCGCGTGTAGATACGGCGGGTCGCATTGGCATCGAGATGGGCGAGCTGCCTCTCGATCGCATCAGGGTGCCACATGCCCATCTGGTTGAGGAGCGTGGCTGCTGTCGATCGGAACCCATGCGCCGTCATCTCCTCGCGGCTATAGCCGAGGCGACGCAGTGCCGCGCTCACCGTATTCTCGGACATGCACCGCCGGGAGGTCCGAAACGACGGAAACAGAAATTGCCCATGGCCGGTGAGGCCGTGCAGTACTTCAAGCATTTCGAGAACCTGCCTCGACAGGGGAACACAGTGCTGGCGACGCATTTTCATTTTGTCGGCCGGGATCGTCCACACCGCGTCCTCGACATCGATCTCTGTCCATTCCGCCTGTCGCAATTCCCCCGGCCTGACGAAGACATGCGGAGTCAGTCGCAGCGCAATCGCCGTGATTTCGTGACCGGTATATCCTTCGATAGCGCGCAAGAGCGCCCCTGTTTCCTTGCGGGTCGTGATCGCGGCGTGGTGCTTTACCTTGGGTGCCGTGAGCGCGCCGCGCAGGTCAGCCGCGAGATCACGGTCGGCCCTTGCGGTGGCGATTGCATAGCGGAAGACTCTGCTAATAACGCTGCGCATTCGACGGGCACTTTCATACCGGCCATTTGCTTCGACCTTTCGGAGAACGGCCAGAACTTCCTGGGGCGTGATTTTTGAGATCGGCCGGCTGCCGATCAATGGATTGGCGATATCGAGAAGCCAGCGAATTTTGCGAAGCGTGACGGCCGCGCGCTCTTCCCGTTCGTTTTTCGCCAGCCATTCCGCCGCAATCGTCTTGAACGTGTTGTCCTCGGCGATCTTTCGGGTGATCCGTTCGACCTTCTTTTCCGCGGCCGGGTCGAGACCGGAGACGATTTTCTTGCGGGCCGCGTCTCGCAACTCACGGGCGGCGGAAATCCCGACGTCCGGCCAAGACCCGAAGTAGAGCGTCTTTTGCCGTTCGAGGTGCCGATAGTTCATTCGCCAGAGTTTGGCCCCGTTCGGCCTTACCAAGAGGTACAGCGCATCCGAATCGGCCATTTTATAGGCCTTTTCCATGGGCTTGGCGTTCGAGATCTGGATGTGGGTAAGCGTCATGATGGTTTCACCTGCAAGAGGCTGACCGGAACCATCAAAAACACCATCAAAGCTGATGGTATGCTGATGGTTCCGGCTGGATCAGCCTGGATTCCATTCAGCGATTCTCATCGAAAAAACGGTGGAAAACCAGCCGCTTGCTGGACATTCCCGGACGTTGCCGGAAAGGTCACTGGTGCCCAGAAGAGGACTCGAACCTCCACGACCTTGCGATCGCCAGCACCTGAAGCTGGTGCGTCTACCAATTCCGCCATCTGGGCACGGGGTAGGAGCGGGCGCTTAGCGGCGCGGCACGCGCCTTGTCAACCGCGCTGCAACCGGCTCGCTGCATTTTATCGAAAAGTGGCGCTTTCCGGTGCAGCCGTCCCGCTCTCCCCTTGCCCGCATCATCGCTTCGCGGCATGGGGAAGCGGACGGCGGACGGTGCCGGGACAGAATCACCACGGGCTGATATGATGCGAAATCTCGACGGACAATTGATCACGGTGCTCGGCGGCGGCGGCTTCATCGGCCGTTATGTCGTGCAGAAGCTGCTCGCGCGCGGCGCGCGGGTGCGCATCGCCGAGCGTGAGCCGCGCAAGGCGGTGTTCCTGAAACCGCTCGGCGGGCTTGGCCAGACGCAGTTCGTTGCTGCCGACGTTCGCGATGCCGCCAGCGTGGCGCGCGCGATCCAGGGCAGCGACGCGGTGATCAACCTCGTCGGCAGCTTCGACGACATGGCTGCGGTCCATGCCGAAGGCGCCGGCCATATCGCGAAGGCGGCCGCAGCCGCCGGCATCGCGGCGCTGGTGCATGTCTCGGCGATCGGCGCCGACCCGGGCGCCGCCTCGGCCTATGGCCGCAGCAAGGGCGATGGCGAGGCGCTGGTCCGCGCCGCCTTCCCCGCCGCGGCGATCCTGCGTCCCTCGATCGTCTTCGGCCGCGAGGACCGCTTCATCAATCGCTTCGCGGGGATGATCCGCATGCTTCCGGTCGTCCCGGTGATCGCGCCGGGTGCGAAGTTCCAGCCGGTCCATGTCGCCGACGTCGCCGATGCGGTGGTCGCGGCGCTCGACGCAGGCGCGGCGGGCCGGACGTTCGAGCTTGGCGGGCCGCAGGTGCTGACAATGGCTGAATTGCAGCGCTGGATCGCCGAAGCGACGGCGCGCAGCCCGCTGTTCGTCGAGGTGCCCGACGCCGTCGCCGCGGCGCTCGCCAACGGTTTCGGCTGGGCGCCGGGCGCGCCGATCACCAAGGACCAATGGCTGATGCTGCAGCACGACAATGTCGTCGCCGCGGACGCGGCGGGGCTTGGCGACCTCGGCATCGTGCCGGCGTCGCTCGCCTCGGTCGCCGACGGTTGGCTGGTGCAATATCGCCGCAACGGCCGCTTCGCCGAACTCGCCGCACGCTAACCCCTGCCCGCGCGCCCTCTGGCGCCAATCGCAAAAGCTGTTACTCTGAGCCGGGGTCGCTTCTGCTTTGCGGGGGTGTACGATGAAATATGGGGGGATGGCCGCGCTGCTGACGGCGGCGCTGGTTCTGGCTGGCTGCGACAATACGCCGGCCGATTTGCATGGATTGCCGAAGGATGCCGCCGAGCGCGCGACCATATGCGGTCGTTCGGCGCTGGCCTATGCCGCGGCGGGCAGCGGCAAGGGGGTGGCCGAGGAAAAAAGGCGGCAGGACCTGCTGCAGACCATCGTCGACAAGACGGGCTTCTTCAGCGCCACCGGCCTCGACGATGAAAAGGGCAAGGCGCTGCTCGGCGATATCCAGGACACGCTGAAGGGCGGCAACTGGCTCGGCACGCTCAACCAGTGCAAGGCGGCCTATGCGCTCGGCGACCCCGAGCCGCTACCGAAATTGCCGACCGAGCCGAAGGAAAAGCCCGCGGCCTGCGCCGCGGTCGCGGTCGCCGCGGCGTTCGGCGACGGATCGAGCGACCTCGCGGCGCTCCAGAAAAACGTCCTGATGAACCCGCAATCCTCCTATTTCCTGATCGCCGCGGCGAACCAGGACGGCGGCATGGCGGCGGCGCAGAATGCGATGGCGGGCAAGGTCGAATGGGCGATCGCGTCGGGCGCGGTCGGGCCGTTGACCGACGCCTGCGTCAAGGAATATCCCAAGGCCGCGGCGACCACCGCGGTGACGCTGCCCGCCGACGAAGGCCAGGCGGTCGCCGCGTGCGGCTTCAACGCCGGACTGCTCGGAACGCTGGAGGGCGAGGAAGGCGCGATGGCGAAGGCCGTCACCAAGAAGCTGCAGGACGGCGGCATGATGCCCGACCTCGCGCTCGCCGGCAGCCCGAAGAAGCTGCTCGAACAGGCGCTCGACCTCGGCCCGCCGGCCAATGTGCTGAAAGCCTGCGGCGCACGGTTCAAATAGCGACTGGCCAAGCCGCGCGGCTGTCCTTAGGGCAGAGACAGGACGGGGGCGTCCGACATCGGTCGGGCGCCCCCGCCTTGTTTCAGAGCCATCGTCGCAGGACCCCATGAACGAAATCATCACCGCCATCATCCTCGGCATCGTCGAGGGGCTGACCGAATTCCTGCCGGTATCGTCGACCGGGCATTTGATCCTCGCGACCGAATTGCTCGGTTATGACGCGTCGCGCTGGGCGATCTTCAACATCGCGATCCAGCCGGGGGCGATCCTCGCGATCGTCGTGCTCTACCGCAAGTTGTTCTGGGAGATGTTCACCGGTTTCTTTCGCCGCGATCCGGTCGCGATCGCCTTTGTCCGCAACCTGGCGCTTGCCTTCGTCCCCGCGGTCGCGCTCGGCCTCGCGCTCGGCGATTATATCGAAGTGCTGCTCGAAAATGCGGTGGTCGTCGCTTGGGCGCTGATTATCGGCGGCTTCGCGATCCTGCTCGTCGAACGTTATGCCAAGCCAAAGGAGAGCGGCGGGGTCGCCAATCTGTCGGTGCGCCAGTCGGTGCTGATCGGCCTCGTCCAGTGCATCGCGATGATCCCCGGGGTCAGCCGCTCGGGCGCGACGATCCTCGGCGCGATGTCGCTGGGCGTCGACCGCAAGACCGCCGCCGAGTTCAGTTTCTTCCTTGCGCTGCCGACGCTCACCGGCGCGACGGCACTGCAATTGTTCAAGCATCGCGACGCGATCACGACGAACGACCTCGGCCTGATCGGGGTCGGCGCCTTTGTCTCGTTCATCGTCGCCTGGGTGGTGATCAAGGCGTTCCTCGCGGTGGTGACGCGCTATGGCTTCACCCCCTTCGCCTGGTACCGAATCATCGTCGGCGCCGCCGCGCTGGTCTGGCTGACCATGAGATAGGGCCGGATCGGACCTTTTAATGTAAGATAGTTGCGCGGGAGACTTTCTTCTGCTCGGCAAGCTCGATATTTAGGTCAGTAAAACTTCCCTATCATGCATTTCTTGCGTGACATGGGGCATTTGACGATGCAATCGCCCCGCAACGAAGGGGAAATTGCATGGCTGCCGATCGCATGCTCCAGTTTGTGGGGCGTGAACAATCCTATCCCGACAAGCGCTCGGCCGAAGAGCGCGCGCGGGATTTCCGCGAAATCGCCGAGCGCTATGCCGCGCCCGACGCCGATGCGCAGGCCGCGCGCTGTTCGCAGTGCGGGGTGCCCTATTGCTCGGTGCATTGCCCGCTCCACAACCACATTCCCGACTGGCTGCGCCTGACCGCCGAGGGGCGGCTGCGCGAGGCCTATGAACTCAGCAACGCGACCTCGACGATGCCCGAGATCTGCGGCCGCATCTGCCCGCAGGACCGGCTGTGCGAGGGCAATTGCGTCATCGAATTTTCGGGGCATGGCGCGGTGACGATCGGCAGCGTCGAGAAATATATCACCGACACCGCCTGGGCCGAGGGCTGGGTCGAACCCGTGCATCCCGGCAAACCCACCGGCCAGTCGGTCGGCATCGTCGGCGCCGGCCCCGCGGGCCTCACCGCCGCCGAATATCTGCGCGTCGCGGGGCATGAGGTTCATGTTTATGACCGCCACGATCGCGCCGGCGGACTGCTGACCTATGGCATCCCGGGCTTCAAGCTCGAAAAGGACGTCGTGATGCGCCGCATCGAGCGGCTCGAAGCCGGCGGCATCCATTTCCATCTGGGGTTCGAGGTCGGCGCCGACGCGACGCTCGACGAACTGCGCCGGAAACATGACGCGATCCTGATCGCCACCGGGGTCTACAAGGCGCGCGAGATCGCGGTCCCCGGCAACGAAGCCGCGGGCGTCATCGCCGCGCTCGACTATCTCGTCGCCTCGAACCGCAAGGGCTTCGGCGACGCGGTTCCCGCGTTCGACGACGGCAGCCTGAATGCTGAGGGCAAGCATGTCGTCGTCATCGGTGGCGGCGACACCGCGATGGATTGCGTCCGCACCGCGGTGCGTCAGGGCGCGAAGTCGGTCAAATGCCTCTATCGCCGCGACCGCGAGAATATGCCGGGGTCGCAGCGCGAGGTCGCCAATGCCGAGGAGGAAGGCGTCGAGTTCGTCTGGCTCTCGGCCCCCGAAAGCTTCACCGCCGACAAGGCGGTCAAAGAGGTCGCGGTCGCGGGCATGCGCCTCGGCGCCCCCGACGCCAGCGGTCGCCGCAGCCCCGAGGCCGATCCCGGCCGCCGGTTCGACATCCCCGCCGACATGGTGATCAAGGCGCTCGGCTTCGATCCCGAGGAACTGCCGCATCTGTTCGGCGCGCCCGACCTCAGCGTCACCCGCTGGGGCACTTTGCGCGTCGATCATCAGACGATGATGACCAGCCTGCCCGGCGTTTTCGCCGCCGGCGACATCGTGCGCGGCGCCAGCCTCGTCGTCTGGGGCATCCGCGACGGCCGCGATGTCAGCGACCAGATGGCGAAATGGTTGAAAGTCCGCGCGGAAAGCGAAATGAAGGCGGCATGACCATCAGGGGAAGGAATCACATTATGTCGACCTGGAAATCCATGCTGCTCGCCGGCACGATCGCTTTTGCGCCGCTGACCGCCCACGCCGCCGCGCCCAAGGAAGCGCCGGCCGCCGAAGTGATCGCGGTCGACGTGCCGGCCGATGATTATGTCGATCCCTCCTCGCCCGAAGGCCTCGCGCAGACCAAGGCCAAGATGCAGAAGGAAATGGATCAGGCCATCGCGATGGTCGAGAAGATCTTCGGCACCGACAAATTGCCGCCGATCGCTCCCGCGCAGCTGGCCATCGCCCAAAAGACGACGGGTGCGCTCGTTCCGACGGGCAGCCTCGAAAAGATGATGGACAATCTTTACGGCAAACTGTTCCGCGGCCTGATGGGCGAGCTTGGCGGCATGTCCGACATCATGCTGTCGTACAAGACCGGCGTGGAAGCCGACAAGATTTCGGCGCTCGACGACGTGACCAAGGAAAAGATCGCCGACATCTTCGACCCGAACCGCAAGGCGCGCGAAGAGCAGATCATGACCAACGTCAAGCCGCTGATCAGCGAAGTGCTCCGCGACCTCGAAGTCCCGATGCGCGAAGGCATGGCGAACGCCTTTGCCCGCAAGTTCAGCGCCGACCAGTTGAACCAGATGAACGCCTTTTTCGCGACCCCGGCGGGCAGCGCCTATGCCAGCGAATGGATGGCGCTTCAGGCCGACCCCGAAATCATCCTCGCCATCATCAAATCGGTGCCGCCGATGGCGAACAAGTGGATCGACCGTGCTCCCGAACTGGAAGGCAAGTTCAAGGACCTGCCGAAAGAGCGGCAGATGGCCGACCTCAGCGACGCCGACCTCACCAGGCTGGCCGGGCTGATGAAGGTCGATGTCCAGACGCTCAAGGACCAGCGTGACCTTTACAAATCGGTCGACGATGCGGCGATGGAGGCGACCGATGCCGCGGCCTATGACGACACTGCCGTCGAGGCCGCTGCCGATGCCGCCGCTGCGGCGGTCGACGCCGCGGGCGACTTCGACGCCGGCTACGACCGCAGCAACTGGTCCGACGCCGATCGCGAAAAGGTCGAGGCGCTCGAAACTGCGGTCAGCGAAGCGACCTCGGCCGCCTATGAAGCCGAGGCCGCCGCCGCTGCCAACGCCCGCAAGAAGCTCGGCCTGCCCGACACCGCCGAATAGGCGCCACAAAACAAGACACCGTCAGGACTGCATGATGACCCACTATCCCACTCCCGAACATGCCCGGCTCGAAGCCGAGGGCATGTACCGCCCCGACATGGAATCCGACGCCTGCGGCGTCGGCATGGTCGCCGCGACCGACGGCAAGGCCTCGCGCCGCGTCGTCGAGGCGGCGATCGAGGCGCTGCGGGCGGTGTGGCATCGCGGCGCGGTCGATGCCGATGGCAAGACGGGCGACGGCGCGGGCATCCACGTCGACCTGCCGGTGCGTTTCTTCGACGATGCGATCGCCGCGTCGGGGCACAAGGCGCTGCCCAATCGGCTCGCGGTCGGGATGATCTTCCTGCCGCGCACCGACCTCGATGCGCAGGAACATTGCCGCACCATCGTCGAATCCGAGATCATCGACGCAGGCTACACCATCTATGGCTGGCGCCAGGTGCCGGTCGACGTGTCGGTGATCGGCGACAAGGCGCAGCGCACGCGGCCCGAGATCGAGCAGATCATGATCGCCGGGCCGCTTCCCGACGCGCAGTCGCTCGCCGAGTTCGAAAAGCGCCTCTACCTCGTCCGCCGCCGGATCGAGAAAAAGGTCGTCGCGGCGCAGATCGCCGATTTCTACATCTGCAGCCTGTCGGCGCGTTCGATCATCTACAAGGGGCTGTTCCTCGCCGAGAGCCTCGCCGATTTCTATCCCGACCTGACGAACAAATTGTTCGAAAGCCGGGTGGCGATCTTCCACCAGCGCTATTCGACCAACACCTTCCCGCAATGGTGGCTGGCCCAGCCCTTCCGCTGCCTCGCCCATAATGGCGAGATCAACACGATCCGCGGCAACAAGAACTGGATGAAGAGCCACGAGATCAAGATGGCGAGCCTCGCCTTCGGCGAGCATAGCGAAGACATCAAACCGGTCATCCCCGCGGGGGCGTCGGACACCGCCGCGCTCGACGCGGTGTTCGAGGCTTTGTGCCGCGCCGGCCGCGACGCGCCGACGACCAAGCTGATCCTCGTCCCCGAAGCCTGGGGTGACGATGCCGAGGTGCCCGATACCCACCGCGCGATGTACTCCTATCTCGCCAGCGTGATGGAGCCGTGGGACGGCCCTGCCGCGCTCGCGATGACCGACGGCCGCTGGGCGGTCGCCGGCATGGACCGCAACGCGCTGCGCCCGCTGCGCTACACGCTCACCGTCGACAATCTGCTCGTCGTCGGCTCCGAAAGCGGGATGGTGCTGCTGCCCGAGGCGAGCATCCGCAAGAAGGGCCGCCTCGGCCCCGGCCAGATGATCGCGGTCGACCTCGACGAAGGCACGCTCTACGAGGACCGCGCGATCAAGGACCGGATCGCCGGCGCACACGACTATGCGTCGCGGGTGAAAGGCTTCCGCAGCATGGCCGACCTGCCCAGGGGCGGCAAATCGACCCTGCCCGCCTTCGACCGCAGCGAGCTTTTGCGGCGCCAGGTCGCCGCCGGGCTGACGATGGAGGATATGGAGCTGATCCTCTCGCCGATGGTCGAGGATGCCAAGGAAGCGATCGGCTCGATGGGCGACGACACCCCGCTCGCGGTCATCTCGGACAAGCCGCGCCACGTTGCGCAATTTTTCCGCCAGAATTTCAGCCAGGTCACCAACCCGCCGATCGACAGCTTGCGCGAACGGCATGTGATGAGCCTCAAGACGCGTTTCGCCAACCTCGCCAACATCCTCGATGAAAAGGGGCAGAGCGATCATGTCCTCGTCATCGACAGCCCCGTGCTGGTCGGCGACGACTGGGACCGGCTGCGCGCCTATTTCGGCGACGCGGTCGCCGACATCGATTGCACCTTCAAGGTCGGCGGCGATGCCTCGACCCTGCGCGAAGCGATCGCGCGCGTCCGCCGCGAAGCCGAGGATGCGGTGCGCGCCGGGCGCAGCGAATTGTTCCTGAGCGACGAAAAGCTGGGCGAAGGCCGCGTCGGCATGGCGATGGTGCTCGCCGCCGCCGCCGTCCACACCCATCTCGTCCGCAAGGGGCTGCGCAGCTATGCCTCGATCAACGTCCGCTCGGCCGAGGTGCTCGACACCCATGCCTTCGCGGTGCTGATCGGTGTCGGCGCGACCACCGTGCAGGCCTATCTGTCCGAAGCCGCGATCGCCGATCGCCAGGCGCGCGGACTGTTCGGCAGCGAACTGGCGCTCGACGACTGCCTGAAGCGCTTCCGCAAGGCGATCGACGACGGTCTGCTCAAGATCCTCGCCAAGATGGGGATCGCGGTGATCTCCTCCTATCGCGGCGGCTATAATTTCGAGGCGGTGGGTCTCAGCCGCGCGCTCGTCAACGACCTCTTCCCCGGCATGCCGGCAAAGATTTCGGGCGAAGGCTATCAATCGCTGTTCATCAACGCGACCGAGAAGCACGAGGCGGCGTATGACAAGCGCGTCACCACCCTGCCCATCGGCGGCTTCTATCGCCAGCGCGCGGGCGGCGAGACCCACGCCTATTCGGCGCAGCTGATGCATTTGCTGCAGACCGCCGTCGCGACTGACAGTTACTCGACCTACCTCCAGTTCGCGCGCGGCGTCGCCGACCTGCCGCCGGTCTATCTGCGCGACCTGATGGAGTTCAACTATCCGGCGCAGGGCGTCGCGCTCGACAGCGTCGAAGCGATCACCGAAATCCGCAAGCGCTTCGTCACCCCCGGCATGTCGCTTGGCGCGCTCTCGCCCGAGGCGCATGAAACGCTGGCGATCGCGATGAACCGCATCGGCGCCAAGGCGGTATCGGGCGAAGGCGGCGAAGCGAGCGAACGCTACCAGCCCTATGCCAATGGCGACAATGCCAACAGCAACATCAAGCAGATCGCGAGCGGGCGCTTCGGCGTCACCGCCGAATATCTCGGCGCCTGCGACGAGATCGAGATCAAGGTCGCACAGGGCGCCAAGCCCGGCGAGGGCGGCCAGCTTCCGGGCTTCAAGGTCACCGAATTCATCGCGCGGCTGCGCCACTCGACCCCCGGCGTGATGTTGATCTCGCCGCCGCCGCATCACGACATCTATTCGATCGAGGATCTGGCGCAGCTCATCTACGACCTCAAGCAGATCAACCCGCGCGCGCGGGTCTGCGTCAAGCTCGTCAGCTCGGCGGGCATCGGCACCGTCGCGGCGGGCGTCGCCAAGGCGCACGCCGACGTCATTCTCGTCTCGGGCAACACCGGCGGCACCGGCGCCAGCCCGCAGACCAGCGTCAAATATGCCGGCACCCCTTGGGAAATGGGCCTCAGCGAGGTCAACCAGGTCCTCACCCTCAACGGCCTGCGCCACCGCATCCGCCTGCGCACCGACGGCGGGCTCAAGACCGGGCGCGATATCGTCATCGCCGCGATCCTCGGCGCCGAGGAATATGGCATCGGGACTTTGAGCCTCGTCGCCATGGGCTGCATCATGGTGCGCCAGTGCCACAGCAACACCTGCCCCGTCGGCGTCTGCACGCAGGACGAAAAGATGCGCGCCAAGTTCACCGGCAGCCCCGAGAAGGTCATCAACCTGATGACCTTCATTGCCGAGGAGGTGCGCGAAATCCTCGCCAAGCTCGGCTACCGCAGCCTCGACGAGGTGATCGGCCGCACCGAATTGCTGCGTCAGGTCAGCCGCGGCGCCGAGCATCTCGACGACCTCGACCTCAACCCGATCCTCGCCAAGGTCGATGCCCCCGACAACGAGCGCCGCTCGCACGGCCTGCTCCGCAACCCGGTGCCCGACAGCCTCGACGCGCAGATATTGAGCGACGCCAAGCCCTTGTTCGAGCGCGGCGAGCGGATGCAGCTGACCTACAATGTCCGCAACACCCACCGCGCCGTCGGCACCCGCCTGTCGGCCGAAGTCACCGCGCGCTTCGGGATGAAGGGTCTCGCCGACAATCATGTCCAGGTCCGCCTGCGCGGCACCGCGGGCCAGTCGCTCGGCGCCTTCCTGTGCCAGGGCATCAGCCTCGAAGTGTTCGGCGACGCCAACGACTATGTCGGCAAGGGCTTGTCGGGCGGCCGCATCATCGTGCGCCCGACCGTGTCGAGCCCGCTGGTCAGCCAGCACAACACGATCGTCGGCAACACCGTCCTCTATGGCGCGACCGCAGGCACCCTGCTCGCGGCGGGGCAGGCGGGCGAACGCTTCGCGGTGCGCAACTCGGGCGCCAACGTCGTCGTCGAGGGCTGCGGCGCCAACGGCCTCGAATATATGACCGGCGGCATCGCGGTGATCCTCGGCACCGTAGGCTCGAACTTCGGCGCCGGCATGACCGGCGGCATGGCCTTCGTGCTCGACGCCGACGACCATTTCGAACGCCGCGCCAACCCCGAATCGATCGTCTGGCAGCGCATCGAAAGCCGCCATTGGGAAGGCGTGCTCAAGGCGCTGGTCGAGGATCATGCCAAGGCCACCGGCAGCAAATGGTCGAACGAGGTGCTCGCCGACTGGGACCGCTGGCTCGGGCAATTCTGGCAGGTCTGTCCCAAGGAAATGGTCAGCCGCCTGTCGCACCCGCTGCGCGACGAGGAAATGGCGGTTGTGGCGGCGGAATAGCCAAATAGTCCTCCCTGTCGCGAAGCGATGGGGAGGGGGACCGCCGCGAAGCGGTGGTGGAGGGGCCGCGACGTTGCGTTATCGCCCCTCCGTCAGCGCTCCGCGCTGCCACCTCCCCACGGCTTCGCCGCAGGGAGGATCGCTTTGCCCCACCCCCGCATCGTCCCACCGCATCTCCTGCCATGTTCAGCCCAGCGAAAGCGTTGTGTCTCCATACACCCCGCTTTCGCTGACCCCGCACCCTTCCCGGAAAGGAAGATGCCGATGACCCGCTGGACCCCCAAACTCGCCCTGGCCGCCCTTCCCCTGCTCGCCATCGCCGCGCCGCTTCCGGCGCAGGCCGCCGATGTGCGCGATGCCGCCGCGACGCTGACCGATCCTGTCGAGGCCGATCGCATGGCCGACTCCGTGACGATCCTCGTCGATGCGCTGATGCGCACCAACATCGGCCCCCTTGCCGAGGCGATCGCGCGCGTCGATCCGGAGTCGGACGCAGCTTATATTCCCCATGATGCAACTTTGGGCGAGGTGACGGGCAGCAACCCCGACGCCGGCCGGCGCATGGGCGACGACGTCCGCGCCACCTCGCGCATGGCGGGCCAGCTCGCGACGACCGCTGCTGCTTATGCCCCGGTTCTCAAGGATATGGCGCGCGATCTAGCGGCGCAATGGCAACGCGAACGCGACGCCGCGCGCCGCTGATCCACAGCCTGCGGCGCCGCAACGCACCATAGCCGTTGCGCGCCGCGCCCCCCTGCCGCTATGCCCACGCCATGTGGCAACTTTACCAATATCCGCTCTGCCCCTTTTCGCGCAAAATCCGCCTGCTGCTCGGTGAAAAGGGCGTCGGTTACGATCTGGTGCGCGAATCGCCATGGGAGCGCCGAGACGAATTCATCGACCTGAATCCGGCCGGGCGGACCCCGGTGATGGTCGACAATGCGCGCGGGCAGGTGCTGATCGACAGCATGGCGATCGCTGAATATTTCGAGGAGACGGTCGAAGGCAAGGCGATGATCAACGGCACCGCCGCCAATCGCGCCGAAATCCGTCGTCTGTCGGCCTGGTTCGATCAGGATTTCTATTATGAGGTCACCGGACCTTTGCTGTTCGAACGGATGCAGAAGCGCATCGTCCACCGCCAGCCCCCCGACGGCGGCGCGCTGCGCGAGGCGATGAAGGCCGCGAACCAGCATCTCGACTATGTCGACTATCTCATCGACCACCGCACCTGGCTCGCCGGCGCGACGATGAGCCTCGCCGACCTCACCGCCGCCGCGCATATCTCGGTCGCCGACTATCTCGGCGGCATCGACTGGACCGGGCATGAGCAGACGAAGGGATGGTATTCAGGGCTGAAATCCCGGCCCTCCTTCCGCCCCCTGCTGGCGGAGCGGATGGAAATCGTGACGCCGCCGAAATATTATGAGGATGTGGACTTCTGACGCGGCGAGGAAGTCGCTGTTCCCCGGCGAAAGCCGGGGTCCATGCGATGTAGCGCTGTGCGATCCGGGCCCCGGCTTTTGCCGGGGAACACGAACTCAGCAGCTCTTATACTTCCAGTTGCGGTCCTTGCCCTCGGCGACCTGCGCGACGATCGTTTCGATGCGCTTGATGCGCGTTTCCTCGCGCTTCGCCTCAAGCACCCATTCGATATAGTCGCGGCGCTTGCCCGGCGAAAAGGCATCCCAATGCCCCTGCGCTGCGGCATTGGCCCCCAGCGCCGCGCCAAGGTCGTCGGGCAGGTCGAGCGCCGCCTTGGGTTTCGGCGCCGGACGCTTGGCCTTGCCCTCGGCGCATAGCGCCGCCGCCTTGGCGATATAGGCCGCCATCACCTCGTCCGACGGCAAGTCGGCCAGCGTCGCCAGCCGCCCCATGCTCCCCATCGCATCGGTATCGCGCGGCGATCCGGTGACCTCTTCGTCGCGCCAGAAACCGAAGGTCGCATGGCCCTTGAACGCCGCCATGCCGGCGAGGTTCTGCCCGCCAAGCGTGAAATGCGGAACGCCCCATTTCAGCGTCTCTTCGGCGCCGGGTGCGTGCGCGTGCACCAGTTCGCGCAAATGGTTCAGGATAGGCTGCGCGAAAGCCTGCCGCGCGGCGATATAAGCATCGACGCGCGGATCGCGGCTCATCCCGGCCACCGCGCGGTGACGAGGTAATTGAGCGCCTCGCTGCCGCCGAGCTTGAAGCCTTTCGCCGGCGACGGCGACAGCCCGGTCCGGTCGATGACCTCCAGCCCCGCACCTTCCATCAGTTTCGTCAATTCCTCGGGCTTCAGGAACTGGTCCCAGTCGTGCGTCCCGCGCGGCACCGCGCCGACGCGCTCGGCCGCCTCGACGAGCAGCAGTTTCGACAGCATCGTCCGGTTCGGGGTCGACAGGATCATCAGCCCGCCGGGCGCAAGCCGCGCCGCGAGTTCGCCGATGAACGCCGCGGGATCGGTGACATGCTCGACGACCTCCATCGAGGTGACGAGGTCGAAGGTCGCCGCCGGCAGCGCCGCCAGTTCGCCAGCGAAGTAATTGATCGCCAGCCCCTGCCCCGCCGCATGCTCCTGCGCCGCCGCAATATTCTCGGGCGCCGCATCCACCCCCGTTACCCCGGCGCCCATCCGCGCCAATGGTTCGGCGAGCAGCCCGGCGCCGCACCCAACGTCGATCGCACTTTTTCCGGTGAGCGGGTGCCGCTCGCGCGTGTCGCCGTGCCAATGCGCGTCGATCTGGCTGCGGATATAGGACAGCCGCACCGGGTTCAGTTTGTGCAGCATCGCCGACGACCCATGCGGGTCCCACCAGTCGGCGGCGAGCGCCCCGAAATGCGCGGCTTCGTTCGGGTTGATCGTAGCGGTGCTCATGGCCGTTGATGTGGCACCGGGGCATCACCGGCGCAAGAAATTCTATCCGCCGTGTGCGTTGCCGGTCTTGCCTTCCCCCGCCCCCTTCCCTAACAGCCGAGCGCCGCAAAATTGTACGAATGTTGCGGTGGAAACCAGTTTCTTGAAAGCGGGGCGAGATGGCGCGGATCGTGATGAAATTCGGGGGCACGTCGATGGCGGGCACCGAACGAATTCGCACCGTGGCGAAGCTCGTCGCGCGCGAAGTCGCCAACGGCAACGAGGTCGCGGTCGTCGTTTCCGCCATGGCCGGCGAAACCGACCGCCTCGTCAATTTCTGCCGCGAGGCAAACCCGCGGTACGACCCCGCCGAATATGACGTCGTCGTTGCCGCAGGCGAACAGGTGACCTCGGGCCTGCTCGCACTGACGCTGCAGGCGATGGGCACCCCGGCGCGCAGCTGGCTCGGCTGGCAACTGCCGATCCGCACCGAGGAAGCGCATGCCCGCGCGCGCATCATCGATATCGACACCGGCGCACTCGGCGCCGCGATGGCGCGCGGCGAGGTCGCTGTGATCCCCGGCTTCCAGGGCATGATGGACGACGGCCGGATCTCGACGCTCGGCCGTGGTGGCTCGGACACCAGCGCGGTCGCGGTCGCCGCGGCGCTCAAGGCCGACCGCTGCGACATCTACACCGACGTCGACGGCGTCTACACCACCGACCCGCGCATCGTCGCGCGCGCGCGCAAGCTCGATTATGTGACCTATGAGGAAATGCTAGAACTCGCGAGCGTCGGCGCCAAGGTGCTGCAAACGCGCTCGGTCGGGCTCGCGATGAAGATGGGCGTGCGCGTGCAGGTGCTGTCGAGCTTCGTCGAAGGCGATGAGGCTCCCAAAAAAGGCACGATGATCGTCAGCGACCAGGAAATAGAGGAACATCAGATGGAACGGCAGCTGATCACCGGCATCGCCCACGACAAGAATGAAGCGAAGATCATCGTCACCCGCGTGCCCGACAAGCCGGGCGCGGTGGCGAACATCTTCGGCCCGCTCGCCGCCGCCGGGATCAACGTCGACATGATCATCCAGAATGTCGGCCGCGAAAAGGGCGAGACCGACGTGACCTTCACCGTCCCGGGCACAGACCTCCTCCGCTCGATCGACCTGCTAGAAGCGTCGAAGGACAAGATCGGCTTCAACCGCATCATCAGCGACGACAAGGTCGCCAAGATCAGCGTCGTCGGCGTCGGCATGAAGAGCCACGCCGGGGTCGCGAGCACGATGTTCCGTGCGCTCGCCGACCGCGGCATCAACATCCAGGCGATCTCGACCAGCGAGATCAAGGTCAGCGTGCTGATCGACGAGGATGAAACCGAACTCGCGGTGCGCGTGCTGCACACCGCCTACGGACTCGACGCCGACTGACCCTGTCTATTCGGCCGGCTGCAACCCCGCCGCGCGGCGACGCAGCCGCGCCTGACCAATCAGATAGACGACAGCGACGTGGATCGCGAACAGGCCGAACTTCGAAGCCAGCGGGAATATCCCGATGAACAGCGGCCACCCGGTCGTGAAGAAGATCGCAACGATCAGGTTGAGGCCGGCGCTCAAGAACATCAGCGCGGCCCAGATCATGCCGAAACGATCCATCACGTCGCCGACCAGTGCCAGTTGCTCGGGCGGGATATAGCGATTGAGCCAGCCTTTCCGTAGCATCACCGTCCCGACGATCAGATAGACGATCGTCGGCTTGGCCATCACGAAGCGCGGGTCGCCGGTCAGCAGGGTCGCGGCGGCGGTGAACAGCACCGATGCGAGGCTGATCCATTGCAGCGCCGCGACCTTGTGGCCGCTTGCCAATTCGTACCCGACGACCGCGAGCGCGACGATCGTCCCCGCGACGGTCGCCGGAACGATCCCCGCGCCGAGGCCGAGCAACACCGCGAAAACGATAATGCCGAGGGAATCGAACAGCATCGGCCCGAGCGCATAGAAAAGCTGTCTGGACATATCGCACCTCCAATGTTTCCACTGTCAATATCGAGCGGGCGGATCGTCGAGTCAAGCATAAATTGACACCGTAAACATTGACGCGCTAATCGGCGGCCATGACCAAACCCTATCATCACGGCGACCTGCGCGCGGCGCTGCTCGCGGCGGCCGAGGAAATCGTGAACCGCGATGGCGTCGCCGGCCTCACCCTGCGCGGGGTCGCGCGCGAGGTCGGTGCCTCGCACGCCGCCCCAAAAAATCATTTCGACGACCTGACCGGCCTGCTCAGCGAACTCGCGGCGATCGGCTTCACGCGCTTCGCCGATCGCATGCAGGCCGCCGCCGCCGCGCAAACCGCGCCCGCCGACAAGCTCAACGCGATCGGCCGCGCCTATGTCGAATTCGCGCTCGCCGAGCCCGGCCTGTTCCAGCTGATGTTCCGCGGCGAACGCCTCGACAAATCGCGCCCGGCGCTGAACGCCGCGATGGAGCGCGCCTTCGGCACGCTGACCGGCTCGGTCGCCGCCACCCATGAAGGCGACCCCGACGTCGCGCGCGCCACCCGCGCCCATGCGGCGCGGGCGTGGAGCATGGTCCATGGCTATGCGATCCTGCTGCTCGACGATCGCCTCAACCCGTTGCTCGATGCGGGCGCCCCGCGCGAGGATGCGCTCGCATTGCTCGACGACATGCTGAAGGGCTGAGGCCGGCCTTGCGCGGGCCCGGCATCCGGCGCATGCCCGCCCGCAGAGGCGGTGCACTCGCTTCCGTCGACGGAGGGGCAAGGGCGATGAGATTTCCCGGCAGTTTCTTGGCGGCATTGGCGCTCACGCTGACCGCCGTTCCCGCGGCTGCGCAGGTTCCGCCCTTCCCGACCGCCTTCACGACGCAGGAGATCGCGGCCAATGGCACGACGCTGCATGTCCGTGTCGGCGGCAAGGGACCCGCGGTCGTCCTGCTCCACGGCTATGGCGAGACGGGCGACATGTGGGCGCCGCTCGCCGCCGCGCTGATGAAGGATCATACCGTCGTCGTTCCCGACCTGCGCGGCATGGGGCTGTCGGCGCATCCCGACGGCGGTTATGACAAGGCGACGCAGGGCCGCGATATCGCCGCCGTGCTCGACAGCCTCAAGATCGGCAAGTTCGCGCTGGTCACCCACGACATCGGCAACATGGTCGGCTTCGCGCTCGCGACGCAGCAGCCCGATCGCGTCACCCGCTTCGCGCTGCTCGACGCGCCGGTTCCCGGGGTCGGGCCGTGGGACGAAATATTGAAGAACCCGCTGCTCTGGCATTTCCGCTTCGGCGGCCCCGACATGGAACGGCTCGTCGCCGGGCGCGAACGCATCTATCTCGACCGCTTCTGGAACGAGTTTTCGGCCGATCCCAAGCGGTTCGACGAAGCCTCGCGCGATCATTATGCCAGGCTCTATGCGCTGCCCGGCGGCATGCATTCGGGGTTCGCGCAGTTCGCCGCCTTCGATCAGGACGCCATCGACAACCGCGCCTGGCTCGCCAAGGGCCAGAAACTGACGATGCCGGTGCTGGGGATCGGCGGCGCCAAATCCTTCGGCCCGACGATGGCGCTCGTCATGCGCTTTGCCGCAACCGACGTCAGCGAAGGCGTGATCCCCGACGCCGGGCACTGGCTGATGGAAGAACAGCCCGACGCGACGGTGAAGATGGTCGCCGCCTTCCTGAACGCCCCCTAGCGCAGCCGCACCGTCGCGGTGACCGACAGGCCGGGGCGCAATTGCGCCAGCGCCGCCTGTTCCGGATCGAGCCGGATCCGTACCCCGACACGCTGAACGATCTTGGTGAAATTGCCCGATCCGGGCTCGAACGGCAGCAAAGTGAACTCGCTCGCCGAACCGGGCGCGAGGCTTTCAACGGTACCGGTCAGCGGATCGCCGCCGAGCGCATCGACATGGACCTCGGCCTTTTGCCCGGACCGCATCTCGCGCGTCTGGGTCTCCTTGAAATTGGCGACGACATAGAGCGACCGCGTCGGCACGAGGGTCAGCAGCCGCGAGCCCGGCTGGACATAGTCGCCGACCTGCACTTGGCGGTTGCCGACCACGCCGGCGATCGGCGCCCGGACCAGCGCATGCCCTTTGTCCTGCCGCGCCAGCGCCAGCGCGGCGCGGGCCTTTAGCGCTGCCGCCTCGGCCGCCTGGATCTGCGCGAGCAACACCGGGCGCCGCGCCCTGGTCACCGCCGCCTGTTCGTAGCTGGTGCCGAGGTCGGCGCGCGAGCGCTGCGCCGCCGATGCCGCGCCGACCGCAGTCGCGCGCACCTGGTCGGCATCGCGGCGCGTGACGAAGCCATCGACGAGCAGGCTGTCGTACCGCTTGAGGTCGGCCGACGCCCGCACGGATTCGGCGTCGGCAGCGGCGATCTGCGTTCCCACCGCCCGGATCTGCGCCGCCGCAAGCCGTTCGTCGGCGCCAAGCGCGGCCAGCGCCGCGCGCGCCGTCGCGACCCGCGCATCGGCGTCGGCGACCGCGGCGACCGCCGCCTGCAGCCGCGCGTCATAATCCTCCGCGTCGATGCGGACGAGCGGGTCGCCCGCTTTCACCGCCTGGTTATCCTGCACCAGCACCGCCGCGACCAGCCCGCCGACCTTTGGCGCCACCGTGCTCGAATCGGCCTGCAGATAGGCGTTGTCGGTCGATTCCGCGGTGCGCGGCGCGGTCAGCCACCAGATGCCCGCGGCGGCAACCAGCAGCGCGATCAGGCCGACCTTCCAAGCCTTTTTCGGGAAGGCGAAACGCCTCGCCACGGGGGCTTCGGCCTCGATCACCGTCGGCGCGTTCATGGCGTGATCACCAGCAGGGTCGACGTCGCCGTGGCATAGAGCCGCCCCTCCGCATCGGTTAGCTTCGCCTCGACATAAGCGACGCGGCGACCGATCGAGATCACCCGCCCCTCGGCGCGCACCGTGCCGGTCTTGTCGGTCATCGCCTTCAGATAGCTGGTCTTGAGTTCGAGCGTCGTCATCGCCTGATCGTCGGCGAGCCTGGTCACCACCGCGATGCCGCAGGCCGAGTCGAGCAGGGTCGCGGCATAGCCGCCATGGACCGTTCCCATCGGATTATAATGTTCGGGTCCCGGCACCCCCTCGAACGCCGCCCAACCCTCGCCCGCATCGACGAGCTGAAACCCCAGCGTATGCCCGATCGGCGGGCGCCCGCCCGCGGCGATCAGCCCCTGCACCTTGGCAAGCGTCATGGCGCGATCTCCAGTCCATAGCGCGCGACGATGCTGGCGTGGGTGTCGGCCAGCAGCGCGTCGGAGAGCGCGGGATCGCCGACCGCGCGCGCCAGTGCGACCCCGCCGACAAGCTGCGCGAGCAGCGCATGCGATTCCGCCTCGGCATCGGTGCAACCGAGCGTCGCCAGCGGCACGGCAAGGCGCGAAGCAATGCCGACCACCCCGGCGCCGAACCGGTCGCGCGTCGCGGGTTCGGACCGCGCGAAATCGCCCGACAGCGTCGGCAGTGGACACCCCCGGTCGCGACTGTCGCGATGCGCGGGCGAGAGGTAGAAATCGACATAGGCGCGCAACACGGCTTTCGGATCGCCGGCGGCATCGATCCGCTCGGTCCGCGCCCGCGCATCGGCGAACATCGTCCCGATCGCCTCGCCGACCAGCGCGTCCTTCGATGGGAAATGGGCATAAAAGCCGCCGTGGGTCAGTCCCGCGCGCGCCATGATGCCCGCGACCGCGACATTGTCGGGACCCTTGGCGCGAATTTCCTTCGCCGCTTCCTTCAACACCCGTTCGCGCGTTTCGGCGCGATGCCCACTCGAATAGCGCACTTGCGATCTCCTTTATATGATGCATATAATATAAAGGCAGCAGGACACAAGCCCGATGGCATCGATTCCCCTCTCCGCCGGGTCAGGCCCCGCTCCCGCCGACACGCCGTTCAACCCGGCGGCGATGCCCAATTCGCGCAAATATCTGATCTTCGCGGTGATGGCGTTCGGCCAGTTCATGGCGCTGATCGACATCCAGATCGTCGCCGCCTCGCTCAACGAGGTGCAAGCGGGGCTCAGCGCCGCCCCCGACGAGATCAGCTGGGTGCAGACCGCCTATCTGATGGCCGAACTGGTGATGATCCCCTTCGCCGCCTTCCTCGCGCAGGCGATGTCGACGCGCTGGCTGTTCGCGGCGTCGGCGGGGCTGTTCACCATCGCCAGCATGGCGTGCGGGCTCGCGTGGAACATCGAATCGATGATCCTGTTCCGCGCGATCCAGGGCTTTGTCGGCGGCGCGATGGTGCCGACGGTGTTCGCCACCGGCTATATGCTGTTCGAGGGCAAGCAGCGCGCGATGATCCCCGCGATCCTCGGCATGGTGTCGGTGCTCGCGCCCACGCTCGGCCCGACGGTCGGCGGCTGGATCACCGATGCGCTGGGATGGCGCTGGGTGTTCTTCATCAATGTCGCGCCGGGGATCGCGGTTACGATCGCGATCCTCGCCTTGGTACGCGTCGACAAGGCGGATTGGTCGATGCTGCGCCGGATCGACTGGGTGCATCTTGGGTCGATGGCGGTTTTCCTCGCCGGGCTCGAATATGTGCTCGAGGAAGGGCCGAAGCACGACTGGTTCAGCGAGCCGTCGATCGCGATCGCCGCCTGGCTGTCGCTCGTCGCCTTCGCGCTGTTCCTCGAACGCTCCTTCCGCTCCGATGGGCCGATCGTCAAACTCACGCCCTTCCGCAAGCCGACTTTCGCCTTTGCCTGCGTCTTCAACCTCGTGATCGGTTTCGGCCTCTATGCCGGCACCTATCTCGTCCCGATCTTCCTCGGCCGGGTGCGCGGCTATAATGCCGCCGAAATCGGGACGACGGTGTTCGTCTCAGGGCTGGCGCAATTGCTCGGCGTGCCGATTGCCGCCGCGCTATCGCAGCGCGTCGACCCGCGCATCATCATCACCTTCGGACTCAGCCTGTTCGCGCTCGGCCTATGGATGTTCAGCTTCATGACCCCCGACTGGGGTTTCGCCGCGCTGTTCTGGCCGCAGGTCGTGCGCAGCTTTGCGATCATGCTGTGCATCGTCCCCTCGGTCGGCCTCGCGCTCGGCAATTTCGAGGGCGCCGAGCTGCGCTATGCCTCGGGCCTGTTCAACCTGATGCGCAATCTCGGCGGCGCCATCGGCATCGCGCTGGTCAACACCTGGCTCGGCGACAATGCGCGCCTCCACGCGCTGCGCATTTCGGAAGCGCTCGGCCAGTCGGCGCAGGGCGCGCAGCAAGCGGCCGCGCAATTGACCCACTATATCGGCACCTGGGTGTCGGACCCGCAGCAGGCCGCGCTGATGGCCGACGCGACGATGGCCCGGCTCGTCGGCCGCCACGCGCTGACGCTGGCGTTCGACGATGTCTTCCGCCTGATGTCCTATATCTTCCTCGCCGCGCTGGTCATGATCCCCTTCTGCAAGCCGCCGCCAATCGGCGGCCCGGCGCCGAGGGACGCGCACTAGGGTGGAGACCGGCCACAAAAAATCCTCCGTGTGGCGCAGCCATGGGGAGGGGGACCGTCCGCGAAGCGGATGGTGGAGGGGCCCAGCGACGCTGGCGCCATCGCCCCTCCGTCAGCGCTTCGCGCTGCCACCTCCCCATCGCTTCGCGACAGGGAGGAATGAAATGGCCGGTAACGACCGAAACAAGACGTCGCCCCCGCGAAAGCGGGGGCCGCTGTCGGTTTACGCAGCGATTCGGAAATAGGCCGTTAGCGGCCCCCGCCTTCGCGGGGGCGACGGTTTAAAAAACGTCCTCTCTCCACCCCAAACCAGTCCTCCAGTCCCCCACCCAAAAAACTTCTTTCCTAAAATATCCCGCTATGTTCCAAACTGGCAGATGGAACAGACCGACTCACCCGCCGCGCTCCTCGCCGGCACCTGCCTCGCCTTCGCAGCCGTCCCCGCGCAGCGCCATCGCGCCGACGGCTGGACGCCCGAAACCCAGGCCAATTTCATCCGCGCGCTCGAAGCGATGAGTTCGGTGGGCAAGGCGGCACGCGCCGTCGGCATGGGCCGGGCGTCCGCCTATCGCCTCCGCGAACGGGCGGAGGCGGCAAGCTTCGCCGCCGCGTGGGACCGCGCCATCGTGATGGGCCGCACGCACCAGTTCAGCATCGCGATGGACCGCGCGCTCAACGGCGTCACCACCGTCCGCGTCCTGAAGGGCGGAGCCATCGACGTCAGCGGCGGTCCCGACATGGCGGTCGTCCACGCCGTACTGCGTGACGAAGGCTTCGCTAAAGCGACAAAGGAGACATTTTGAACGCGTGCGTGCGTATCCTTTGTCGCTTTAAGCCAAAAGAAAACCCGCCCCCGGGTCGATATCCCCGGGGGCGGGTTCCTGCGACCCGTCGCTATTACCGATCAGGCAAGGTCGAAACGGTCGGCGTTCATCACCTTGGTCCAGGCCTTGACGAAGTCCTTCACGAACTTCTCCTCATGGCCGGTCTCGGCATAGACCTCGGCAACCGCGCGCAGTTCGGAGTTGGAACCGAACACCAGGTCGGCGCGGGTGGCGCGCCAGGTTTCGCCACCGCTCTTGCGGTCGGTCGCGACATATTCCTCGTCGCCCGATCCATCGACGGCCTTCCACACATTGGTCATGTCGAGCAGGTTGACGAAATAGTCGTTGGTCAACTGGCCCGAACGCTTGGTGAAATGGCCATGACCGCGATCGCCGTGATTGGCGCCGAGGACGCGCAGGCCACCGACCAGCACCGTCATTTCGGGAACCGACAGACCCAGCAAGGACGCCCGGTCGAGCATCATTTCCTCGGTCTTCACCGCCAGCTTCTTCTTGCCGAGATAATTGCGGAAGGCGTCGGCCTCGGGTTCCATCACCGCGAAGCTGTCGGCGTCGGTCTGTTCGGCGCTCGCATCGCCGCGGCCGCCGGTGAAGGGCACCGTCACGCCGAAGCCCGCATCCTTGATCGCCTTTTCCAGGCCGACCACGCCGCCCAGCACGATCGTGTCGGCCAGCGACAGATTGCCGCGCAGGCCGTCGAGCGTGCCCAGCACCTTGCCGAGGATCGCCGGTTCATTGACCTCCCAGTCCTTTTGCGGCGCCAGCCGCACGCGCGCGCCATTGGCGCCGCCACGAAAGTCCGACTTGCGATAGGTGCTCGCCGAGGCCCACGCCGCCTTGACCAGTTCGCTGACGGTCAGGCCGCTGGCGGCGATCTTGTCCTTCACCGCCTTGACGTCGGCGTCGGAGGGTGCAGCGCCGGCAGGGATCGGATCCTGCCAGATCAGGTCTTCGGCGGGCACTTCGGGCCCGAGATAGCGGACCTTCGGCCCCATGTCGCGGTGGGTCAGCTTGAACCATGCACGAGCGAAGGCGTCCTTGAACGCGTCATGGTCGTTACGGAATTTCTCGCTGATCACGCGGAATTCGGGGTCGACCTTCAGCGCCATGTCGGCGGTGGTCATCATGGTCGGAACCTTGATGTTCGGGTCCCACGCGGCGGGCGCCTTGTCCTCTTCCTTCTGGTTCACCGGCTGCCACTGCTGCGCACCGGCGGGCGAGTGGACCAGCTCATAATCATAGTCGAGCAGCAGGCGGAAATAATTCTCCGACCACTCGGTCGGGGTATTCACCCACGCGCCTTCGATGCCGCTGGTGACGCTATGCTCGCCGAGGCCGCCGCTTTCGTGGCTGCTGACCCAGCCGAAGCCCTGCGCCGCCAGGTCGCCGCCCGAGGGCGCCGCGCCGAGCAGCGAGGCATCGCCATTGCCATGCGCCTTGCCGAATGTGTGGCCGCCCGCGGTCAGCGCGACGGTTTCCTCATGGTCCATCGCCATGCGCTCGAAGGTTTCCTTGATGTCGCGCGCCGACAACAGCGGATCGGGGTTGCCGCCCGGCCCTTCGGGATTGACGTAGATCAGCCCCATCTGGATCGCGGCGAGCGGCCCTTCGATCGCTTCCAGTCCCTTGTCGGGGTCGATGCGGGTCTGGACGCCCTCGTTGACCCATTTGTCCTCCGAACCCCAATAGATGTCGCGCTCGGGCTCGAACACATCGGCTCGGCCGCCGCCGAAACCGAAGACCGGGCCGCCCATGCTTTCGATCGCGACATTGCCGGTCAGGATGAACAGGTCGGCCCAGCTGATCTTGTTGCCGTACTTTTGCTTGATCGGCCACAACAGGCGCCGGGCCTTGTCGAGGTTGCCGTTGTCGGGCCAGCTGTCGAGCGGCGCGAAACGCTGCTGCCCGCTGTTGGCGCCGCCGCGCCCGTCGGCGGTGCGATAGGTGCCCGCGGCGTGCCAGGCCATGCGGATGAAGAAGGGACCGTAATGGCCATAGTCCGCCGGCCACCAGGGCTGGCTGTCGGTCATCAGCGCGGTCAGGTCATTCTTCAGCGCCCGATAGTCGAGCAACGCGAACGCCTTCGAATAATCGAAGTCGGCGCCGAGCGGGTTCGACGAGCCATTGGGGGTAAGGATCTCGGTCGCCAGCATATCCGGCCACCAGTCCTTGTTGGTGCGGCCGAGCAGCGCGCGGACGCCGCCGGGCTGGTGAACCGGGCAACCGCTGCCGATGGGGGTCTGGTCGTTCATGCAGTCTCTCCTTTGGGGTTTTTTGTTTGCTGATCGTGGCGGCGGGCGATGACCGGCGCATGACGCGCCGACGCGAGGGTCGCGGGACAGGCTTCGGCAGGGGCTGGCCGCGAGTCGATGGGGTCATCCTTTCGCCTTGGGATGGAAAGGATAGGCGGCCCCCCTCCATCGACATAACCGAATAAGCTGAATTCAGTCATTGAACGAACCGATCACAGCGTCGCGGGTTGCGGCAAGGAAATGACGTTGGTCGCGCCGCCGCCACGCCCCGGCGAAAGGCGGCGCGGCGGATGCAACAGCGGGAAGGCCCAAGGGTTGATCGAGGGTCACGCCCACCCCCGGCGCGGCGAATAGGAGAGAGCAAGTGGCTAACCAAAACCCCAACGAGCAGCAGCAGCGCGACGAGGAACAACGTCGCAAGCAGCAGCAACAGCAGGGCGGCCAGGATCGCCAGCAGGGCGGTCAGCGGCCCGACCAGGACCGCGACAACCAGCAGCAGCGCTGACGGGCAGGCTGCATGAGAAAGGGGCCGCTCCTGCCGGAGCGGCCCCTTTTCCTTTGTCCGAAGGCGGTGGGGATCAGAAACTGACCTTGACCGTCCCGCCCCATGTCCGCGGATCGCCGGCCGTACCGGCGATCAGACCGGTGTTGCCGGGTGCGACCTGCAACAGATCGACATAGTTCACGTCGAAGGCGTTACGGACCCAGGCGAAGACGTCGATGCCGTCACCGCGAAAGCCGGCGCGGAAGTTGGTCAGCGCATAGCCTTTGACGTCGGTGTAGATCGACGGCGACGCGTTCGAATTCCAATGCGAACGGTAATTGCCGTCGATGCCGAAATAGACTTGGCCTTCCTTCGCCAGCAGCGTGACCGGAGCATTGGCTTCGGCGCCGTAGGAGAAGGCATATTTCGACACGCCCGGCAGGCGCTGGCCCGAGATATCGCACTGGCGCGGGCTGAGCGCACCGGGAACACCCGCCGCGCCCGGCGTCACGCCGACGCCGGCGGTCGTGCCGCCGGACAGTTCGGGCGGGCATGGCGCGCTGGTGAATTTCTGATATTTGGCGTCGGTATAGGCGCCGTTGGCATAGGCCGTGAAGCGGTCGCTGGCGCGGATCTTGAAATCCGCTTCAAGCCCCTGCGAAACCACCTTCTCCGCATTGGCCAGATAGCCGCGCACCGTGCCGAACTGGCCGCCGTTCACCGTCGCCTGGAAATTCTTGATCTCCGTGCGGAAGGCGGTGAGGTTGAAGGTGGCAAGGCGGTTAAAGAATTGGGTCTTGAGGCCGACTTCGAAATGGTTGACCGATTCGGGCTTCACCGTGCTGGCGCTGAGGACGGGCTGATTGTTCGTATCGAGCGGCAGGCCGTTCTGGTTGATGCCGACCGTCTTGAAGCTCTTGGCATAGGTCGCATAGGCCAGCACGTCCGGCGCGACCTTGTAATTCACGTTCAGGTCGTAGCTGAAGTTCCAGTCGCTCACCGACGGCGCGGTGAGCTGCGGCTGATAGATGCCGCACTGCGCTGTCAGCACGGCATTGCCTGCGGTCGCCGTCGGGGCGCAACTGGTGATCACCTGCCCCGCCCCTGTGGTCACGACGCGCTGATAAAAGCCCTCTTTCTTGTCGTAATTGACGCGAATACCCGGCTGGATGGTCAGTTCCGGCGTCAGGTTATAGCTAAGCTGCCCATAGAATGCCGCGCTGTCGGCCTTCAGAAATTGGGTATTGGAGGCGGTCAGGCCGTTGAGGACCTCGGGGCGATTATAGACATTGGTCGGATCGGTGGACGGCGCCAGGCTGTAGCGCGTGGCGTCGATCCCCTGCTGCTCGGTACCCTGGGTATCGATCCGCTGTCTGAAACCGAACAGGCCGGCGACGAAGTCGATCTTGTCGCCTTCGTAATTATAGCGGAATTCCTGGCTATACTGATCCTGCTGCGACGGGTTCTGCGACCTCGCGACGACCGAAGCGCCGGTAAAGTCGCGGTCGTTCTCGGGCAGCCAGTCCCAGAAGCGCCAGGCGGTGATCGAGGTGAAGGTGCCGGGACCGACATCCCACTTCACGCGCAGCGAAGCGCCGCCGATCTTGTTGCCGGCATTGAGGCTGGCATCGATGTCGGTCAGGCGATCATAGACGTTGCGGCTCGGCACCGTGTAATTATAGCCGGGGTTGGCAGCGGCCAGCCGGGCGATGATCGCGTCATATTGGCGGGTGAGCGCCCGCTGCGTCGTCCCGACGCGAACAAAGGCGGTGCCGCAGCACTCGGGGTCCTGCTTGCTGTAGTCGCCCGCCAGCGTGATGCTGAGATCCTCGTTCGGCTGGAACAGAAGCTGGCCGCGAAGGCCCAGATTGTCCTGCTCGTTGATCCAGCGGTCGGTCCGGGTGTTGAACAAAGTGCCGCGCCGGCTGGTGGTGGCGATCGCGATGCGCGCCGCGATCTTGTCCGACAGCGGACCGGAGACCGCCGCCTTGGCCTGGCGCAAATTGAGATTGCCGACGGTCACTTCGGCGCGGCCCTCGAAATCGAAGGTCGGCTGGTTGGTCGTGATGTTGATCGCGCCGGCAGTGGTGTTCTTGCCGTACAACGTGCCCTGCGGCCCACGCAGCACCTCGACCTGGTCGACGTCGAGGAAGTCGAAGGTCGCGGCGGCGACGCGCGAATTATAGACGTCGTCGACATAGATGCCGACGCCCTGCTCGAAGCCGTCGCTGGTCAGCCCGAAGGGAACGCCAAGGCCACGGATGTTGACCGAGGTGTTGCGCGGGTTCGAGGTATAGACCTGCAGCGTCGGCGCGAGCTGCTGGAGTTTCACGACGTTGAAATTGCCGGTCGCCTCGATCGAATCGCCACGGATCACCGAGATGGCGACAGGCACTTCCTGCGCCGTTTCCTGACGGCGGCGGGCGGTGACGATGATGATATCGCCACGGCTGACATCATCGTCCTGCGCTGTGGCGGTGGCCGAAGTGGCGGCTTCCTCATCGGCAGTCGTGGCGCCCTCCGCCGCAACGGCCGGCTGCGCCGCGAAGGCGAGCACGAAGGACAGGGTGATGGCGCTGGCCGACAAGCGGCCACGCACGGACGGATATCTCGCGGTCATGACAATTTTCCTGTTGCTTTGAAGTTGCACGAAAAATTGCCACATCCGGCGGTCCGGTCTGCGGCATTTTAAGGATGGGGCAAAGGCTAGCCCCCTTGGGAGATGGATCAGTTCGGGTAGCGATGGCGCTCGGTGATATCGACCTGCACCAGCTTGCCTTCATGCACGGTAAGTTGGATCGCACCGAAGCGCAGCTTTTCAAGCGCGTCGAGCACCGTCTGGACGGAACGCGACACAGCCTCGCGCTGGACCGGAGCCTTTTCTGCTGAAGCGGACATTTGTTTCCCTTTCCCTGCGACACCCTGTCGATTCGTCCACAAGCATATGCCAATCGATTTAGTTGACAATGATTGATTTGCTTTCTGCGGCGAAAGGCCCGGTTCGCACGCCCAAGCGAAATTTTGCCGATCGGCGCGTTTTGCACGCGCGGGACGCTAGGGATTGCGCGCGACTCCCAGTGCTGGCAAAGGCGTGTGCGATGACAAAAATTAACGATCTGATGGCGCGCGGAACCGCGCTTCTGGGCAGCGAATACGCGATTTTGTGCGGTGCGATGAGCTGGGTTTCGGAGCGAAACCTGGTCAGCGCGATCAGCAACGCCGGCGGTTTCGGCGTGATCGCCTGTGGTGCCATGACGCCCGAATTGCTCGATACCGAAATCGCGGCGACCAAGGCGCTCGCGACCAAGCCTTTCGGCGTCAACCTGATCACCATGCACCCGCAATTGTTCGACCTGATCGACATTTGCGCGAAGCATCGCGTCGGGCATGTCGTGCTCGCCGGTGGCCTGCCGCCCAAGGGCAGCCTCGAGGCGATCAAGGCATCCGGCGCGAAGGTGATCTGCTTTGCGCCGACGCTGGCGATGGGCAAGAAGCTGGTCCGTTCCGGCGTGGACGCGCTGGTGATCGAGGGCATGGAAGCCGGTGGACATATCGGCCCCGTGTCGACGAGCGTGCTGGCGCAGGAAATCCTGCCCGCGCTCGCGGACGAGGTGCCGATCTTCGTCGCCGGCGGCATCGGCCGCGGCGAGGCGATCGCGGGCTATCTGGAGATGGGCGCCTCGGGCGTCCAACTCGGCACTCGCTTCGTCTGCGCGACCGAAAGCATCGCGCACCCCAATTTCAAAAAGGCCTTCATCCGCGCTTCGGCGCGTGACGCCGTCGCCAGCGTCCAGATCGACCCGCGCCTGCCTGTCATCCCGGTGCGTGCGCTGAAAAATGCTGGCACCGAGGAATTCACCGCCAAGCAGCGCGAAGTCGCCAATCTGCTCGACGGCGGCAGCGTCGACATGCTGGAGGCACAGTTGCAGATCGAACATTATTGGGCTGGCGCGCTGCGCCGCGCGGTGATCGACGGCGACGTCGAAAACGGTTCGTTAATGGCAGGGCAATCTGTCGGTATGGTAACCGGCGAAGAGACCGTGGGGGAAATCATCGCGTCGCTGGTGCAGCAGGCCGAAGCCGCCTTGCAGGCCCGGGGTTGATGCCGCATGATTTGGCGGCTGGGGAGTGGAGCATGACTTTGTTGCGGAAGATTATCGTCGTCGGACTGCTTGCGAGCATCGCGGGCTGCACCAAGCCGCCGCCGCCGCCCCCGCCGCCTCCCCCGCCGCCTCCGCCGCCGGTCGTGATCATCGTACCGCCGCGCCCGCTGCCGCCCGGCAACGCCTCGCTGACCCAGATCCTGCCCGGTCGCGCGATCGACGGACGCTTCGTGACCGCGAACAGCAACGTCACCGGCGACCGCGCCTTCTGGCAGATGAAGATCGCGCTGAACGTCGCCGCGATCGGCTGCCGCGGGCTGGAGGAAGCCACTCTGGTTTCAGCCTACAACAATATCATCAAGTCGCATGGCAAAGCGATCAAGGCGACTGAAAAGACCGTCATCACCGACCTCGGCAAGGCGAACAAGACGAACGGCATCAAGGAGCGTGATCGCCTGTCGACCCAGTTGTTCAACTATTTCGCGCAGCCGCCTGCCCAGCGCGCCTTCTGCGCGCGCGCCAACGAGGTCGCGCAGATCGTGTCGACGACACCCCCCGCCGACGTCGTCGCGCAGGCACCAGCCCATCTTGCGCGGCTCGACCAGCCCTTCGTCGATTTCTATGAAGCCTATGCGAAATACCAGCTCGACGTCATGGAATGGGACGCCAAATATGCGCCCCCGCCGCCGATCATGAGCGCACCGGCCCCGCTGACGACAAACCCGAGCGTGATCTATGGCCCGACGACGACGACCGCGCCGGGCGCCGCTTATAGTCCGACGACGCCCCGGGGCCAATCCGGGCAACTAGGCGGCGAACAGTAAATATTCACGCACGCCCTTGGCGTCGGGGCACGGCATCTGTTAGCACCGTCGGGACATGACAAACGCCCCGCCCCCGCCCTCGACCGCCGCCCAGTCGGCGCGCACGATCCTGACGCGGCTGCACGAGGTGATGGCCGCGCGCACCCACGCGCAGGGCAAGCTCAACCAGGTCGTCGGTATCATCGGCGAATGCCTCGATAGCGAGGTCTGCTCGATTTATCTGCTGCGCGAGGGTGCGCTCGAACTTTATGCGACGCGCGGGTTGAAGCAGGAGGCGGTGCATGTCACGCGCCTCGGTCTTGGCGAAGGTCTGGTCGGCACGATCGCCGAACAGATCGAGACGCTCAACCTCGACGAAGCGGCGGCGCATCCCGACTTCTCCTATCGCCCCGAAACCGGCGAAGAATTGTTCCATAGCTTTGCCGGGGTGCCGATCATCCGCCGCGAGCGTGCGGTCGGGGTTCTCTGCGTCCAGCACAGCGACCCGCGCCGCTATGACGATATCGAGATCGAGACGCTGCAGACCGTCGCGATGGTGCTGTCCGAACTGATCGCCAACGCTGACCTGGTCGACACCACCGCACGGATCGACGCTGCCGAGGCCGACCAGTCGAGCCAGCGGCTGACCGGCCAGAAACTCGTCGATGGCATGGGCCGCGGCGTCGCGGTGTTCCACCAGCCGCGCGTCGTCATCGAACATACCGTCGCCGAGGATACCGAAGCCGAACGTCACAGAGTTTACGCGGCCTTCGACAAGATGCGCGAACAGATCGACCGCATGGCGAGCCAAGCCGAATTCGGCGTCGGCGGCGAGCATGACGAAGTGCTCGAGATGTACAAGATGTTCGCCTATGACGAGGGCTGGTCGCGGCGGATCAACGAAGCGATCGACAGCGGCCTGACCGCCGAGGCGGCGATCGAGCGCGTCCAGCAACGCACCCGCATGCGGATGCGCCAGATCGACGATCCGCTGCTGCGCGACCGGATGCACGACCTGGAGGACCTCTCCAATCGGCTGATACGGATCGTTTCCGGCCAGCTCGGCACGGCGGCGCAGATGGGGTTGCGGCAGGATTCGATCCTGATCGCGCGCAACCTCGGCCCTGCCGAACTGCTCGAATATGATCGCCGCCGTCTGAAGGGCGTGGTGCTCGAGGAAGGGTCGCTGACAGCGCATGTCATCATCGTCGCGCGCGCGATGGGGGTGCCGGTCATTGGGCGCGTGCGCGATGTCCGCACCGTCATCCGCGACGGCGACATGCTGTTGCTCGACGCGGCCGATGGGACGGTGCACGTCCGTCCCAGCCCGTCGACAGACGACGCTTTCGACGCCAAGCTGGAGGTTTCGCAGAAGCGCCGCGCCAATCTTGCGGCGCTGCGCGACCTGCCGGCGGTGACCAAGGACGGCGTGTCGATCGAACTGATGATCAACGCCGGGCTACGCGAGGATATTGCGGCGCTCGATCTGACCGGGGCGCGCGGTATCGGGCTGTTCCGCACCGAGTTCCAGTTCCTGGTGTCGGCGACGATGCCGCAACGCGAGCGTCAGCAGCGCCTCTATCGCGACGTGCTCGACGCCGCGGGCGACCGGCCGGTGATCTTTCGCACCGTCGACATCGGCGGCGACAAGGCGCTGCCCTATATGAACACCGACACGGTGCTCGAGGAAAATCCGGCGATGGGCTGGCGCGCGCTGCGCCTCGCGCTTGAACGCGAAGGCCTGCTCAAGGTCCAGGCGCGCGCGCTGATGGAAGCGGCGGCGGGGCGGACGCTCAACGTCATGTTCCCGATGGTGTCCGAGCCATGGGAATATGAAGCGGCGCGCGCGCTGTTCGTCGGCCAGCGCGCATGGCTCGCCAGCCACAACAAGAAATTGCCGGTCGCGATCCGTTATGGCGCGATGCTGGAAGTGCCGGGACTGGCGGAAACACTGGATCTCATGCTGCCGCACCTCGACTTCCTGTCGATCGGCACCAACGACCTCACTCAGTTCCTGTTCGCCGCCGACCGTGCCCACCCGCGCCTCGCCGAACGCTATGACTGGCTGTCGCCGACGGTGATGCGTTTCCTGTCACGCGTCGTGAAGACCGTCGCGGGCTCGAAGGTCACGCTGGGCGTGTGCGGCGAAATGGGCGGACGCCCGCTTGAAGCAATGGCGCTGCTCGGCATCGGCATCGAGCGGCTGTCGATCACCCCGGCTGGCGTGGGGCCGGTCAAGGCGATGATCCGCTCGCTCGACCTTGCCGCATTGCGGCGCGACATCCCTGCGATCCTCGCGCAGCCGACATCGACGCCCCGCGCCCAATATGCCGATTGGGCCAAGGCGCATCAGGTCGACCTCGGCGACTGACATCCGCGAGGCGGCGGCGCGCCCGCCCGCCACGGCGCCAAAAATCCAACCTTCCGGCTTTCTTCTAAGGGCTTGTTAACCAATTGTGTCTAGCTCCCGGAAAGGAATTCGGTGGGGCTAGACAGGGATTTTCCGGCATATGTTCATGCGCGTGGGCCAGTTCGATGCGGCGAACGACGTTCCCGGGAACGACGAGGCGATACGGGTCGCAGTACTGCTTCCCTGTTACAATGAGGGACTGGTGCTGCGAACGGTGATCGAGAGATTCCGCGCCGCGCTGCCCGATGCGACCATCTACGTCTATGACAACAACAGCCGCGACGATTCCGTCGCGGTGGCGCAGAGCGCCGGGGCCGTCGTCCGCTCGGAAAAGCGCCAGGGAAAGGGCTTTGTCGTCCGTCGCATGTTCGCGGACATCGACGCCGACATCTATATCATGTGCGACGCCGACGAGACCTATGACGCGTCGGCGGTGTCGTCGCTTGTCGCCGAACTGGTCGACAATGGGCTCGACATGGTCGTCGGCACCCGTGTCGATACCAGCGGCACGGCCTATCGTCCGGCGCACCGCTTCGGCAACTGGATGCTGACCTCGCTCGTCCGCACCATGTTCGGCGGCGGCTTCAGCGATATGCTCAGCGGTTACCGCATTTTTTCGCGGCGGTTCGTGAAGTCCTTTCCCCTGATGTCGCAGGGTTTCGAGATCGAGACCGAACTGACGATCCACGCGCTGCAACTGGCGATGCCGGTCGCCGAGATGCCAACGCGGTTCAAGGATCGCATCGAGGGATCCGAAAGCAAGCTGCAGACGGTGTCCGACGGCTTCCGCATCCTGTGGACGATCGTCACCCTGCTCAAACAGGAGCGGCCATTCTTCCTGTTCGGTATCGTGGCGCTGGCGATGATGACGGCCTCGCTGATATTCGGTTATCCGGTGATCGCGGAATATATGCGTAGCGGCACCGTGCCGCGCCTGCCCACCGCGATCCTTGCAACGGGGACGATGATCCTCGGCTTCCTCAGCCTGTTCTGCGGCCTGATCCTCGACACGGTGACGCGCGGCCGCAAAGAAGCGAAGCTGCTTCGGTATCTTGAACTGCCAGGCATCGAGGCGCGTCTGAAAAACCAGGGTTGAACAAAACGCTCAGCGATCGGGACGCTGCCGGCGCGACGGTCCGACGAGCCAGCCGGACGCCTTGATCGACAGCGTCGCTGCGGCAACCGCCAGCGATGTACCGGTCAGCAGGATGCGGTTGGCGAGCACGAACAGGACAATATCGGCCGCTCCGATCGAGAAACCCGCGAAAATGACCGAGAAACTCCATTCGGAAATGCCAAAGGCGCCAGGGAGCATCGCGACGGACGTCGCCAACGCTACCAGTGGCACACCTACAAGAATGGCCGCAATCGTCACGGTACCGATTGCAGCGTGAACGGCGATATTCATCAGCGTGAGACTGATGAACCGCGCAAGCGAAATGCCATAGAGTTTGCACAGGGTCACTCGGTCGAACCGTGACGCGGCGTCATGCACGCGGCGCAGAAAAGCCGGCGGACGAAACCACCCGATCGCGGTCGGCAACAAGAATATCATGCCCAGTCCGAGCGGCACCATCAACGCGCAGCCCCATAGATATATCAGGATATCGCGGTGAACGAACGCCGCGATGGCCGGTATCGCCAGCAGCAGCACGACCGCGAAATCGGCGACCTGATCGATGCCACCCGACAGTGCGCCCCGAAGACCACTCGTCCCGCTAAGGCGATTTGCGAGTCCGCGACAGGCGACGTTGACGAGCGGAGACGGCAGGAACGTTCCCAGTCCCTGCGCGAAGGCACCTGTTGCGAAGGCCGGGCCGAACCGCGGGCGAACGCCGGAAAGCACCTCTTCTATCAGCGACCAGCGCCACGACGACAAGGCGACATGGCCGACCACCAGAGCAAGGAGCGGCACGACGGGCCATAGAATGAGATGATCAAAAAGCGTCTGAAACTCGGCGCCCGACACACCGAAGCTCCGCACCCACAGCGCCATCGCAAGCCCAGCCAAGGCGATGGAAGAAATGATGAGGATAAAGCGGGTGCGTCGCGTCATGCACGATGTCCGCAATTGCCCGCCAGCCTTTCGATCAGTCGCAGATAGCGACTGAACAAAAAATCCGGGGAGCATTGCCGCGCAACATAGGCGCGCGCCTCATCCGCCGACGCGGTCGGCGTCCGGTCCAGCGCAGCGGCGAAATGCTGAGCCGTGCCCGCCACATCGCGCAAATCGACCTCTTCGGTCACGATGAAAGGTGCAAGTCCAGCATCGGTTTCCAATATCTGTTCGGAGCAAAGGACGCCACAGCCCGATGCCAGCGCTTCGCGCACCACGAGCGAGAAGCTTTCCGAGGGGCTGGGAAGAACCAGCGTGTCGCTCGCTCGGTAAAGCCGCGCCACCTCTGCCCGGTCGAGTTGCCCCAATATCCTTACATTGCCCAGTTCCCATCGGGCCGGGTCGACCGGGCCGGTCCCCGCAATGGCAAAGGTCCAGTCCGGACGCCGCCGGGCCATCTCCGCGACCACCATAATGCCCTTGCTTTCAGTCAGGCGCCCGACGACGGCGGCAATCTTGCCATTTTGCCCGGGTGTCAACGCCGCGCGATCGGCGTCCCGTTCGTCCGCGCCAGCCGAAGGACGAAATAGGCCGAGGTCGAGACCATGACCGATAGTCTCGCTATCAGGGCGCGTACGGACTCCGTCGAAATGCCGCGCGACGACGGGGCTGACGTAGACCACAGCCTCCGCGGTGCGCACCATCGGGCGCACTGCCAGTGCTTCGCCCGCTCGCATGACGGCCCGGGCCATTTTCGACACCGTCGATGGTTCGCCCACGTGCTGGACCAGGAAAATCGGCTTTCGATGCCATTTCGCCACGACAAACGCGACCACGCTGAGCGCGAAATTGGCCTCCGCGATGACGACGACGTCAGCGCGCCGGACCGCGCGCGCGATCGTCGGCAGCGTCCATGGCATCGGCAGCGGCGCGGGAACGCCGCTGAGCGCGTAGATGAAGTCGGTCCCGGCCAAGGGTATATGGTCGATGCCCGGCCGCTCCGGAACCACGCCCTCTGCTTGCGCAAGCCACTCGACACGCATACCTGCGCGCCGCAAAGCGTCCGCGAGTTCGGCGCAGGCGAGTTCCATGCCCCCTCCATGTGCGGGATAATAGGCACTGACGAGCGCGATCCGCCGACCGCCGACCACGCCGACGGCCCGCTCATCCCCGGGCGAAGGATCGCGGGCAAGCCGCGAATCCAGGGAAGGCGCCCCGGTCATCGCAGATGCGTCACCGTGCAGCCGGCAACACGCAATCGCGCCGCCGCGTCCCTGCTCGCCTCCTCTGCATCCGGCAGTTTTCCGAAACCATAATAGTCCACGACCGGCTTCAAAAGCGTCGGTTCGACCATCGCGACCGTGGACCGACGCGCACAGAGCATCCCTACGAGTTCCGGATTCAGGCCACCACGCAACAGGCGTATCGGGCGCCCGTCCAGACGGGGAGGATTGATCACCAAATCCGCAGAAAACGGCACATCTGACTCCCCAATCACCGCATAATCCGTTCCACTGCGGTCGATACGCGCCGATGCGGCGGCGGCCGGCGCATAGAAGCCATGCGCGAACCATAATTGCAACGGCAACAGAATCAGCGCGCCGGCGCAGGTGGTGCGGCGCAGCAGCGTGCGCCATCGGCCTGTCTCCGCGCCAATCGCCTGCCACCCGAAAACGGCGAGCAGGATGCAATTGCCGATCTGGCCGTGAAGATAGCGATACCCAAAACCATGGCCCTGATAAGGAAGGATGACGGTCATGGTGACAAGCGTCAGGATCAGCCCTCCCGCCAGTGCTCCCGCCAACCGATCTCGGCGCGCGGCCAGAAAGCCGGCAATCAGCAACGGGATCAGCAGCAGATGATTCCAAGCGGCAAAGCGGGCTAGATTGGCGATCATATTCGCCATTCGCATCCCGTCGCCCGCCGCCAGCGCATTCATCAACCGCACCGCATAACCGGAATCGCGCACCTGTTGCATCGCACCGTCGACCTGTACCAGCGTCGAAATCCAGTGAGGCCACCACAGCCAGAAAAGCCCGATTGCGGCATAGCCGACGAAGTAGAGCGCGGCGCGGCGCCAGTCCTTTTCCAGCAGGAGGAGGAAAAGTACCGGCGCCGCGAACATCGGATGCATGATCGGCTGGTGCAGTCCGACCGCCGCAAAGCCGACCGCCAGCGCCGCCATATCCGCCCATCGGCGGCGACGGAGAAAGAGCCACAGCCAGCAGAGATTCAATGCAAGATGCGCTGGCATCGCATAAGCCGTCATGCCGGTGACGACGACTTGCGCCGAACCCGCATAGAGCAGCAACGCGACAACTGCGGTCTCACGGCTGTCCGGCCAGATGCGCCGCGCGCAGCCCCACAAGGCCAGAGCCCCGAGCAGCGTCATCAGCGGTCCGGTTATCGCGGGCGCAACGACGAGGCCGACCAAGGCGCGAAGCGCAGCGTTCAGCGGCAGATAATCCGACACCCACGCGGCCCGGGGATCGGCAGCATACATGAACATCGTGTTCAACGCGGGCGCGTGGTCGCGCCACATGCCCGGCAATGGCGCGGCCAGCGATCCGTTGGCGAACACCGCCGCGTCGAACGACGCCATCTGTTCGTCGCGGCTCAGGTCATAGCCGGAGAGAATCCAGCTGTGGCCCGCCCAGGAAATCAGCGCCAATCCGGTTCCGATCAGCAAGGCCAGCCGCCAGTCCGCCGTCCACGCCGCAGGACGCGGCGCCACCCGCCAGCAGCAGATCGCGAGCAGACCGAGACCCGTCAGAAGCAGCGGCAGATCCTGTCGGTGCAGATAGAACAGGCTGAGATTCGCGTCACCCGAATAGAACGCACAGAGCAGCAGGACATAGGCGAGGAGCAGCGCCAAAGGACGGCCTGCTCGATGAAAGACGGCCGCCCTCGCCGAGTCCGGCACGCCCCTTTCCGCGTCTGCTCGTTCGATTGTCCCCATTCGCCGACAACAGCATAGAAACTCCTAATTTGCTGTTAACCACGACATGGGTGCCGCAACTGGACTCCAAAAATGTTTCCGTTATGTTCCGCATATCGATTCGACAGGAGAGGAACATGAGCGAGACCCCCACCCGCGCCACCGGCCAATGCCATTGCGGCGCCATCCGCTATTCGATGCCGACCACCGTCGTCCACCACGCGCTGTGCAACTGCCAGGACTGCCGCCGCCACGCCGGCGCGCCGCTCGTCGGCTGGGCGCTGGTCGGGCAGGACGAGCTGGAAGTCACCGGCACGCCGAAAATCTATGCCTCGTCCGACCATGGCCGTCGCCATTTCTGCGGCGATTGCGGCACCGGGCTTTTCTACACCAGCGACGCGGTGTTCCCGGGCCAGATCGACGTCCAGTCCGCAACGCTCGACGACCCCGACCTGATCCCCGCACAGGTGCAGATCCAGACCGCCGAGCGCATCGGCTGGATGGAAACGCTCGGCGATCTGCCGACCTTCGAGCGCTATCCGGGCTAGCGCCTGCCGTCCGCCTCGACGATCGCTCGGACCAGCGCGGCGATGTCGAGCCGCACCTTGCCGTCGTCATACCCCTGGCGCACGATCACCAGCCCGCGCGAGGGGATGACGACCATATATTGGCCGCGATTGCCGAACGCGCCGAAGGCGTCGGCGGGAATGCCATCGGACTTGTTGAAGAGCCAGAAGCCGGCACCATAGCCGAAGTCGCCGGCCGGCTGCGGTCCGCTCGGCGTCGTGACGAAGCGGCGCCAATTTTCGGGCAAAACCCGCTTGCCGGCCCACATCCCGTCATTCTGGTAGAGCAGGCCGAGCCGCGCGAGATCGCGCGCGGTGGTCGATACCTGGCTCGACAGGATATAATCGCCGTCCTTGTCATGCTCGGCGAAGGTGCGGGTCATGCCCAGCCGGTCGAAGAAGGCGGTGGGATCGAGGTGCAGGTCGCGGCGGATCACCGCCGAGCGTTTGTTCTTTTCGTCTTCGGTCTTCTGCTGCGCGGCCTTGAGCGACTGGACCGCGAGCAACGTGTCGTTGTTGGCATAGCGATAGACGGTGCCCGGCGGGTTGAGCAGCGGCCATTGCACCGTCCACTGCCGCACCGACGCGCCGCCCATGTAAATGGCGTCGCTGCGGTTGCCCGCGGTGTCGCTGGTCAGCCCGCTCGCCATGCGCATCAATTGTTCGGTGGTGATCGCGGCGCGCGGATCGCCCGGCGTCTGCCAGTCGGCGATCATCGTGGGCTGGGTCACGTCGATGTCGCCGTTCAGCACGCCATGGCCGATGAGCGTCGCCGCCATCGACTTGGCGACCGAAAAGGTGCGCTGCGCGGTGTGGAGGCCGTGCCCCGGCTGATACCATTCGACCGCGATCTTGCCGCCCTTGACGATCATAAGCGAACTGGTGCGCCCGCCGAAGCGCTCCATATCCATCGTCGCCAGCTCATAAGGTGTCGCGTTGCGCGGCCGCGGCGCCAGCGCGTCGCGATCGCCGAGCGGCCATGGCTGGTCGTCGAGGTTCGGCCGGCCGGGACGATAGCCGCTCCGCTCGCCCGGCGCCGCGCCGATGGGCAAGGTCACACAGCCCTGTTCGCCGTCCCATTCGGCGATGCGCGGCGGCATGTCCTCTCGGTAGCGCACGCTCACCCGCTTCGCCTTGTCGTCGATATCGGCCTTTTGCAGGCGCATATCGGGTTCGATCTCGGGGTAGATATTGGTGAGTTCGTCGCGCTCGATATCGGCGAGCGCCTTGCCCGCGCCGTTCCACAGCGCCGAACAGGTGGCCCCGGCACGATAACCCGCCGCCCACGCGCGGCTGATCTCGGCATTGGGTTCCGCAGCGTGCGCCGGGATCGCGGTCGCCGCAAGGAGCAGGCCAAGCCCAAATCGCCGCACCATCTCAGGGCCGCGCGCCAAAGGCCTGGCGCTGCTGCTTTTTGGCGCGGTCCCACCAGGCGCGGCGGAGGACATCGGCGATACGTTCGGGATCGTCCGCCCCGAAGCGGACGAGCAGCGCGTGCCAACCCTCGTAATGCGGGGTTTGCCAGAAGGTGTTGGGATCGGTTTCAAGCAGGATGTCCTTTTCGTCGGGTTGGCACATCGCCGCGAAGCTGCCCGCCTCGCGCCCCGGCGCAGCGAGCGCCTTGCCGTTGAGCTTTGGACAGGGCGTACCATAGAAAGGCAGCATTTCGACATCGGGGAGCGCGCAGGCAAAGGCGACGACATCGGCCCAGCTGTCGAACTTCGGTGTCATGTCGGCTCCGCCTCTCAGTATCTTGGCGGCTTGGGGCGCACCACGACCTGCTCCACCGCGTCCCCGGCCGGCTGCATCGGCTGGAACCGCATGCCATCGACAACCAGCCGATCGCCGACAATCGAATAGTCGAACAGCGCCTGCCCGCCGCGCGGACAGCAATTGCCGTCGCCGTCGCGCGCAACCGGGACGATCGCGAACATCTCGTCGAAGCGGAAGTCGGCGGGGCCGCGCAGCCAATAGCCCTTGGGGAGCAACTTGCCGCCTTCGTCGTACCAGCCGCCGATATCGATCTGGTGCCAGGTCGCCGCCGCGCCCTCCCCCGCGAACAGCGCGTCGGCGTTGCCGCCGCCGCTGCCCGCCAGCGTCCCGGTGACATGGACGAGGCTCCGCTCGCCATTGCTCGACACGAGGTCGGGAGTACCGATCGAGCCCGAGCTTTCGGCGAAGCCCGCAAGCGCCGTCTTGCCCGCCGCATCGCGCGCGATCAGTACGACCATCCACGCGCCCGGACCATCGCGCGGGGCGAGCGACAATTTCTGCCACAACAAGGTGCCGCCGCGTTCGGGCACCTCGATCCGCCCGCTCGCCTCGACGCCGCAGCGACCGCCATAATCATAGAGGCAAGTGTCGGCGATCTTCGCGACGCGGTCGGGCGCGAGCGCAATCTTCCCCGCGACATCGGCGCGGCTGCATTCGCTTTCGATGCTGCCACTGGGGCAGGAAATGACGGGCGTCGCGATGGCGGCGAGCGCAAGGGTCAAAGACATGGCTGTTTCCCGGACATGGTGCGACCCGATGCGATGGCTAAGGCGAAGCAGCGACCGAGGCAAGCGCGCCTTAAGGAGACAAAGGATACGCAAGCACGCGTCCGAAATGTCTCCTTTGTCGCTTTAAGACCGGTGTAGACCGAGGTGGCCAGCAGCAAGCAGTTCGGGATAAGCGGCACCGTCATCCCACAGGGTAGATCATGCCGGGATTTATTAGGAAAGCGGTTTTTGCGGGGACGAGCGGACGGTAGCGGTCACTCCCTTACCTTGTCATTCCCGCGAAAGCGGGAACCCAGTGTGGGGTCAGCCTAAGGACGCTCTGGGTCCCCGCTTTCGCGGGGATGACCAACATTGGGGCTGCTAAAGCCGTCCTCACCCCCGCGCCTTCCTTTGTTCGTCCCACCAAGCCAGCCGCTCGGCGATGCGTTTTTCGAAGCCGCGGTCGGTCGGGCGGTAATAGGTCTGCGGCCCCATCTCCTCGGGCCAATAGTCGGCGCCCGAAAAGCCGCCCTCGGCATCATGGTCATATTCATAACCCGCGCCGTACCCCAAGTCCTTCATCAGCTTGGTCGGGGCGTTGAGGATGTTCGCGGGCGGCGCGAGACTGCCGGTGTCGCGCGCCGAGGCGAAGGCGGCTTTCTGCGCGGCATAGGCCGCGTTCGATTTGGGCGCGGTGGCAAGATAGAGGCACGCCTGCACGATCGCCAGTTCGCCTTCGGGCGAGCCGAGAAACTGGTACGCGTCCTTCGCGGCGAGGCATTGCACCAGCGCCTGCGGGTCGGCGAGGCCCACATCCTCGCTCGCGAAGCGCACGAGGCGGCGCAGCACATAGAGCGGCTCCTCGCCCGCGACGAGCATGCGCGCCATATAATAAAGCGCGGCCTGCGGGTCGGACCCTCGCAGCGCCTTGTGGAGCGCGCTGATCAGATTGTAATGGCCGTCGCGGTCCTTGTCGTAAACCGGCATGCGGCGGTGGAGCAGCTGCGCGAGCGCCGCCGGGTCGAGCGGCTCGGCGATGCCCGCCGCGAACAATGTCTCGACCTGGTTGAGCAGGAAACGCCCGTCGCCGTCGGCGCTGGCGGTCAGCGCCTCGCGCGCCGCATCGGTCAGCGGCAGCGGTTTGCCCACCTCTTCCTCGGCACGGCCCAGCAAGGTCGCCATCGCCGTCTGGTCGAGCCGGTGGAGGACGAGCACCTGCGCGCGGCTGAGCAACGCGGCGTTCAGGGCAAAGCTGGGGTTCTCGGTCGTCGCGCCGACGAGCACCACGGTGCCGCGCTCGACATAGGGCAGGAAACCGTCCTGCTGCGCCCGGTTGAAGCGATGGATTTCGTCCACGAAGAGCAGGGTGCGCTTGCCCGCCGCCGCCATCTTTTCGGCATCGGCGAACACCTTTTTGAGGTCGGCGACGCCCGAGAAGACCGCCGACAGCGGCGCGAACCGCATGCCGACCGCTTCCGCCAGCAGCCGCGCGATCGTCGTCTTGCCGGTGCCTGGGGGACCCCACAGGATGATCGACGACAATTGGCCCGCGGCAACCATCCGCCCGATCGCGCCGTCGGACCCGGTCAGATGTTCCTGCCCGACGACTTCGGACAAGATCCTGGGACGCAGCCGTTCGGCGAGGGGTGCCGTGCCTAGCGGGCCGCCGGCGGCGCGCATCGGCGCATCGTCACCGAACAGGTCGTCGGCCACCGCCGCCTATCCCCGCCGCTGTTTCTGCCGGATCAGCCGGATATAGGTGTCGGCGACCGTCTGGTTGATCGCGTCCCATTGATAGTGATGGCTCTCGACGAGTGCCGCCGCGCCGTGCTTGGCGCGCAGGCCGACATCCTGGCAATAATGCTGCAGATGGTCGGCGAAGCCGGTGATCAATCCCGGCGACACGAGATAGCCCGTCACGCCATGCTTGACGATGCTCGCGCTGCCCGTCGCGCGCGCCGCCACCACCGGCAGCCCGCACGCCATCGCCTCGAGCGTCACATTGCCGAAGGTTTCGGTGACCGAGGGATTGAAGAAGACATCGCACGAGGCGAGCGCGCGGGCGAGGTCCTGACCGCCCTGAAACCCGACGAATTTGGCGTCGGGCAGGCGCGATTCGAACCAGTCGCCGGCGGGGCCCTCGCCGATCACCACCACCTCGTGCCGCACCTTGCGGCGGTTGAGCTGGTCGATCGCGTCGGCGAAGACGTCGAGCCCCTTTTCCATCACCAGCCGGCCGAGGAAGGCGACGACGGGGACATCGTCGGCGATGCCCCAGCTTTGCCGCCAGCTGTTGTCACGCCGCCCGGGATTGAACACGTCGCGCTCGACCCCGCGTGTCCAGATGCCGATGTCGTAATTCATCCGTTGCTCGCGCAGCACCTGCGCGAAGCTTTCGGACGGCGCGATCAGCGCATCGCATTTGCGGTAGAGCTTGCGCAGCCAGGCGACGATCACCGGTTCGATGAACGAGAGGTTGTAATAGCGGAAATAGGTTTCGAAGCGGGTGTGCACCGAACAGGCGACCGGCAGGCGGCGGCGGCGCGCCCAGGCCGCGGCCTGACGGCAGACGCGGTCGGGGCTGGAAATATGCATGATGTTCGGGGCGAATGCGGCGAGATCCTCGCGCACGCGGCCCGAAAAATGGAGCGGGATCCGATATTCGGGGCGGTTCGGGATCGCCATCGACGGCACGCTGACCAGGTCGCCGGTCGGCTCGAAATCGGGATTGGCGACGGTCGGCGAATAGACGCGCACCGCCGCGCCCTGGCTGAGCAGATAGCCGACGAGCCGGTTGAGCGCCTTGTTGGCGCCATCGACGGTCATGTTGTAATTGCCGCTGAACAGCGCGATGCGGAGATCGGAAATTTCCATCCCGCCTCCGCTAATCGTCTCGGCAGGCAAAGGCAATCTTAGTCGCCGGTCTCCGACGGCGCCTCGAGTTCGACCACGACCGGCGGATGCAGGCGCAGGCGATGGACGCGACGTTCGTCGGCCTCGGTCACCTCGATCCGCCAGCCGCTCGGATGGACAAGGATTTCGCCGACCTCGGGAACATGCCCCGCGAGCACCGCCGACAGGCCGCCCAGCGTGTCGACATCTTCCTCGATCTCGGCAAGCCGCGGGTCGATCGCTTCGCCGATGTCGTCGAGTTCGGCGCGTGCGTCGGCGTCCCAGCAGCCGTTTTCGCCCGGCGTGAACAGCAGCACCGGCTCATCGTCATGCTCGTCCTCGATCTCGCCGACGATTTCCTCGACGAGGTCCTCGATGGTGACAAGACCTTCGGTGCCCGAATATTCGTCGATCACGATGGCGAGATGGGTGCGCTGGGCGCGCATGTCGGCGAGCAGGTCGAGCACGCCCATCGATTGCGGCACGTACAGCGGCTGGCGGATCAGGTCGAGCAAGGGCGGCGGCGCGCGCTTTTCCGCCAGCACCGCGAAGACGTCCTTGATGTGGATCATGCCGACGACCTCGTCGAGATTTTCGCGGTAGACCGGCAGGCGGCTGTGCCCGGCCTCGGCGAACAGCGCGACGACCGCTTCAAAGCTGGCGCTTTCGTCGATCGCGATGATCTCGCCGCGCGGCACCGCGACGTCATCGACGGTCTGCTCGCCGAAATGCAGGAGATTGCGGAGCATCTTGCGCTCGATCGGCGAAAGGTCGCCGACGACGCTGCTGCCGCGCCGCTCCTGCCCTTCTTCCTCGGCCTCGTCGATGACCTCTTCGATCTGCTCGCGCAGCGACGGCTCCTTGTCGCCGCCGAACAGCAATGTCTTCAGTCCGGCCAACAGGCCGGGTCTACTACTGTCCTCTTCCGATCGGTTCGAAGACCCCTGGTCGTCGGGCATGATGTGTCGTGTTTCCCTGCTAAATCTCATCCGCATATGGATTGGCGAGGCCCAGCGATGCAAGCGCTTTCACTTCGAGCGCCTCCATCGCGCCGGCGCTGGCATCGTCCATATGGTCGTAACCGACGAGGTGGAGCGCGCCGTGGACGATCAGATGCGTCGCATGATCCTCCAGCGAAATCCCCTTCTCTTCGGCCTCGCGCGCGCAGGTTTCGCGCGCCAGCACGATGTCGCCGAGCAGGATTTCGCCGTCGTCGCTGTTCGCCAGGCTTTCGAGCAGGTCGTCCTGCACCTGCGGAAAGGACAGCACGTTGGTCGGCCTGTCCTTGCCGCGAAAATCGCGGTTGAGCTGGTGCACCTCGGCATCGTCGGTGAGGCGCACCGCGACTTCGACGAGCGGCGCGGCGTCGGCAAGCGATGCAAAAGGGGTCAGCGCCAGCGCCGCCGCCACCGCCTCGGCGGCGCGCGCCTCCCAATCGAAGGCGTCGGGCCACGGCGTCGCGGCATGGGTTTCGACGGTCAGCATGAAAATTCCCGCAGCGAGGTTATGACGGAAAACCGAGAAACTTCACTCTGGAATCGCATTTTCCGGGCGGCGGACGAAGGGGATCGAAGGTCGATATGGATCATCGCTGGACGCTATAACGACGGTGCGATGTAGGACAGCGAAAAAGTTGCCCGGCCGTCACCCTTGACGGCTGCGACGGTGTATGGATATGGCAATACACACTAGCAGCCGATACATTCCTCCAGCTTTGGATCGCCAAAATAGATGCTGAACAAAATTTCCGCCGCAATCGGTCTGATTGCGGCCATGGGCGGCCTTGCCAACAGCGCAAACGCCCGCACGACGCCGGTCACCGAAGCAGACAACAAGACAGCCGCGATCGAACAACTGCTCCAAAGCGAGATGACCGCGCGTGACATTCCCGGACTGCAATTGGCGATAGTGCAAGATGGCAAGATCGTTTTCACGGGTGCCTATGGTCTGGCCAACAGGGAAACATCAGCCCCCGTCACGAACAAAACCATTTTCCGCATCAATTCGATCAGCAAGGCCGTTACCGGTGTTGCGGCAATGCAGCTTGTCGAAGCGGGCAAGCTTGATCTTGATGCGCCAATCTCAACCTATCTCGAAGAACTTCCGGAAGCTTGGAGCGGTGTCACCATCCGGCAAGCTCTCACCCATACATCCGGGCTGCCCGAAATTGTGGATGACAATACCCGGCCGATTGACGGCCTCGTTGACCCGGATGCCTCCTGGGCAAGGGTGCAGCAAAATCCCCTGACCTTTCCGCCGGGAGCGGGATATCGATATAGCCAGACCAACTATGTCGCGATGGGGAAAATCATCGAGAAGCTTTCAGGGAAATCCTTTTCCGATTTCGTGCGCGATCGGCAGTTTGATAAAGTGGGCATGAAGCAGACCCGCTTTGCCTATCCTGTCTCGACCAACCCCGACCTGGCTGAACTCTATACGCATTTGACGCTGAAGTTTGACGGGATGAGAACGGTCGGCGCTGATCGCAGTGAAACCGCGTTTGTGCGTCAGGAAGCATGGACGTCCGCGCAATTGCTCCCGATCGGTGGCATCCAATCCACGGCCATTGATTTGGCGAAATGGGTTATTGCGATCCAGAAATTGCAATTGGTCAACAAGAGCAGCCTTGAGGAGCTCTGGAAACCACAGCCGCAAAAAGATGGCAGCTATCGCGGCTTCAACGCTTTCATCAATGGCTATGGCTTGGGTTGGCCATCGGTGCGGCGCGCTGAGCATCCCGCACTTGCCCTGACCGGCGGAGCGCGCGCCACCGTGTTCATTTATCCCGAGGACGACCTGAGCGTTGTGGTCCTGACGAACCTGATGGGCGCTTCGCCGGAGAAGTTCGTCGACAAGATTGCTTCGCACTATATCCCCGGGCTCGCCGCCGAACAGTGACACCGGCACCTCCCTCAACGAGAGGAAGGCCGCCATTCAATGCATATGCTTCAGCTTGTCGGGGTTGCGCATCACATAGATGGCGGTGACCTTGCCATCCTCGATCTCCAGCGCGGTGGTCTGGAACTCGCCATCGGCCTCGCGCGTCACGAAACCCGGCAGGCCGTTGATCGTGCCGGTGTGGACCAGGGTCGAGCCATATTTTCCGAACAGCACCGCGAGGCTGCGGTGCAGCTTCATCACGATATCATGGCCCAGAACCGGCCCCATCGCGGCGGGGCGCTTGCCGCCGCCGTCGGCCCACATGCCGACATCGGCGGCGAGCAGAGCGCCCAATGCCCCCATGTCGCCGCTGCGCGACGCCGCGAAAAAGGCGTTGGCGATCTCTAGCCCCTGCTCCTTTTCCAGCTTGTAGCGCGGGCGGGCGTCGCGGACATGGGTGCGGGCGCGGGCCGCGAGCTGGCGCGTCGCAGCGGGATCGCGGTCGATCGTCTTCGCGACTTCGTCGAACCCCACTCCGAAAACATCGTGGAGCAGGAAGGCGGCGCGTTCGAGCGGCGACAGGCGTTCGAGCGCGAGCATCAGCGGCAGGGTGACGTCGTCCTCTTCCTCTTCTTCGACCAGCGGGTCGGGAAGCCAGGGGCCGATATAGGTCTCGCGCCGGTTCTTCGCCGACTTGATCTGGTCGAGGCAGAGGCGGGTGACGGTGCGCCGCAGGAAGGCGGCGGGTTCGCGCACTTCGCTGCGGTCGGTGCCGAGCCAGCGGAGGAAGGCATCCTGCACCACATCCTCGGCATCGGCGACCGAGCCGAGCATGCGATAGGCGACGCGGGTGAGGAGCGGACGCAGCGGATCGAAACCGGCCGCCGCGTCCGCCGCATCGTTGGCGTCATGGATGCCCTCGGCGGGCATCAGGCCGCCTTCGCCGCGGGCATGTCGTACCAGAGATCGAAGCCGACCGCGAGGCGGTTCCAGCCGTTGATGACGTTGATCATCAGGGTCAACTTCACCTGTTCCTCCGGCGTGAAATGCGCTTCGAGTTCATCCTTGACCGCCTTCTGTGTGTGCCCCTGCGCGACCGTGGTCAAGGCGTCGGTCCAGGCGAGCGCCGCGCGTTCGCGGGGCGTATAAACGGGAGCTTCGTGCCAGGCCGATAGCAGGTAGATGCGCTGCTCGGCCTCGCCCTTGGCGCGCGCTTCAACCGTGTGCATGTTGATGCAGTTGGCGCAGCCGTTGAGGATCGACGAACGGATCTTCACCAGTTCGATCAGGCTCGGCTCGAGGCTGTTCTGCGCGACCATCGAAAAGGCCGTCCACTGCTTCATCAACTGCGGGGCGGCGGCATAGGGGTCGGTTACCTTGGTCATCGTCGGTCTCCTTGTGTGGGTTGTACGGACATGACGAGACAGGATCGGCGGATGTGACATGGGGCACGAAAAAATTCGGGTCATCAAATCCTCCCTGTGGCGAAGCCATGGGGAGGTGGCAGCGCGCAGCGCTGACGGAGGGGCGATGACGCCGACGTTGCTGGCCCCTCCTCATCGCTTCGCGACAGGGAGGATCGGAAACGCTGGGTTGCGAGAATGGCGCTTTGACGGAAGCGAAAGCTGAACTAGCATCCGCCCCTCATTCAACAAGCGAGGGGTACGCGATCATGAAATTTCTCGATGGCTTCACCGAACAGGCCTATGCGCTGCTGCGCATCGTCGCGGGCCTGTTGTTCCTGGCGCATGGCGTGCAGAAATTCCTGAACTTCCCGGCGCCTTTCCCGATGCCGCTCAACCCGATGCTGACCGCGGCGGGCGCGATCGAACTGGTCGCGGGCACCCTGATCGTCATCGGCGTGCTCACCCGTCCCGCCGCCTTCATCGCGAGCGGCATGTCGGCGGTCGGTTACTGGGTCGCGCATGGCACGCAAGGCCCCTTCCCCATCGCCAACGGCGGCGAGACCATCGTGCTCTACTGCTTCCTGTTCCTGTTCATCGCGGCGCGCGGTGCGGGCATCTGGAGCGCTGACGGGGCGATGAAGAAATAGGCGAATGGCGGGCAATTCGAAACCGATGAGGCCGTCACTTTACAACAAGGCGCGGCTGTTCATGTTTTGGACGCTATCGGTATTCCTGACCTTCCCGATCTGGATGGCATTGTTGGATCGCCACTTCGGCCGGCCGGGCATTATTGCCGGCATGATGTTCTGGCTGGGCCACGGCGTCGCCTCGATGCATCTCTTTCGCTGCCCTGACTGCGGTTTGTCGCCGTTCCTGAGCCGCAAAAGCCTGTTCGCTTGGGCGACGCCATGGCCACGCCGAACTTGTGGGCATTGTGGCCGAAACCATCAAGCCGACGCATAAAAATGGGGCGGCCCCTTGCGGACCGCCCCTTGAGGTGCGGGCTTCACATGGTGAAGGTCGTCAAAGCTTGCGAGTGTTCGTCTCGATCAGTTTCTTCGCTTCTTCGATCGCCTTCGCGGTCGTCAGCGTCTTGTCCTGGATCTCGTTCGCCATATCGAGCAGGCGGCCGCTGATCACGGTACCGGTCTGTGCTTCCTCCTGGATCGCGATGCCGCCCTTGGTGGCGGCGACGCGGTCCCATTCGGCACGGACGGCCGCCCAATAGTCTTTCGTGGCGGCCCAATAATCGTCGGCGGCCTTCACGTCATACTGGTCATATTTGATATAGGTATTGAGGACATATTCCTGGACGATCGGCACCAGCTTGCCGTCCTTGATCCCCATCTTGGTGTTGTCCTGCCAATGGACCCAGCCGTCGGGCGAGGGCTGGTGGCGGTTGATCGAGAGATAGCGATCATAGACCGGATTGCGCACGGCATCGCGGCGGGCGAGCGGGCGCCAGGTCCAGTTCGAGCGCCAGCGGCGGACGCCGCCCTGCGTTTCATACTGACCCCAGCCGGCATAGCGCGGGCTGTCGTCGACCTGATAGACCGTCTGCGACCAGCGGCCGGTGCGCATCTTCTCGGGGACGTCTTCCCACGTCCATGTGTTGCGGTCCGAATAGACGAGTACCCTGGCGGGTTCATATTCCCAGTCCTGGCGCCAATGCTTGATGATCATGCTCTTGTCGTCGTCGCCGGTGATGACGAGCATGTGCTGGAGCACGATCTTGCGCCCCGTGTCCTCGATCACGCGGACGACCTCGTTGCCGCCCGAACGCTTCGGCTCGAGCACCTCGTAATTCGGGTCCCAGCGCGTCGATTCCTGCATGTTGAAGCTGACGCGGTAATTGCCCGCCATCGCGAGGATATCGGCGCGGTCCTGTTCGAAATTCGCTGCGGCGGCGTCGGCGGCGATCGGCGGGTGGGCGAGCGCCGCGACCGGCAGCGCGGCGGAGAGCAGCAACAGGCCGGCGGCGAGCGAACGATATGTTTTCTTCATCGGTGCAGTCCTTCTTGTGGTCAGAAGCGGAAGCTCAGCGACACGCTCGCGTTGCGGCCCGGCTGGGTATAGGCATCGGCGGTGGCCGGCGTGACGTAGGTCGCGGGGACCGTCGCGGGCACCGACGACACCAGCGCGAGTCCGCGCACGTCGCTCCACCAGCTGTATTTCTTGTCGAGGATGTTGAAGACGCCGGCGCGCAGCGTCAGCCCGTCCATCAGCCGCACGAAGGCGGTTGCGTCGAGGATGGTGAAGGCGTCGGGACGATAGCATTGCGGGGTGCAGACGCCGTCGGCCCGCGACGCTTCCTTGCGCGCGCTGTGGGTCATGATGATCTGGCCACCGAAGCGCCCGGTGCGCTCGCGATAGCCGACGCCGGCGACGAGCTTGAGCGGGTCGATCGTCGACAACGGGCTGCGCGCGCCATTGGGTTCGATCACATCGCCCGTCGCATAGGATAGGGCGAGCGTCGTATAGAGGCCGGACGACGCTCGCCCCTCGAAGCGTGCCTCGGCCCCCTTGACCCGGACACGATCGAGATTCACGAATTGATAGACGGCGGGGTCGGCGGGCGTGAAGCTGCCGCTCACCACTTCCTGGCTGATGAAATCCTTGTAGCGCGACGTGAAGCCCGTCAGGTCGAGGCTGACATGGTCGCTGGAAAAGCGCAGCCCGCCCTCGAAGCTTTCGCTGCGTTCGGGGCCGAGGTCGGGGTTCGGAGCCGAGGTATAGCCGAAGGCGAGATTTTCGAAGAACTGATTGACCTGCCCGGGTTCGGGCGCCTTGAAGCCGGTCGCATAATTGGCGAACAGCCGCACCTGGTCGGTGACCTTCCAGACCGCGCCGAATTTGGGCGAAACGCGCGAACCATCCTGTCCGGCGCCCGCGAAGGTCGGGAGTAGCGGATCGGTGCGGGGCGACAGGTCGTACCAGTCGAAGCGCAACGCCGGATAAAGCGTCAACGCGCCGCCGGCGATGCCGATCTCGTCGCCGACGAACAGCCCGGCGCGGGTGAAATCGGTGGTCGGGAAGGCGCGGGTCGGGAACACCTCGCCCGCCGGCGGCACGGTGCCGTCGCGCAGGCCGCGCTGCCGCGTCTTGCTGATGTCGCCGCCGAAAACGATGCGATGCGTGATCGCGCCCGTGTTGAAATCGGCGCGGGCATCGGCGGCGGCACCGATCACCCGGTTCTCGAAGGTGTTGAGGCGGGTGCGGTCGGCGGCGGGGGTGCGGTCTTCCTCGGTGTATTGATTGTCCTCGCCGTCCTGCCAGTACAGCGCGACGCGGGCAAAATCGATCAGCCCCTCGCCTTCCCAGCTCCAGTCGAGCGAGACGCGCTTGCGTTCGCCGCTGTCGAAGCCTTCGAGGCGGTCGACGGTGGTGCTGCGCCCGGTGAGGCCGTTGGTGTAGAGGTGGGTGTCGAGATATTCGCCGGTCAGGCGCAGCTTGTGGCCGCTGGCGGGATCATAGACGATCCGCGCCAGCGCGGCGTTCGAGCGGCCGTCCTGCGGATTGGGCTCGGTGCGCAGGCTGCCGAAACCGCCGACACTGCCCTTGTTGTCGAGTTCCTGCCAGTCGCGGCGCGTATAGGCGGCCATCACCGACCAGTCGCCGCTGCGCCCCGCGAGGATCGCGGTTTCGCTGAACTCGTCGTCGGCGCTGCTATAGGCGCCGCGGACGAGGCCGCCGACCGATTTGCCGCCGGGCAGGAAATCGACGGGGTCGCTGGTGACGAAGCTGACCGCGCCGGCAAGGCCGTCGCTGCCGTAAAGCGCCGACGAGGGGCCGCGCAGGATTTCGACCGACTTCACCAGCCCGAGGTCGACATAGTCGCCGCGCCCCGCTGCCTGCGCGCCGAAGCTGAAACCATCGGGAACGCGCACGCCGTCGACCTGGATCAGCACGCGGTTGCCGCCGATGCCGCGGATGTTGAAGCTGTCGTTGCCGGCGCGGCCGGTGGCGCCGAGCGCGGCGCCGAACCGCGCGGGCTGGCGCTGGACGCTGACCCCGGGTTCGAAGCGGATGAGGTCACGGATGTCGGTCGCCAGTTCGTTCGCGATCTGCTCTTCGGTGATCAACGAAATGGTCAGCGGCACATCCTCAACACTCTTCTCGGTCCGCGTCGCGGTGACGACGATCTGGTTCTTGCGCGCGGCCCAATATTCACCGTCATTGTCCTGCGCCGTGGCAGGCGCGGCGGTCGCGGCGAGCGCGAGACCGAGCGCGGTGCCCACAAAGAAACGGGCGGCGGACGGCGAACGCTGGATGGTCAATTTTCTTCCCCTGATTTATGCGACTGACTCGCAATAGCGTCCGTCTAGGCGCGCAAATTCAGGGGGTCAATATGCTATTGCGACTCGTTATTGACAAAAGACCGGCGAACAAACGGGGAAGGCGGGCCATATGCCGTCATCCCGGCCTTCGTCGGAATGACGATAAAGTGTGGAAATGATCCTCCCTGTGCCGCAGGCACGAGGGATTTGCAGCGCGAAGCGCGGACGGAGGGCCATTGGCGGTGCCGTCGCCGCCGCCCCCACCCCTTGCTTCGCAAGCGGCCCTTCCCATCGCTGCGCGACAGGGAGGATCTTTAAGAGTTAGGCCCCCGGCCCCTCATAGGCATCGACGATGCGCCCGACGATCGGGTGGCGGACGACGTCGGCGCTGGTGAAATAGCTGACGTTGATGCCCTCGACTCCTTCGAGGCGCGAGACGGCGTCGGCGAGGCCCGAGCTGGCGGGGATCGGCAGATCGACCTGCTTCGGATCGCCGCAGATCACCATGCGGCTGTTCATGCCGAAACGGGTCAGGAACATCTTCATCTGCGGGATCGTCGTGTTCTGCGCCTCGTCGAGGATGATGAAGGCGTCGGCAAGCGTCCGCCCGCGCATGAAGGCGAGCGGCGCGATCTCGATCTCGCCGCTCGCAATGCGGCGCTCAACCTGTTCGGCGGGCAGGCAATCGTGGAGCGCGTCGTAGAGCGGGCGCAGATAGGGATCGACCTTTTCCTTCATGTCGCCGGGCAGGAAGCCGAGCTTTTCGCCCGCCTCGACCGCGGGGCGCGACAGGATCAGGCGCTGGACACTGCCGGTGATCAACTGGGCGACCGCCTGCGCGACCGCGAGATAGGTCTTACCGGTCCCCGCCGGGCCAAGCGCGAAGATGATGTCTTCGCGCGCCAGCGCCTGCATATAGGGGATTTGCGATGGCGCGCGCGGGACGATCGTCTTTTTGCGCGTGCGGATCATGATCGGCGGCGCTTCGTTGACCTCGTGGCGGATAATGCCGTCGAGCGTCGGCTGTGCCGACATCGCGATCACGCCATCGACCATGCCGGCGTCGACTTCCTGCCCCTGTTCGATACGGCTGTAGAGGTCCACCAGCACGTCACGGGCGCGCGCTGCGGCCTCGGCCTCGCCCTCGATCTGCACGCGGTTGCCGCGCGCCGAGATATAGACCCCGAGCCGGTTTTCTATTCCGACAAGATTGCGATCGAATTCGCCAAAGAGAATGCCCAAAAGCTGCGTTCGCTCGAATTCCGCCGTCAGTCGGACGCGGTCGCCGGGTTCGGCGGGGGAGGCGGCGGTCAGCGGGCGTTTGGACATATGGGCAAGGCTCCTTCGATCAACGACATGACTCTACTCCCGCCAAGACCGGAGTCCACTCCGATGGAGGAGAACAGGACGAAAGGAGCGAGCAGCGTTGCCAAAAAGCGACACCGCCTCCCCGCGCCGCACTAGGCGACCTCTTCGACGAGCAATTCGGCGGTGAGGCTGTTCGGCCCGGCCGCGGCGATGCGCACATCGACCATGTCGCCGATCGCGAGCCCCGGCGCGATGACATGCGCCGATTGCAGCCAGGGTGTCTTGCCGATCAGCTGGCCGTCGAGCTTGCCCTTGCGTTCGAGGAGCAGGTGCGTGGTCTTGCCGATGGTCGCCGCGTTGAACGCGTGCTGCTGTTCGTTGAGCAGGGCCTGCAGCCGCTGGAGGCGATCGTGCATCACCTCGTCCGATATCTGATCGCCCATCGTCGCGGCGGGGGTGCCGGGGCGGCGCGAATATTTGAAGCTGTACGCCATAGCGTAACGCGTCGCGTGGATCAGATCGAGCGTCGCCTGGAAATCTTCCTCGTTCTCGCCCGGAAAGCCGACGATGAAGTCGCCCGAGATCGCGATGTCGGGGCGCGCGGCGCGGACGCGTTCGATGACGCGCAAATAGCTGTCGACGCTGTGGCTGCGGTTCATCGCGGCGAGGATGCGGTCGCTGCCCGCCTGCACCGGCAGGTGGAGATAAGGCATGAGCTGCGGGATTTCGCCATGCGCGGCGATCAGCCCGTCGGTCATGTCGTTGGGGTGGCTGGTGGTATAACGAATGCGTTCGAGCCCGTCGACGCGCGCGAGGTCGCGGATCAGTCCGTCGAGGCCGACGGCGCGGCCGCGATCATCCACGCCGTCCCATGCGTTGACGTTCTGGCCGAGCAGGGTGATCTCGCGGGCGCCGCCCTCGACAAGTGCGCGGGCCTCGGCGATCAGGTCGGCATAGGGGCGGCTGATCTCGGCGCCGCGGGTATAGGGCACGACGCAATAGGTGCAGAATTTGTCGCAGCCTTCCTGCACGGTGAGGAAGGCGGTCGGGCGCTGACCCGCGCCGCGTTTGGGCAAGGCGTCGAATTTCGACATCGCCGGCATGTCGAGATCGACCGCTTTTTCGCCGCGCGCGGCGCGGTCGAGCAGATCGGGCAGCCGGTGATAGGCCTGCGGGCCCACAACGACGTCGACGGTGGGGGCGCGGCGCGCAATTTCGGCGCCCTCGGCCTGCGCAACGCAGCCGGCGACCGCGATCGTCGGACGGCTGCCGTCCTCGCGCTTCAGCCGGCCGATGTCCGAATAGACTTTCTCGGCCGCCTTTTCGCGGATGTGGCAGGTGTTGAGCACGACGAGGTCGGCGTCGGCACCGTCGGCAGCGGCCGTCATCCCGCGCGCGCCGAGCATTTCGGCCATGCGCTCGCCGTCATAGACGTTCATCTGGCAGCCGAAGGATTTGATGTGGAAGGTTTTCGGAGAGTCGGATTTCATCGGCGCGCTATAGGCGATGCATGGCGTGGGCGGAAGGCCGCGCCGTCGCCGCCATTTCCTGCGCGATCGCGGCGCGCGCCGCTTCGCTGATCGCCTTGCGATCATGCGTCACGCTGGCGGGCAGCGGATCAAGGTAATGGATGGTAAGATGGATCGGCTTTGCGCGCGCGAGCAGTCGCTTGAAATTGTCGAGTCCGGATTCGGGGTCGAGCCAGGCGATATCGTTCGATTCCGCGCCATAATCCATGAAGACCGGCTGGATCTGCAGGTTTGGCGGGGTCGGGATCACCGCCTGGAACAGCGAAGCGCGGAACGGCAGCAGTCCGTCGCCGGGGCCCGTCGTGCCTTCGGGAAACAGCGTCACCGGGCGACCGCGCGCCAGCGCGTTGCGCAGGTCGTTCGCCTGATTGTGGATTTCGCGCTTCGCCTCGCGCTGCACATAGATCGTATGGTTCTGGTCGGCGAGCCAGCCGACGAGCGGCACGCCCTCGACCTCGGCCTTCGACACGAATGCCGAACGCGCGGCGCCGCCGAGCGCGAGGATGTCGAGCCAGCTGACATGGTTGGACGCGAACAACACGTTGCGCCGCAGCCGCGTGCCCGTCGTGCGGACGCGTAGCCCCGCGATCCAACCGACGGCGTTGAGGAACGCCATCACCATCGGCGACGGGCGGCCGACGGCGCGATAACAAAGGTGCGGAACGATCAGGAACAGCAGCGCCAGCACCATCGCGGTGAGGCGGACGATCGAACGCCAGGTGACCCGTGCGGGTCTAGTCGCGCTTGCGATCGAGGGCGACACCATAGAGCTCCATGCGATGGTCGACGAGGCGGAAGCCGAGGCGTTCGGCGATAACCTTCTGCAACGCCTCGAGCTCGGGATCGACGAATTCGATCACCCGGCCGGTTTCGACGTCGATCAGATGGTCGTGATGCGCCTCGGGCGCCGCTTCGTAGCGCGAGCGGCCGTCGCCGAAATCGTGGCGATCAAGGATGCCGGCCTCTTCGAACAGGCGAACGGTGCGATAGACGGTGGCGATCGAAATGCCGCTGTCGACCTTCGACGCGCGCTCATAGAGCGTTTCGACGTCGGGATGATCCTCGCTGTCGGAGATCACGCGCGCGATGATGCGGCGCTGCTCGGTGATGCGCAGGCCCTTTTCGTGGCACAGGGCTTCGAGGTCGATGGTACCGGACATGCGGGCCTTTCCTGCAATCTGCAGCCGTTCTTTGTTCTTATATTCTGTATAGGCACGGCCTGCGCATAGAACAAGGGCGGCGCCTTGCAGCACCGCCCCCATCTGCCCTGAAAGGCCAAAGCTCGAAACGCGTCAGGCCGCTTTCTTGGCCTTGGGCTTGCGCCCGCCGCCGCGGCCCTTGGTGCCGAGGCCGATTTCCTTGGCCAGCGCACGACGTTTTTCGGCGTAATTGGGGGCGACCATCGGATAGTCGGCGGGCAGGCCCCATTTGGCGCGATAGTCGTCGGGGGTCATGCCATAATGGGTCATCAGGTGGCGGCGGAGCATCTTGAGCTTCTTGCCATCCTCGAGACAGGTTATGTAATCGGGCTTCACCGAGGTGCGGATCGACACCGCCGGTACCAGCTTCTCTTCTTCGACAGGCTGCGTACCGAGGCCGGAGAGGGCGGCGTGGACGTTGTTGATGAGCGCCGAAAGATCTGAAATCGCGACACTGTTGTTGCTGACATGGGCAGCAACGATGTCAGCAGTCAGCGTGACCAGCATTTCACTGGTATCGGTTTGATCCGACATGGGACGGTTCCTTTTTTATATACCCAGAAGATGGACGACGAATATTGGAGCTGTTCTTCATCCGGCTCGGATACTGCCATTCTGGCAGCATTTCCGCAAGGTCTATCACCTAGTTAGATCGGTTCCGGATGAATGACGCATGGTAATCGCGTCGCGGATCATCCCGTCACCGCCTCGATAATAGTCCTTGCGCCGACCGCATTCCGAAAACCCGCTGCGCTCATAGAGATGAACGGCGTCGTTGTCAGCGCGCATTTCGAGGAAATAGTCCTCGGCACCTTCGCCGCGGCCCCAGGCTTGCCAATCGGATATTAACGCGGCGCCGATTCCGCGGCCGCGCCACGCCGGATCGACCGCGAGCAACAACAACTCGCTCTCCGGACCCGCGATCCGCGCCGCCGAAAAACCGCATGGCTGCTCGCCGTCCCACGCGAGGCAGACACGCGCCGACGGCAGCGCGAAGAGGGTGAGCAACTGCGCGCGGCTCCATGCCTCGCCAAAAGCCGGATCGAAGGCGGCATCCATCACCCGCATGACCGCGGCGAGGTCGGCGACGCGGGCGGTCGCAAGGCGGAAGTCGCTCATACGCGCGCCGCCATCGGCTTGGCATCGGGCGCCCGGCCATAATGGGGGCTGGGGTCGGCGAAGGTCGCGGCGGCGGGCAATCGCGGATAGGCACGCGCGTCGGGCAGTATCGGCAAGGCGGTCCCCGCGCCGCGCAGCGCAACGAACGCCCCGGCGCGGTTGCCGACGACCAGCGCGTCGTCGCGCCGCACCGCTTCGTCGGGCAGCAGCGAGCGGACATCGGCGCGCGGCGACAGGTCGGCGGCGAAGGGCTGGACGAACCATTGCCCGTGCCCGCCCTCCATCACGACGAGTGCGCCGTCCGCCGCCGCGATCTCGTCGGCCGCCGCAGCCGCGACGAGCGCGAGGGTCGAAAAACCGAAGGCCGGTATCCGCCAGCCGAGCGCCAGCGCGCGTGCCGCGGCGACACCGATGCGCACGCCGGCGAAGCTGCCGGGGCCGCAACCGACGAGGATCGCGTCGGCGCGCCCGCCGTCCGCCAGTTCGGCGATCAGCGGCACCAGCCGTTCGGCATGGCCGCGGCCGATGATGTCGTGGCGAAAATCGCGCAGGCGCGCGCCGTCGAACAGCGCGACCGAGCAGGCCTCGCTGGCACTATCGATGACGAGCCGGCGCAGGCCGTCAGGCGATGCGATTGAAGCGGTCAAAGCCAGGGCGCGGGCTGCGCTCGAAAATGGTCGCGGGGTCGCCGTAACCAAGCGTCGAGATGAAATTGCTGCGCACGCTCGGCTGGTCGGCGAAGAAGGCGGCGTCGACGGCGTCGTTGGCGAAACCCGACATCGGCCCGGTGTCGAGCCCGAGCGCGCGCGCGGCGAGGATGAAATAGGCGCCCTGCAGGCTCGAATTGCGGAACGCGGTCGCGTGCGCCAGTTCGGCATTGGTGTTGAACCAGCTTTTCGCGTCAGCGTGCGGAAAAAGCTCGGGCAGGTTTTCGTAGAATTCGAGATCCATGCCGATGATCGCGGTGACCGGGGCGCTGCGGATCTTGTCGCCATTGGCGGGCAGCGCGAGCGCCGCGAGCTTTTCCTTCGCTTCGGTGCTGGTGCACCAGATGATCCGTGCCGGCAGGCAGTTGGCGCTGGTCGGGCCGAATTTCACCAGATCCCAGATCGCGTGCAGCTGGGTTTCCGAAACGGGCGTATCGAGATAGCCATTGTAGGTCCGCGCGGTGCGAAACAGCTGGTCGAGAGCTTGGTCGGAAAGCGGCTCGCTCATCGGGATTAGTCTCCTTCTCGGGGAATCAAACGGCGTGAACGGCCGTCACTTCGGGAACATAATGTTTGAGGAGCGATTCGATGCCGTTCTTCAGCGTCGCGCTCGACGAAGGACAGCCGGCGCACGCGCCCTGCATCTTCAGATACACATTGCCCTTGTCGAACCCGCGATAGACGATGTCGCCGCCGTCGTTGGCAACCGCCGGGCGGACCCGCGTCTCGATCAATTCCTTGATCTGATCGATGATGTCGGCGTCGGCGGGATCGTCGGCGAAGCTCGCCTCATCCTCGCCCGGAACGCTGATCCCCGCGGCAGAGCCGGGGTTGAACAGCGGCATCTGGCCGAGGAAATGGTCCATCACGATGCCGAGGACGTCGGGCTTGAGATCGCTCCAGCTGACGCCGGGCGCCGCAGTGACCGAGACAAAGTCGCGGCCGAAAAACACCCCGGTGACGTCGCCGAGCGCAAACAGCGCGGTCGCGAGCGGCGAGGCTTCGGCTTCCTCGGGGCTCGCGAAGTCCCGGGTGCCCGCGTCCATCACCGCCTGGCCGGGCAGGAATTTGAGCGTCGCGGGGTTGGGCGTCGATTCGGTTTCGATCAGCATGGGGGGCATGTGGGACGCGATCGGGCTTTGTGCAAGCCGACAAAGATGCTGTAGGGTCGAAAAATGCGCCATTTCTCCCATTTCGCCGCGATCGACTGGTCGGGCGCGCGCGGCGCGCGGCAGCGCGGGATCGCGCTGGCGGTCGCCAGAGGCACGGCGGCGCCCGCACTGGTGCGGCCCGGCCATATCTGGTCACGCGCCGAAATGCTGGATTGGCTCGAAGGCGTCGCTACGTCGGGGATCGACATGCTGATCGGTTTCGACTTTTCGGCGGCCTTCGCCTTCGCCGACCGCGAGGCCTATTTCCCCGAATGGCCGGAGAGTCCCGCCGACCTGCCGTCGCTGTGGGCGCTGGTCGAACATCTCACCGCCGCCGATCCGCATTATGAGGTCGGCGGTTTCCTCGCGCATCCGCAAGCGCGGCGGCATTTCCGCCACGGCCGCGGCGACGTCGGCGATCTCTTCGAAGCCGGTGCCGGGCGGCTGCGCGTCGTCGAGCAGCACCAGCGCGCCACAAGGCAAGCGGCGAGCGTCAGCAATTTCAACCTCGTCGGCGCGGCGCAGGTCGGCAAGGCGAGCCTTGCGGGCATGCGCCTGCTCCATCGCCTCGGCGGTCGCATGCCGCTGTGGCCGCTCGACCCCGTGCCGAGAGCGGGGCCGCTGCTGGTCGAAATCTACACTGGCCTCGCCGCGCGCGCCGCGCGCGTGCCCGCAGGCCGCAGCAAGATCCGCGACGGCGCCGTGCTCGACGCCGCGCTGGCCGAACTGGGGTCACCGCCCGTGCGGCATATCGGCCCGATCGGCGACCATGCGAGCGACGCACTGCTGACCGCCGCCTGGCTGCGCGCGATCGCGCACGACCCCGCACGCTGGGCGCCTGCCCCGCTCACCGACACACTCGCACGCACCGAAGGCTGGACCTTTGGCATAGTTTGACGCGTTTTTCGCTTTTCGCATTTTCTCGACGCCGGATATTTCCATCCGACCGAAAAATGCCTAGGGCCGCAAACGGCGCGCCGGCTTAGCTCAGTTGGTAGAGCAACCGCCTTGTAAGCGGTAGGTCGTCAGTTCGAGTCTGACAGCCGGCACCACACAGTCTCTCGCCATCGGCCCAAGACGCCGTCCGTTTTCCCGCTTCGACCATGGCGAATGACGCGGGCGATCCCTGCATAGCGCATGACATGCGTGCGCGCCGAGCGTCGCCACGAGATTGCTCCGGACGGCAACGCGCCGCCCGGATCGGACTGTGCTCAGAAGGAGGCCGTGACACTTGCCACGACCGTTGCGTCGGCGATGGAACCGCTGCCGTCGAGTCCCTTGCTGAAATTGGGCTGAAGACGCGCGGCCTCCGCCCTGCTGATATCCGTGTCCACGTAGGAAAGATTGAGCGTCAGATTGCGCCAGACCGCGTCGATGCCGAGCGACCAGTCCCAATAGCGACCGGTCGGCGCGACGCTCGTGCCGTTGGGACCGAGGCCGGGGTTTCCGTCCGAATAACCGATATGCGCCTTCGCCGTCAGCGGTGTTCCGGCGATCGCCAACGCACCATCACCCCACAGATAGAGATTATCTTCGCTCTGGCCGCGGCTGTTCGGCGCGGCGGAAACGTTCGCGAGCGCATATTGCTTGGGCGCATAGGCCGCGCCCGCCGTCAGCGTCGCCGGCCCGGTGGTGCCCGTCAGCTTGACATAGGGTTCGGCGAAATCCGAGTCATCGGCGCCGCCCGGATACATGTACCAGACGAGGCCCATGTCGAGCGTCATATTGTCCGCGATCGACGCCTTGTATCCGCCGATCAGGTCGAGTTCCATGTTCGCGCCGCCGAAGGTGCCCCAGCCCGAGAGATTGGACGCCCAGGCGCCGGCATAGAGGCCGCTCTCATGCGTCACCGTGAGGCCGCCCTGCACCGCCATTTCCTTGTCGGTTTGCGACACGCCGCGGAAACGATAGTCCGAGGCGATCGTTGCCGAACCCGAAATGGTGACGGCCGGTTCTTCTTCTTCCTGCGCCCATGCAGCGGCGGGAGACAGTGCTGCCGCGAGAACGGCGGCCGGGATGATGATTTTCATATCTTCCTCTTGAAAACGCCTCGGCCGGACATGGCGGAGGCTCGCGAGGATGCTCAACTAGATCGGCGCGGCGTTGGAAATCGAGAGCGAGAACCGCCCGACCGCATAGTGTTTTTGCTACGCGACCGGCCGGTTTCGATCGCCGGGCACCAACAGCTGTTCGAATATCGTCGGCGCTTCGAAGTCAGACGCGGGCAGACGCCTCCAGCGCTCGGAAACCTCGACGCTTTCCCACAGGCCGGGACCGACGAAGAGGAGCGCGCTCCCGGCGCTGCCGCAGACAAAGACGATCGCGGAGAGGAGCATCATGAACGATGTCGCATCGCGGGCCGGGGTGGTGAGCGCCATCTGGTGAAGCCGGACGGCAACCGACCAACCCAGCACAAGAAGCCCGAGGCCGCCGACGCGCAGGCCCAGATGGGCCGCAAGGGTGTCATGCCATTTCTTCACGTCAGACCTCCAAAGGGAGGTCGTTCACCTATGCATGTACGCGTAGGAAATCGAGATCGGGAAACGCCGCCGGGCATAGAGATTGCATATAGTCGCAGCCCGACAGCGCGCCGCATCCCACTCAGCGCGCCGACGCGCCCTCCTCGGCAAGAGGATCGCCGAGGCGCAGGCGATAGCCGATGCCGAGTTCGTTGCAGATGATCTGCGGCTGCTGCGGATCGGCTTCGAGCTTCTGGCGCAAGGTCCGGACGAGAACACGGAGATATTCGACATGATGCTCATGCTCGGTCGGCCAGACCTCGTTCATGATCTGGTTGTGCGTTATGACCCGGCCGGGGAACCGCGCGAGTTGCGCGAGCACGGCATATTCCTTGGGCGTCAGATGCACCTCCTTGCCCGCCTTGGTCACCGCCCGCGCGATCAGGTCCATCGTCACATCACCCACCGACAGGGTCAGATTCCCGCCGTCACGGGTCAGGCGGTTGCGCAAAGCGACGCGCACGCGCGCCAGCAGTTCGTCGGTGTCGAAGGGTTTGGTCAGATAATCGTCGGCGCCGAGATCGAGCGCCGCGACCTTCTCCTCGGTCGCATCGCGCGCAGACACGACGATCAGGGTCGTATCGGACTGCTGCTTGAAGAGCGGAACCAGCTCGAGGCCGTCGCGGTCGGGCAGCCCGAGATCGAGCAGCGTGATGTCGGGACGCTCTTCACGCAGACGTTCGATCGCCTCGCGCGCATTTTCCGCCTCGACGATCGCATAGTCGGCCCGCGCCAGCGCCGCGTGAATCAGGCGGCGAATGTGGAACTCGTCATCGACGATCAAGACCTTGTGACGCACTTTCATGATATGTCCTTGTCGATCGGATGCGTGATGATCAGCGCGTCGGGGATGCGGATGGTGAAGCAGGCGCCATGCGGCTCGGCATTGTTGCCCGCCTCGACCGACAGCCCCATCGCCTCGGCAAAGCCCTTGACGATGGCGAGGCCAAGCCCGGTGCCGTGCTTCGCGCGGTCGCTTCCTTCGAGGCGGGTGAAGGTTTCGAAGACGCGCTTCTCATTCCCGGGCGCGATACCCGGTCCCTGGTCGATGACCGACAACAGGATCGCATCCGCCCTGCGCCGCGCCCGAATGACGATCGGCGTATCGGGATCGGCGTAGCGTCCCGCATTGTCGAGCAGGTTGATCAGGCAATGGTGGAGCAGCACCGGATCGACGCGGACGAACGGGATATTGGGTGAGATATCGATCTTCACCTCATGGCCGGTCAGCGACGCCCGTGTGTCATGCGCCGCACTCGCCGCGGCGTCGAACAGTTCGGTCGCCTCGACCTTCAACGGCAACGCGCCCGCTTCGACGCGCGCCATGTCGAGCAGGTTCGACACGAAGCGGTTGAGGCGGCGCGCTTCGGTCTCGATGGTTTCAGCCAGTTGCGGCGACGGGTGGCGCTGCATTTCCTGCGCCGCCGAGAGGATCGTCGTGAGCGGTGTCCTGAGATCGTGGCTGACCGAGGACAACAGGGCCGATCGCAAACGGTCGCGCTCGTCGACCTGACGCGCATGAAGAGACGCTTCTTCGAGCGCCATGCGGTCGAGCGCGATCGACGCCTGGTCGAGCAGGCTCATCAGCAGCGGCACCTGATCGGACCGGATGGGTTCGCGCGCATCGTCACGGGTCATGCCGAGGACGCCGAGCACACCGCGCGTCGTGCGCAGCGGATGGAACAGCCAGTCCGACGCGGTGAGCGTCGAGGACCCGCGCCCGGCAGGCTGTTCATTGTCCATCGCCCATTGCGCCGCGGCCCGTTCGATCTGCTCGAGCCGGTCTTCGGGCGGCACCGCGGCGCGCAACGTCGGCCCGTCGGCGGACGGCAGCAACAACGCCGTGCGGACATCGAGCAGACGCCCGACCTCGGCACAGATCGCGTGCATCAGCGTGTCCTGGTCGGGCGCGGCGGTCAGCTGCCGCGAAAAGCTGGCGAGCGCCGCATTCTGACGCGCGCTCCACTGCGCCAGATCGGCCTGCGCGCGCACCCGCGCGGCGAACTGGCTGGTGACCACCGCGACGCCGAGCAGCACGAGAATGCTGACGACATTTTCCGGATTGTTGACGGTGAGCGTGCCGGTCGGCGGCAGGAAAAAGAAATTATAGGCAAGGCTCGATGCAAGGCCCGCGAACAGGCCGGCGCGCACGCCGAACGTCGCGGCGGCGAACATGACCGGCACCAGATAGAGCAAGGCGATATTGCCGAGGTCGATAGCCGCGAGGAGCAGGCGGCCCAGCGCCGTCATCGCGGCGACCATGATCAGCGACCAGACATAGTCCGCCGGCCGCCCCCAGCGCCCGGGAACGACAAGGCGGCCACGCTGTTGTCCGGACGGCGCGGCAGGCTCGCCGGGCAGCACATGGATGGCGACATCGTCGATCGTCCGGACGAGCTGGTCGACGACCGAGCCATGGCGCATTTCGAACCACCAGGGGCGGCTCGACTTGCCGATGACGATCTGGGTCGCCCGTGCCTCGCCGGCAAAGGCGCGCAGCCCTTCCACGACGCTCGCCGCCGGCACGGTGGCGGTCGAGGCACCGAGCCGCGAGGCGAGCGCGAGCGTGTCGGCAAGCTGCCGCCGATCGTCATCCGACATCCCCTGGCTTCGCCGCGTCTCGATATAGACTGCGGTCCACGGCGCCCTCAGCGCGTCGGCGAGCCGCTTGCCCGCGCGGACCAGTTCGGCGGCGACGGGCAGTTCGCTGACCGCAACGACGATCCGTTCGCCGACCGCGAAGCTGCCCGCCAGCGCATTGGCGCGGACATGTTCGAGCATCTGCGCGTCGACCGCCTGCGCCGCGCGGCGGAGCGCCAATTCGCGCAGCGCGGTCAAGTTGGACTTGGAAAAGAAATGGGTGAGCGCGCGGCTCGCCTCCTGCGGAATATAGACCTTGCCGTCGCGCAGCCGCTCGATCAGCTCGTCGGGTGGAATGTCGACCACCTCGATCTCGGCATTTTCGAGGATCGAGTCGGGCACCGTCTCGCGGACACGAACGCGGGTGAAGGACGCGACGACGTCGTTCAGGCTCTCGACGTGCTGGATGTTGATCGTCGAATAGACGTCGATGCCGGCATCGAGCAGTTCCTCGACATCCTGGTAACGCTTCGGATGCCGGCTGCCCGGCGCGTTCGAATGGGCAAGTTCATCGACGAGCACGAGCCCCGGACGGCGTTCGAGGATCGCGTCGATGTCCATTTCGCCAAGGCTATGTCCCTGATGATCGACGGCGCGGCGCGGGATGATCTCATGGCCGTGGACCAGCGCCTCGGTCTCGCGGCGGCCGTGGGTCTCGACCACGCCGATCACGACATCGACCCCGGCCTCGCGCCGTTGCCGCCCGTCGGTGAGCATCTCCCACGTCTTGCCGACGCCGGGCGCGGCGCCGAGAAACACCTTCAGACGGCCACGGCCTTCCTGCGCCGCCTGGCGCAGGAAGGCTTCTGGGGATGGTCGATCCTTTTCTGTCACGCGGCGGGTTTAGCGCCAAATGCATCGAGTCGTCGATTGAGCTCGAACACATTCACCCGCGGCTCGCCGAGAATGCCGAGGAGCGGCTTGTCAACGCTCTGTTCGACCAGCCCGCGGACGGCATCCGGTGTGAGTCCGCGGGCCCGCGCCACCCGATCGACCTGATAGAGAGCAGCCTCGGGAGTGATGTCGGGATCGAGGCCCGATCCCGATGCGGTCACCATGTCGGACGGAACAGCCTTGCCGGGTTCGGCGGCCTTCAGTTTCTCGACATCGCCCTTGACCCGGTCGACGAGCGCCTGCGACGTCGGCCCGAGGTTCGACCCCGACGATGCCAGACCGTCATAGCCGTCACCCGCCGCCGAAGGCCGCGTGTTGAAATAGCGCTCCGACGTGAAGGCCTGGCCAACAACGGTCGAACCGACGACCTTGCCATTCTCCTCGACAAGGCTGCCGTTCGCCTGGTTCGGGAAGAGCGCCTGCCCGATGCCGGTGAGCGCCAGCGGGTAGGCGAGTCCGAGAAGCAGCGCGAACAGCAGCGTCATGACGAGCGCCGGACGCAGCGAGGTGATGAAATCCTTGTTCATTGTCATATCCTCAGACGAGACCCAGGCCGCCGACCGCGAGGTCGATCAGCTTGATGCCGACAAAAGGTGCCACGAGGCCGCCGAGGCCATAGACGGCGAGATTGCGGGCGAGCAGCGGGCCCGCCCCCATCGGCTTGTAGGTGACGCCTTTCAGCGCCAGCGGCACAAGCAGCGGGATGATCAGCGCGTTGAAGATGATCGCCGACAGGATCGCGCTCTCGGGGCTGGTCAGCCCCATGACGTTGAGCACGCCGAGGCCGGGATAGAGCACGATGAACATCGCCGGGATGATCGCGAAATATTTGGCGACATCGTTCGCGACCGAAAAGGTCGTCAGCGCGCCGCGCGTCATCAGCAATTGCTTGCCGAGGCCGACGACCTCGATCAGCTTGGTCGGATCGCTGTCGAGGTCGACCATATTGCCCGCCTCGCGCGCCGCCTGCGTGCCGGTGTTCATCGCGACCCCGACGTCGGCCTGCGCGAGCGCCGGGGCGTCGTTGGTGCCGTCGCCGCACATCGCGACGAGACGCCCGCCCTGCTGTTCCTTGCGGATCAGCTCGAGCTTGTCCTCGGGCGTCGCCTGCGCGAGAAAATCGTCGACCCCGGCCTCGGCGGCGATCGCCGCGGCGGTGAGCGGATTGTCGCCGGTGATCATCACGGTGCGGATGCCCATCGCGCGCAGCTCGCCGAAGCGTTCGCGGATACCCGCCTTGACGATATCCTTGAGGAAGATCGCGCCGAGCAACTGGCCGTCCTTCGCGACCGCAAGCGGGGTGCCGCCGGCGCGCGCGATTTCGTCGGTGATACGGCGCAATTCGGTCGCAGCGGCGGTTGCCCCTGCACCGGGATTTGCCTTGAGGACCGAATCCACGGCGCCTTTCTGGATCACGCTATCGCCAAGCTTGATCCCCGAGATGCGCGTCTGCGCAGTGAACGGGATGATCTCCGCGCCTTCGGGCAGTTCGGTCACCGCCTGGCCGAATTTCTCGCGCGCCAGTGCGGCGATCGAGCGGCCTTCGGGGGTTTCGTCGGCGAGGCTGGCGAGCAACGCCGCCTCGGCGAGGACTGCCATCGACTGGCCACCCACCGGACGGAACTCGGTCGCCTGCCGGTCCCCGACGGTGATCGTGCCGGTCTTGTCGAGCAGCAGCACATCGATGTCGCCCGCCGCCTCGACCGCGCGGCCCGACTTGGCGAGCACGTTGAACCGCACGAGGCGATCCATGCCCGCGATGCCGATCGCCGAGAGAAGCGCCGCGATCGTCGTCGGGATGAGCGTAATCAGCAGCGCCGCGAGGATCGCTACCGGAATGCTGCCGCCCGCATAGCTTGCAAAGGCAGGGATCGTGCCGACCGCGATCAGGAAGATGATCGTCAGGCCGACGAGCAGCAGGGTCAGCGCAATTTCGTTCGGGGTCTTCTGCCGCTCGGCGCCTTCGACGAGCGCGATCATCCGGTCGAGGAAGCCCTGCCCCGGATTGACCGTCACCTGGACGCGGATCTCGTCGGAGATCACGCGGGTACCGGCGGTGACCGCCGAGCGGTCGCCGCCCGCCTCGCGGATCACCGGCGCGCTTTCGCCGGTGATCGCCGCTTCATTGACCGACGCGACACCGCCGACGACTTCGCCGTCCGACGGTATCAGGTCGCCGGTCTCGACGAGCACGACGTCGCCGACCCGGAGCGCGCTGGCGGGAACGCTTTCATAGGCATTCCCGTCGCCCTTCAGCTTCTTGGCGATCAGGTCCGCCTTGGTGGCGCGGAGCGAGGCGGCCTGCGCCTTGCCGCGCCCTTCGGCGAGCGCTTCGGCGAAGGTGCCGAACAGCACCGTCAGCCAGAGCCAGATCACGAGTTGCAGCTTGAAGCCCGTCGCGAGGCTATCCTGACCGACGACCAGCAGCACCGTCAGTAAGGTCGCGACTACGGCCGTCGTGAACATCACCGGATTGCGGATCAGTTCCTTCGGATTGAGTTTGCGGAAGGCGTCGCCGATCGCGGGAACGATCAGGTCTGCCGTGAACAATGATTTTTGTACGGACCGAGCCATTTGCATGGATCCTTAAAAGAGCTGGCCGTTGATCATCGCGAGATGATCGGCGATGGGACCGAGCGCGAGGCTGGGCAGGAAGGTCAGGCCGCCGACGATCAGCACGATGCCGATCAGCAAGCCCGTCCACAGCGGCCCCGTGGTGGGGAAGCTGCCCGCCGATTCGGGCGTATATTTCTTCGCCGCCAGGCCTCCCGCGATAGCCAGCATGGGGATGATGATGAAGAAACGGCCGATCCACATCGCGACGCCCAGCATGCCATTATAGAAAGGCGTGTTGGCGGTGAGGCCCGCAAAGGCCGAGCCGTTGTTCGCGACCGCGCTGGTGAAGGCGTAAAGGATCTCGGAAAAGCCGTGCGGCCCCTTGTTGAGCGGCCCGGCCAGCCCCGCCTCGGTCACCGACGCGATCGCGGTGAAGCCGAGGATGATCAGCGGCAGCACCGCGATCGCGAGCACCGCGAGCTTGACCTCGCGCGCCTCGATCTTCTTGCCGACATATTCGGGGGTACGCCCGACCATCAGACCCGCGACGAAGATCGCGAGGATCGCGAACAGCAGGAAGCCATAGATGCCCGCGCCAACGCCGCCGATGACGACTTCGCCAAGCTGCATGTTGAACAGCGGGATCATCCCGCCGAGCGCGGTGAAGCTGTCGTGCATCGCATTGACCGCGCCGCACGACGCCGCGGTGGTGACGACCGAGAAGAGCGACGAGGCCGCGATGCCGAAGCGAACCTCCTTGCCTTCCATATTGCCGCCGGCGGCGCCAAGCTGGTGAAGGATCGGGTTGCCGGCGGCTTCCTGCCAATAGGTGATGGCGGTGCCAGCAACGAACAGCGTCATCATCGCGGCGAGGATCGCCCAGCCCTGACGCTGGTTGCCCACGGCGCGGCCGAAGGTCCAGGTCAGCCCGACCCCGATCGCGAAGATCGAGAGCATCTGGACGAGGTTGGTTAGTGCGGTCGGGTTCTCGAACGGATGCGCGCTGTTGGCGTTGAAGAAGCCGCCGCCGTTGGTGCCGAGCATCTTGATCGCTTCCTGGCTGGCGACCGGACCCAGCGCGAGCGTCTGCTTCGCGCCCTCGAGCGTCGTCACGTCGACCGAACCCGCCAGTGTCTGTGGCACGCCGCTCGCGATGTAGAAGATCGCGATGGCAACGCAGAGCGGCAGCAGCAGGTAGAGCGTCACGCGCGTCATATCGGCCCAGAAATTGCCGATCGTTTTCATCTCGCGCCTCGCGAAGCCGCGAAACAACGCGAAAGCGAGCGCAATCCCCGTCGCAGCCGAGAGGAAATTGTGAATGGTAAGGCCAAGCATCTGGCTGAGGTTCGACATCGTCGACTCGCCGCCATAGCTCTGCCAGTTGGTGTTGGCGGTGAAACTGATCGCCGTGTTGAACGCGAGATCCGCGCTCGTGCCGTCATGTCCGAGCGGATTGAGCGGCAGCACGCCCTGCAGGCGCAGGATCGCATAGGTGAAGAGCAGCAGCGTCGCATTGAAGATCAGCATATGGATCGCGTAGCGCCGCCACCCCTGCTCCTCGTTCGGGTCGATACCCGAAAGGCGGTAAAAGCCGGTTTCGACCGGCCCCAGTATGCGGTGCAGGGGCGTCCGTCGCCCCTCGTAGAGCGCGAAGAGCAATTGCCCCACCGGCTTGCAGAGCAGGAGCAGGATCGCGACGAACGCGACGATGAGAAACCATCCCTGAAAGGTCATGGGTTCGCCTCCCTTAGAAGCGTTCGGGCCGTGCGAGCACGGCCACGAGATAGAAAAGAAGACCGAGCGCGGTGGCGCCCGCGAGCCAGAGGTCGAGTGTCATCGCCATCCGTCCTTCACGCGTCGTCGCACAGGCGGGCATAGCCAAGGCTTGCCGAGACCAGACAGAGGATGAGGCCGATCCAGAGAAGATCCTGCATGGGTTTGCTCCAGCATGGCGCTGGCCACGGTGTGTGGCACGAGTCGTCTGCGGACCGTCAAATAGGAGAGTCGCACGTTTTAATGCGAGAGACCGAAAGGCCGGCTCGCATAGTATTCTCGTATGATTTCTCCGTTTTTCGGGCTGCGGCGCACGCGGGACTCGGTTCGCCGCGCCATCCCCCCATCTTCGGACCACGCGAGTGGCAAGAGCACCGGTTGAAAACCATCGCTTCTTTGTCGTCGATGCCACGATGAACGATTGCTCATCGCGCGGGCGACCTCTTTTTGACTTCTCGATCCCCGCATTACGCCCTACCGCAACCGCACCGCAGGGCGGCAGGGAGGTTTGAATGGCGGACTGGACGGCATGGATCGGGCGCCGGATCGCGCAGCAGGATGTGCTGACGCCCTCGGCGCTCGCGCGGTTCCGCGCGACGATCGACAGCGACGAGATCGGCGACGTCGCTGCGCAGGCGATCCATTGGTGCCTGTGCCTGCCCGACGCGCCGACCGCGACGCTCGGCCCCGACGGCCACCCGCTGCGCGCGGACAGTCCCGACAGTTTCATGCCGCCGATCCCGCTGCCACGCCGCATGTGGGCCGCGAGCGACGTGCGCTTCCATGCCCCGATCGCCGCCGGTGCGGCGATCGCGCGGACCTCGACGCTCGCGGCGATCAAGGAGAAGAACGGCGCGACCGGCCAGCTCGTCTTTGCCGAGGTCGAGCATGAAACGCGCGCCGATGGCGTATTGGCCGTAAGCGAGCGCCAGACGATCGTGTTCCGCGCGCCCGCACCGGTCGCGGCCCCCGCGCCCGCGCCGGTATCGACGGACGCGCCCGATCTGTCAGACTGGACATGGCGGCGCGACCTGGTGCCCAGCGAGGCGATGCTGTTCCGCTATTCGGCGCTGACCTTCAACAGCCACCGCATTCACTACGACCTGCCCTATGCCCGCGATGAGGAAGGCTATCGCGGCCTCGTCGTCCACGGACCGCTGACCGCGACCTTGCTGCTCGACCTCGCCCAGCGCGAACTGGGTGCCAACGCACTGGCGGCGTTCACGATGCGCGCACAGGCACCGGCCTTTGTCGGTGAGCCGATGCACCTCGTCGGGCGCGCGAAGGATGGCGGCTGGGAAATGGCGGCGATCGGCCCCGACGGACGAACCATCATGGCGGCGGAGGCGAAGGCATGAACAAACTGGTCTTGCGCGAGGACAGGGACGGCGTCGCGACCCTGACGCTCAACCGCGCGACAAAGCGCAACGCGCTCAACCTTGCGCTGTGGGGCGAACTCGACGCCCATGCCGACGCGATTGCCGCCGCGGGCGATGCAATCGGCGCGGTGGTGTTGCGCGCCGACGGCCCGGTGTTCTGCGCGGGCAACGACCTCAAGGAGCGCGGGCTGCAAGCGCCCCGTCCGCATTATCAGGCGTCGATCGTCACGAAGCTGGCCGATCTGCCGCAACCGCTGATCGTCGCGGTGCAGGGTGGCTGCTTCACCGGCGGCCTCGAGCTCGCGCTCGCCGGCGACATCATCGTCGCGGGCGCAAGCGCGCATTTCGCCGATACGCACGGCAAATTTGGGCTGGTACCGATCTGGGGCATGAGCCAGCGCCTCCCCCGCCGGGTCGGCGCCTGGAAGGCACGCGAGATGAGCTTCACCGGCCTGCCGGTGAGCGGCGCCGAGGCCGCGCGCATCGGCCTCGCCAATCATTGCGTCGCCGATGCCGATCTGGAGGCGACGACGCGGACGCTGGCCGAGGCGATTGCCGGCCAATCGCGGCACAGCGTCTTTGCGTACAAGAAGCTCTATCGCGAACAGGCGGATTTGCCGCTGGCTGCCGGACTGGCGCATGAGGTGTTCAACAGCGCCGGGGTGGCGCCCGATTTCGCCGAACGGGTGGCGAAGCAGTTTTAGGATCCTCCCCGGAACGGGGAGGATCGGCATCACCCGATCGCCTTGCCCTCCTCGACGCTCGCCCATTGGCGCCCGTCGTGGCCGAACAGGATCTGCGTCCCCGCTACCCGCTGCTGCTGCAAAAACGCCATCGTTCGCATCCCCGCCTCGCGGTCGACCACCGCTTTTTGCAGCACCATCAGGTCGAGGTTGCGTTCGGTGTAGCAGCAGTCCGCCGCGAGCAGCACCTCGCGTCCGCTCGGCAGCTTGACGATCACGCTCTGGTGCCCCGGTGTGTGGCCATAGGTCGGCACGATCCGCACGCTGCCGTCGCCGAACAGGTCGCACTCGCCGTCGATCGCCTTCACCGGCTGGCCGGTGGCATAATCGAGCGCCTCGTACAGCCCCGCCTCCTCGGTCGCCTGCGCCGCCGCCAGTTCGCGCGACTGCACGATCATCGTCGCATTGGGCAGGCTGGCATTGCCGCCGCAATGGTCGATGTGGAGGTGCGAGTTGATCACCCAGTCGATGCTCGCGGGATCGACGTCGATGCTTTTCAGCCGCGCAGCGATCTCCTGCCCCTCGAAAAACTGCAGCCCGAACTTGTTCGCCGGCAGCGCGGTTTCGAGCGTGCGGCGATAGCGCACCCCCATGCCGGTATCGAACAGCGCGCGGCCCTTGGGATGGTCGATCAGATAGGAGGGCACCGGCCCTTTCAGATAGTCGCCCTCCTCGCCTTCGATGAAATAGCCCGGGCGGCACTGGAACCAGCCAGTGTTGAAGGCATAAAGGGTGAGCGTGCCGGTCACCGTTCGGTATATTCCGGGGGGCGCTTGCCGAGGAAGGCGGCGAGCGCTTCCTTGTGATCCTCGGTCGCCGACAGGATCACCTGCTGCCGGTCCTCGATCGCCATCGCCGCGTCGAGGCTCTGCGCATCGATATTGAGATTGAGCGCCTGCTTCGAGAGCCGCAGCCCCCAGGGTGCGGTCGCGAGCATTTCGTCAGCCAGCGCGAGCCCGCGGTCGAGCAGCGCCTCTTCTGCGACGATCTCGCTGATCAGCCCGGCGCGCAAAGCCCGCTCGGCGTCGATGAAGCGCCCGGTCAGGATCATCTCCGACGCCAGACTCGCCCCGACAAGGCGCGGCAGAAAATAGCTCGACGCCATGTCGCAGCCGCCAAGCCCGATACGGATATAGGCGGCGTTGCAGCGAAAGCTCGGCGTCCCGTAGCGCACATCGGAGGCGAGCAGCAGCGACAGTCCGCCGCCCGCCGCGGCGCCATGGCCGAGCGCGATGATCGGCTGCGGACAGGCGCGCATCTTGCGATAGATATTGCCGATGCTCGTCTGGGTGCGCAGCGTGCGCAGCACCGGGGTTTCGTCGGTCGACCGGTCTTCCTGGATGTCGAGCCCGGCACAGAAACCGCGCCCCGCGCCGCGCAGGATGACGACGCGCACGTCCTTGCGATCCGCGAGGCCGCCGAAATAGGCGTTGAGTTCGTCGACCAGCCCTTCGCTGAGCGCGTTCAGCCGATCGGGCCGGTGGAGCGTCGCGATCTCGACCTGCCCACGCGTCTCGATCAGCAGCTCGCTCACAGCGTCTGCCCGTCGTCGACGGTGATCACGCTGCCGGTAATGCCGAGCGCCGCGTCGGAGCAGAGCATGAGCAACGGCGTATGAAGGTCGGTCGCGGGACGCATGCGCTGGCGCGGAAAGCTCTTCACCATCTGCGCGCCGACATCGCTGTCGAACAGTTCGGCGGTCATTTCGGATTCGAAATAGCCCGGCTGGATGACATTGACGCTGATCCCGCGCCGCGCCCATTCGCGCGCCAGCGCCTTGCCGAGGTGGCGCACCGCCGCCTTGGTCGCGCCATAGACCGAGGTCGCGGGAAACACCTTCTCGGCGGTGATCGAGCCGATCAGGACGATGCGGCCATGCTGCTTCTCGCGGGCCCCCGCCTTATCGAGTCGCTTGGCGCCCTCGGTCGCGGTCAGGAAGACGCCGCGGACATTGGCCGCGAGCAGGAAATCGACGTCGTCGACCGACAGCCCGAAGGCCATCTTCTCGGTGGCGACCCCGGCATTGGCGACGATCGTGTCGACCGTGCCGAACGCCGCCTCGGCGGCATTATAGGCGGCAATGGTCGACGCTTCGTCGGTGACGTCCATCGACACCGCGATCGCCTGCCCGCCCGAGGCCTCGATCGCCGCGACTTGCTCGGCGAGTTTGTCGGCACGGCGCGCGGCGAGCACGACCTTCGCGCCCGACGCGGCGAGCACCCTCGCGAAACCCGCACCCAGCCCCGACGAGGCCCCGGTGACGAGCGCGACGCGGCCCGTCAGGTCGAACTTGGGTTGCTCCGCCATCGTCTCTCCCTTTCGTTGAACGATCCGGCCTTGGCGCCAATTGACGTTTACGTCAACCAGTCGAACCAATGGCCGCCGTAACGACAAGGGGAGTTGACAGAGTTTATTTGTTCTCTTAATGTTCTCGTTGTGCACAAACAACCTTTCCCCCGTCGCGGCTGCCAAGCGCGGCGGACGGGGGATAAAGGTTCCTCTTTGCCCCCTTTCACGCCAGAGCATTGATCGCGGCGGCAAACGGCGTCAGAAGCGGTGCCGTATCTGGCCAAAAAATGCGGGGGCTCGGCATGACATCTTCTTTCGGCATCGCCGGGCATCGGAGCTGAAACGATGCATGCCGTCGAAGCCTTCGAACTTGTCCTCGCTCTCCTGGCCCTCGTCATCGTGCTGCACTGGCTGGCGCTCAAGCTCCGCTGGCCGCCGGCAACGGCTTTGCTTGTGGGCGGCGGTGCGCTGGCCTTCATTCCGGGCTTGCCACATATTTCGCTCGACCCCGAACTCGCGCTCGTGCTGTTCCTGCCGCCGCTGCTGATGGACGGCGCCTATTACACCGCGCTCGGGCGCTTCCGGCGCCATCTGCCCGGCATCCTGTCGCTCGCGGTGGGTGCGGTCGTCTTCACCACCCTCGTCGTCGGCGTGGTCGCGCACTGGATTCTACCCGAGCTGTCGTGGGCCGCCTGTTTCGCGCTCGGCGCCATCGTTTCGCCGCCTGATGCCGTGTCGGCGCGCGCGGTGCTCAAGGGCGTCCACCTTCCCCGCCGGCTCGAAGCGCTGCTCGAGGGCGAAAGCCTGCTCAACGACGCGACCGGCCTGATCCTCTTCCGCTTCGCGGTCGCGGCAACGCTCAGCGGGGTTTTCGACGCCGGCGACGCCGTGCAGAGCTTCGCCTTCGTCGCACTCGGCGGCGTGGTCGTCGGTGCCGTGGTCGCCAAGGGCTGGATCATCCTTGCGAAGCGCTTCAGCGATCCGATGCTGATCATGCTGATCACGATCCTGCTCTGCTGGGCCGCCTATATCGCGGGCGAGACCGTCCATGTCTCGGGCGTGATCGCGACGGTCACCGCGGGGCTCGCCATGGGCTGGTACCAGCATGAGATCCTGCCCGCCGCGGTCCGCCTGCGCGCCAATTCGGGATGGCAGATCATGGTCTTCGTCCTCGAAGCGCTGGTGTTCATCCTGATCGGCTTTTCGCTGCGCGACGCGATCGAGCGGATTGGCGGGATCGGCACGATCCCGGGCAGCTGGGTGACTATGATGGTTGGCGTCGTCCTGACCGTCACCGTCGCGCGCTTCGTCTGGATCTTCGCGTCGGAGGCAGTGCTGGAAGCCGCGCGCCGGGTGGGCCTCGAACGCGCGCGACCGCTCGGCTGGCGGCAGGCGACGGTGCTGAGCTGGGCCGGGATGCGCGGCGTCGTGACGCTGGCGGTGCCGCTGACGCTGCCGATGGCGATGCCGGGCCGCGACCTGATGCTGATCTGCGCCTTCGCGGTGATCTTCGTGACGGTGGTCGTCCAGGGATCAAGCCTCGGCATGCTGATTCGCCGCGTCCGGCCGGTCGATGTCGATCCGCCCGCAAAGATGGCGTTGCCAGCCGCCGAAGCCGCGATGGCACGCGCGCGCTTCGCGGTGATCGAGAAACTCGCCTATGACGAGGACGGCACCCTCATCCATCCGATGATGCTCGAAGAGCATCGCAAGCGGATGAATTTCATGGAGCGCTACGAAGCCGATGCAAGCACGACGATGGACGGCTTGCGCGCGCATTTCGACGTGTTGCTTCAGGCCATCGCGGCGGGACGCGCCGAACTGATCCGCATCCACCGCGCCGGGCTGATCGAGGACGAGGTCCTCCACGAACTGGAGCGCGACCTCGACGTCGAGGAACTGGCGATGACGCTCCAGCGCGGCGACTAGAGTGGGTTAGAAGTCGAAACCGGCTTGGGTGTCGGTCTTGCCCGGCGCGGCCTTTCGGGACGTTGGGGCCGCTTCGATCGAGACCCCTTCGAGTGCGAGCATATGCGCTTTCGACGTCGATCCGCCGGGCGCCGAAAAACCCCCGATCTTGCCACCGGCGCCGGTCACGCGGTGGCACGGCACGATCAGCGGAACCGGGTTTTTCGCCATCGCCTGGCCGACGTCTCGCGCAAATTCGGGACCTGCACCGAGCGCCTTCGCGACCGCGCCATAGGTCGTCGCCTCCCCCCATCCGAGTTTGCGGACGAAGGCATAGACCTGCTCGAAAAAGAGCGACTGTTCGCCCATATCGACCGGGACCGCCGCGAAATCGACCTTTTCGCCCGCAAAATAGCGCACCACGGCATCAACCACCGCCTGCACCGCCGGCGGCGGTTCGGTCGGCCGCGCCATCGAAAACCGGCGCACCAGCGAACGCTCCGCCTCGTGCGCACTCGCCGCAGGCAGCCGCAGGCTGGAAATCCCTTTGTCGTTCCAGCCGATCGCGGCGAAGCCCGCCGCGGTCTCGAACAGATGATAGTGAATCCGCTCCGTCATGGCCCGGCCGTATATCACCGGACCGTTTCGCGAATGCAATGGCGGCCTCCCCATCGGAGCCGCACAGCCCGCCGGTGTGTACCGGCCGGCTGTGCGGCAGGATTCCGCCCTACTTCTGGTCAGCGGCGATGGCCCGTTCGCCGAGCGCCGTGACGTCGGCATAGTCGCCCGCCACATGCTTGCCCGCCCGCCCGCGAAGCAGCAAATGGCTGATTGCGGGCAAGACGAACAAGGTCAGCAGTGTCGAGGTGATCAAGCCGCCGATCACGACGATCGCGAGCGGCTTCTGCACCTCGGCGCCGGTGCCGGTGGCCAGCGCCATCGGAACGAAGCCGATGGCCGGAACGATCCCGGTCATCAGCACGGCGCGAACCCGCTCCATGACGCCTTCATTGATCGCGACGTCGACGGCTTTGCCTTCATCGATGCGCTGGTTGATGCTCGTCATCACAACGAGGCCGTTCAGCACCGTCACGCCCGAAAGCACGATGAAGCCCACCGCGGCCGATACCGAGAAGGGTAACCCCGTGAGCAGGAGCGCAAACACCCCGCCTGCCAAGGCGAGGGGGATCGCCGAATAGACCGCGACCGCCTGCCGCACGCCGCCCAAGGCCATGAACAATATGCCGAAGATCGCGGCAAAGATGATCGGAATGACGATCGACAGGCGCGCCGATGCGGCTTGCAGATTCTCGAACTGCCCGCCCCATTCGATGAAGCTGCCGGTGGGAAGTTTCACCTGCGCGTTCACCTTGTCCTGCGCTTCGGCGACGAAAGATCCGAGGTCGTTGCCGCGGACGTTGGCCTGTACGACGACGCGCCGTTTGCCGTTTTCACGGCTGACCTGGTTGAGTCCTTCGGAGAAGCCGAACTTGGCGAGTTCGCTGAGCGGCACCGATGCCCGCGAGCCACCCTCACCCGGCAGCAGCACGGGAAGCGCCCCCACCGCGTCAAGATCGTCGCGCGTCGCCCGGTCGAGCCGGACGACGATATCGAAACGCCGGTCACCTTCGAACACGATCCCGGCTTCGCGCCCGCCGAGCGCCGCCGCGACCGTATCGCTGACATCCCGAAGCGTCAGACCGTATCGGGCGATGGCATCGCGGTCGAACTGGACATCGAGCACAGGGAAGCCTGCGGTCTGTTCGACTTTGACGTCGGCGGCGCCCGGCACCGTGTTCAGGATCGCCGCCACCTGCTGCGCCGCGCGGCCCATCTCGTCGAGATCGTCGCCGTACAGCTTGATCGCGATATCGCCGCGCACCCCGGCGATCAGCTCGTTGAAACGCAGCTGGATCGGCTGGCTGATCTCGAAGGCGTTGCCGACCAAAGGTTCGAGCTTCTTCTCGACCCGCTCAATCACATCATCCTTCGTACGGACGCCGTCGGGCCAGTCACCCCGCGGCTTCAGGATGATGAAGGTATCCGACGCGTTCGGCGGCATCGGATCGCTGGCAACCTCCGCCGTGCCCGTTTTCGAATAGATGAAGGCAACCTCGGGCAATGCCGACACTGCTTTTTCGACCTGAAGCTGCATGTCCTGCGACTTGTTCAAGGATGTCGATGGAATGCGGAGCGCCTGCATCGCAAGATTCCCCTCGCCGAGCACCGGAATGAACTCGCTTCCGAGCATCCCGAACACGAGGATGGCCGCCGCGAACGTCCCGCCGCCCGCACCGATCCACGGCCAGGGGCGCGCGATGACGCGCCCCAGCACGGGCTCGTAACGCTTCTTGACCCAAGCGATCGCACGGACTTCCTTTTCGGCGACCTTGCCGCGCAAGAGCAGTGCGACCATGGCCGGAACGAAGGTCAGCGATGCGATGAACGCGCCGCCCAAAGCCAGCAACACCGTGATCGCCATCGGCGAGAAGGTCTTGCCCTCGACCCCGGTAAAGGTGAGCAGCGGCACGAACACGAGGAAGATGATCGCCTGGCCGTAGATCGTCGGCTTCACCATTTCGCGTGAGGCTTCGAACACCTCATGCAACCGCTCGCTCAACGAGAGCAATCGTCCTTCATGATGTTGTCGCTCGGCCAATCGCCTGAGACAATTTTCGATGATGATGATCGAGCCGTCGACGATCAGCCCGAAATCGAGCGCGCCGAGGCTCATGAGATTGCCCGACGTGCCGGTGATGTTCATTCCTGTTCCCATGACCAGGAACGAGATCGGGATGACCAAGGTCGCGATGACCGCGGCGCGGAAGTTTCCGAGCAGCCAGAACAACACCGCCGCGACGAGCAACGCGCCTTCGGCAAGGTTCTTTTCGACCGTACCGATCGTCGCGTCGACGAGTTGCGAGCGGTCGAGCACCGGCTTGACGACGATCCCCGGAGGCATCGACCTGGCAACATCCTCGAGGCGTTCGGCCGCCGCCGAGGCCACGATCCGGCTGTTGCCGCCCGCGAGCATCAGGACGGTGCCGACGACCAGTTCCTTGCCGTTTTCGGATGCCGACCCGGTGCGCAGTTCGCCGCCGATCTGCACGGTCGCGACATCGCGAACCATGACGGGCACCCCGCCGCGGTTCGCGACGGTCGCCCGGGAGATTTCGTCGAGGGTTCGAATGCGGCCGTCGGCGCGGACGAGGAAGGCCTCGCCGCCACGTTCGACGAAGTTCGCGCCGACCGAGATATTGGCGCGTTCGAGGGCCTCAGCGAGTTCCGAGAAGGAAATGCCATAGCTCGCCAATTTGGTCGCATCGGGCTGGACGACGAACTGCTTTTCATAACCGCCGATCGAATCAATGCCGGCGACCCCCGATACCGAGCGCAGCTGCGGGCGGATCACCCAGTCCTGGACGGTCCGCAGATACCCAAGCTTGGCGACGTCATCGACGAGGATTTCGCCGGTCGGGGTCCTGTAGGAGCCGTCCGGCTGGAAGCCCGGCTTTCCGGCAATCTTGGGATTTTTCGCATTGGCCGTCGGCGCAAAATCGACGGTGTACATCAGCACTTCGCCGAGACCCGTGGAGACCGGACCCATTTGCGGCTCGGCGCCGTCGGGCAAGGTACCCTTGGCCTGGCCCAGCCGCTCCGCAACCTGCTGGCGGGCGAAATAGAGATCGGTATCGTCCTCGAAGATCACCGTGACCTGGCTGAACCCGTTGCGCGAAATCGAGCGCGAGCTCTGCAGTCCCGGGATGCCCGCCATCGCGGTTTCAATGGGGAAGGTGACGAGGCGTTCGATGTCGAGTGGCCCCAGATTGGGTTCGACGGTGTTGATCTGAACCTGTTTGTTGGTGATGTCGGGGACGGCATCGATCGGCAGCTTGAGCAGCTGCGTCAGGCCGTAGGCCGAGATGATGAGGGTGAGGAGAACCACAGCCCAGCGAAAGCGTATCGACGCATCGAGTAGTTTTTCGATCATCTCAATGCTCCGCCTCGCCCTTGCCGATTTCGGCTTTGAGCAGGAAGGCGCCCCCGGTCGCGATGACCGCGCCCGGCTTCACCCCGTCGACGATTTCGATGCGTCCGCCGCCGCGCTTGCCGGTGACCACCGTCGTCGCCTGGAAGCCCTTGGCCGTTTTGACGAACACGACCTCGCGTCCCTCGACCGTCTGCACGGCTTCTTCGGGCAGCGCGATCAGCATGGCATCCGCTGTGCCTTGCGGCTTGATCCGCGCGCGAAGGCCTTGTCCGGGGGTCAGTCCGCCAATGCCTTCGGGAATGAGGACGATCGTCGCCGTCTTGCTCTCGGCGTCGAGGCTCGGGGTAGCCGAGCGCACCACAGCCTTGACGGTCTCACCGCCGAGCAGTTCGATGACCGCCGTATCGCCAGGCCTGATCCGGCGGGCGTCGGCCGCGAGCACCGAGGCGTTGATCTGGATATGGTTGGGATCGGAGACCCGGAACAACTCGGTTCCGGCGAGCACATAGGCACCGAGCTTGGCGTCCGATTTGGTAATCCGCCCCGAAATCAGGCTCGTCACCGCGAGGGTGCGGCCATCGCCCGACACCTTGGCGGCGGCGGCAGCCGATTGCGACCGCCGCGCCTCGGCTTCGGCTTCGGCCAGCGCTGCGGCGGCGGCCTCAAGGTCCTGCTTTGCGGTGATGCGGGCGTCGAACAGCTTCTTTTCGCGCGCATAGGTCGATCGCGCGAGCGCCAGGCGCGCCGTCGCCGAACTCCGCTCGGACGCGATGGCCGCCGCGTCGCGGCTTTCCATCACCGCCACCGATTCACCGGCGCGAACGACGTCGCCAAGGCGGCGATGGATGCGGGTGATCGCTCCGTCGGCGCGCGCCGTCAGCACCGCCTCGCCATCGGGGGTCGATGCGACGACGCCCTGTGCCAATATCTCGGAGGCCAGACCGCCGGCCTGGATCGTCTCGGTGACGATGCCGGCCCCCTTGGCGCGCGCCTCGTCCATCAGGACCAGCCCTTCGACATGGCCTTCCTCTTCCTCCTCGGCGGGAGTCGCCGCGGGTGCGACGGCCGAAGGTGCGGTCGTCGAGCGGCCGATCAAGATGCCGCCGCCACCCAGAACGAGCGCCCCGGCCGCGACGGCGGCCATCAGGCGATATTTGTTTTCGAAGATTTTCATGGTGTAGTCCCCTATTGCGCGTTCGCGCGGCCCAGCGCGGCAAGCGCGCGGGCGCGATCGAGTTCGGCTTCGATGAGTTTGAGATTCGCGCTGGTCAGCGCCTCCTGGGCATCGATCAGTTCGATGAGCGTGAACTTGCCCTGCTGGTATCCGATCTCGGCGACCCGCGCGGCTTCGCTCGCCTGAAACAGGCCGACCCCCGACAGCGCCGACACCCGTTCGTTGGCGGCCGAGAGCATCAGCTCGGCATCGCGCCGCGAGAAGCGGGTGTCGAGGCGGGCCTGTGCGAGTTGGGCCTCCGCGGCCTCGCCTTCGGCGCGCGCCGCATCGATATTGCCACGATTGCGATTGAACACCGGCAGCGGGATCGAAACACCAACGATAAACGCCGTGTCCTTGCTTTCGCGAAAGTTCCGCACCCCGCCTGACGCCGTGATGTCGGGAACGCCCTCGGCCTGCGCCTGCCGGACCCGTGCGGAGGCGGCATCGCGCTCGGCGGCGGCAAGCCGCTCGTCGAGGCTCTGCGCATCGGCTGCGAGAGCGGGAAGCGAAAGGATGTCCTGCCGAACGGCCGACAGCTCAGGATCATCGCTGCCGATGAACAGCGCCAGTTTTTGGCGAGCCGACATCAACTGCGCCATCGTCTTCAGGCTTTCGGCCTTCGCCTCGGCGAGCAGCGCATCGGCGCGCAGCTTGGTCAGCGGCGGATCGCGCCCGACATCGACGAGGGTTTCCGCGATCCGAGCCAGTTCGACCGCCCGCGCGAGAACGCTTTGCGACAGCACCGCCCGGTCTTCCGCCGCGCGGAGTTCGGCATGCGCCACGATGATGTCGTAGGACAGGTCGGCCTCGGCGCTGCGCAGTGAGATTCGGGCCAATTCGCGCTCGGCGGCGGCGACCGCTTTGCGGGCACGCCTTTTGCCGCCAAGCTCGAAGGGCTGCGAAACCGCGACGGTCGTCTCGGTCTGGCCAAAGGTCCGATAGGGTCCGGTGCCGCTGAAATTCTCGACTTCGGCGGATATGGTGGGATTTGGACGCACGCCAGCCTGCGTCGCGCGGCCTTCGGCCGCCTTCAGCTCGGCCTTGGCTCTGGCGATCCGCGGTGAGGCCTCTTGTCCGCGCGCCAAGGCGTCGGACAGCGAGACAGGTTCGGCCAATGCCGGTTGAACCGACATAGCCAGCATCCCTGCAAACAGCAGGATGCCCGATGATTTCGACATAAATACTCCCGATCAATGCGTGGAGCGCGGGCGAAATGCCCGCGCGAAGCAGTGATCAGGCGGCGGGAGGTTGGGTTGGTGGCGCGATGCTGCGCGATGCGAGCGCCACGGCGAGGCGCGGCAGATGCACGTCGCGTGCGTGCGGCCCCGACGCGGACGCCAGGCCTTCGTCCGCGACAAGGCCGGTCGGACAATGATGATGATGCACCACTTCGCCGCCGCTTTCGGTCGGCGAATTGTCGTCGCGAACCGCGTCATCCGACGGTTCCACAAAGTCATGGTGATGGCCGACAATGCCCGACGCCGCCACATTGTCATCCGCCATGGCACGCGTGTCCATGCCCGCCATCAGCGCCGCGATGAGCAACAGGAACTGGATCAGGGCCTTCCGCATCGCCCGCCAACTAACAGTCGAGTAAGAGACAGGCAAGCTGGCGATCATCGCGCCCCCGGTCGCACATAGGGCTGCAAATCGTCGGGCACCGGCATCGGCACGAACGCGCTGACGCTGGCGCGGCCCGTATTGCCGACGGGCAGCCGGCCGGTGAGCGCGCCGAGCGGGACCAGCATGATGCGCAGCACCTGCCCGAATATCTCGCGCGTGTCGCCCCGCGAGACTGCGAAGCCCAGCATTTCGAAATGCGAGGAGATATGCAACCGAAACAGGGGCTGGGCGACGATATGGGCACGCTCGAGATACCGCCAGCAGGCGGCCCAATCGCGATCGCGGCGTGCGCGCCGAAAATGATCGATCTCGTGGCGATATGCGCCGTGCCGCGCCTCCGCGGTGCTGGTCGCACGCAAGGCCCCTGAGTCTCCGATGGAGCGATGGTCTGGCATCATATTGCACCGATGTTGTTCGAGTCGGCGCCTTCCCTACACCCTGTAGCTGCTACAGGGTCAAGCCGGATCGAACGACCAGCTTGGCGGCGGCGTGATGCCACGGATGCCGTCCCGGCCCATATTTTCCCCGAAACGGTCGCGACCCGCAGCGCGAGCCCGACGCGACACACTGGCGCTTCGACGTCGTGCTGCTCGGTTGAACAGATTTGGGGGTAAGCGACGATCCGTGGAACAGCGGCGCGCGCATCAGAACCAGGCCTTGATCCCCATCACGAAACTGACGCCGCTCGCATCCTCGCCTGCGGCGCGGGCGAAGCGGGCGCTGTCGCCGACCTTGCGCGCCCATTCGACGCCGACATAGGGGGCGAATTCCTTGACCACCTCATAGCGGAGCCGCAGGCCGAGTTCGACGTCGGAGAGCCCCGAACCGATCCCGCTTTCGGGCACGTCCTGCGCCGCGAAATTGACCTCGGCCATCGGCTGGAGGATCAGCTTCTGGGTCAGGCGCTGGTCGTAACTCGCTTCGAGGCGGGCGAGCAGATCGCCCTTGTTCGACAGGAACAGCGCCCCCTCGACCTCGAACCAATAGGGCGCAAGCCCCTCGAAGCCGATCGTGGCATAGGTCCGGTCGGGGCCGTGGCCAAAGTCCTGGCGAACCCCCGCCTGCGCGTTGAAATAGGGACCGATCGCGCGGCTGTAGAGCGCCTGGACCTCGCCGCTTTCGATGCCTTCGCCGAACACCGCCTCGCCTTCGCTCTTCACCGTCAGGCGGTTGATGTCGCCGCCGTACCAGCCCTCGCCCTCCCAGCGAAAGCCGTCGCGCCCCTTGCGCGCCTGATATTCGGCAAGGTTCAGGCTGACGAAGGCGATCGTCTGGTCGCCGCCCTCCTTCATCATCTCGTGGCGCGAATGTTCCATCGCGCCGCCCGGAAAGATGCGATCGGCATACCAGTCGGTCGGCGGCGGGGGCGCCGGCGCGTCGCCGGGCGGCAGGTCGGTGCCGCTGGCACCGCCCGCCGGAACGGGCGCCGGCGCCTTCGGCGTGCAGTGCCCCATGCCCGCATGCTCGGGCGGGCAGTCGGGATCGGAGGGCGCCGGCGTGCCATGATCCATCGTTCCCATGTCGGGCATTTCCGCATCGGGTTCGCTTGGCTGCGGCGTTTCCGCATCGGGCGTGCAATGCCCCATCGCGGCATGTTCGGGCGGGCAGGCCGACGCCTTGGCCGCGGGTTTCGTCACCGGCGCGGGCGCCGACCCATGCATCGAATGATCCATCGTCTGCGCCGCCGCCGGAACGGCAAAAACCAGCGGCGCGATGCCCGACAGAAGGAGGACAAGCCGGGTCATGCGGCCTCTCCTTTCGGACGGACGCTAACGACGCGCATCATGCCGGCGTGCATATGGTAGAGGAGGTGGCAGTGGAACGCCCAGTCGCCGAGCGCATCGGCGGTGAAATCGAAACTCGCCGTCCCGCCCGGCTGGACCAGCACCGTATGCTTGCGCGGCGAGCGATCGCCCTTGCCGGTGACCAGTTCGAAGAAATGGCCGTGCAGGTGGATGGGATGGCTCATCATCGAATCGTTGATGAGGTTGATCCGCACCCGCTCGCCCTCGATGAAGGGGATGGGCTCATGATGGTCGGACATCTTCACCCCGTCGAACGACCACATGAAGCGTTCCATATTGCCGGTCAGGTGGATGTCGAGCGAACGCGAGGCAGCGCGCACGTCGGGGTTGCGATCGAGCGCGATCAGGTCGTGATAGGTCAGCACCCGGTGTCCGACATCCTCCAGCCCCTGCCCCGGCTCGCCCATGCGGTCGACGGGCATCGGCGAGATCGTCTGGACGCTCGGGTCGCGCTTGACCTGCGGCGCGACGTCGAAGTCGCGCATGCTGTGCTTCATGCCGCCGGCGCCATGTCCCATGGCGGCATGATCCGACGCCGCTCCGTCGGCGGGTGCGGGGGTGCAATGGCCCATCGCGGCATGTTCGGGTGCGCACGCCGCGTCGCCGCCCGGGGTCGCACCCCCGCCCATGTCCATGCCCATGTCCTTCATCGTGGCGAGCGGACGGGTCCGGAGCGGCGGCACCGCGGCGACCATGCCCGCACGCGGCGCCAGGGTGGCGCGGCCCAGGCCCGACCGGTCGTTGGCCTCGGCGACCAGCGTATAGGCACGGTCCTCGACCGGGGTGACGATCACATCATAGGTTTCGGCGACGGCAATCTGGAATTCGTCGATCTCGACCGGCACGATGTTGAGTCCATCGGCCTGGACGACGGTCATCCTGAGGCCCGGAATCCGGATATTGAAGATCGACATCGCCGAGGCGTTGATGATGCGCAGCCGCACGCGCTCGCCCGGGTTGAACAATGCGGTCCAGTTGTCGCGCGGCCCGTGGCCGTTGACAAGGAAGCTGTAGGTCGAGCCGTTGACGTCGGCGATGTCGGTCGGGTCCATCCGCATCGCGCCCCACGCGATCCGGTCCTTCAATGGCTGGTCCTTGCCATCCAGCAGCCCGCCCAGCGTCTGGCGCTGGTGGTTGAAATGGCCGGGATTGACCTTGAGCTTGCGGTAGATCGCCTCGGGCGACAGCAGACTGTGGTCCGACAGCACGACGACATGCTCGCGGTCGGATGCGATGGGGTCGGCGCCCGCCGGATCGATGACGATCGGACCATAATGGCCGATCTGTTCCTGAAGCCCCGAATGGCTGTGATACCAATAGGTCCCCGACTGGACGACGGGAAATTCATAGACGAAGGTCGATTTGGGCTTGATGCCCGGAAAGCTGACCCCCGGCACGCCGTCCATGTGAAAGGGCAGGATCAGCCCGTGCCAGTGGATCGAGCTGTCCTCGTCGAGGTCGTTGACCACGGTCAGGCGCGCCTGCTGCCCCTCCGTCAGGCGGACGAGCGGCGCGGGAACGGTGCCATTGATCCCGATCGCGCGACTGACCTTGCCATCGACCCGCATCGTCTGGCGCGCAATGCGCAGCGTAATGTCGTTGCCCGACACGGTGGGCAGTGTCGACGCAATGCCGGGCGAGACCGGCTGCGCCCAGGCCGGAAACCACGATGCGAGCGCGGCCGCGGTTCCACCACCCAATGCTCCGCTCACGAAACGACGCCTGTTAATCTGCATGATCTTCCTGATGGTTGCCGATTGTCTGCAATATCATACGCAGGGAATGCCGACGCCCCTTGTCGCTGCCGGCTTTTTGCGGACCGGCGGCGCGCTTGTCCACGCAAGCCTAGCCCTCGCCCCCTTCGAGCAGCGCGCGGAGCCTGCCACGTGCGCGATAGAGCCGCGTCTCGACCGTCTTTTCGCTGACCTGCAGCAGCGCCGCGGTCTCCGCCTGGCTGAGGTCCTCGACCCCGCGCAGCACCAGCACCTCGCGCAGATTGTGCGGCAGCGCCGCCATCGCGGCACGGACGCGCGCGAGTTCGGCCCGGTTTTCCGCCTCGACATCGGGGGCGGGCGCTTCGATCGCCACGTCATGCGCGCTGTCGAGCGGCAGCGCACGCGCGAAAAAGGCCCGCACCGCGCGCCGCCGCGCCCAGTCGCGGCACTTGTTGAGCGCGATGCGCGAAATCCACAGGCGAAAGGGCCGCTCGCGATCATAGCGCGACAGCGCGGCAAAGCCCGCGACGAAGCTTTCCTGGGTCAGGTCCATCGCCTCGTCGGCATCGCCGACATGGCCCCGGATCAGGCGAAAGACCGGCGCCTTGTAGCGGGCCAGAAATTCGCGATAGACATCCTGCCGCCCGGCGTCGGCGAGCGCGGCGAGTTCGCCGTCGCTACATTGCGACAGGTCGAGGCTCACCGCGCATCGGCGGTCAGCGCCTTGACCACGCGCTTGTCGAACATCGCCGCCTGCTCGCGGTCGAGCACCCCGCGCATCGCGAACAGGTGCTGGAGCGTTTCCTTTTGCAGGTCGCCCATCACCTCATGCGTCTCGTCGATCGCCTCGGTAACCTGCGGTCCATAGCCATGCTCGGCGTCGATCGCTTGCGCCAGCCGGATGTTGGCGGCGCGCATCTCGAGCTCGAGCGCATCGCGCCGCGCGGCGAACCGGGCCTCGATCAGGTGGATCTTCTTTTCCTGATCGGCGGACAATTTCAATTCGCGGTGCAATAGCGCGTGCAATTCGGTCTCGTTCGCGCGCGGCGCATCGACGAGTATCCGGCCGACGAACACACCCGCCACCGCCGCCAGAAAGGCGATCAGGCCAATGATGAGCAACCGGCGCGAAGCCATCGTCAACGCACGTCCAGCAGCGTCGATGGCGCTAGCGGACTCGCCGGAACCAGCGGCGTCAGCGGGCTCGCCGCAACCGCGGGCGGCACGACCAGGCTGCCCGCCGCGATGCCGCCGCCGAGCGAGACGAACGCCGCGAGCGCGATCGTCCGCCGCATCGCGGCGGCTTCGCGGCGGCGCGCGGCCAGCATCTGCAGCACGCGGTCGTCGAGCGCGTCCAGCGCGGCGGGCATCGCCGCCGCATTCAATATCCGAAGTTCGTCGTCCATCGGCTTTCCGCCAATCCTTTCAAAAGGACTATACGCGCGCCCGCGCCCTACCCCTCAACCGCCGCCCACCGCGAAAACTCTATTTTCCCGAGGGGGAACCCAACCGGGCTGCGTAATAGCCAAGACGGACATGCAATTGGAGTTTTTTATGACCAAATGGTTCCCCCTTCACCTCGCCGCCGCGATCGCGCTGCTATCGGCGCCCGGTGCTGCGCTGGCGCACACCAAGCTCGTCGGTTCGACACCGAGCGCGAACAGCACCGTGTCGAAGGTGACTTCGGTCCAACTGAAATTCAGCGAAAAACTCATCGCCTCGACCGTGAAGGCCGAACTGGTGATGACGGACATGCTCGGCATGAAGGATCATCCGCCGATGAAAATCGCCTTCACCTCGGCGATCGGCAAGGACGGCAAGTCGATGACGCTGCAGCCGAAACGCGCGCTCGTTCCCGGCACCTATACGGTCAAATGGTCGGCGGCCGGTGCCGACACGCACCGCATGGGCAGCGAATTCAGCTTCACGGTGAAATAGGCGATGGGCGACCTCCTCGTGCCGGGTGTCAGGTTCGCGCTTTACGCCGATCTCATGCTCCTGACGGGGCTGGCCGCCTTCCCGCTTCATGCCTTCGACCGCACGGAACGCCATATTCCCGCGCTGCTCACGCTATTCCGGCGCCCGCAACCGTGGCTCTGCGCGTTCGGGCTGCTGGTCTCGGCGGCCGGCATGGTCATCCTGACCGCCGATATGCAGGGTGTTCAGCCGGACGCGGTCGATCCCGCGATGCTGCTGGGCATTATCGGGGAAACCGGCGTCGGCGCCGCATGGACCTGTCGCATGGTGGCGCTGCTCCTCGCGGCGGCCGCGCTCTGGCGCCTCGCCAGCCATCCGGTGATCGCGGCGTGGGCCGTCGCAATCGCCGGCGCGATCGCGCTTGCGACGCTGGCATGGTCCGGCCACGCGGCGGCAAGCGAGGGTTGGGCGGGCACCATCCACCGCGCCAGCGACGCGCTGCACCTCGTCGCCGCCGCCATCTGGATCGGCGCGATCGCAGCCTTCCTGCTGTTGCTGCGTCCACGCCACGGCGCCGTACCGCCCGAATATGCGACGCTGGCGGCGCGCGGTCTCGACCGTTTCGCCCGGACCGGAACGATCTGCGTCCTCGTCATCGCGGCGACAGGGCTGGTCAACGCGCAGGCGATCGTTGGGATCGCGAATGTCGGTCAGGCGCTGGCATCGCCCTATGGGCAATGGATGCTGGCCAAGCTCCTGCTCTTCGCCGCGATGCTGGGACTTGCGGCCGCGAACCGCTGGCGGCTGACGCCCGCGCTCAGGACTGCGCTCGTCGAAGGCGAAGCCGCGCCCGCCATCGGTGCGATACGGCGGAGTCTTGCGGCCGAAATCCTCGCCGGCCTGGCGATCCTCGCCCTCATCGGCTGGCTCGGGTTGCTTGATCCGTTGCCCTGACCGGCGCCTATTGGCGCGGCGGGGGCGGATCGGGCGGCGGGGTCTCGGGCGGACGGCCGCTGTCGATCGGCAGCCGCAGGTCGATGCGCGTGCCGTTGATCTCGGTCGTCACCACGGCATTGCCGCCTTCGACCCCGATGCGTGTCGCCTCGCCGACCGGGATGGTGCCGATATCGGGAACGTCCTGCGGCTGGACCGGGCCGCGCGGATTGCTGGGCGCCGGCGCCGGTGCGGCCTTCCTGCCCGCCGCTTCGCCCATGAAGTCGCGCCAGATGCGGGCGGGCAAACCGCCGCCGTTGATCCCGGCCAGCGGGCTATTGTCGTCATTACCGATCCACACCCCGACGACGAGGCCGTTCGCATAACCGACGAACAGCGCGTCGCGATTGTCCTGGCTGGTCCCGGTCTTGCCGAAATTCGCCGTGGGTAGCCGCGCCGCGCGGCCGGTACCGCGATTGACCGCGGCGCGCAGCAGTTGCTCGATCGCGTCATGATCGCCCGACGAGAAGCTGTCCGGACCCGAAAACAGGCTTTCGAACCAGCCCGGCTTCTCGGTCTCGAAGGCGTGCGGAACGACCGGATAGCTGTTCGCCGCGACCCCGGCATAGGCGGCAGTGAGTTCGAGCAGGGTCATGCTCGACGTGCCGAGCGCAAGGCTGGGGTCGCCCTCCGCCATCGGCGAGGTAACGCCAAGATCGCGCGCGAGCGCGATGACCTTCTCGCTGCCCACCGCGTTGAACAGCCGCACCGCTGCGACATTGCTCGACGTCGCGAAGGCATCTTCGAGGCTGATCGTGTCCGAATAGGCGCCGCCGGCATTTTTGGGGCGGTAGGACCCAGTCTCGATCGGCGTGTTGGCGATGGTGTCGTCGGGATCCCAGCCGTCGCGCAGCGCGGCCAGATAGACGAACAGTTTGAAGGTCGAACCCGGCTGGCGGCGCGCCTGCGTCACCCGGTTGAAAGGGGAGTCGGCATAATCCTTGCCGCCGACCATCGCGACGACCTCGCCATTGGGGCGCATCGCGACCATCGCGACCTGCGCCTTGCCGACGCCCGCCCGGTTCACCGCGCGCCGCGCCGCCGCCTGCAATCGCGAATCGAGCGTCGTCGTGATCGTCTGGCGCGCATAGCCGACGTCGCTCAGCTTGCGCGCCTCGGGCAGCGCCCAGTCGGCGAAATAGGTGCCGGTGGGCAGCGTGTTGCGGGTGCGCACATCGATGCGCGGGGTGCGGATCGCCTTGGCCTCGGCTGTCGTGAGGTAGCCGGTGTCGACCATCGCGCCGAGCACAAGGCGCATGCGCTTTTCCGCGAGGCCGGGGTTCTTGGTTGGCGCGAGGCGCGACGGCGCCTGTACCAGCCCGGCGAGCATCGCCGCCTGCGCCGGGGTCAGTTTTTCGGGCTGGCGATAGAAATAATGCATCGACGCGGCGCGCAAGCCATAAGTGTTATCGCCGAAATAGGCGTTCGACAGATAGCGTTCGAGTATCTCGTCCTTGCTTAGCCAGGCTTCCAGCCAGAAGGCGATCAGCGCCTCGCGCGCCTTGCGTCCGAGCGTCTTCTTGGGGGTCAGGAAGGTGAATTTCGCCAGCTGTTGGGTGATCGTGCTGCCGCCCTGCGTCGAACCGCCGGTGACATTGCTCCACACCGCGCGCGCGATGCTGCGCGGGTCGACGCCCCAATGGCTGTAGAAACGCCGGTCCTCGATCGCCAGGAAGGCGCCGGTGACATGTTTGGGCAACGCGCTGGCCTTCACCGGTTCGTCGACGATCGCCCCCATGCGCGCGATCGGAGTACCGTCGGACGCCAGCAGCGTGAGTTGCGGCGGTGCAATCGGTTCGAGCGATTTCGACAAAGGCGCGGTGATCGCGAGCCAGCCGACGAGCAGGATGAAAATGATCGCGAAGATGGCGAAGCCGCGCGAAATACGGCGCAGCCATTTGCGGCGACGCGATAACGGAACCGCAACAGGCGGAGTGCCGCCATCGGGCAGCGGGGCACCACCGACGGGCGCGAGCTCGGCTGGAGGCGTGGCGGGGCGACGGAAAGCGAACATGCCTGGCGGCCGTATTAGACGGGCAATACGGTCTTGGCAAATGGCTTGGCGAGGGTCAGGGCAGAGCGGTTTTGCCACCATCGGCAACAAGTTAGTCGATCTTCCACCTTTCCATTGTTAGAAGGCGGAGAATTTTGGGGGATCGCATTTGGCTGGCTTCTTTGCATTTGTCGCGATTGTCATACTTTTCCTCCTGCTGATCGACACGCGCGGCCGGCTCAAGCGCGCCGAGGCGACGCTGCAGGAAGCCGCGAAGCGGATCGGCGCGCTGCAACGCCACGCCGGCCTGCTGCCGCCCAAGCCGGGCGAGACGCCGTCGCAGGCACGCGCAGCCGCCACCGCCCCGCTTTCATCGCAACCGGTCGGTACGCCCAGCCCGGCACCGGCCGCGCCGCCGCCCTCTCGCTCGCCCTGGGCGCCGCCGTCTCCGGAAACGCTCGACCGCTGGAAGCCCAAAACCGACGAACCGGTCCCCGCGCAACAAGAGGAGGCGCCGGAACCGGTCGCTCCGCCGCAGGATGAGGCGCCCGCCCCCATACCCGTACCCGCGGAAGAGATCGTTCCGGCCGCCGCCCCGGTTGCCGCCGCCAGCGCGCCGCTTCCGGCGGTGTCGGAGCCGGTGCCCGACGAAGAACTGACGGAAGAGGAAGAAGCCGGGGAAACGGCCGCCGCAGCGCCCGCCAACGCCGAGGCCGAAGCGGATGTTCCGGAACCCGAAGCGGAGCCGGTCGCGGCACGCGCCGCCGCGCCGCCGCCAAAACCGCCCGCTCCGCCCGCGCCTCCCGCCAGCATGGCGCAGCGTTTCGAAAATCTGTTCGGCAAGACGCTGCCGATCTGGGCCGGCGGGATCACGCTGGCAATCGCCGGGGTACTCATCGTCCGTTATGCGATCGACGCGGGATTCTTCGCGCGCGTCTTCACGCCGGGGGTACAGGTCATCGCGGGCGTCCTCTTCGGCCTCGGGCTGATCGGCGGCGCCGAATATGCCTGGCGCAACGAGGACAAGGTGCGCGACCTGCGCGTGCCACAGGCGCTGTCGGGCGCAGGCATCGCGACGCTTTATGCCGCCATATTGGTCGCGGCCAACGTCTATGGCCTGATCGGGCCGCTCGCCGCTTTCGTCGGGCTGGCGGCGGTCACGGCCGCCGCGCTCGGCCTGTCCTTGCGCTTCGGGCCACCGAGCGCGCTGCTCGGGCTCGCGGGGGGCCTTGCCGCGCCGGCGCTGGTCGGCGCGATGCAGCCCAATGTGCCGCTGCTCGCGGTCTATCTCGGCCTCACCATCGCGGGCCTCACGGGCGTGTCGCGGATGAAGCGCTGGCCCTGGCTCGCGCTCGCCGCACTTGTCGGCGGCGTGGGGTGGAGCCTGTGGATGGTCCTCGCAACGAGCGCGCTCGACACGCTCGGGTCGCTCTCGATCGGCGGCTTCGTGCTGCTGCTCGCCCTAGCGCTGCCGATGCTGGCGTTCGACGGCCCGCGAGCGGCGGTCCTCCGCGCCGGGTCGGCGATCGTCGGCGCGCTGCAACTCGCGCTGCTCGTCGGCTATGGCGGTTTCGCACCGCTCCACTGGGGCCTGTTCGCGCTGCTCGCGGCGGCAGGCCAGTGGCTCGCCTGGCGTGAAAAGGACTTCGCGATCGTGCCATCGATCAGCCTCGCGCTGTCGGTGATGCTGCTCGCCGTGTGGCCCGATCCGAGCGGCTACTGGTTCACGCTGATCGGGCTGGCGCTCGCGGCGATCCATGCACTGCCGCTGCTCGCTCGGCTGTGGAGCGTGCCAAAGACGCTGCGCCGCACGCTCGAACTGTGCGGGCTGCTACTCGCAGCGGTGCCGCTCACCAAATATCATTTCTGGCATATCGCCGACGCGACGCTGGCGCTCGTCGCCCTCGGCGGCGTGCTGCTCGCCGGCGCGGGCATCGCGCGCGGGTGGAAGGTCGAGGATCGCGCCGCGGACACCCGCTTCGCATGGCTGACCGCCACCGGCGGCATCCTGCTCGCGCTCGCGATCCTGCTCGTCCTGCCGCACTGGATGGCGCCCTTCGCTATCGGCGGTGTCGCAGCGGCGCTGCTCTTTTTCGGCAAAACGGCAAAGGATCGGCGGATCGAACCGATCGCCGCCGCCTTCGTCGGGGCCGCGCTGGTGTCGCTGGTCGCGACCCCGCTCGCGCTCGCCGAACTGCCGCGCCTCGTCATCGGCGCGGGTGACGGGTTCGCCACGCAGGCGCTGCTGCGCTGGGCTGGCCTCGCCGCCTTGCTCGCGTTGTTCGCGGGCAAGGCCGAGGATCGCTTTTTCCGCGCCGCGTCGCTCGCGATCGCGGGCGGGCTGGCCTATGGCATGCTCGCACAGATCGTCCCGGGCTGGAGCCTGACGCTGGCGATGGGCGCGGTGACGGTCGGGCTCTTCCTGCTCGCACGGCGCGGCGCGTCGCTGCCGGTCGAACTCCTGTCGGCGGGCTTCGGCCTGCTCGCGCTGATGCTGCTCGCTGCGACCGGCCCCAATCTGGTCGCGCAGTGGAGCCGCCTGTTCGGCAGCGACGCCGTCGTCGGCGCCACCGATATGATCCGCTGGGCGGGCATGACCGCGCTGCTGGCGCTGTTCGCGGCGAAGGCCGGTCAGCCCATCCTCCGCTTCGCCGCACTGACGATCGCGGGCGCGCTGACCTATGGCACGCTGGCGCAGGTCGTGCCGGGCTGGAGCCTGCCGCTCGCGATGGGCGCAGTGGCGATGACGCTGTTCGCGATCGCGCGGCGGCGTGCATCGCACCCGGTCGAATTGCTCTCGCTCATCTATGCCCAGCTCGCGGTGCTGCTGCTCGCCGGCACCGGACCGCATCTGGTCGCGCAATGGACTCGCCTCTATGGCAGTGACGCAGCGGTCGGCGCGACCGAGGTCCTGCGCTGGGCCGGACTCGCCTTCGCCGGCCTCGCCTATGCCCTATGGTCGGGCACGCCGATCATTCGCCGCGCGGGTCAGGTTGCGGCGGCGCTGCTCGCTTATGGTGCCTTCGCGCAGGTCATCCCCGGCGCGTATCTGATGCTCGTGCCCGCAATCGGCGGCGCGGCGGTGTTGTTCGCGGCGCGGCGCATCGCGCTCGCGCGTGTCGATGGCGCGGCGGCGAGCTTTGTCGCACTCAGCCTCGCCTGGGCGGCCTTGCCCGTCGCGGCGTGGGCGGTCGAGGCGCTGATGTCGATCGCCGGCCAGCCGATGTTGCTCGAAAGCCCCATGCTCGCGGTCGACCAGTTGCTGCTGCGCCTGCTGGTTCCCGCCGCGCTGTTCGCCGCGCCGCTATGGCTGATCCGCGCGCACTTGCCGCGCTGGCTGTTGCTCGCGGGACTGGCGACCGCCGGCGTCGTCGGCGGGATCGCGGTCCATTGCCTCTATCGTCTCGGTTTCGCGGCGGCGTTCGGGGGCGATTTCGTCGCCACCGGGGTCGGCCAGCGGCTCGTCTGGGAGGCGTTGCTGATCGGCGGCGGCTGGCTCGCGATGACACGGCGGTGGATCGGCCTCGCCCGTCCGCTCGTCCTTGCCGGGACCGCGCACGCGGTCTGGTACGGGCTGATGCTCCACAATCCCTTATGGGCCGAGCAGACGGTCGGCGGCTGGCCGGTCGCCAATTGGCTGGTCCCGTTGTTCCTGCTGCCCTGGCTGGGGTTCACGCTCATCGGCCGGCTGTTCCCCGGTGCGCCCGCGATATACGGACGCGCGGTCCAGCTCATCACAATGCTGTTCGTCGCGGGCTTTGCCTGGGCGACGCTGCGGCAGCTCTTCCACCCCGCGCTGCTGATCGAACCGGGGGTGACCGCGACCGAGAATATCCTGCGATCGATCCTGATCCTCGCACTCGCGATCGGTTTCCTGCTCTGGGGCATCCGCAAGGGCCGCCACGACTGGCGCATCGCATCGCTGATCCTGATGCTGGGGGCGGTGGGCAAGGTGTTCCTGTTCGACGCCTCGGGGCTCGAAGGGCTGCTGCGTATCGGCTCGTTCGTGGTGCTGGGTTTCAGCCTGATCGGGATCGGCTGGCTCTACAGCCGCCAGCTCGCGCGCCCGGCGGCGGAGGATGACGGGAAGGCAGCGTGACGACCCTCCTGTGGCTGGTCGCCGCGATCGGCCTGCTGCCCCTGGTCATCGGCATGGCGCGGCTCGGCGGCGGCGGGCCGCGCATCGACGCCCGCGGTTTCGTCGCCTCGGTGCTGCTCTGTGCGCTGGCGTTCAGCCTGACCTTCCTCGTGCAGGAACTCGGACTCGTCCTGCCCAAGGCACTGGTGCCGGGACTCGACCCGATCCTTTACCACAACGACCATGACTGGTCCGGCGACGCGCCGGTTGCCGAACTGCTGCAGGGCGGCGGCGCGGTCGCGACCTTGCTCAGCGGATTGCTCTTCCTGTGGCTCGCGGGGCGAATTTCGCCCGCGCGCCCGACGTTGCGGCTCTTCGCCTTCTGGATGGCCTTCCAGGGTCTGTTCCAGTCGCTGAGCCAGGGCGCGGTCGGCAGCCTTATCGCGGGCAATGACGTCGGACGCGCGCTGGGCTGGCTAGGCGCCGGGCCGGTGGCGAAAGGCGCCTTACTGCTGGTCACGATCACCGCGATGGCGCTGGCCGGACGCGCGCTCGCGCGGCGCTATCCGTTTGGCGGCGACGAGCGGGCGACGGCGCTGCAGTTGATGGCGACGCTCGCGCTCGCGATCCTGCTGATCGTCCCGTTCCGCGTCCCGCGCGAACCGGTCGAGGTCGTGCTGATCCCGCTGCTCGTCCACCTGATCGGGTCGGGCTGGCTGGTGCTGGGCCTCGCGACCGCAAGGGTCGACGTCGCCCCGGCTCCTGCCGCACCCGCAATTGTGGGGCCGCTGGCGGCGCTGGTCGCACTGCTCGCCATCTTCCAGCTCGTCCTGAGGACCGGCATCGCGTTCTAATAGGTAGGTAAAGGTGGGACGATTCTGTTGCCCGGCTCGTCCCCAGCCGCTGGTATCCGATTCTGTTGCCCGGTTCGGTCCGAACCGCGTTCTATTTGAATAACCTTAGGCCGTGAGGCTTATCGGTTACGCAGCCAGAGCGAGTGCTTCGTTATCGTTAGCACCTATTGGTTTTGAGCCTTGAACGGGTTACTCAGCCCGGGCAAAAACACCGTCTTTGAACACACGTCGATCCTAGTTCGGCCCCGTCAGAAACCCGATCTTCCTTGCGGATCGTCGGGTTTGTGGTGGAGCCGCCGGGTACTGCCCCCGGGTCCGCTGTGTCTATTACACGGCACCATTTATCACCATAGTCGGCCGAAACCGACAGCGTGCATATAGGAAGCCCGCCCGCGCTTGGAAAGGGCGCGGACGGGCGAAGCCTTGAAAAACGGTGGAAAATTATTTCTTGCGTAGCTCGTCGCGAATTTCGGTGAGGATATCGACCTCGGTCGGCCCCGCCGGCGCGTCGGGGCCGCGACGCAACACCTTGTTCACCCATTTGACGAGCAGGAAAATGATGAACGCCAGGATCAGGAAATTGATCACCGCGGTGATGAAGGCGCCATAGCCGATCATCGCGACGCCGGCCTTTTTGAGCGCGGCATAATCGGTCGCGGCGATGCCATCGGGAATGCTGCCAAGCAGGATGAACTTGCTCGAAAAATCGACCCCGCCGAATATCCAGCCGACCAGCGGCATGATGAGGTCCGCGGTCAGCGATCCGGTGATCGTGGCGAAGGCGCCGCCAATGATGACACCCACCGCAAGGTCCATGACATTGCCCTTGGCGATAAATTCCCTGAATTCTCCCAACATCTTGCTGCTCCCCGAGTGGTTGGTCCCGAGCGCCGAACCTGCCGCGCGGATTGCACAAAGGCAAGCGCCATCCTATGTACTGTATTGTTGCGGCAAAACGCCGCCGGAGGGAGCTTGTTACCATGTCCTATCGTTCTGCCCGTTGGTTGATCGTGCCGGTTGCGGCGATGTCGCTGTCCGCCTGCGGCATCAACAGCGTTCCGACCAAGGAAGAGGCCGCCAAGGCGAAGTGGGCGAATGTCGAAGCGGCCTATCAGCGCCGCGCCGACCTGATCCCCAATCTCGTCGAAACCGCCAAGGGTGCATCGAAAATCGAACAATCGACGCTCGAGGGCGTGATCCAGGCGCGCGCGTCGGCAACGCAGGTCAAGCTGTCGACCGACGACCTCAATGACCCCGCGAAGGTGCAGGCCTTCCAGCAGGCGCAGGGCAATGTGTCGAGCACTCTCGGCCGCCTGCTCGCGACCGTCGAAGCCTATCCCGACCTCAAGAGCCAAGCGCGCTTCGCCGACCTGATGACCCAGCTGGAGGGCACCGAGAACCGCATCAATGTGACGGTTCAGGACTATAATGCCGCGGTGCAGGACTATAATACGACGATCCGCACCTTCCCCGACATCATCGGCGCTAAGATCGTCCATGGCGCGCAGCCGATGACGCCTTACAAGGCGATCACTCCCAACGCGAACGTCGCTCCGAAGGTCGATTTCGGGCAATAATATGCGCCGCCCTCTCCTTGCCGGCCCGCTCGCGATCCTGTTGGTCGCGAACGGCTGCAAGGAGGCGCCGCCACCCGAAGCCGCCACTTGCGGCCAGGTTCCGCAGATGGCGTTGCAGGGACGGGTGAACGACGCGGCGACCGTTCTGAGCGACGAGGAGGAGGTCCGCTTGACCCAGCGTCTCGCCCGATACGAAGCGCGAACACGGCATCCGATGGTTGTCGCAACCGTCGCAAGCCTCAACGGCGTCACGGTCGAGGATTTTGCGACCTGCCTCGGCAATCGCTGGGGCATCGGCCGAAAGGGTGAGAATGACGGAATTCTTATTTTGGTCGCGCCTAACGAACGCCGTGTTCGCGTCGCGACGGGAACCGGAATCGAAAAGCTGCTCTCCGATGAAAAGGCGAAGGCCGTGATCGACCAGATGACCCCCGGCTTCAAAAGCGGCGATTATGCGGCCGGCCTGACGACAGGCATCGAGGCCATCGCCGCACAGACGGGAGAGCCGCAATGAAGTCCATCCTGCTCGGCTGGGCGCTGGGCCTCTCTCTGCTCGCCGCACCCGCGAGCGCGCAGACCTTCCCCAAGCTCACCGGCCGCGTCGTCGACCAGGCCGACATCATCCCGCCCGCCGAGGAAGCCGCGCTCAACACCCAGCTCGAAGCGCTGGAGACCAAGACAGGGCACCAGTTTGTCGTCGCGACGGTCAAGGACCTCGAAGGCAACGACATCGCCGATTACGGCTACAAGCTTGGCCGCGACTGGAAGATCGGCGACGCGGCGAAGGACGACGGGGTCGTCTTCCTGGTCGCACCGAACGAGCGGCGGATGAACATTTCGGTCGGTTACGGCCTCGAACCCGTGTTGACCGACGCGATGTCGGGGCGGATCATCCGCGATACCGTGACCCCGCTGTTCAAGGCGGGCGACATGCCCGGCGGCATCCAGGCCGGCGTCAACGCGATCGCCGAGCAGATCCAGTTGACCCCCGAGGAAGCCGCGGCGCGCGCTGCCGCGGCCGACGCCGCGGAGCGCGACCGCGCCGACGACGGCGACATCGGCGGGCTGATCTTCGTCGGCTTCATCGTCTTTTTCTTCTTCATCCTGCCAATGCTGTCGAGCCTCGGTCGGCGCGGCAAGAAACGGCGGCGCAAGAACAGCCCGTGGGGCGCCCCGATCATCATCTGGGGCGACAATGACTGGGGTGGCGGCAGCGGCGGATCATCGTGGGGCGGTGGCGGCGGTTCGAGCTGGGGCGGTGGCGGCGGCTTTTCGGGCGGCGGCGGCAGCTTCGGCGGCGGCGGCGCCTCGGGCGGCTGGTAGGAGCAGGGACAATGCCACGCAAAGTCAGCCATGTGAGCGAAGCCGACCACGACATCGTCACGACCGCGGTCGCCGCGGCGGAAGCGCATACCAGCGGCGAGATCGTCACCGTCATCGCGGCGCAGTCGAACGATTATGACGATGTCGCGCTCGTCTGGGCGAGCATCGTCGCCTTCGTCGCGATGTCGGTGATCGCGCTGTTCCCCGATTTCTATCGCACCCTTTATGACCGGCTGACCGGCGGCTGGGGCTATGAGCTCACCGCCAATCAATGGCTTGGTACGGTGATCGCGATCGGCGTGCTCAAATGGATCGGCATGTGGCTGATTTTGCTGTGGCGCCCGCTGCGGTTCGCACTCACGCCGGGAGCGATCAAGGCCGCACGGGTGCGCGCCCGCGCGATCGACCTGTTCAAGGTCGGCACCGAGGCCAAGACATTGGGCCGCACCGGCATCCTGCTTTACGTCAGCCTGAAAGAACATCGCGCCGACATCGTCGCCGACGAGGCGATTGCGGCGAAGGTTTCACCCGATGTCTGGGGCGATGCGATGGCGGCGCTGATCGAGCATGTTCGCGCCGGCCGGCCGGGCGAAGGCATGGCCGAGGCGGTACGCCAGATGGGCCTGGTGCTCGCCGAACATTTCCCGCGCGGCAGCGAAAACCCGAACGAACTGCCCGACCGCCTGATCGAACTTTAAAAAGGACAAACAATGGCCCGCCCCGCCCCCGACACCCCCATCGAAACACAGTGGGAGGGCCGCTTCATCACGGTCAAGCAGCAGGGGACATGGGAATATGTCTCGCGCTCGCGCGGCATCCACGCCGCGGTGATCCTGGCGATCGACGAGGCCGCCGACGGGCGGCACATCATCCTCGTCGAGCAATATCGGGTGCCGATGGGCAAGAATTGCATCGAACTGCCCGCGGGGCTCGTCGGCGACGACCATGCGGGAGAAGCGTCGGAAATCGCGGCCGCGCGGGAACTGGACGAAGAGACCGGCTATGCCGCCGCGAAGTGGCGCACGGTCGGCGAGTTTTTCAGCTCGCCGGGCATGGTCAGCGAGAGCTTCACCCTGCTCGTCGCCACGGGGCTGACAAAGGTCGGAGAAGGCGGCGGGGTCGATAGCGAGGATATCATCGTCCACCGGGTGCCGCTGAACGGCATCGAGGATTTCATTGCGGCAAAACGCGCCGAGGGTTGCGGCATCGATGTGCGGGTGGCGATGCTGCTGGTCGGCGGATTGCTGAACAGCGTCTGATCGCACGCCAATCCCTCTAATCCGTTTGTGTCGAGCGAAGTCGAGACACCCATCGGGCGGGCGTTTGCCTTCGGGGTGTCTCGACTGCGCTCGACACAAACGGGAATGGGACGTTACCGCCCCTTGAACCGCCACCGCAACAACGGCCGCGCCAGCAGCAGCCCGGCGATGAAACCGCCGACGTGCGCCCAGATCGCGATATTGCCCAGCCCCGCTCCGCCAGCGAAACCGATGAGCAGTTGCAGCCCGATCCACGCCGCGGCGAGCCACAAAGCGCGCACCCAATGGCCGGGGATCGGCCCGATCGCCGCGGTGCGCGTGCGGCTGAAGATCAGCGCATAGACCGCGACCAGCGCCGAAATCGCCCCGCTCGCGCCGATCACGACAACGAGCGATCCGGGGTCGGCGATCCATTGCGCCAGCGCGCCGGCATAGGCCCCGGCGACGAGCAGGAACGCCGTCGCCGACGACCCGAGCGGCGCCTCGAGCTGGCGGCCGATGAAGATCAGCATGATCATGTTGAAGACGAGGTGCATCACCCCGCCGTGCAGGAACGCCGACGACAGCGGCGTCAGCGCAAAGGGCAGCATCGTCCCCGGCGGCGCGATCAGCTCGCTGCCGAACCGCCCGGGGATGAAGCCCGCGCCGATGAAAGCCTGATGCTCATAGCCGGTGATCGCGAGCAGGACGAAGACGATGACGCACGCCGCCGCATAGCCGGTGATCACGGGGGTGCGGGCGGCGTTCATCGACGCTGCGCCGGTCAGACGAATTCGATCTTGGTCACCACATAATATTTATCGCCGGCGGGAACCGTCACCTCGATTTCGTCCTCGACGCGGCGGCCGATCAGCGCGCGGCCGAGCGGCGAATTATAGCTGATCTTGCCATCCTTGGCGTCGGCTTCGGCCTGGCCGACGATCTGGTAACGCAGCGGCTTGTCGTCCTCGTCGGCGAGGGTGACGGTCGCACCGAACACGATCCGGTCGCCCGACAGCGTCGTCGGGTCGATCACCTGCGCGCGCGAAAGCTTGTCTTCGAGATCGCCGATCGTCGCTTCGACCTGGCCCTGACGCTCTTTCGCGGCGTGATATTCGGCATTTTCCGAAAGGTCGCCATGCGCGCGCGCTTCCTCGATCGCGTCGACGATCAGCGGTCGCTCGGCCTTGAGCGCAGTGAGCTGCGTGCTCAGCTTCTCATAGCCTTCTGCCAGCATCGGCACCTTTTCAACGCTTGCCATTATCCCATTGTCCTTCGTCAATAATCCGCCGCCAGCGAAACTTCGCCGGGCGGCTGCGCCGCTGTTTCCGTCAATGTCGGGGGGTGGAGCGGTCTCTCAATAATAGTCCTGAAGCGGCTTCACTTCAAGACTGTGCGCGCGCAATGCGCCGATCGCGTGGGTCGCGGCGTCGCTGCCCGCCGCCGTCGTGTAATAAGCGACGTCGGCCGCGAGCGCCGAGGCGCGGATCGACTGCGAGTCCTGCAGGCTCTGCCAGCCCTCGGTGGTGTTGAAGATCAGCTGCACATCGCCGTCCTTGATCCGGTCGACGATATGCGGGCGGCCTTCGGCGACCTTGTTGACGCGTTCGACGTCGATCCCCTGCCCCGCCAGATAGTCGGCGGTGCCACCGGTCGCGATCACCTTCCAACCCCAGCCCGCCAGGCGGCGGACCGATTCCAGGATGCGCGGCTTGTCGCTGTCCTTGACCGACACGAACACCCGGCCGTCGGTCGGCAGGCGGTCGCCCGCGCCGAGCTGGGCCTTGGCAAAGGCGAGGTTGAAATCGCTGTCGATTCCCATGACTTCGCCGGTGGACTTCATTTCGGGCGACAGCACCGGGTCGGTCCCGGGGAAGCGAGCGAAGGGGAAGACCGCTTCCTTCACCGCGACATGTTTGATGTCGCGGTTGATCTTCGGCAGGTCGGCAAGCTTCTCGCCCGCCATCACCCGCGCCGCGATCTTGGCGATCGGCGACCCGACGGCTTTCGCAACGAAGGGCACGGTACGGCTGGCGCGCGGGTTGACCTCGATCAGGTAGACCTCGTCGCCCTTGACCGCGAACTGGATGTTCATCAGCCCCAGCACGCCGAGCGCGCGGGCGAGCGCCTCGGTCTGGCGCTCGATTTCGGCGACGGTCTCGGCGGGCAGGCTGTACGGCGGGATCGAGCAGGCGCTGTCGCCCGAATGGACCCCGGCTTCCTCGATATGCTGGAGCACGCCCGCGACGACCACGTCGGTGCCGTCGCAGAGCGCATCGACATCGACCTCGATCGCATCGCGCAGGTAACGGTCGATCAGCACCGGCGAGTCGCCCGACACCTGCACCGCGGTCTCGATGTAATTTTCGAGCTGCGCCTGGTCGTCGACGATTTCCATCGCGCGGCCTCCGAGCACGTAGGACGGCCGCGTCAGCACCGGGTAACCGATGCGCGTCGCGACCGCGATCGCTTCCTCGCGGCTGCGTGCGATGCCATTCTCGGGCTGCTTGAGGCCGAGCTTGTTGACCAGCGCCGCGAAGCGCTCGCGGTCCTCGGCAAGGTCGATCGCGTCGGGCGAGGTGCCGAGGATCGGGATGCCGGCATCCTCCAGCGCCTGCGCGAGCTTCAGCGGGGTCTGGCCGCCGAACTGGACGATGACGCCGACGAGCGTGCCCTTGGTCATTTCGACCGCGAGGATTTCAAGCACATCCTCGGCGGTCAGCGGTTCGAAATAGAGGCGGTCCGACGTGTCATAATCGGTGCTCACCGTCTCCGGGTTGCAGTTGATCATGATCGTCTCATAGCCGGCCTCTTCGAGCGCGAAGCAGGCGTGGCAACAGCAATAATCGAACTCGATCCCCTGCCCGATGCGGTTCGGACCGCCGCCGAGGATGACGATCTTCTTGGCGTCCGACGGATTGGCCTCGCATTCGGGTTCGCCGAAGGTCGGGGCTTCGTAGGTCGAATAAAGATAGGGCGTCTTGGCCGCGAATTCGGCGGCGCAGGTGTCGATCGTCTTGAAGACAGGACGCACGCCGAGCTTGTGCCGCAGCGCGCGCACTTCCATTTCGGTGACGCCGCCGGTCATCGCCTTCACGGCTTCGTGGATCAGCCCGCTGCCGCGCGCGGTCGCGCGGGCGGCGCCGGGGCGCAGATGCGCCGACTTGAGCGCCAGATAGGCAAGGCGCTTGTCGGAGAAGCCCATGGCCTTGAGCGCGCGCAGCCCTTCGGCGTCGCGCGGCAGGCCGTTTTCCATCACCGCATTTTCGGCGGCGACGATTTCGGCGATGCGCTCGAGGAACCACATGTCGTAACCCGCGACGCGGTTGATCTCGGCGAGCGGTAGCCCTTCGCGGATCGCCTGCGCGGCGTTGAGCAGCCGGTCGGGGGTGCGCTGGGCGAGTTCGCTGCGCAACTGGTCGTGGCTCGCGCCGACGAGACGATCGACGAAGTTGAAGCCGCTGAGGCCGGTCTCCAGCCCGCGCAGCGCTTTCTGCATCGATTCATGGATCGTGCGGCCGATCGCCATCACCTCACCGACCGACTTCATCGCGGTCGACAAGGTCGACTCGGCGCCCTTGAATTTTTCGAAGGCGAAGCGCGGGATCTTGGTGACGACATAGTCGATCGTCGGTTCGAACGACGCCGGGGTCACCCCGGTGATGTCGTTCATGATCTCGTCGAGCGTGTAGCCGACCGCGAGTTTCGCCGCGACCTTGGCGATCGGGAAGCCCGTCGCCTTCGACGCCAGCGCCGACGATCGCGACACGCGCGGGTTCATCTCGATGACGATCAGGCGGCCGTCCTTCGGATTCACCGCGAACTGGACGTTCGACCCGCCGGTCTCGACCCCGATCTCGCGCAGGCACGCGATGCTCGCGTTGCGCATGATCTGATATTCCTTGTCGGTCAGCGTCAGCGCCGGCGCGACGGTGATGCTGTCGCCGGTGTGCACGCCCATCGGATCGACATTCTCGATCGAACAGATGATGATGCAATTGTCCTTGCGGTCGCGCACCACCTCCATCTCATATTCTTTCCAGCCGAGGAGCGATTCCTCGATCAGGACCTCGGTGGTCGGCGAGGCGATCAGGCCGCCGCGGACGATATGCTCGAACTCCTCGCGGTTATACGCGATGCCGCCGCCGGTGCCGCCGAGCGTGAAGCTGGGGCGGATGATCGAGGGGAGGCCGGTGCGCTCGAGCACCGCGAACGCCTCGTCGAGCGTATGCGCGATGCCGCTGCGCGCGCTCTCCAGCCCGATCTTGGTCATCGCGTCGCGGAACTTGATCCGGTCCTCGGCCTTGTCGATCGCCTCGGCATCGGCGCCGATCATCTCGACGCCGTACTTCGTCAGCGTGCCGTCGTTGAACAAAGCCAGCGCGGTGTTGAGCGCGGTCTGCCCGCCCATCGTCGGCAGCACCGCGTCGGGGCGCTCCTTGGCGATGATCTTCGCGACGATCTCGGGCGTGATCGGCTCCACATACGTCGCGTCGGCGAGGTCGGGATCGGTCATGATCGTCGCGGGGTTCGAATTGACGAGGACGATGCGATAGCCCTCCTCCTTCAACGCCTTGATCGCCTGCGTCCCCGAATAGTCGAACTCGCACGCCTGACCGATAACGATCGGGCCGGCGCCGATGACGAGGATGGATTTTATGTCGGTTCTTTTGGGCATCAGAATTCTTTGTCCGATATGGTAACGGTGATGTTGGTTCCGCTTGCAGCCTTGATGGCGCAATCGATGGTCTTGAAATTCTTGGGTTCGATCGGGATAGCGACCCCGACGCTATGTGTAAGCGTAGTGGCGAAATCGCGCCCGCCGCAGGCCCAAACGGCCTTCATCGCCGACGAGTCGGATTTCGGATCCAACTCGTCGCCGTCCAGCCTGACATAGGCGACATTATCGGCGTCGGACGCCGACAGCATGGCAGGCAGCGTCGCCGCGACCAACCCAACCACGATACCGATCGCAAGCCAGACAAGGCGCGTTCGCCTCACTGCACATTCCGATCGACGCCGATCTGCGGGTCGGTCCCACCGACCTCGGCGATGAAGTCGAGCACCGGCCGCGCCGTCGCCGCGACCCATGCCGCATCGGGCACCACATCCTCATATTCGAAGATCAGATGATGCCGCCCGACCCCGCGCGCTTCGCCGAACCCGCGCGCCTCGGCGAGCTGCACCGCCTCATAGGGCAGGCGCCGCGCGCAGGTGATGTTGAGCCGCACCCCCGCGCCCCAGCGCTCGGGATGCGCTACCGCATCGGCGGCGAGCGCGTCGAGCTGGTCGGCAAAGCTCATTTGAGCCCGCCCACGAACTTCTCGAACAGGTAAAAGCTGTCCTGCGGCCCCGGGCTCGCCTCGGGATGATATTGCACGCTGAACGCGTTCTTGCCGGTGATCGCGATGCCGCAGTTCGATCCGTCGAACAGGCTCTTGTGCGTCTCGACCACGCCGCCCGGCAGCGTCGATGCGTCGACCGCGAAGCCGTGGTTCATGCTGGTGATCTCGACCACGCCGTCGCCATCATCGCCGCCGACGCGCTGCACCGGATGGTTCGCGCCGCGATGCCCCTGGTGCATCTTCACCGTCTTCGCCCCCGCGGCAAGCGCGAGCAGCTGGTGACCGAGGCAGATGCCGAAGATCGGGACATTGCGCTCGAGCAGCCCCTTGATCACCGGCACCGCATAGTCGCCCGTCGCAGCGGGATCGCCCGGGCCGTTCGACAGGAATACACCGGCGGGGCGCAGCGCGACGATCTCGTCGAGGCTGGTCTTCGCGGGCACCACCGTTACCCGCGCCCCGGCCTTGACCAGATTGCGGAAGATATTGTCCTTCGCGCCATAATCGACCGCGACGACATGCGGCGCGGCATCACCGGCACGCTTGTGCGCAGAGACGTCATAGCCCGACCCCAAGTGCCACACCCCGGCATCCCACGCGCCCTGGCGTTCGCGGGTCACCGTCTTGGCGAGGTCCATCCCCTCCAACCCCGGCCAGCCCTGCGCGAGCAGCAGCAGCCGGTCGATGTCGAACTGGCCGTCGGGGCTGTGCGCGACGACGCCGGTCGGCGCGCCGCCATCGCGGATGCGGCGGGTCAGCGCGCGGGTGTCGATGCCGGCAAGGCCGATCAGCCCCTGCGCCTTCATCCAGTCGGGCAGCGTCTGGACGCTGCGAAAGCTGCTCGGCGCGGTCGGCAGTTCGCGGGTGATGCACCCGATCGCGGCGCGCTTGTCGCGTTCCATATCCTCGGGGTTCGCGCCGACATTGCCGATATGCGGAAAGGTGAAGGTGATGATCTGCCCCGCATAGCTCGGGTCGGTCAGGATTTCCTGATAGCCCGTCATCGCGGTGTTGAAACAAATCTCGCCCACACCCGCGCCCGCGGCGCCATATCCGATGCCCCACAGGATCGTCCCGTCGGCAAGGACGAGAACGCCGGTCGCGCCGGCAGGCTGGCTTTTGGGCGCGGCAGAGGGGTTGGCTGGTGCCATTCAACATGCTCCGGACGATGGGCTAAACGGCCGATCAACTAGGCAGCAAAAATGTGATTCACAAGCTATCGAATTTCAAAAATTGCCGTTAGAGAGGGCCTTTCCGAAATTTGCAGCGCATGGGAACACGTAATGATTCGTGACGACATCAAGGCTGCGCAGGTCGCCGCGATGAAAGCCGGCGACAAGGCGCGGCTCGGCACCATCCGGCTGATGCTGGCCAAGATCAAGGACAAGGACATCGAACTGCGCACCGGCACCGCGCCGGCCGACGACGATGTTCTGGTCACCGACGTGCTCCAGAAAATGGTCAAGCAGCGCCGCGAGTCGATCGCCATGTACGAACAGGGCGGCCGCCAGGAACTCGCCGACATCGAGGCCGCCGAGGTCGTGGTGATCGAGGATTTCCTGCCCGCACAGCTTTCGGACGACGAAGCGCAGGCGGCGATCAAGGCGATCGCGGCCGAACTGGGCGCGGCGAGCCTGAAAGACATGGGCCGCGTGATGGCGGCGGTGAAGGAACGGCACGGGTCCGAGCTCGACATGAGCAAGGCGAGTGGTTGGGTGAAGGCGGCTTTGAGCTAAATCTCGAACACGGCCTTTCCTTTCCGTTCGTCCCGAGCGAAGTCGAGGGACGTGCTGCGTTGCGCCAAACCAACGTGTCTCGACTTCGCTCGACACGAACGGGTATGGGGAAGAATGGCGTTCTGGACCTATATCCTGCTCTGTTCTGACGGCCGCTATTACACCGGACACACCGACGATTTGGAACGCCGTATTGCCCAGCACCAACATGGCGGATTTTGCGACTTCACGTCGCGCCGAAGGCCGGTGACTTTGGTCTGGTCGCAAGATTTTGGGACCCGCGTCGAAGCGCTGGAGGCCGAGCGTCGGATCAAACCTTGGTCGCGCGCCAAAAAGGAAGCGTTGATACGCGGCGATTGGGCGATGGTAGGCCATTTCGCCAAGCCCCCGCACGAACGCCCTTCCCTCCCGTTCGTCCCGCAGGAAACCGCCCCCTCTCCGTTCGTCCCGAGCGAAGTCGAGGGACGCGAGGCCGGGCACCAACGTGTCTCGACTTCGCTCGACACAAACGGAGGTGGGCGCATGGCCGAGCGGGAGGGGAACCCATGACCCTCACCCCGCAATGGCTCGACGAACTCCGCGCGCGCGTCACCCTGTCGACCCTCATCGGCCGCACGGTGAAGGTCACCCGCGCCGGCCGCGAGTATAAGGCGTGCTGTCCGTTCCATAACGAAAAGACGCCCAGCTTCACGATCAACGACGAAAAGGGCTTCTACCACTGCTTCGGTTGCTCGGCGCACGGCGACGCCATCCGCTGGATGACCGACCAGCGCGGGCTGTCGTTCATGGACGCGGTCAAGGAACTCGCCGGCGAGGCCGGGATGGAGGTTCCCGCCGCCGATCCGCGCGCCGCGAAAAAGGCCGAGGAGGCGGCCAGCCTGCGCGACGTCGTGCAGGGCGCCGCCGACTGGTTCACCCAGCAACTCGGCAGCAGCAACGGCGCCCCGGCGCGCGAATATCTCAAGAAGCGCGGCATTTCGGACACAACGCGCCAGGCCTTCGGTTTCGGCCTCGCCCCCGACAGCCGCAGCGCGCTGAAAGACGCGCTCAAGAAATTCCCGACCGCGATGCTCGTCGAATCGGGCATGCTGATTTCGGTCGACGACAAGGACCCCTACGACCGCTTCCGCGGACGCCTGATGATCCCGATCCGCGACGCGCGCGGTCGCGTGATCGCGTTCGGTGGACGCATATTGGGCGATGGCGAGCCCAAATATCTGAACTCGCCCGACACGCCTTTGTTCGACAAGGGGCGCACGCTCTACAATCTCGACAAGGCGTCGCCCGCCTCGCGGCAGACGAACCGGATCATCGTCGTCGAGGGCTATATGGACGTCATCGCGCTCGCCGAGGCGGGGATCGCCGACGCCGTCGCGCCGCTCGGTACTGCGCTGACCGAGGCGCAGCTCGGGCTGATCTGGCGGATGGTGCCGGTGCCGGTGCTCTGCTTCGACGGCGACGCGGCGGGACAAAAGGCCGCGATGCGCGCCGCGATGCGCGCGTTGCCGCTGCTGCGCCCCGGCTTCAGCCTCGCCTTTGCGACCCTGCCCCCGGGCCAGGACCCCGACGATATCGTCCGCGCGCGCGGCGCCGAGGGCTTCGGCGCGCTGCTCGACGAGGCGCAGCCGCTCGTCGAGCGCCTCTGGGCGCATGAGGTCGCGGCGGGGCCGCTCGCGACCCCCGAGGAACGCGCCGCGCTCAAGACCCGCCTGCTCGCGCACGCCGACGGCATCGAGGACGCCGACGTCCGCCACCATTATCGCGAGGCGTTCCGCGAACGGCTCGACGGGCTGTTCGCGCGCAAGCAGCCCGAGCGCGGGCCGCGGGTTCCCTGGGCACCGCAGGCTCCACGCGGCGGCAACCGCCGCTTCGCCCCCGATCCGCGATTGCAGCCCCCGGGCGACGAAACGCGCAGCATCGGGCAGGCGGGTATCGCGGGCCACCTGCTCGCCGCGCTGCTCGGCGGATTGCTGCGCTATCCGGCGATGCTGCGCCGTCACGAGGAAGCGCTGAGCCGGCTCCCGGTGGCCGATCCCGGCGACGCCGAACTGCTCGGCGCAATGCTTGACACGGTAATGCGGCAAGAAGGGCTTGATACTGAGGGCTTGCTTGCCATATTGGAGCCAATGAAAGTGTATAATAGGGCGACGACATTGCTCAGAGCCGATGGAATGCACTTCTCGTTCAATCGCATGCTGGACAGCAAGGATGGGGCCGATACGGCACGGGAAACCGCGCTTCGCGACCTCGACGAATATATCGGCGTGCTCGTGACGCAGCCCGAAATCCGCGCCCGACTCGCCGAGGCGACCGCGGATTTCCAGCGCACGATGGACGACGAAGGCCTGGCGCGGCAGCAGAAACTGCGCGCGATGGACGAGGATTTGACCCGCCGCTTGGCCGCGCTGTCCGAAAACAGCCACCAAGTCTGAAATTTAGAGCCCTTTAGGCAGGAACCACGAATGGCCACCAAGAACACCGCCGCCGAGACCGAAGCCGATACCGACGGCCCGCTGATCGACCTCAACGAGGCCGATGTCAAAAAGCTGATCGCGCGTGGCAAGAAGCGCGGTTACCTGACCTATGACGAGCTGAACGCGGCGCTGCCGCAGGACGAAATGTCGTCCGAGCAGATCGAGGACATCATGTCGGCGATTTCCGACATGGGCATCAACATCGTCGAAAGCGACGAGGATGTGCAGGAAGAGGCCGACGCCGAACCCGACGACGAAGTCGATGTCAGCGCCGGTTCGGGTTCGGTATCGAACCCCGCGATCGAAAAGAAGAAGGAAGTCGTCGACCGCACCGACGACCCGGTTCGCATGTACCTGCGCGAAATGGGCGCGGTCGAACTGCTGAGCCGCGAGGGCGAAATCGCGATCGCCAAGCGTATCGAGGCCGGCCGCGACACGATGATCCTCGGCCTGTGCGAAAGCCCGCTGACCTTCAACGCGATCATCGAATGGTCGAACGCGCTGAACAACGGCGATATGCAGCTGCGCGAGATCGTCGATCTCGAAGCGATGCTGTCGAAGGACCCCGCCCCCGAGAATCTCGAGAACGCCGAAGAAGCCGACGACGGCGAGATCAGCGAGAAGACCGCCGGCGTTTCGTTCAAGGACGAAGACGAAGTCGAGGACGAGCCCGCCGCAGACGGCGACGACGAGGACGGCGAAGGCTCGTCGGGCAAGCGCGAGAACTTCGAAGAGGATGAGGAAGACAACACCCTCAGCCTCGCGGCGATGGAGGAATTGCTCAAGCCCGACGCGCTCGAGAAATTCGCCAACATCACCAAGAGCTTCAAGGCCTTCTCGAAGCTGCAGGAAACCCGGCTCGACGCCTTGTCGGGCATCGGCGAATTCCCCGCGGCGTCGGAAAAGAAATATCACAAGCTGCGCGAGGACCTCACCGCGCAGGTCGAAGGCGTGCAGTTCCACAACACCAAGATCGAATATCTCGTCGATCAGCTCTACAGCTACAACCGCCGACTGACCGCACTCGGCGGCCAGATGCTGCGCCTCGCCGAGCGCCACAAGGTGCCGCGCAAGGCCTTCCTCGACAATTATGTCGGGCGCGAGCTTGAGGAAACCTGGCTCGAAGCCGTGGGTTCGATCGACAAGAAATGGGCGGCGTTCGCCGAAAACGAAGCCGGCGCGGTCGACCGTATCCGCATCGAAATCAGCGAAATCGCTCAGGCCGCGGGCATGAGCCTGACCGAATTCCGCCGCGTCGTGAACATGGTCCAGAAGGGCGAACGCGAAGCGCGCATCGCCAAGAAGGAAATGGTCGAGGCGAACCTGCGCCTCGTGATCTCGATCGCCAAGAAATACACGAACCGCGGCCTGCAGTTCCTCGACCTCATCCAGGAAGGCAATATCGGCCTGATGAAGGCGGTCGACAAGTTCGAGTATCGCCGCGGCTACAAGTTCTCGACCTATGCGACCTGGTGGATCCGCCAGGCGATCACCCGCTCGATCGCCGACCAGGCGCGCACGATCCGCATCCCGGTCCATATGATCGAGACGATCAACAAGCTCGTGCGCTGCAGCCGCCAGTTCCTCCACGAAAGCGGCCGCGAGCCGACCCCCGAGGAAATGGCCGAGCGTCTGTCGATGCCGCTCGAAAAGGTCCGCAAGGTGATGAAGATCGCCAAGGAGCCGATCAGCCTCGAAACGCCGATCGGCGACGAGGAAGACAGCCACCTCGGCGATTTCATCGAGGACAAGAACGCCGTCATCCCGGTCGATGCCGCGGTGCAGTCGAACCTCAAGGAAACGGTCACCCGCGTCCTCGCATCGCTGACCCCGCGTGAGGAGCGTGTGCTCCGTATGCGCTTCGGCATCGGCATGAACACCGACCATACGCTCGAGGAAGTCGGCCAGCAGTTCAGCGTGACCCGCGAACGTATCCGCCAGATCGAGGCGAAGGCGCTCCGCAAGCTGAAGCACCCGAGCCGCAGCCGCAAGATGCGCTCGTTCCTCGATCAATAAGCCGGCTTCGCTCTCGGGCGACGGGACGCGAAGGTTAAAAAAGGCGCGGGCGTGATGCCCGCGCCTTTTCTTTTGCGCGTTCGATACGGGGTGAGCGACGCCCACCCAGCGCGTCTTAAATGCCGTCCAGACCCTTGCTGACCAGGATATTCACCGCAACACGGCGGTTCTGGGCCTTGCCCTCGACCGTGGAATTGTCCGCCGCCGGGTCCGCTTCGGCCATCCCGGTCGGGGTCAGCATGCGATAGGGTTTCCAGCCGCAGGACTGCTGAAGATAGTTGACGACGCGCGCCGCGCGCTTTTCGCTAAGCTCCTGGTTGAACTCCTGGCTTCCGGTCGCATCGGTATAGCCGACGACCAGCAGCAGCGCGTTATCCATCCCCTCGGCTTGCGAGGCGGCGGCGCAGAGATCGGATTGCGCCTGCGCCGACAGCACCGCCTTGCCGGTGTCGAAGTTCACGTTCGTCGTGCTTTTGACATTATATTGGTCGATGTCGCCGACACGGCCGCGGAGCGCTTCGGTCGCGGCCGCCTGTTCGCCGAAGCGCTGGTCAGTGCCGGTATGGATCATCGACGCGGTCCTGAGGTCCTTGGTCTTGAGCGCGATCTGGTTCGCGACCAGGCCGCCGTCCCACTGCAGGGTCTCGACGGCGACCGGCAGACCGTTGAGCAGCGAACCCGCCGCGAGCTTGCTGCGACCAAGACCCAGGAACCCGCCCTTGCCCTTGATCTTCGTATAGTCGGCGATGGCGATCGTCGTATTGCTGCCGTCGGCGGTCGTGACCTGCATCCGGCCGTCGCTGCGCGCCGAGATGATGCCTTCGACCTTGGGCCCTTCGGTCATCTGTTCGGGCGAAGGCAGCGTGCCATAGACGGTGGTCATGACTTCGCCCTCGGACGAGTCCTGCGGCTGCGCCGCCACGCTGATCGTCGCTGTCCCGGCCAGCATCGCCGCCAGCAGCAAAATTCTCGGACTTTTGGAAACGGCACTCATACGCTACTCCTGCAAAGCCGCCCCCGCGTGTCGCCTCGCCCTTTCCGGCACATCAATATTTCCGGCAAGACCGATGGGGATAATTGGAGCGCATCGTGCGGCGAACCGAAGCAAACGGCGCCGCACCAGCGCCATTTCATGCGCGCGTCGATCGAAGCGCCGCGACAAATGCTTTGTGCGCCCGCCGATGATTTGCCATTGGCGTGACGATGCGCGACCCAACCACCTTCGCCGAAACCGCCGCCGAAGCCTGGGCGCCCGTCAGCGGCTGGCGCGCCAAAGCGCGCGGGGCGGCGCGCGCGGCGCGGATCCGGTTGGAGGCGCTGCGGCAAGGGCCGGCGAGCGCCCCCTTCGTGCGCTGCCTCTACGCCCATGCGGTGTTTTCCGACACAGTGCCGACCTTTCGTGCCTTCCTGCGCGCCGCGAAGCAGGAGGGCGAGTTCGTCGATACTGCAACGCTGCGCACGATCATCGCCGACGGCAAGCCATCCGACGGCCGCTTCTTCCACCTCAGCTTCGACGACGGCTTCGCCAGCGTCTATGAGGACGGCGGGCCGGTGATGGAGGACGAGCGCGTCCCCTATACCATGTTCGTCGCGACCGACCTGATCGACGCCGACCCCGACACGCTGAACCGCTATTTCGCGCATATGCCCGCCTATCGCGCGCGCGTCCGCACCCTCGACTGGCCGCAGGCGAAAACCGCGGCCGAGGGGATCGGCGAGATCGGCTGCCACACCCGCACCCATGCACGGCTGTCGAAGATATCGGGCGACGGCGCCAGGCTCGCCGACGAAATCGCCGGCGCCAGGGCGATTATCGAAGGCCATGTCGGCCAGCCATGCGACAGCTTCGCCTGGCCCTATGGCACCGCGACCGACATCGACGACGCCGGACGCAAAGCGATCGCCGACGCAGGCTTCACCAGCAATTTCAGCGCGGTGCGCGGCGCCGTCCGGCCCGGCGCGACCGACGTCATGAACATCCCGCGCCACCAGCTCGAATTCCACTGGCCGCTCCACGAACTGATGGTCTGGGCGCGGGGGTTTCGCGAGGCATGACCCTGCGCGTCGCTTTGATGACCAGCGGCCCGATCGGCGGCTCGGGTGTGGTGCTCGACCGGCTCACCCGCGTGCCCGAGATCGAACTCGCCTGCCTGATCGTGTCCGAAACCGTCGTCGCCAAACGCAGCCGCAAGAAGATGCTGCAAAAGATGTGGAAGATCGGCCTGCTCGGCGCGCTCAACGGCATCCGCATCCGCAAATGGTTCGGCCATGACATGCGCACCGACGCGCGCGAGGTCGCGAAGGCGCACGGTATTCCGATCGTCAACGTGCCGCGGGTCAATTGCGACGAGACGGTCGCGGCGCTGAAGCAATATGCCCCCGACGTCGGCCTGTCGGTCGGCAACAGTTATATCGCCTCGCGAGTCTTCACCGTGCCGCATCAGGGCTTCGTCAATTTCCACGGCGAACTGCTCCCCGAATATCCGGGCGCGCAGAGCGTGATCTGGCCGATCTATTTCGGGCGGACCCAGACCGGCTATACGATCCACCGCATCGACAAGGGCATCGACACCGGCGAGATCCTTTACAAACGCGCGGTCGACATCGACTTCCAGCCGAAACTCGCCGACACGATCCGCCGCACCAACGACAAGGTGCGCGAGCAATTGCCCGAGGCCTTTGCCGCGCTGCTCGCCGACTGGGACGCCCACGCCGCGGCGGCGACGGCGCAAAAGGCCGATCGGCACTTCACCACCCCGACCTTCGGCCAATATCTGCGTATCGAACGCAACAACAAGCGGCTGTGGCGCGAAAGCCAGCAAGGCTGACCACCAGATTTTGTGCGCTGCACAATTATTTTTCGCGCCGGTCTTATAATCTTCATCTTTGGCTCCCAGATAGCGGCCCGGCCGATGCGACGACGCGGCGCCGCGACAGCGATAGGAGCTGCCGCACGCACGCTCCGAACAAATGGCCGATATTCCTACTCGGTGGGAAATCACCCGGACCCAGGCGTTCATCGCCGCGCCAGTGCGACGAAAAAGCCTCGGAAATTCGGGAAAGAGTAAAATTGGCACGCCCGTTGCTTAGCTATGGGCATGAACGCGGGGCGGCCCCCGCGGCCCCAGGAAAGACGAAAAAATGGAAACCGAAACCAACCTCTTCCGCCGCCGCGACACGATGTTCGGGATCTGCGAGGCCCTCGGCCAGGATTTCGGGATCAACCCGACGTGGTTCCGGGTCGCCTTCATCGCCCCGCTCTTCTTCTTCCCGGTTCAGACCTTCGCCGTCTATTTCGGCCTCGGCCTGATCGTCCTCGCCTCGCGCCTGATCTTCCCAGCGAAGAAGGCCGCTGCCAACGCACAGCCGGCGCTCACCGCGGTCGCGAAGCACGAACACGCCGAGGAAGACGGCAAGGAATTCGCCCTCGCGGCTTGACCGGCGCCCGGGCGGGCCCTCCCTCTCCCCCGCGCCCGCCCGCGCACCGATCCGCACCGCCCCCAAAACGGGCCGGTGCAGCACCAGGGACCGGCAAGCATCCCCCGCTTGCCGGTCTCTTGTGTCTCTGACTGACACAAGGATTCGTCGATTGGCGCGCCGCCTATAAACGTGGTGTTTACGACGTTGCTCTATGGCTGGTGGTTGAAGTTCGGCAGCCGATGCTGCCCGAAGCCAAGGATGAAGCGTTGAGCCAATCGCCCCAGTTCCAGCCGCAGACGCGCAGCGTCGCCGAAATGCTCGATACGCTGGTCGCCAGCGACGGCACCGGCGCGCACCGCCACGTCCGCAGCGGCGGACTGTCGAACGGCCCCGACGCGATGCGCAACCTCGCCGACGCCGTGCATTTCCTGTGCCTGCTCCATGGCCGCCATCCGGGCGTGATCGACAGCGCGGCGCGCAAGGCGGTCGACCCCGTTTCACGCGTGTGGATGGACGAGGCCGCCGAAGCCTTTGTCGAGGAACGCGCCTTCCTGTCGAAAATCGCCGCCGCGGTCGGCCCGGTACCGAGCACCCAGGGGCAGGACCAGTGCGAAGCGGCCGTCGCGGCGCAGCGCAAGGCGCTCGACATGCTCGCCGAATCGGACCGCCACGGCTGCGCCGTCGGCGCGGCGATCGCACTGACGCTCGACTGGCGCACGATCCGCGTCCTGCTCGACATCAGCGCCCAGCGGCTCGACATGGCGCCGCCGCGCTGCACCCTGCCCGACCTGCGCGATACCGCGCGGCTCGCCGGCGCGGTCGCCGACACCCCCGCCGCCGAACGCGCCATGCTGTTCGGCGCGCAGCAGCTGGTCGCCCAGCACAGCGGCCTGTGGGACCTGCTCGAAGCCCGCGCCGCGAGCCGCGCGATTAGCTGACGCTTCGTCAGGCGCGCTTGCGCGCTCCCGACACCCTCGCTATGCCCCTTGACGTTCACGTTAAGGGAAAGGCTCTCCGGCCATGCGTTTCGAAGGTACCAGCGCTTATATCGCCACCGACGACCTCAAGGTCGCGGTCAACGCCGCGACGTTGCTGCGCCGCCCGCTGCTCGTGAAGGGCGAACCCGGTACGGGTAAGACCGTGCTGGCCGAGGAAATCGCGAAAGCGTTCGACGCGCCGCTGATCACCTGGAATATCAAATCGACCACCAAGGCGCAGCAGGGCCTGTATGAATATGACGCGGTTGCACGGCTGCGCGACGGCCAGCTCGGCGAAGAGCGCGTCCACGACATCCGCAACTATATCCGCAAGGGCAAATTGTGGGAGGCGTTCACCGCCCCGAAGCTGCCCGTGCTGCTGATCGACGAGATCGACAAGGCCGACATCGAATTCCCGAACGACCTGCTTCAGGAACTCGATCGCATGGCGTTCCACGTCTATGAGACCGACGAGACGATCGTCGCGAAGGAACGCCCGATCGTCGTCATCACCTCGAACAATGAAAAGGAACTGCCCGACGCCTTCCTGCGCCGCTGTTTCTTCCATTATATCAAATTCCCCGACCGCGACACGATGGCATCGATCGTCGAGGTTCACTTCCCGGGCATTCAGAAGACGCTCGTCAGCCGCGCGATGGACATCTTCTACGAAGTCCGCGACGTCCCCGGCCTCAAGAAAAAGCCCTCGACCAGCGAACTGATCGATTGGCTGAAATTGCTCCTCAACGAGGACATGCCGATCGAAGTCCTCCAGAACCGTGACGTCGGCAAGGCGATCCCGCCGCTCCACGGCGCGCTGCTCAAGAATGAGCAGGACGTGATGCTGTTCGAAAAGCTCGCCTTCATGGCGCGCCGTCAGGGCAGCTGATTAAAATCCTCCCTGTCGCGCAGCGATGGGGAGGGGGACCGCTCGCGAAGCGAGTGGTGGAGGGGCCGCGACGGTAGTTCCATCGCCCCTCCGTCAGCGCTTCGCGCTGCCACCTCCCCACCGCTTCGCGGCAGGGAGGATAATCTCAAAGCTGGTACGCCACCTCGACGTCGCCCCAGCGGCGCCCGTTGATCACCACCGGCATGTAAACGTTGCGCACCGTAACATAGTTGGTGCCGTCGCCTTCCTGGCGATAGACCGCCATGAAATAGGGCGCCTGGCTCTTTTTCGCCGCCTTGTCGGTGTCGTCGAACAGGATGCGGCCGTTGCGGCAGTGCGCGGTGTCATGGACGACGTCGCCGGTCGGCGCGCGCGAGCAGTCGGTGATGTGGGTCGGCAGGAATCCGTTCATGTCGCCCGCCGAGGACATCTTCACCTCGGGATGGTTGCCGACGATATGGTCGAACAGCGGCCGCCAATTGGTGTCGGCCCAATCGCACAGGCTGGTGCGGAACCGTTCGGGGTTCGACCCCGGCACGCGGACATAATTCTGGTCGAACAATTGCTCCATCGACAGCTCGCCCTTGGCGACCGCCAGCTCGGCGATGGCGACGAACTGGTCGCGTACCCGCGCGGCAAGGTCGACCACGGCCGAATCGCGCGGGCTTACCCCGGCCGAAATCACCGCGTTGAACATGCGGTTCGACACATTTTCCATCTTCAGGATCGAATCGCGGGTCCCGCCCAAAGTGGCACTATTGTCGCGCACCGAGGTGACGACGCGGTCGACCGCATCGCGGACCTTGGCGCCATTCGCATGGACCATCGCGCTCGACTGCGCGATGCGGTCGCTCTGGTCGTCGAGCAGCGCCACAAGATGCGTCGCATCGTGCAGCGCGTCGGTGATCGTCTCGAACTGCGCCTCGGCACGGCTCGACTGTTCGACCCCCGACTGGATTTCGGTGACCAGCCCGCCCGCCTCGGCGGCGAGGCTGCCGATGCTGCGGCGGATTTCGTCGGTCGCGCTGCGCGTATTCTGCGCCAGCTTCTTCACTTCGGCGGCGACCACGGCGAAGGTCCGCCCGGCGTCGCCGGCGCGCTCGGCCTCGATCGCGGCGTTGAGCGCCAGCATGTTGGTGGTCTTGGCGATCTGTTCGATCGACTGGCTGACCTGCTGCACCTGCGCCATCACCGCGGCGAAATTGGTGACGTGGGTGCCGAGGCGCGCAACGAGGTCGATGACCGACCGGAATTCGGTGACCGCGGTGTTGACGCGCTCGGCGCCGGTATCGAGTTGTTCGCAGGCGCGCGCCGACAGCAATTTCGCCTCGTCGGTCGAATCGGCGATCTGGCGCTGGTCGGCCTCGAGGCTGACGACGAACTCCTCGAGCCGCCCGAGTTCGACGATCTGGCGATCCATCTGGTCGGTCGAGCGCTTGATCCGCCCCGCCGCCTCGCTGCACCCGACGGCAAGCTCGCCGCAGTCGCCCGCGACCGACTGGTCGAGGATCGGAGCCGCCGGATTTATGGACTCGAATTTCATTGCGCCACCCACCTTTGGATTAATCCGCAGGTGATGACCGATAATGGTTAACGCGGGGTCAATGGGAAGCGAGCGTCAAAAGTCGGCTTTGGGGTGGGCAGCGGACGTTAAATTATGCAAGAAGGCGGGTGGCTATCAACTGCTCGATCATTCGCAAATCGGTTTCGACGCCGGGCGAATTGTATTGATCCTCGTTGCGACTAGCCCACGCTTCAATGACACGAACGCCGCTAGGAGAGCCGTCGAGCCGCACGCCATATATGCAGTGGCCGGTCCATGATCGATGGAAATAGAGCCAGCCCTCCTCGAAAAAAATGAACCATTTATCGTCCATGTCCTCCGGAATGTGACCACGCTTTATCCGCTCGGCCTCAACATCTGAGAACAATAGTCCGAGCTCCAATGACTCCCGCTCCGCCGGTGGCGGCAGGGTCTTCCACGATGTGCGAGTGGCGATATCCATGTTCTCACATAAAGCCATGAGGTGAACGTCCGCAACCGGTCGTCAGCAGCCGTTTGCGCCAACCCGATCAAAAGCCGCTTTCCTAATAAATCCCGCCATGATCTACCCTGTTGGATGACCCGGCCTCGCAACCCGACTCCCATTTCCCGAACCTCCCGACACCCCCGCCTTAGCGCGACAAAGGAGACATTCCGGACGCGCACGACCGTATCCTTTGTCGCCCTAAGGCCACAAAGACCTCACTTGCGGCGTGTTCATGCGGGGCTTTTGTGGCTTTATGCGAGCGGTCAATCCGCCGCGCCGACGCCATTCGCGAATGAAGTTGCGCAGTTTTCCGCCATTTCCCTTTCCCTCGCCCGTGCACCTTCCGTTTACGTAAAGCGGTTGCGCCCGCCCCCGCGACACGATAGGCCATAGCCATGCTGTTCGGCTTCCTCGAAGAACTCCGCACCGCGGGCATTCCCGTGAGCATGAAGGAGCATCTGCTCCTGCTGGAGGCGCTCGACCGCGAGGCGATCGACCGCAGCCCCGAGCAATTCTATTACCTCAGCCGCGCGATCTATGTGAAGGACGAGGGGCTGCTCGACCGCTTCGACCAGGTGTTCAACAAGGTCTTCAAGGGCCTGCTCACCGATTACGGCCAGAACCCCGTCGACGTCCCCGCCGACTGGCTGAAGGCGGTCGCCGAGAAGTTCCTGACCCCCGAGGAAATGGCGGCGATCGAGTCGCTCGGCGACTGGGACAAGATCATGGAGACGCTGAAGGAGCGGCTCGAGGAGCAGCAAAAGCGCCACGAAGGTGGCAGCAAGTGGATCGGCACCGGCGGCACCTCGCCCTTCGGCAATTCGGGCTATAACCCCGAGGGCGTGCGCATCGGCGGCGAAAGCAAGCATAAGCGCGCGCTGAAGGTCTGGGAAAAACGCGAGTTCGCCAATCTCGACAACACCAAGGAACTCGGCACCCGCAACATCAAGATCGCGCTCCGCCGCCTGCGCAAATTCGCGCGCGAGGGCGCCGCCGACGAACTCGATATTCCCGGCACGATCGACGGCACCGCGCGCCAGGGCTGGCTCGACATCCAGATGCGCCCCGAACGGCGCAATGCGGTCAAGCTGCTGCTGTTCCTCGACGTCGGCGGCTCGATGGATCCGTTCATCAAGCTGTGCGAGGAATTGTTCAGCGCCGCGACGACCGAATTCAAGAATCTCGAATTCTTCTACTTCCACAATTGCCCCTATGAAGGCGTGTGGAAGGACAATAAGCGCCGCTGGTCCGAACGCCACCAGATGTGGGACATTCTCCACAAATATGGACATGATTACAAAGTGATATTCGTCGGCGACGCGTCGATGAGCGCTTATGAAATCACCCATCCGGGCGGCAGCGTCGAACATTTCAACGAGGAATCGGGCGCGGTCTGGCTCCAGCGGATCACCCATGTCTATCCCGCTGCGGTGTGGCTGAACCCGGTGCCCGAACAGCATTGGGGCTACACCCAGTCGGTCAAGCTGATCAAACAGCTGATGAACGACCGCATGTATGGGCTGACCCTCGAAGGCCTCGACAAGGCGACGCGCGAACTGACGCGAAAGCATTGACGGCGGCGGCCAAAATTGGCCGTGACGATTTCTTCCGAACCTCCTAATCCCGTTCGTGTCGAGCGAAGTCGAGACACCCCGATGCCGTGCGCTACCGACGGGTGTCCCCACTTCGCTCGACACGAACGGTTTTTTCCTGCCCCGCTGCGCTAGGCCCCCATGTTCGACCTCCCCCTGCTCACCATCCTCTTGCTCACCGGCTTCATCAATCTGATCGGCGCGCTCGCCTATGCCGCGCGCATCGCCGGCGTCCGCACCCGGCGCATCGCGATGTCCTTCGCGCTGTTCAACATCCTCGTGCTCTTTTCGCGCACCTCGAACAGCTTCCTCGGCCCCTTCCTCGCCAAGCGGATCGAGACGCGCATCCACGACGGCAGCGGCGCCTCGCTGTTCATCGACATGCAGTTCGTCCTCGCCGCGGCGAGCGTCGCGACGCTGGTCGGCATCCTGCTCGTCCCCACCGGCCAGCGCATGTTCGCCGCCGCGATCGGCTGGTACCAGACCAACCGCTCGACGACGAAACTGGCGCTGAAGGCTCTGAGCCCGAGCGGGTTGCGCACCCTGCGCCAGTCGCTCCGTTTCCCCAGCCTCGCGCACCTCAAAAGCTGGAAGATGCCGAAGGGGATCGGCTGGGGCGTGCTGATCGCCAATTGCCTCGCGCAATCTCTGTTGGCTGTCGGCGTCGTCGCCTCGCTCTACGCCGGCTATCTCGCCCCCGAATTTCGCGTCACCGCGTCGCAGCTGTCAGCGCTGATCAACGGCTTCGCGACGATATTGCTCTTCGCCTTCATCGATCCGCAGCTCTCGGTCATGACCGACGACGCGGTCGAGGGCCATGTCGCCGAGGCCGACTTCCGCCGCGCGATCATGCTCATTTCGCTCAGCCGCCTTGCCGGCACTATTCTCGCCCAGGCGCTGCTCCTCCCCGCCGCCTTGTTGATCGCGTACGTCGCCGTGCATGTCTGAAATGCGGCGCAGCCAGTCGCGTTTCCACGCCGTCCGTTTGCGGCTCGAGGCGATGGCGGTCGAACCCGGGCCGCGCGGCTGGTTCCTCGAATTTCTCGTCTTCGGCTTCAAACAGGGCTGGGCGTGCCTGTTCGGCGGGCTGATGCTCGCTCTGCTGCTCGGCACCCATCTCTTCTGGCCCGACAATGCGGCGATCCACCGCTACGACGCGATCACCATCGGCGCGGTGCTGATCCAGATTGGCATGCTCGCGTTCCGGCTCGAAACACCGCGCGAAGCCGTCGTCATCCTGATCTTCCACATCGTCGGCACGGTGATGGAATTGTTCAAGACCGCCGCCGGTTCGTGGCAATATCCCGAGGCCAGCCTGCTCCACATCGGCGCCGTCCCGCTCTTCTCGGGCTTCATGTATGCCGCGGTGGGCAGCTTCATCGCCCGCGTCTGGCGCATCTTCGACTTCCGCTTCACTGGCTATCCACCAGCCTGGGCGACCTATGCGCTGGCCGCCGCGATCTATATCAATTTCTTCGCGCATCACTGGCTGCCCGACATCCGCTGGCTGCTCTTCGCGGCGACCGCCTTACTCTTCTGGCGCTGTCAGGTGTGGTTCCGCCCGCTGCACATCCACCGCCGCATGCCGCTGCTCGTCGGCTGGGGCCTCGTCGCGCTGTTCATCTGGTTCGCCGAGAATATCGGCACCTTTGCGCGGGCGTGGACCTATCCGAGCCAGGACGACGGCTGGCACATGGTCGGCGTCGAGAAACTCGGAAGCTGGTATCTGCTGATGATCATCTCGTTCGTCCTGGTCAGCTTGGTGCAACGACCGAAGGCGCCGGATACCGCTGGATAACCGTCGCCCCCGCGAAGGCGGGGGCCGTTGTCGGTCTTGCTCGGCATCGACGCGTAAACCGCTGGCGGCCCCCGCCTTCGCGGGGGCGACGGGTTAATCGAACGGCTTATCAATCGACGGCGGCGGCTCGCTGAACCATTGCGGCCCGCTCTCGGTCATGTAGAAGCAATCCTCGAGCCGGATCCCGAACTCGCCGGGAATGTAGATTCCCGGTTCGTTCGAGAAACACATGCCCGGCGCCAACGGCGTCGTTTCGCCATGCACCAGATTGACCGGCTCATGCCCGTCGAGCCCGATGCCGTGGCCGGTGCGATGCGAGGTTCCAGGGAGCTTGTATCCCGGCCCCCAGCCCAGTCCCTGATAATAAGCGCGCACCGCGTCATCGACCTGCCCCGCTGGCGTGCCCAGCTTCGCCGCGGCGAAGGCGACATCCTGCCCCTTGCGCATCTGGTCCCACACCTGCCGCTGGCGGGGGCTTGCCTTGCCATGGACGAAGGTCCGCGAGATGTCGGACTGATAGCCGTGCACCGTCGCGCCGCAATCCATCAGCACGACCTCGCCGTCCTTCACCGCCTGCGGCTTGCCGGACCCATGCGGATAGGCGCTCGCCTCACCAAGCAGGATCAGCTCGAACTCGCTCTGCCCGCCCAGCGCCTGCGTCGCGGCCTTCATGAGTCCGCCGATATCGGCCGGGGTCATCCCCACCTCGACCCGCGGCGCGGTGTGGCGATAAGCAGCGAGCGTGATGTCAGCGGCGACCTGCATCAGCGCGATCTCAGCCGCCGATTTGTGCATCCGGCACCCGCGCACCACGGGGGCACCGTTGACCACCGTCGCATCCGGCATCGCCTTTTTGAGTCCATCGACCGCAAAATAGCGCACCGTTTCCTCGACCCCGATCTGTCCCTTGGCCAGCCCGCGCTTGCCAAGCCAGGCAGCAACCGCGGCGAGCGGGTTCTCATCCTCGTTCCACGTCAGCACTTCGGCCTCGATGCCCAGGCTCTCCCGCACCGACGGTTCCTCAAAGAACGGCGTGACGATGGCCACCTCGCCTTCGCGCGTCAGCACCGCGGCGGTCAGCCGCTCACTCCGCCACCATTGGACCCCGGTGAAATAGATCAGGCTCGATCCCGGCTCGATCAGCAGCGCGCCGATATCGTTCGCCGCCATCAGTTCCTTCGCCTTGGCGATGCGCGCCATGCGCTCTGTCCTGCCGATCGGCACCGCCTTGGCGCCAAGATTGGGGAGGCCTGCCGTCTCGGCCGCAAACACCGACGTCGGCATGGCCGCCGTCACCAGCCCGGTCAGCGCCGCAGTCCCCAGAAAGTGCCGCCGGTGCATCGTCATCCCCTCATTGATAGATCAGCAGATCCGCGATTCCCTCGCGCCACGCCGCCTCGTCGGGTCCGGCCAGCGCGTCGAGATCGCCCGCCTCCGCCCCGGCATCGTCGACCCACGCGCGCAAGCCGCTGCCGCCGTTGATCACGTCGATCGCGAGCACATCGTCGGTATATTCATATTTGAAGTCGGTGCCGCGCCAGATCGGATAGTCGGGGTACAGCGACCGGATCGCCTTGAACCCCAGCGCCTGCACGCGCCAGGGCCGGAACGCCGCATGGTCGTACCAGGCACCCTCGGCATGGATGAACACGCCGCTATTGAGCGTTCCCTTATGCTTGTGGAAGGTCGGCTCGAACCAGATGTCGCGCAGCCTGCAGCCTGCGAGCCATTCGGGCGCGATCCTCTGCATCTCGGCGATCACCGCCTTAGCGTCGATATCGGGCGCGCCGAACAGTTCGAGCGGGCGCGTCGTGCCCCTGCCCTCGCTGAGCGTCGCACCCTCGACCATCACCGTCCCCGCATAGGCGCGCGCCATGTTGAGGTTCGCGGCATTGGGGCTGGGGTTGATCCAGACGCGATCGGTGGGCCAGCCGAAGCCCGGTCCATCGGGCTGCCACCCCTCCATCTCGATCACGCGATAATCGACGTCGAGGTTGAAGTGCCGGATGAACCAGCGCCCCATCTCGCCCATCGTCAACCCGTGGCGCATCACCATCGGCCCTGCGCCGACGAAGCTCTCCCAGCCCGGCTGCAGCAACGTCCCCTCGACCGGACGCCCCGCCGGGTTCGGCCGGTCGAGCACCCACACGGCTTTGCCATGCTCCGCCGCGGCTTCGAGGATGTAGAGCAGGGTCGTCACATAGGTGTAGATGCGGCACCCCAGATCCTGCAAGTCGACCAGCATCACGTCGAACGTGTGCATCGACTGCCCCGACGGGCGGCGTACTTCGCCATAGAGGCTGAACACCGGCATGCCGTAAGTCGGGTCGGTGAAGTCGGGTGACTCCATCATATTGTCCTGCAGGTCGCCGCGCACGCCATGCTGCGGCCCGAATACCGCGGTGACGTTGATCCCGGCTGCGACCAAGGCATCGAGGCTGTGCGTCAGGTCGGCTGTGACCGACGCCGGATGCGCGAGCAGCGCGACGCGCTGGCCCTCGAGCGGTTTGCGAAGCGCAGGGTCGGCGAGCAGGCGGTCGATACCGAATTGGACAGTCATGCCGGATCGGGTGCCCCAAGCGTCAGCGCAAAGCAATCGGGATGATGGAAGTCGGGTTTGCCGGGGGCGTGAGCCAGCGCCCAATAGCTTTTGGTGCCGGTCTTCTCCTCGATCACCACCGACAGGCCGACCTGCCAGTCGGCATCGTCGAGGCCGGGCTGGCCCGAAAAGTCGAACAGCGCCTGAATTATGCCGCCGACGCGGTCGAAATCGGGGACCACATCGGCCTCGCGCATCCCGGCGCGATAATCGTCGAACCAATAGGACGCCCAAGCGGTCGAGGGCGACAGGTTGAATTCCAGATAGTCGCTGCGCCCCGCAGGCTTCACGAACGCCTCGCAGCAGGTCGTCTGCCACAGCCCGTCGGTGCGCCCGAGGGCGCGGCGCGGCGGCATGACGATCCTGTCCATCTCGCCGTCGATGATGAAGCGCAGGTAAAGCGATCCCGGCTGGTTGCGAACCGCATCGACCGAAAGGAACAGGTCGGCCGAGCAAGGCGTGTCGGGATGGCAAGTCAACAGCATGACCCATCCCTACGCCAATCGCACGAACGCGGGAATGACGGGTTTGAGGAATTTCGCGCCCATGCTAAGCGCCCGCCCGCTATGACCTACAAATCCGATCTTCTGCGCGTGCTCGACGAGCGCGGCTACATCCACCAGACCACCGATGCCGACGGTCTCGACGCCCTCGCCGCGCAGCAGATCATTCCCGCCTATATCGGCTTCGATGCGACAGCACCCTCGCTGCATGTCGGCAGCCTGGTGCAGATCATGATGCTGCGCCGGCTGCAGCAGACGGGGCACAAGCCGATCGTGCTGATGGGCGGCGGGACGACGCGGATCGGCGACCCGACCGGGCGCGACGAGAGCCGCAAGATGCTGTCGGACGAGACGATTGCCGCGAACATCGCGTCGATCTTCAGCATCTTCCAGCAATATCTGACCTTCGGCGACGGCCCGACCGACGCGGTGATGGTCGACAATCAGGACTGGCTCGGCCAGCTCGGCTATATCGAACTGCTGCAGGAAGTCGGCACCCACTTCACGATCAACCGCATGATGACCTTCGATTCGGTCAAGCTGCGGCTCGAGCGCGAACAGCCGATGACCTTCCTCGAATTTAACTACATGATCCTGCAAGGCTATGACTTCCGCCACCTGTCGAAGCAAATGGGCGTGCGGTTGCAGATGGGCGGCTCCGACCAGTGGGGCAATATCGTCAACGGCATGGAACTCGGCCGCCGCATGGACGGCGCCGACCTGTTCGGACTAACGACTCCGCTGCTGACCACCGCCGCAGGCACCAAGATGGGCAAAACCGCCGCCGGCGCGGTGTGGCTCAATCCCGCACAACTGTCCCATTTTGACTATTGGCAGTTCTGGCGCAACACCGACGACCGCGACGTCGGCAAGTTCCTGCGCCTGTTCACCGACCTGCCGATCGACGAGATCGCGCGCCTCGAAACGCTCGAGGGCGCCGCGATCAACGACGCGAAGAAAATCCTCGCCGATGCCGCGACCGCGCTGTGCCGCGGCGAAGAAGCCGCGCGGACCGCATCGGAAACCGCCGCGCAAACCTTTGAAAAGGGCCAGATCGGCGGCGACTTGCCACAGGTCGCGGCGCCCGCCGAGGGGATTCGCATCCTCGACGCGCTGCGCGAACTCGGCTTTGCGGCATCGAACAAGGAAGCGCGGCGCAAGGTCGACGAGGGCGCGGTGAAGGTGGGCGGTGTCGTGATCCGCGACGCGAACCATGTCATCCTGCCCGCCGCCGAGCCGGTCCCGGTGAGCCTCGGCGCCAAGAAGCACGGCCTCGTCACCGGCTAACACCTTGCCGCAGCGTTTACCTATTCTTAGCGAAATCTGTCCGATGCTCCCGGCCTGACCAGCAAAGGCATCGTCATGCGTAAGATCGACACCAACAAGGCCCATTATGTCGGCCTCGACCAGCGCCTCGCGGCGCGTAGCGACGTCTATTGCCGCCTGCCCTTCATCCTGCCCGACGGCGGCCAGGAAATGTGCACTTGCGTCAATATCAGCGCCGACGGCCTGTTGATGCGTTACGAGCGCGGGCTGGAGATCGGCGACATGATCGTGTTCCGCATGCCGATCATCGGCCGCATCGCCGCCAGCGTGATCTGGTCGCTCGGCGGCAAGACCGGGGTGCAGTTCGAAAAGATGATCGCGGTCGAGGATTATCTGCCGATGATCCGCGCGATGGGCGCCCGCGGCGACACCTAACCGCTGCGCAGCAGCGGCACCGCCGCATCGCGCTCGAACAGATAGAGACAAAGACGCACCGCCTCCCCGCGCGTCCCTTCGATGCCGCCGTCGTGTTCGATGAACAGGCGCGCATCGTCATGGGCGATCGGCAACAAGCGCACCAGTTGCTCGGGGCTGGCAACGCGATAATCGGCATCGCCCGACTGCTTGAGCCCGAGCAGTTCGCCGCCGCCGCGCAGTTCCAGATCCTTCTCGGCGATCACGAACCCGTCATTGGTGTCGCGCATCAGCGCCAGCCGCTCGCGCGCGGTTTCCGAAAGGGCCTGCGAGCGCAACAACAGGCATACCGATTTCGCGGTACCGCGCCCCACGCGGCCGCGCAGCTGATGCAGCTGGGCGAGGCCGAAATTCTCCGCATGCTCGATCACCATCAGGCTTGCCGCCGGCACGTCGACCCCGACTTCGATCACCGTGGTAGCGACGAGCACGCCGATCTCGCCCGCCTGGAAGCGCGCCATCACCGCATCCTTGTCGGGTCCCTTCATCCGGCCATGCACCAGCCCGACCCGATCGGCGCCGAGCCGCAGGCGCAGCAGTTCCGCGCGTTCCTCCGCCGCCGCGAGTTCGCTGGTCTCGCTCTCGGCGACCAGCGGGCACACCCAATAGGCCTGCGCGCCGCCCGCCAGATGCCGTTCCAGGGCGCTGACCACTTCGTCGAGTCGATCGATCGAGACGACGCGCGTGTCGACCGGGGTGCGACCCGGTGGCATTTCGTCGATCCGCGACACGTCCATCTCGCCATGGTTGGCGAGCAGCAGCGTGCGCGGGATCGGGGTCGCGGTCATCACCAACAGGTGCGGGGGACGCGCCGCCTTCCCCGTGAGCATCAGCCGCTGCGCGACGCCGAAACGATGCTGTTCGTCGACCACGACGAGCGCGAGGTCGCGATAGGTCACCGCCTCCTGGAAAATCGCGTGGGTGCCGACAAGGATGTCGATGCTGCCGTCGGCGAGGCCCATCAGCGTCGATTCGCGCACCCGCCCCTTGTCGCGCCCGGTCAGGATCGCGATGGTGACCGGCAGACCCGCGAGCATCGCCTGCAAGGTCGCATAATGCTGGCGCGCCAAGATCTCGGTCGGCGCAAGCAGCGCCGCCTGCGTTCCCGCCTCGACCGCCGCCAGCATCGCGCGCAGCGCGACGAGCGTCTTGCCCGACCCGACATCGCCCTGCAGCATCCGCAGCATCGGGGTGTCGCGGCCCATGTCGGCGGCGATCTCGCGCCCCACCCGCTCCTGTGCGCCGGTCAGCCCGAACGGCAGGCGCAGCGCGCCGGTGAGCCGCGCATCGCCGACGATCGCGCGCCCCTTGCGGTTACGCAGCCCCTGCCGGATCAGCATCAGCGCAACCTGGCTCGCGAAAATCTCGTCATAGGCGAGCCGGTCATGCGCCGCCGCGTCGTGCGGGCTGGCATGCGCGCGGGTCAGCGCCTCGTTCCACGCCGGCCATTCACGCAGCGCCAGCAGCGGTCCGTCGATCCACTCGGTCAGCTCGGGCCGCCGTTCGAGCGCGATCTCGACCAGTTGGGTCAGCCGCGCATTGGTGAGGCCCTCGGTCAGCGGATAGACCGACTCGCTGGTAGCGATCGCTTCCGCGCTGTCCATCTCGGCAACATGGTCGGGATGGACGATCTGGCGCATGTCGCCATAGCTGTCGAGCCGACCCGAGACCCGTCTTACCTCGCCGAGCGGGAAGAGCTTTTTGGCGAGCCCCGCAGTGCGCCCGAAATAGACGAGCCGGACATGGTCGCCCGCGCTGTCGAACGCCTCGACCCCGAACGGCGCGCGGGGACTGCGGCCCGAGCGATACTCCTGCGCGGTCAGCGTGACGATGATCTGCTGCCCGACCTGCGCATCGTCGAGCCGATCGATCGGGTAGCGTTGCACCAGTCCAGTAGGCAGGTGGAACAGCACGTCGACGACGCGCTCCAGCCCCAGCCGCGTCAGCGGCTTGGCAAGCTGCGGTCCGACGCCCTTGAGGTCGGTCAGCGCGGCAAAGAGCGGATTGAGTATCTCGGGTCGCATGGCTACTGCGTCCCATCTATCGCTTGCTTGCCCCGTGCGCCACTCCCGGCGACATGGGCTATCGGGATTCGCGCCATGTCCGCCACCGACCGCCTCAAACGCCTGAAATTCCGTGCCTGGCACCGCGGCACGCGCGAGGCCGACTATATGATCGGCGGCTTTTTCGACCGCTATTCGGCCAAATGGAGCGAAGACGAGATCGCCTGGTACGAAATCGTCGTCGAGGAGGACGATGTCGACATCATGAGCTGGGCGCTCGGGACCGGCGAACCGCCCGCACATCTCGACCGCCCCGAGATGATCGCGGCGATGCGCCGGCTGGACTATATCCCGCTGCCATGACGCGAAGCGCCGCCGACATATTTGCCGCCATCGCGTCGGCCCCCGCACCGCTGACGCTGGCGCGCGCCGCCGACGGGTTCCTGCCGCTGCTGCTCGCCGACCTCGCGCGCGCCAGCGACAAAAGGCTGGTCTATGTCGCGACCGACGATACCGCGATGCAGGCGATCGCCGATGCCGCGCCCTTCTTTGCGCCCGACCTGATCGTCCATCGCTTCCCGGCGTGGGATTGCCTGCCCTATGATCGCGCCGGACCGTCGATGCGGGTCAGCGCCGACCGGCTGGCGACGCTGTCCGCGCTGCAACAGCCCGCCAAACGCGGCGAACTGATCCTGACCACCGTCGCCGCGATCACCCAGCGCACGCTGACCCCGTTCCGTATCCGCCAGCTCGCGACGACGCTGGCCGCCGGACAAAGGATCGACCGCGACGCGCTTGCCGAGTTGCTCGTCGCCAATGGCTTCAGCCGCGTCGACACCGTCGCCGACCAGGGCGAGTTCGCGGTGCGCGGCGGTATCCTCGACCTGTTCCCCGCCGGCGAGGAAAACGGGCTGCGGGTCGATTTCTTCGGCGACGAGATCGAAAGCATCCGCCGCTTCGATCCCGCCGACCAGCGCAGCCTCGGCCCCGCCAAGGCGCTGCAATTGCTGCCCGCGTCCGAAACCCTGCTCGACGAGGCGACGATCAAGCGCTTCCGCTCGGCCTATCGCGACCTGTTTGGCGGGCAGTCGACCGGCGATCCGCTGTATCAGGCGGTCAGCGAGGGCCGGCGGCAGGCGGGCATGGACCACTGGTTGCCGCTGTTCGAGGAACGGCTCGCCACCCTGTTCGACCATATCGACCCCGCGACCCCCGTGCTGCGTGGGCACCGCACCGAGGCGACCGCCGAGACGCGCTTCGCCGCGATCGCCGACTATCACGCCAACCGCGTCGCCGCCGAGCGCGAATCGCCGGGCAGCTACCGCCCGCTGACGCCCGAAACGCTCTACCTGACCGAGACGGATTGGGCTGCGGCCGCCGCCAGCCGCCCGATCCACATCGTCACGCCCTTCGATGTTCCGCCCGCGGCGACGATCATCGACCTCGAAACCTTCGCCGCACGCGATTTCACCCCCGAGCGCGCCGCCGACCTCAATGTCTATCACAAGGTCGCCGATCATCTGTCGGACGAACGCCGCAAGGGGCGCCGGACGATCATCGCCAGCTATTCGGTCGGCGCGCGCGATCGCCTGTCGGGGCTGCTGCGCGATCATGGCGTGACCTCGCTCGCCCCCGCCGACGGCTGGCAGGACGCGCTCGGCACAGCCTCGGCCGAGACCGGCGGCGCCACCGCCATGGTCGTGCTGCCGCTCGACCATGGCTTCGCGTCCGACGCGATCAGCCTGCTCACCGAACAGGACATCCTCGGCGAGCGCCTTGTCCGGCGGCAAAAGCGCCGCAAGAGCGCCGATGCCTTCCTCGCCGAACTCGCGACGCTCAGCGTCGGCGACCTCGTCGTCCATCTCGATCATGGCATCGGGCGGTATGAGGGGCTGACCTCGATCCCGGTCGGCAACAGCCCGCATGACTGCGTCGCTCTCACTTATTCGGGCGGCGACAAGCTCTATGTCCCGGTCGAGAATCTCGACGTCCTGTCGCGCTACGGCGGCGAGAGCGACGGCGTCGGCCTCGACAAGCTGGGCGGCGAAGCCTGGCAACGCCGCAAGGCACGGATGAAGGAGCGTATTCGCGAGATCGCGGGCGAACTGCTCGCGACCGCGGCGCAGCGCGCGTTGCGCTCGGGCGAACTGCTCGCCGCCGACGCCGCCTACCCCGCCTTCGCCGACCGCTTCCCCTATCAGGAAACCGACGATCAGGACCGCGCGATCGGCGACGTGCTCGCCGACATGGCGTCGGGGCGCCCGATGGACCGGCTGGTGTGCGGCGACGTCGGTTTCGGCAAGACCGAAGTTGCGCTGCGCGCCGCCTTCGTCGCGGCGATGGCGGGGGTGCAGGTCGCGCTCGTCTGCCCGACCACGCTTCTGGCGCGCCAGCATTTCACCAACTTCGTCGAGCGCTTCAAAGGCTTTCCGATCAACGTCGGTCGTCTTTCGCGCCTTGTCCCGGGCGCCGAGGCGCAGAAGACACGCGACGGCCTGTCGAGCGGACAGATCGACATCGTCATCGGCACCCATGCGGTGATCGCGAAATCGGTCGAGTTCAAGAACCTCGGCCTGGTCCTCGTCGACGAGGAGCAACGGTTCGGCGTCGTCCACAAGGAGCGGTTGAAGCAGCTCAAGACCGACGTCCACGTCCTGACGCTCACCGCAACCCCGATCCCCCGCACCTTGCAGATGGCCATGTCGGGCCTGCGCGAACTCAGCGTGATCCAGACGCCGCCGGTCGATCGCCTGGCGGTCCGTACTTACGTGGCGCCGTGGGATGCGGTCGTGCTGCGCGAGGCGTTGCTGCGCGAGCATGATCGCGGCGGGCAGAGCTTCTTCGTCGTGCCGCGGATCAAGGACCTGCCCGATATCGAGGAATTCCTGCGCAACCGCGTTCCCGAAATCAAATATGTCGTCGCGCACGGCCAGATGACCCCGACCGAGGTCGAGGACCGGATGAGCGCCTTCTACGACCGCAAATATGACGTGCTGTTGTCCACCACCATCGTCGAGAGCGGTCTCGACATTCCGAGTGCCAATACCCTGATCATCCACCGCGCCGACCGTTTCGGCCTCGCCCAGCTGTATCAGCTGCGCGGCCGCGTCGGGCGCGCGAAAACGCGTGCTTACGCCTATCTCACCACCCCCGAACATGGCGCGATTACCGACACCGCCGAAAAGCGGCTGAAACTGCTCGGCGATCTTGACACATTGGGCGCGGGTTTCCAGCTCGCAAGCCACGACCTCGACATTCGCGGTGCGGGCAATCTGGTCGGTGACGAACAGTCGGGGCATATCCGCGAGGTCGGTTTCGAACTTTATCAGTCGATGCTGGAGGAGGCGATTTTGATCGCCAAGGCCGAGGGCGCCGGAAAGCTGCCACCGCGCGAAGCCTTGTCGCCGACGATCACCATCGACGCGCCGATCCTGATTCCCGAGACGTATGTCCCCGACCTGCCGCTGCGCATGGCGCTGTATCGCCGCCTCAACGACGCGCAGGATCGTCCCGCGCTCGACGCCTTCGCGGCCGAGATGATCGACCGTTTCGGCCCGTTGCCGCCCGAAACGGCGAACCTCGTCCAGCTGATGGAGATCAAGGCCAATGCCAAGGCCGCCGGCATCGCCAAGCTCGACGTCGGCACGAAGGGCGCCCTCGTCAGCTTCCACGGCGACCAGTTCGCCAACGTTCCCGGTCTGATTGCCTATGTCGAAAGGCTGAAGGGCCGCGCGCGCATTCGCCCCGACAACAAGCTGTCGATCAGCGGCGATTGGGTGAGCACGGGGGCGCGGCTGAACGGCGCGCTGCAGTTGTCGAAGGGGTTGGGGAAACTGGCGAAGCAGGCGGGCTAGCATCGCCCCCGTGAAGGCGGGGGCCGCCAGCCACCTTGCGGCCCCCCGCCTTCGCGGGGGCGACGAGGGTTATTCCATCAGCGCCAGCAACTGGTCCCACGGCACCGGCCCCGATTTCAAAAATCCCTGCCAGGTGGCAACCCCCAGTTCGCCCAGCCGGACGAGCTGGGCCTCATTCTCGATCCCCTCGGCCACCACCAGCAGCCCCAGCGCGCGCGCAAGGTCGACGATCGCCCGCACGACGATACGGTCGCGGTCGCTGCCGTCGATGGTGCGGGTGAAGCCGCTGTCGATCTTGAGATAATCGATCGGCAGCCGCGCGAGCAGCGACAGGCTGGAATAGCCGGTGCCGAAATCGTCGATCGCGATCGCGCTACCCAGCGCGCGGATCTGCGCGAGTTGTTCGGCGGCGCTCGCGGGATCGCTGAGCATCGCCTGTTCGGTGAGTTCGAGGGTCAGCCGGTCGGGATCGACCCGCGCGCTTTTTGCCATCGCGGCGAACCGATCGGCGAAATCGGGATCGCCAAGGTCGGCGGCGGTGATGTTGAGCGACACGCGCAGCTTCGACAGCGGCTTGGGCCATTTCGCCATCTCGGCCATCGCGACCCTGTGCGCCTGTTCGGTCAGTTCGCATTCCATCCGCGCCGCGCGCGCCGCGGTGACCAGCGCCCCGGCACCGAGCAGCCCGAGTTCGGGATGCTGCCAGCGCAGCAGCGCCTCGACCCCGGTCATTTCGCCGGTCGCGACATCATATTGCGGCTGGTAGAAGATAACGACCTCGTCGCGCTCGAGCGCCGCCTTGACCATCGCACCGTCGCGCGCCGACGCGGGGCGCGCCAGCTGGTCGCTCGCGGTGCGCAATTGCTCGGCGACCGATTCCTCGCGGACGATCTGCGCGGCTGCGATGCGAATCGCCAGGCGGCCGTTGGGATCGCCGACCATCGGTTCGGCGAGCGCGACATGCAGCGCGCGTTCCTGTGCCCTCAGCGCGCCGAGCGACAGCGCGGCGGCGGGCACGATCAGGAAGCGCGGCCCGTCGAGCCGGTCCACATGCGACCCCCGGCCGAACTCGTCGCCGGCGAAATTTTCGAGCCGCCGTCCGATCTCTTCGAGCACCGCATCGCCCGCCGCGGTGCCGGCACTGTTGTTGATCCGCGCCAACTGGTCGACCTGGACCAGGATGACGCCGACATCGGCATCGTGCCGCAAATGAAGCGATTCAAGGTGGCCAACGGCGGCGGAGAAGGTGTCAACTGCGCGATTCATCGGCGCTCCCATAGCAGGCATTGCTTGCCAATCCCCTGCATTTTGCAGCAAGGTTTACAAAGATGGCTCCGTTGTCACCCTCGTCCCCGGTTCCCCTTACCGACGGCCATGGCCGCCGGATCGATTATCTGCGCCTGTCGGTGACCGACCGTTGCGACCTCCGCTGTCGTTACTGCATGGCGGAGGACATGATTTTTCTGCCAAAATCGGCAGTTCTCAGCATCGAGGAAATGGCCGAGCTCGCCGAGCGCTTCGTCGCGCGCGGTATCCGCCGCATTCGCCTGACCGGTGGCGAACCGCTGGTCCGGCGCGGCATCGACACGCTCGCGGAGCGACTCGGCGCGCTGATCGGCGAGGGACTCGACGAACTGACACTGACCACCAACGCTATGCGGCTCGCCGAATATGCGCCGATGCTCGCCGCCGCGGGCGTGCGCCGGATCAACGTCAGCCTCGACACGCTCGACCCGGCCGCGTTCCGCCACATCACGCGCGTCGGCGACCTCGACGTCGCGCTGAAGGGCGTCGCCGCGGCGCGGCATGCGGGCCTTGCCGTCAAGATCAACATGGTCGCGCTCGCGGGACTCAACGAGGATCAGTTGCTGCCGATGCTCGATTGGTGCGCCGCGAACGGCTGCGACCTGACGCTGATCGAAACCATGCCGCTCGGCGAGATCGCCGACGACCGCAGCGACCATTATATCCCGCTCCACGCGTTCGTCGCGCCGCTGCGGGCCGAACGCGCGATTTTCCCGATCGACAAAAAGACCGGTGGCCCGGCGCGCTATTTCGCGGTCGAGGACAGTCCGGTGACCCTCGGCCTGATCACCCCGCTCAGCGACAATTTCTGCACGACCTGCAACCGCATCCGCCTGACCGTCGAGGGACGCATCTATATGTGCCTCGGCCAGGAGGATCATGTCGACCTGCGCGCCGCGCTGCGCGACGGCGGGGCGCATGCAGTCGATGGCTTGATTGACAGCGCATTGGCTGGCAAACCCCGCGCGCATGACTTTCATATAGACCGAAAGTCCAAACCGGCGGTCGCGCGTCATATGAGTGCAACGGGCGGCTGACACGTCGCCCGCGAAGATGGGGAAGGCGGGACCAACATGCATCGCAAGATCGCGCTTGTCGCGTCGAACGCGCCCGCGGGACTGGAGGCCGAGGCCGAACTGCGCCCGCTCTACGACTTCGTCGATGTGAACGAGGCCGACCTGCTGATCGTGCTCGGCGGCGACGGCTTCCTGCTTCACATGCTGCACCAGCTGCTCGACCAGCGGCGCAGCATGCCGGTGTTCGGCATGAATCGCGGCACCATCGGTTTCCTGATGAACGAGTTCCGCGTCGAGGGATTGCTCGACCGGCTCGCCGCCGCGCGCCCCTATCTGATCCACCCGCTGTCGGGCGACATCACCACGATCAGCGGCGAACGCCACATCCTGCCCGCGATCAACGAAATCTCGCTGCTCCGCGAAACGCGCCAGGCGGCGAAGCTCGAGGTGATGATCAACGAAAAGACGATGCTCGAGGAACTGGCATGCGACGGCGTGCTGGTGTCGACCCCGGCCGGATCGACCGCGTACAACCTGAGCGCCAACGGCCCGATCCTGCCGCTCGAATCGCAGATGCTGGCGCTGACCCCGATCAGCCCCTTTCGCCCGCGGCGCTGGCGCGGCGCGCTCGTCCCCGAATCGACGAGCATCCGGTTCAACGTCCGCGAGGCCGCCAAACGCCCGGTCAGCGCGGTCGCCGACCAGCGCGAAATCCGCGATGTGAAGACGGTTTTGGTGACCACCGACCGCAGTCGCCCGCTGACTTTGCTGTTCGATCCCGACCAGGGGCTCGACGAACGCATCGCGATGGAACAATTTATCGTTTGAGGTCTTGCAAAATGCCGCGCGCGGCGGCAAAGGGGCCGCCTTGTCCGGCTCGCCGGCATGTTCCTCGGTAGCTCAGCGGTAGAGCTCTCGACTGTTAATCGAGCGGCCGTAGGTTCGAATCCTACCCGGGGAGCCATTCAGAATCGTCCGAGTTTTCGGGGCTTTTTCCGCCCTCGAATCTCGGAGATTCAAACGACATTTCCTCAAGCATTCCAAAGGGTTCGCTGAAGGTTACCGTGAGTGACCCGTTGGCCCATGTGCTGTTCAAAACCAACAAGTTCAAAGCGGCGTTTTTTGCGGCTGGCGGCTGCAAAGTAAACATTTTGTGGGCCTTCCTCGCAAGGTCGAGCAAGGCAATTCCATCATCGACAAATACGTCTTCCGCATTGTTGAGGAGGTCCGACTGGCGTTGGCAACGCTCTCTTTCCTCGCGCCAAGTGGATGCCATGCGATCGTGCATGTCGGCGGTGATGCGGCCATCAAGGTGGTCGGCGTATAGTTTATCCAATCGGGACTGAAGCCTGTCAGCGTCCGCTCGCAGGCGCGTGATCGTCTCCAGTCGCTCTTTGCTCTTGTCGGCGTGCGATTCGCGCAATGCGCGTTCAATCAGTGCGAACACGCTGTCATTCATCTGCAAACGCGCGAGCTGTTGGGCGAACGCCTCGGCGAGCGTCTCTTCCCGCACATATTTTTCCGGGCATTTCTGTTTGAATCCGGAGCAGTGGTAGTAGATGTACCGGCCTTGCTGCATCTGGGCCACTACCGCGCAGCCGCAATGCCCGCATGTGATGAGCCCGGTGAAAGCGAAGCGCATGGGCTTTGCCCGAACATTGCTGACGCTGCGGCCGTCGAGAACCTCCTGGACATTCTCCCAGGTTTCCGTGGTGATCAGCGGCTCATGCGTGCCCTGGTACAGCCGCCGCCCCCATTCGAAGGCGCCGGCATAGAGCCGATTGCGGAGCATGGAGTGGATGGTGCTGACGCCGACGGGAAGTTGGCTTCGCCGATATCGCAGGCCCGCCTCGCGAGCCAGCTTCGTCACCTCCTTCAGGGAATAATTTCCTGTCTCGAACCACTCGAATACCCGTGCGACGACGGGCGCGAGGTCAGCGTCCGGAACAATGATCTTTTTGCCCTGAGGACCAACGATGTTCAGATAGCCAAGAGGGGCAACGGATGGCCAAATGCCCTGCTTGGCCTTCTCCAACATGCCTTTTCGGGCTTCCTCGGAGAGATTGTCGACATAGTTCTTCGCCATCAGGACCTTGATCCCGTGCATGAACTTTTCGGAGGATCGAGAATCGCGGGAAAGGACGGTCCCTTCCTTGACCAGATGTATCTCGATGTCGAATTCGTCGAGCGTCACCCAGTCTTTCAGATTGCGATAGAGGCGGTCGGTTTTCTCGACCAACAGGTGCCGGACGCCCGGATGCCCTTTCAGATATTTGAGCATCGCCTCGAACTGCGCTCGCCCCGTCTTCTTTGCCGATTCGACGTCGACATATTCCTCGGCGATGATCAGGCCGCTCTTGGCGGCATACTCCCGAATGAGCGCGATCTGCGCATCGATCGAAAATCCTTCCTTCTCCTGCTCCGCGGTCGAAACCCGCGCATAAAGAACAGCCTTCTGGGCGGTCGTCGACCGCTCACGGCGGCTCGCCTGGGATTTTGCCTTACGGGGTCTCGCCATTGCCTTCCTCACTTCACAAAGCGTGTTGCTCGGCCCCCTCCTCCCTCTTTTTCCGGACAGGGCGGTTGAGCCTCAGCAGCCGTCGTCATCGGCCATAGACGCCGTAGGAGGTGGAACTACGGGGTTCTTGCGCGGCCGCCCGCGGGGACGAGGCGGGCTTTCAGGCACAGGTTTTTTTCGGGGTCGACCTCGAGGCCGCGGCTTTGGATGGTTGCGAGCTCCCTCACCCGGCTCGTGGTCGGAAACGACAGGCTCGCCGGCGGCCCGGCCGACCTCCCACTTCACCAGCATCCACATATAATCCGCGAGATTGCCGAGGAAGTTGCGGGCCTCGTTCTCCGAGACCGGACGCTTGAGTTGGTCCTCGAAGACCGCCTGTGCATCGAGCACGAGTTGACGCGAGAGCGCGCTTCTCCGGATGACCCAGCGATCCGTCCTTGGCCGATCATCATCGGCGAGCCGGCGAGCAGCGGTGATGTCCTCCGCCTCCGCTACGGCTGGCACCTCGCCATATGCGGTGCCGTTCAGACGTACGCGCCTCATTGCGCGTCAGCCCCGTTTCGCACTGGGCTGAAAACATCAGCCCCGAATCGGTGCGTCAGATGGCGCACGACACTCGACGCATAGCGCCGCTGCCGCCAGCCGGTCGGGCTGTGATAAACGCCGATCGCCTTCCAATAGTCCCCCGTGACCGCGAGACCCGAAAGGAAGATCCAGCGTGCGGCATCGACGTTGAAGCAGGCATCGTTGGTGAGCCACCAGCGAATCCGTTCGGGAGGACTGCGGGTCACGGACGCAATTTTGCCAACCCACCAGCTATTGATCTGGAGCGGCCCCAGATCATGGCTACCATCGCTATTCCGGACTTCGGCCCCAATCCAGCCGCCTTCCTGATCGCGCAAGCCCCAGAGCGTCTTCTCGAGCCATTGACGGCCGCCGGCCGCCGCACGGATGCATCGACCGATTCTCTCCTCCGCGACCGGCCTTTCCGCCTTGGCGCGCGTCGCGCCGGCCGGGCACGGCGCGGCGAAAGCGAAAACAATCGCCAGCACCAGGCAGCGACGACTAGCGGTCATGGCCGCCTCCCTGGTGCGCATGGTCAGGGGCCGGCTGCTGAGGCTGCCGGATCTCGGACGGTTCGCCATGCGAAGGTGGCGCCCGGCCACCATCGAGAATCGACTGGACAAATCTGTCCATCGTCTCGGCGGCCGAGAGCATGCGGTTCGCGAGGAAGACGCCGATCCCTCGCGGCTCGGGCTGTTCGCGCAACGCACGTTCGAGCGCTATCCTCGCCCGCCGCTCCTCACGGTCGCTCCGCTGCTGGTCGCGCAGCGTGTCGAGACGTTCGCCATGGCGGATGGTTCTGCCGCGCACATTGTCGCGACCCAGGCGCCCCAGCCCCTCCAGCGCCGAGGTTTTTTCGCCCGACCTACGCTCGAGTCGATCGACAAGCCGTTTCTCGTCCTCGGTCCAGAGCTTTACCCCGAACCGGGCGCGGGTGATGGCGGTATAATAATTCTGGCCCGTAACCAGCGGCGAGTTCACCGGCGCGAGCACATAAACACGGTCATAGGTCTTGGACTGCGCCGAATAAACGGTCTCGGCATAGCCATGGTCCCAATTCTTGTGATGGCCGAGATCGATCGTCTGCACCCGTCCGTCGCGGTCCCAGCGGATCGTCGCCTGCGTGCCCTTCAGCCGCTCGACCGTTCCGCGATCGGCATTGCGAACGCCAAGGTCATGGGCGACGAGGCGCCACTGAATACGATCGCCCGCCGCAAGATCGCGTTCCTCCGCCTTGAACACATTGGCCTGCGAGGCCCGCCCAAGGCTCGGATCCCAGCCAATGATCCTCCCATTCTCGTCGACGAGCCGGACGATCTGGCGGCCGCGCGCGTCGCGGGCGATGCCGACAACGCGATATTCGGTGTCGCGGGCGATGCCGAGGCCGGTATGGTCGCGCGCGAAGACGAGCACCTGCCCGCCTGAATAGAAGCGCGCGAAATGCTTCTCCTGATCCGTCATCCCCGAGGGGGTCAGCACGGCGAGACGGGTTTCCTCGGCCGCGACCGCGCCTTCGGTCTTCAGCGCCTCGCGCACCTTGGTATTGACGATGAGCCGGGTCGCATTTTCGAGGACGAGGATATTGGTGTTCGCCCGGCTTTCGGGCTTGAGATGCGTCCATTCGCGGACGAGCCCTTCAGCGAGCTTGTCGGCCCCCTCCCCGCTCGACACCTTGTCGAGATTGGCGAGCGAGGCGGCATAATTGAAAAGCCGGGCCTGGGTGACCGCCGCCTTCATTGCCCGCGTTTCCTGGCGGACCGATTCGGGGAGTTCTGCCTTCGGGAGCCCCAAGCGCTGCATCAGCCAGAAGGCCTTGCCCTGTTCGATCGCACCGGTCTGCCGATTGTCGCCGAGCAGGATCAGACGCGCCCCGGTCAATCGGCTGATTTCGAGGATCCGCAGGGCCTGGCGGTTGCCGAGTTGCCCCGCTTCGTCGACCACGAGCACATAGGAGTCGTCGAGCCCGCGCCCGCCACCGGCCACGAGACTGGCGACGGTCCGCGATTCGATACCGGCGGTCGCGCCAAGATTGGCGGCGGCCGACGAGGTTGGCGCAAGGGCGATGAGCTTTGTGCCGGGATCGGCCGCTTCCTTCAGCGCCTTCACCAGCGTCGATTTACCCGCGCCGGCGACACCGTGGACGCCGACCACCCTGTCCGCCGTCGAACCGATATGGAGGAGTGCGGCCTCCTGCGCCGCATTTAGCCCCGACTCCTCGCTCATCCGCTCCAAACGCTCGCGCGGCGCGATGGGTGTGACGTCGCCGAGCGCCAGCGCAAGATGATCGGCAAGCGCGAGCTCGAGCCGTGCCGTGCGGCGGGTGGTGCGACCACGGGTGTGAACCCCATCGCCTGTTTCCTCTCTCGTCGCGAGGAGCTTGGCGCGTTGCTCGTGCGCCTCGACGAACGGCCGCACGTCGGCCAACCGCACCTCTCCCACATGGCTCGCAAGCGCGGTGCGATAGAGCTCGCCGAGATTGTTGACCGCCTCGCGCCCCTCCGACTGGCGTATCCCGAACAGCATCGCGCGCGCGGCCACCGCAGGGGCCACCGGCAGCGTTCGCTCCCCCGTCAGCTCAGCCGCCGCGATGACCTTGTCGATCGCTTCCCGATGGGGTTGCAGGCGGGCTGCCCAGCGTTGCTGGAGCTCTTCGAGGGAGGCGCGCTGCTTGGCGCCGCGGGTCTCGTAGAAGGAAATGCGGCGCGCGGCCTGCCCGGTGAGAGCATGCTCCCGGGCGTGCTCCTCGATCTGCGCCACCCGCGTCGAATAGGATTCGATGATCTCGCGCGCGATGCCGGAGATCTCGAACAGGCCCTTGCGGGGATCGAACGCGATGCCATGCCCGATCTCGCGCAAGTCATGCGCCAGCGCGTTGCGGTACACCTGCCCCGCGGCCATCTGCCCGGCGAACATGGCCCGGGTCTCAAGGCTGGCCATGGCCGCCCCGTCCTCGCGATTGGTCATGTTCATCACGACGACATGGGTGTGGAGATGGGGATCATGCTCGCGCGAGGCATGTTCGGTGAAGCGCGCGAAGATCAGGCGGCCGGTCGTCTCATGGACGATCTTGCCCTCCTGCCGGTGCCGTAGCGTGGCGTGCTCCTCCAGATAAGCGAGCGCTGTCCCAACGGCGCGTTCATGCGCTTCGAGAATTCGGCGATCCCCCGACACCAGCGCGAGGATCGACACCGACTTGGGGGCGTTGATCGAGAAGTCCCATCCCGGATGATGCTCGATCCCGCCGTCCTGCCGGTGCCGGCCGAGTTGCTGTCCGGCGACAGTTCCGGAAAGCAGGGCTTCGAAAATGGCGGGATCGACCTTGCCTTCGAGCCCAAGCTCGGCGGCGATCCTGCCGCCCCACTCCGAATGCTCGTCAGCGCCTTTGGTATAATAATCGCCCACCGTATAATAGCGGGCAAGGTTCCGGGGCGTGCCCTTGAGGCGGCGGGGATGGATCATGCCGGCCTCGCTTCATCCCGGTCGCCGTCGCGGCGGCCATGCTGGCGCAGGCGGAATCCCGCGGGCTTGCCGAACAGGCTGATCTCGGGCTGCGGCCTCGGCGGCGGCGCCCCCGGCTCCTGGGGTGCGGGCGACGATCCGCTCTCGGGCGGCTGCGGCTCGGGAAGCGGCAGGGTCGGCGCATCATCCCCCGCGCGGCGGCGTTTCGGCTTGCTCGCCGGCGGCTTGACCTCCGCTTCGGCTTCCGCGGCACCCGCCGCCGCCAACCTGACCGGCGGCAGGGTGCGTTCCTCATAGCCGACCGCGATCGAAGCAACCCTGTTGTAGCGGTCCTCGAAGCGGACCACCGGAAGGTTGCGGCCGAACCGGAGATAGCCCGCGAGGTTCGGCAGATTGGTGACCTCGGTGTGCATGACCAGCGGGCGGGTCACCTGCATCCGCGAGAGATTGACCCCGTCGCGCATGTCGTTGACGCCGTAGCTCATACCTTCATTGGCCTCGACCTGCTCGACCTGGCCGAGATTTTCGCTGACATGCTTCGCGGTCGGGGTGTCGTTGGCGCGCAGCGCCACCCAGGTCGAGCAATAGCCGGTGATCGCGGCCGCATCCTGGATCCCATAGGTCGCCTCGAGCTGCGGGTAGCTCTGGAAACCGAGGATACCGCATCCGCCATATTTCCTGGCACGGGCGAGGAAGTCGGAGAGCGACGGCAGCTTCTGGAGGGTCGGAAGCTCGTCGATGACACAATAAAGGCGCCGATCGCGGTCGGGCGCCATGCTCATGATCGCGCTGATCGCAATGTCGAGCCAGACCGTGATGAGAGGCCGGAGCGAGGGAAGCTGGTCGGCCTTCACGGTGATGAAGAGCCAGCTATCGTCCTTCTCGTTCGCTACCCAGTCGCGGATCGAAAGCCCGTCGACCGTGTCGTCGAGATAGGAGAAGCTGCGCATCACCGAAGCAAGCTCGGCCTGGATGCCCGCCGAGGTCCGCTCGCCCTCCGTCGAAATGAAGGCGGCGGCGTCGGTTCCCGCGGCGAACGCAGCGAGGTCCTTGAGCTTCGAGCGCAGCAGCGTGTCGAGCAGGATCGACACGAGCGTGCGTTCCTGCCGGGCGAGCTTCCGCAGCACCGCAACGAGCGTGCCGCGCGCGGCCTTCGCCCAGAAAGGATCGCCCGCCTTGTCGGGAATCGTGGACTCGGCGATCTGGTCATAATGATAGTCGCGGGGCACATCGACCCAGGGCGACCAGGGGTCCGCACGGGCGTCGAGCGGGTTCAGGAGGATATCGATCCCGGGGCGGTAGAATTTCTCGACGAAGGTGCCGGCGGTGTCATAGACGATCGCGCGGCGCCTCTTCCTGCGGATGCCGTCGAGCATCTTGACGATGATGTTGGTTTTGCCGGTGCCGGGGGCGCCGCAGATCAGGATATGCTCGGGCTCGAAGGCGTCGGGCACCCGGACGCCGCCGATCTCGAAGCTCCCGCGCCGCTGCCAGCGCAGCGCGCGGCGGACCTGCCGGACGGTGCCGAAGCGAGCCCCCCGAAGGAACTGGTTGGAACCGAGCCCCCGTCCCGTCCGGGTAAAATAGAACCAGGCCCAGGCGAGGACGGCGAGCGCAAACACCCCCGAGAGCGCCGCCCCGTGGAGGAGATAGGTCTCGAAGGCATGGAGCGTCTTCTCGGCAATGTCGGAGTCCAGGAGTGCCTTGGGACTCGTCCAATATTCCCGGCCTGCTGGCGTCCTGAACAAGATGGGTGCGGCGCCTCCGGGAACCGCGTCGCCCACCATCGCCGCCTGGCCGAGCTTCAGGAGCACGAAGCGCTCATAGTCGGTGGACTTCTCGAACGCGTACCAGAGGATGCCGCCGATCCAGATGACGATCCCGGCGAGGCAGGTCTGGTAGAAGACCTGGGTGGCCATCCGGACATTGTGGACGATCGCCTGTCCGCCCCGGGTCCAGGACCCCAATGTGTCGTGACGGAAGATGCTCATGCGCGGTCCTGCTCGGGATCGAGCAGCCCCCTTTCGCGGAGCAGGCGCCGGGCGTCGTCGAGTCCCTCTTCGAGGGCCTCGGGCGATCGCCGACCAATCGACTTGGCGAGGATCGCTAGCGTCTGGATGCCGGTCGCGTGAAGCTCGTCGAACCGGGCGTGATAGCCGGCCGGATCATGGCCCTCATAGCGGTCGAGGACATCGCGGATATAGGCGGAAGGGGTGGTCCCGCTGGTGCGGGCGGCATCGATGAGACGGTCGTGAAGTGCGTCGTCGAGACGAAGGGTTATTCGGGCCATGCGCTGTTCCTGAGCAGCGCCGGCGCATGATGAAGCGCGGCATGTTTAGCAGAATAAGATCACTATCTCAACTATTTATGCCGGCAGACGCTGTCTGACGCCGTATGACAAGCCGGATCAGCGGCTTAGCCCGCGCGACGCGCGCTCATGTCAGACGCTGTCCGACGATCGGTGACATCGCGTCGAACGCGCGGTGACGCCGGAAACCCACGCATTCCCGGCGATTCCGCGCCCGCAGCACCCGTGCGTACGGTGCATTACAAACGCCCTTGCGGCGTGCGTCCTTTCTTCGCAGCGCCTTGTGCGCTGCGCCGCCTCGTGCCGGAAGGCGCGGGGCACCCCGGAGGGGATTTTCTCTCTTCGGCCGGCGGCACGCCGGCCCTTCCTGTGCTTGCATCGACGGAGCCTTTTTCGGATAAGGGAAAGCGGCGGGCGGACCTCCTTTTTTGAAAGGTGTGATCCATGTCCAAGATGACCGATCGAGAGCGTCTCGCGAAGATCGACAGCGACCAGAGAAAGCTTGCCGAGGAGGCCGAGGCGGTGCGCCGTCAGCTCCGCGCCCGCTATGGCGCGCTCACCGCCGATATTCCGGTGGAGCTTCTGACCGAACGCGAATATAAGGACGTACTCGCCTTAGCGACCAAGGCGGGCGGTGCGGCCGCTGTGGCAGCGCTGAAGGCGCTCCCCGCGGCCGCCACCTGATCCCGATCATCGCCGGAACGGCGTCCCTGCGACGAGCACGGCGGAGCCGCGCGCAGGAGGCCGATGGCGCTCTCCAGAGCGGTATCGCATCGCCCGCGCGAGGGACCCCAAAGGGGTCCACGAACGCGGGCGAACCTCCCCCCACCGACAAAAAAGGCCGATCCGGGACGACCCGGACCGGCCCTTACGTGAGGCGCTCAGGCGGCGAGGCGCTGATCCCTCAGCCGGAAGAAATGCGCCGGAACGCCCTTCCCTCGTACCAGCCGGGCGAGATGCGACTGGAGCCCGTTGCCTTCGCAGACGACGGCCTCGACCGGTTCCAGTCCGAGCAGCGCCTCGTTGCGCGCGAACCCCGCCCGCTGCCCCAGATGCCGCCACTTGCCGAGGGTGAAGGCGATGAGCGGCACCTTGCGGCTCGCGGCCCAGGCGGCGGCGATGGCGTCGCACCCCTTGTCCTGTGCGGTCGTCGCCAGCACCATCATCGGAATGCGCGCACGGATGTCGTCGAGCCGGTCCCAGAGCATCCGGTCGTCGGCCCATTGCTGCCCGCCCGAGAAGAGGACGATGGGTCCCTCCGGTGCGTGGCGGTCGATCCGCTGCTGGCGCCGGGCGGCAAGGAAGTCGGCGGCGGCGACCACCGATGCGGTGCGCTTGCTCGACACCAGCGATCCCCTCGGCGCGGACCAGGGGCGGCCGGTCTCGGCGGCGAAGGTCTGGGCGGCATGGTCGCGCAGGCAGGCGACCGCGTCGCGCGCTTCGTCGAGGGACTGGCAGAAGGTCTGCGCTTCCTCCAGCTCGGCGGTCAGCACCTCGCTGCCGTCGGCGTCGCGGACGAGATCTTTGACCTTGCGCGCCGCCTTGTCGGCCTCGGCGTCGAGCTGGTCCGCAACCTTGTGGAGGCTGTGAACCATGCCCCAGGCGATGTGGCCGGCGAGGCTTTCGAGGCGGGTGTCGCGGAAGAGATCGAAGAAGGTGCGGACCACCATTTCGGTCGCCAGTTCCGCCTCGCGGGCGAGCGGGAGCCCGGCATCAGTCTCGTCATCGGCATAGCTCATCCGGAACCCGTCGACGGTTTCGGTGAAGGCGTGCTCGAAGGTCGGGCTTGCGGTCTCCTCGGCGATGAGGTCGGCGATTTCGTCGTCTGTGCGGATGGAATTGAACGTCGTCATGAGAACCTCCTTGAAACGAAAGAGGTCTTTTTCCCGGCACGGGCTCCGAGCGACGGGGTCAAGGATCGGGCGCAGCCCGACCGCGCAGCGGCGATGGGGGTCACGATTTTCCTTGGCGGCGCGCCGACGCCGGATCGGGTGCGCGACGCCTGCTCCGCCAAGGAAAATGGTGGGGCCCCGTCGTCCTTGAGGCCGGCGCTGTCCCCGTGCCACGCTAAAAAGAGTTGAGAGAGAAGAAGAGGCTTGCGAAGCGGGGGCTCGACGCCCCCGATTCGCAAAAGGGGTGCCCCATAGCGCTGGCCCCAAAAGGACCGGGACGGGCTCGACACCCGGGCCGGGCCTTTGGCCCTTCGAAGGACGCTGGCGCTCCGGCAACAATGACAGCAGCCCGTCACCGGGTGGCGGGACAGCCCAAGGGAAGGAAGAAGGGATTTGGAGGTGGGGGAACAGGCAGAGCGGGTCGACAGCGCGTCGCGGATCATTCTCGCGACGCCGCGGGTGCTGTTCAGGACCTTCCTCGATGCCGAGACGTTGAAGGCGTGGCGCGTTCCCGAAGGGGTCGCGGGCAGCTTCACCGCGCTCGATCCGCGCACCGGCGGCGGCTATCGCCTGAAGCTCCTTTATGACGATGAGACCCATGGCGTCTCCGCACCGGGCATGGACCTGATCGAGGGCCGCTTCGTCGATTTCCTGCCCGACGAACGTGTGCTTGAGGCGGTCCGCTTTCTTGGGCTGAACGGACATGATGCCGGGTCGATGACGTTCGAGACGCTGATCGAGGCGGCGCAGAGCGGGACCAAGGTGACTCTCCGCGCGACCGGGATGTCCGAGGCAATCGACGCGGACGCGCATCGCGAGGCGCTCGCCGCGTCGCTCCGCCGGCTGGCCATGCTCACCGAATGACGACAAAAGGCGGCCTCTCCACTTGGGAGGGCCGCCTTCAGGGGATTAATGCGCCGTCGTCGGGCTGTGCCCGGGCGGCCAGATGAGATCGTCGGGCTTCCCGTCATGGAGCATGGCGAGCGGGGTGATGCCTTGGATGCCGCCGTCGCGCCACATATCGCAGACGACATAGACAAGGGCGCCGGTCGCGCGGTCGGTGCATTCCATCAGCGCGAGGTCGCCCCGTTCGGCGGCGCGCAGCAGCAACGAATAGTTGCGGATGCAGAGGCTGGAGAAGGCCATGGTCGCCTCACGCCGCCCGGGCGAGCGGGATCGCGGCCCCCGGCCGCACCGCCGCCCCCGCCGGGATCGCCGCCTCGCTCTTGCGGAAGGCGTGGATCGGAACGCCCGCCTTGCGCAGCAGCTGATAGAGGTTCGCCTGGAGTCCCGATCCTTCGCAGAGCACGGCCTCGACCGGCGCGAGGTCGACGAGCTTGCGGTTGCGATTGAAGGCGACCTTCTTGCCCGAGCCGTAGAGGCCATAAGCGACGAGCGGCACGCCATTCTCCGGGCGCGCCGCCCAGGCCGCCGCGATCGCGTCGGCGCCCTTGCGCTGGCCGGTCGTGACCAGCGTCATATGCGGCACGCGCGCCTTGACCTGGTCGAGCCGGTCCCAGATAGGTTGCCAATTCTCCCAGATTGCTGGGCCGGAGAAGACGACGATCGGCCCCTGCGGCAAATGGCGCTCGCGGCTCGCGAGCTGCCGCGCGCGCAGGAAATCCTGCACCGCGATCTGGCTCGCGATCGAGACGGTCGAGGCGCGCGTGCCCTTGGCCGGAGACCAGGGCCAGCCCGAGAGCGCGCGATACATCTCGGCGGCATAATCGCGCATGCATTCGATCGCATCGCGCTGCTCGGCGAGCGAGCGGCAGAGAAGCTGCTTGTCCTCAAGGCTCGTCGCATAGACCTCGCTGAGATCGGGCCGGCGCGCGAGGTCGCCCAGTTCCTCGGCGATCGCATCCTCGCGGCGCTCGATCTTGCCGGCGACGAAATGGAAGGAGTTGACGACGCCCCAGGCGATGTCGGGGGCGAAGGGTTCGAGCCGGGTTCCGGTGAACAGGTCGAAGATGGCGGCGACGATGCCGCCGCATTCGGCCTGCGCCGCGATCGGTTCGGGCATGTCATGCTCGCCGGCTTCTTCGCCCGGTTCGACGATCGAGAGCGGCATGGGATCGCCGAAAGCGGCCTGGAATTCGGGGGTAGCGACGGCTTCGGCATAAAGCTGCTTGAGATCGGCGAAGCGGTCGATGCTCGGAGGACGGGTGCGGGTCATGGCCGGACCTTTCTGATGCTGGATAAGAAAAAGGCCGGGAGCGCTGACGCCCCCGGCCCGGTCGGGATCGCCCGTCAGAAGGGGATCTCGTCATCGACGGGCGCCTGGCTGCCCGCCATTTCGTCATTGCTGCCAGCGGTGCTGTCGCCGAAGCCGTCGCCCGCGCCCCCGCCATCATAATCGCGGCGCGCCGAGCGGACCGCAGGCCCGAAATCGTCGCGGCGCTGCGGCCGACGCCAGGCGACGCGGTAGCCGTCCTCGTCGCTGCCGAAGAGCGCGATCGGCAGCGCCTCGGCGAGGCTCGGATCGTCGATCGAGCCCTGGAGGAAGATTTCGCCGGTGGTGTGCTTGGCGACCGCTTCCCAGAGCGCACCGACCTGCACCCAGCGATTGCCGACATTGAGCGCGACGATCTCGAAGACCGGGGCGCGGTCATTGTCGCTTTCAACCGGGCGGAGACCGAGGCGCGGCAGATCGATCGTGCGGGTGGCGATCGAACCCAGAAGACGGCCGTTACGAACGTTGAATTCACCGATATTCATGAGACTTTCCTTTGACTTGACGTCACTCCGGACCATCCGAAGCGACACCAGCCAAAGACCCTCTCTCCTCTCTGTCCCGGCCCCACGGCCGCGCGCCGACGCCCGTCGGACAGCCCGCCCTCGCCGCCCGCACCGGCGCTCGCGCCGCGCCGTTTCCCGCGCTATGATGCCGCCCCATGGACTCGGAGACGATGCGAACCGTCGCGCGGCTGGCGCGGTCCCGCGCCGAGCGCGGCAGCTCAGCCGCGCAGGGCGACGGCCTCGAGCGGCTGGGCGCCGCGCGGGCGCTCCGTCAGCTCGCTGTCGATCTCGAGGTCACGGCCGACGAGTTCGACCGCCGCCCGCACAATTTCCGGCCGCGCGGCTGACCACCGCCCCAGCCCCGCCCCTTCCCCCGCGCTTTTCCTCGTCCGGCAGCCGATCGTTACCCGGCAGGGCCGAGATCCGGCGCAGCCGGAGCTCGGTCGGAGCGGCGCGCCAGCGCCGCGGAGATAGAGCGGCGGTGCCCGCGCCAGCGGGCGGCCGCCCTCCCCTCACCCCCTTCGGCACAACGATTCAGAGCGAACCGCCGCATCATCCCTTGCGGCACCGAAACGGGATTCCTATATCGGTGAGCGGGTTGGACACCTGTGACCTGTCGCCGGGTCAAACGTCTGAAGAGCGTCCTGCTTTTGCACATCGGAACCGAAGCGACCCTTCCATCGGGCTGCTGCATAATCGGCGAACGGCCATGCCCATATTGGAGGTGCTTTGTGTTCACCCTTTCCATTCCCGTCACCGCGTCCGCCATCGACACGATGAAGCTGTCGCTGACCAGGGCGTTGCCGGACGTCAAATCCTCGCATCGCTGCGAAGCGCTTGCGCGGGGTCTCAGCTACCGGACCTATGCGTCGCTGAAGGCCGATGCCGGTTCGGGCAGCCACGCCGTCGCCGATGGCGCGGCGTTCACGGCCTATCTCGCGCGGCATGATTTCCATGTCACTAGCTCGGCGCTGTACCGTGCGGTCGCCAAGGCCGCGCTCCAGCAGGTGGCCGAACGCTATCCGACGCTCACTGCCGGCGGGTTCGGCATCGGCGAGTGGCAGCGCGATGACACGGCAGCGGGACGGCGCAAGCGCTTCGATGACGATCGCGCCGAACTGGTCAGCGAGCATGCGGTCAAGCCGTTCCTCGCGAGCCTCGTCTTCGTCTCGCGGGTCGAGCGGACAAAGACGATCCGGCCCGCGACCAACAGCTATTGGCTGAAGCATATCGCCGAGAATTATGCATGTAGCTATCCGGATGGTGAAAAGCTCGGGCCGATCTATGTTCCGAACGGCCTGCTGATCGCGGCCGCGATCCATGCCGGGTTCGACGTGAAGCCCCACACCGACGATTATGGCCGCGAGACGCTGAACGCGCGCTTCAACATGGGCAAAGCGTCGCTCTACGATCTCGATTGCGAGATCCGCCCTGACGGCGCACGCGCGCAGGACCGCCAGCGCAAGGAGCGACAGCACGCCACGCGGCGGGCGGGTCATATTCGCTGGTAAGGCGAGACCGGCAGGCGCGGCGGTGCGAAACGAACGACTGTCTGGCCTGAGTTGTTAGCCGTCGCCTATTCAGCGCTCATATGGTTGGCCCTTTTCCTCCCGGCAATATCGTTCCGCTAAGCGCCAGTTGCCCAACGATGGCCATACCGCCCGCTTCAGCCCTTCGAAGTTGCGGTGCAGCATGATAGCGAAAATACCGCAAACACTTGCGATGACAGCTGGAAGACTTGATGACCGAACCAATTGCCACCCGTTTTGCCCAGACCGCTCACCGGGAGGCGATCGACCGCTTGTTCGAAGGACGCTGGATCACGCTTTACAGGCTTGTGGATGAAGAGGCCTGGTACAGTGGCCTTATTGCTGCCGACAAGGTGCCGGGCGCGCTCGCGGACATCCAGTGGGATCTCCACTGGGGGAGTTTGAGCGGCCCCGGTGTGGTGCTTTATGGCTCAGGCGATAATGCCGAGGTCGGCTATGAGCGCCGTCCGGACGAGGGCATTGAACCCCTGGTTATCACGCGAGAGCGAGGCAGCTCGGGATTTCATGTCGAACTGACCGAAGACCTGCGGCTGTATCTCGACCTGTTTCCCGGCGCAGACGGCACCTTGGTGCAGGCCAATGCCAGCGGCAATGACGACGTCGTCGCCCGGATCGCCGCCGAGGAGGTGCAAATCCTCAAGCAACCGCTGCTTGCCTATCTTCAGGCTCGCCAGATGCACCTCGCCATATTCTTCGACCATGTCGTTACACTCGAGGATACGGCCAAAAATCCCCTTCCCGAGGGGCAGCGCTATGTCGATGTGCGCGAGCCGGATCGAACATGGAGCTTCGGCTCGATGGACGACTATGGGCCACCGATATCGCGTTTGTGCGGCAAACGGCTCCTGGCGCCGCCGCCGCGGGCGACGAAACTCGATAAGGGCGAAAGTCGCCATGCCGATTTCATCATCGGCGAGGATGCTATGGGCAATCCAGTCGAATATTCGTCGAATCCGGCGGGCCTTGCCAACCTGTTCGGCAAGAACCCCGGCGCGCCGGATTATCTGACGCCGGTGCATTTCCGTCGCGAAGTGCTCGACCGCTATTTTCATAATCCCGCTCGCTATGCGGTCAGCGATGGCGTGGTTCGCCGGGATCCCCATTGGGTTCTGCGCATCGACGACGATCACAGCGAGCGGGTCATCGTGTTCCTCGGCGATCTCGGGCGCGACATTCCTTATACCGAACAGCTCCATTGGCGCGCGAATAATATCCCGCCAGAGGGCGGCCTCAGCAAGACGGCGCACGCCCGCAGCTTCGAGGCGAATTTCGCCGACGGCGAACAGCCCGAGCATCGGTTCAAATTTGCGTATGAACGGTTCATCGAAAGCTGGACGGCCAGGCATGGCTGGCCGCTGTTCAGGCCGCTTCCACCGGGCGATCGTCATCTTCTGGTCAAACTTCACGTGCCGACCAGCGACAATCCGGCCGAACTCGATGCGCAGCTCCTCGGTCTCACGAAAATCCTTGTCGACAGCCTGAACGACACGGCGCTTGACGCCGCGCTTGCCGAACCGATCGAGGGCGAGCGCAGTCTTGCCAAGCTCGAACGCTATCTCATGCGGGAGGGCTATCCCCATGTCTTGCGCGATGTTGCGACACTGCGAGCCCTTCAGGGCCTGCGCTCGACGGGGGCAGCTCATGTGCGTGGCTCGAACCACGAGAAGCTTCTGCGGCGCATCGGCTTTGATGGGAAAGGCGCACCCGCTATTGTTGCCGAGCTACTCAACCGGACGACCGAAATGCTCGATGCACTCGCCGCGACCTGTTTGCAGGCGTCACCAGGCGAGCAGAATCTCTGAATTGATGGCGAATTTCCTTGCCAGGATAGCCCCACGCTAGCGTCCATTCTTCCCGGCTTTCCTGGCTAAAGCCGATAGGCTGCTGTCGGACAGCGCACGACATCCAAGGCGGCATGCGCCCCGGATGTTGCCCGCTAATCCACCGTCAATCGAACTTGACGAGATTGAGCGTGGGGAGCGGCCCGCCGGGAAACTGAACGAGCCGGGCGCCGAGGGAGAGCGGCCCGAGGTCGATCCCGGCGAAGCCGAGCCGGTCGATAAGTGCACCAATCTCGGCCTTCGCGGCGACATCGTCGCCCGAATAGAAGAGGACGCGCTTGCCGCCCTCGCTGCCCGGATCGCCGGCGACGAGTTGCGGCTGGAGGTGATTGAAGGCCTTCACGACGCGCGCGCCGGGAACGAGATCAGCGAAGACGTCGGACGATACGCGGCCGCCAAGGTCGGCAGGCTTGAACAGCGGTGCCTCGATCGGATTGTTCGCGTCGACGACGATGCGCCCGGCAAAGTCGGGCAAGCCGGCGAGCGCCGCGGGCAGCTTCGACCAGTTCACCGCAACGAAGACGATATCCTTGGCCGCCGCTTCTTCGCGCGTTCCCGCCGTGATGTCGGGGCCGATTCCCGCGACGACGTCGGCAAGGCTATCGGGCCCGCGGCTGTTGGCGAGGGTTGCGGGGATGCCGTTTTTGGCGAGGGCCGCGGCGATGGCGCGGCCGATGTTGCCGGCGCCGATGATGCCGATGCTTGACATGATATTGTTCCTTTCGACTTTGGGTTTCAGGCGGTCAGGCCGCCATCGGCGACGATGTCGGCGCCGGTGACGAAGGCGGCTTCTTCGCTCGCAAGGAAGGCGACAACGCTGGCGATTTCACCCGGTTGGCCATAACGGCCGATCGCCATGCCGGGGCCGACGATTGCGGAGACCGGGCCGTCGGCGGGGTTCATGTCGGTGTCGGTCGGGCCGGGATGGACGGTGTTGACCGTGATGCCCTTCGGGCCGAGGTCACGGACGAGGCTACGGTTGAAGCCGGTGATCGCGCCCTTGGTCAGCGTATAGACCGACGCGGTCGGAAAGGCCGCGTAGCGCGTCATTGACGACCCGATGTGGATGATGCGGCCGCCATTCTTCATCTGGCGCACCGCTTCCTGTGTCGCGACGAACACGCCGGTAACGTTGACCGCGAGCATCCGCTCATAATCCTCGAAGCGGAACTCCTCGATCGGCGCGTTGACCGCGACACCGGCATTGTTGACGAGGATGTCAATGCCGCCGAACGCCTCGACGGTGCGTGTGACCGCCGCGCGCACCGCATCGGGATTGCCGGCGTCGGCTTCGATCGCGAGCGCCTTGCCGCCTGCCGCCTCGATGTCGGCGACGACCCGTGCCGCGCGATCAGGCGACGCACTGTAGGTCAGCGCTACGGCGGCGCCGTCGGCCGCGAGACGTTTCGCGATGGCTGCGCCGATCGAGCGTGATCCTCCGGTGACGAGCGCAACCTTGCCGGCAAGTTTCTGGGTAATCTCGGTCATTATCTTCACTCCTTGCTTGATTGGTGAAGCGAAGATGGCGCAATCATTGCGTCTCGATTAGACGGAATTGATTTGTTATATTTTCAACTAAACATTGAAAGTGAGCGAATGGAAACGCTGGCTAATCTCGAATCCTTCGCGAGGAGCGCCGAACTCGGCAGCTTTTCGGAAGCCGCGCGTCGCCTGGCCCTTACACCTGCTGCCGTGAGCCGGAATGTGGCGATTCTCGAACGCAATCTCGGAGTTCGCCTGTTCCATCGCTCGACGCGCCGGCTGACGCTGACCGAAGCCGGTGAGACCTTCCGCCTGGCCGTCGTCGGAAGCCTCAGTGATATTCAAGCAGCGATCGCCGGGATTGCGTCCGATAGCGGCGAGCCCTCGGGAGCGCTCAAGGTCAGTATGGCACCGACTTTCGGCATGATGCACATCCTCCCGCTGCTGCCGGCCTTCCTCGAGCGATATCCGCGCATCCGACCAGAGTGGCATTTTGAGAACCGGCAGATCGATATGGTTGCCGAAGGATATGATGCGGCGATCGGCGGCGGCTTCGACCTGTCGCCCGGGATTGTCGCGCGTACACTGGCACCGGCGCATATCGTTGCGGTCGCTTCACCCGCCTGGCTTGCAGGTCGTACTCCGCCCGCCGATCCGTCGGGGCTCGAGCCATTGGACGGGATCGTCATGCGGTCGCTGCAAACCGGGCGGATCAGACACTGGACGATGCGCGACGCTGCGGGGACCGAGATGCCCGCAACGCTGCGAGAAAATGTCGTCGTCAACGATCCGGCCGCGATGCGTGCGGCAGCGCTGCTTGGACTTGGCGTGGCGCTGGTGGCGGTACCCGACGTGCTGCCCGATCTCGAGAGCGGTGCGCTCGTGCGCCTGGTTCCGCGCTGGTATGCCGATGCGGGCGCGATCTCGATCTACTTTGGATCACGCGCGCTGCTTCCCGCAAAGACACGCGCTTTCGTTGACTGGTTGGCCGATGCTTTCAAACGCGACCAGTTGGCCAGACGCTTTGCGGGAAGCCTTTCGTAGATTGCGGCATATCCCGATCTGAACACTGGTGAGGACAACCGCGTGGGCAATGATCTTACTTATGCCCTCGAAGGAATGATTTCGCATTTGTACAAATCTGACGAAGAATTTCATCCCGGGCCTATCTTCCTTGAATGATCATCGATAGATGTTGCGCATGAATTGGGAAGAACGCCGCAGCGGCTGGAAGAAAAGTGAAGCGGACGCCCGCTCCAACGCCGACATAGATTATGGCAGAATCATTCACTCAGCGTCTTTTCGGCGGCTGCAGGGCAAGACCCAGATCCTCAATCTCGGCGACAGTGATTTCTATCGCACCCGCCTCACCCATTCGCTCGAAGTCGCCCAGATTGCTGGCGGCATTGCCCGACAGCTGCGGCACGACAATCCAGATCACCCAGCGATTCCGCATCTTCCGGACCTCGCCCTGATCCAGGCAATCGGTGCCACACATGATCTTGGTCACCCGCCCTTCGGGCATGGCGGCGAAGTGGCGTTGAACTATTGCATGATGAAGCATGGCGGTTTCGAAGGTAATGGCCAGACCCTGCGCATCCTCGCGCGGATCGAGAAGTTTTCGACGGGCAATGGAGCTGACCTCACGCGGCGCACCTTGCTGGGAACGCTCAAATATCCCGTTGAATTCAGCCGTGCCGCAAATCCCGAACGCCGTCCGCAGCTCATCAGCGATCAGTCGGTGCTGCGCCTCATCGACCGGGACCGCTCCAAGCCGCCCAAATGCTTCATGGACAGCGAATTGCCCGTGGTTGCCTGGATCCTTGAAGGCCTATCCGAAAGCGACGGGCAGCTTTTCACCGCAGTAAAGCATGTCGACCCGCCGATGGTGGCGGAAGGCGAAGAAGCACCGCTGCCCGAACATTTCAAGCCACTGCACAAGTCGTTTGACTGCAGCATCATGGACCTTGCCGACGACATCGCCTTCGGTGTCCATGACCTTGAGGACGCAGCCGCTCTCCGTCTCGTCAGCGCGGCGGATTTCGAGCAGCATGTCAATCCGGCGATCTGTGCGCACTATCTGGACTGGGTCAATTCACGCAACCGCACGGCGACCGGTAACGACGTCTACGCATCGCTCGTCCGAATGCTTTTTGGCACGGCTTCGGAACGCAAACATGCCGTCAGCCTGTTGGTGGGATACTTTGTTCTTCACTGCACAATTCGGGAGGAGACGGGTTTCGACGAGCCGCTTCTTCGCTACCGGGCCGACATTCATCCTGATGCGAAGCGTCTGCTCAACGCCCTGAAAAAGCTGGTTTACAAGATCGTCATCCGTAGCCCCGAGGTGCAGCATCTCGAGTTCAAGGGGCAACAGATGGTCGTCGCGGTCTTCGAGGCGCTGAACTCGGAACCCGAGGCGTTCCTGCCGCGAAACACCTTCCGGCTATATGAAGAGGAAGACAAGGACCCGAGGGTCATCTGCGACCATGTCTCGGGAATGACCGACACCTTCCTCCTCAAGACCTATGAGCGTCTGTTCAGCCCGAGAATGGGGTCCGTGTTCGACAGCATATGAGCTATGACGCCCGGACAGTCGTGGTGCATGGACCGCTTGCGCTGCATATGCGGCGCCTGGAAGCGGCGCGAACCTGCGAGCTGGGATTGCAGATCGTCACGCTGCCACAACTCGCCGCGCGGCTGGCTGGCGGCTTTGCGCGCCCGGCCGATGCCGCCGATCTTGAACTGGCGGCGCGAAGCGCTCTTGGCGATGGCGGCTTTGCCGAGATCACGCCGCTGAAGGATCTGCCGGGCATGGTCAGGGCGCTCGTGCGAACGCTGGATCGGGTTTGGCGCGCGGCTATTTCGCTCGATGCACATAAGGAACTTCATCCGCGCGTCGCCGATCTCGCCTTGCTCGAGGCACGCGTACGGCAGGGCCTGACCGGCGGCGCCTTGATCCCGCCCGACCTCATCGCCGCCGCGCTGGACCGGCGCCATCTGTTCGCGCGGCTGGCCGGATCTGTAACCTTCGAGCAGGTTCACCACGTCGCGCCGATCTGGCGTCCGCTTGTAGAGGCGCTTGCCGAAACCGGTCCCGTTCTTTGGCAGGGGTGCAGCCCCCCAGCCGGGTGGGCAGCGGGCGACGCGCAAATTGCCTCCAAAAGGCCCGTCCCTGTCGAGATCGTGACCTGCGCGCATCCACAGGCCGAGGTGATCGAGGCGCTGCGGTGGGCGCGGGCATTGCTGGCGTCCGGCAACGCCGGCCCAGCCGAAATCGCCATTGTCGCAGCTTCGCCCGAAAGCTGGGACGACAGCATGCTGGGCCTGGCGGCGGGCTCAGGACTGCCCATCCATTTCAGTCACGGCATCCCCGCCCTCTGCAGCATAGAGGGTCAGGCGTGCGCGGCGCTTGCCGATTTGCTGGCGCAAGGCCTGTCCTATGGCCGCGTTCAGCGGCTTCTCGCACACAGCCTGGGGCGATGCCCGGCCTGGCCCGATACGCCTGGCCAGCCGCTTGCCGGCGTAGCCCCGGGAGGTGCTCTGGCAACGCTCGACCAATGGCGCCGTGCGCTCGACATCGCGGCGGCTGGGCGTTCAGACCAGTACGATATCGCTGCAATGCTGATGCCTGCACTTGAACTGGTGTCCACCGGACTCGACGGGGCGGCACAGGCGGGGGAGCAATTGCTGCCGCGCGGTGCGACGGCGCTGTGGCGGACTGCCCTGCGCCGCGCACCGCCCGCTGCCCTGCCCTTCACGCTCTCGAGCCTGCGCATCGCCGATGGCAGGGATCCGGGCGCGAATATCGTCTGGGGCCCCGCAGCGCATGTAGCGGGCGCGCCAAGGCCCTGGGTGCGGCTGCTGGGCATGACCTCGCGCGCCTGGCCGCGATCGCGCCGGGACGACCCGTTGCTCCCCGAGAATATCCTGCCCATCGATCGCGCGCTTAGTCCAAGCCGACCCGAGGAGGATCGCCGGCACTTCACTGCGATCTGCAACGGCGCATCGGCCGGCGTCTCGCTGTCCTATGCGCGGCGGACACCGCAGGGAGGCGCGCAGGCTCCAAGCCCCCTGCTCCCGCCCGATTTGCCGCGCCGCCGGCTCGGTCGCCTGCGGATCCCTAAACATGCCTATAGCGAAAGCGATCGCCTGCAGGCTCGACCGAAGGACGGCGCTGACCAACCGCGACTGGCCCGGCCCGTCAGCTGCGCTCGCGCGCGCCGGCAGCGCGAGCTTACGCCCTGGGACGGACTGATCCGCCCGAATCACCCGATCATCCTCGAAACGCTGGCGCAGACGCAGTCGGCGTCTTCGCTGAGACAGCTCCTGCGCGACCCACAAGCCTTTATGTGGCGATATGCGCTCGGCTGGCACGCGACGCTCGAGGAGGCGCACACCTTGTCGCTGACCGACCGGGCATTTGGCGAAGTCGTTCATCAGCTCCTCCAATATACCGTCGTGACACTCGAAAACGGACCAGGGTTTGCTCGCGCCGCTGTCCATGAGGTCGAGGATGCACTGAGCCAGGCAACCGAGCGGGTGGCGCGGCAATGGCCCGCAATGCGACCGACACCACCTCCCATGCTCTGGCGCCACACGCTCGAAGAGGCAGCAAGACTGGCATTGGCAGCGCTCAGGCTCGATGAATTCAAGCCCGGCACGCGCAGCTGGACCGAGGTGCCGTTCGGTGAAGCGGGCGCGACCGGGACATTACCCTGGGATCCCGAGCCGAAGATTCTCATCCCGGGGACGCGTCTTACGATCAGAGGGCGGATCGACCGGGTCGAGATCGCTGTCGGCGACACAGCGGTTCGCGTGACCGATTACAAGACCGCACGCGCGCCGGGGAATGTGCAGGCGCTCATACTCGACGGTGGCAAGGAATTGCAGCGCGCGCTCTACAGCATCGCCGCCCGCCATCACATGACCGATGCCGCACTCCATGCCGACCTGGTTTATCTCGGCGACGAGACGCCCCGGCGACACAAGCTTCAAGATCCTGAAGCGGCGATGACACGGGTTGGCGAGTTGCTCAACCTTGCCACAGCGCTTCTTGAACGCGGGGTCAGCCTGCCGGGACCGGATGACCAGGAACGCTGGAATCGATATCGGCTGGCCCGCCCCGCCGTCGGCGAACCGACCGCCAGGAAGGGCGCGATCGACGAGGCTTTCGGCACGTTTCGGCAGGTCTGGCGCGAGCGATGAGTATGGCGCCCTCCGACAAGCCCGCACAGGACGCCGAAGCGAGACGCCGCGCGCTGACGGATCTCGACGCTACGCTATTGGTCGAAGCGGGCGCCGGCACAGGCAAGACCTCGCTTCTCGCTGGTCGAGTGACGATGCTCCTCTTGAACGGCATCCCGCCAGGCCAAATCGCGGCGATTACCTTTACCGAAGCGGCGGCGAGCGAACTCGCCGAGCGGGTGCATGCCTATGTCTCGGAATTGCTCGCCGGCTCTGTGCCCAAGCCGCTCGAAGCTGTCCTCAGCGGGGGCATTGATGTGCAGCAGCGGACATCGCTGCAGACCGCCGCGCTCCGGTTCGATGAATTGACCACATCGACGATCCACGGCTTTTGCCAGATTCTGCTCGCGGACTATGCCGTCGAGGCCGATATCGATCCTGGTGCCCAGGTGATCGACGAGGATTCAGCCAAGGCAATGTTCGACCGCGTGTTCGATGCCTGGCTAACCGATCGTCTTTCCGGCTTGCCGTCGAATGATGATCCGATCGCGATCCTCACGCGCGAGGACCCACGCGGTGTTGTAGCGCTCTTCCGCGAGATTGCGGGGATGCGGCGCCGACATCGTTCCGCCCGGGCCCCGATGCCGGATATGACCGCGCGGCCCGATATCGAATTCCTCGATGCCGTAGACAGCCTCAAGCGGTGGTGTATCGCGGCGCCGCCCGAGCCATTTGTGGCAAAGTTTGTGGACGAACTCGAAGCGCTTGCCGCCCCTTATACCGGAAGCTTTGCGACACCACCGGGCTTTGCCCAGCTCTGGCGGCTCGCACATCCCACGCGGTCGCCGCGGATGGAGCGCGACAGCCTTCAGCTTCGCGTGCCCCGGACCGAGCATTTGTGGCGCATGGCCGCGGGCGCCGAGGCCGCGCCCGCGCTGGAAGAGGCATTCCAGACGGCGTTCGCGAGAGTAGATGCAACCTATCGCCAGTTGCTAGCGGTCATAGGGGGCGCGATCACGGCGCAGCTTTCGCAGGAACTCGATGCGGTCCTCGCCAATTATACCGCGGCCAAGCGCGCGTCTGCCGTTCTCGACTTCGATGACCTGCTCGAACAGGCAACCGCGCTGCTGCGAGGCCATCCGCCCGTACGCGCTGCACTCGCGGGCCGGTTCCGCTACCTGCTCGTCGACGAATTCCAGGATACCGATCCGGTTCAGTGCGACATCGTGTTTCGCCTTGGCGGGACCGATCATGCCGAACGATGGGAGGATGTGCCCCAGCGTCCCGGCGCGCTGTTTCTGGTCGGCGATCCGAAACAGTCGCTGTTCCTGTTCAGAGGGGCCGCGATCCGCAGTTACGAGGCCGCAAAGGCGGTGATCGCCGGAGCCTTTCCCGACAATATCCTGCAGGTCACATCGAACTTCCGGACGATCGAGGACATTCTCACCTATGTGAACTGCTGCTTCGCGGCGCCGCTCTCCTTGCCGGGCCAGCCCGGCTATGTGGCGCTCGATCCTACCAGACGCGAAAGGCGCCACGATCTCGCCTGCGCAGCGCGGCTCACGCTCTCACTGCCGCATGATGCCCGCGTGGGTGAAATCCGGGATGCGGAAGCTGAGGCGGTGGCCGAAGCCTGCGCTAAGTTGGTGGGCGGGCTCGACCTGAAGGAAGCCGATGGTTCGGTCCGCAAGGTGCGGCCGGGCGACATTGCGCTGCTCGCGCCCGCCGGCACGCAGCTCTGGCGCTACGAACGTGCGCTCCAGGCGCATAAACTTCCTTTTGCCTCCAAGGCGGGCCGCGGTTTTTACCGGCGGCAGGAAGTCCAGGATCTCGTTACGCTCACCCGCTTGCTCGCCGACCCCGCCGATACGCTGGCTCTTGGGGCCTTTCTGCGCGGCCCGCTCGTCGGCATGACCGATGAAGCGCTGCTCGACATAACCGCCGCGCTGCCACGCGAAGCTGATACCGAGCTTCCGCGGCTCACTTTGCGTACGTCGCTCGAGCATGTCGCCGACCAGGATTTGCGAAGCCTGCTCGGAACTTTGCAGGATCTACGGCGCCGCGCGCTGTTCACGACGCCGAGCCAGCTGCTCCTCGAGGCGGTCGAGCGCCTAGCGATCCGCGTCATCCTGACGCGGCGCGATCCCAGGCGGGCGAGTGCGGCCATCGCCAACGTCGACCTGTTTCTCCAACGCGCGGCTGCCTATGCGGTGCGCGGGCTGCGCCGCTTTGCCCAGGATGTCAGTGCCGCCTGGTCCGAGGATGAATCGCAGAGCGAAGGGCGTGTCGATTCGGAAGGAGAGGCCATCGACATCGTCTCGATCCACAGTGCCAAGGGCCTGGAATGGCCGATTGTCATCGCCATCAACATGGCAAGCCGGCCGCCGCCGCGCGACCGGATCGTCCACCGTTCCGAGGACAATAGTCTCCACTGGACGGTTGGCGGGGTTGCCTCGCCCGGGCTTGCGGCAGCGCTCGACGCCGAAGCGCATGAGCTTGCCTGTGAGCGGGCGCGCCTCCTTTATGTGGGATGCACAAGAGCGAAGGATATGCTGATCCTTCCGCGCGGGCAAAATTCGGACGCAAGCACCTATTCGAAAGCCGTCGATCTGTGCTTTGACGCGTTGCCGGAACTCGATCTGAAGGGCCTCACCGGGACCCCGCCGAAGCCCGACCGCGGCCCGGCGAACACGCAGGACGGCGATATATTTGCAGCCGAGGGTGAGCGCATCAGGGCGATGTCGAGGCCGATCGCCTGGCTGAAACCAAGCGCTCATGACAATGACCTGATCATTTCCGACGACGTGACCGAGGATGATGGCTTCGACCTTGTCGAGGGCGATGCGCCAGAAATCATCGGTGCCGGACGCTTGCGCGGCCTGTTGCTGCACAAGCTCATCGAGGAAGTCTTGTGGGAAGGACTGGATGAGGGTCTGTCAGCACTTGTCGCCCGCGCCGAGCGCCTCATCGTCGATCTCGCATCGCATGACGATTCTCACGAAACGCTGCCCGACTGCGGCGAGGTGGCCGAAATGGTGCGAACGACCCTGGCGCTTCCCGAAGTTGTGGCCCTGCGTCCGCATCTCGTTCCCGAAGTGCCGGTCTACGGCATGATCGCGGATCAGGAGACGGAATCGCCGCTGGCGGGACGCGCCGATGCGCTGGCAATCGAGGATGGCGCCATCAGCGTCGTGCTCGACTGGAAGAGCGATGTCGCGCCGGGAGAACGCCAGCGCCAGGACCATGTCGATCAGCTCCGGCTCTATATGGCGGCAACCGGCGCCCCCCGGGGAGCGCTCGTCTATTCCAGCCTTGGCTGGGTACGATGGGTCGATCTTCCGGCCGGCTGGAGTGCTGCGCCGAACTAGGGCCTAGAATGTGATCCCGCCGGCCAGCAACCGGAGTTCGTGAAGCGGAAACGGGCTTGTCGTATCTACCCGGGTCTGGACGTGCGCGCCGCGAAGCCGGTGGGTGACGGTCGCGAGCTCCACCGCCTTGTCGCCGGGTTGCATGAACATGACACAGACTTCGTCAAGCTGCGACGATACGCGATCGACGTCCAGCTGCGCGCTATGGACGTTGCTTCCCTGTTCGCCATGCCGCGACACCATCGAGGCGAAGCTCTGGGGATGCGAGACGCTCACCGGCTTGGCCTTCAGCGCATAGAAGGTGCGGGCCGCGCCATCCCATTCGAACAGGCCACTGGGCCATTTATTCTCGACTTCATGATAGTAAAAGGGTTGTCGATTGGTGTCAGGGCTCACGCGGATCACCCTCAGATTGGGCACGGATTGCGGCGTCAGAACGGTCCCGCCGAGACGCAGCGCGTCAAAAGCCAGTTCGCCATTTGCAAAGGCGTCGATCTTGTGGCGAATGGTCTCGCCTTCGGCAATCACCAGTGCGGGGCCGGCACGATTGATGTCCTCCAGGACTGTCGCGAAGAATTCGTTGTAGCGCGCGAGATTGTCTGCCTGCTTGCCGCGCCCGAATTTGCCATAGTCGCCCTGGAAGATGCGTAGCGCCGCGCGAGCATAGGGAGACCAGCGTGGTGCACCATTCTCGTCGGGCGTGGCGCATTCGAGAAGCTTCCCGCGCACCCGAACTGCAAGCGGGATAGCCTGGCTTTCGCGCGTCCCCAGACCAAGCTGTTCCGCATTGCGCTGGACGATGGTGAGCGCGGCGGGGCTCAGCGCATCGGGCAGAAGATCGAGCGGCAGCGCTCCCAGCATGCGAAAGCAATCCCGGATCGCCGCTGCATATTTTTCATCGTCCTTCGGCTTGGCTTCCTTGTCCGCCGGCGCCTTTTGGGCGCTCTCGTCGGCGGCACGCGTGTCCCACAGGACGATCTGCGGGATGATATCGTGGCGCGCGAGCTCACGGCGTGCGAGCTGGAACGGATCCTGTTTGGGCTTGTCGAGAAGGGCCTTGGGCATTTCGACCAGGGCGCAGGCGATACCCGTCTCCCCCGCCCGCGCCGATGCGATATGCGCAGCCATCCGGGCAACGACGCCGTCGCGCGCTTCCTCGCGTTTCAACTGGCGCAGCGTGGAGAGCTGGCGATCGTTGCGGCCATGCGCTTCCTGCTCGGTGAGTTCCGGAAGGGGGAGCTCCTCGGACAAGACATCGGCCGCGACGCTGCGGACGCGAATGACCAGGCCGTCATTCCATTTCAATTCGCGGTCGTTCCGCTCGTCCGGTGGCCCGAACCGCTGGCTCAGCAGGCCAACGACACGCTCGGGCGTGGCCTCGCGAATATGGAAGACATGGAAGGATAGCTCCGGCGCGCCCCCATTTCCGGTTAGGGCATCGATAACAGCACGCCGTGCCGAGGCATGGTCGGTATCGAAGGTCCGCTGGATCTTGTGTTGTGTGGTGCGGCGCGTCAGCGGCGCCGCGCGCGTGAAGCCAGCGCCTTCGAGCGCGTGATCGAGCGAGTCCCCGATATCCTTGCGGTCGGGCCAGGAAATGCCGGTGCCGCCGGGCAGATATTTGTCCTTATGAACCGTGCCGAGACGCGGCAATATCCAGAGTCCTTCCTGGTCAACCACGGGCTCCGCAAGCTCGCCAGGCGCGAGGCTGCTTTGATTGGTCAACCGCCGCAGCAAATCGAAGACCTTTTCCTTATCCTTGTGCGGCCACATGCCGACGGCGGCGCCCGGTTTTCCGTCGGGGCCATCGGGCCCGCGGCGGGCCTGGAACTGGAAAGACGTATGGCGCCGCGTCGCGTGGCCGAAGGCCTCATTGGCGGGCAGGAAGATGTCGAGCGAGCGCCGCGGCGCCTGCCTCGAGGCATAGCGCGTGACGCTCCCCCAGTTGCGGATCGATGGCCGTGCCAGCACATGCAGACCGCCACGTTCAGGGAAGGTCGCGGCGTGAAGCGTGATCACCTCACTCCACAAACCCTTGTTCGTTCCGCGCTTCGGGGGGAAGGCGACAAGCTCGAGCCCCTCAAAGGCTGAGCTTTGCGCCGTCCTGGGGATCAGGATACGGCTTTCTCCGGAAGAGAACTGAAGCGGCCGGCCCGCCAGGCGGTGCGCGGCGTGCGCTGCAAGCGCATCCCAGAACATTGCATCCTTTGCAGAGGGACAGGCACCCGCGCCGTTGTCGAGCGCGCAGGACACGTTGAACAATTCCCAGCCATCATCGGATTGCGCGCTGGCTGCGACCTGCATGCGCATGTCGGCTGGCTTGTCGGGATAGAGCGTATTGACCCAGAGTTGCAGCGCCATCTGCATCCGTTGCCTGAGATCGGATGTCAGCCGCACGTCGCCGACAAAACAGAAGCTCAGCCGCTTGCGCTGAAGGGAGCCATCCCATTCCGGGCGGACAAAGGCGATCTCGGGAACGAACCAGGCGGTGAGTTCCGGCAAGCCGCGAAGAATGAGCGACATAGGCTGCGTTTCATTGCGCCCGGCCTTTTCGCGGGACCATTGGGTGAGCGTTTCCTGGGCATTGGCTGAAATCTGGAAACGCGTGATCGCAAGATGCTCATCGGGCGCGAATGTCGTGTTCCAGACATTGACCTGGAGCGTATCGACCTTAGACATGCAATAACCCCCGAGTTTTGTTGAGCGCGTCCAGAAATGGCCGGTAGAGCAGCTCGGGCACCTCGACATCGGCCCCGTCGCTCGCTCGCATGGCGAGTTCGAGCTGCCGGATCGCCTGCACGAGCACGCTGGATTCCGGCGTATCCTTCTTGTCCTCGAACGACATGGGAGCGAACTGCCGGTCGACAAAACCGATGTGCACGGGGCAGCCGTTGCGGATACCGCGACCGATCGTCTGCCAAAGCGGCGTGAGCATGTCCCAGGCAAACTGGGCCTTGTATTCGGCCGAGAGTTCGCTGTAGCCGCCGCGCGAGTAGAGGCTGTAGCGCACGATGTTGGTGGCGGCGTAGCGCATCCGCCGCGCCTTCTGCGCGAGCCGTTCATCCGGCAGCTCGGAGTCCGATCGAAGTCCCCGGTCGAAACGCTCCTCGGCGTAGCGATTGAGACGGCCAATGACCGATGACAGATCGTCCGGCCGCGGATGGGGGCGGTGCAAGAAGTAGATCGAGGAGATCGCCGCGCGACTATCGGTATTGAGGATATTATGGCCCCTCGCGACGATCTGCATCGGCGCAACCAGGATGGAACCTTCGGACTCCTCACCGAACCGCTCGATCAGCGACCGGGGAAGTTCGCGTGCGCGGCGGAGCCGCCGGGCTTCGCCGGTCTCGCCATCGTCGGCGCGGTCACGTGTCAGGCCAAACACCTTCCAGTCGGCATAACCATGACCTTCGAGCGTCTCGAGAAGGGCATCGGCCACGATCGCAGCATCGGCGTAGGAGTTGGTAACGAGCAGCGAGCGCTTCCGGTTGGCTATCTGATCGGCGCCCCAGCTATGCTCCATGCGAGACCAGTTCGCCTCGATGAGGTTGGCATCGTCGCGCCGTGTCGCAAGCCTGCGGGCAATCTCGGCCAGTTCCTGGCGCCGCTCGCGCTCAGGAAGCCCGGAGATGCGGATTTGGCTGCCATCGGGCTTGCGCAGCGGCACAAGTTCAAATTGCGATCTGCTGATCGCCTCGAGTTCGATCGTCGGCTGCATCAGCACGCCTTGCGCGGGCACCTGGACATCGAAGCTCGGGGACGCCGCGTCCATCGGCTTGCCGGTCCTGGGATTGGCCAGCCGGCGGCTGCCGCCAGCCCAGCTTGTGCCGCTCAGCATCAGGACATGCGGCCCCGCCTGACCTTCCGCTGCCAGCAGGTCGTGCAGATGGGTGATGAGATGGCGGCCTACGCCGAGATGGTTGATGAGCGTGAGCTTGCCGCCCAGCGAATGGCGTTTCTCAACCGGAGGCTCGTCGTAGAGGAGGCCGAACACGCCGCCCGCCGGATTTGCAGGCAAAAGCGTGCGATAATGTTTGAGAAGATTATTGGCCTGGCTCAGCAGCTGGGCATCGTCGATCCCGAAGTCGATTGCGACCGATGGCTGGGCCTTGACGAGCCAATAATAGTGCATGAGCACAAGCTCGCTTATCACGGCAAGCAGAAGGACGAGCGCGTTGCCGCGGCGCCCGAGCGCCGCGCGGCCCTCGCCCGTCGCGTTGAAGACGGCCAGCGGGCCATCGAGCTGTGCCTCGATCAGCTCGGCGAGATCCTCATAATAATCGGCGACGACCGCCTCGCGCGCGATTGCCTTCAGCGCATCGGCAGCCGCGCCAAGCGCGGGATCGCGAAACTTTGGCTCGGCACTGTCCCGCTCCTCTTCTGTGACCGAGGCCGCGCGCGAATAGCCGGAGATGGCGCTCGCAACCTTGATCACCTCGAGAAAGTCTTCCTCGAGTTCCGGATCGTCAAAGCTGCGGCCCGGAGCGGCGAGGCCCAGCACTTCCTGCCGCCTGCGCCAGATCTCGTAGAGGATGCCGCCCGCGGTAAATGGCGTGTTGCGATAGAAGGCTTGCAGGTCCGCGGGCTCATTCTGCAGCAGGGCATAGAGTGAGCCGATCAGGCGGTAGAAAGTATGGAAATTCGCCTGCCACTTGGCGTTGACCTGGCGGCGGAACTGCTGACCGCTGCGCTCGCGCAGTGCTTCGGAAGAACGCGCCCCGATCGTGGGTGCATAGACATCGCGCTCGTCGCCCATGATCGGCGAACGCGGCGCGAAGATGTCGTCCATCGTCTTCTGGACCGAGTCGACTTCATCGACGATCATCAGGTCGATCTCGTACTGGAAGAGCTCGGGCAAGGTGAGATGGCTCGCCGCTGTCCATTTGTCGGGCGTCATATGGACGAACGCCTGGGGCGTCAGCGCCACCACCTGCGCATCGACCGCAGAGCGCTGCTGCTCCTGGGCCGGGCAAACCGCCCAAAGCGGACAGGAGCGCGTAGAGTCCAGCGCGATATCGTCATCAAGCGCGGCATCGTCGATCCGCTCGGCATCGCGGCGCTGGGGAATCAGGCGATGGCACGGCTTTTCGCGAAACTCCGGAAAAGCGGGGCTATGCCCCGGCCCGCGAACGACAACAGGTTCGCGCTGATATCCGTCGAGCGGACATGCGACGCTGAAATTCTCGGCGAGATCACCGATCGCATCGAGCGACCAGCCGGTCGACGAGAGGCCCTGCTGCCAATGCATCGAATTGAGGTGCCGGTCGCGATTATGGAAGCTGGAGAGCACGGTCGCCGACACGCCGTGGCGCCGAAGCCGTGCCACGACATTCGCGCCCTGGACCGTGTCGGAAACCAGCATGCCGATCCGTTTTCCGCCATTACCCAGCGCAAGGGCGAACACGATCAGCCAGACCAGCGTCGATTTGCCCGATGACAGCATTCCCAGCACATGGACTGCGCCGTCGAGCGTCACGGTCTCCCCGTCAAAAAACTGGCCGTCGACCCCCTTGAGCGCCAGCTTGGAAAGCCGGTCTGCAAGCCGGAGCTTGGGCAATGTCGCCGGCCAGTCCGGTTGATTTTCACGGGCGTCGACCTTTGCGGCGGCAGCCTCAAGCTCGCGCAGTGTAAGGCGAATGGGCGGATTGCGTCGCCGCGGCGCGAGCTTGTGCCTCGGCGCCTCGACATCGGGAAGCCCCGGCACGCGATAGGAAAGCAAGGTATCGCCGCGATTGGTCTTGACCAGCGCCTCACCGGCAATCGCAACCTTCAGCTCACGCTCGATCCAGGGCGTTGGCCGGGCGAGCTGGGCATCGAGCAGCGCTATCAGGCCGGCGGCCGCCGCGCTGCGCCGTTGCGGTATCCGTCCGACGATCGTGTAGCAGCGAAAGGTCTCCGGCAGCGTTCCATGCTCGCGGCATGCGTCGAGCCAGGCCGAAACCGAGCTGTACCGGCTGGCAAGATGGCGAACGCCCGCAAGCGCCTTCGCCGTCTCGGGCGCGATCTCTCCGAACATTGCGCGGGGATAGCCCAGCATCAGATAGGGTAACGCGCCGACATCCTCGCCCGGCAGGCGGCTTGCGAGCACATGGAGGCAAAGCTCGGTCAAAGCGAGCTTGCGCACTGTCTCGCGGTCGACGTCGCGCGACGCGGGATCGACCGTGTGAAGCAGCTTCACATAATCGGCTACAAATTCGCGATCCGTCCTCATGCTACGCCAAGCTCCGCGACGAGGTCGGAGGCGGTTCGCAAATCGATCGGCGGTTTGCCCGCAGAGGCCCGGAGCGCCTCGAACCGCGCAGCGAACCTTGGGTCTGCGGCAGTGAGATAGTCGGGGATGGCGAGAAAGCAGACATGGTCGGCCTCATAGGTTTTGAAGCCGGAGAAGCGTGCCGACAGCCGCGCCGGGGAGAAATAGTCCTTCACATCGATGGCGATGCGCCGCGACCCGTCAGAGGAGACCGCGACGAGGTCGACACGGTCGAGCTGGGGCCAGAGCGAGGTGGCCCATCCAAGCCCCGCAAGCCGCGCAGCGAGGTCGAGTTCTGTCAGACCAGGCAGGAGCCAGAAAGTCCTGAACGCGCGCTTCAGATAGAGCATGCCGGGGCGATAACGAACCGTGTCATGCTCGCCGGCCCGTGCGCGTCTGATCGCTTCCGGGTCCCGGCTTTCGGTATGAAATCCACGCCCATCGCGCCGGAGCACTGTCTTGCTTACCGTGCAGATCGGCAATTCTCCGTGGAGCGCGAGACTCTCGGGCGCGCGATCGTAGAAGGCCTCGATGATCTCGTCGATCCGTTCGACGCCGGCGAGCCAGGGATCGGTAAGGACTGTCGCGGACCAGTTGGTGAGCAATGGATGCTCGATGACGGTTCGGCGCCAGGCGCGGTAGATGTCGTCGCCATCGACACGGTTGCTGCAGAGGCTGATCAGCATTTCGAACCCGTGATTCTCCTCGATCTCACGCTCGGGATCGCCGCCGGGCACCGCCAGACGCAGACACTCGGTCGTCGCCTCGCCATTGGCCACGAGCCGCGCTGCAATGAACTCGCCGTCGACATCCCAGTCCATATCCGGCGCCCAGCGGACCAGCGGCTCCTGTGCGGCGCGCATGAATCCCTGAAGATCGGTTGGCCAGATCTGGCGACCATGGGTCACATTGTGCGCGGACGCGAGATCGAGAAATCGCCGGAGGTTCGGACCATAGGGGGCGCTTAGCCAGCCCTTGGCATCGATAGCCCGCTGCACCTCGATCACAGCTGTCGCGGCAAGCACGACCATGTCCCGCTCGCTCCGTGCGGGCGGACCAGGCATTTCGAGTTGCTCGAGCCGCGCGACGACACCTGGGGGCAGCGCGCTGTCGTCGTTGAAATAGCGATAGAGGGACGCGCGGCCGATGCCGAGAAGCGAGGCGGCCATGCTCTTCCAGCGACGGCCATAGCCCAGCCGTTCGCCGAACAGGAGCTGACAACGATCATGGAAAGCATTCATTTGCCACCCCCATTATGAGACAATTGAGACACTATCGCCCCAATCGTCTCATCGCAAGCAATTTTGTTTTCGGAGAATGTTTTGGCTCCGCGGCGCGACGCCGCCGCAATTGGACTGCTAGTCGGCATGGCCGAGCAACGGGTAGCGACGACGTTACGGTTGACCGTTTCGGGCGCCTCGATGCGATCACCAACAATGCAGGCACCGGATCAGTCTCGCGCTTCGACATGGTGCGCGTCGAGGATTGGACGTCAATTTGCGCGGCGCGCTCTACGGCTTTGCCGCGCATGCTCGCGACTGATTTCGTGGATCCGATCACCGATCAGGCGGTTAAGGACGCCACGGGGAAGCGCATGACTGATACCGGCTCCCGCCCGACGCTATTGCGTGGCATCCTCTACGCGCTTGAACAGCCTCCGATGTCGGCAGCATCGCCATTCGTCCGACCGTGCAGGACTGAATGCGGACGCACGCCCGTGCTGCGATCGGGGATGATTGAAAGCTGCCGAAATCGAGCCTGTTCAAAACGTATCGAGGTGCAGCTGTGGGAGGCGAATATGTCGAGCTGATCGAGAGCGCTATTTATGGATATCCGCGTAATTCATTCCGGTGATGGACGGGAACACCCATCCGGTCGAGCGCGGCATAAGTGAAGACGAGATTGATACCCCTGCCCTCACGCGGCTCCGTAAGGCCGAGCAGCGCGAAAAAGGCGTCACGCAGATCAAGACGACGACTCTTGCCAACGGCATCGCGGCCGAAGCGCATGACGCAGCCGGCCAGGAGGTCCGCGGCTTGCAAGCAGGCGTCCTCTGCGCTGGCCGCAAAGCGAAGTTCGGCCGCCCCGGATACATCATAATCAGCAAAGGGCAGACGCACGATGTACCCCTGTCCAGCGAGCGCGTCCATCTGCGCCTTGGTGTCAGCGAGCACGCGGCTATATTGGAGCTGCTCGTCATGGACGAGGTGGATGCCATCGAGGCCATCGGGCCGCGAGAGATTAATGCGCCCATAGATATGAGCAAGCGAGGTCAAGTTCGGGAGCATCCAGACCAAGCGGTCGGTCTCCGTCCGGTCCGGCAATGGCAGGAAATCATCGACGCTGGCGCCCGACATATTGGCGCGGTCGCGGGCCTCCATGGTGAGCAACTGGCCCATGCGGGCGACATCGTCATCGGATGCGTCGAACCATTCCCAAAGATCATTGAGAAGAGTCCGGATCGCCAGGATCGACGGTTCGCGGCACGCGGCGAGATAGCCGAGCAGGACGGCATCGGCCGGTTCGTCGGTTAGCAGTTCGGCGACCGCGTTGCGGACAGGCTCGGGCACGCGGTCCAGGCCGAGGCCGCTGCAAAGCAGATAAGTCACGACATGCGTGGCAATGAAGAAGCGCTTGTCGACCAGTTCGATATTTGCCGCTGAGGTCTCGCAGCGAGCAATAATCTGGCGGCCCTCGACAGCGTGAAGTCCGCACGATGGGCGTTGACGAACTTGTCCCAATCGGCATCGGCCCGGCCCCCGACCGCTGTGTTTTTCAGGAATCGCTTTTCCTTCAGGACGAATTCGAAGCGCGAGAACCAGTAGAAGAAGTCGAAGGCAAGGTCGCGCAGCTCCTGGTCGATTTGATCACGGCGCATTCTGTATCGGCTCCACGAAAAGAATATTCTGGCTAAGCCGACATCGACCCGGCGTATCTATCGATGGCAGCGGTGGATTGATAATCGGTTCCGCCCTCAGTCAATTTTGCTCCCCTTTGACTATCGGCAGGCCGTGACAGACGCTAGTCCTCTCCATAGAAGTTCAGGGGGCGACGAGAAAAATGGCGCGGATTCGCAAGGTTGAGATCAGAAATTTCCGTTCGATCGCCGGGCTGGACTGGTTCCCGCTTCCCGGCATCAACTGCCTGATCGGCCCAGGCGATAGCGGCAAATCGACGATCCTCGATGCCATCGATTTTTGTCTGGGAGCGCGGCGGACGCTCACCTTCTGCGACGATGATTTTCACCGGCTCCAGCTCAATCAGCCGATCCGGATCACGGTGACGCTGGGCGAGCTCGACAGCCATCTCCGCTCGATGGAGGCCTATGGCCTGTACCTCCGCGGGTATAGTTTCGAGAGCGGTGCGATCGAGCCTGAACCGGGCACAGGCCTCGATACCGTGCTCACCATCGAACTGACCGTCGGCGACGATCTGGAGCCGCAATGGCAGCTGGTCTCCGAGCGCGCTGCGGCCCTTGGACAGTCGCGCAATCTGAGCTGGGCCGACCAGGTCCGCCTCGCGCCGACAAGGCTCGGGCAATCGGGCGAGCATAATCTGAGCTGGCGACGCGGTTCGATCCTCAACAAGGTCTCGGACGAGCGGGCAAGCGCTGCCTCGGCAATCGCGCAGGCGGCGCGCGACGCGCGCCTAGCGTTCGGTGACAAGGCAAAGGATCAGCTCGCCGAGGCTCTGGCAGCGGTCCAGGCAACGGCCGGACGGCTGGGTGTCCCGATCGGCGGACAGGCCCAGGCCCTGCTCGACGCGCACGGCGTGAACGTCACCGGCGGCACGATTTCGCTTCATGGCGGCGATGGGGTTCCGCTGCGCGGGCTTGGCCTCGGATCGGTTCGCCTGCTCGTTGCCGGGCTGCAGCGGCATGTCGCGGGCGACGCGCCGATGATCCTTATCGACGAACTCGAACATGGCCTCGAGCCGCACCGGATCATTCGCTTGCTGACCGAGCTTGGCGCCAAGGAGGCGGTGCCTCCGCTCCAGGCCTTCGTGACCAGCCATTCGCCGGTCGCCGTGCGCGAACTGTCCGTTCAGCAATTGCATGTCATGCGCCCCGGGCCGCTCGGCCATTCGGTCACCTGGATGGGGCGTATGGATGATGTCCAGGGGACCGTCCGGGCGTTCCCGGACGCTCTCCTCGCCCGCTCGGTTCTCGTCTGTGAGGGCGCAAGCGAAGTCGGGTTCATCCGGGGGCTCGATCTCTATCGTCAAACAGAAGGTCATCCGTCGCTGACCGCACTCGGCGTCGCGCTTGTCGATGGCGGCGGCGACACGAGCTTCGCGCGCGCGATCGCTTTCCAGCAGATGGGCTACAGGATTGCGGTGCTGCGCGACAGCGACGTCGCGGTGCATGGCGATCTTGAGACGACATTCCTCCAGCGAGGCGGTCAGGTCTTCAAATGGACGGATGGCCGCGCGCTGGAGGACGAGCTTTTTATGTGTCTCTCGGTCGGGGGCGCCAAGCGGCTCGTCGAGCGCGCGGTCGAGCTTAAGGAAGAGAGCATTGTCGCCGAGCATATCCGGTCGGTCTCGCAGAACACCTATCAGCTCGACGCGCTGCTGAACCTCGCCGCCTTCGGCAGCCTCGATGACCCCGCGCGGGCGATGCTCGGCCGCGCGTCGCGGACGCGCAGAGGCTGGTTCAAGAGCGTCAGCGCGATGGAGGCGGTCGCGCTCGAGATCGTCGCGCCCGATTTGGCTCAAACCACCGGCGGGCTACTTCGCCCGACGGTCGATGCGATCTTCGGCTGGTTCGGCCATGTCTGACGGCCTGCCCGATCTGCTCGCGATCGCGCGCGGCGCGATCGTGGCGCCCGCCGGATGCGGCAAAACCGAGCTTTTGAGCCGGACACTCGCACGGCATGAGGCTCGCACGCCGATTCTGCTGCTCACTCATACCAATGCCGGCGTCGCGGCGCTCCGCAGCCGGCTCGACCGTGCCGGCGTGCTACCGCGGCACTACCGGCTCGCGACCATCGACGGATGGGCCATGCGGCTGATCAGCACCTTCCCGCTGCGCTCGGGCCATGATCCGACCATTCTCGAAGGGCGGACGCCAGGCTATGTGGCGATCCGCCGCGCGGCCGCGCAGCTTCTCGCCTCGGGGCATATCTCCGATGTCGTTCAGGCGAGCTATGCCCGTCTGCTGGTCGACGAATATCAGGATTGTTCGAGCCTCCAGCATCAGCTGGTCACGACCCTCTCCACGCTGCTGCCGACGGCTGTAGTGGGTGATCCGATGCAGGCGATCTTCGGGTTCGATCGCAATGATCCGCTCGCCGACTGGGACCACCAGGTTCTTGGCCATTTTGGCCTTGCCGGTGCGCTTGGCGATCCGTGGCGATGGCGAAACGCGGGTACCGAGAGCTTCGGGCGCTGGCTCCTTCAGGTCCGGGGCGAGCTTCATGCGGGACGGAAGGTGGATCTGCGGCAAGCGGTCCCCGAGGTGCGCTGGGTCCAGCTCGACGGAAGTCAGAATGATCACCCCAAGCAGCTCGGCGCGTGCCAGAGCCGCTCGCCGGTGAGCGATGGCTCGGTCCTCATCATCGGGGATTCGCGCAATCCTGGCAGCCAGCAACGCTTCGCCAGCCAGACCCCCGGAGCGGTCACGGTCGAGGCGGTCGACCTGCGCGATCTGGTATCCTTTGCCGAGGCCTTCGACCTCGCAAGCGCTCAAGCGACCGGCCAGATTCTCGAGTTCGCGCAGAAACTCATGACCAATGTGGGCGCGAGCGCCTTGATCCAGCGCCTCGACACGCTGCGGCGCGGGCAGGCGCGCAAGGAGGCGAATGAGATCGAGGCCGCAGCCCTTGCCTTCGAGGGCGACAGATGCCACCGGCGGGTGGCGGATCTTCTGGTCGAACTCAACAAGCAGACGGGCGCACGCGTGTTCCGGCCCGCGGTCTTCCGCGCCTGCATGCAGGCGTTGCAGCGCTGCGAGCGGGACGGCACGGCCTTTGTCGACACGGCTATTGCGATGCGCGAGGAATATCGGTTCGTCGGACGCTCGCTGCCCCGCCGGGCGGTCGGCAGCACATTGCTGTTGAAAGGTCTCGAAGCCGATGTCGCGGTGGTGCTCGGCGCAGACGAGCTCGACGCGCGGCATCTCTATGTCGCAATGACCCGCGGTTCCCGGCAGCTTGTGATCTGCTCGCAGTCGCCCGTGCTCGGCTGACACCCTGGGGCAACCTCGGATCGGTCAATTTTGGTTGAGCCCGATGGAGCGGCTGAGCAGCTTGGCCTTCCACTGTGCCTCCATGGCCAGGATATCGGCGTCCGATGCCGAAGAGCCGGCGACCTCGAGCACGCTCACAATATAGTCGGAAGGGTCGCGGATGCGCAGGGCGACATTGCCGCCGTGCCCCGACGCGACATAGTCGCGCCAGCGCGCGAGGAAGCCGCCGACCGAGCAGGCGGACCCGACATAATGTTCACGGGTACGCGGACAGGCGAGAAGATAGACGCCGCGGCTGGCGCTGAGCACTTCTTTCCAGCCCGGCGGCATGGTCTCGATTTCCGAGAGCGGACGGATGAGGTTGGTGAACCCGGGAAAGGGTTCCTCGCGGAAAGCGCGCAGCAGCTCGACGATCGGCTTGTCCTTGAGGTCCGCGCGCTGTTTCCAGGCCCGGCGGCTGCTCGCGCTGTCGCCCCAATGGATCGTCAGTCGGCCGATATAGTCGCCCAATTCCGGCACGAGCCTGCAATCATATTGGTCATATTCGGCCCAGCCCTTGTCCTCGCCAATTCGCTTGCCGGTGAACGGATCCATCGCGCCGGCGGGCACGGTTCCATCGAGGGAAACGGCATAGAGTCCAACAAACAGGGTGCCGCCGTCGGGCGGCGCCACGAAGCTTGCCCAGTAACGGCCCCGAAAATGGCTTCGCTGATTGCAGTCCTGGGTGCTCTGATACCGTTCGAAGGCGGCGGGATCGTCGCGCCAGAGCGAATAAGGCGTCCGGCCGCGAACCTTCTCGGTCTGGTGGCGGAGGAGGCGCACCTCGGCCGGGTCGATGCCTTCGGAGCGCAGCAGCATGTTGAAGGTGAGCGGCATGGCGATCGCTAGTCGGCTAGGATGGGATCGACGGTCGGCAGCGTGCAGCGCATCAGCCCCGCCTTGTCGAAATAGGCGAGAAATGTTTCGCGCGGCCTCGGCAGGCCGTCAACGAAACGCGCGGGTTCACAGCGCCAGCGATCCTTGGCTGCTGGACGGATCGCCTGCCGGGGCATCCAGGCGATATGGCGCGGGGCCGGATCCTCGAGGCCGGCAAAGAGCGGGATCGCGAGGATCATGTCGTCATGAAAGGTCGTGATGGGCCCCACATAACCGTATCGGGCCTTGTCGGTTTTTCCCTCGGTCGGATATTTGCCTTTCACCTGGACCGGCCGAACGATCGTTCCCTCGGTGGCGGCATAGGTCGCGATCATGTCGAATCCCTGGTCGCGATGCGGAAAGTAGATATTCCATCCGGCATCGGCCATCAGGCCTGCGACATACATTTCGGCGAAATAGTCGCGGGATCTCCAGATGGATTGTTCCTCTTCGATCATCGGTCGATTGCCCCCCGCTGCCCTGCACTAGCTTCCGATGGACTATGAATGTTTGCTTTTGCAAAAGCGAGTTATCGTCTTGTCGACATCCGAGGCAGGATGCGCGACAGGCATCGGATTACGATCGAAGCGGCAAGCTGGGTAAGCGGCGGACAGACCGCCATATGCCGCGTGGCCGCGCCTTATTCGGCGAGGTTGGTGAGGCGGACGATATAATGAGCGTGGCCGGGGCCTGCCGCGCCAAGATGCTCATGGCACATGGCGATGATATGTTCCCAGATTGTCGCCGGCATGTCGCTATCGCTGCCCTCGCCAGTGAGAGCGGGGTCGACCAGAACGATGACGTCGGACCATTCATCAACCGCGCCGCCCGCGCACCAGGTGAATTTAGGCGTGCCATTGGCGAGCCAGGCGCGAAAAGCCGGATCGGCGAATATCTCGGGCCGATTGAGCACGAGACCGCGGCAGAGCAGCGTGTCCATGAGGTTTCCTTCAACCTTCCCGCGGCTCCAGGGACTCTCGGACGCCGCCAACTCGACCTCGAAAGGCCCGCTCCAGTCGCGAATCCATTTCGGGGCGTTCCCCTCGAAACGCATGGCATCGCGTTCCTCATCCCACTCGGACCAGTCGCTCTCCAGCGGGAAGCGTCCGAGCACGAGCGTGAGCGGGACCTCCCAGGTCGCGGGATTCTCGCTGTCGACCGTGACGGCATAATCCCTGATCCAGGCCTGGGGTATGAAGCGAAGAGTGACCATTTCGGTGGGGTCAGCCGGCAGCGCCAATGTCTCCTCGGGCAAGTCCCGCCGAGAAGCGACCGCATCAAGGACCTCCTCGACATTGGCGATCGCCATTTCGAGCCTGCGGATCGCTTCGTCGCGGTTGTCGCAGCCTTCGCTCGACGCAAGTTCGATCATCAGGAAGGCGAAAAGCGTGTCGCCCACGCTGCGTGCTTCGCCGATACTTGCCGTGCCGGCGAAGTCGCCATTGGCATAAACCTCGGCGCAGATGCGCTGAAACGGGTTTAACATCGTCTATCTCCTGCAAGGATTGAGCGAGACCCAGGCGTTGCCGGAGACCAGCCAGCAAGCGGCAGGCCGTAGTTCCGGCGGCAGCGCGGTCAGAAGTTGGCTAGGGGTGTAAGGGGAGCCCCGCTCAGGCCTGTTGTTCTGGCGCCGACACGATGCTCACGTCGATATCGCGGCCAGTGATCGTCGCGGTCAGGGATTTTCCGGCGGGAACCAGCCAGGCGATTTCCGCAGCGAGCGCGCACGCGATCTGATCGCGGAGGGCTGCATCCCCGCCGAGCAACAAATTGGTTGCCACGAAACGCGCATCCTGTCGAAATCGGTCGCGCTGTGTTTCGCAGCTGTCGCAGTCGCGATCATCGCTCGGGCTGAAGAGACAGGCCTCAAGTATGTCGGTGAGGCGGCCGGGTTCGACGGATGCCGTCTCGTCGATGAAGATCGATGCATCGTCGATGCCGAAGCAATCGACCGAGCGGACGAGTATATCGAGGGGCTTGCAGCAGAGGCGCTCGCGCGCGTCCGGCACGCTCGGCGTGGCGATCGTCGCTTCCAGCCGAAGGTCCGACACCATCCCGGTGTCGATGCTCGGCTCGACAGCTACGCCGTCCACGCAGACATCAACCCCGCTCCGCTGGAAATGGAAGCGAAGCGCAACCACGCGCGGCAGGGCGTCGTACCAGGCGTAGCCCTGGAAAGCCTGCTCCTCGCAGACGGCGCGCCCACCGAGCGTTTTCCGGTCCGTCAGCGCAGGTGCCGCGCTCTGCTCGATATCGGGTTCATGATGGGGCACAATAATCATGGGCTCGCCGCGCACGATCGCATCGATCGGCCTGCCGACGCGATAGTCGGCCAAGCTGGGCGACCAGCCATCGAGCCAGCGCGCAGCTTCGGGCAGGGGCACGCCGAGTTTCCTTGCCGCTGCCCAATGCTTGAAAGCGAGCCGGTGTTCGGGCTGGAGCGCGATTGCCCGGTAGATGGCGCGGGTACAGGCGATGTCGAGGTCCGCAAGCGCCTTGTTCGCCACGAACTCCTTCCGCGCGGGCAGCACAAGTTGGAGATCAGGCGCATCGAGGATGTCGATGCGGACGGTCCAACAACTTCCCTTGGCGATCTCGGCGACGTGGGGCATCGATCGCGCGACCGTCAGTCCATGAAAATTGACCCGGCGATCGCCGAAGTGAGGCGAGCCGCGGTCCTTGAAGATGCCGATCCGGCAGCCGTTCCATTTCTCGACATGGACAGCCTCGGCGAGGAAATCGGATTGCGCGAGCATGACCTCGTTGAACGCGACCGGCAGCGGATAATAGAGTGCCGCACGGGCGGACGCTGCGCCGATCCCGTCATTCCAGGTCTCCGGCATGTCGATGGTGATTTCGGTGCCATGGTCGATCCCCGCAGGTTCGACGCTGATGGCCATACCGTTTTCCCAGGCCCCCGATGGAACAACGATACGCCAGCCGCCCGTCTCCTGCGTGAAGGAGCGGATCTGGACGCGCTTGCCCGCAAGGCTGAACACGCCCATCCCGGCTGGATCCTCGCGGTGGCGCGTCGCCTCGTCCCAGTCGGATTGGCCAAGGGTGAGCAAAGCCGAGGGGTCGCCGATCCCGCGCCCGTCATCGCGGACCCGGAGCACGCGCTGGCCATCGGTCATTTGCGCCGTTTCGATTTCGACGCGAGTAGCGCCTGCACGCCGCGCATTTTGCAGCAGTTCGCCCAGAACGTCATCGACCGTTCCGTTGAACAGCCGCGTCACCTTGGTGAGCGCGTCCTGACTGACTTGGGCGCAGATCGTCGAGGGAAGGGTCATGAGCGGTCTCCGAAAAGCAGCAACATTGCCGCGCCCATCCCCTCCCCCTTTCCCTCCCGACGACCGAGCCGAACGGGAAATAGCCGCAGAGGCTCATTCCAGTTCAAGCCGCCTCGCCGAAATCGCCGGCGTGGAAACGGGAGAGCCAGTCGTGCATCGTCGGTCGCTCCACAAGATCGACGCGGGCGGCGGCGTCCTGGAAGGAGACGAGGTTGGCAGGCGCCGCGGCCGTGATCCGATCGATGATATCGGGCGCGAGCAGCCCTTCGTCGCGGATGAACTGCGTCATCGACCCCGGGCGCGGTTCGGAACCGCGACAACCCTTCACGGGCTTGCGCCAGAGCCCGTCCACATTTCTGAGGCGAGGATGCGCGCGCGCTTCGACGAGGATGACCAGCCGCAGATAATCGGCCGGCAAGGAGCGCACCTCGTCGGGCTTCATGGCGGCGCAGAAGAAACAGGAGGATTTGACCGGCACCGGCAGCCCCTCGAGCCGAATGCGCGCGATGCAGTCGGCGCGCGTCCATCCCCATTCGCGCAAGGGGTAGCGGAACGCGAAGCGCGGATCGTCATAACCCTCGCGATCGGCGTAGCGCCGCGTATCGGCCGGTGAGCAATCGTAACCGATGAGCTTCGTGACCCGCTCGCCCCGCGCCCAGGCGGCGCGCGCCGGCGGCCAGCTCTCCGCCCAGCGGTCCTGCGGGGCGATTTTCCATTTGACCGAGCAGCTGTGGCGCCCGAAGCTGATCGAGGGGAGCGTCCCGTTGGTGAGCAGATTTTCGAGCAGCGAATGATAAGGGGGCCAGTGACGGAAGCGCTGCGGCTCATAGCGCACGACATGATTTTCGACGCCATGTTCGTCCATCCAGGTGCGGAACAGCGGCACGAAGCGATCGGTTTCAGGGCGCTCGCTTCCGGTGTCCGCCATCAGCACGGCATCGGGCGGCTCGCCGCGTGCGACGAGCTCGACGATCATCGCCGTCGAGTCGACGCCGGCGCCCCAGGCGGCGAGGACCGGTGCGCGACGCCGCGCCATCAGAAAATCCACGCGAGAATCCGCCCGGACGTGTCGGGCGGGGTTGAGGTCACATGGACCGGCTGGATCGGGTCGTCGGTGCGCACGACATATTGGCGGCAGCCGGTCGTGTGGCGAAGCCTAGTCGCCAGGACATAGGCATGCTCGAACGAGGCGAGCCGGGCGCGCAGGGGAGACAGGGTCTGCATGGCGAAATCCAGTTGCGGGCGCGGCGCGAACGGGCGCTCAATCGCCATCGAGCGCCGTGGCGATCGCGAGCAGGGCGGCCGCGAGAAGGGCTTCGACCTCGGCGGTGGGCAGATCCAACCGGTCGGCGATATCGGCGATGGTGTGATCGTGAACGCGGTGCATCGTGAAAACGGCGCGCTGATCCTCGGGGAGCGCGGCGACCGCCGCACGATAGCGTCGCTTCAGGTCCGTCTCGCGGTCATGCGCCGAAGGTTCGCCGGCGAAGGCCGCCCGGTAGGCACGTGCGGTGCGGTGGATGAAGGCGGTAATCGCCTTGAACGGGTGTCGGAGCATGGAGACCTCGTGGGTTGGAAAGATGCATCGCTGCCGATGCGCTCTTCCCCGCCCCCTCCGCTCCGCCGTGCCGCTACCAGGGAAAGGTCGGCAAGCTAGGCTCGGTGGGGCCGTCGCAATCGAGGAGAACATAGTCGCAGCCATGCGCGCGGCCGAGCGCCAGGATCGCGGGTATCTCCTTGGGCAGATGTCGCGCGGCTTGCCCGGTGTCAACGCGGGTCGGAAGGAACCAGCCATATTGGGTCGGCGCCACGCCGAGCGGCTGGCGCGCGGGAGAGAGATCGGCCCAGTTATTGAAAAGCTCTGCGGTCGCGCAGCGTATATGCGCAGTGCTCAGTACCAGAAAGAGTCCGGTTTCCATGGCATTGATCTCCGAGGTTCAGAGGTTGCGGAGGGCCGCGGCGAAGTCGCGCAGTAGGATCGTCATTTCGGCGCGCAGATGATTGCGGTTCAAAACGATCCGTTCGGGGACGAGGCTGCGCCCGCATGGCATCGTGAAACCCGTCGCCGGAAGACCTCCGCGCGCAAGCCAGGCCGCCGGGTCCGCCGGGTCGAACGCCTGCTCGGTCATGGGGCGGGCCGGTCGAACGCCCTCCACGCAGCTTTGGCATCGGACACGGACATGTCCCGGAAATTGTTCAGGCAGAATTGCACGAAATCGAAATCATCGGCGAGATCGGGCTTGTCGAGCACCACGGCCAGGTCGCGCGTGAAGCGCTCCAGCGGCGTGACATGATCGGCGGGAACCCAGCGGGCGAGATCGTCGCTCTCCGCGCTGCAGATATCGCAGGTCGTGCAATCATAGATGCCCGAGATCGACCAGTCCTGTGCGTTGACATCCCAGCGTACCGCGGCGTCGCGCAAGAGCTGGTCAGAGCCGCAATGGGCGCAGACCGGCTTCTCGCGCGCACCTGCGGGTGGCGGCTCGGGATCGCCCGGATCGAGCGGGGCGATCGTCATCGCGTAGGAGAGATCGGGGATGCGACCGTTGAAATAAGGGCTCGCCTCGGCGGCGGCCGCGGCGGCCGTCTCGATATCGCCGCCAAGGGGCTGCTCGACCTGGAGCGTATCAACCGCGAAGGACTCGCCGCCGCTGAAATATTCGACGCGCACCTCATAGGTGTGACGGGCGGATGTGGTGACCATGATGGAATTCCTCGAAAAACGAAAAAGCCCGGCGCTGGGCCGGGCCTTGATGGGGTTCATGGAGAGGCGGGCGCGCTAATCCTGGAGCCCGCCGCCAGCGATGTCGGTGATCCAGGATGCGGCTTCGTCGAAGTCGGCGTCGCCCTCCTCGACCAGTTTCGCGAGCGCGAGCGCGCCCGTCCGGCCAAGCTGGCCAAGCCGCTGGATGGCGGCGAGCAGGATCGGCGCGAGCGTGTCGGCGTCGGCCGTGTCGAGGTTCGATAAGGACATAAAATTCTCCTTGGATTGTGATGAAATTGTGCCTCACCGATGGGACGGCGGAGCGGGCGGCCATCAATTGGCGCGTTGCAGCAGGCTCCTGGCCTTGGTTTCGAGTTCAAGGCGGTTGTCTTGGTGCGACCTGGTCCGGGCGACCGCGGTGATGCCGTTCACGAAATCATAGAGCGAGGCCGGCGGATGCCCTTCCTCGTCGAGCACACTCGCGATGATCCGCTGCGTATCCGATTTCGAGAAACCGCGATTGCGCAGGAAGGTGGCGCGATCCTCGTCGTTGCGCGCGACGATCCGCTCGCGTGCCGTCTTGATGCCGTCGATGAACCGGGCGGGCGAGGAGTCGGCGAATTGGGCCAGGGCCGGCTCGGCTTGATGCGCGAAGCGATTGGCGGCGAATTTGGAGTGGCGGATGTTGATCTCCTGGAAATTCTCGACGCCCCAGAGATTTCGGTTCATGCAGACTGCGCGAAGGTAGAAGGTCGCGATTCCCAGCGTCTTGGAGCCGACTTCCGAGTTCCAGCAGTAAAAGCCCCGGAAGAAGAGGTCCGGGTCGCCATTTGGGAGTTTGCCCGCCTCGATCGGGTGGGTGTCGTCGACGAGGAACAGGAAGACGTCGCGATCGGAGGCATAGAGTGTCGTCGTATCGCGCGAGACGTCGACATAGGGGTTATAATGCATCGTCGTCCAGTCGAGAACGCCGGGCACTTTCCACCGGGTGTCGCCCGTTCCATTACCCGCGAGGCGCATGACGGCCGCCACGAGCTCATGGTCCCAGATGCGGCCATAATCGGGGCCCGTAACAGCGCGTAGTTCGGTCCGGCCATCGCTGGTTTCAAGAAGCTTCACCTGCTCGCCGCGATGATCGATCAGTCCGTGCTGCATGTTGATCCCGGCGAGCGCGGCCGGGAGCGTGCGCAGATAGGAGGCGGGCGCACCGACCAGACTGCAGAGCTGGCCGAAGGACCAGTTGGTCGGCGCGACGGGATCTTCGCGGCCGGGAACGACGAGCGTCAGGCGTTCGGGCTCGTCGCTGCGCGCGACCACGCGAACCGCGCGGCTCTCGACGATGCGCGTCGTGGCAGCCCCTGCGCGGGCCCGCACGCGCCCATAGAGGTCGGGAAGCGATAGGAAGCGCTCGTCCTCGGGCCGCGAGAACCATTCTGACGAGACACGGCCGATGTTGCGGCCGCGGCTGATATCAACCTTATAGGGTGCCTGCGCAGGGCGCGTGGCGGGAGCCATCATATTCATGGAAGGGGTCTCCTGGATTGGGGACTTGGAACAGCACCGCGCTGCCCCGCCCCTGCACACTCCCCTCTCCTCTCCCCAACATGGAGCCCGTTCAGATGCCGTCAGCGGCCCGGCGATTGTCGCCGCCGCGATGGATGTCGGCTGACCTTGGGCGATCCAGCGCCCGGTAATGCCCCGAGCTGGTCCTCAGGCGGCTACGGCGAGCAGCCATTCGTAAAGGAGGTGGGCATCGGGCTCATATTCCGAGCCAATCGCGATACGCACGCGTATCCCTTCGCAGGCGAAATCAGCGGCGCGCGGGAATTCCAGATAGGATGCGCCGTCGAGAATGACGTCCTTCGAGCGGACGGCGGTGATCGTGCGCGTGGTGCCAAGTGCACGATGCCCTTTGGGCGCGGCGACGAGCTTGAGTTGCTGGTCAATTTTCAGCGATTTTCGAAAGTGCGCGAGCGTCACCAGCGGCTCGACGGGATTTTGCGCGCCGCGACGGCGCGCGAGTGCGGACCAATAGGCGCGGCCGATCCGCACGTCGGCAAAGAATGAACAGTTGTGGAAGTCCTGGTAGAAATTGGAACGCGTGAAGCCGAACCGCTCCATCTGGTCGCGGACCCTGACGATCATGGTTTCCTGCGCCTCGCGGCCGGAAAGATCGTCGGGCGCGTTGAGTATCTCTGCGGTCACCTTGCGTCCGCCCGCATATTTCTCGGTAGTGACCGCGATGTTCATATCGGGAAAATGCGCGGCTAGATGCACGCGGATGCGATCGGCGAGCTCAGGCAATGGCTCAGCCTGCCGGTAAAAGTCGCCCTGATAGTGGAAATTACCGCGCTCATCATGGCTTGCCTGGCTGTAGAGCTGCGGCGCGAAAGTTGATGCTTGGGTGTCGGACATGGTGAACCTCGTCGTTGGACTGCGACCCGCAAAGGCCTGCCCCACGCCTCCCCCTTTCCTTCCGCTGCCAAGAAGACGTGGTTCGATCGGCTCTTGTTGATGAAGATCGTGGCTCCGGATGGCACCGGGCTCCGTCAGGCAGCGGCCCGCAGCTCTTCGTTGCCAGCGATGGCCGCAACGATCGCTTCGGCCTCTTTCGGCGGGACGAATATCCGCGTCTTGTAGGCGATGATCTCGGTAAAGCAGCCCAAAGCCTTGAGCCGGGCGCGGGCATCGGGCGGGAAGCTCACGATCTCAAGCCGTGGTTCGTCATTGACCATGGAGCGGCGAAGACGTGCCGGTTCGAGCCCGGGGATCGCGGCCCCTTCGGACGAGCGGGCCGCGCTGACGATTTCCGCCGGCGTGAGGCTGATCGCCATGCTGATCCCAAAGGCGGCCGCCAGGCGTTCGAAGCCGGCAGGCGAGACGATCCGCCCGAGGATTGCACTGCCGCTGGTGTCGGCGATGCGCCACACCCGGACATCATCGTCGGGCAGCTTGTTCCACACCGGCAGCAATAGGCCCGTCGCGACATTGATGTTGCTGGTCTCGATTTCGTGCGCCGCCGCGTCGCATTCCGCCTCCCAGAGGCGGGTAAATTCCGCCTTCCTGATGCGGCGCCACTGGCTGCCCGCGAGCTTCGCTTCGCGGATGCGATCCGAGCCGGTCGGCCGAATGAGTTCCCAAATCCGGATCGACCGGCCTTCGTCGTCGAGGATCGACCAGGACGGTACCCGGATCGCAACGCGGCCCGACCGCCCGTTGCGGAGGAACTGGATCTCGGCGCAATCCCGCCATTGCTCGAGCAGGGCTCTGAGCGCGGTGACGCGGCGGCGGCGCCTCAGTTCGATCCGGCAGAGCTTGGTTTCGGCGCCGGTTACGGGATCGCAGCGCAGCAATTGTTCGTCGACGACGCGCATCTCGTCGGCAAGGATCGTCTCGACGCCGACATCGAGCGTGCCGGCTTCGCGCGCGACCTGGATGCGGGCCTGGATGAGCCCGAAATATTCCTCGAAGATCGCATTCTGCGTGGCGATGCGCAGCGCGAGCAGGCGGTTCAGCCAGCGCTGGATCGGCGGCAGCTTGTCGAGCAATTCGCCGCTGTCCTCATTGACGAGCTTGAGACCCGTCATCGCGACATATTCGGCGAGCGACGTGCTCTTGAGCTTGCCGCGATGAAGGAGCCTGTACCATTGCTGCAGCGCATCCTTGGCATAGTCGCTTTCGAGATTGTCGCTGGGGTCGAAGAGATTCTGGCCGCCGGCCTGGCGCTGGCCGCGCGTGAGCGCGCCGAGACTGTCCAGCCGGCGCGCGATCGTGCTGATGAAACGCCGTTCTCCCCAGCAATTGGTCGCGGCCGGAATGAAGATCGGCGCGCTTTGCTGGTCGGTGCGGTTGGAGCGACCGAGCCCCTGGATCGCGTTCGACGCCCGCCATCCCGGCTCGAGCAGGAAGTGGGCCCGGCGGCGGTCTGCGGTCGGGCATTTGCGGTCGGCATGATAGCTTCGCCCCGTCCCGCCCGCGTCGGAAAATATGAGAATCTGCTTCCCGCCGGCCATGAAGGCGTCGGCCTCGGCGATATTGCTGCGTGCGGTTCGCCGTTCGATCCGCTGGCGGCCGGCGATATCGGTCAACAGCCGCCGACTGCGTCCAGTGACCTCGGCCACCCGCTCGGTGCCGAAGCGGGAAATGATCGCATCAAGCGCACTCGGAATGGCCGGCATCGCGCAGAGCTGTTCGATCAGTTCATCGCGAGCGCGCAGGGCTTCCTGCGAATGGACCGGATGGCCGGCCTCATCGACAATGACCTCGGATCGGGCTTCCCCGTCCGCGCCCTTGAAGACCCGTAGCTGGCGCGTCGGAAAGGCGGTCTTCAAATATTCGATCATATCGTCGCGCGGCGTGAGCTCGATCGCAAGGTCAGCGCGCTCGTCGGCGGAGAGGCCGGAAAGGCGGCGTTCGAGCATCGCCTCGGCGGTGGTGACGAGCTGGATCACGACATGATGATCGAGGGCCAGGTGATGCTCGATCGCGTCGATGAGCGTCGGCAGCTTCATCGCGATCAGCACCTGGCCGAAGAAGCGCTGTTTGGCGCTTTCGAAGCGTGAGAGCGCTGCCCCCTTCGCCTGGGCGTTGAGCGATCGCCCCGTCATGCGGTCGACGATGTTGGTCGCTTCGAGCACATCGTCGAGCCGGCGGTGGATGATACTCCAGGCGTCGGCATAGGCGTCATAGACACGAATCTGATCATCGGTCAGAACATGTTCGAGCGGCGCATATTCGACGCCGCGGAAGGTGAGCGAGCGCGCGGTGTAGAGTCCGAGCGCCTTGAGATCACGCGCGACGATTTCCATCGCGGCGATGCCGCCGCTGGCGATCGCGGCCATGAAGGCCTCGCGGGTTTCGAAGGCGGTCCCCTGCCCCCAGAGACCGAGGCGGGTCGCGTAGCAGAGGTTAGCTGGATCGGTGGCGCCGGTCGCGGAATTATAGAGGACGCAGGCGCGCGGCAGCAGGTTCTGGAGCCGCACGCCGGCAAGCCCCTGCTCGGATCCTTTCTGCGTTCCGTGAATGGTCTCGGTGCCGGCGGCATTGGCGAGCTCGTGCGCCTCGTCGAAGGCAAGCAGCCCCTCGAAGTCGGCGCCGAGCCAGCGCAGGATTTGCTGAAGCCGCGATGACCCGTCGTCGCGCTGCGAACGAAGGGTCGCATAAGTGACGAACAGGATGCCGCTCTGCATCGGAATGTCCGATCCGAGCGGGAAGGCATCGAGCGGCTGGATATCGATCGGGAGACCGCCGAGCGCCAACCAGTCGCGGCGTGCATCCTCGATCAGCGCGGCGCTCTTCGAGATCCAGAGCGCCTTGCGGTGGCCCCGGCACCAGCGGTCGAGAATGCAGGCCGCGAGCTGTTGGCCCTTGCCGACGCCGGTGCCGTCACCGATCATATAGCCCATGCGATAGATTTGGCCGTCTGCTTCCGGACGCAGCGTGGTTCCCGCCGCGTCCGGCGCGTGACGGCCTGGAAGATCGCGCTCGAAGGCCTGGCCCGCATAGATCACGGTCTCGCGCTGTGCGTCGGAGAGCGCCGCGACCGCCGATGCGGGAAGAAGCGGCCGGTAATGCGGCACCGGCGGCAGGATCGAGGACATCGCTACCGATTCGACCAATTGGTCGGGATGCGGATTGGGAGCAGGAAAGGCGATGCGCGTGAGCCGCCAGGGGACATAGATACCAATCGGATCCTCCGCGGCCGGGACCCGGTCGAGTATCTCATAGGCAAGCGGCTGCGGTGTGGCGTCGATGGTGACGGGAACCGGTGGGGCCGCGAGACGCCGAACATCGGCGAGGCCACCCAGAAGCGGCCGCGACCGGACGGGCGCGGGGGATGATGCGATCAACGCGCCCGCAGGTCCGGGGTCGGGTTCAGGAGGATTGACGGGAAGGCGTGGCGGCAAGCCGGAGAGAATCGTGAGTGCTTCGGCGAAGTTCCCGGCGGGGTGCCGCTCGGTGGCGCCGGTCCAGCCCTTGTCGAAAATGCAGAGGCGGATGGTGATCGACGTACCGTGCCGTGCAAATGGTCTCCCCTCCAGCATGATTTCGACACGCGGCACCGCGATCTCGCAGGCGGATTGATAGCTCCTCGCACCGGCACCCTCGGGCGCGAACGAGGGCGGCATGATAGCGACGCAGCGGCCACCCGGGACGAGCCGCAAAAGCGCGGATCGGAGGTGCCGGGCCCCGGCATGGCGATCCAGCCCGCGCCCTTCGCTTCGGCCGAAGGGAGGATTGATGAGCACGACCGTGGGTCGGCATGCGGGGTCGATCCTATCGTCGATGAATTCGGCGTCGTGCCGCGAGACGGACTGACCGAAGATGGCCGCAAGCAGGTCAGCGCGCGCCGGATCGCGCTCGTTGAGAAGGAGCGCTGCGTCGGCGCGCCGCGCATGGACCGCGAGCATACCGGTGCCTGCGGAAGGTTCGAGCACAATGTCGTCGGCGGTCATGGCAGCGGCAACACCGACCAGCCATGCGAGCGGAAGCGGCGTCGAGAATTGCTGCAGATCGACTTGCTGCTCGCTGCGATAAGTCTGGGTAGGCAGCGCCTGCGAAACATCTTCGAGCGCACGAAGTCGCGCCGGGAGGGTCGCGGAGGCGGACAGCGGGCCATCCGGGTTCAGCAGCAAGAGGATCTGGGCAACTTCGAGCGCATCATAGCCATCACGCATCGACCATGTGCCGGCAGCGTCGCTCGCACCATGGGCTTCGGTCATGAGCGACTTGATGGCCTGACGGCTGATCGCGCCCTTGGCGGCGAGGCGCGCGGCGATCGCACGGGCCACGGCGAGCAGGATCGCAGCGCGTGGATCTTCGGGATCGGCGTGCGCGGATGGATCGGACGTGAGCCCGGAACGGTCGGAAGCTTGCATGGGACTCTCCTGGTCAGGAACGGCTCCGCGTCCCCGAGCCCCCTCGCTCCGCCGGTCGTAGGCGACGGGTGAGATTTTCCATTTGGTCGGGGCAAGGCGAGGCAGGGCGCGAGTTTTGGCGAGATGGGGCCGCAGCAACGCCGCGGCCCCTGGACGAACGCCCGTCAGGCGGCCTCGGGCAGCGCCTCGTCGTCCTGTTGGGCGCGCGCATCCAGATCGTCGCCCGAATTCTCGGACGTTTCGACGTCGACCTGATCCACCTCTGGCACGAAGCGCATCGCACCGGGGAGCCAGGAAAGCGCCCGGTCCTTGACCTCATTGTCGACGATGATCGACCCGGCAAACAGCTTCTCGGCCGAGACGGCAAGGTCATATTTCCGCGATGCGGTATAGCGGCTCGCGAGTTCGCGGCCGCCGATCGCCTCGAAGAGCTTCAGGATCGCGGGCCTGGTGATGCGGTCGAAGAAGTTGCGCGCGGTCGGCCTCCACCAAGACGCGACATCGATGCCGAGCTTGGCGCCGAGATGGTTGAGGAAACCGCTGCCAGCCGCGCCATCGGGCACCGAATGGAGCGTCCGCGCCACGGCCCAGCCAAGCCAGGCGGCCCGTACCTCGTCGTCGAGCGCGCAGAAGGCGTCATAGCGCTCTTCCATCTCCTTGTGGTTGATCCAGCTGCGATCGAGCGCGGCATCGAGCTTCGTCCAGGCTTCGGCGGCGGGCATGCCGCTTTCGAAGTTTGCGACCCTGGGATGCGGCGCGTTCGCGCGAAGCTCGCTCGGCATGCCGTAGCTGCCATAGGTTCGCGTCGCATTTTCGACCATGATGAACGTTCCGAGGTCCAGCGCGAAATGCGGATCGCTGGCGACATGGAGCGCGAGAAGCTCGGTCTTCATCATCGCGAGCTCATCGCTGAGCCGTGCGCTGTATTTGACCTCGTCCTTCTCGTCGTCCGCCTCAGCATCGTCGCGAGCGTCTTCGTCATCGCCATCCGCATCGCCGTCGTCTTCATCGCCGGCTTCCTCGTCGGCGTCGGGCTCGACATAAAGCTGCTCATGGAGGAGCGGCTGGCCGTCGCTGCCGATGACCACATAGGCGATCGCCGCGGCACGCTGCTCGTCGGTGATGAGCACGCCGGTATCCTCAAGGGCTTCAAGCTCTTCGTTCAGCACCTCGAGACGCTCATATTGCTCTTCGCTATAGTCGCCGGCTTCCGCGGCGGCCTTTTCGATGTCCGCGACCTCGGTCTCGATCACGGCCTTTCGGGCAACAGCATCCTCGCTCAGCGGCACGGGCTCGCCGTCGAGATGATCGAGCTGACAGGTTTCCATATAGGGGACGCGGCCCGCCGGAACGGCACGAACCTCGGCGAAGCCCTCGCGATCGCGAATGGCGACGGCGGCAGCGACAAGCTTTTCCTCGGCAAGCCGTTCGAGGATATCACCATCGATCCAGGTTTCGGTCTCGGTATTCGAGAAGAGGTCGCCGTCGATGCGGCCACCAGCAGCCTGATAATCCTCGCGGCCGACGAAGACCGCCTTGGGATCGGCGCCCTTGTAAGAGCCCGCGGCGAGGCGCCGCCGGATCTCGCCCACATTGCCCGCATGATAGCTGTCGCCGAGTTCCTCGAAGACGCTCGCCTGCCGCTGCGTGTCCGACGTGCTTGCATAGGCAATGGCGATGTCGAGCGTGATCTCCTCGCGGCGGAGCGCCTCGAAGATCGGCTCGGCGAGATTGGCGAGGCGCAGGCGGCCTTCGACGAAACGCTTGGTCAGGCCGAGGCGCTTGGCGACCTGCTCGACCGACTTGCCTTCCTGGTCAATCATGTTGCGGAACGCCTCGCAGGCGTCCGCCGGGTTCATCGCCAGATTATAGTAATTTTCGGTGAGGCTCATCTCGATGGCGTCCTTCTCGTTCGCCGTCACCATCACGGGAACCTGAAAATCCGCAGGCAGCTTCCCTTGCGCGATCTGTTCGTGAACCGCGCGCAGCCGCCGGCCACCGCCGATGATGCTGAAATGGTCCTTCTTGCGCTTGACCGCGACGCCGATGAGATTCTGCAGGACGACACCGGTCTCGCCCAAATTGGCAGCGAGTTCGCCGTCGGCCTCCGCATTGCTATGCTTGCGGACGTTGAGCGGCGACACCGAGCAATTGACGGCGAGCGCGTAGATGATTGGATATTGCATGATGGTACTCCGGTCGCGGAGCGTCCTGACCATCAGGCCGCAATCCGCATCGGGCCCCTTCCCCCTCCCTCCAGCCGCGCTCGGCCGGACCGGTGATGACGATTTCCTATCCGCCCACCTTCTCGCCGAGACTCCATCCCGGAATGCTGGCGTGGAAATCCGGACCGCATCGGGTCAGGCGACGTGGGACAGATGGCGGTCGCCGTTCGCGGCCAATCGCCGCAAAACGTCGTTCCAGTCGTTCAGACCAAAGCAGGGAAATCGGGTCACGACGGAACGCCCGGGACGGGCATGAACCTGCTCCGCAAGATGCGCGCCTGCCCGGCCAGCCCTGTCCGCATCCGGAAGGACTATGAGGTGTTCGATCGCGTCGGGCACGCGGATCCGGGAGAGGCGTTCGCTACCAAGGGACGCCCACACGGGAATTCCAAGGAGGACCATGGCTGAGAGCGCCGTTTCAACGCCCTCGGCGAGGCCCAGAATTGTGTGCGCAGGGGCGAGGCGAACCGCGCCGGCCATAGGGCGGCCGAGCGTCAGTTTTGGTTTTTCGAGATCGGCGGCAAGGGTCCCGGTGGACGGGTCAAGAAAGATACGCTGGATCGCGACAAGCCTTGGTCCCTCGGTGATCGGGGCGATGATGGCGCCGCGAAAACGGACGCTCTTGCCTCGCCCCAGAGGCGTGCGCGGATTGTAACGCAAGGCAGGGGTCTGAATCGCGAGGGCGCGCGAGCGCAAGTAGCGAGCTCCCAGCGTGTCTGGCAGCGCATCCGCGCCCTCCCAGATTTGACGTGCGCGCTCACTCATCGGTGATGTCGCGTGGATGGGAGTCATGGGCGGCACGGGCGCGATCGATGGAATATTGAAATGAAGTCGGCGGATCGCCCGCAATATCTCGGTGGCCGGACAGCCCGCGAAACATTTGAACAACAGGCTCCGCTCGCCGATCCGCACGGAGAGGCTCGGATTTATATCGTCGTGCGCAGGACATCGGCACATAGCGCCGCCGTCACGCCATACTCCGCCGAGGGCCTTCACGAGATTGATTGCGGCTGACTGAAGAACAAGATCGCGATTTGAATGCATTTTGAGGGAATCTCGTCGACGAAGAACAGCTATGCCTCTTCACCTCTTCCTCCCCACCGGCTTTTGTGGGCAGCAACAGCATCGAACCTTTTGGATCCGATTTGGTTTTTTCTCTGATTTTCTGAATTTTTTACAATCTCGGCGCCCGGTCCGCTGCGAGGCTGATCGTTGGCGCAGGAGGCAATCCATGGCAGGGACATTGATACGCCGGCGCGCCGGCGTATCGAGTGCTCTCGCCGGTCGTCGCGTTGCACAATATGTCATCGATCGGGGGGCCAGGGGCCACCCCGCTACAACAGAGACAAGGCGCGTACGCTGATGGCGGACGCGGGTTCTCCTCGCCCACCCGTGGAAATGGATCGCATCGCCTTTGCGCGATTGATCGTGCGTGTGGTTCGTCATGTCGGCGATCGATTGGGGCGTGACCTGTTTTCCATGCCCGCGCTCGATATGATGCTGGATCTCTATCTTCGCGACGAGCATCGCCCGATCTCGCTCACCAGCCTCTGTGGCGCGACCAACGTCCCGAGCCGCACGGCGCTGTTCACGATTAATCGGCTCGTCGAGTGCGGGCTGTTGACGAGACATCCCGATCCCCGGGATGGGCGGCGGGTCAATGTCGATCTGTCGGCGAGCGGCCTTCGCCTGCTTGACGAATGCGTGGAGGAACTGATCGAGCTCACCGGGCGAGGCCGCGCCTGAGGCGTTGATCAAAGACATGGTTGCGAACGCGCCGGATGTGATGCACATTTGATGGGCAGCGCGTAGATTAGCCGGCGCCGTCGCTGTGGAATGAACCTGCCAGGCATCACGGGCGCGCGTCCATTCAGGTCACGCGAGAGCAGAGGCAATTGCCGGCATCTCCGGATGGCCTGCCCGTGACTATCACCTATTTTCCGTTTTCCCCGGCTGCAACCGGTCACGTCGCGATTCCCGTGTGATCCGATGTCCTCCCATATCGAAGATCGTGGCGAAGAGATCGTCGGCGAGAGCCGCGATCTTGAAGCCGTGTATCGCACCGAGGCGCCTCGACTGGCTCGCTATTTTAAATTTCGCTTTCGGGGCCTGGAAGACCCTGAAGACCTCGTGCAGGAAGTCTTCATGCGCATGGCGGCGGGGCGTTCCATCGCCGAGCTTCGCGATCCCCAGGGCTATTTCAAGCGCATCCTGCGCAATTTTCTTATCGACCGAAATCGGAAACGTCGGCGGCAGCCCGGATTGGTATCGATGGAGGGCGTCGAGCCGGCCATGGAACCCGATCAGGCCCATGCGATCGAAGTAAGTCAGATGCAGGATTTATATCGTGCGGCGGTGGATGCGTTGCCGCCTAGGACGAGAGAGGTATTTCTCTTACACCGAGTGGAGGAATTGAGCGTCAAGGTCATTGCAGGCCAGCTTGGCATTAGCACGCGAACTGTGGAATGGCACATCGGAGAAGCGATTTTCCGGATTGGAAAAGCACTGAATATAAGATGAGCGATCAAGATTCTCACGACGCACCGGATGATGACGGCCTCATGGGCGAAGCCACCCGGTGGTTTGGCCGAATGCGCGGTCCGGAAGCCGAAAAGCACAAGCCCGCGTTTGAGGCATGGCTGGCTCGAGGGGCGCTGCACCGGGCGTTCTATAATCGCGCCGGCGAGATCTATGCGATGGGCAAGTTCCTGAAGGACGATCAGGAAAGCCAGCCTGGCAGCGGTTCAAGGCGAAGCCCGATCCTGGTCTCGCTAGCTATCGCGGCGGTCGCCCTGGCCAGCGCTTCCGCTGTCCACTTCTTTGGATCGGATGACGCAACCAAGCCGGCGGTTGCCACCGCGAGCAGTTCGACGCTGCTCGTCACCCGCGAGGGCCAGGTTTTGACCCAGACGCTGCCGGACGGCTCCAAGGTAACGCTGGAGCCGGAAAGCGCGCTCAGGATTCTTTTCACGGCCAAGCAGCGAGGTTTGCGCCTTGAGCGCGGTCGCTCCCGGTTCGAGGTCGCGCATGAAGCGCGCCCCTTCATCGTTCTCGCTGGACGCGGGAGTATCACGGCGCGGGGCACCGTCTTTGACGTGAGCCTGTCGCATCGCGATCGCGTGACCGTGCGTTTGCTGCAAGGGAAGATCGATGTCGCCATGCCGCGGACCTCGAACAAGACTCCGTCCGTGAGGCGTCTCGTCGCCGGGGAGAGTGTTTCGTTCGGCGAGCCGTTGAGCCAGCCGACGGTGCCGGTTTCTCCTGTCAGCGGTGCAGCGCCTGGCGACGTGGTTCCCGTGCCGGATATCCGCGAATTCACCGCGACGCCGCTGGGTGACGTGCTGGCGCTGTCGAACCAGCGCCGCATGGCTATCCGATTGATGGACAGCGAAGTTGCCGCCTTGAAGGTATCCGGTCGATTCCGCCTTGATGATCCGGAAAAACTCGCCGCAAAGCTGGCCCTGCTTTTCAACCTTTCGGTCGACCATGCCCCCACGGGCGAGATTCTTTTACGGCAACGGAAATAATATTCTCAAGGCGACCCCGTAGCGCGCGATGACCTGCGTCCATTCCCCATAGCCGGCTAGACGGTTTTAGATCTGGGGGATTGGATGCAACTTGGAAAATTTGGGCGCGGCGCGCTGCTGGCGGCGGCTGCGGTAGGAGGATTCTGCCTTCCGAGCATCGCCGCAGCGCAGGAAGCGTCTCGGGACTTCAATGTCGCGTCGATGAATCTTGGCGATGCGCTCATATCAATCGGGCGCCAGGCCGGCGTCGAGGTAATTTTTGCCTCCGATGCGGTTGCCGGACGACAGGCCCCCCCGCTTCGCGGAACCTATGGCGTAAAGGAGGCTATTGCTCGCCTCCTCGCCGGTACCGATCTCATCGTGGAATCGCAGGATGGCGGATATGTCATCCGGGGGCGATCCGCGCCGTCGGGCTCGGCCGAAATTCATACGACCGTGAACGATGGCAACGATATTATTGTCACGGGCTCCCACATTCGAGGGTCGACCAGCGCGTCACCGATCACCGTTCGCACGCGCAACTCGATGGAATCGGAGGGTCTGAACGACCTCGGGGCGTTCATCCGATCCCTCCCACAGAATTTTTCCGGAGGTCAGAACCCGGGCGTGCTGGGTGGTCAGGGCGGGAGTCAAAATCTCTCGGGTTCATCCAATCTGAATCTGCGCGGGCTTGGACAGGACGCCACGCTTACGCTGATCAACGGTCACCGTGTGGCGTATGACGCCATCAGCCAAGGTGTGGATATTTCCGCTATTCCTCTCGCAGCAATCGAACGGGTCGAAATTGTTACGGACGGTTCGTCCGCCATCTACGGTTCGGACGCGGTTGCCGGCGTAGCTAACGTCATTTTGCGTCGCGATTTTGCGGGAGTTGAAGCGACAGCGCGATTTGGCGCATCGACTGATGGGGGCAACGAACAGCAGGAATATTCTCTCGTCAGCGGAGATCGCTGGGACGGTGGCGGATTTATGGTGGCCGGCGCGTTCCAGCGAGCGACTGCGGTCACGGCGCGCCAGCGAACGTACACAAGCGGGATTCATGTTTCCAACACGCTGCTTCCCGAACAGAAGCAATTTTCGTTCGTTGCTTCGGGATACCAGGATTTATCGAGCTTCGTGAACGTCTCGCTTGATGCTCAGTACAGTCATCGCGAACAGCGTTCCGCCGTAGCTTTCTCGACCACCGCCAGCGCAACGGCGAACGGGAACCTGAGCCACCCGGCGGTTGAATCGTTCACGATTTCGCCGCGGCTTCGCTTCCACCTCCCCGCTCGTTGGGAGGCGACGATCGCGGGTAGCTATGGCCAGAGCAATGCATATTTGACTCCGGTCCGGACAGCTGTCGGGCAAACGACGCGATCACACATTCACTATGACAATGAAGTATATTCGGTCGAAGTAAATGCCGAAGGACCGCTGTTTCGCGCGCCGGGCGGCGATGTGCGGCTGGCAGTCGGAGCCGGATATCGGTCTACAGGACTCGAATCTCTCGTTTCGTCGACGCGCGGAACCATAACGACGACGACCGAACGTTTCAGCGATCGGAGAGGAACCTATTTCGCGTACGCGGAAGCGGCGCTTCCGCTTGTCGGCCCAGACAATCGCAACGCGGTTTTCGATCGCGCTTCGATCGACGCCGCGATCCGTTATGAAAATTACCCCGGCATTGGAGATATCGCGACCCCGAAATTGGGCTTCGTCGTCGGATTTACGCCTGGCATCACCCTGAGTGGGAGCTGGGGCCGGTCCTTCAAGGCGCCGACGCTTTATCAGGAGAACCAACTCCAACAGGGTTACCTGTTTCCGTCACAAATCTTCATCAACTCGCCGCTTCCGATCAATTCCCCCGTTCTCCTGCTAAGCGGTGGCAATCCGAATCTTCGACCGGAACGGGCAGAAACATGGACGGCAACCGCAAGGTACGAACCAGCGGCGACTCCGGGGGTGGCGCTGCAGGCGAGCTATTTCAATGTCGACTATCAGGATCGGGTCACCTTCCCGGTTGCAAGCATCACATCGGCCTTGAGCAACCCGATCTATGCGCAGTTCGTAACTTATGGTCCCTCGGCAAGTTTCATCGAGGCGGTCATCGCGAGCTTGCCGACGGGACTTAGCAATCAAACCGGCGCACCATTCAACCCGAACAATGTCGGTGCCTTCGTCGCGAATGCTCTCACGAACACGTCGCACGAAACCGTCAAGGGGGTCGATCTCTCGGCGAGCTATGAGCATGAATTTTCCGGTGGGGGTCGCCTCAGCCTCGGGCTCTCGACGAGCTATCAGAAGAGTACAAGGCAGATCAGTAAGGGTCAGCCGACGCTCAAGCTTGCCGGGACGATCTTTGATCCCCCGCATTGGCGAGGCCGCTTCACAGGAACCTGGGAGCAGGACAATGTTACCGTGGCGACCGTGATCAGCCACACCGGCGGCACGTTGGATGATCGCTTTCAGCCCTTCATGCGAGTGAAATCCTTCACCTCGGTTGATTTGGTTTCAACAATTCGAGGTCAGGGCACGGGGTTCTTGGAGGGGTTCGAAGCGAGTTTCTCTCTTCTCAATCTTTTCAACGAAAAGCCGGATGTCATCCGCAACACCAACCCCGCAGATCCTCCGTATGACACGACCAATTATTCAGCTGTTGGCCGCTATGTCGGCATCCAACTCCGGAAGCGCATGTAATGCGCTTCATCGGAATCAGCGGCGGCGTCATGATCGTGGCGTTCCTCGCTTCGGCACAGCCAAGCAGCGCGAAAGGAGTAGGCGCCGATTGCGCCGATCTTTTGCCGCAGCCCCGGTCCGATGCGACGCGCTGGCGCGGACTGGTCGCCGAAGATCTGATCCGACTTCGCGATATTGGTCCCGCGGATCTTCCCTTCCCCGATATGAGACTGATTTCGCTTTCGCCCGATGGCGAAAGGGTCGCCTTCCAATTACGGCGGGCCGATCCGAAGGCCAATCGCTATTGTCTTGCGATGATCGTTGCCGACCTCAGCCAACGATCGGCTCCGGTCGTCGTTGATCAAGGCGGCGATCTCATTCGGATGTTGATGGATTTTCGGGCTTCGCCGGTCTTTCCGACTGGAATTCCGCTGGCGATCGTCCCGCAATGGTCAGCGGACGGGCGATCAATCTTCTATCTGAAGCGAACGGGTGCTTTCACCCAGGTGTGGCAGGCCGACGCATCTGGCACGGGAGCCAAGCCGGTCACGAAAGCGATGTTCGATATCGAGGATTTCGCGCTTGATGAACGGCGAACAAATCTTGTCATTGCAGGCAGACCGGGAATCGGACGCGCGTCGGAGACGATAGATCAAGAAGGGCTGGCCGGATTTCATTTCGACGACCGCTTCGCTCCCACGGCCAGCAACCGACCGTTCCCCGGACGGCCGATCTCCACCGAGCGCTTTGTGGTCGAACTCGCCACCGGAGCAATGCGCCCGGCATTGAGCGCCGATGCGAAGATTTTGGAGCGCCACCAAGCCGAACCCGGCTCGCAACTGGCGCCAGCCGTGTCGGCTAAGGGATGGACGGCGACCTTCAAGCCCGAGCCGGGCAATGGACTCGTCGCAAAGCTGCGCGTGTCGGTGACGACAGATACGCAGCGGGAACTCCTATGCCGCGCAGATACATGCGTGGGACGGTTGTTTCGTGCTTCGTGGAATGGCGACAGCCTTTTCTTTTTCCGACGGGAAGACCCTGTCGCCAGCGTGACCAGTCTCTACGAATGGAGGCCGGGCGCGCCGCTGCCACGGCGAATCTTTTCGACAAGCGACCTGCTGATCGACTGCCAGCCCGCGGGCGCTTTCCTGCTTTGTCTTCGAGAGGGTTCGACGCAGCCCCGGCGTATCGAACTGCTCGATCCGCGGACGGGCAAATCGCATCCCGTTTTCAATCCCAATCCCGACTTCGCCCGGTTAAGCATCGGGAAGGTCGAGCGCATCACCTGGCGCAACAGCTTTGACCTCGATACGATCGGCGACCTTGTCTATCCAGTGGGCTACCGGCGAGGCATCCGCTACCCGCTCATCATCGTCCAGTATGACACGCGAGGGTTTCTGCGGGGCGGCGTGGGGGACGAGTTTCCGATCCAGGCCTTCGCCAACAGAGGCTATGCGGTACTGAGTTTCAGCCGCCCGACACATATCGCGATGACGCGTGGCGCAAATGATGTCGGCGCAATCAATCGAGGAAATCTGAAAGGGTTTGCGGATCGCCGCAGCGTCCTCTCGTCCCTCGAAGTGGCGATCGACAAGCTTGCCGAGCGCGGAATCATCGATCGCACAAGGGTTGGAATCACCGGTCTCAGCGACGGTGGTTCGACCATAGAGTTTGGTCTCGTCAACAGCACGCTGTTTGCCACCGCGGCCTCAAGCAGTTGTTGCTGGGACTCGACGATGCCCGCGCGGGTTGGTCCCGCCGGCGCGCGCCACTTCAGAGAGACCGGGTATCCGGATGTGTCCGAATATCGGCCCGATTTTTGGGATAGAATTTCGCTGGTCAACAATGCCTCGCGAATCCGCACACCGATTCTTCTCCAGATGGCGGACGATGAGTATATGAGCGCCTTGCCCGGATACACCGCTCTGCGAGAACACAGCGTGCCGATCGATCTTTACGTGTTCCCGAACGAACACCATGTGAAATGGCAGCCAGCGCATAAGCTTGCGGTTTCGAAGCGAAGTCTCGACTGGTTTGACTATTGGCTGAAAGGACAGCGATCGCAGGCTCCCGAGCGGAAACGCGAGCTGGATCATTGGGACGCACTTCGGGCAGAGGCAAAATCATACGCCGCGGCGCCAAGGGCTGCCCCGTCTAGCCAGTGATTGAGCCACGCCTCTGTATCCAGCAAGTCGAGGATCCGCGGTCGTTCTTCGGGCCGAGCGACGACGCGATCATCCAGAGACGCCTCAAGCGATGGCCGATCCACTAGCCCACGACCGGCGAGATGACCATCGAGTAGGCGTTCCCGGATTCCACGCCGAAAGCGGTCGATGATCTGCGCACTGAAGCTATCGGGCGTGCCCTTGACGCGCCGCTCTAAAATCGCAGCAGGGAGAATGTCCCTAAAGGCATTTCTCGCCAAGGCGCGATCGCGGCCGCCGGCGCACCATTGCCAGGTAGGTATGGACAGGCATAGTTCCATTATCGGCTGGGCAAGCAAGGGACTTACGACAGGTGCGTACGCTGCACGCGGAGGCTCGAGCGTCTGCTGGGCTCGAAGGATGCCGGCAATATGGATCTGATACCCAGGTAGCGCATTTTTTGGACCCAACAGCCAATCATGCTCCAGCGGTCGATCAGCCTGGACCTCAATCAAATCCGGATGGAGGAAACGTGTGTCCGCCTTCCATTGATATCTCGTCGCCCGGCTCCGATACGCCTTCAGTGCGGCTTGGCCTACCTGCCAGTAGCTCGTTCCTGTCAGGTCCACGACGTCGCGAATTGTGGCCAACACTCCACTGTTCCATCCTTCGGTGAGATATCGGTCCACGATTGGCTTTGCCGATTTCAGGTTAGCGAAGACATTGTCACCTCCATTGCCCGTCATGAAACCGTCCGCGTTTCGCTTCGCGGCGTGGGCCAGGAGAGCCCGCTCATAAGCCAGGCCTTGGGTCCGTCCGACTGGTCTCGGCAGATGAGGACTCATCGGCTCATCGATATCGATTTCGCCGGGATCATATCGGCAAGCGATCAGGTCGTAACCAAATGCGTCACACAGAATCTTCGAGAAGCTGCGCTCGTCGCCGGCTGCATCGTCGGTGAACATGGTAAGGCCGATGGGAGAAGTGCCGGACATCGAAAGGCACGCCGCCACTATCGAGGAGTCCAATCCTCCTGAAACCGAGATGAGCGGGCGCTCGAACCTTCGTGCAAGTGCTGAGACACAGCGATGAACCGTCCGCCGTAACGTGTCCGTGTTTTGCTCGATCGAGACGGCCTGCCTTGCTGTGACATAATCCCATGGCGACCAAATTCGCTGAAGAGTTCGTTGGTGCTTTCCCACGAAAATCCGGGTGCCGGGAAGCAGTTCGGAAACGTCAGCAATCGCCGTTCCCGCCGCAGGCAGTCCGGAGCAATAGAGATATTGCGCCACGCCCTCCCAATCGATGGCTGCACCCTGCCCTCGCAAGATCATCAAAGTGCGGACATCCGACGCAAAAATCAGCCCCCCTTCGGCTTCAACAAAATAGCAAGGGCGTGTGGCCGATGGATCTCGAAATATTGCGGTTCCGTCAGATGTTTCGACCACGCCGACATAGCTTCCCCAGTAGGACGACAGCAGCGGTTCATAATTGTCTTCAGCTAGTGCTGCCTCCGTTCGCACATCGAGCTTCGATAGTGGCGCTGTAGGACCATGGCGATCATAGACCTCCCCGATCAGCGCGCCGGTCCCTGTTGCAAGCGTGATGACGTGGGTCCTCGGACCCGCCAGCACGGTCAGGCGTCTCGCGGTAAGCGCCGGTTTCAAATCCGGGATAGGGTGAATCATCTGGTTCAGCGATCCGCCCGGTTCGCCTCGTGGGACAATGAAGGCATAGGCTGCGGTCATGCCATTCTCATTATGGGGGTGAAGAGGATTGCCTGTTCAAAGTCGCCTGTGATCACGGCACCCTCCAGCTCGACCCAGCAATGCGCCTCGAATGGATTGACGCGTACGCCGAGCACGATGCTGCTCCGGGCGCCAAATTGATTGGTGAGGGCGTGCATCGCCAGCGACCTGGGCAGGCACTGGTCGCGGACAGACATCAGTCGATCCGAAATTTCAAACGCCGACTGAAGCCGCTGAAGCTTTTGGTCCAAGGGACCAACCGCGGATTTCCATTTCTCGCGAGAGCGTCCCTCAAGAATTTGACGGATGCTGCGGATGTCGAGGCGCTGCACGGCATGTCCTGCGCGCCATCGCGCGTAAAGCACCTTTGCGATCAGCCACAATGGGGGCTTTTCGATCGCGATCGGCCGCAGATCGCGAGTAGGCGGGGAGATTGGGGTCGGCCAAGCTTGTTCCGCGTCGTCAGATTCGACAAGGATACGGTCGGCAAGCATGGTGTCGAGGAATTGCCGATCCCCATCTTGCACGGTCTCCCCAATGGCGACCGAGCGAAACGCGGCTTCAATCTTTGGCGGCACCGCGAAGTAGCGATTTGTTTCGGTATCGAGAAAAATTGCCCGATCGCCACAGAGGCAATGAAACAGGCCGTCGCGGAGCTGAAGATTCACGAAGGCGCCCTCCCCGGCAAGCGTGCGCCCGGAATTCGGGCGCACGCGCGGCTCGTCACTCGTCCGAGATGCCGACGCGGAGTTCGAGACCGCCTTCGTGGTCATCGATGCCGACAAACCGTCCCTTCGTCTCCTCGGTTACCGAACCGAGATCGATCAGGGTGGTTTCGAGCTGTTCGTCGTTGCGCTGCATGGCAGTGCTCCTTCATCAAACACCGCGACCATTCGCGGCAGTCCCAGATTTACCGGATTCCGGAGCAGGCCGGTTCAAATATACGCCGCAATTCTTGCGCTATTTCCGTAGCTTATGGAGAATTTGAGTTTAACCGAAACGGCAAAGGCACGCCATCTCAAGGGCTTGTCGTTGTCCCTTGCACAAGAGCGTAAAGCTGGGGGGCATGCTCAATCCGCCGCCGATGATAGGCGATAACGCGCCTTCGGACGTTGGCTTTGACGTCGATCGTGCCGTTTCGAAAGAATGTGCGAAGTTCGCGTTCCAGGTCGCCGAACAGCCTTGGCTCGACGAGTCGGAAATATTGGAGGCGCTCGTTCGCCCGCTGGACCGCCGCGACGAATTCCTGATTTCCAGACGCGCCGGCAATGGTCTCGAAGGTCGTGCCGATGGCGGATGCAAGTTCAACGGGCTCGAGACCGGTGCGAAATTCCCGCACACCGGCCATGGCTTGGCGGATCGCGGCGGCGCTGGAGAGATGAAGTGCGGAGAGCAGTTGCTGTCCCGTCCAGATGTAGAGGCTGGTGAGCCCATGAAAATCGGGCAGCGCGATACGAAATCCGCCGTCGGGATGGGACTCTACCAAAGTTTCGCCGACCAGCCGGCACAGCGCCTCGCGTACCGGGGTCGGGCTTGCCGTGCACTGGTCCGCGATCCGCTGGATGTCTATGCGTACGTGCGGGTCGATATGCCCTGCCAGGATTTCGTCCTTGAGGGTTCGGTAGATCCGGTCCTGGGTGACGCTTTCCGGTGCCATCGATCACGCAGCGGATGATATGCGGAGCCCCTGGCTCCACCGCGGGGTAAGCGCGCTCGTCAGTTGATCGAGATGCTTTTGTGCGACGACTTCGATGCACAGTCGCTCGAGCTCCCGAAGGTCTCCGATCGCCAGCTGCATCGGGAACGCCATCTTCTGGGAAAAGAACATCAGTGGAATGAGGATATGCCCCGTCGACAGGTCCAGCTTATACGCACAGAGTAGATGGTCATCGAGCCGCGCTTTCGGATTTCCAGATTCGATTTCCCGGAGCCATCGCACGCCCATGCCGAGGTCTCGTGCGAACTCGCGCTGCGTCAGCCCTTCCCGTTTCCGTGCTTCCTCAATTCGCCTTCCCGACTGTTCCTTGATACGCGACAGCGGGCCTTCAGCGACGGAAGCCGCGTCTTCCAGCGACATTTCCGCGTCTCCTTCTCGGGAGATTGCGCCCAGCCAAGGCCTGTAACTTATGAAATGCTAGGTGTGCATCACACCTCGGTCAAACGGAACTGCCGCAATTCTTGCCGGGTCGCTCGGCGCAAGGCCTTGAGAAGGTGAAGGCTTCTATCCGGGCGCGCCGTTTTGGGCAGCCGGTTTCACACGCTCATAGGTCGCGCGGAGCGTCTTATGGTCGGTCCGCGTCAATTGCTGCAAGGCGAGAATATAGATGCTCGCCAGGGTCGGCGCATCGCGATCCGGCGCGACCTCGACGACACGCTCGGCGATCCGTGTGGCGACATGATTGAGCCCCTTGGACGCTCCCAGATAATGATCTTCATCGCCCTGGAGCCCCGCTTTGGCAAGCGACGCAAGCTGTTCCAGAACCTGGGGCGCCGGCATTCGGTCGAGGCAATCGACGGCGACCTGCAGCGTGGTCCCCCAGGCGAGCAACGCGCGGGTGCTTCTGATCAGGTGGACATGGGAGTCGATGAGTAAATCCATGCCCGCCGGGGAAAGCCGGAGTTTGAAGGTGCGTGATTGCCGCGTCATCGGTCTGCCCCCCAGCACACAGAAAACCAGCGTGGTGATACCATCGACATATTAACCTTCTGCGACAGCGAACCGAAGTGCAATTTCCGGCTCATCTGGAACGATTTCGGTCCTGCGGATCTCCCCTTGTAATAAGATGCGCCGTTTAGACCGCTTCGGCGCAGGATTTGCGCAATCGGCACTTCAGTGCCCTCCCCATTGTGCGCTTTTCGTTTCGTCATCATTCCTCGTCTCGTTCCGGTTCGAGGAGACCATTGGTCTCTGATCATCAGGTCCGCTCCGGTCCACCGATCGTCAGTCACCGCGCAATTTGCGCCACGAGGAGACATGCCATGACGCCGTACAATCGGTGCCTAGCCGGCATCGCAATCCTGTCAGCCGGCGCAACGTCGGCATCGGCCCAGTTCGAGGCGGATCGGCGCGCCGATCAGACCGAACCGTTCGCAAAACGGGGTGAACTGATCGTCACCCAGGACGCGAACGGTTTCGCGATTGGACGCCGTGCCGCGCCTACCCGCCATCCTCGCGAACCGGTGATGAAGGCGCCAATCTTGCTCGGCGCCGCACACCGGATCGACAGGTCGATCTTCGTCCATGCGGTCACGCCCGCCGGGGAGAAACGCGATGCGCGCCGCTAGGGCATCATTCTACGCCGCGATGGCGATCGCGTCCCCTGCGCTTGCGCAAGCGGCCTCGCCGGATCCTTCCGAAGAAGCGCTGGGCAATGCCGCCGAGCAGGCGGAACGGGAGCTGCGACAGACCTTCACCAACTTCCAGTTCGAGGAGTTCGGACCGGCGCCTGTAAGAGGGCCAATATATCAGGCGATCGCAGGCGGGCGAGTCCTCTATTTCGCACCGGAAAGCGATCACCTGCTTTTCGCGGCGATTTACGACAAGAATGGCGTGAACGTCACCGCGATGGCCCAGGATGCCAGCGCGCGAAAGCGGCTCGGGGCGATCGACGAACGCGACGCGCTGGTCATCGGTCCCGCGGGCGCGCCCAAGGTCATCGAATTCACCGATCCCGATTGTCCCTATTGCCAGGCGCTCGATCGCTTCTGGGCGGCGAAGGCCACGGAAGGCAAGCCGGTGCAGCGGCTCATCTATTTCGTGAGCGGCATCCACCCTGACGCGGCCGCCAAGGCCGAGCATATCCTGTGTTCCCCGGACAAAGCAGCGGCGTTCAGAGCCATTTATGCCGGGGCGAGCCCGCCGACGCGCGCGAAGTGCAGCGCCGGTGCCGAACAGGTCGCCCGCCACGCGGCGATGGTCCGCAAGATGGGCATCACGGGCACGCCGACGCTGTTTGTCGACGGGAAGCTCGTCTCGGGTTTCCAGCAGGCCGAGCTCGAGGCGTTCCTGAACGCGAAAAGGGAAGCAGCGGGCAGCAGTCCCTGATCGGCGGCATCCCGCGAACCAAGGCTATTCTGGCGGGCCCCGATCGCGCCCTGCCGCTCGGATGAGCGCGCCGGCGACGATCGAGGACCGGAATGCCGACGGCATCGGCGCTCTGTTGGAGGCCGTCCACTGCTGCCGTCGGCCGGAAACGATCTTCGTCGTGCCGGCAGGCAGTTTCGGACGGTCTCCAATCGAAGGAGAATGGACATGGTGACATTGTTTCGGGGAAGGACGTTCCGCACGATCGACGCGGCGGTCCTTTTCCTCCTGGCCGCGGTCGCGTGCGCCGGCGTGGCTCACGCCTTTCAGGCGCCCGCGGCCGGCGACCTCGGTTACGACATTTACGACATCGTGGTGAACAAGGGCGTGAAGGGCCCGCTGGGCTTCGTTGGCGGTGTCGCCGCCTTCCTGTTCGGCGTCTCGCGGCTCTTTTCCAACATCATGATCGGCATCCCGACGATCGTGGCGGCGGTCTGCCTCATCAAGGCGGATTCGATCCTCCAGACCTTCGGCATGGTGATCTGACATTCGGTGCGCCGTCCGCCGGCAGCTCCGGCAACCGACGCGCCATCCGGGACGGGGGGTGGTGGTCATCCCCCGGATATCACGCCGACGCGTGATGAAGCATGGGAGAAGGGCGTTGGATGAACGTCTGCCGCAGTTCCTGCATCGACCGGTCCAGATCCTCTGGTTCGACGCCCAGGAATTTGTCGTCGTCATGAGCACGATCTTCGTCGCGGTCATCGTCGGCGGTCTGATCGGCTGGGGTCTCATCGGCGCCCTTCTCCTTTTCCTTCCCTGGAAGCGCACCAAGCCGCGCGGGTTCATTCCGCACCTCGCCTGGCGCTGGGGTTTGATCCGCTTCCGCTTCTATCCGGGTCCCACCCAGACCCGCTTCTTCGAGTAGGTCCGATGGCAGGTTTCTTCCGACGCAAGGACAGCGCCGACATGATCGGCGACACGCGCCCGAGCTGGCATTTGCACCGCTATCTCCAGGGGTCGGCAAACCTGTTCGAAGAGAACCGGTTGCTGAAGTTCGCCGTCGCCGGCCTTTTCGGCGTGAGCATGGTGCTCGGCGCCGTCATCTATTCGACGAACCAGGGCCAGCGCACGGTGATCGTCCCGTTCGGTGCCACCGGTGACCTCTATGTCACCGGCAGCAAACCCTCGGAAACCTATCTGCGCACGATCACCTTCAATATCGTCAGCCTCGCGGGAACCTATTCGGCCTATTCCGCCGACCGGCAATTCCAGGAACTTCTGACCATCGTCCATCCGAGTGCCTATAATGCGCTCAGGGACAGCCTCAGCCAGCTCCTGGGCGAGCTCGAGAATAACCCGACGCTGTCGATCGCGACCTATATCCGGGGCGATCAGCCCGTCACCTATACGGCCACCGAGATCCTCGTGCCCGTTGAAAAGGTCCGCGTGATCGGGGGCGTGATCCGCAAGTTCCGCGGCAATCTGCGCATTCGCTACGCCACCGAAAATGGCCGTTTCTGGCTGACCGCCCTCCAGGAGGAGAATTTCAATGCCGATATCCGGTAAACGCCGGAGGCTTGTCTGCCTCCTCGGTGCCCTGCTGACGCCGTCCATCGCCCTCGCCCAATCGATCACGGCGCTGCCCGACCAGACCAGCCGCATCCGGCTCTCCAATCGTGACGTAAACCATGTCGTGTGCGTTGGCGGCGAGATCGAGGATGTGAAATTCTCGGCCGAAAAGGGCCTCGCGGTCGAACGCGGCGGGTCGGATGCCTGGATCAAGTTCCTCGTCCAGGAGGTGGACGACGCCGGCGCCAAGACCCGCAGCTATGTCACGACGCCCTCCGAATTCTTCGTATCGTGCAACGGCGCGATCTACCCACTCTATGCCGAGCCTGCGGACATCCCGGCGCAGACGGTGACGCTTGTTCCCGGTTCCGTCCAGCGCGCCCGCGCCAATGACGCCCTCCTCGCACCATTGGTCGAGGAAGAACGTGCGGTAGGCATTGCGCTCGCGATCCTGCAGGACCGTGTTCCCGCGTCCTTCACCGAAGTCGCGCCCGCCCGCGAGGCCGTCGCCATCGGCGATCTGCCACAGGTCAAAACGACCGAGCGGCGCCGCCTCGAAATCGAGGGCGCGGGCCTTTCGGTCAGCGAATATCTGCTCGACGCCGCCGAAGCGGTCTCGCTCGACGAACGCGACTTTCTCGATGGTGCCTTTGGTGCCGACATCTTCTCCGTGACGCTCGACCGGCTAACGCTGGCTGCGGGCGATATTGCTCGCCTGATCATCGTTCGCCGGAGTGCGCAGCCATGAGCGCGGACGCCGACAACGTCGCCCCGGGCAATGAAACGCACGTTCGGGAGACCATGCCCGCAGAAGGATCGCGGGGTCCGGCTCTGTTCGATTTCCGGGCGCAGTGGGAACGCATGACCTCGCGGCAGCAGCTCCGCGCGAAACAGGCCGGGGTGGTGTCGGCCATCGCGCTGGTCGGGTTCGGTCTCTATACGGCGAGTTCCTCGAAGGATGCTGAGGCACCGAAGCCGCCAGAAGCGTCGAAGCTCGACATGGGCGCGGGCCTTCGCGGCGACAGCCTCGAGGTCAAACTGCGCGGCGACCTCCAGAAGATCCTCGACGGGCAGACGCTGCTGGGCGACCGGGTTACCGCGATCGAGGAAGGCAAGATGGCGCCCGGAAGCATGGCGGATGGCATGCCCGCGGCGGAAGGCGGCGCGGATGGAGATCTACCGCCCGCCCTTCCGGGGGAGGCACCGACCTATCCGCCGGCGCCGCCGGAAGCGAATGCTGAAGCCGGGACTATCCCGCCCCCGCCCGCGGCGCCAACCGCCCCGGCAGCGCCGCCGGCTCCTCCCACCGAACGACAGATCGGCGCAATCGGCGCGGCAACCTCGGCCCCGGCTCCCGAAGGAGGCGCAGCCGGCGGGGCGCGCTTAAAAAAAGCGAACCGGACGATCTATTTGCCGCCTGGTTTCATGCGGGCACGGCTCCTGACCGGGATCGACGCGCTGGCGAGCAAGGACGCGACCAATAATCCCGAGCCGATCATCGCGCGCGTCCAGGCGCCCGCAGTGCTGCCGAACGATGTGAAGGCCAATCTGGCGGGATGCTTCGTGATCGGCAACGCCACCGGCAGCCTCGCCAAGGAGCGCGTCGAGGTCCAGCTCGTGTCGATCTCGTGCGTCGATTTCGACGAGCATGCGGTCGTCGATCAGACCATCAAGGGATTCTTCGTCGATGCCGACGGCAAGAAGGGCCTGTCGGGCAAGGTGGTGACCCGCGCGGGTGCGACGCTCGCTCGATCCTTCATCGTCGGCACCATCGCCGGCATTTCCCAGACCGTCGAGGGCACGTTCGGCAGCGTCTCGACCTCCGCGCTCGGCAGCGTCCGCAGCCTCGATGCCGGCGACGCGGCCAAGGCCGGTATTGCCGGCGGGCTCTCGAAATCCTCGGACAAGCTCACCGACTTCAACCTCGATCTGGCCAGGCAAGCCGGTCCGGTCGTCGAGGTGGGCGCCGCCAAGGAGGTCGTGGTCGTCATCCAGGAGGGCGTCGCCCTCGAGATCAAGCCGTCCGTCGGGAGCAAATTCTGATGCGCCCGTCATCCAAGCCGAAGGGAGTGACCGCGATGGTCCCAAAACTCCATATCCTGTCGTCCACCCTGCCCATCCTGGCGATGGCCACGGTGCTCTCGGGTTGCGCCAGCGTCGGCGCGCTCATGTCGCCTTATTCGGAGAAGTTCGACTGCAAGAACTCCGACCATGGCCAGTGCATCCACCCCGAGCGCGCCTATGAGGACGCCGTTTCCGGAGCGCGGTCCAAGTCCGATCCGGCGGTGACCAATGACAAGACAATGCTGCGCGGCATCGGGAGCGGAGCTGCCGCCACAAAGATACGCAGCCGGACGGGGGCGACCGTTTATGGAAGCTACAAGGACAGCGTCTACCAGGAGCTCAAGGGCCTGATCGATGCGCCGGTGACCCCGATGCTGCGCCCCGCCCGCACCGTGCGAACGCTGATCCTGCCCTATGCCGATCGGCAGCGGCCCGACCGGCTCTATATGCCGCGCTACATCTATTCTGTGCTCGACAAGCCGACCTGGGTTGTCGGCGGCGCCCTCATCGCCTCGCCTGACCGCGCTCGCGAAGCCCCCATTCTGTCGCAGGTCAAGGAAGCCGCCCATTCGGAAACCGTCGCGCCTGCCACGCCGGTTGTGGAGCCCCGGCCATGAGCAGGCAGGCCTCAAACCTCAGCTTCGCGCGAATGCGCAGCGCCGTGCAGCGCGACAGTTTCTCGAATTATCTCCCGATGGTCGCCTGGGACGCCGACAGCGAGGCTTTCCTGTGCATCGACGATTGCTGGGGCCATGCCTGGGAGATCATTCCGACCGCCTATATGTTCAGCCATGTCCAGGGTGCGCTCCAGGGATTGCTGAACATCCATTTCCCTGACGGCACGGTCCTCCAGATCCACACCTTCGCCGATCCGCTGATCGACGATGCGCTCGACGCCTTTCTCGACCTCAAGACAAGGGACGATCCCCTGATCCAGGCCTCGGCGCGCCGGACGCGCGATTATCTCAGCGCAGGCCGCCATGGCCTCGAGGCGCTGCACGGCATCCCGGTCCGGAACTTTCGAACCCTGCTTTCGATCAAGACGCGGCGCCCGCTCGGCGAGGACCTCCGCCGCCAGGTCGAGGAACAACTCGCAAAGATGGGCATCCGCCGCCTCGCCCCGGAAGAGGTCATCGGCTTCTACCGACGGATCTTCAACGGCGTCGCCAATGCCGCGCCGGGCGTTTTCGCGGACGGAACCACGGTCGGAGCGCCGCCGATCGCCAAGCAGATCATCGATGCCGGTCCCGATCTTCTCTTCGAAGGGCCGGAAGTGTTTCTCGGCAACCAGGTGGCGCGGTGCCTCACGCCGAAGGCACCGGCGCGGCGGATCACCGCCGAGCGCGCCAACCGTTTCATGGGCGGGATGCGCGGCGCGTCGGAAGACAGCGACCAGATCGGCGGCCCATTCCTCTACACGCTCAATATCCTCTTCGATCATTCGCAGTTCGAGATTCACAAGCGCGCGCAAATCCTCTCGGCGCAGAAGGCGGCGGGCAGCTTTGCCGTCGAGGTCGGCAAGCAGATCGACGAGATCGGCTGGATTCTCGACGAGGCCGGCAATTCCAAGTTCGTCCGGGTGATCCCGTGCCTCTGGGTGTTCGGGCGCGATCGCGGCCATGCCCGTGAGATGGCGGCGCGCGCGAAGCGCCTCTGGGAGGGCGAACCCCTGCCTTTCTCGATGCAGGAAGAAAGCTATCTCAATCCGACCCTGCTGGTGATGAGCCTGCCGTTCGGGCTCTATCCGGATCGCACCACGCTCCGCCTCCTTGAGCGCGACTTCCGGATGCCGGTCAAGGCGGCGGTGCTGCTGGCGCCGGTGCAGACCGACTTTCGCGGCGGCGGACGGCCATCGCTGCTCTACACGGGACGCAAGGGCCAGCTCATCACGCTCGATCTCTTCGATCCCAGGATCAACAATTATAATTTCATCGTCTCGGCCGAGAGTGGCGCGGGCAAGAGCTTCCTCCTCAACAATCTCTGCCAGCAATATTATGCCGGCGAGGCGCTCATCCGCATCATCGACATCGGCGGGAGCTACCGCAAGCTCTGCACCTTATGCTCTGGCCGCTATATCGACATCGGCGAGGAGCGCCTCGTCCTCAATCCGTTCGACATGGGGCTCGCGCTCGACGGAGACGACAAGCAGTCGGCGATCAGCATGGCGGTCGCGATCGTCGCCGAGATGGCGAACGCCTCGACGCGCAAAGGCGTCACCACCTCCGAATGGAACCTGCTCAAGTCCGCCGTGCAATGGACGATCGACACGGGCCGCGCCGATCATGGCATCGACGCGGTGCGCGACTGGCTCGGCACCTATCCGGACCGCGTCGAGTCCGGGCTGGACCGCGTCGAGCATCTCGTGCCGACTGCGCGCGAGCTTGCCTTCAACCTGCGCGATTTCGGGTCGGACGGCGCCTATGGCCATTATTTCAACGGCCCCTCGACGCTCGACATCCGCTCGGACGAGTTCGTCGTGCTCGAGCTCGAGCGGCTGAAGGCGATGCCCGATCTCTTCAACGTCATCGTGATGGTCGTCGTCAATGCGGTAACACAGGAGCTCTATCTCTCGGCGCGCGATCGCCCGCGCTTCGTGCTCTGCGACGAAGCCGCGCAGTTCATGACACGAACCGAAGGCCAGGATTTGTCGCGTCTCGCCGAGGCCTTCGGCCAGGGCTATCGCCGCGCGCGCAAATATCGCGGCTCGTTCGGGATCGTGCTCCAGAGCATGAACGATCTCGCGCTGTTCGGCGGCACCGGCCAGGTCATCCTCGAAAACGCCGCGACCCGCTTCCTCCTGCAGGGATCGACCTATGATCGCGCGGTCGACAACAAGATCCTCGATTATTCGGGGTTCGTCCTCGATCTGTTGAAATCGGTCCGCAACTCGAAGCCCAATTATTCGGAAGTCTTCATCGACTCGCCGCTCGGGCTCGGCATCGCTCGCCTCGTGGTCGATCCCTTCTCTTACTGGATCAATACCTCGGCGCCCGACGAGGTCGCAGCGTTCGAGGCGGTGATACACAGGGGTCTCTCGCCGCTCGAGGCGATTTGCCGGCTCGCGGGAGTCGATCCGGACGAAATCGAGGGCGTGGCGGACAGAAGTCCGTCGATGCGGGACGTCGCGTGATGCGCCCCCGGCCCGCGCCGCCGTCCGACACGCTGGAACTGACCGTGGCCGACATGGAAATCGTCGACCGGCTGGTCGAGGAGCGGCTTGCCGCGCGCTTCGAGACGGACTCCTTCTTTTGGCGTTTCCGCCTGGTTTCGGTCGAGACCTTCGTGATGGGCGCGCTCGTGCTGGTCGCCGGACTCCTGCTCAAGCAGCCGACGATGCTGGTCCTCCGGGCCAGCGTGCTCGTTGCCGCGACCTGCTTCGCGACGGGCTTCACCCTGCTCCTTCTCTCGGCCTGGGCGGCGAGGACCATGACGCGGCTGCGCAAATGGTGGCGGCGATGAACGGGCTCATTTCCGAGGCGCCATCACAGCAGGCGGTGCGGTTGGCACTCGGCGGATTCCTCCTCCTCGTAGTGCAGAGCCTGCTCCTGCTCCTCGCGGCACCCCCGGGATCCGATCAGCGGCTGCTCATATCGGTGCTGACACCGCTCGCGGTCGCAGCACTCACCCTGTCGCTGGTCGGATGTCCGGAGCCGCCCGCAGACCATTGGAGGCGGCGTCATGGACGATAGGATTTTCAAGAGCTCCGTACCGCGGCAAGCCTCGCTGATCGCGGTTCTCGCAAGCTGCGCGATCGCCAGCGCCGCGGTCGCGGAGATAGCCGGCGCGCAGCGCAGCACCATCGGACGGACCTGGCCGATCGCCGAGCCCGACGCGCTGGCCGAGATCGAGGCCAAGGTCGCTACGCTACCGCGCGACATGGCGAAGAATTTCGGGCCGCGCAGCCGCTGGAGCGCGCTCAAGGCGGCCGAGCTGCCGCCGGCGCAGGCGGATCGGGTCCGGAAAATCGTGCCCTTCCATACGCTCGAATTCGACATCAAGCTCCCCGACGGGCGCATGGTCTATCCGAAGGGGTTCACCTTCAATCCGCTCACCTATGTGAAATTGCCGCAGCGCCTCGTCGTCGTCCATGCGCGCGACCTTGGCTGGGCACTCCGCACAGCAAGGCCGTCGGATTTCATCCTGCTTTCGGCGCTGGGCTCCGACAGCGGCGATGCGATCGCGCTCGGCGAGCGGAGCGGGCGGGCGATCTACATTCTCGAAGAGCGGGTGAAAGAGCGGCTCGGCCTCAGCGTCGCGCCCGTCATCGTCGCACAATCGGGCACGCAGCTCATACTCAGCGAATTCGGGCCGAAGAGCCGGTCGCCGGATGGAGGGCCGCGATGATGCGCCGCCTCCCTTTGCTCCTCGTCGGCCCGCTGATCGGCCTGACCGCCTCGTTCGCATGGCCAAGCGAGGCCCATGCCTCGAAATGCGAGAGCGGCACCATGTTCAACCCGATCACCAAGGTGCGGTGGACCTGCGTCTTCCCGATCACCGTCGGCGGCGTGCGGATCGGCGCTCATGACAAGCTCGACAAGGCGCTCGACGCGCAATCCGCGTCGAAGCCGCTCTGCGCGTGCCGCAAGGGCGTGCAGTTCTGATTCGGCGTCAAGGTCTCCTACTGGTCGCCGAACCGGATGATCGACGTGGTGACCGAACCCGGCTGCATGATGGCGCTCGGCGCCGACCTGATGCCGACCGGGGGACGCCTGCAGGGCAGCCAGTCGTCGATCTCCGACGGCACCAATAGCCGCAAGATGTTCGCGCAGATGCATTATTATATCTCGCCGGTGTGGGCGATGCTCGACATGTTCACCGACCTGCCGTGCATCGAGAATGACGGTTTCGATGTCGCGCTGATCACCGAAGTGCTGCCGACCTGGCAATCGGGGGCGCTCGGCGCGATCATCCAGCCCGAAGGCATATTGTTCGGAAATCCCGCCGCTGGTCTTGCCTGCATGGGCGACAGCGCGGCGGCGGCCGCCGGCAAGGTCATCGATCCGCTCTTCTGGTGCATGGGAAGCTGGGGCGCTACCTATCCGGTCGCGGGGGACATCCACTTCGACGACAGCGTCGAGGCCTGGGCGGGCCTCGCGGCGCGCGGCACCTTCATGATGGGCCGCCTCGGCGCGCTGACGATCAGCTCGGCGGACGGCTGCTCCTTCGTCCCCCAGCCGATCTGGACCAAGTCGCGCTACAAGCTTCAGATCATGGAGCCGGTCAAGGGCGGCAAGTGCGTCAATATCGGCCGCCCCGGCGCGCTCTGGACGAGCGCCAAGCATGCGCCGGGCAAGGACAATGCCCAGTTCATGCTCTTCGAGAAAGTCATCTGCTGTGCCGGGATCCCCGTGCCGTGAGCCGATTGACCTCCCATCCTTTCGCACGGCGTCCCGGCCTCGTTTGGAGGTCCGCCCGCCAAGGCCTCGACGGCGGCCGGTGGCCATGCGGAACTGGGGCGGTGCCGCCCTCCCCTCGCGGCATCGCCCCAGACCCGGCCAGCGCGGCGCTTTCGTCATGGCGAACCAGGTTCCCCTCCCTGGAACGGTCCGTCGTGGCGGCCGCGCTGGCCACCCTGGTGGGTTCATCTCCAGCCCATGCACAATCGATGGAGGAGCGGGCACGAAGCGCAGCCGAGGCATCGCGCGCGAAGAGTAGTGACAGCGAGGCGATCCAGCGCAACTATGTGACGCCGGGTCTCGGCGGCAAGCCCGTCAGCACCGTCGACAACAGCAAATCCTTCACACCGAACCTGTCGTGCCGGAAGACCGCGACCTTGCTGGAAGTGCTGGTCCAGCCCGGCGCCGGCGGCGACCTCGCCACGGTTAGTATCGCCCGCGACAGCGATCTCGATGGGGCCATCGACAATCGTTCAACCCTCGGCGTGCCAGTCTCGGGCATCTGCGCGAACGGCGTCATCTCCTGCGCCCCCGGCAGCTGGGACCAGTGCCGACCTTTTCGATGGGATGTCGCCGCAGACCGAGGAATCAAGCTGACCGAGGTCGCTCTTCCCGAACTGGCGGGCTGCTATTGCATCAACAATAGCTGCGGCACGAACCTTGCCTGGGCTAATCTCGCTTCGGTTCTGCGTGATCTCGGCGGCGGCATGATCGGCGCGTTGACGACGGCCGATCCCCGTTATGGCGTGGCCGAGGCCGTCATCGACGGACCGATGATCCGCTATGTCGGGGCGGAGGCCACCGCCTGCACGGGCGCGGCCTCGCTTCCGCAGACCGCGTATCGCGCCAGCCCTTCCGCGATCCAGGGCGACGCCTACACGGCTTCGCAGACCAACCCGGTCTTCCAGGCCGTCCTCGCCTCACCCGCAGGCGCCGGCAGGGCCGAAGAGACACGCGCCTGCACCATCGATCGCGAGATCGCGGTGCAATCCTGGACCCATGACGACATCGTCACCGCGTCGGGGCCCTTCGAATATGTGCAGAGCTGCGGGACCGACTGCCGGCGCTACCGGATCGCGGGCGAGGGAAATTGTTCGGCCGCCCCGCCAACCTACACCGCCTCGTTCCGCGTCCTGAAGCCCGAGCGTATCGTCTCGGCGCGGATCACCCGCATCGCCGGAGACGATTGGGTCCAGGCGCGGCTGAACGGCGAGGTCGTCGGCTATGCCGGCAAGCGTCCCTGGCTTGGCGACGGGATACCGTCGGGTGACTGCTCGGTCGACCTCGATCCCGTCAATACGACCCCGATCGACCTGACGCCCGCGTTCAAGGCGGGCGACGCCGAGGTGGCGATGCGCGTCCGGGGCGGCAACGGCAAGCGTTGGGGCATCGTCGACGTCGAGGTCCGTGTCGATACGAGCTGCGAACAGACCGAGCGCGTCGTCGACCTCTGCTCTGGCTATGCCGCGGACCCGGCTTGCCGCCTCGTCGACGAAGATGTCGATGGTGTCGAGACGTTCCGGAACGGCGTCGCGACCGGTCTGCGCCCGGTTCCGCAGAGGCGATTGTTCGGGAGCGCCGCCTGCACCGTGTCCCTGACACGCCCCTTCTTCCACCGCGCGCGGCGCTACCGCTGTGCGATCGATACCGCCGCGCTGCCGAAGCCGGACACCAGCCGGGGCGCCTATATCATCGACCATTCGACCGAGACGCTGCTCGCCGACCGCGTGCGACAGAAGGATGGGACCTTCGTCACTGCTACCACCGGCTTTTCCTTGCCCGATCGCGGCAGCGTTCCGGCTTGCGAGGCGATCTGCAAGACGCGCGCACCCAAGGCGAATAATGACGCGGCGCCATCCGGTGTGGTCGGCGCCTTGCAGAATGTTCCGACCGGCACCGACATCTTTTATCATAGCTGCGACAGCGCCAATCGCTGTCCGGCGGGCCCCGGCGAGGAGGTCGTTTCGGCCTGCGGCTGCCTCGACGATTTTCCCGAGGCGGTTGTCATGATGCAGTCGGTGCGGCTCGCGGGCGCCGATCTCGTTTGCACGGGAACGGTGCGATGACGGCTCGCCGACCAAAACCCCTGTCCTCCTTGCTCAGCGTGATGGCGCTGGCGTTCGCCATAACCACCTCGGCACCATCCGCCTCGGCGCAGTCGCCGCAGATGTGCGCCGCCGATCTCAACGGCAGCGGCGATGCGTCCGATCCGGGCGAGATATCCTATTGCCAGCCGACCGTCTCGGGAGCGCCTCTTTGCCCGATCGAGGAAGTTGCCTGTACCGCGGACGCCGCCGGCCAATATAGCTGCCCCGCGGGTCCGCAGTTCGCGTGCCTCGCCAAGATAAGCGGCGGCGTTCCGTCCTGCTCGCCCAACCCATGCGCTGATCCCGCGGTCCGTCCGATCGAGGAAGAACCGCCGATCGTCGATCCCGGTGCCGCGCCCGATGGCGAGGTTGATGCCGACGGCAATTGCCTTGGCACCGTCGAGATTTTCTCCGGGCGCGGCATGCGGTGCCGTCCGCCGGGGATCGGCACGACCTTGTCGGATTGCTGCAAGGACAAGGGCAAGATCCTGAAAGACGGGATGGGCTCCTCGCTCGGATCGATCGGCACCAAGATCGCCGTCGCCAAGGGCGTCTTCACCGGCATGCAGGCGGCCTATACCGCCTTCCAGGCCGGGGCGACCGCGAGCCAGGCGGCGAGCGCCGGTGCCAATGCGCTCATCGTCGGCATCGATCCGACTTCGATTGCGATCAGCCTCGCGATCAATTTCATGATCGATTTCCTGTTCTCGGGCTGCGACCAACAGGACATGGAAACTGCGATGCTGCGCGGCTCGGGGATGTGTCACGAGGTCGGCACCTATTGCGCCTCGAGCTTCCTCGGCGTCTGCCTGCAAAAGGCGCGCGGGCATTGCTGTTTCAACACCAAGCTCGGCCGGATCATTCAGGAGCAGGGCCGTCCCCAGCTCAAATCGTTCAACGGCAATCCCTGGGGTACGCCCAAGAAGCCGCTCTGCCGCGGTTTCACGCCGGAAGAGTTCCAGGCGCTCGATTTCAGCAAGATCGATCTCTCCGAATATTATGCGGACATCGAAGCCCGCGCCGGGTCCGAAATCCAGATCGACATGAAGGAACGCGTGGATGCGTATCTCAAAGCCGTTCAGCCGCAATAGCGCTGCCGTTCTCCTGCCCCTGCTCGCGGCAGGAGCCGCGCTGGCGCAGGACTCCGCCCGAACCCGAATGGAGGAGGAGGGACCCGCCGCCATGGAGCGGGTCGAGCGCGCGATTTCGCGGCAGAAGACAGAGGCTGCGCCCACCGCTTCCCCCACGCTCCCCCGAAATCAGCACGAGGCCGAACGGCGGCGTGCTTTTGACGGATTGCGGAAGCGCATACCGGACGCCCGCATGGACGCGCGCGCTCGGGCCGCCGCGGCTAACGGTGCCGCCCGCCTTGCGGAGCAGCGCGAGGCGCAGGCGAAACGGCTGCGCCAGGCCCTCGGACTCGAGCCCTCCGAGGAAAAAGCGCTCGCGAAGGCCATCCCGGCGCCCGCGGCCAAAAGCTGGGTGCCCGTGCTCTTCGTATCCTCGTCGATGCCCGTCCCGGTGCTGCGCGCCTATGCCGCGCAGCTCGAGCGGGTTCAGGGCGTTCTGGCGTTTCGCGGCATGCCCGGCGGCCTCAGAAAAGTCGGACCGATGGCCAAGCTCTCCGCCGAGATTCTGCGGCTCGACCCAGGGTGCGAGGGAGCTGGCTGCGCGATGCGGAATGTGCAGATCATCGTGGATCCGCTCGTTTTCCGGCAGCATGGCGTCACGCGCGTGCCGGCGCTGGCGATGATCCCCGGCGATCCGACCCAGGCCTATTGCGAAAGGGACGATGAGAGTCCCCGCGCCGCTTACCTGGTGTTCGGCGACAGCGCGCTTGCCGGATTGCTCGCGGAATATGCCCGCCTCGGCGGGAGCAAGGAGGTGCAGGATGCTCAGGCTCGCCTTGGTTCTCTTTAGGGCGCTCGGAGCCCTGTGGCTTCGCTTGCGGGACCTCCCGCGCGAAGCGGCAACCGCCCTCGGCGCCCCCGCGCCAGGCAGGCCGGCGGCGCCCCGGCGGTTGTGGATCGCGCTCGCCCTGATCCTCCCGATCGCCTTCAGTGCGGCGGTGGCGATGCCAAAGATCGCGCTGGTCATGAGCCCGTCGATCGACGCATGGGCGGTGCGCAAGGCGCCGGGTCCCATTCGCCGCGGCGATTATGTCATGTTCGAGCTGCGGCACCCGATCGCCGGCCCCGAGCCGGTGTCGGTCACCAAGCTTGCCCTCTGCGTGCCGGGCGACCGCCTCACCAAGATCGAGATGCCGTCGCGCATGTCCCCCACCGCAATGGACGCGCGCTATTTCTGCAACGGGCATCGGTTGGGAACGACCCGCCCCTTCGCCGCAAACGGGATGAAGCTCGACCATATGCAATGGAGCGGCATCGTGCCGCCCGGCATGGTCTATGTCGGCTCGCATCACCCGCAGGGCTTCGACAGCCGTTATTTCGGGCTGTTGCCGATGGCAAAACTCACGCGAATGGCCCGGCTGATTTAAGGCGCGAGCTGCTAGAAGGGGTGAGTTACCCGCGCCGCACACGTCGCTTCGCCTCGCGCGAGATCGCTCCGTGCATGTTATCAGTCGACAAGGGCGGCCCCTTATAAGGGAGCGAACCGAATGCAGCATCGATGCTGCAAGCGGGGAAAGCCGGGACTGGCCTGAGAAGCACGCCCTCGACAGTATCCTCGACCGTCAGCCGTGTACCAGCAGACCAATGGCGTTGGTCGCGAATGGTCTTCGGCAGAGTGATCTGCCCCTTGGTCGAAACAATTGCGGTCAATTGTTCATGCGCGCCCATGGAAACTTCCTTCAGATAAGACGGCGGTAAGACGAGAATGATCGCCGCAATTGACAAGGAATCCAACCCGCCAGCCAATCGGCTGAGTCTGGAGACCAACACCACGGCTGTTCCACCTTGCGGATCGGCCGCAGTCGTTCAGAAATCAGATTGGCTCCCACCGAGCAGTTTGTGCGGGTTGGGTGCCGAGCATGGATCAGGCGATCTTAGGAGGTCTCGCCCAACAGGGGCTCGAAATCGCGACCACCATAGAAAATCCCGACGACAACCACTGCGGCTATTTCACCTTCAGCCGCGTTTGGCGAGGCCGGCACGCACAACGTCGAACGGAATGCCCCGCGAAGGATCGGCCTGGTAGGCGTCATAAGCGGGAACGACCTCATTGCGCAGCCATTGCTCCACAGCCCTGTCGCGTGCTTGAAGCGCTCGCAATCCGTCACGGATCACTTCGCTTTCGCTGGCATATTCACCCGACGCCCCCTTGGCACGAACCCGCGCAGCGACGTCGTTCGGAAGCGTTACGCTGAACTGCTGAGTCGTTCGCATGGGTAATGCCCACATTCTTGTCGAGCCTTCGATCAGCCTGCATGATCCCGGCAGGTCACGCTCTTTCGCCATAGAGCCCCAATCCCAACGGCACGGTCTAACGCAGCGGAGGCCACTGGCGCCTGGCGTGAACGATCGTGAGTATCCAGACGGTGTCCCCATATACTTCATACACCAATCGGTAGCTGCGATGTGGCGTAAGTTCGCGGGTTCCCGACACTTCGCCCTCGTGACCCAGCATCGGGAAGTCGGCTAGCTGCGCGACGGCCTCGCTTATCAGGCCGTCGATCCTCGCCGCAGCATGCTCATTACGCGCGAACAGATAGTCCCATATCTCAGCGCGGTCCTGGCGCGCCTCCGGCGTCCACCGAACTTTCACGCTTGACGGGTGATACGCGTGCGGCGGCTGGCGAAATCGGCTTCAACTTCATCATTTCCATAACCCTGGCCCGCCTGCATTGAACCGCGAGCCGCGGCTACCTTTCGTTCGACGAATTCTTTATGCTCTCGTTTGTGGCGCTGGCGCTCCACGAACTCTCGCATCAGTTCCCGCACGACTTGCGACGCCGGACGATGCAAAGCTTCGGTTTCGGCCATGAAATCTGCTCGCAAATCCGATTCCAGCTTCATCGTGAAAACGGCTTCCTTCGCCATGATCGCAACTCCATAGATAATGACGTAGTATATACATTGTCATTATCACTCCAGCAAGATCAAAGATCGCCCTCGGGAATAAAGAATAAGGCGTTCACGATGTTGCGGCGAAAGGCTACCAGTTCGGTGATCGCGGCTCTGGGCGCCGCTCGGCCCAACGGACAAAATAAGGTGCAAGTTCGCCGGGCAACCCTGCCTCGAAGGCATCGTCGAGTGGATAGTGCGGCATAGCCTCGGCAACAGCGTCGAGGAGAAGCAGCGCCTGCTTCAGGTCCTTGCCACGCTTGAGCGGATGACGCTTCGATTGCCCGGACATCCACAGCTTCTGGAGCGCAAACCAGCGCGGATCGGGCGCAACGATGCGTGCCGGGCTGCCATTGCGGCAGATGACGACCTGGTCGACGGGTCTCCCCTCGAGCAGCCATTCCTGTTCGGGAAGCGGAATCGGCTGCGGCCGATCGGTACGTGCCATATTGGCCGCGCGCGAAGGAGCGGCGAGGATTTCGACCTCATAGGCCTTGGCGTTACGTGCTTGAAAGCTTCGCTCAGTGTTGACCGTGAATGTCGCATCGACGGCTTTCAGTAGATCCCATACGACCTGTGCGTCCTGCTGGGGATCGATCTCGGTCCAAGCGAGATCAAAGTCGGCAGTCTCGTCGGGAAGTTCAGGAATGAAGCCGCCAGCCTCAAGCGCGTAGGCGGCGACGGCATTGGTTCCCACAACGAGCAGCGCGCCGCCGAGAAGCCCCCGTCGATCGGCCTCGCGCAAAATCGGACCGGCTTCGTTGGCGATCATTGGCACGCGCAAAGCACGTGCGATCGAAGCGCTTTCATCGAGCGACGATCGACTCGCGGCAGATCGGGCCTTCAAGCCTTCTTTCTCATCACGATAGGCCTGGAGTTGCGCAGCTTGGGCAACTGACCATGGTCCTAGGCTCTTGCCATTGCCCTTACGGTCGTGGATTTCATAGAGATAGGCTCGCCCGCCGACTTCCTTCCGGGCGAGGCCATATGGCAGCTTGGCCAAACCGCGCTCGGCTTCAATCCAGACCTCGTAGCGCTGGCGCAAATTGATAAGCGCTCTCGCCTGTTCATCGGAAAATGCCTTAATCGCCATCGGCAATTTATCCTGCAAATCTTGGATTCTGTCAATTGCAGGATAAATCTCGTTTTTATAGATATTTATAAGATCAATATGAGCGTTATCCAAAGGATTTACCCTGCGAATTTCCAGTTTCTGGATTTGCAGGACAAAATCAAACCGTGTCCATGGAACGCGACGCACCTTGAAACCGTTCACACCCATTTTGCGCATTTTGATCTTTAAGCGTAATGAGCACAAACGGCATTATAAAGCCCTCGTTCTTGTCGCGCCGTCGATCAATCTGCACGATCCCGGCATGACATATCCCGTCATCAACATTGCGCGTCCGGATGATCGTCATACCCCGGGGTTCGTGTGAAGCCGCCGCGGCGCGCGCTTCTGCAGGCTTGATCATCGGGTCCCGGAATATGCCCCTGGCCGCCGAAGGCGACGGCGAGCTTATCCGCCGCCGCGCGATGCCCGGAATAATCGAGATCCTTCGACGTGAAGGGACCGAGGAAATCAATTCGGAACCCCCGGCAGAATAGCGTTCAACCCAGAGGTTGAGCGCCTGCCCGCCTACATGAACGCATTGTCCTCCAATCCGAGAACTGACGCGAGCTTGACAACGGTCGTTTGCGGTAACGGTTTCAGACGTTCAGCGACCAATCGCGCGCCGGCGTCGAATGAACGCAGCGGAAATATCGAACGATGAAAACACGCCGTTCGCCGCGCGTAGGTCTTCACACGAAATTTGTCCGTCACGCAGGTCGGATTCGTCCTGCGCACGCGAAAGCTCTTTCGCGCGCTGACGCTCCGAAAAATTGTAGCGGTTCATCTGCGCCATATTCTGCTCCATGGCGATATTAGCCGCTACTGCTTAGCAGTCGAGGAACAGCGGCCGATAACGCCGGAATGATCATATAATGATCATATAGCACTTCCGAGGGAAAATTCCACCATCGGGTCAATCTGAAGGCATCGGAGGGTTCGACTTCTGGCTCACTCCCCCGCAATCCAACCAATTCCTGAAGCAGGCTCCCTTTCCCAAAGCTTGGAATCGGCACAAAGTCTGGGAAGCTCCGAAATATATGGAGGCACCAACGGTACACAGAGCCAGTTACTGTTCCACGTGCAGCGATTTTTGGCCTCGGGGCACTCAATTTGCCCAATCGGCACTATAATGCCCACATTCTTGTCGAGCCTTCGGCGGGCCTGCACGATCCCGGCATGTCACGCCCCTCCTCTAAACATCGCACTTTCAAAAAGCGGTCCCTCCCCGGACTCGGGATATCGCAATCACAGTGTGCGATCCTGCTGGTCTGCGCGCTGTCCTGCATGCCAGAGATCGCTGGGGCTCAAACGGGCGCCAGCATTCCGCCAACCCTGAAGCAGGGCTATTGGTGGTACGAGGCACCGAAGCCGAAGGGTACGGACGACAAAGATCCGGAGACGCTTACCAAGCCCGTGATTCCGCCAATGCGGGAGTTGGCGACATGGACGCCGCCCAAGATCCGCAAGCTGATCGAGCAGCAGCGCGATTATGCCGCAACGGTCCTGACCGTTGACGCTGTGGCGGACTTCTGGCGGCTGCAGGACTTTGCCCGGCGCAAGGCGCGCGCCTTTGCCGGAGTGACGCAGATCGCGATACTCCAGCACCCCGAACTCAACTCGAAATCCGCCAATCCCATAGTCGGCGACGCACGCTCCGAGCTCACCGCCGAGAAGGACAGCATTCGCCGCGCCTATCTGAGGAGCCATGCCGGCGAGTTCGCACTCGTCATGTTCTCACGTTCGACCTGCGGCTATTGCCGCGTCCAATGGCCGATCCTCCAGCGCTTCCAGGAAGAGATGGGCTGGCAGGTCACGCTCGTCGATCTCGGCAACCGGCCCGACGTCGGCCGCCGCTTCGTCGTCGAAGTGACGCCGACCACCATGGTGATCCGCCGGGGCAGCCAGCAGCGCATGGTCATCGCCTCGGGGGTCGAAACCTATCCCAACCTTTCGCAGATGGCTTATCAGGCGGTCCGGCTCCTGCGCGGCGACATCCGCCCCGAACAGTTCATGACCGGCCCTGGCGAGGATGCAGGCTTCTTCGATGCGCTGGGCAATGGCCCGGTTTCCGCCACAGACCCGCGCGTTATCGGCGGCGATCTGGTCGAGACCCATGCGGGCATCGAGCCGTGACCCTCTTCCATATCCTCGGTATCCCGGGACTCGTGATTGCGATCGGATCGGCCGCGACCGCGCAGACCGTTTCACGCGAGGACGCGATGCGCGCGGCGATCCATCCGGTTCGTGACACCAGCGCGATGCAGGCCTGGCTGTCGCGCGTTCCCATCACCCGCGACTTCCCGGACGATTTCACGAGCACGCTGAGCGGCCACGGCCGAGCTTTCACGATCGAGATGAGCACCGCGCCGGGCTGCCTTCCCTGCGCGGATCTCTGGACCAAGCTGGTTGCGCTCGGCCGGCACTACGGCTGGCAGGTCCGCACGATCGTCTCGCAGGAGGCGATGCTGCGCTCGGGGCGTCTCGGGCTTCCCTGGGTGGGACATCCGGTGGCTTGGGTTCGGCCCGTCGCGGACGATCAGCGCACGATCCCGATCGCGGTGGGGACCGACCATCGCCCGAACCTCGCGCGCAATCTCTATCTCGCGGCGAAGATGGCGACGGGCGTGCGCCCCGACGTCGGGGTTCGCGCCATGTCCAAATTCACCGGCATAGTCGGCGTGCCCGCGCGGGCTGGCTCCCGATGACCGAGAGCAAGGTCCGCCGCTCCCGGAATAGGGGGTCAGCCGCCGAGCGACAGCAATTCATGCGCTGCGAATGGGAGGGGCAACGCCTCTACGCCCTCCTTCAACGGGAAGACCTCGGCGCCGGGGTAGATCACGATCTTGCGCTGAGGTTCGAGGTCCGCGCAGGCCTGATGGAATCCGCGTTCCAATTTAGGCGACAGACTGCGCTTGATCTCTATGGCCCAGAGCGCCCCGCCTGGGAGGGTCAACAACAGGTCAACTTCCGCGCCTGCCGCTGTCCGATAGAAATTCGCGACACTGCCTTCCGGGGCCGCCGCGAGGAGATTTTCAATTGCGAATCCCTCCCAACTCGGGCCGGCGACCGGGTGTCCCAATATGTCGTCGAGGCTGGTCAGGCCGAGCAAGCTGTGCACGAGGCCACTGTCACGGACATAGATGCGCGGCGACTTGACCAATCGTTTCGCCGTGTTGCTGTGCCAAGGCTCGAGCCGACGAACAAGAAGCAGATCGACGAGCAGGTCGAGGTAACTGGCGACGGTCTTGGAATCGACGCCGAGACTGCGCGCGAAATCCGATGCGTTGAGCAGTCCGGATTGATGATGGGCAAGCATTGTCCAGAAACGCCGCAGCGTTTCCGCCGCGATGCGAGGCCCCAGCATCGGAATGTCGCGCTCAAGATAGGTGCGGATAAAATCCTGCCGCCAGCGCTGGCTCAGCCGATCACTGCTTGCCAGGAAACTATCGGGAAAGCCGCCCCGCACCCAAAGCCGATCGAGATCGGACGGGGGTATTTCGAGAGCATCGAGCGGACGCATTTCGAGATAGCTGATGCGGCCTGCAAGGCTTTCTCCGGACTGGGCCAGAAGATCGATCGAGGCCGAACCCAGGAGGAGAAATCGACCGGTGCGGAGCCCCTTTCGCCGCCCGCGATCGATGAGGCCACGCAGGATCTGGAAGATGCTGGGCATGCGGTGGACCTCGTCGAGAATAACGAGCCGATCCTCAAAAGCCGCGAGATAAAGTTCGGGATCGGCAAGCCTTGCGCGATCGGCATCCGATTCGAGATCGAGATAGATCGACGGACGCTCCTCCGCGATTTCGTGGGCAAGGGTTGTTTTGCCGACTTGTCGCGGCCCGAGCAGCGCGACAGCAGGCGCCTCTTCGAGACGCTCCACGAGTTCTCGTTTAATTCTGCGCTCAATCATCCTTGCATATTCGGAGTTTCATTCCGAATATGCAAGGTTATTCTCACTTCACCATACCGCGATCCGGGCTTGGCGGGCCGGTTCACGGACTCTTTGTCAGCCCAAGGAAACCCGCCATGTCCCGCGCCTTCTCATATGCCCGCCTCAGCCTTACCGCCGCGATCCTGTCGCTCGGCCTCTCCCGTCCCGCCCTCGCACAGAGCTGGGCCGAGAGCTGGTTCGACAATGTCACCTATACCTCGCCCGGCAGCTTTGAGGACCAGACGCGCGGCTATGTGACCGCTGGCGGCCTGTCGGGGCGGGTCGACGTCCATAACGACTATCTCATGTCGATCAGCCTGCCCAAGGTGCGTGCGGGCTGCGGCGGCATCGACATGTTCCTGGGCGGCATGTCCTTCCTCGACCCCGAATATCTCGTCCAGAAGCTCGAGAGCATCCTCCAGGCGGCGCCGGCGGTCGCATTCCAATATCTGCTCGAGACGCTCGACGAGAAGATGGGCAACATCATCTCGAAGATGGAGGCGGCTACCAACTTCCTGAACTCGATCCAGGTCAACGACTGCCGCCTCGCCAACCGCATGGTCCAGATCGCCAAGGGCGACGACAATATGTCGGGGATCATCGAGGAGATGACCGGCTATCGCTCGATCAAGCAGGGCTATGCGAAAAGCTACCAGCAGAGCCGGGAAAAGATTCAGGCGAACAACAACAATCCCACCGAGGATCTGAAGGACGCGCTCACCAATTGTCCGCGCGAAGTCACCGACATCTTCCGGACCGGATCGCTGCTCGCCCATGCCGCCGCGCGCGTCGGCGCCGGGGAATGGACCGGCGTGATGCGCGCCCGGGTCGGCGACGTCTATATGCGCTGGGATCCGGCGGATAAGGTCCCCCTGTTCACGGCCATTCCGCAATGCCCCGCGCAGGATAGCGAGAGCGCGCAGGATTTCCTGACCGGCAAGGTGCAGCGGCGCTCGCTCAGCGTGCCGCCGACCGGCGCAGACTGTTCGCAGGACGGCGGCGGACGCGGCGCGCTCCTGCTGGCGCGCGAGCGGATGCAGTCGATCGCCACCAAGATACGGACCCGCGCGGGGCTTAGCGCCGAGGAACGCCAGTTCGTGGCGAATGTCCGTACCCTCCCCGTCTATCGGATGCTCGAATGGGGCGTTCGGCAAGGCGTCGTCGACTCCGTGATTGCCGACACCGACGAGCTGGTCGCGCTGACGCTCGCCTATCAGATGCTGAACGATCTCACGCGGACGATCGACTATACGGTGACCAACGCCGAGCGTGGTTCCACCGCCGCCGGCGCTGCCGATGCCAATAACGCCAATGTTTGCCAGACAAGGATCCTCTCCAAGGGGATGGAGCAGTTGCGCGATCTTCGCGACGAGGTGCTGCGCCAGCGCGCGCAGATGCGGCAAAGCTATATGGCCGCGATGTCGGCCGCAAACCTCTCGGCGAGCTATGCCGGGCTGGTGCGCGAACGCGATCGCGACGCGCGCGACGCCGCCGGCGCCGCAGCGTCGCGCAACCAGTGACGGCCGCGATGCGCCGCCTCACCCGCCTGTGCGTCGGACTGGCAGCCTTGTTCGCCGCCACACCCGCTTGGGCTATCGACACGAGCTTCCATACCTATAATGGCTTCGCCGAGACAGTCGACGCGTTCCGGCTCGTGTCGATGATCTTTGCTGACCCGCGCTATGAGACGCTGGTCCTGATCATCGCAACCGCCGGAATCGCGATCGGCGCGGTGATCGCGAGCGTCCGTGGGTCGGGCATGGGGATCGTGGCCTTCGGCTTCCAGATCCTCTTCGGCGTCGGCCTGTTCGTCGGCCTTGTCACGACCACGGGCACGGTTCATGTCTATGACCGGGTGCGCAACGCCTATCAGCCCGTCGGGGATGTCCCCAATCTGCTCGTCCTCGTTGCGGGCACCACCAACATGATCGAGCGCGCGATCGTCGAGACGATCGACGACAATACCCTCGACCCGAGCGCCAAGATCGAGTTCGGCGCCGGCGGGCACGGCTTCGATCTGCTGCTCAACGCGGTGAGCCCGCGCGGGCCGATGACCGACACGTTTCTCGACGCCACGATCAAGGATTATGTCCGGCAATGCTATCCGGTCGCGCGGGTGTCGGCGGCCTATGGCGTCGACGACGACAAATTGTTTCGCACGGCGGCCGACCTTCCCGCAGCCTTCGCCGCGATGGCCGGACCCGCGACCTTCTCGACCGTCTATACCGAGAGCGACAAGGGCGGCTCGACGATGAGCTGCTCGGACTCCTGGGCCTATATCGCGGACCGCCTGTCCGATCCGGCCTTGTTCGAGGGTTATGTACGGCAGGTCTGTTCGCGAACCGGATTCGACGCGGACAATGCGCAGCAACTCGCGCGCTGCCGGCAGCAACTCGGCGATCTCGGGGAGGCGATGCTCGGCCATCCGCTCAGCACCCAGGCGTTGATGACCCATGTCCTGCTCGGCACCACGGTCGGTGACGTCCTGTTCGAGGATTCGCCCGCGAGCGCAGCGCGCGTCATGGCGAACCGCGCGGTGATGTCGAACGGGCTTGCGACCCTGTCGGCCGCCAATGAATGGATGCCGACGATCCGCGCGACCGTGTTCGCGATCATGCTGTTCATGATCCCCGTCGCGCTGCTGTTCATCCTCACCCCGATCAATCTCAGGGTCGCGAGCTTCGCGCTCGGCCTGTTCGTCTTCGTGGCGCTCTGGGGTGTGATTGATGCCGGCATCCATCAGCTGACGCTGGGACGGGCGATGGCCTCGCTTGAGGAGATGCGCGCGAATGGCCTCGCCGCCAACGCGTGGTTGCTCGCGCCATCGTCGGCGATGAAGGGGCTCGCGGTGTTCGGGACCTTCCGGACGGCGGCGGCCGGGATCGCGGGCGCCTTCGTCTTCACGATCTTCCGGTTCAGCGGGAATGTCTTTTCGTCCTTCACCCACGGCGCTCAGGGGATCGCCGGCGGCGCGGCGGCCGCAGCGGCGCCGATGGCGACCCCCGAAGGCCAGGCCTCGGCGCTCGAGGCGCAGGCCTCTGCACTCGGCACCCGCGCGCGCGCCGCGGCGGCCTCGAGCTTCGGCGATTTCGGGGAGCGATCGACGTTCGGCGCCAACCGCTCGTTCGGCGAGGCGGGCCGCATCCTTGGCGAGCGCCCCGGCACGCCCGGCGGCACGGCCATGGCGCTCGGCGGGATCGAGGGATCGCGCGCGCTCGGCAGTCTTGCGCCGGCGCTTGCCGGGCGCGATCTGGCCGATCCGGACGTGGCGCGCGCCGTTCAGGCCAATGCGGCGACAGGCGCGATCCACCAATTTGCCGAGAAGGATGCGCTCCGTTCGCTCGGCACGACCTATTTCGGCAAGGGCGAAGCGGGTGAACGCGCCTTTGCGTCCTTTGCCCAGAATTTGGTGCAGTGGCGCGCGTTCGGCGACCAGCGGGCCTATGGAATGATGCAACAGGCCGCGACGCGTCATTTCGAGCGCAATGGCTATTCGAAGGAGGATGCGGCGCTGAAGGCGTCGGGCGTCATCGGCGAGGCGCAGGCCGATCCGACCTTCGCGAAGCTCATCGCCAACGCCTATGACCAGGAGCAGATGATCGCAAACGACCTCACCGCCGCACAGGTCCAGGCCGGCGCGATGGCAGGACGCCGCGATTTTGCAGGCGAGGATGTTGCTGGCATCGAACGCGCGAACGTCGCGACCGAACAGGCGTGGCGGACCGGCAGCAACCAGGGCCAGCGCGGAGCGGCGGGCATGCTCGGTCTTCCGCTTGACGAAACCGCCCGGCGCATCTCCTTCATCAATGCGCTGTCGGGCGAAGCGCGCAGCAGCGCGATCACGCAGCTCGCTCGCTCGACGGGACGCAATGAAGCGCAGGTCATGCGCGCGCTCGAGCAATATAATGCGGCGGTTTCGGTCGGCACCGCCGATGGGGCAACGGCCGAGGCCGCACGCGAGGGCACGAGCGTTTATGGCCGGACGCGCGAAGCCGCCGGCTACGATTTCGCGGAACGGTCGGGCAGGCTCGACGCGCAGCGTGAGGTGGGGACGAGCGGTACGCGCGCTGCGGCGCGGATCGGCGAGCAGCGGCGGCAGTCGGACAATTTCGGCTTTGCCGAGGGCGCAGCCGCGGCCGGCGTATCGACCCGCGAGGCCGCGCGGCTCGACAGTTTCATCCAGGCGCTCAGCCGCACCGCGGGCAATCAGGTGGATATGGCCGCGGGCGGCCCTGCCGGCATCGCCGATCGCGCGCGCAACGAGCGGATCACGAGCATCGTCGACAAGGAACGGCTGACCCGCATGCAGGGCCTGCTTCGCAGTCATGGCATCACCATGTCGAAGCGCGATCTTGCGCTCGCGCAGAATGGCGACCTCGGCCTCAACCTGACGCCCGCGCAGGCGGCGCAATTCCATCAAGCCGGGCTCATCAACGACAGTCAATATGGCGCACTCGCCAATGGCGGCCATGCGCGCTTCAGCTTCGCGAACAACGACCTGCTGGTGTCAAGCAGCGCAAGTTTCCAGCAGTCCGCGCGCAATGACACCAGCACCCGGTTCGAGGCCGGCAAACAGGCGGGTCCGGACACGATCGAGCATTTCCTGGGCGGCGGCGAGGAAGGGCAGCAAGCCATGGCGAACTGGCTCAAGGGCGGGTTCGAGATGGACCGGCAGGGCAATTGGCGCCTGAAACCGCAGGTCGCCGACACGCTGCAGCGCGATGTCCAGGCGATCATGGTCCAGACGGGGTGGCAGCGGTCGATCGCGCGGAGCGCCAGCGACAGCGTGACTATGGGATCCAAGGTGAGCGGCGAAATATCGGGAGGTTCCGGAAGCCGAAGCGCGACCACGACAGGTGGTTCGGGCAGTCGTCAATCTTCCACCAAGGAACATTATGGCCAATCCGGAGCCAGCCTCGGCGCTTCGAGCAGTGACATGGGGAATTCGACCGAGCAAGCGAATGCCAATCTCGACATCGTGAACTATGACGTCCGCGACGCGATCGCCAAGGCCGAGCGTGCGGCTGCCAGGTCGCCCGTCCCCGAAAAGGCTTTCAGTTCGGCTCTATCAAGGGAGGTTCTCGGCAACGATGGACTTCGCAACCGCTATCTCCGGCAGGCCGACGCGAGCCGCGGAACGGATGATATTACTGGCCCACTGACATCGATCGAGCAGCGATCGATCCTGAATAGCGGAAGCTTTTCGACCGATCTCGACCACGGCTGGACGGATGGGAGCTCGGAATTCAAGGAGCGCAAATGAACCGACGTCCTCAGTGGTTCCGATGCCCGATCCACAACGGGCCAGAACGCGGATCGAGCGGATCCGCATAAAAGGGCAAGCCGCTTGGGCCAAGTTCGGGGCCGATACGCCAGTCGCGCCCATAATCTTCCGACCAGCTGCTTGGCCCACGGTCGGGACCGATACGCCAGTCGGGCTCATAATCTCCCGACCCGCCGACCGCTGACATCCATTCCCGCGCATAATCCAAGCCGAGCACCATGAACGCCGTCGGCGGGAAGAAGAGGACATTGAGATAGCCGGCCAAGGCGAGGCCGTAAAAATCGGCCAACAGGGGCACCCGTAGTGAAAGTGCTGCCCCGATCCAGTAGACGGGGATCGAGGCCCACCAGAGCTTGGCGTACCATGGGCGCCAGATGTGATCGGACAGGCGTGATCGCGGAGCGGTTTCAGGCGGCAAGTCCGCCTCGGCCGCCTGCACGTCGGTCGCTTGCTCCATAAAGAATATCCTCGGGCAAATTCTAGCATGACGGTCCCGTCATCCCAAAGCAAATCCAGCCCCCTTCCCTCCGGAAACCCTGGAAATCGCCGCAATATTTGCGGTATCTCTCGTAGAAGGCCGTTGAAACCTCGACTATTAAAATTGATCTCGCGCCATATCCCCGGCGCACTCGGTCGAAGGTTGATTTTTGCTGGGCAACAGGCCATATTCTAGTCACAGTGACCAGAATGGATCGATATGACCAACGCGAAATCGCATGACAGTTCCGCAGCCGATCCGCGCCACCGTTGGCGGCTACAGGATGCCAAGGCTCGCTTCAGCGAAGTGGTGCGGCTTGCCCGGGAAAGCGGTCCACAGCGCGTGACATTGCATGGCCGCGATGCCGTCGTCGTCGTGTCGGCCGACACATGGGACCGCGAACATCGCCACTATAGCGGGCGACGGTTGGTCGATGCTTTGGCCAGCTCGCCACTGGCCGATGTCGAATTTGAGCGGACTTCGATTGAGGGTCCGGTGCGAACGATCCAGCTTTGAGCGGCTTTCTCCTTGATACGAATGTCATCTCCGAGTTGCGCAAGCCGCGGCCGGTCCCCACGGTCGTGCGCTTCGTCGAAGCGCAGGCGGAAGAGAATCTTTTCATTTCGGACGTCAGCTTTGCCGAGATACGCTTCGGCATCGAGCAGTTGGACGATCCCGAACGCCGAGCGTCCCTCGCAACCTGGCTCGATTCCAACCTACGCCCGCTGTTCGACGGGCGGACACTCCCAATCTCTGAGGATGTGATCCTGCGCTGGCGCGTGCTGGTCGAGGCCGGTCGTCGGCGCGGCCATACGTTCGGTCAGCCTGATCTCTTCATCGCGGCGACCGCCGCCGAGGAGGATCTCATTGTAGTGACGCGGGACACGGTTCATTTCGAGGTCGCCGGCGTACCCGTCTTCAACCCTTGGAGCTCGGAATTCCACACCAGCAACAGCATAACCCACGCGGTGGATGATGTCGGACAGACGGGGTTTCTGGACCAACTGATCGCGCTCAATCGAGGACGCAAGCCGACGAAGAAGAACCCGAAATGAAATCCGACGTTGAACATCTTCCCGCCAACAAGCAGCGCGAGCTTGAGCGCGTCGTCCAGATCCTGTTCGAGGAATTCGGCGATGCCAACGGCCAGGCCACCGGTGACCGGCGGCTTGGCCGCATCCTCAAGGTCATCCTCTATGGCTCCTATGCGCGCGGCGGGTGGGTCGATGAGCCGCATACGGCAAAGGGCTATCAGTCCGATTTCGACCTGCTGGTAATCGTCAACCAGAAGGAGCTGACCGACCGGGTCGCCTATTGGGAACGCGCAGAGGAGCGCCTCAACCGCGAACGGACGATTACGCAAAATCTGAAAACGCCGGTGAATTTCATAGTCCACACGCTGCAGGAGGTGAACGACGGTCTCGCCCATGGGCGCTATTTCTTCATGGATGTCGCCAGCGACGGGATCGCGCTCTATCAGGCCGACGAAAGCGAACTGCATAGGCCGAAACCGAAAACACCAAAGCAAGCGCTCGTGTTGGCCGAGGAATATTTTGAGGAATGGCTTCCTTCGGCAATGGCGCGGTTCGATTTGGCCAAAACAGCGATAGAGCGAGGCTACCTAAAACAGTCCGCGTTCGATCTGCACCAAACTACTGAGGCCCTTTACCACGGTACACTCCTCGTACAGACCTTCTACACCCCTCACGTTCACAACCTCAATTTCCTCCGCACCCAGGCCGAACGCGCCTCCCCGCGCCTGTTCGAGGCCTGGCCGCGCGATACGCAAAAGGAGCGCGCGCGCTTCGAGAAGCTCAAGGACGCCTATGTGAAGGCGCGCTATTCGAAGCATTATCGGATCAGCGAAGAGGAATTGACCTGGCTCTCGGGCCGCATCGAGATTCTCGGCCAGCTTGTGCATGCGGTTTGCATGGAGCGCCTCGGAGAGCTTCGCGCAGCGATTTCATCGGCGAAAGCTGACTGAAAGCCCCAACCCATTTCTTGCAACCTCATCCTCGGTCATCGATCGGCCTGCGACGAACGCCACCTCTCTGCCGACGCGCAATCGCAGCGATCCGCTGCCTACAGCCATATGCCGCCATTTCCCCGGTGGAACTCCCATCCAGCGCGCGAAAGCCCGGCTGAAATGACTCTGGTCATAAAACCCACATTCAAGTGCGATCTCCACAAGGGAAAGGTTCGTCGATGCAAGCAGTTCACGCGCCCGAATAAGCCGTCGCGAGATCAGCCATTGATGGGGCGTGATGCCGATCGATGAGGCGAAGGCGGAGATAAAATGCCTGTGCGTCACGCCACATCGCCGGGCGACCGTTTCCATGTCGATCGGATTTCCCAGATGTTGGCGCAAGAGAGACATCGCCATTCGTTGCTGCCAAGGAGCGAGTCGCGCGGGCGGTCGTCCGACAGAAGGCGACGGCGCATAAATTTCGATCCGAGACCTTGCCTCAACCATAAAGGAACGCCTTGCCAGGTGCCGAGATTGGATGAGGGGCCGGCGACGTGACTCCCCAATTGGGACCGCCTTGCCCTTCGATGATTGGCAGCTAAGGATCCGTGGCTTGCGATGGCGCATTAGCCGGGAGCTGGAAATCGGCGGACCACGACCGGCGACGAGATGGGGCCAGGATTCGGGCGGGATGCCTTGCGACAGGATCCCGTCACTCGGGGGCACCGTCCAATGCTCTGCGCTTGGCTGTAGCGCACCGGATAGGGCGCCGCTCCATTCCCGATGAGCCCCAACGAACCGTCAGAGCTTGGCGGACCCTTCCCTCGGACGGCCTTGGACCCGCGATCCTCGCCGCTTCGCTCTATCGGCATCCGCCGGCAGGCGAAGCGTGCCCATGAACAGGACGCCAAGCGAGAGATAAGCGTAAAGCCCGAGACCTGTGAGATAAGCGAAGAGCGGAGCTCCCGGAATCCATGCGCCGGCGAGACTGGTGAAGAGATTGGCCAAAGCGAATCCGAAGGCCCAGATCGGCCAGAATCGCACGGTGACGATCGCCAGCCAGAAAAATCCCGCTGCAACGACGACATCGATTCCGAGCACTATGGCTTCAGCCGGAGCAAAATAGTGGGGATCGAGCAGCCTCAAAGCCGTCGTTGCGAACGACGCCAGCAGGTTGATCGCTGCGCCCACGCGCTCCGGTCGGCCTCCGCGCGCCAATGCATAACCACATACTGCTAGCAGCACGACATTGTACATCGACGCGAGGAACCATCCCAAACTCATCGGCGCGATCGCGCCAGCCTCACGGGAACTCGCCTTCCGTCGCTGCGGCAATGACCGGCTTCGGCGCGCCCGCGCCCCATGCCGTCACGTCGAGGCCAAGGTCGCGTCCTACCCGCTCGGTACTGGAATGCGCGCGGATGACCATCTGCCCCTGCCCCTCCGTCAGGGCCGCCAGCGCCCCGACCGTCGCACGCACCGTGCGATGCGCCATGGCCGGCGAGAGCTTATGCGCCTCGGTGGCGTCCAGCGTCGTCAACAGGAACTGCGCGACGTCGCGCTGGGCAAGATTGATCGACCGTTCGGCTTGACGAAGCTCGGTTGCGATGATCCTGCTCGTGTTTACCAGCTTTTCCATATGCCTCTCCGATGGCGCATGCGCGCCGTTCATTGCGGGTTGACGCCAACGAGAAGCGAGAAGGCAATGATCACCATTGCGGCGACGGTGAATGCGATAGGGGTGGCGATCGCGATGATCATTCCCCACGCAAGAACCTGTCGCCACGACAGGATGTTCAACGCCGCCCGCTTGGTCGGCACGGGCATTGGAAGCGGCCAAAACTCGGGGCGGGAAGGTGCAATGCTTGCAGGGTAGAATCTTTCTACCCCTGCCTCGAACTCGGCAAAAATGCGGGCGGCTTCGAAACGGCTGGTGGCACCGAGCGTATCTTTCGCGAGGAGCAATTGCTTATCCACAGCGCGTGCACTGACGCCCTCAAGATGCGCGATCTCGTCCGACGTGCGGTGTTGGAAGACATGCCGGAGATAGATACGCTGCCGTTCGGACAGCTTGTCGAATGGCGGGTTTGTCGTTGCGTTTCTCCCCGGAAAGCTATGGATTGCCCGCGATGACTGGTCCGGTTGCCTGGCTGGTTTACGTGTGCCTTGAAGGTCTCGTGATGCAGGTTCGAATTGAGAGTCGGTTTTCCTCCTGGTCGCCCCGATCGGCCAACCAAGCTTTTGAAGCATCAAGATATTAAGCCAGCACCCGATTGCCAAGACCCATATGGCTGTCCGATGGCTGCAGCGCGACCAGCGCGCTCGTGTCGGCGGGCATCAGCGCGGCGATATTCCTCGCGCCGATCACCGTGACGCCATGGATCTTCTTCGTCTCGCCGGAGACCGAGCCCTCGACATTGCCGCCGCTTTCAGCGGCCATGTCGACGATCACGCTGCCCGAGCGCATCGTCGCGAGCTGCGCGTCGCTGATGAGCCGCGACGCGGGGCGCCCCGGGATCAGCGCGGTGGTGATGACGATGTCCTGCTTGGCGATGTGCGACGAGACGAGTTCGGCCTGCGCCGCCTTATATTCGTCGGACATTTCGGTGGCATAGCCGCCCGCGCCCTCGCCCTCGATCCCCGCGACCTTCTCGACGAAGATCGGCTTGGCGCCGAGCGAAAGTATCTGCTCCTTGGTCGCGGCGCGCACGTCGGTTGCGCTGACCTGCGCGCCCCGACGGCGCGCGGTCGCGATCGCCTGAAGCCCGGCGACGCCGACGCCCATCACGAACACCTTCGCCGCACTCACCGTGCCCGCGGCGGTCATCATCATCGGAAAGGCGCGGCCGTAAGCGTTCGCTGCCATCAGCGCCGCCTTGTAACCCGCGAGATTCGCCTGGCTCGACAGGATGTCCATCGATTGCGCGCGCGTAATGCGCGGCATGAATTCCATCGCCAGCGCCTCGATCCCCAGCTTGGCATAGGCATCGACGCGCGCGCGCTCGCCGAACGGGTTGAGCCCCGCCGCCAGCCAGGCGCCGTCGGCGAAGCCCGACAGGCTCTCGGGATCGGGTCCCTGAACGCCGAGAATGATGTTCGCGCCCTTCAGCACCCCGGCGCGGCTGCCGACGTTCGCGCCCGCAGCGGCATAGTCGGCGTCGGCGATCGAGGCAGCCTCGCCCGCTCCCGTTTCGATGGCAAGCTCGGCGCCCAGCCCGATGAATTTCTTCACGGTTTCGGGGGTCGCAGCGACGCGGGCCTCGCCTTCGGCGAGCTCTTTCAGGACAGCGATGCGCATGAAATCCGCCTCCCATTCATGCCGTTCGCACGGCGCCGAAAATCGCGCTCAAGCCTGTAACCGCGCGAATCCGGAAGCTGAATAACAAGCGTTATGTAAAAATCAACCGGGAAGCGATCGATTCTCGGAACGGCGGCGAGGTGGCGGAGGAACAGCCGCCACGGACGGTATTTTCTTCCAAGCGAAGCGATGGCGATGCCAGCCCGCGAGTATCGGTCTCCAGTAGCGAAGCGGCCGCGCCTTAAGGGACGGAGTCCGGGTCGAAGAGGCGGACTCCGTCCCGGGTAGCGAACCGCGCTGGCTGATGCCCCCGATCATCCGGCTGGTCCGGCCGCCCGATTGCGCCGACCCGCTCCTTCATTCCATGCTCCAGCGGACGCGCGAAATTCCGGAAGAATGGCTTCGGCTCCCTATCGCCGAGTCGCCCCGCCGGCCCGTCGTTGCTGGCCGCCAGTCACGGACAGCCATCATGCCCGGAGTGATGATAACGCTTGGGCAACGAAATCAGAATATAATTACCAAATACAATTACTTGATCTTCCATTCCTTCATCGCGTGCGTGCATCCAAGCAAGCCGTTCCAGGCGTGAGGACCAACCACGAATAAATAACATAATGACAATCGTCATTTTATCTGCGAAGAGCGCGACAGATAAAACAGAACGTCCGTCACGAAAACCTGTTCGGCAGTCCGTGACACTCCTCAGGCGGGACATGATGGAAGCATCGATAGAGGGAGAATAACGGTGATCAAACAGCACGCGTTCGCGACGCGCCGTCGCAAGGCAATCCTCGGTACGACCGGTTGCATGATGGCCCTGACGGCCGTCCTGTATGCTGCCCCGGCCATGGCGCAGGACGCAGAGCAGGCGTCCGAACCATCGGGCGACGGCGACATCATCGTGACCGCGAGCCGCCGCGAAGAACGGGTGACCGACCTGCCGTTCAACATTTCGGCCTACGGCGGCGAGCAACTCGAGCGCGCCAACATCAGCAGCGTCGCGTCGCTGACGCGGCAGGTTCCCAACTTCAACATCATCGATGCCGGCGCGCGGACGGCGGCGGCCCAGATCCCGATCATCCGCGGCCTGAACGCCTCGCAGACGACCTCGAACGCCGCGCGCTATTTCCAGTCGCCCGTCGGCTTCTACCTCGGCAACGCGCCCGTCACCGGCTCGCTGCCGCTCTACGATCTTTCGCGGGTGGAAGTCCTGCGCGGTCCGCAGGGCACGCTTTATGGTGCCGGCTCGCTATCGGGTGCGGTCCGCGTGGTCCCGACCGATCCCAAGCTCGGCGAAGTCAGCGGATCGGTGACCGGCTCGGTCGGCAAGCTTTCTCACTCTAAAGACCCCTCCTATGCCTTCGGCGGCATCGTGAACCTGCCCGTCGGCGACACGATTGCGATCCGCCTTGTCGCGCGACAGGAGCGCCAGGGCGGCTTCATCGATGCGCGCGACGTGCTGAAGCGCCAGGGCGACAGCTATATCAACGGCGCGCCGGTTCTCGCCGATTCGACCGATGTGGCGAACAGCCCCGGCGTCTACTTCAACAAGAAGGACTATAATTACGCCGACACGACCTTCGCGCGTGCCGCGATCCGCTGGGAGCCGACCGACGACTTTTCGGTAGGAATTGCCTATAATTTCGCCAAGTCGAAGGGCGTCGGCGGCAATATCGACAATGACAGCTTCGAAGGCGGTGCCTCGCCGCTCGATCCCCGCATCCAGCTCGAGCCCACGGGCGAATATGAGCGGTCGATCCCGATGCTCGAACCCTGGAAGCGGCAGACCGAACTCGCGTCGCTCGATGCGAGCTACGACCTTGGCTTCGCCACCGTCTCGGCAACCGTTGCCTATGGCAAAACCCGCGGGCGTTCGTCCAACGACTCGACCGTCAGCCTGCTCGGCTCGCCTTATGGCTTCTTCTACACCGGCGCGCCCGCCAATCCGCGGGCCGTCATTCCGGTCGCCAACAACGACCGCGACCGGTCGTGGACTGAAGAATTGCGGATCGTTTCGAAGGAAGGCGGCTTCATCGACTATACCGCCGGCGTGTTCCTGCAACAGCAGCGGCGCAAGATCGACCTCTTCGTCTATGCGCCTGGCGCCAGCGAGCAGAGCTTCGCGGCGGGTGGAAGCCGGACGCCGATCTATCACGGCTTTTTCGGCGAACCGGACGCAACCTATATCCCGACGCTCAGCGACGGGCTCGCCTACAGCCAGGTCACCTCGCAGCGGTTCCGCGAAGTGTCCTTCTTCGGCGACGTCACTCTCCATCTCACCGATGCCTGGTCGGTCACCGGCGGGGCCCGCGTCTTCAAGCAGAAATTCTCGTCCAACCAGAATCTGCTCAGCACCCTGTTCGCGCCTCCCGGTTCACCCGAGGTCGACGGCGTCGGTGTGCAGACCGTCAATTCTGCGAGTTCCACCAAGGGGACCGATCAGATCTTCAAGGTGAACACCTCGTACAAGCTCGGCGGGAACGGACAGGTCTATGCAACCTTTTCGCAGGGCTTCCGTCGCGGCGGGACGAACACTTTCTCGACTCCGGCAAGCAATCCGATCATCTTCGAGCCTGAACAACTTGTGGTTTACAAACCCGACCGCACCAACAATTTCGAGGTCGGCATCAAGGGATCGATGGCGCGCATCTATTATTCGCTGAGCGCCTTCTACGTCGACTGGAAGAATCCGCAGATCGACCTGCAGACCCCTTACAACCTCTTCCCGGCGGTGGTGAACGGTTCGTCGGCCGAATCCAAGGGGTTCGAGATGGAGCTTTCGGGACCGGTGATGGACGGGCTGAGCTTCAACCTGGGTCTCGCCTATGCGCGGGCACGGCTGAGCAAGGACTTCGGTCTTCCCGCCGGCGACGGAGCCGGCAGCGAAGTTCCCAATGCCATTCAAGGCGTCAAGGGCGACCAGTTGCCGGGGGCGCCCGACTGGAGCGGCGCAGGGTCGCTGACCTATACGCACGCGGCCGGAAAGGGGGAAATGACCTATAATCTGGGCTTCGATTTCCGCAGCGGCACGTGGAACCAGCTCAAGAGCCAGAGCACCAACGCGCCTGCCAGCAAGCAACCGGGCTACATCATGTTCAATGGCAGCATCGGCTATGCGATCGATGACTGGAACATCGAGCTTTACGGCACGAACCTGCTCGACAAGCGCGCGGTCTATGCGGCTAACCTGCGCACCCTCAACTCGATCGCGACGCTGGGGAACTGGGGCAATGCCTATTCGGTCTCGCGCCCGCGCGAAGTCGGTATTCGCCTGAGCAAAAACTGGTAATCGCAAATGCTGCCACGACCGCCTCGGGGGTTACGGCGGGCAAGGGCGCAACCTGGCAGCTGCCTTACGAACGGCGCGCGTCGAACGCGCGCCGTTCTATCTATCCTCCGGGCTGTTCCGTGTACGAAACGGATCGATACCTCCAGCCTCCAGCAGGTCGAACAAAGGCCGCAGATGCCGCTCATAGTTGCGCCACCGGCCCGCGGCCGTCCGGTAGATCGGGCGACGAATCTGGGCCGCGCTGGCGGTAGCGGACGCTGTCCTGTTCCTTTCGATCCGCACCATCGCATCGTCCCATGCGATACCCATGTGCCCGGCGATCTTGCGGCCGTTCCTTTCCGGCTCGCTGACGACATCCTCATAGGCGACTTCCAGCAATTGCGGTCCCAGCACCTTTCGCCAATGATCGAGCAGCTCGCTGTAGGCGAAATAATAGGCTGCAAGATCGCCGAACGAATAGCTGAACGGATACGCACTGCCGAAGAGCGTCGAATACATGGCGAACAGATTATCGGCGGGCGCACGATTGACGAGCAGGGTTCGGGCGCAAGGCAAGGTGAGCCGGACAGCACCGGCATAGAGATAGTTGAACGGCAGCTTTTCGAGGATGATGTCACCTGCAGCGGGCGAGCCCGCGCGCCGCGCATAGCCCGCCAGCACGCGCGCGCAATTCGCTCCGGCGACGCGCTCGAAGACATCGGCCCCGGTCGCCGCCGCACCTTCGCCCAGCGCACCGAGCAGATTATCGGTTTCGCCATTGCTCCGCGCGCGCGGACTTCCGGTCAGGATACGTTCGATCATCGTTGTGCCCGAGCGCGGCAGCCCGACGATGAAGCCATAGGCCGGAGGTGTCAGCTCGGGCGCCAGCGCAAGGCGTCCGGCATCGAAGCTCTCGATGATCCGTCGCAACTTCGCAACGTCGTCGGCAACATCATAGCTGAGCGTTTGGCGCCGCACCTTCGCGCCGCTCGCGAAATGGTCGAAGGCGGCGTCATAGTCGCCAAGATCGTCATATTCCTTCCCCAGCGCAAAGTGCAAAGAGACGATTGCCGGCGGGCCCGGAGCCCGTTCCAGCATGGCTCGCAAGGCATCGACATGATTGCGATCCACGGTCTGGGTACGAAGTACCGACCGGAGCAGCGCGGCCTCATACGCCCCCGGCGACAGACGCAGCGCCTGGTCGCAGGCTGCTTCCGCCGCGTCGAGCCGGCCGATCGTCCGCTCCCCGGCTGCCAGATTATACCAGGCGAGCGGATCGTCCGGCCGCGCGTCGACCACCCTGGCATAGCAGTCGCGCGACAGCTGGTGCGCGCCTGCCGCGAACGCGGCAAAACCCAGCGCTTCACCGTCCTCGGCGGTTCCGGCCGGCATTGCAGCGAGCTGCTCGAGCAGCGCGGCAGCTTCGCCATGACGGCCGAGCGCGCACAGTATCTGCACCGCGATCGCATGCTCCTTCGATGCACAGCGCCGCGCGCGCGCCTGGTCGAGATGTGCCGCGAGAGCCGCTTCCAGCTCGGCCTGCCTCGGATGCCCGCCGACGTCTACCATGATCGACCTTCCATCGGTAAAATTCGGAGTGCAGGGCCGATCGATGCGAAAGCTCGAGGCGAGGCACAACATTGCCGCGAAATCGACGCCTTCATTTTATTCATACGCATGTCTTCTAAATTAATGTCACGGTGGCGACAAGACGCTCACGAGGTGTTTCCGCGACCGATCGACATGCCTCGGTTTGGCGACACGTCGATCGAGCGCGCGGCGCTCACGGCAAAAACCGGGCGGTCGCCACTGCGCGGGGCTCCCCCGACTTTTCGGGCGGCCGGTGTCGGTCGATTGCATGACGGCGAATTAAAGCTGGGTGTCCGCGCGCCAGCACCCTAGGATCGATCAATACCGCCCTGGAGACCTTTACAATCGATGGCCAATTCTTCCCAGCTACCCCCGCCGCGCGATATCACTTCGTCCGATGAACGCCGGCTCGCGGTGCGCGATGCCGCACGCCGGCTGATTGCCCGCGAGGGGTTCGACAAGGCGTCGATGCGCGCAATAGCGCGCGAGCTCGGGACGACGACCGGAGTGCTCACCCACCATTTCCTGAACAAGGAAGAAATACTGGACCTTGCGCTTCATGCGACGCGGCACGGGAAATATGTCGGCGTCTTCTCTCCCGATGCACAAGTCGACGACCTGGTCGATGCGCTCACGACCACCCTTCCCCATGCAGAAAGCAATCTCGATAGCTGGAAGGTCTTCTTCGCCTTTCTCGCCTATATTTTTCCGCAGCCCGAAAAGGCCGAAGCCTATGCGCAGGATTTCACCCGGTGGCGCGAAATATGGGAAAGGACCGTCCGCTCGATGATCGAGCGGGGAATTTTCCGCGATGACCTTGATCCCCAACTGACAGCCGACACATTGCTCTGCCTTTTCGACGGCATCGCCGTGCACGGGACCGTAAGCCCCGACAGCTTTGGGGCCGATCGTCAGAATGCCGTAATGATGCATTATTTCCGAACCCTTCTCGCGAAGGGATCGGCGCTCTAGCGAGAACGCAGATCGAAGCGAACCATCGCCACGGGACCCAAGGTTTCGCGCGGCCACCCAAATCCCCCGAAGCGTTCGATGCCATGTGGCCGGATCGAAGACCATCTTCGTCGTGCGTCATGGTAATCGCACGGCCTCTCGAAAGCCCGCGCCCTGAACGGGCCCTTACTGGCAGAGCCATGCTCGCATGTTGCGTTCCGGCGCCTTTCATGCTTTTTAGAAAGCGGACGATATCTAAATTCTATCCGTCAATTCGAGAGGATGGAAGCCATGCAGTTCGGGCAAGTTTCAGCGGGTCCAATTTCTCCGCCTTTCGCACGACCGCGGTGCCGCACGCTGCAAATTGGGCATCGGTTGCTCCACAGGCGGCGCGGTCTCGGAGGAAGGGAGACACAGCGCCTCGACGCCGCAGCCACAGGTACCAACCGGCTGCTGCTTGCCTCGCATCTGTTGTCGACGGAGTCGATGCAATGAGCGGTCGTACCGATCTCGAAGCGCGAATTGCCCGCGCGTCCCAGGTGTACCGCCCGATCGGCGGATGGATCGAGAGGCCCAGCGACCCGCAGCCGCCGCTGGAAGGCCAGGCCAGCGCAGACGTCATCGTCATCGGCGGCGGCTTCGCCGGTCTTTCGACGGCTCTCGAACTCGCCGCGCGGGGCATCAAGGTCGTCCTGCTGGAGCGGGAATTCGCGGGATTTGGAGCGAGCGGGCGCAACGCCGGTTATCTCGCAGGCGGTCAGGGCCTCGACTATCATCTCTTCATGAAAAAGGTCGGGCGCGAACAGGTCTCGAAAATCGTCCGCTATTTCGAGGACGGCGTCTCCTATGTCGAACAGAAGCTCGATCGCTACGGGATCGATTGCGACTATGTGAATTCCGGATTGATCCGCGCGGGAGTCCATCCGTCGCAGGAAAGGCTGCTTCGCGCGAACATGGAACTGGGGATCGAACTCGGCGCTCCGGCCGAATATCTCGACGAGGCCGCGATGCGCGCCCGCGGCATTCCGCCAGCGTTCCTCTTCGGCTATGCGACGCCCGGCGGCGGGACGCTCCACCCCGGCAAATATATAGCGGGGCTTCGGCGCGCCGCGCTTTCGTTGGGGGTAAAAATCTATGAAAATACCCCGGTCCTGTCGTTCGCGGCAGGCCGGACGATCGTCTGCAAGACACCACACGGCAGTGCCCATGCGCCGCAGCTCGTCCTTGCGTCCAATGCCTATACCCCGCAGCTGGGCCTGCTGCGAGACAAGGTCGTTCCGCTGCGTGTCTCGGCGATCGAGACCGAGCCTTTGACCGAAGCGCAACTTGCCAGTCTCGGCTGGCCGAACCGCGAAGGCGTCACGACACAACACCTCGTGATGGAGAGCTATCGCCTGACCGCGCACAATAGCCTCGTCGTCACAACGAAGCGGTTGTATTATGCCTATGGGTCATCGACGCCGAACGTGGCGGACAACAGAGCGTACCGGGATCTCGCTATCGGGCTCTACGACCGGCTCCCGACGATGCGTGACGTTGCAATTCGGTCAAGCTGGAGCGGATATATCAGCTTTGCCTACGACGGGCTCCCGGTGGTCGGTTTGACCGGCGATCATGAGAATATCAGATATACCGCGGGATGCTCGGGGCACGGCATCGGAACCCAGTCCTTCGTCGGTCACTTGCTCGCGGAACATATCACCGGAACAGCGCATCCCTATTTCGAGGCGCTACAACATAAATCGCCATCGACCCTTCCCGAGCCCTTCCAATGGCTCGCCATGAAGTCGTTGCTCCGTGGCGCCCATATCCTCGACAGCCGCGTTAACCGAAAGGTCCGCCGCGGAGCCTGAACGGCAATCGTGACAAGCGCCGGGCGTTCGAGGGTAGCGCAGGATCTCGCCTGCGGGTGGCGACAATGTCGGCATAGAAAGGCCGCTTCGGGCCGAAGCCGCAGTCAATCCGCCAGCCCCCGGGAGCCGACATCTAAAGGTTGGAGACGATTTGCCCGCCGTCGACCACGATCACGCTTCCGGTCATATAGCTCGACGCGTCGGACGCGAGAAGAAGAAGCGGCCCGTCCAGTTCCTCTACGGTTCCGAGGCGCTGCTGAGGAATCCGGTTGATCAGCGCCTTCCCCTCGTCGCTCTCCTCTATTCCGGCATTCATGTCGGTCAGGAAATGGCCTGGTGCGATCGCATTGACCCGGATTCCGAGCGGCGCCCATTCGAGAGCCAGTGTTTTGGTCAGCTGGATGACGGCGGCCTTCGACGTGCAGTAGGCAAGCAGGTGCTTGCCCTGCCGAAGACCGAAGACCGACGCGATATTGATGATCGAACCGCCGCCGCGCTCCTGCATGCCCGTCGCAGCGATCTGGCAGCAGGTGAACAGGCCCTTGAGGTTGATATCGATCACGGAGTCCCAATCCGCCTCGGTCTGCTCGGAGGTTGGTCCATACCATGCGACCCCGGCATTGTTGACGAGGATATCCGCTCGCCGCAACGCATCTCCGGCGGCCGTAATCGAGGCGGTGCTGCCGACGTCTATTTCGGCCAGTTCACAGCTGCCACCGCCCGCCCTGATCTCGTTCGCAAGCTTTTCCACCGACGCTAGAGAACGGCCGGCGAGGATCACCCGCGCCCCCGATGCCGCGAGCGTCCGGGCGAACTGCGTTCCCAGACCGCGCGCGGAACCCGTCACCAACGCCGTCTTGCCGGTCAGATCAGCCTTGAAGGTCATGAATTATCTCCATCCAACGATCAGATGAGGGGCTGCCACCCGCTGCTAGGGTGCCATGTTCAGCACCTGGACCTGCGTGAACTCGCGCAGCCCCTCCTCACCGAGTTCGGATCCGATGCCCGAGAATTTCGCGCCGCCAAACGGCAGGTGCGGCTGGAGATCGGCATGCTTGTTCACCCAGACGGTTCCGGACTCGATTCGCCCGGCAATGTCCCACGCCCTTTCGCGATCGCGCGCCCAGACCGACCCGCCAAGGCCGTATTCCGACGCGTTGGCGCGTCGCACGGCGTCTTCGGCGTCGCTATATCGGATAAGCGGCATCACCGGTCCGAACTGCTCCTTGTCGACGAGTCTCGCGCCGTCGCTGATATCGCGAACCACGGTCGGCTCGACGAAAAAGCCCTTCTCTCCCTTGCGTGCCCCGCCCGCGATCACCCGGCCCTCGGCTTTCGCGCTCTCGATGAAGCCGAGCACTTTCTCGAACTGCTGGCGGTTCTGGAGCGGCCCCATCTGGACGCCCTGCTCGAGCCCGTCACCGACGATCATTTCTCCGGCAAGCCGCGCGATCTCGTCGCACATCTCCTCGTAAAGGCTATCGGGCACATAGATGCGCTTCGCGGCGATGCACACCTGCCCGGCGTTCTGCATCGCGGCCGCAAGCACCTGCGGCGCAACCTCCCTCGGATCGACATCGTCGAGGATGATGAGGGCGTCGTTGCCGCCGAGCTCGAGCGAAATGCGCTTCAGCGCATCGGCGGCGCCCGCCATGACCTTGCGTCCGGTCTCGGTCGAACCGGTAAAGCTGATCTTGCGAATTCCGGGATGCCTCGTCATCTCGCTGCCGAGGTCGTTGGCATCGGCGATGATGTTCACCACCCCCCGCGGGACGATGTCCTTGATAATCTTGCCGATCCGCAGCGCGGTCAGGGGCGTCGTCGGTGCCGGCTTCACGATCACCGTGTTGCCGGCGAGCAGCGCCGCAGGCAGCTTGAACGCCATCAGGATGACCGGAAAATTCCACGGGATGATGCAGCCGACGACGCCGAGCGGCCGGCGATGAACTTCGACACGTCCGGTCTCATCATCGCTCACCACCCTGGGAGCGAGATCGAGCCCCGCGAAATAACGGAAGAAAGCGGCGGCGCCGCCAATTTCGAACTGTGCCTCGGGCAAGGGTTTGCCCTGCTCCTGGACGAGCAGCCGCGCCAGATCGTGAGCATGCGCATCAATCGCATCGGCGATCGCGAGCAGCACCGCCCTCCGCTCGTCGATCGGCTGCGCACTCCACGGCGGAAAGGCGGCGGCCGCGGCCGCGACGGCCGCGTCGAGCTGCGCCTTCGAGGCGCGCGCGCAGGTCGCAAGCATGTCCTCGGTCGCCGGATTGATCACCTCAAGCGTCGCGTCGCCGTCAACGAGCGCGCCATCGATGAGAAGCTTGAATTCGGTCATGACAGGCCATCCTCCTTATTATGCGCCACGCGGCGCAGGCGTCGCGGTGCGAGGGTCAGCGGGCAGCCTCGAAGGGAAGCTGATAGTCCGCCAGGCCCGCGCGGATCGCCTTCTTGTCGATCTTGCCGGTCGCCCCCAGCGGAATTTCATCGACGAAGATGATGTCGTCGGGCATCCACCATTTGGCGATCTTGCCGTCGAGCCACGCACGGATCGATGCGGCATCGGTGCCGGCGCCCGGCTTCAACTGGCAGAGCAGGATGGGCCGCTCGTCCCAGCGCGGATGCGCGACGCCGACGACTGCGGCCAGCGCCACCGCTTCGTGTCCGACAGCGATATTCTCGATCTCGATCGAACTGATCCACTCGCCGCCCGACTTCACGACATCCTTGGCGCGGTCGGTGATCTGCATATAGCCTTCGGCATCGATCGTGCTAACATCCCCGGTGTCGAAAAACCCCTCATCGTCGAGTACGTCGCCGCCCTCACCGCCGAAATAGCCGCGCGCGATCGTCGGCCCCTTGATCATGAGGCGCCCCGGCGTCCGGCCGTCGTGCGGCAAGCGATTGCCGGCATCATCGACGAGCTTCATGTCGAGCCCACAGAGCAGCCGGCCCTGTTTCAGCCTGTACGTCATCTGCTCTTCCTCGGGGAGGGCGGCGACGGCGCCGCTCGGTACCGACATCGTACCGACCGAGGAGGTTTCGGTCATGCCCCAGCCCTGGATGACGTCGACGCCATAATCGTCGCGGAAGGTGCGGATCAGCGACTCGGGGCAGGCCGATCCGCCGATCGTCACGCGCTCGAGGGTGGTGAAGCGTTTCCCGTTTTCCTGCATATATTGCAGCAGCATCTGCCATACGGTCGGGACGCCCGACGATACAGTAACTCCTTCCTCCTCGATCAGCCGGTAGATCGATTCCCCGTCGAGTTGCTGCCCAGGAAGCACGAGCTTCGCGCCGACTGCGGGCGCCGAGTAGACGACGCTCCATGCGTTGACATGATACATGGGGACGACCAGCAGCATCGTATCGCGCGCGGACAGCGCAAGCGCGTCGCGCTGCAGCGTCATCAAGGCGTGGATATAGTTGGAGCGGTGTGAATAGAGCACGCCCTTGGGATTGCCCGTCGTGCCGCTCGTATAGCAAAGGCCGCACGCGGTGTTCTCATCGAACCCGCCCCACATATAGTCGCTTGCATGCTCCGCGATCCAGTCGTCGAAGGCCATGGCATCGAAGCTGGTCTCGGGCAACGATGCGCGGTCGCAAAGAAGGACCACTTTCCGTATCAAGGGTGTCTGGGGCAGCAGCGCCTCGACCAGCTCGACCGTCCCGGGATCGGCCAGCAGCAGCCGATCGGCGGCATGGTTCACGATATAGGCGATTTGCTCCAGAAACAGCCGAGGGTTGAGCGTGTGAAGCACCGCGCCCATCCCGGCTGCACCATACCATGCGGCAAGGTGGCGCGCGCTGTTCCAGCCAAGCGTTGCAACCCGGTCGCCACGCCCGATCCCTTCGGCGGCCAGAGCATCGGACACACGCTTCGCATCGGCGAGCAAGGCGGCATAGGTGGTGCGTTCGACATGGCCCCGCGCATCGCGCGATACGACCTCGCGATCACCGTGCCACTTGGCGGCATGTTCGAGAAACTGGCCCACCATAAGCGGCAGGTCTTGCATCAAACCCAGCATTCAACTCTCCACACGCGCGGCTTGGCGGCCGCACGTCTTGTTTGCGGGAGCCGGGGAAAGATTCGCTTCCCCGGCCTGAATCTCAGCGGCCGACCGGTGCCGTCTCGTTCGGCAGATTGGCCTTGGTCCAGTTCGACCGCTCGGTGACATAGGCGCGGATCGCCTCGACATCGGCTGGGGTCAGCACCTTGGCGAAGCTCACCATGCCGCGGTCCTTGAGCGCGCCATCGAGGATCACCGACTTCCACGCATCGGGGTTGGCGAGCGCGCCCGACACACGGAGATCGGGGGTGAAGCCGTTGCCGATCGCGCTGTCGCCGTGACAGACGAAACAATAGCGGCCGAAATGCGCCTTACCCGCCGCGATCTGTGCGGGGGTGCCGAATTGCGGCGGCGGGTTCCACGCGAGCACCGTCGACGCAGGCAATCCGGGAAACTTCGCCGTGCCGCCGATCTTGAGCACCACCAGGCGCGGAATGTTCGGCACCTTACGTGTGACGCCGCCGGCCACCCCCGCAGCCAGCGGGAATACCCCGCCCTTGCCGGTCTGGAAGGCGATATATTGCACCCCACCGACGCGGAACGTCGAGGGCCCTCCGATGATCCCCGACTGCATGTCGAGATCGAGCAGCTGCTTGCCGGTATCGGCGGCATAGGCGCGGAAACGGCCGGTGCTCGTGCCCTGGAAGACAAGGTTGCCCGCGGTGGTCATCGTGCCGCCGTTCCATGCCGACGGATAGGGCACCGACCAGGCGATCTTCCCCGCGCGCGGATCGAAGGCGACGAGGCGGCCGGTGGTCGCCGCGATCGCCGCCTTGAAAGCGGCCTTGTCGTCGGGAAGCAGCGTCTTGTTGAGCGAGGTGCCGACATTGAACCCGAGCGCCTGGCGTTTGTCGAGCGCGTCCATCTCGTTGAGATAGCCTTGCGGTACCTGCTGCGCCGGGATGTAGACGAGCCCGGTCACGGGGTTGAAGCTCATCGGATGCCAACTATGCGCGCCCATCGCCCCCGGGATTGCGATGAAGGGCTTGCCCGTCTTGTAGAAGCGCGCCTCGGGCTTCTCGATCGGGCGACCGGTCGTCATGTCGTAGCCGCTCGCCCAGTTGATTCCGTCGACGAAGGGCTTGGCATCGATCAGCTTGCCGTTGGTGCGGTCGATCGTGAAGAAAAAGCCGTTCTTCGGCGCGTGGTACAGCACTTTCGTCGGTTTGCCGTTCACCGCCTGCTCGGCGAGAATGATCGGCTGGGTCGCGGTATAGTCCCAGGTCTCGCCCGGTGTTTCCTGATAGTGCCATTTATATTTGCCAGTCGTCGCGTCGAGCGCGACGACCGAGGAGAGGAACCAGTTGTCGCCTTCGCCATTCGAGCGCGTGCCATGGTTCCACGGATTGCCGTTCCCGACGCCGAGATAGATCTGGTCGAGGTCCTTGTCGTAAACGATCGCGTCCCACACGGTGCCGCCGCCGCCCGAGGTCTGCCACTCGCCCTTGTCGGACCAGGTGGCGTTGGCCTTGCTCGCGAAGATATCGTCCGACGCCGCGCCGTCCTTTTCCTTCTTGGGGTTGGGCGCCGTGTAGAAGCGCCAGCGCTCCTTGCCTGTGTCGGCATCATAGGCGGTGACATAGCCGCGCACCCCGAACTCGGCGCCGCCGTTGCCGATCAGCACCATGTCCTTCACGACACGCGGGGCGCCGGTGATCGTATAGGGCTTCGAGGTGTCGAAGGTCTGCGTCGACCACAGCTCCTTGCCGGTCTTCTTGTCGAGCGCGATCAGGCGGCCGTCGAGCGCGCCGACAAAGAGTTTGTCGCCCCAGACGGCGACGCCGCGGTTGACGACGTCGCAGCAGGCGCTGACCGCGCGTTCGCCCGGCACCTTGGGATCGAAAGACCAGAGCTTCTTGCCGGTCGCGGCGTCCCACGCATCGACCTTCGACCAAGCGTGGCTGACATAGAGGATACCGTCGACGACGACCGGGGTCGCCTCCTGCCCGCGTGCGTCCTCGAGGTCGGCGAACCAGGCGATACCGAGCTCGCCGACATTCTTGTCGTTGACGTCGGTGAGCGGGCTGAAGCGCTGTTCGTCGTAGCTGTAGCCGATGCCGGCCCAGTTATCGCCGTTGCCGCCGGTCTTGAGCAGGGCCTCGCTGGCCTTTTCCGCCTCGTCAAGCGAAGCGCCCGACGCGCTATTGCTGTTCGACGCATCGCATGCCGCCAGTGCCAGGGCAGCGCCAACGAGCGTGCCCCCCAGAAGCCATGTCTTCATCACTATCTCTCCCGATCATCATCATTTGTATCTGCTTATCTCTGCAATGGATGCCCGCTCGCTATTCGGCCGCGATAGCGCCGGCCTCCGCGGACACGTTGCCGCCATAAACAAAGACCGCATCGGCCAAATCTATCGCGGGAAACGCCTCAGACTCGGAGCGATGGTCCTGCGTATGTCGCCATTCGGGCTTGTCTCCGCGACGCGGCATTTCGTGGAGGCCCCGTAGAAGATAGCCCGCGTTGAAATTCTCTTCCTCGATCCAGGGCAGGATCGTCATCCCGGCATCTTCGGGCCGCAAGGCGACCTCGACCTTCTTCGCACCGATGCGGTCCATGTGGCGCAGCAGCCGGCACATGAATTCCCCGATCATGTCGACGCGCAACGTCCAGCTTGCCCGGAAATAGCCCATCACCCAGAGGAGATTGGGCACGCCGGTCATCATCATGCTGCGATAACCGACGGTCTCGGCCCAATCGACGGGCTCCCCGTCCACCTCGAAGTGGATGCCGCCCATCATCAGCATGTTGAAGCCGGTCGCGGCGACAATAATGTCGGCGTCGATCGTCTCGCCGCCAGTCGTAAGCAGGCCCGTCTCGGTGAACCGGTCGATCGTATCGGTGACGACGGTCAGCTTCCCCGCCGTCACGGCCTTGAAGATATCGCCCTCGGGACAGAATGCCAGTCGCTGCTGCCAGGGCCGGTATTTGGGGATGAAATGGGGCTCGAACTCGAAGTCGGGGTCGCCTGAGTAGGCGCGGATCAAATCTTTCAGATCCTCGAAAACCTTGTCGGGCTCGGTCAGGCACCGGTCGGCGACGAGGTCTTGGTCGTGAAGCACCTGCGCCCGCACGACCCGGTGGATGGTTTCTTCGTCGATTCCGATCTGCTGGAGCCGCTCGGCGAGTTCGTTCCTGTTCTCCGAACAATAGAAATAGGTCGGTGAGCGCTGCAGCATCGTCACATGCGCGGCCTTCTCGGCGAACGCGGGGACGATCGTCGCGGCGGTCGCGCCCGATCCGATCACCAATATGCGCTTGCCCGAATAATCGGTGGCGGGATCCCATTGCTGTGCATGAACAAATATCCCCCTGTAGTCCGCAAGCGTCGGCCACTCCGGAATATTCGGGCGCTCATGATCGTAACACCCCGCGCACATCGACAGAAAGCTCGCGGTGAATATCACCACTTCGCCGTCGGAAAGTCGTTCGGCTTCGACCGTCCAGCGGTTTTCGCCGCTTGACCAGCGACAGCTCCTGATGCGGTGTCCGAAGCGAATATGGCCGGCAATGCCGGCATCCTCGACCACCTCGCGCAGATAGTTCAGAATCTGGTCGCGGCTCGCGATCGGAGACCCGGCCCACGGCTTGAAACGGTACCCATAGGTATAAAGGTCGGAGTCCGAGCGGCAGCCAGGATATTGATGCGTATCCCATGTCCCTCCGAAACCCAGCTTGGATTCGAGAATCACATAGCTCTTGTCGGGGCATTGATCGCGTAAATGCCAGGCCGAACCGATACCGGAAATGCCGGCGCCAACGATCAGGACGTCAAAGTGGGGAACATCCTGCCTGGTCGCCTCGCTTGCCTCTACCATCATCTGTGCCTTTGGCTATTGCCCTGCGCCGTTCGCGGCAATCAGGGTTCTGAAATCCTCGGCGACGCGCTCGATCAAGGGAACCGAGGATCCGAGCACGCTCCGCATATTCACCATGCCGTGAATCTGGCCGGCATCTTCACGAAACAACAGTGTGATCCCGGCATCGAGCAACCGCCGACCGAGCGCGCGCCCCTGATCGCGCAAGGGATCGAGGCCGCACGTCACCAATATGGTTGCCGGCATCGCCGATATGTCCTCGGCGAGAAGGACCGATGTCCGCGGATCGGTCCAGTCGCTTCCCCCGGGCGCATAATGGTCCCGGAACCAGAGCATGAGCGGCTGGTCGAGAACATATCCCTCGCCGAACTCCTCGAATGACCCCCCTTGCGAGGTCAGATCGGTAGCGGGATAGAATAGGAGTTGCGCGATGGCGCGCGAAGCGCCCTCTTCGTTGAGCCGGAGCGCGACCGCTGCGGCGAGACTGCCGCCGGCGCTGTCGCCGGCCAGCGCAATCGCGGATACCGGCGCGCCGAGTTCGGAGGGCGACGACAACGCCCATTCCGCCGCGCGAAGGCAATCCTCATAGGCCGCCGGAAAGGGGTGTTCCGGGGCCAATCGATAGTCGACCGACAAGAGACGCAGGTGCAGCCGGTTGGCAAGAAAGGTGCAAAAGCTGTGATGGGTGTCGATATCGCCGAGTACCCAGCCGCCGCCGTGGAAAAAGAGAACGACAGGTCCCTTCGCGTCCACGACGGGCCGATAGTATCGTACCGGGATGGAATGACTATCCGCTTCGATCGCGAAATCGACCGTCTGCACGACCGGTTCCGGCGGTAAATCGACCGCACCGATCATTGTCCGATAGAGTTCGCGCGCTTCGTCCGGCGTAACCTCGTGGAGAGCGGGTCCTTCCTGTGCGCCCAGAAGCGACAATAATTGTTTGGTGTCGGTCTTGATCATGATGCAGTCCGCGATGCCCCGCGGGTCCATCGAGAGGGACGACTGGCGTCGACGCTCCCAAAAGCGCACGCCACTTCAAGGCCAAACACCATCTCTTTCATTGTCCTCTCCTCCGTTTATCGCTTCGACGGGCGGGCTCCGGGCGTCGGGACGATCGATGCGATGTCAGGCGCCGCCGCGGACCGCATCATGGGGCGCGGTCGCCGTCGCTCCGATCCGAGCGATATCCGGTTCCATTTCAGGCTAAGTCTACCCGGCTCCCGGCATATTGCCCGGCTCTAGACACGCATTCTTAGCGCCGCACGCCGGGCCGATATGCGGGTCGATCAGCGAAGCTGGTCCATATAGGGCGAGCGATAGGGCTCCCCCGGCGTCTGCGAAGCATCGTTGAGCCCGCTGATATCATAATCATAGCTGCTGCCGCCTTCGACCGGCAGCGGCCGATAATAGGCCTGGTCGCCGTAGAAGCGATAGACCAGCGTATGGCGCGTCGGGCAGTCGGGCGTGACCGGGGCGCCGCCATGAAGGATGCCCGAATGGAATACGAGCGCATCCCCGACGTCGAGATCATAGGTGAAGACGTCCCACGACGACGGCTCTTTCGCCCGCTCCGCCTCGATGTCGGGCAGCCGCGGCCATTCCGTGTCGTGCCATAGCGGCTGGGTGTGATCGCGCGCGTCGTTGTACGACGTGCCGTTATACTGGATGGTGCGGTGCGAGCCTCGCACAAACTCCAGCGCATTTTTCCGCGGGATCTTCTCGAAGGGCGTCCAGATGTTGAGAAGATGCGGCCCCGCGATCGGCGAATAGGATGTGTCTTGGTGCCACGGCGAACGCCCCCCGAGACCGCCCTTCTTGATGAAAATCTCTTCGCCGACGAACCAGACATGTTCGGAATCCCAGAGCGAGGCGACGAAGTTCTCGAGTCCGAGCTCTTTCACGGTATCGAGGTGCACGGCCCGATTCTCGTAGTTGCCGTAGTCGTTGAAGGTTTCCTGCTCGGTCCCCTTGAACGCGTAACCATGAAGCGCGCTCGGATGCTCGATTCCATAATCGAACGCTTCGCGCATGCGCTCCAGACGCTCGGGGGAAAACAGGCCCCTTACGACAATGGCGCCATCGACCGCGAGATCGTGCTTTTGTTGATCGGTAACTTGCATGCCAATGACTCCTCGCCGCAGCTATTCTTTAGAATCTCCATCCAACACCTGAGACCGGTTGCGAAATGTCGACCAGACCGCAGCCAACCGACTCGTTCCGGGTCGGGACCAGCTCCAGGCACAAAATATAATAACACGCGCAATTCAATTGTCAAACGCGGATGGAGATATCGGCACCGGCCGGAAATTCGCGCGCTTCACGGCTATTCCAGCACGCCGACGCGCCTTCCCCTGCTTCAGCGCCCAACGTACGGAATTTCCTATTGGTCCGGATCAATGGCGCGTCCGCAATCGTACGAACGACATTTGCATCGCCCCACCATCTTTTATAGACACAATCGTTATCAAAATTTATGCGGGAGCAACGGCAAGCGGATTACTCACAATCCAGAAGGCTTCGTCGAAAACGGGAGTTGGGCCATGAAAGCTTGCATCGAGACAGAACCGGCAAGTGCAGGGGCTTGGAAAAATGCGCGAAGTCGGCAATCGTGCGGCCGGCTCGCCGACGCATGAATTTCGCCGCTCAGGAGCATGACGACCGGTGCGATCGATGACCACCGCGACGCCTGCGGAATTCCGGCCGAAGCGCCTGCCGGGTTTCTCGGCCGGTTCGCTATGGTCGATCGGAATTCTTCTTCCGAATATTTTGTCGATCATCTTCCAGGCAACCCAGCAAAGTCGCGGTGTCAGCGAAAGCGACTTGGGAACGCTTGGCGCCGCCTTTGTCCTGGGAAGGGGAATCGTGATCGGCACGGCTCCTTTCTGGGTTTATCGCTCCAACCCGCGATGGGTCACCACGGTCGGCATTCTGGCAGCGGCAGCCGCGTTGCTCGCGGTCGCCTTCCTGTTCCAGTCCGATCAACTGGCTTATGGCTGGTTTCTCGTCGGGCTGACGAGCGGCTGCGTGGCGACGCCGGCCTATACGGCGTTGGGCAATGCCCGCGACCCGCTGCGGGCCTATAGCATCGCGCTTTTCGGATCGTCGCTGATCGCAGCCATCGTCGCCTATCTGCTCCCCGCGGTAGTCGTGCCGCATTACGGTGAGCAGGGCGCGCTTATCGTCATAGCGGGATTGTTCCTTGCGATGATCCCGTGCGCGGCGGCGCTGCGCGATTGGCAGTTTGTCGGCAAGAATGCCGCCGCCCCCGAGGCGCTCTCAGACGTCAGGGCGGGCAAACCAGGACAGACGCTGGCGGCGCCGATTCTGGCGGCTATCGCAGGCGCTATATTTACCGGCGTCGTCATGGGCGGCGTGGGTGCGTTCGTTGCATCGATCGCGACCGCGAACGGCATCGGTCCCGAAGCCGTAGGTCTGTTCGTAGCGGTTGCTCTCATCTCTTCGCTTGCGGGCGCGCTCGTGCCGGCCGCGGTCGGGAAACGCCTCTCGGAAACGACGATGATCGGAGCGGCGACCGTGGGCATCGTCCTGAGCTATGTCGCCATGACGAGCGCGTCCCCGATCGTATTCGGGATCGGTTTTGCAGGCCATGCGATATTTGCAACCATGGGCTATGTCTATTATCTGGGGCTCGTCCGTTCGCTGGATTTCACCGATCGCATCTATGTGGCCTATCCAGCGATCGACGCGGCCGCCTTTGCCGCGAGCGCGGAACTTGCGGGCCAGCTACTCTCGAGACATTCTTCGCACCTGCTATTTGTCATGTCCGGCGCGGTTCTGACCGCCTGCTGGATCGGCGCCATCGTCGCACAAAAAATCGCATCCTTCGCTGCCGGCCGGTCTCGAACGGAATCGGCCTCAGGTGCCGCAACATGCGAAAATCGGTTTCAGCCTGTGGATGCTCGCGAAACGAGCGCCATCGAACCACCCCTTCAAATGGACTGACCGGCTATGGACACACCTCCCTACATTCTCGAAACCCTGAACCTCGAGACCCCTTTCGACGTTTACCGCGCCACTGTAATCAACGCCTGGACCGACTGGAACGGGCACATGAACGTCGGGTATTATGTCGTGGCATTCGACCATGCGACGGGCGAGCTCTTCAACAATCTGGGCCTGCCTTATGAATATACGAGCCACAAGATCGGCATGTATTTCGTGCTCGAAGCGCATGTGAATTACGAAAGCGAGATGAAAGAGGACGAAGGCTTTCGCGTGGAATCCCGGATACTCGACCACGACCGCAAGCGCGTTCACCTGTGTCACACCATGTATGCCGAAAACGACGGCCGGCTCGTTGCAACCAACGAACTGATGCTGATGAATATAGATTATGCGACGCGGCGTTCGGCGCCCTGGCCCGCCTGGGCGATGCAGCGCATCGAGAAGATGGCCGCGGCGCACGCGAAATTGCCCCGGCCGAAGCAGATCGGCAGCGTCATAGGGATAAGAAAAGTGCCCTGAGGCCCGGGAGCGGGTTCCCCTCCTCCGAAAATGCCGCCGAACGCCTGGACGTGTGCGCTAGAGACCTGCGCGTACCGTCATTCCGCCATCGACCACGATTCCCTGCCCGTTGACATAGCGGCCCGCATCCGACGCCAGGAACAAAGCGGTCCCTGCAATGTCCTCGGGCTCGCCGATCCGGCCGAGCGGCACGGCCCGCTGCAACGCGGCCTCGGCTTCGGGATCTTCCCACAGCGCACGCGCAAAATCGGTACGAATGACGCCGGGAGCGATCGCATTGACACGGACGCTCTGCCGGCCGAGTTCGAGCGCGAGATTGCGCACGAGCTGGAAATCGGCGGCTTTTGATACATTGTAGGCGCCGATGGTGTCCGAGGCGATCAGGCCGCCGACGGAGGATATGATGATGACGGCACCGTCGCGTCGCGCGGTCATCTCGGGCGCGACCATCGTGATGAGCCAGTGGTTGGACAGGACATTATTGTCGAAAATCTTGCGAAATTGTTCGTCGCTGATCCCCGCCATCGGACCGTAATAGGGATTGGTCGCGGCGTTGCAGACGAGAATGTCGATCTGTCCGAATTGCTCGCGGGTGCGGTCGACGAGATGCTGGAGCGCCGCCTTATCCGAGATGCTGGCCGCGACCGCGATGGCGCGGTCCGCGCCGACCTTCGTGTTGATCTCCGCCGCGACCTGCTCGCAGGCATCCTGTCTGCGGCTCGAAATCACCACCCGCGCGCCGGCTTCGGCAAAAGCTTCGGCGATGGCCCGGCCGATGCCGCGGCTCGACCCGGTGATGATAGCGGTCTTGCCGCTGAGATCGAACATTTTCATTGCCGCTCCTTCATGTCTGCGAATGTCGTAAAATCAGCGCGAGGCGGCGTGCCCTTGCCGCCTCGCACTCGCCGGGTGGGAGAGAAACCCGGTGTTGAAAACGCCGAAGCCAGGCGGATCCAGCGCCGAACCAGATCTCCTCGCCCGGCGACAGTGCCATGCCTGTCGCCCGTTTCAGAAGGCAGGCGCATAGCAATCGGCACGTATAATAGCAACAGTTGTGATCTAATTTACAGTAAGCCAATCTTACGCTGCGGTTGCGAGGCGCCTTCGATGCTCAGCCGGTCGTCAATCTCGCCGAGTGGCAAGGCAGATAGGCCCGCCCGGGCCGCACCCCAAGCTGCGATCCCGGCGGGCCCGTTCCCCATATTTTGGAGTGCAAGGCCTCAATTGGCTCCGGAGCCGATCACCGCGACAACCTTGATTTCGATCAGCAGGCCAGGCAACGCGAGCCGGCTGATCTCGATCCCCGTAACGGCCGGATAAGGCGCGGGAACGAATTCATCCTTGATCGGCCCGAAATGCTCCATGTCTTTCGACATGTCGGTCACATAGAGCGTCATCTCCACGATATCCGCCATCGTCGCGCCCGCGGATTCCAGGACCGCCTTCACATTTTCGAATGCAAGACGTGTCTGCGCTGCGAGCCCTTCGGGAATATGAAGCGCGCCGTCGACAACCGTGGCGCCAACCTGCCCCGAGGTCCAGACCATGTTTCCGACGCGCATGGCCTGGGAAAGATGATAATCATCGGCTCCGCGCTGGAGCGCGGGGGGATTGCATGACGTCTTTTTTCCTTCGGTCGAACTCATGTCACTTTCCTCTCTTCACATATCAAAAGTCGCGCTACCACCGAGCCTACATCTTTCGATAACAATCGCAATCTTAATTTGCTTCCGATTTCGGAGGTATGGTCAGCCGGGATTCGCCCAAGGCGGGGACGGCAAAGGTTTTGCTTGCCGATTTAAGATTACAAATGCGCCAAAAAATAGGTAGGAGGCGCATTCTCACTGATTCGTCGCGTTCGTGTGAAATTCGGAGGCGGCTGCGACGGGTTGCCTGCAGACCTGCAATCGGTGGATCGCAAGGGCTTCGCGGGCGCATGGAAGGAAGGAACGCAGATGGATTTCGATCTCACCGACCGGCAGGTCTATTGGCGCGACCGGGTGCGCGAATTCATCGAACGCAAGGTCCGCCCCGCTTACCCGATCTACAAGGAACAGGATGCCGCCGGCGATCGCTGGAAAGTCATCCAGGTCGTCGAGGATCTGAAGGCCGAGGCGAAGGCCGCGGGCATCTGGAACCTGTTCATGCCGCCACGCAGCGCCGCGCATCACCATGTCGACGAGACGTTCGAGTTTGAGGGGCCGGGACTCACCAACCTCGAATATGCGCTCTGCGCCGAGGAAATGGGGCGCGTCGGCTTTGCCAGCGAGGTGTTCAACTGCTCGGCGCCCGACACGGGCAATATGGAAGTGTTCCATCGTTACGGGACGCGCGCGCAGAAGGACAAATATCTGAAGCCGCTGATGAACGGCGAGATCCGCTCGGCCTTCCTGATGACCGAGCCCGCGGTCGCCTCGTCCGACGCGACGAACATCGAAACGCGCATCGAGCGCGACGGCGACGACTATGTGATCAACGGCACCAAATGGTGGTCGTCGGGCGCGGGCGATCCGCGCTGCGAGGTCGCGATCGTGATGGGCAAGACCGATTTCGGCGCCAAGCGCCACGCGCAGCAGTCGATGCTGGTCGTGCCGCTCGATGCGCCGGGGATCACCATCAAGCGGCATCTGCCCGTCTTCGGCTACGACGACGCGCCGCACGGCCATATGGAAATCGAGCTGAAGGACGTCCGCGTCAACGCCGAGGAAGCGATGCTGCTGGGTGAGGGCCGCGGCTTCGAGATCGCGCAGGGCCGCCTCGGGCCGGGCCGCATCCATCATTGCATGCGCACGATCGGCACCGCCGAGGAAGCGCTGGAACGCATGTGCAAGCGGCTGCAATCGCGCGTCGCCTTCGGCAAGACGATCGCCGAGCACAGCATCTGGGAGCAGCGGATCGCGCGCGCGCGGATCGACATCGAGATGACACGCCTGCTCTGCCTGAAAGCCGCCGACATGATGGACAAGGTCGGCAACAAGTCGGCCGCGGCCGAGATCGCGATGATCAAGGTGCAGGCGCCGAACATGGCACTCTCGATCATCGACGATGCGATCCAGGCGCATGGCGCGGCGGGCGTCTCCGAAGACTTCGGCCTCGCCAACGCTTATGCGCATCAACGTACGCTGCGACTCGCCGACGGTCCCGACGAGGTGCACGCGCGCGCGATCGCCCGCATCGAGTTCGCCAAGCACAGCGGCGCCAGCGACTCCGGCTACTCGTCGGGCGACATCGGTGTTTCGCGCTAAGCAAGGATGAAGGGCCGGGATTTGCGGAGATAAGCCGTATAACCCCGAACGGCCCCGAAACGGATAAGAGAGACACGCATGACGACATCAGTGGACGCGCAAAAGGCCTTCAGCGGCACCGTCGCCCCCGAGGGCGCCGACATACTCGACGAAGCGAAGCTGACCCAGTGGATGGAGGCGAATGTCGAAGGCTTCAAAGGCCCGCTCACCCAAAGCAAGTTTGCGGGCGGCCAGTCGAACCCGACGTACAAGATCAGCGCGCCCTCGGGCAATTATGTCCTGCGTCGCAAGCCTTTCGGCCCGCTCCTCCCCTCGGCGCACGCGGTCGACCGCGAGTACAAGGTGCAGGCCGGACTCCATAAGACCGGCTTCCCCGTCGCGCGCCAGTACGGCCTCTGCACCGACGACAGCGTCGTCGGCAGCTGGTTCTACGTCATGGGCATGGTCGACGGGCAGACAATCTGGGACGGGTCGATGCCCGGCTCGACCCCCGAGAACCGCCGTGCGACCTATCATGCTATGATCGACACGCTCGCCGCACTGCACAGCGTCGATATCGAGGCGGCGGGTCTGTCGGACTTCGGCAAGCCGGGCAATTATTTCGGCCGCCAGGTCGACCGCTGGACCAAGCAATACCGGCTGTCCGAAACCGAGACGATGGACGAGATGGAGCAGCTGATCGCGTGGCTGCCCGCGACGCTGCCCGAGCAGACGCGCACCAGCGTCGTCCACGGCGATTATCGCATCGACAATATGATCTATGCCAAAGATCGCGCGCAAGTGCTCGCGGTGCTCGACTGGGAGCTGTCGACGCTCGGCGACCCGCTCGCCGATTTCACCTATGTCGCGATGGCGTGGGTCACCGAGAATGGCGGGCGTTCGGGGGTGATGGATCTCGACCGCGCCGCACTCGGCATTCCCGAGCTCGACGAGATGGTCGAACGCTATTGCGCCGCCACCGGCCGCGACGGCGTGCCCGACATGAACTGGTATTTCGCCTATAATTTCTTCCGCCTCGCCGGCATCATGCAGGGGATCAAGAAGCGCGTGATCGACGGCACCGCCTCGTCGGCGCACGCAAAGGCCATGTCCGAACGCGTCCTGCCGCTCGCCGAAAAGGCGTGGGAGTTCGCCGAGAAGGCCGGCGCATGACCGAGGATTGAGGAGGCAGGCAGGATCGAGCGATACATACAGCTTTGTGCGCTACGCGATGCACCGCTTTATCTTCGCTGCCTAACAAGTCGAGACAATGTTTGCCGGTTCAGCCTTGGCCGTCGCAATCCAAGAATTTCGGCTTCGATCTATGGTGGCCGCGCAATTTTTGACCGCAGACGTTGGGCTATTGATATCGCACAAACATCTCATCTATAGCAGACAGATGAAATCCAACGATGAAATCGCCGTAATGGATGCGCCGGCTCGACCCGTGAAGGCCGGACGAGGCCGCCCGGTTGGCGATCGAGCTGGACAACGGGCCAAGCTGCTGAATGCGGTTATGACCGTTATCGCAAAGGAAGGCTATATTGGCGCATCGCTTCGCAAAGTGGCGAAACAGGCGGGGTTTACAACAGGCGCGGTATCCTATTATTTCGACAACAAGGAAGCCATGATGGCCGCCGCGGCCGAGCACCTCTTCGACGAGTTCGATGCGATGCTCCGGCCGTTGCGCCGTACCCCGAGCATGAGGGAAGGCTTCGAACGGTGGCTCAGCCGCATGTCCACCGACACCGAACTATGGCTCGCGAATTCCCAACTCCTCGCTTATGCGTCGCAGGAACCGCGGTGCGCAGAGGTTTTTTCGCGGAGATACTCCCGATATCGTGAAAATTACGCGGCGATTATAATGGCATGGCAAACGGCTGGCAATGTGCGAGCCGATATACCGGCCGAGATCCTTGCCGACCAGCTTTGCGCGATGGCGGATGGATGGGCGATGACTCTCCCCATCGAACCGCAGCGATACACGGCGGAGCGCAGCAAGGCGCTAATTGATGGCCTCATCGTGCTCGCTGCTCCGCCGCTCGCTAAAGGTGCCAAGCCGAACTAACTCTTCGGTCGCCAAGGTTATCGGTCGAGTGGCGAAGATCAAAGACCTCACGCCCTAGTGACGATGCGATACGCGCGCGCAGCGCCGTGACCGGCAAACGCGGCCTGACCGTTCGACATCGAAGCGGCCATAAGCGCCTTGAGGAATTCTACGCGGGAACGCCATCGTGAAGCCTAGCACGGCCGTTCGGTCAAATTTCGTCACCCGCCTCGACGTGTTCGGCGCGATCCGGTTCGCTGCCGGATGACCAATGAAGAGGGATTATTCGCACGAGAGGTACTGCAGAAAGCCGCCCACCGGACATTTGCGGCCACATATTTTCCATATCAATTGTTGCGATATTACAACCCGGTGGCTAGACCCAGAATATGGAACTCTCGACAAGCGACGCCCAGAAAATACTGAAGGCAGACAAGCCGAAAGCACGACGTGAGCGTGGCCGGCCGATCGGAGATCGTTCCGCGCAAAAATCGAAGTTGATCAAAGCCGTGATGTCGGTGATCGCCGAGGAAGGCTACATCGGCGCATCCGTTCGCAAGGTCGCCTTGCGCGCTGGTTTCACCACGGGCGCGGTATCATATTATTTCGACAACAAGGAAACGATGATGGTCGCCGCGGCCGAGCATCTGTTCGACGAATTCGATGCGATGCTGCACGCGATGCGACATGTGGAGGGCGTGAAGGCGAGCGCCGAGTGCTGGCTCGAATGGATGTCCGACAAGGAATTGTGGATGGTCAATGCCCAGCTCGGCACATATGCGGTCGGCGAACCCCGCTGCGCCGAAGTATTCGCCCGACGCTACGCACGATACCGTGAAAATTATGAAACGCTGCTATTGGGCTGGCAAAAATCCGGGAGCATCCGCAACGACGTGCCTGCGGACGTCCTGGTAGATCAGATTTGCGCCATATCCGACGGCTGGATGCATTCGTTGCCTGTAGAACCGGCGAGATTTTCGCCGGACCGTTTGCCGAGGCTGATTGACGGGCTCGCCAAGCTCCTGACGATGCCGGCTGCCTGAACGGGCAGGACTCAAGCGGCTCGCGCCGCCGAACACGGCAAAGACAGGAACGGATCTGACTTGGCCCCTCGAAGCCTTGTTCCACTCCCTGAGGAGCGGACGCGTTGCGCGGCGCGAAAGCGGCGACTCACGACGGAATTGCATGCCGCGTTCCGGATCATCTGTCCCGATGGCGATCCGGGAGGCGTTCAAGCGGGTTCGCGCAGGCTTTCGACGGCACGCGAGGCTGCCTCCTTGCCCATCATGACGCCTGATTCCAGAGCCACGAGGTTGAGGTCCGCATTGGCGTAGGAGAGGCCCTTATATCCCTCGGCGTCAGCCCGGAAGTCCAGCAGGCGGCGGCAGGCACCGGGAGCTTGGCGAGCATAGCCCCAATTGTGTCGGACCACTTCCGAATGCTCGACCCAGTCCTTCGACAGACCCGGGTAAAAGAGCTTCATCTCCTCGAACGCAATCTCCAGTATCTCATCGTCCGACTTTTCGAGCATCTCGATAGCGCCGGGGTAGGCAGACCAAGCCGAAATAATCGCTTTCCCGCTCGGAACCTGGAACGGCCGCATCGCCGTGTGGTTGATGGAGAGGTTGAAGTAGCGCTTTTCGGGATAGGCGGTGCCGAAGCTGATACCCGCGCTGTCGACCGGACGATCGAAATAGAAATAAGCGAGCGCGAGGCGCGTGTGGTCGAAGTCCGACAGAAAAGCCTTCGCCCGCTCGAACATCGCGGGTGTAAGACGCGCGGCGACATTCGGCGTGGTGCACAGGATCACGTGCCCCGCCTCGATCGTCCGCCCGTCGGCCAGCTTGGCGCCCGTCACCGCATCACCGGTCGTCAGAAGCTCGCTCACTTCCGCATTCAACATCACCGGAACCAATTCGGCCAGCTTCCGCGGAAGCGCGCGATTCCCGCCCCGGAAACCGTAGTGCTTCGGCTGCTTGAGGTTACTCCTGAACAGCCGGATCGCGTCGAAGAGGCTGGTGTGTTCCAGCGCGGTTCCCGCGTTCCCGTAACACATCGGACGAACGATGAAATCCATGAACTTCTCGCCGGCCCAGGCGAAGCCCTCTTCGGCTGTAATATCGTCATATTCCTCGATGCAATTCTCGATACCGTAAGTCGGAAATGCTTTCCCCATCGTCGAATATTGAAGAGTCGCGCGCGCCAGGTCGGCCGAACCACGGACCCCGAGAGCGCGCAGCAGGTCAGTTTCGCCCTTGATGACGCGAGACTTCCCCTTCTTGTCGATATATTGGACAATCTCCGGGCCCTCCTCGATCAGCTCGCTCGTCATCCCGATCTCGTCGAGTAGTTTCGAAGCGTGGCTGTAGGTTGACAGGAAATATTGCTGGCCGACCTCGACAATGTCGCCATTTCTTTCGCGCGTCATGATACGCCCGCCGACATAGTCCGATGCCTCGAGAACGAGCACACTCCGCCCGGCTTTCTGAACTTCGTACGCGGTAGCGAGGCCTGTTATGCCGCCTCCGACAACTACCACATCGGCTTGGGTGACATCGGAAACGATCGGCATGCTACTCTCCTCGGACGCCGGACGTCAGGCAACGTCGGCAGGGGTGAAATTCGCTTCTTTTCATTTTACGTAACACGGGTATTTATAAAAGCAAGACACTTGATCGACGTCACCCGGGCAGCGCACCTGATGCGGCACGGGCCCGAAATCGCCCAACACCGATTGATGGAGATCGACCATGAAGAACCGGTCGCCGCCAGGATCGGCGGCCAAGCGATCGGGCGGCGCTGCAACCTTCGATGGTGCGATTCAGCGGTCGACATCTCCAGCAATCGCTCGGCATCGCTGACGGCCGGTGCCGCACAGATGCAGGTAGCAATCCATAATTCGCCAGCGGGCGATCGCGGATATTGCAACGAGCATCGGGGGCCGCTTGCTGCAAGACTTGAGGAACTCAGTCTCGAATCCGCTGACCGCGATTGTGCCAAACGGTAAAGTGCTTCGCAGATGGCTTCTCGGAAAGCGCGCCGGCCGGGCGCGCCTAGCCTCTATTTCGCTTGATCAATGCGCGGGCCCGATCGAACGTCATGATTCCGTCGTCCACCGGGCTGCTCTTCATCCACTTCCGGTCGGTCAGATAATCGGGCTCGAGGCACCAGGGAAGCGTCGCGGCGCTCTTCGGCATCACGCCCTTGGCGCGCTGCAAATAGCCCGAGGTCATCTTGAAGGGTTCGGTCTCGGGCGGCTCCTCGCCCGCCGGCAGCACCGGGGTCGCAATGTCGGCGCCGACCTCGCGCATCATATTCAGAAGCTGCGCGATATAATCGGCGACGAGCGATAGGCGCAGCGTGAAGCTGGCATTGAAATAGCCCATCGACGTCGACAGGTTCGGAATGTTCGAGAACATGCAGCTCTTGTAGAAATAGTGCTGGCTGAGATCGATTGCGCGCCCGTCGACCGACAGCGCGATCTTGCCGGCCAGCGCCATCTTCAGCCCCGTCGCCGTGACGATGATGTCGGCGGGAAGCTTGCGGCCCGACTTCAGGCGGATGCCATCGCCCTCGATCGCCTCGATCTGGTCGGTGACGACATCGGCCCTGCCGGCCTTGATCGCGTCGAACAGGTCGGCATCGGGGACGAGGCACAGGCGCTGGTCCCACGGATCATAGGGCGGCGTGAAATCGCCGGGCCGATAGTGCGGGCCAAGCTCCGTTGCAATCTGCTTCAGTAGATATTTTTTCGCCTCCTGGGGACGGCTGCGCATCCGTCGGAACATCCAGTCCTGGAAGCGGATATTCTTGAAGCGCGTCAGCGCATAGGCGAGCCGTTCGGGCAGCAGACCGCGCAGGGCATTGGCGATCCGGTCGCGGGAGGGCTGAATGGCGATCCATGTCGGCGTCCGCTGCAGCATGGTGACATGCGCCGCGTCGTCCGCCATCGCCGGAACCAGCGTCACCGCGGTGGCACCCGAACCGATAACAACGACCCGCTTGCCTTTATAGTCAAGATTTTCGGGCCAGAATTGCGGATGGACCAGCGCACCCTTGAACGTCTCGCGTCCCGGCAGCCGCGCGTCATAGGGCTCGTCATGGTCGTAATAGCCCGCGCCCAGATGCACAAAGCGCGCCTTTACGAACTGGCGTTCGCCCTCGGACTTTTCCAGCACCACGCGCCATCGTGCCTCGTGACTGTCCCAATCGGCGGAGAGGACGCGCTGGTTGAACAGTATCTTTTCGCGGAATTGGTGCTTGTCGACCGTCCGGTTCAGATAATCCAGGATGGCGTCCGCTCCCGCGATCGCCTTTTCCTCGCGCCAAGGCTCGAATTCGAAGCCGAGCGTGTGCATGTCGCTATCGGAGCGGATGCCGGGGTAGCGGAAAAGATCCCAGGTACCGCCAACGTCCGCACGGCGCTCTACAATCAGGAAATCGGCCCCGGGACACTTTTGCTGCAAGGTCGCCGCCATGCCGACACCCGAGAGCCCCGCACCGACAATGAGCACGTCAATGTCGCGGTCCATTGGAGAAAGGTCTGCCTCTGCCACAATCCGCTGCCCCGCTAATAGTCTATTTGCATATGAAGCCCCGCGCTGCGGACTTCGTCTTCGACGAGCGACACCGGCGCCGGCACCTCATTTATCGAGTCGCAAACTAGCTCCCTTTCAATTTTGACGCAACATGCGTAATTCAAATTGCTTAAGCAGGCGCCGAAGCCCGGCCAATTACCGTCGTCGGTCGCCGCCACGGCTTCAGTCGCGGGCCGCGCCGCACGAATGTCGGGCTTCAGGCGGCCAACTGCCGGTTGCGCAAATCTCTCACCACATTATGATAACGTACGATGTGCATTTTATGTTGGCGACCTTTGGCGCTCGATGGACCCGGAGACGAACGGAGAGATAGAAACATCATGTTCTGTTACAAACCCTTTCCGGGTCGCGGGGAGGCCGATGCGCCGCTACCGGCGAAGAACGAAACCGCCTTTGTCGCTCTTTCAATCCGTAACCGATTCGATGCCTCAAACTAGCCCGCCAGCAACAAGCGGAATTCATGACTGGCACATCGCCTGGCAACGCGGAGGTATATGAGGATGGAAGCCCGATCCGATGCCGCGTCCCGCAGCAGCGGTACTGAGCGGGACATTTCCCGTTGGGGCGTGGCCGCGATCCTCTTTTTTGGTCTCGCATGCCTATTCGGGGTTGCCCTGTACGGGTTCATCATCCTGGCGCAGCCTATAGCGCATGAGCGTGGCTGGTCGCAGGCCCAGGCTGGCGCTCTCGTTTCCGCGATGTGGCTGGCCTCGCCGCTCGCGCTGGTCTGTGCGCCAGTCATCGAACGCATAGGGGCGCGGCGGCTATTTGTGATAGGCCTTCTCCTTCTCGCCATAGCCTTTGGATCGGTCGTTCTCGTATCGAGCTTCTGGCAACTTTACCTGTTGCGACTTGTCATGGGAATCGGGAAGATCCTGTGCGTGGTCTCGGTCCCTGTTATCGTCGCGCAGCACTTTTCGGAACGCTTCGGGACAGCGATGGCGATCGTGTGGAGCGGCGGTGCCGTCGGCGGATTGGCCTTTTCACCCTTATCGGAAATCCTGCTCGCTCATCTTGACTGGCGCGAGGCGGCGCTCGTTCTTGCTCTCCTGCTTTTGGCGACGGCGTTCACCGCCTCTCTGGGACTTAAATCTTCGCCGGCCCACCGCCTCGTTCCCGCAGCACCAAGGAGCCCGGCAAGCGCCAGCGCTCCTGGCGGCGAAGCTCGGAGCGACGACCACATCCGGTGGCAGGACGTCGCCGCGATCAACTGGTTCGTGGCGAGTCTCATGGTTGTTGCGGTTATCTTTCAGGGCATAGGCGTTATCATGCTCACATCGCAATTGCCCACGCTGATGGTGAGTATTGGCCATAGCCCCACTCTGGCGGCGACAATTCTCGGACTTTGCGCAGCGGGAGCTGTCGTGGGCAATCTGATAACGGGCTGGATGCTCGACCGGTACAGGACATTCTGGGCCAGCCTGGTCTTTGGAGCATCTCTGGTCATTGGTCTTGCAGGGTTCTGGCTCGTGGGATCGACGGCACCCTTTGCGATCATCGGCGGGTTGATCCTCGGGACCGCGACCGGAGCGTCCGAAATTCTCTATATCATCACCGTGAAACGCCAGTTCGGTACGCGGCTCTATGCCGTGACCTACGGGGCGTGGAGTTTTTCTTATCAGGTGGGCTGCGCCATTGGAGGCGGCGCAGGAGGGTATATCTACGAAGAAGCGGGCGGCAACGCATTGCTGCTGGCGATCGGCTGCCTGTACCTACCCGCATTCGCGGTCGCGGCCTTTCTCAAAGGGCGAGACAAGGAGGATAAGGAACTCGCCCCCGTTCCCGGGGCATCGCCATGCCGGATCACGGCCAAGATGCTTGAGTAATATAATTATTACTGTAATCTATATTGGTGGCAAGTTATGATCCGGAAATTCACGAGAAGGCCCGGCTCCCTCCACCACGGGATGTGCCACCTATCTTTATCATGCGAGGTCGGCCGAGAAATCTGAAGGCTTTGGCCCAAATGACACAGGGATGGAGAAAGCGATGCAGCAGATGGAGCGCATGCCGTTCGGATCGGATCCGGCCGCCGTCATGTCGGTGGTCGATCGCGACGGTGGGATAATCCTTACCGGAGCTCTTACGACCGAGCAGGTAAGGGCGGTGAACGACGAACTCGACGCCGTCGGGCTGACGAGCTATCAGCAAGCTGGCATCTTCGACGAAAGCGACTGGGGTGGAAAGACTCTCCGACTTGTTCATTCGCTGAAATACAGCAGGACCTTGCGAGAGGTGTTTTGTGATAGCCCGATACTCGCGGACTATCTGGCGGCTGCCCTTCCGGGCCCGAAAGGCCATTACGGCATGATCGCGAGCCATGCGATCGAGATCCATCCGGGGGAGTCGGCCCAGGAACTTCACCGCGACGGCCTTTTGTACATGCAGACGCTTGGCATCGATAGCGCAGCGGGCGCGAATATCGTGGTCAACTTCCTGGCCGCCCTAACCGAGGTCACCGAGGAAATGGGCGCGACGCGTGTCATTCCCGGTAGCGGGCATTGGAGGGACTATGGCGCGCCGGGTTCGCAGGAGCAGACGGTCGCCGCGACGATGAACCCCGGTGACGCGCTCTTCATCAACGGCAAGGTCCTTCACGGCGGAGGCGCAAATACCACTGACCGCGCGCGCAGGGTGATTTCCACGGGATTCGCGCCCGGATTTCTCGCCGGAGAAGAAGCGTGGCCCCACGTGATATCCGTCGAAGAGGCGCAAGGTTATCCGCAGCGTGTCCAGCAGTATCTCGGCTTCCGTTCGATCAGCTGCGGTGGAGAAGAACCAGGATTTCTGATGCGGGCCCATGGGAAGCCGCTTGAGGAATTTCTTCATCTCTAGAGCACATCGTTCGCGAGATCGCTTCCCGGAAAGACACTTTTGAGAACGCGCCGGGCGCATCGCGCCCGATGCTGCCGACTGCAGATTTGCGGCGAAATCTTGCTGCGAAAGCCTTTGCTTCGACTATTGCATGGAGGCGGCGCTTCCTGTTCGATGGGCCGGAAGCGCCTGCAAACTTCGGAGCGGCGCATTGTTGCGGTTCCCGATCCGCAACAATGCGGCTTGCGCGACTACCAGAGGGGCGTGTCTGCTGCCCCTTGCCCTAATCCGCGCTATTCACCCAATAGAGGCACGACCGCTTCTGCAATGACCTTCCAGTCGTCTCCGCGGCGCTGCCAGACATATTGTGCCATGCTGACGTCGTCCGGCCTGTCGCCATGCCGACAGGTGATCTCGGTGAGTATCACCGCAAGGTTCCCCGAGGTGACTACTGGAGCCACGATTTCGAAAGTCACGTCGCGCCCCATGCCGCGCACATATTCGTGCGCGGAGGGCATCAGGTCGGCAATGCCGTGATATACATAGGGAGGCGACGGGCTCGCCACTGTGGAATCGGGCCAGTTCAGAAAGGCAACGATCTCGTCGGCACCCTTTCCCGCTGCGAACATTGCGCGAAGTTTATCGAAAATCTCACTGAACAGCGCCAGGACGTCTTCGGAGGCCGCACCCTCGACTTGCTTGTCGGTCGTCATTCATCATCTCCTCATCTGATGGAAATTGCCGCAGCGTGCGCGACTGGGTCCAACGTCGAACAGCCCGAACGAGCCATCTGGCATAAGCTCTGCAGTCCCCGCGGCCCCCTTCAGTCTGCGATAACCGGAAGCCCGAGGCCAGGTTGACGATGTCGGACAATGGCAAAATAGATCAGCATGACGGCAGCCACGCTCAGCACCAGCCCGAAGCCGTTCACGACACGATAATCGGGCGTTACGAGATAACCGGCGATGGCGGGGCCGATCGCAAGCCCGCCGAGTTGCGTGACGCCCATCATCATGGCGGCGCTGCTGGAGCCATCCACGTCGGTTAACGCGTCGAAGAGATAGGGGACCGCGAGATTGCCGCAAAAATAGAAGATGCATCCCACCAGCAAATAGGTCTGAACCGGCATCACCAGAATGAAGACAGCCATCGCCAGCAGGACGCCGGCTACGCCCAGCGAAAGAGGTCGCAAATAGCCGTACCGCGATCCCATAAACGTCGCGAGCAAGGTCGCGATCATCGAGACAATCATGATTTCCGACAGGGCGCCTTCGACGTGCGCAGGGTCCCCTCCCCACGCGATGCCCATATATGCCAGAAAACCGAATGTCGCGCCCGATCCGGTGAAATAAAGCGCCATTCCTGCCACGACGGTCCAGCCCGCCGCTGATATCCGGGTGCCGGCGGCCGGCGAGGCCTCGGACTCGATGCGAGGCGCGCATCCACGCTTCGGAATGAAATTGCAAAGCGGAAGTGCGAGAAGCGCCAGGACGCACAGCGCAGCAAACGGCCCCCCTCCCCCGTAGCGGCTCGCGACGATGGACATCAGAGGCATGCCCGCAGCGGCGAAGGCAAGCTGCGCCGTGTTGAAGGCGCCGAGAGATCGTGCACCATCGCTTTCGCCGAGAACCGCATAGAGAATGGCATTCACGAAGCCGGAGCCAATGCCCGCTAACGTTCCAAATATGACCAGAAAAGTGAACCCCAGCATCGGAACCATCAGAAGGTTCGCAACGACGACGATCGAGAGCCCTACGGCCGCCGTTCGTCGCCAGTTGAGGCGCTCGACAACGTCGGGCAGCAAAGCACAAGCCAGTGAGCCGAGCGCCAGTCCGCCCAATTCCGCAAGAGTAAACAGCCCGCCCTGCGCTTCCGTGACACCGCGGGTTCGTCCCAGCGAGGTCAGAAACACCGGCAGCGTGTTCGAGAAGCCATTGGCCACCACTCCGACCAGCATGGCGCAGCCCAGTACTAGCGGACCAGGGCTTCGTTGCGCGTCATCGAGGACGTACCCCATCAATCAACTCCCGCGCACCGGCTGTTCTCTGTTCCGAGCCGGTCAACAACGCCTCGCCGTCAAGCCGGCCCGTTCAGATGGCTCAAAATGATTTTAAATTACATTTGTTGCGTTGAATATCATTACGCCACTTGGCGCAAGCCGTTTCTCGCAAGTCACCCCGCGCGAATGGCCGTCGATCACACGAACTCGACATCCGACGGAAGGAGGCCGGGATGGTTTCCCGGCCTCTTCATTTCACCATTTGTAGGCGAGTTCGATCCCGATGGTCCGCGGACGCCCCACCGATTCATAGAGATCGATGGGCGCATAGGATGTGATACGCGTGTTCACCGCGAACACCGCCCGCTTGTCGAACAGGTTGCGCGCGAACAGCGATGCGGTGACGGGACCATGCGTCCATCCAACATAGGCATTGAACAGCCAATAGGACGGAATCGTCGGATAGAGGGCCCCCAGTGTCGGCAGGTTCATCCGCGACTTGCCCTTGTAGTTGCCGTTCAATGAGGCGCTGATCCGGTCCTCGTCGTTGAGCTCCCGATCGTAGTTGAACGAGAAGGTACCGCTATGTTTCGGCGCCGACGGCAGGGGCGTCCCCTTGGTTCCGACGATAGCGCAGGGGATATCCCCGTCCGGATTGCCGGTGCCATCGCCCGAGGGAATGCAGAAATCCTCTGTGAGCTTGGCCTTGGTATAGGCATAACCGCCCTGGAAGCTTAGCGTGTCGGTGATATTGCCTAGAAGCTCAATTTCGAAACCCTTGCTTTCTGCCTTCTCGCCGTTGAAGACCGCCGGCCAGAAATTGACGGCAGTAAATCCACCGATCTGCGGGTCTTTCCATTTTGCGAGGAAGACGTCGGCCGTATAGCGCCAGCCATTGCCGAAGCGCCCTTTCAGCCCGATCTCGAAATTGTCGACGGAATCGGGCTGATAGGTGAGGAGTGACAGGGGCTCGCGAACAAACCCGGCTAGCGCAAAGGCATTCGCCCCGCCGCGGCGGAAACCCTGCGAAAAGGTGCCGTAGATGCGATGTCCGGCCGTATATTCATATGTCGCATTGAACCGGAACTTCGCGTCCGAAAATTTGGCTGAGTTGGTGCTGCTCTCGTTGATACCGAAAACGACGAGATTATTGCTCACCGAACGCTCGAGCTTCTGCTCGAACACGCGGACGCCGCCGGTCAGGTCGAGACCCTCGATCGCGTGCCAGGTGATTTCGCCGAATGCGGCCTTTTCCGTAAACCGGTTGACGCCGCCGACCTCGAAGGTGAATTCGTCCGCGCCAATGGGGCCGAAGCCGGGATTGGTTACGCCGGGGAGCTGGTTGTAGACGGTCTGCCCCGGGTTCCAGCCACGCCAGATGGTCTCGCTCTTTTCCCTCTGGTAGTAGAGCCCGACCGTGTAATCGATCCTGTTGTCGCCATTGGACACAAGACGCAGCTCCTGTGTCTTGGATGTCGTCCGGTCCCCATAATCATAGATGGCGTTGTAGCGCGGATTGATCGGATTTCCGGCGTAATAATCGCGAATGGCAGGGGGCAATCCGAGATTTCCCCACGTGCCGTCGACGAAAACATCGCCGTCGGTCTCGAAATAGCTCGACGTCGAGGACAGGGTCGCAAAACCGAGATCGTAGCTGATGTCGAGCGTCGTCATCTTCGACGTGCGATCGAATGGCTGGATATCCCGCGCCACGCCTTCATATTTGCCCGTGTCGGGATAGATGACGGACGGCGCGAGCGGATCGGGACCGCCGTCATACGCCGGGGTATCCGTGTTCGGGCCGTAACCCTTCAGCCGCGAGATATTGTGCGCCAGCGTGATGTCGAGCTCGGTAACCGGCTGCCACCGGATAGCGGCGCGGACATTTGTCACGCGCGACCAGTTCGCGTCCTTCTCGTTGTAGGTCGATGCCGGACTTGTCAGCGGCTGGCTGGGATCGGCCAGGATCGGCTTGCCGATGGGGTCATTGCTCCCCCGCGCGAACAACCCATACTGGTCGATGACGCCGGCCTCGTAGTCATGGCTTGCCGACAGTCGCACGGCCAACGTCTCTCCGACCGGAATATTGATCAGGCCGCTGAAGCCATAATCATAGTCTTTGGAATAGGCGACGTCGGCGGCGCTCGCCTTTACGCGGCCCTCGAACGTGCCCAGCGCCGGGGCATTCGGGATCAGGCGGATCGTTCCGCCGAGCGCGCCTGAACCGTACAGCGTGCCCTGGGGCCCGCGCAGCACTTCGACGCGCTCGATATCCTCGACCTGGAAATAGTTCGCGTAAGGAGCGTTGCCCAGATAGGTGCTGACCGGATTCTGCTCCAGAGCCACGCCGCTGCGGTTGTTGGCCGACGCGTTCAGCCCACGCATGATCTGGCGCTGCGCGCCCAGAAACTGGTTGCCGCTCGACGTGCTGATAAGGTTGGGGACCTGGCGCGAGAGATCCTCGATGGATGCCACGCCGGCGCGTTCGATCGACTCCGCGCTCACGGCGGTGATGTTATAGGGAATCTGCGTCACATCCTGCTGCCGCCGGTTGGCCGTCACAACGATGTCATTGCCGGAGGTGTCTTCCGCGGCGGCGGGGGCGTCGGCCGGCGCTTCTTGCGCCAAAGCCGGCTGGCTTGCCAGCGAGGCCAAAAGGCCATTTAACGCCGTCACGCCCAAAAGCCGGGCACCACAAATGTTCCTGGACCGCATCTCGAAACTCCTCCCTTGTTGAGACCACGACATCGCAAGCCGATGCCGCCGCTCCTCCGCGGGCGCTGCGAACTTGTGCCGCATTCACCCGAAATCCGTCGCGATAGGCATCCAACTGCCAGACACCATATTTTGAACGACAAGTGTTGTTTATAACTGAAAAGCGCCTCTTGGCAAGGTTTCGCATAAACACATGTTTTTAATATATTTATTGTGGCATGATGCCCACGTGATTCAATCAACGCTCCAACTTCCGAGCGAGCTATCTCGACATGCTGATCACCCGTTGCGCTCGCCACCGATTCGCACGCGACACGCGGGAATTCCGAGAAAAGCGAGCAAAATCTGCCAGTTGATTTTTTCTACTGGCAGTTACTTGGAACAGATGTCACATTACGATGACATTAGATGTGCAATTAAAGCCTGATTGATGGGCCAGCAGGTCGGAGCACCCCAACCGCGGGAGTCTGATGTGACCTTTGTCGATAGCGATCCATCGCAATGAATGCCCGGGTTTCACCCTCATGCGAGCGCGTCGCCCTCTCCCATCACAACATCGGCGCAACTTCGCCGCGCTGGTTCGGACCGGGAAAACGCCGGTGCGACGTCGGCTTCAAGGATGGCAGCCGATCGCCAAATGATGGATGGGCGCCCGACGGTTCGACGGATGCACCTTGCCCTTCTGGCAGACAGCTAACTTCTTGCCGACAGTCCAAGGCGGCAACGCGCGGCGAGGAAGCCCGATCATGTCTTCCGACACTCTGGGCTACGCGGATTCGCCTGAATTCCAATAGTCGCAGGTCCGGAGGAGAAATTCGTTGAAACAGATCGAAAGTCAGACTTTGTCGCGCGAGAACCGCCAGATCGAACGGTTGGCATTCGGGAGCCCGCCCGAGATGGTCGGCGAAGTTTGCCGGCGCGACGGCGGTGTCATACTGACGGGGGCGCTTTCGCAAGAGGAAGTTACGGCGACAAATGCCGAACTCGACGTTGCGATGAACCAGTTGGACGAAGGCAATTTCGGCGATGGTGCGGAGGAATATGCAGCATTCATGGGCGGGCACACCAAGCGCCTCGCGCATGCGCTGAAATATAGCCCCACCTATCGCGATCGCCTGCTGTGCAGTCCGTCGCTCATGGAATATGTTGCGCAGATCATACCAGGAAAACCCGGCACGCACTCGCTGTTCGCAAGTCAGGTAATCGAGATATTTCCTGGAGAGACGGCCCAGGAACTGCATCGCGATGGGCAGGTTGTGCAAACTTCGCTCGATATCCATCATCGGGACGGCGCTAACGTGATGGCCAACGCGATTCTCGCATTGACCGACGTTACCGAAGAAATGGGAGCAACCCGCGTCGTACCTCGCAGCCATCTGTGGGAAGATTATTCCATTATTCCCCCGATCGAGGAGACGGTACCCGCCTTGCTTGGCGCAGGCGACCTGTTCCTTTTCACCGGCAAAACCTTGCACGGCGGCGGTGCGAACGTCACGCGCGACAAGTCCCGGCGGGTCATTACGTCGGCATATTCCATGCCCTACTTCATGGGCGAGGAAGCTTGGCCGTTCGTCTTCACGATAGAAGAGATTCGGCAATTCCCGCGAGCCCTGCAGACCATACTCGGCTTTCGATCGATATCCTGTCGCGACGAAGAACCGGGCTTCCTGTGGCGGGTAAACACGCAGCCGCTGGAGGATCATCTCAAGCTTTGAAGGCTCGATGGCGGCCGGGTATCTTTCACGTCGCCTTCCCCGCGGATCACGCCGTCGGATTCCGGACGCAAAACTGAAGGCGACGCGTCCGGTGCGGGGAAGAGATGCGTGATCGCCCGGGCGGCGGCACGGCCTCCGGGACTGGATTCTGGCGCAAGATCGCGGAAACGAGCAAACGCGCCGGCAGCCATCGGCGCGCATAGTGCCGCAATCGACCTCCAGCTTGTAAATCGCGCGCAAGCGCGCGCGCCGCACGGCTAAATCCCCAAGCGCAGGCCGATCCACAAGGTTCGTGGAGTGCCAAGGTCGATCGAACCGCCCTGATTGCGGGTGATGGTTCGCGCGCCGGTGACGTTTTCCGCTCGAACGATCAGTCCGACGCGCTTTTTCAGGGGCATTTCGGCAAACATGTCGAGGGTTGTCGCAGCCTTCAGCGCGTCGCTTTCCAGGTCATCTTCATATTGCCTGCCGACATGGCGTACGGTTGCGGCCAGCGTCCAGCCCTCGGCGGGGGTGAGACCGAGGGTCGCGCTCGCCGCCCAGTGCGGCGTCTGCGCCGGTCGATTGCCGTCGAGCCCCGCGGCAACCCCACTCCCTCTGGCTTCGGCGTCGGTATAGGCGATCGAACTCCGGAGGCTGACAACCCCGCGCGTCATTCCCGCCGACAGTTCGACGCCGCGCGCCTCAATGGCATCGATGTTGCGGCGCTCGCGTATGTTGGGCGCGAGGGTGACGTTCGCCACGGCGTGCTTCACCTCGTTGTCGAACAGCGTTACCGAGAATTCGATACCGTCAGCCGGAACGAGATCGACGCCTGCCTCGAACCCGATCAGCCGCTCGTTGCGAAGCCGGGCATTGGCCCTGGTTGTCACCGGAAAGACCACGAAGGGGCGATATAGCTCGTTGAGAGTGGGCAGGCGGAGACCGCTGTATGCCGCTGCCCGAAGCCGCAGCGCGCCGCTCGCCTGCCACATAGCGCCGCCACGGAACGATCCCTGCCAACCCGACCGGTCGGCGAACTGATTGTCCGTCACAATCAGATTGGCTCCATTTCGCTCGGTAAAGAAGCCGTCCGCGATCCAGTAGCGGTCGGCGCGCGCGCCCGCGGTCAGGGTCAAGGCTCCAAGTTGCCAATCATCTTCGATGAAGAAGCCGAGATCGCCGTTGGTTCCCCCGGCATTGCGGCGCGCGGTGACAGCGCCCGTCCCTGCATTGAAGGCTGTCTCGTATAATTCTCCGTCGGCGCGACGATAGTCGACGCCGAAGCGCAGGACATGCCCCGCGCCTATCGGCGGGCGAAGCTCGATCTTGCCGCCGATTCCGGTCGACGGTGTCTTGCGTTGATCCAGCGTGGGCCGGAAGCTGGCCGAAGAAATGACGACATTGGAAAAATTCCGCGCCTGCACATAGGCAAGAAGATCGAACTGCCAATCGCCGCGACCAACGAGGCGGACGCTGGCTTCCTGCCCTTCGCTCGCCGAATCCGCCCCTCGGAAACGCAAGGTGCGGTGATCACCGAACACCAGGACGCGCGCCTGGAGTTCGACCGCGTCGGAAAGCGGAGCAACGATGCGAAGCTGGGTGGACCAACTTTCATAGGCCGCCCGGGCCGTCGCGGCGACGCGCTGGTCGACCGGCGTCGTCTGATACCCCGTGCCGCGGTCCCAGCGCCCCGAAACGACGGCGAAGCCCCCGCCGAGCCGGGTCGCCAGCGTGGCGCTCGCCTCGGTTTCGCCACGGTCATCGACAAGCAGCTGGCCGCTCAGAGGTCCCAGCGTGTCTGCATCGGCACTGACCAATTCGACCGTTCCGGCAAGTGCCCCCGCGCCGAAAGGGCCCGATCCCCCGCCCCGTGTAACGCGGACGCTCGCAAGGCGTTCGGGAGCGAGCGCAGACAGGGGGATATAGCCGAAGAAGGGGTCGGCCACCGGGACGCCGTCGAGAAGCATCTGCGCCCGGCTCGTTGCGTTACCGCCGAGCGCCCGCAACGTAATCCCTTGTGCCGACGGATTGGATGCGCGGCTGTCCGAACGCCGAAACTGCTGAAAGCCGGCGATTGAGGCAAGCGCGTCTTCGATCCGTCCCGAAGCAGTGATCTGCAAAGCCTCTCGATCGATGATCCGGACATCATATGCCGGTGTTGCGGGGGTTTCAGGCAGACCTGCGCCCGTCACAATGATCGGCGCGTCGTCCTTTGCCTGAGCTCTGGCCGAGGTCCCAGCGCATATTGCCATCGCGAGCAGCGGCAGATCGCACAGGATACGCCGCATTCGACGTGTGCGAAGACAATTGAACCTCATCCCGATATCCTTGTTTCGGCCAGTTTCCATCCGGCCTTCCCTGGCCGCCGATCCCGGACCGGTCGGCCTGCCCTCGCCGGACATCCGATGCCAGGAGTGCGGCTGTGCGATCCCATAGTCGAATGCATCGCGAAGCCGCGGCATCGAAGAGCCCCTGACGACAATCGCGCCATTCCCGCGATCGCGCGTCCGCTGCCCGGCAGCGTTCACGCGCATATTGTTCCGAATTCTGGATAGCGAATCTTGAATCTGTACAAATATAGATAACATTGGCTATCTATATGTCAATTCGCTTGGCAGCAGGTCGCGCGTCGAGAGCGGAGGATGGAAGCCTTTGTAAAAATGGCCTAAAAGCACAACCCTCTCATCGCAGTATCGATTCGACGAGCCGCGCCAGGAGGCGAGCAACACCAGCGCAAAGCCACCGAAACCGGCCCTTCTCTTTCTCCTGGCCCGGATTGCCCCAAATCGGACCGCAAATATAATAACAAATGACGTGTAATTGATATCGGATCGGCCTAACAGGGTCAGCGCACCGGCCGGGTTCCAGGCGGCGGGAGACTTGGCATGATCCGTTTCAAGCGTGCACCCTCTCAATGAAGGTCTGGTGCTTCACAGCCGCCGGCGAGCGCGGCGCCCTGACACGCGACGAACTCGGCGCAAACTTGCCGCGCCGCTACGGACCGTGGGAACGCCGGTGCGAAGTCGATCTCAAGGGTGAGGACGACGACCTCGCGGCACGCAAACACATCGCCGCCGAGGGGTTCTGCCTTTTCCTCTACCTGCCATGACGTCGGGACACGCCGCAACCGCTGGCTGGCAACAGCCGAGTTCGCCAAGGTCGACCGCGCCCGTATCCGGGAAAGGCTCCGCGCCGGAAGAACAATATCGCAAATGCCCAACCGGGACGCGCTTGCACGCCTTGTCTGAAGGATGACGACGCTTCTCCGTGGATGGTCGCGCATCGCACGCAGAAGCGTCGCCAAGTTTAGGAGCGGAAAACACCCACTGCGCGGAAGCCTCCGCGCTTACATAACGATAGTCACGTTGATTTATCCCGGCGCGCAAGCAGGGAAATTCCTGGACGCGACGACAGGGACCGCGTCACGCCCGCAGCGCTGCCACGGTATCCGTGGATACGGCGAAGCCCCCTCCTCCAAGGCGCTAGCTGCCGACGAAATGCTCCGGTCGGAGGTCCAGGCAGGTGACATCGAGCTTGGCGACGAGCGCGAAGCGCGCATGCACGAGCGGCAACTCGTAGCGGAAGAAATAGCGGCATGCCGCAATCTTGCCCTCGTAGAAATCGCTATCGACTGACGCTACGGCAAGCGCGGTCGAAGCCGTCATCGCCTGCTGAAGCCAGAACCACGCGATTACCACATGACCAAACGCATCGAGATAGGTCGTAGCATTGGCGAGGCCGCGGTTAATATCCTCGCTCGCGGCAACCGCCTCGGTCGCGCCGGCGAGAGCTGCCATGGCCGATCGCAACGCATCGGCTTCCTCCACCAAGCTTTCGGTTGTCCGAGCCTCTGCAACGGTAGCCGACATCAGGCCGAAAAGCAGGCGGAGAGCCCGGCCATTGTCCATCCGCACCTTGCGCCCGAGCAGATCGAGCGCCTGAATGCCGAACGTCCCTTCGTGAATGTGGTTGAGGCGATTGTCGCGATAATGGCGCTCGACCGGATAGTCGCGCGTATAGCCATAACCGCCGAGCACCTGGATCGCCCATTTATTTGCCTCCAGACAATGTTCCGAAGGCCAGCTCTTGGCGATCGGCGTCAGAAGGTCGAGCAGGAGCCCGAGTTCCTCTTTATCGCCCGGGTCAGCGCTCGTCTTCTGACGGTCGACGAGCAAGGCGCAGAAGGCGGCAAGCGCCAGCGCGCCTTCTACCGCTGTTTTCTGCGCCATCAGCATGCGCTTCACGTCGGCATGTTCGATGATGGGCACCTGCGGATCGGCAGGAGATTTCGCTTGCGGCAGGCGTCCCTGCATGCGCGTCCGCGCATAGTCGAGCGCGTAGAGATACCCGGCGAGAGCCGACATCACCGAGGCGTACCCCACCCCGATCCGCGCCTCGTTCATCATGTGAAACATATAGCTGAGGCCCTTATTTGCCTCACCCACAAGATAACCGATGCTCGGCCCCTCCTCGCCGAAATTGAGGAGGCAATTGGTGGTCCCGCGATGCCCCATCTTGTGATTCAGTCCGGCGAGCGCAATCCCGTTGCGCGGCCCTACGCCCCCGTCTTCATCGACGCGATATTTTGGTACGATAAAGAGCGAGATGCCCTTCACTCCCGGGGGCGAACCGGGAATGCGAGCCAGCACGAGATGGACGATATTCTCGGCGATCTCATGATCACCCCCGGAAATCCACATCTTGTTCCCGATGAGGCTGTAGCTCCCGTCGGCCTGCGGCTCGGCGCGCGTCCTGATGTCGGAGAGCGAGGACCCGGCCTGCGGCTCGGAAAGGCACATCGTACCGAACCAGCGGCCTTCGAGCATCGGGGGCAGGAATATCTTCTTCTGCTCGTCGCTCGCGAAGGTTGCGAGGAGGTTCGCATTGGCAATGGTGAGAAAGGCGTAATTCGCGATACCAAGGTTCGCCGCCGTGAACATGCCGTTGATTGCCATGGTTACGATATGTGGCAGTTGCAGCCCGCCCACATCGTGGTCGGCACCCGCAGCGAAAAACCCCGCCTCGGCATATGCACGCAGCGCCGTCCCCACTTCGGGCATGATCTCGACCCTGCCGTTTACGAATTGCGGCTCGTTGGCATCGAGCGTTGCCGCAAGGGGAAGATACTGCTCCTCGGCGATCGCCTGCGCGGTGTCGAGAATGGTTTCGACCATGTCCCGGTCGAGTGCGCCGTATCGATCGGTCTCGAACAATGCGCCGGCATCGAGGCATTCGAACAGAAGGAAATCGATATCGCGGCGGTTTACGATCAAGGACATGAAAGGCATCTCCCGGCAACAGGCGTCAGTCGAAGAAAATCATCGGACAACAACGAGCCGGCCGTCGCGCTGGCGCGAGGCGTTGACCTCCTCACCACTCCGAAAAGAGCGCCGCGACAGGCTGACGGCAGGTCACTGCCTCGACATTTTAGACAACGATCGTTGCATTAATTTAAGGCTGCGCACAAGTGTTTATCCCGACCCCGAACGCAACCGCTCCGGCCGCACTCCGCCAGATCCGACAGACGCCTTTAGGCCCTGATCAGCAGGAGATTCGCGTAGACCGAACTGCGGCTTCACTATCTTCACTACCTCACGCAGGCGATTGAGATAATCCGACCAAAAGTGCATCATGCGAACCCGCTCATCCCAATATTCCCCCCGCATGTTGGCGCGGCGCACGCCATTACTTTCCATGTGAGCAAGCTGGCGCTCGACCGCGTCCGGATTGAATAGCATTCATAGAGATCGTTGCCGGTCGATGCCGCCGATAGGTTGGCGCTGGTCGCTCCAAGGTGGGGCCGCCATTTAACCTCGCTAGGCCGTCGGTCGGCTAATCAGATCGGGGACTCGTCTGCGAATGTCAAAAATAAGGCCTGATTGACCCCCCAAGGGCCGAATCCGGTGCAAACGGCATTTTAGTGCCCACTCGATTTTCCGAAGGGCCGGTATATGCAAATGTGCCATGAGATCAACGCGGCGCCGGAATGTGCCACAGGCTCGAAAGGGTTCTGAACTGCCGGATGGCCGCAGGGATTTCGTCGCGGCGCGGTGCTTCACGTCCGCGATGGTTCTTTGAGATTGTGGATGAAGGGAGGCGGGCTACCGGGAAACGGCCCGTCCAACGTGCAAAATGCACCATGAGCTTCATTTAGAGCTTTCAGGCAACCTTCGGAGGTGGTGCCCGATATCGGCCATGGCCAATCTTTTCGAGCAAGCCCTCTTTGCACATTGGGGCAAGATAGCAGCGATGAACACCGATATCGGTAAGATCCTTCGTTCGAACCTCACCCCTTTCTCGGACGAAGGCTACAGCGCGTTCTCGCAAAGTTAGCTTCGGGCCGCCGGACAATCTAATGGGTTCGGCGCGATCACGGTCGCGCTTCCGCATTCCGTTTGCAACACCTCGAATAGATGATAATGGAGAGTCCGAAACAAAATCGACGGAATCATCAAAAGGCTTTACCTTTGACGTCCTTATGATTGCGCGATACTTTGAAATAGTTTTTCTTGTTTCGTCAGAAAAAATGCGCATAATTATTTTGGATGTATACTGAGATGGGAGCCATTTCTCACTTTTTGGCGTTTCGGCGCTTCCTCGATCAGCCGCAAGCTCGGCACGGGGCAAACTTTCCACAATTATATCAAAGGGTTTGCGGAAAGTAACCTGTAGCTGTTCGCCCTTGTAAGAGCAGTTCGATAGTACGTGATTTAGTATGTTTCGTTTGCCCGCGAAGTCGGCATCAGCGAACATCTTCCTTGCATCGCGCGCTATGCCGAGAAGCGCGATTCCATCTTCAATATATGTGTCGTCAGCTATCGATAACCGATCAAACTCTCGAGCGAGGCTCTTCTGATCCTGGCGGAAGTCCGCTGTGATGCGAGTGAAGATGTCTTCGTCGATCCGCCCGTCAATGTGGTCCACATACGCTTGCTTCATGCGCTCGCGAATGTCGTCCTGATCGCGCCGGAGACGATCGAGCACTTTGGCGTGTTCGCTCGCGACAAGGTCGCTGTTTTCCTTGAGCGCCTGCCCAAGCCATTTGAACATTTCCGGGGTCATAGACACCTGCGCGACGATGTCCACGAACCGATCGAGCAGTCGTTCCTGCCGAACGTATGGCTCCTTGCAGTTCCCTTTGTAGCGGCTGCACCGGTAGTAGATATATTTTTGCTTCTTGATGTCGCCGACAAGCTTTCCTCCGCAGTGACCGCAATTGATGAGGCCGGAGAAGATGAAATTTTTTTCCTCCTGAGCGCGAGGCTGATGCCTGCCGTCCATGATGTCCTGCACCTTTTCCCAAAGATCCATCGAGACTAGTGGCTGATGAGATCCTTGGTATCGCTGGCCGAGCCACTCGAATTCGCCAGTATAAATTCGCGATCGCAGGAGCCGATGAACGGAGCTGACTCCAAGCGGCTTGCCGCTCTTTCGGTATGCCATGCCCATTTCGCGGGCCTTTTTCCCTGCCTCCTTCAGCGAATAGCGACCGGTACCGTACCATTCGAACAATCGGGTCACCCCTGGCGCCGTATAAGGGTCAACTTCGATAATCTTTTTGCCAAGCGGCCCGACAATGTTCCGATAGCCTAAAGGTGCGACGGTCGGCCAAATCCCCTGTTCAGCCTTTTCGATCATTCCCTTACGCGCTTCCTCCGAGAGATTGTCGATGTAGTTCTTTGCCATTAGCACCTTGATGCCGTGCATGAATTTCTCGGAAGATTTGGAGTCGGGCGACAGAACGACACCCTCTTTCACAAGATGGACGTCGATCTCGAATTCATCGAGCGTCACCCAATCGCGGAGATTTCGATAGAGCCGATCCGTTTTCTCGACCAAAATTGTGTCGATCGTCGGATGACGGCGAACGTAGGCGATCATCTGGTTGAAGTTAGTGCGGCCCGCCGCCTTTGCGGTTTCGATATCGATGAACTCTTCGACGACGCGGATTTCGTTCGCCTCGGCATAGGCTCGCAGGAGCTTCAACTGGGCATCGATGGAAAAGCCCTCGCGCTCTTGGTCTTTTGACGACACGCGCGCGTAAAGAACTCCGCGGGGCTTCGGCTTCAATTCGGTGAGGATCAGCGTGCAATAGGCACCCCCTTCGTGGGGTGATCGGCGTGCAAAAAGGACCCCTTCATCCCGGGGATT
>NZ_JBYTDC010000005.1:0-224884 GCF_058790875.1 Sphingopyxis sp. EU05-FHT14B03
AACCAGCATCATATTATCCGAAAAGGGGGTCCCTCTTCGACGCCGATCGGGGGTCCCTTTTGAACGCCGTTTGACATGCAGGCAGCGCCCGATATTGCCATAATATGATCCGCCAAGGTCGACGTCCGCATGCGCAGGATCGATCACCTGCTCGATCGAAAGGCCTTTCAGGAAATATTGAAGGGCAGGGTCGATCGCTCCTGAATCGCGTTGGGCGAGGGCCAAGTGATGTGCACTCGAATAGCTCGTATCGACGCCGGATTCCTTGAGCTTTTCGCCTTCCACCCCCCATTTGATCGCGATCGGAAATTCGCCGTTCATCCAATGCAGATAGCATTGCAGGTCGCAGTAGTGGATGTAGCGCGCATCCTTGCCCTCGAGCGTCTCTTCATAGTCGGACAACGCTTCCGCCGCAGTCGCGATCTGGCCGAGGTTCGCGAGAAGCTCGACGTAATTTCCGTAGACATGGTCGAAATCCTGATGCTTCTTTAACGTGGCAAGGTCAGCCTGCGAGAAGAGCCGCTGCGCGATGCGAACGAATTCGCCGGGTGGCTCGCGCCAGCGCACCGTTTTGCACACCGTGCGCAGCCGTTCGAGAGCCTCTTCGGTGCGCTCGGCGTTGATGCAGAGTTCTGCCGCTTCCAGTGACCGGGCAACGGCCTCGGGCGCATTGCCCGATCCGAGTTCAGACAGGAAAGGGGCCAGCCATGCGACATATGTCTGCAGAATTGCGAGGATATAGGGAACTCGCTCTTGCCTGGGAAAGGTCATCTGGATGAATGTCCGGATGAGCGGATGCAGTTCGAACGTGTCGAGTTGACCCACGCGCGCTTTCAAAACTACGAGATTCAGATCGCGGAGCAGATTAATCGCCTTTGCGACCGCGTTGTAGTTGATCTCGCGGCGGACATAATCAGCCAGTTCCATTAATGTGGCGGGGCGCATCCCCTCGGCGAGCGCTTGCAGTGTTACCTGCTCGCGAGGACGCAAACTGTTCCAGATCGATCGCAGCGTTGCATCCGGGATTTCTCCCGTCCCCTCGGAGATCGACTGGAGAAGCTCGTCCAGCTCGACAACGGGTGACCGTTTCGCGACCTGAGCCGCGAGCAGATCGAGCCAAAATGCGTGCCCCTTGGTCGCGACATGCGCACGAGCAATTGCGTCTTCGCTTGAACCGGCGCGTCTTAGCGCAAACAGCTGCTTGGCAGCGTCGAGGTCGAGACCTTCCAGATGATGAGTAAGCATTGGTGCGGCATCTCCGCGAATGGGAGGGCGACAGGTTAGAATGAGCCGAGACGCGGTGTCGAGCGTCAGCAGTCGATCGATGAACTCGCCAGCCGATCCAATAAGCTGGAGCCGCTCCAGATCGACATAGTGATCGACGTTGTCGAAAATGATCAAAACCGGAGCATCCGCTGTCAATTGGACGAACAGTTCGGCCAGATCTTCCATTGGCTGCTTTGCGAGCTCGGCGCCCATTGCCTTTCCGGCACCGAGCGCTTCGATAATCGCGATGATCTGATCTTCAAACCGCGCGCTCCGCTCGCGGCAATCGCGCCAGATGCGCAGCGCAAATCCTTTCGTAGCGATGTCGTCTGCGAAATATTGTGCGACCAGCGCTGATTTTCCTTGGCCACCGAAGCCTGTTACGAACGCGACGCGGAACTCGGAGCTGCGGAGCAGCTCGATGTCGTCATCGCGCCCGACGAGGAATTCCACGACCGGCGGACTATCCTCGCGGACGATCTTTTCGACCAATGGACCTGTATAGCCGGACGCTTCCGCCGCTTTTTCCTGATCGGCTGGTTTGTTCGCTGAAGCGGTGTCAGCCGGTTGCTGTTCGCCTACAAGGTCATCGTCTCCGGCTTCCGGGGCGAGTGCGGGCATGACAGGCGCATCCCACGCGTCGGCGAGCGCGGGCAGGAAATTGTGGGCGTTCACCCCGGAGTAAAGTGTGACGCGGCCCCGTGTGATCCCCGGGCGGAGCATGGCGTCGAACTCGGGTGTCAGCGTCGGCTTGTCGTTATAGAAGCACCAGATGATCTCGGGGAACGAACTGTCTTCGAGGACGACACTCATCATCGCTTGAGTGAAAGCGTCGTCCCAGCCGCCGTACGCCATGACCACAACGATATGACCTCGTAACAGATGCGCAAGCGAAGCGCGAAGTTGAGGGCGCTCTTGGAGCAGTTGCTGCGGCGTGTGCAGCGTATCCGATCCATACCAATATCCGTGGAGATGCACGACGTGTGTGCCGGGACCGTCGATCTGATTGAGCGACCCGTCACGATAGAGGAAGGACCGGAAACTGCTACCACCGTGCGCAGCGATGGACGCGCCGATGAGCGGATCGAAATTGGTCGTGACCACCATTCGTCCGAAAGGAGACTGCGGCATCGCGGCGAGCCGCCCGAGCCCCTCGACGCCGGGCGTCAACAGCCAGCCGCTATGGTCGTTATCGAAGCCGCGACAACTTTCATCGGCCGTCGCCCCCGTAATCTCGTAACCAGCCTTGCCGTCGATGCCGGGCATGGGGCGCCGCGCATGAGCGACCGCTTTCTTGATGATGCCATTTGCTGCTTTTTGCCCGCGCTGACCAAGAAGGAACCGAAAGGCTTCCTGATACGGATTTGTCGCTTTCGCGATGGCGTCCTCCAGCTTCGCGCGCTCACGATCCTTTGTGAAAAGTTCGCGAATGAGGTCGATGACCCCGCCTACGCCGGGCACGCCGGGGCCTCCGGGCTCGGCTGGACAGGTCAAGCCCGAACCGACGACAAACACAACCGGCGTTTCCTGATCACTAACCGCGGTGAGCCGATCGAGAAGCGCTTCGCTATCATAAAAATCGAGTGTGTCAGACACCGCTATGCCCCGCTTAGCCGTAATTATTGGCCGAATGCGACCCGCCTACCGGATTACGGCACCTTTTCTCGACAAGGTACACACGCCGCTGCTGGAGGCGTAACTGCATACTATGTCAGGTAACTGTGCCCCCGCATTCCCCTCCCGATCGACTGGCACGCGAACGGCGAACGAGCAAGGATCGATTGACTTCAATCCGGTTCGTTCCCTCTTTTGCTTTAGATGGATGTTAACGCCACCAGGAGGGTGCGGAACATCGCATTTGAATGTGCAATAACGACTCTAGAGGCCAAAACCGCACAAGTACCAAGAACCCGATGCTACGCAGCCTCATGCTTACGGCTTTGGTCACGCTAGCCCGGAAATAATCCGGGCCTTACTCATTCACCGCCCGGACGAGCGAGCTTCCGCAACGGGACGGTCGGAATAATACATTCGCCTTCATCCTCTTTTCCTTCGCGGGTGAACACCGGGTAAGGCTCGTTCGTGATTCTTACCGGAGCGCCCATCCACTCGCACTCTGTGCAGAACGGTCGCTCCCATACTTCTTCTGGGGCGTTCGGGTTCTCTGCGCGAAGTGGGGTGAACCTATGGTCCCTGCACTGCGGACACTCATTGGGAACCTGTCGAAGATATAGCGTGGCTGCGTTTGTGCAGAGTGAAATGGCCGATTCCGTCGCCTGAACGCCGGCTTCGGCGTCGTGCCAGTTCGAGGAGTTGCTGTGGGTGAGCCAATTCACGAACGTCCAAGCCGCGTCGGCCTGCGTTTTGAAAAGCTGGCGGCGGTATTTGTTGCTCTCTCCTGCAAGGACGATCGAGCAGATATGTTCTACCCATCCTTTGAAATCCGCCTTCTTCGGCGCCTCGGCTTTCTTCTCCCAAGGAAGTGCAATCTGAGCGATTGCGACAAACGCCAGCAAAGCTTCGCGGCAACGGACGCCCACCGTTTGGTAGTCAGATACTTTGTGGGCTTGACCGAGCGCATCTTGCGCTGCGGCTGCTGCTTCGAAGGCTTTCATAAACGGCTCAATGCCTCCTTCAGCGATTGAAGGACGCTCCGAGCGCGGTAACCTCAGCATCAGTCCGATATGGAACGTGACAGCTAAATCCATGTTAGGGAACGTATCCTGAGAATACAGGTTCGTCGGATTTGTGATGACCCACCAGCGGTTTTTCGTAGTATGCACATCCCAGATATCGTGCTTGTGGCTAAGCACACTCTCGCTATAAATCTTCTGGCAGAACGTCACTTTGAGGTCTGGCGCCTGCCATTCTACATACTCGGTGATGGCCGAGATTTCTTCGTCGGTAGCTGGTAGCACGTCGAACCCTCACTTCTCTGGTAAGGCTTTAGAGCGTAAATCGGCGCAATGCATGGACTATCATCTAGCTTGACCCTTTCAGCTCCATAGCCGCGTAGTGTCTGCTTCTTATGACCGACGCCCAAAAGCAGACCGTCGGTAACCGGCCACACCGCGACGCGGTCAAATAGCTGCGAACGGCGATCTCGCGGCGGCCCGGAAAGTCAGCGTCCGGCAGGCTTGCACGATCCGGTAGAGATCGTTGGCGACCCGATCGCGTGATTATGTCGTTTTGAAATGCTCATGTCAGTCAAATCCAGAAGATAACCCGACGCTTTGACCTTGTTGACGAAGAGGAATGCCGGTCCTTCGGGTATGACGCCTCCGGGCAAGTGATATTCGCCAACCTCCGCGCCGGCATCAATTCTTATTTTCAGCGAGAATTGAACTGGTTTCTGCTTCCCGTTGCGGCTTTCAACGACATCGCATTTGAGGTCGAGCTTGATGGCTGTGGCAGCGGGCTGTGCAGCCACATGGGTCGCTGAGAGGGCGAGGGCAATCGTGGCGGCGACGCCAAAATGCCTGGAAAACCCGATATTCTTACGCACAATCATCGCTTTTTCCTTTCGCTGTGATTTCCGGCACCCCGAAGCACCTGGTCGGGACCTTGGCACTCATCGATTATGCCGTTCATGGCCCTGGCGGCTTGCAGGCGCTGATCTTCGGATAGTTGAGCGGAGAGGGCGAGATACTGCTGTTCTCCCCGACCAAGGAACAGCAGTCGTCCTTCCTTGTCGATTTCCGCCGACCTGAAACTGCCCATCGAGATCATACCGCCTTCGCGGGCTTCTCCGGACCAGTAGAGCATGCATGGGCCTCGCCAATAGCGGACGCGGAAAGAGCGGCTGGACGTCGCATGCCCGGTGTCGACAAAGGCTGTAAATGCTCCCTGTTCGCCAAGCGCTGTGATCGTGTCTCGCGCATTCCAGCCGCGCTCGCTGCCCCGGGCCGGATCGACATTGCAGGCAGCAATCGACAGGAGCAGAATGAGACTATGTCTCGATGTCGGCAGCATGACACAGCGCTCTGCTTAGGTCTGGATGAATGACAGATTGGCCGCGCGCCGGACAGCGGCCTGGCGGCGTGACATAGCTGAAGCGGTCATCCCCGGCGCCCGTGCGGATCGGGACGGGGCAGCTTGATCATCGGAACCCTGCCAATCGCGCAGCGATTTCGACCTGGCTTGTTACACGCATCTTGGCAAAAATACTTCGTACCTGACTGCGTACCGTCCCGACGCTGACCTGCCGCCCGGCGGCGATTGCGATCGCCGTATGGCCGAGCGCAAGCTGCGCTGCGATTTCGGCTTCCGCGAGCGACAAGCCAAAACAAAGCTGGGCGGCCGCTGCAACGCGCACTTCGTCGGCTGGTGGTTCATGGATGATCAGCAAGGCCGAGGAACCGCTCGACAGCGGGTGCGACGAGGGGATGATTGACGCTTCGGCCAAGCGAACATCCTCGCCGCAGCGCGAGCGGAGGGCGAGGGGTTTCATTGCGCCCGCGCCGCCACTTGCGGCATCCGCGAGCATCTGCTGCAAATCGGCGGTGCAGCTCATCGCAGCGGCTGTGAGCCGCCCTTTCTTCATCGTGAGAAAACGTGCCTCTGCAATCATTGCTTCGGCCGACGGCGTCATCCCGCGCAGTCTCCCTTCCGCACTACAGATGAAAGCGGTTGCCCGGACGGCGGCGAGCCCCGTGATGACGCCAGCAAGCTGCTCCCGTTCGAGCGCCAAAGATGTCCGCACTGCGCGGCGGGCATGCGGTGCGATTGCGGCAAAGGCGCGCTTCGCTTCCCGATCGATAGGTTCCGCGCGCGCGCCGCGCATGATCGCCATTCCCACGAGATGGTCATCTTCCTTGACCAACGTCGTGAGGCAGACATGGGCCATGTCATGACCGGTCACCCAGTCGCCATATTCGGGGTTGAGGCGCATGTCGGCGGCGGTGGTGAAATCCGTTTCATCCTTGATTTCGAGTTCGGCAGAGCGCGAGCCCACCCGCACGCGCGAATTGATGGCCGGGTCGCCGCCGCCTGCCGCCAGAAATTCAGGACCGGCCAAGGGATCAGCGCCCGTCATGATGTTGAAAGGGACCAGGCAGTCCGCGCCAAGCCCGATCAGTTCGCCGCTGCGCGAGCCTGTCGCAGTTGCGAGCCGCTCGACAGCAACCGCCCATGGCAACGCGTCCATGGCCGCAGCCTGAAAACCGGCGATGGCATCGGCAACCAGTGCTTCTTTCATCTTCCCCCCGGAAAAACGACCTGATGTGGCTATAGGTGCCGACGCGAACCCGCTCATCTACAAAATTGCAGATGCGCTTCGATAACAGGTCTTTCTATTCTGATTTCGCCGTAAGCGGAGAAATATGGGTGATCAGCTGTCGCCTTGACCGCTTCTTGGAGCGCGAAAGCAATAGTTGCCTATCCATCGATGCCATAGGGGGTAAAGTGAGGAAATTGGTCGTTCTGGCGTCGCTGCTGCTGCCTTTCTGTGCAGCGCATGCACAGCAGAAGGGGTGGCAAGCCGCCTACGACAAGGCGGACGCGCCGATGGAAAAATGCTTTGCGGACAGAAATCTGCGCGAATGCGACAAGATGGTTCGCGCCTATGCGGCAACGCTCGCCTCGCCCGATCTGGTGGAGGCCGGGGATCGGCGGATGGTTCTCAACGACTATCTCAAATGGACGGCGGCTTATGGTCGCATGCTCCGCAAGGACGGCGCGCTGCAGCAATCGAGCGATGTGCTGGCCAGGGCCTATCGCGACTTGCTGGCCGAGTATCAGCGGACAGGCAGGCCGCAGTCGTTGATAGACAATCTCGCGCTGATGAGCGCATTTTCCGAAACCTTGATTGAGGGTCAACTAACGGAGCAAGCCCATCAGATCGCGGGGCAGGTTGGACAGATCGCAGCCGCCTTGCCCCAGCTCAGGAACCTGAGGGCAAGCAGCCGAGAAGCCGAGGCGCTCTATTTCAGCCTCCTGTCAGGCAGTGAAGCCTTTGAAAATGAAGAGGCTGTTGGCTATTTCGCATTGGCCAGAAAGCCGGGAACCCATCCCACCGATGCGAGGGTCTATGTCATTCGCGGTACCGACGCGGCGGATCGCGCCATCGCTCACCTGCGTGAAGGGATCGCCAGCGGCTGGTCGGTATTCGGCTATGAGCGGCTGGAGCTGAGGCTCGCCCGATTGCTGGCCCAATCATCCGACATGCGGCTCAGGATCTTGGACGAGAAGGCCGAAGCAACGCAGGGCTATGCCGCCGCGCAGAAGATTGCATGCCCAATGGTGCAGCCGGAGCGTGCCAGCGCCGGGACCGCGCATCGGGCCTTTGCGGCGGAAGATCCGTTGTTACAGGAAATCTGCTTACGGGCCACGCTGGGATACCTTGAAGCGACCGGGCAACTTGCCGAGGTGCAAAGGCAGCTAGCCGAACGTCAGATGACAAGCCAACTGGACCTGCTGAACGTGCGGCTCACCCCCGAGCAGTTACGGTTCATCCAGGATTACAGATCCCCAGGAAAGTGATCTGAAAGCGAGGCTCCGCACCATATGCGACGCGTCTGCTCTTCCCTCACAATCGATCAGAAGCGGACAGTCCGCTATCGGCCAATCGCAACCGACTTCATTTCCCGCAGCGACTGAACGTTCATGCTGCTCTTTTGAAATGATGAGATCGCACTTGGCTCGCGGCGGACCGAGCTTGGATCAGGTGATAAGCCGGTCGACCTGCGCTTGCAGGCGCGGGCTTATCAGCAGGATGGCGGGTATGACGATTGCGTAGGCTGTTGCCCAAGAGCGCAACCAGATCGCCACAAAGTCGCTAGAAAGGCCGAGGTTGATCGCGACGAGCGAGAAGGAGATAATCCCGGTCGTCACAATACCCATCACAAGGGCGAACGCGATCTTGCGTCTCATCTGAAGGCTCATTGTCCGGCTCCCCGAAAATCGGCAGGGGCGACTTCAATCACCGCCTGGGCAAAGGCTTTGGGAGCCTCCTGCGGCAAGTTGTGGCCGATACCACCGCTGATATTGCGGTGAGCATACGGTCCGGAAAATCTCTTTGCGTAGACCGCCGGCTCGGGATGCGGGGCGCCGTTAGCGTCGCCCTCAAGCGTGATTGTCGGTATGGTAATTGCCGGGAACTTAGCAAGCCGCGCCTCCAGCGCATCATAGGCAGGTTCGCCCTTGCTCAGTCCCAAGCGCCAACGATAATTGTCGATGACGATTGCGACATGATCCGGATTGTCGAGCGCGCGGGCCGTCCGGGCGAATGTGGCTTCGTCAAATTGCCAGGTGGGCGAGGCCGTTCGCCAGATCAACTTTGCGAAATCGGCGCGATTAGCGTCGTATCCGACGCGACCCCGTTCGGTGGCGAAATAAAATTGGTACCACCAGGAAAGTTCGGCGGCGGGAGGCAGCGGCATCCTGTCGGCCTCCTGGCTGCCGATGAGATAACCGCTCACCGAGACGAGCGCTGCGCAGCGCTCTGGCCAAAGCGCCGCAACGATGCACGCGGTGCGGGCACCCCAGTCGCAGCCTGCGACGATGGCCTTGTCGATGCCGAGCGCGTCGAGCAACGCGATCACATCTGCGGCAAAAGCGGATTGCTGGCCATTACGAGTCTCGTCCTGCGACAGGAAAGTCGTCGTGCCGAACCCGCGCAAGTAGGGGACGATCACGCGGTATCCGGAAACGGCCAGCAGCGGGGTGACCCCCTCATAGCTGTGAATATCGTACGGCCATCCGTGCAGGAGGAGGACCGGAGGCCCGTCTTTTGGACCCTGCTCGACGAAGCCGATGTCGAGTTTGCCGGCACGGATTTGCTTGACCAGGCCGAATTCGGTCGCGGCCGCAAGAGGGTGGGCAGGCATTTGTGCCCGGCTGGACCCCCATGCCATTCCGGTGGCGGCGACGGCGAAGCCGAGGAAGTTTCGCCGATTATGTGCGTCCAGATATGGCATGGGAGGTCTCCTCACATTTCGGGATCAGACGAGGTTAATCTCGACATCGATATTGCCGCGGGTCGCTTTCGAGTAGGGGCAGGTCTGGTGCGCCATATCGACGATCGCCTGCGCCGCCTCGCGCTCGACGCCAGGCAAGCTGACATTGAGGCGTGCTTGGAGCAGATAGGCGTCGCCAGCCATTCCAAGATCGACCTCGGCATCGATCGCAAGATCGGCGGGAAGTTTTACATCGAGCTTCTTGGCGGCGAGACCCATGGCGCCTTCGAAGCAGGCGGACCAACCTGCGGCGAACAATTGCTCGGGGTTGGTGCCGCTGCCCGGCCCGCCGGGGCTCGACAGCTTCACATCGAGCCTGCCGTCCGAGCTTGCCGACTTGCCATCGCGGCCTCCGGTGGTGTGGGTCTTGGCGGTGTAGAGGATTTTATCGGGCTTGTTCATGATCATATTCCTTTGATGAGGTGGTGGTCGTTCGTTCACTTTTTCTCGCGCAGGGGGCGGAAGGCCGCGCGGATTTCGGCAGCGAACAGCTCGGGCTGTTCCCAGGCGGCAAAATGACCGCCCTTGTCGACCTCGTTCCAGTAGATCAGCTTTTTGAAGCTCTTCTCGCCCCAGCTGCGCGGCGCGCGATAGATTTCGCCAGGGAAGACGGTCACCGCGATCGGCACCTTGCTGATTTCGATCGCGTTGAACGGGCCGCCAGGGCCCTGCGCGGCATCCCAATAGCTGCGCGACGACGAGGTTCCCGTGTTGGTCAGCCAATAAAGGGTGATGTTGTCGAGGATCTCGTCGCGGGTCAGCACGCTTTCAGGATTGCCGCCGCTATGCGTCCAGGTGGCGATCTTCTCGTAGAGGAACGCGGCAAGACCGACCGGCGAGTCCGACAGACCATAGCCGAGCGTCTGCGGCCGTGTGTTCATCATCTCGGCATATCCGAAGCCTTTGCCGTAGAAGGTTTCGAGACCGGCATAGGCGATCTTCTCCTCAGCCGAGTAGCTGTCCGGAACCGGCTGTTTGGCACGGACGAGCTTGAGAACGTCCGGCGGCACCGTGCCGGGCATATTCGTGTGGATACCCAGCAGGCCTTCGGGCGCCTGTACCGCCATCACCTGCGAAATGATCGCGCCCCAATCGCCGCCCTGCGACACGTAGGTTTTGTATCCCAAGCGCTTCATCAGCACGTCCCAGGCACGGGCCACCCGCGCCGGATCCCATGCCTCGGTCGGTTTTCCGGAGAAGCCATATCCCGGATAGGTAGGCATGATCAGGTCGAACGCATCCTCGGCCTTGCCGCCATGCGCAGTCGGATCGGTCAGAGGTCCGACCGTTTTGAGCAGCTCGAACGGGGAGCCGGGCCAGCCGTGCGTCATCAGCAGCGGCATCGCACCCTTATGCTTCGAGCGGATATGGATGAACTGGATGTCCACGCCGTCGATCGTCGTGATGAACTGCGGCACAGCGTTGAGGCGCGCTTCGCCTTTGCGCCAGTCATAGTCGCTGCCCCAATAGCGAACGAGCGGTTCGAGACGGGCGAGCTGCACGCCCTGCGATGCGTCCGCAACCGTTTCACGGTCTGGCCAGCGCGTCTCCGCGATGCGCCGACGAAGGTCAGTCAGCGCTTCTTCGGGGATGGCCACATGAAATGGTCGGATGGACTCATCCTGTGGTGCCGTGGCGACCGCGGCGGCTTTGGCCGCGGAGGCCGACCCAGCGCTATTGGCAAGGCTGGGGCTGGCGACGAGCGCCATGCCAAAGGCTGCGGCCGAAAGGGCCGTGGCGGAAAGCAGGCGGCGAAGGGACGTTGAGTTCGGGGTCGACATCATCATTCTCCTGTTTTGGCGTGAAGGGCTTCGTCTAGGCAGCGACTGGGGTCCGATAACGGTCGGCCGGTTTGGTCAGCGACAGGTTGGGAAGCATTGCGACCCTTGCTGCCTCGAACGCTTCCCATGCGGATGCATCGGGAAGCGCGGGGATAGTGACGGTCTCGCCTAGGGCGAGCCCGGCCAGAGCGGCGTCGACCATCGCGTCGGCCGACATCACGATCTCCGCCGGAACGCCGGAAAGCGGCACGCCGGACAGATCCCAGAATTCGGTCGCGGTAGCGCCGGGCAGGACGACCTGAACGCGGACGCCCTTGTCGGCGAGTTCCGCGTGAAGCGATGCCGTTAGCGCGACGACGAAGGCCTTGGTCGCGCCATAGACGCCGTTGAGCATGAACTCGGGCGCGATGGCGACAGTCGATGCGATGTTGATGATCGTACCGCTGCCCATCGCCGCAAACCGCTGCGCAACCGCATAAGTGAGCCGGGCAAGCGCAGTGGCGTTGATGTCGATCATGGCCTCCATCTGGTCGACATCGGCCTGCCATGTCGGGACCGGGGCGCCGATCCCGGCGTTGTTCACCAACATCGTGATGCGACGATCATTGATGAGCCGCGCTTCGATCAGACGTAGTTCGCCGGGGTTTGAGAGGTCGGCCGGCAGGGTATCGACATTGCGGCCGGTGGCGTCACGTATCGCCTTCGCGACCTGATCGAGCTTGGCGGCGCTGCGCGCCACTAGGATCAGATCATAGCCCTGTCGTGACAGGCGGTCGGCATAGATCGCTCCGATACCGGTAGAGGCGCCGGTGATGAGGGCCGTGCCCTTTGCTTCGTTCATCGCTCTTCCTTTCGAGAAGGTTGGGATGCCGACCGACCGATACGATCGGGGCGACCAGAACGATTTAGAGGTTGGGGAGAATGCCGGTAGGAAGGGAAACCGAGAGCAAGCCTCTCATTCCGCGCATGTCGATCAGGCGCAGCCCAGGCCCGTACACGCCGCACGCAGGCGCGGCGCGGCCCAATCGATAAAGGCGCGCACCTTGAGCGGAAGCAGCCCTTGGCGCGGGTATACGATATGGACAGGACGAGGCTCGCCATCAAAGTCCGGAAGGAGACGTGTCAGCGTGCCCGACTGGATATGCTCCGACACCTGATAATCGAAGAGGCGCGCGACACCCACACCACTGAGCACCGCCGCGAGATTTCCGGCGGCACTGTTCACAGCGACCCGCGCACGCGGCATGCACATCACATCCTCACCGTCGACGCGATATCCCCAGAACATGGGGAGCGGCCCGAACAGGATACCGTCGTGGCTGGGGAGGTCTCCCGGAGCAGTCGGCGTTCCGCGCCTTCCGAGATAAGTAGGACTGGCGCACGTGATCAGACGAAACTCGCCTGCCTTGACTGCGAACAGCGCGCTGTCGGGCAGATGACCGAGTCGAATGGCGACGTCGACATGCTCGTCGACCATATGCACCAGACGGTCGGAGGTGAAGAGATTGAGTGTGACCTCAGGATATTCGTTCATGAAAGCGAGCGCGATCGGGATCACATGGCGGACTCCGAATTCGATCGGCATGGTGATCGACAATTCGCCGCGCGGGGTCTGATATTCGCCCGACGCCCGTCGTTCCGTTTCTTCCAGGTCGGCAATGATACGCCGCGCCGCCTCGACATAATCCCGGCCCGCGTCGGTCAACTGAATATTGCGGCTCGTCCTGACGAGCAGATTGGTCCCGAGATAGCGCTCGAGTTCCGCGACCTTGCGACTGACGCTGGGCAACGGAGAACCAAGCGCGCGGCTTCCCGCTGACAGGCTGCCGGCATCGACGACCGCCAATATGACCCGCATGGCGTCGAGCCGATCCATTTGCTCCTTCTCCCGCCCCGAGCAGCGGTGAATAGCCGACTTCTGGAAATCAACATAGCTTCATGCGTGGCGCCAAATTGACACGCGACCGCCTATATGGCCGCCCGTGAGCTGAGCGGCTTGCTCAATGTCCGCTTTTGACGACTTCACGCCAAAAGCCGCCTGTCCGCAATCGGCCAAGCGGCGCCGCGAGAAGCGCAGTTCGTTCGATGACGGCGAAATGCCGTCGCGCTCATCGTCCGCTGTAAGGCTCATCTCTTCGGGTTCGCGCGCCGATCAGCACCCGGGGCATGTTTCCTCGTTCCTGAACTGTTAGAAAGACGAGGTAGGGAAGCAGGAAACCCGCGCCTCCGAAAAAGGCGATGAGCGCGAGGAGCAGGGCGATCGCACTGAATCCATTCCGCCAAGCCGTCCAAAGCGCAGAGAGGACGAGAAAGCAGAGAAAATCGAGGTTGAACTGCCCGGGCCATCCCAGCTTCGCCACGTCTCCGAAAAAGATCGGTAACAATCCAAGGCCGTGGCGGGAAATGACTACAGCGGTGTAGGAGGCCAGCGCCAGCCAAAGGATGATCAAAAAAGCACGAAACGACCCCATGGACGACAATCTGCCAGGAGAATGCTGCGGCTGCAATCGCGGCTTTGAGTCCGCGACTGGATCATGCCAAATTTCTACTTTCATGCGACGATGGCTTACGCGCCGCTGCGCAACGCAGGTCTTGCCATCGGCAAGATGGATTTCATGCCGCACATGGCCTGTCACCAAGTCGCGCCCGAATACGACCGTCGAGCAGGCTCCGGCCTGTGACCGCGGGCTACCCCGTTATAGCGGCGATTGCCCGTTCGAGCTCGGCAATCCTGAAAGGTTTGCGAAGAACTGGCCGGCCATCAAATTCAGCCGCCATGATCGTCGCATCTCCGCTCGTCGCTATGAAAGCCTTCCCGGCATCGCTCAACGCGGCAGCGACCGCCTCGCTCGTTTTGCCATCGGCAAGGTGAACATCCAATATTGCGAGGTCGAAATCTCGCTTCGCGACGAGATCCAGCGCCTCCGCGACGGTCGCTGCGGCCGCCACGATCTCGTGTTCAAGCACGTCGAGATACCCCTCGAGCATCATCGCCACCAGCGGATCGTCTTCAACAAGAAGCACCCTTATCATCATCCGTCCCTCATAGATCCGAAATCTGTAGCGCCAGTGTCTTCGATCACACGTCCCGTGCCCCTACCTTTCGTCGCGCTCAAAGTTCCACGCCAAGATGCTGGGCCACGGAGAATATGTCCTTGTCCCCGCGTCCGCACATGTTGACGATGATGATACTATCTTTCGGCATCGCCGGCGCGATCCTGACAACCGCGGCGACGGCGTGACTGGGCTCAAGCGCCGGGATGATACCCTCTGTGCTGCAAAGTAGCTGAAAGGCGTCCAGCGCTTCGGCGTCGGTCGCGGAGCTATAGTCCACCCGTCCGATGTCCTTGAGCCATGCATGCTCGGGGCCGATGCCGGGATAATCGAGGCCAGCGCTGATCGAATGGCCTTCGACGATCTGCCCGTCGTCATCCTGCAGCAGATAGGTCTTGTTGCCGTGAAGAATGCCGGGACGCCCGCCGGCCAGTGACGCGGCGTGCGCCTCGTCGAGGCCATGCCCGGCCGCCTCGACGCCGAGCATCTTCACCATCGGGTCGTCGAGGAACGGGTGAAAGAGACCGATCGCATTCGATCCGCCGCCGATCGCGGCGACCAGGAGATCGGGCAGGCGGCCGGTACGGGCCAGCATCTGCGCCCGCGCTTCCCTGCCGATCACGCTCTGGAAATCGCGCACAAGCTCCGGATAGGGGTGGGGACCGGCTGCGGTGCCGATGATGTAGAAGGTGTCCTCGACATGGGCGACCCAGTCGCGCAGCGCCTCGTTCATCGCGTCCTTGAGGGTCGCGGCGCCGGCCGTGACGGGCACGACTTCGGCGCCCAGCAGCTTCATGCGGAAGACATTGGGCGCCTGGCGCGCGATATCGGCGGCGCCCATATAGACGACGCAGGGCAGGCCAAAGCGCGCGCAGACGGTTGCAGTAGCCACCCCGTGCTGGCCCGCGCCCGTTTCCGCGATGATGCGCCTTTTGCCCATTCGGATCGCGAGCAGGATCTGCCCGACGCAGTTGTTGATCTTGTGGGCGCCGGTGTGGTTGAGTTCGTCGCGCTTGAACCAGATCTGCGCGCCGCCGAGCGCGGACGTCAAGCGCGGCGCGAAGTATAGCGGGCTGGGACGGCCGACATAATGTTCGAGCAGGTCGTCGAACTCGGCCTGGAAAGCCGGGTCGCGCTTTGCGGCTCGATATTCGCGCTCCAGATCGAGGATGAGGGGCATGAGCGTTTCGGGGACGAAGCGGCCCCCGAATTTCCCGAAATGCCCCCGGTCGTCCGGCTGCCTGCGCAAGCTGTTCGGAACATGGCCAAGATCGTCGGAGGGTTGCGACCCCTGAGTCATGTCGATGCAACCCCGGCAGGAGACCGGCGCGAGGCGGCGGCGTGCAGGATCCCGGCGCGCGCCTCACGCCGGCAGATAAATCCCGCGAGACCGGTCCGGATTCTCGACCGGCGCATCAATGGCCCATCAGTGCCAGCACTTCCTTGCGGCTCCGCTGGTCGTCGAGGAAGCAGCCGAGGAGCCGGCTCGTGACCATGCCGACGCCGGGCGTGCGCACGCCGCGCCCGGTCATGCAGCCATGCTGGGCGTCGATCACCACGGCGACGCCGTGCGGACGGAGATTGTCCCAGATGCATCGGGCGACCTCGGCGGTCAGCCGCTCCTGCACCTGCAGCCGGCGCGCATAGCCGTTCAGCACGCGCGCGAGCTTGGAGATGCCGACGACGCGGTCGCGGGGTAGGTAGGCGATCGACGCCTTTCCGGTGATCGGCGCCATATGATGCTCGCAATGCGACTGGAACGGGATGTCGCGCAGCAAGACGATCTCGTCATAGCCGCCGACCTCTTCGAAGGTGCGCGAGAGATGCACCGCCGGATCCTCGTCATACCCCTGGCAGTAATCCTTCCAGGCACGCGCGATGCGCTTCGGTGTGTCGAGCAGGCCTTCGCGATGAGGATCCTCGCCGACCCAGCGCAGCAGCGTCTCCACCGACGCGAGAACCTCGGGGGGTATCGCGCCGTCAACGGTGGGACTGGAAGGGGGCACGTGAAGCATGGTCCTGGCCTCCTGACGGCGAAGGGTTAGCGGTCCGGGAGGGGAGGAGAGGGAGGTGGACCGCCGGATCGGCGCATGCCCGAGCGCAGCATGGCGTCGCAACATGTCCCTTGGGGCAGATCGTCGGTTGGAAGCGCGTTGGGTGCACGGACCTCGGGTGAGCCCCGGAATGCAGAAATGCCCTTCGCTCGCTTGACGAGGCTTGGCGCGGTGCGCGGTGGTTGGGTGAATAGGGCGGGTACGGAAATGCGGGGGCGGCGGTGGCCCCGCCGCCCCCGGCCTGTCAGAAGGCCATCGCCGGCATCGGCGCGGCCTTCTCCTCCTTCGGCAGTTCGGCGACGAGCGCCTCGGTGGTTATCGGCAGCGACGCGACCGACGCGGCATCCTGCAGCGCGGTGCGAACGACCTTGGCGGGATCGATCACGCCGGCCTTGACGAGGTCCTGATACTCGCATCCAGTCTGCCCCTTGGTGCAGCTTGGCGGCGCGGGACAAGTCGGAGACATGGGGTCAACATCGCGCGGCACGGTCGCCGCAAGGCGTCCTGTCCGCGGAGATTGCAATGAATGACGAAGGGCCTCTGGTAACGGCCAGAATCGGCGACCGTTACGAAGAAGCGGATCCCGCCCGATTGCCAACGGGTCACCCCGCCGTGCCGGTCGACCGCATCGGCGTGCTTCTCGTAAACCTCGGCACGCCCGACGCGCCGACGAGCGGTGCGGTGCGGCGCTATCTCGCGGAATTTCTCTCCGACCGGCGCGTGGTCGAACTGCCCTCGCTGATCTGGCAGCCGATCCTCCGCGGGATCGTCCTTGCCGTTCGGCCGCGGAAATCCGCGCGTGTCTACCGCGAAATTTGGACTTCAGAGGGCTCGCCGCTCGCCGCGATCACCCGCCGCCAGGCAAGGGCGCTTCAGGCTTCGCTCGGAGGTGATGCGGTGGTCGCGCATGCGATGCGCTATGGTAGCAGCTCGATCTCGGACGGCATCGACGCGCTTCTTGCGGCAGGATGTCGCCGCATTCTCGTTGCGCCTCTTTATCCTCAATATTGCGCCGCGACGACTGCAAGCGTTGGTGATGCGGTCCAGGCGCATATGGCGCGCCTGCGCTGGCAGCCGGCGCTGCGCATCCTTCCTCCTTATTATGATGACGATCGCCATGTCGAGGCGCTGGCGTCGTCGCTCGGACGTGCGATCGGCGGCCTCGCCTTTGTACCCGACACGATCGTCGCGAGCTTCCACGGCATGCCCGAGCGCACTCTGCATCTTGGCGATCCCTATCACTGCATGTGCCTCAAGACCGCGCGTCGGTTGGGCGAGGTCTTGGGGAAGAGTGTCGTTCCGAGCTTTCAGTCGCGCTTCGGCAAGGCCAAATGGCTGACACCGGCAACCGACATCACGCTCAAAACGCTCGGGCGCGAAGGCCGGTCGGTGGCCGTGATCGCGCCGGGGTTCGCCGCGGATTGCCTCGAGACCCTCGAGGAAATCGCCATCCGCGGCCGCGAGCAGTTCCTTGCCGCCGGCGGACGCCATTTCGCTTATGTGCCCTGTCTGAATGACAGCGATGTCGGGATGGATATGCTCGCCGCGCTGATAAGGAGCGAACTTTCCGGTTGGCTTTGAGGGCTTTTGATTATCGGGGCCGAGCTGCGCCAACAAGCGTCGCGCGGCCCCGATACCGTGTCAGGCGGGAAGCAGCACGCCGTCGATGACGTGGATCACGCCGTTCGACTGAAGAACGTCGGCGGGGCCGATCTTCGCCGTGCCGCCCTTGGCGTCGCTCACATACCAGCTGCCATCCTTCTCCCAGACGGTGAGCTTGGCGCCCTGCACCGTGGTGAGCACGGCCTTGCCGCCATTGGCTTTGGCCTGCGCGGCAATATCGGTCGCGGTCAGGCGGCCCGGCACGACATGGTACGTCAGGATGCCCGTCAGCATCGCCTTGTTCTCCGGCTTGAGCAGCGTGTCGACGGTGCCGGCGGGAAGCTTGGCAAAGGCAGCGTTGGTGGGCGCAAAGACCGTGAAGGGGCCCGCTCCCGAAAGAGTCTCGGCGAGGCCAGCGGCCTTGACCGCCGCGACGAGTGTCGTGTGATCCTTCGAATTGGCGGCATTTTCGACGATGGTCTTGGTCTCATACATCGCGGCGCCGCCGACCATCGGGTTCTTGGCGGCCGCGATGCCGCCGGCGAGCGCAAGCGCTGCTGCGGCGAGCGAAAGAGAGATACGGGAAATAGCCATTGGTCATTCCTTTTCGAATGTTCGTCCCGGGGGGATAGGACAGCTATGGAATTAGGCGCGCCGCTCCGCCGCGGCGACCTGTCCTTTGGGGCGGGTTATCCGGCCCGCTCGCGGTGGCCCATCGCCGCTAACGATAACGGCAGTTCCTTCTCCCATCGGCTGCAGGCAAATTGGCGGCAGGCTGGACCATCGACGCAGCCGGGCGAGAAGGGGGCTTCCATGCCGTTTGAGGGATCGTTCGCAGACCGGCTGGCGCTTCGCGACCTGCTCGACACCTATGCCGATGCGGTCAACCGTGCCGACAGCGAGGCTTGGGCGGCGACCTGGGACGAAGGCGGCCGATGGTCGCTTCCCGGGTTCGGAATATTCGAGGGCAAGGCGAAGATCGTCGACACCTGGCGCGCGGCGATGCGCGCCTTTCCCGACATCGTCTTTCGCGCTTGGCCGGGTTCGATCGAGGTCCATGGCGAGACCGCGGCCATGCGGTCCTACACCGAGGAAATCTTCCTGCGCGACGGCGCCCTTCACCGGACCCTTGGCATCTATGACGACGTCTGCCGCCAAATTGATGGTCGGTGGCTGTTTACAGAGCGGCGGTTTCGACCGTTGCCTCAGCTTTCAGCAAGCGAGGTGCAGGCATGAAGATCCTGATCCAGGCGGTCATCGATATCGATCCCGAGACGCGCGGAGAGGCGCTGGCGGGTGCGCGCGGCTGGATCGAAGGCGCGCTCGCCCAGCCGGGCTGTCTCGCTTACGCCTGGACCCTCGATCCGCATGTGGCGACGCGCATCCACGTGTTCGAGGAATGGGACGGCGAAGCTGCGCTCGCAGCGCATCTCGCCGGGCCGCAATACAGGGGAATGCTGGGGCATATAGGCGCATTTGGCGTGCGCGCGTCGTCGAGCCGCAAATTCGCGGTGTCGCGCGAAGGCCATGTTTACAACAGCCACGGCGTGGCAAGCGCCGCCTTCGACTAGCTTGGTGGGCCTGCTCGCTAGCTGCGCAGGGCTTCCCAAGCAGCGAGGGCCCGCGCCCTCGCCGCCTCATGACCGATCAGCGGCGCGGGATAGGCGGGCACCCGCGCATCCTGACCATGGGCGGCGGTGATCTCGGCGTCCGACAGATGCGAAACCTCCGGAACATAAGTGCGGACATAATCGCCCATCGCGAACCGCTCGCTCTGGAGCAGCGGCGACATGATGCGCGAGAAGACCGGCGCGTCGACGCCGGTGCCCGCGACATATTGCCAGTTCATTGCATTCGACCCGAGATCGGCGTCGAGCAGCGTATCCCAGAACCAGCGCTCACCGCGGCGCCAGTCGATCAGCAGATGTTTGACGAGGAAGGAGGCGGCGACCATCCGAACGCGGTTGTGCATCCAGCCCGTGTGCCAGAGCTCGCGCATGCCCGCGTCGACCACCGGGTAGCCGGTCCTTCCCCGGGTCCAGGCGGTGAAGTCCCGGTCGGCTTCGGGGCCGCTCCGCCAGCCGAAATCATCGAAGGTGGGGCGCCCGTTCCGATCGCCATAATCGGGCATCTGGTCGACGAGATTGATGCCATGTTCGCGCCAGCCAAGCTCCGACCGAAAGGTCTCGGCGCCCGCATCGTCGCGCTCGCCGAGCGCATGCCAGATCGACCGGGGGCTGATCTCGCCGAAATGAAGATGCGGCGACAGCCGCGATGTCGCGGGGAGCGAAGGAAAGTCGCGGCGGGCCTTGTAGTCGCCGGCAAGCGGCAGCCAGTCGCGCAGCGCGCGCCAGGCACCTTTCTCGCCCGGGTGCCAGTCGTCAAATCCCGAGGCCCAGTCGGGGCTGGTCGGGGTCAGACCCCAATCGGCGAGATTGTCCGACGTCGGCCAGACGTCGGGAGCCGGAATATGGTTGGGCGCGGCATAGGGAAGGGCGGGCGGCATGCGTCCCAGGAGCGCGCGATACCATGGCGTGAAGACGCGGTAGCGCGCGCCTTGCGCATTGATGATACTCTCGGGCGGCGCAAGATAATTGCCGTCATGGAGCCGCAGCGCAAGCCTGGCGTCCAGCGCGTTTTCGTAGCGCCGCCGCCAGGGCTCGTAGCAGCGGGTCGCGTGAACCCTTGTGCTCCCGGCATCCGCCGCGACGCGTTCGACTATTTCGGCGGCAGGGCCGCGGCGCAGGACGAGCCGGCTGCCGCGTTTGCGAAGGCTCGCATCGAGCGCGGCGAGGCTGTGATGGAGCCACCAGCGCTGCGCGCCGCCGATCGCGCGCGTTTCGGGGCTCTCGTCGTCCAATATGTAGAGCGGAATGACCGGACCTTCGGCGATCGCCGCGAGAAGCGCCGGATGGTCGGTGGTGCGGAGGTCCTGACGGAGCCACAAGATGGCGGGCGGCATGGCGGCGTTTACCTTTTTGGTGGGCTATGGTGCGGGCGAGCGCGGGGTTCCTCATCTGGCAGGCTCCGACCTCCGCAAAAGATGACCTTTCGGGAAGTTCAAGCCATGCAGAACCGCATTGGCGGGCGTGTATATGCGGGGATTGGGCGGTGCGACGTGGCGTCGCACCGCCCGGCGTTGAGCAATCACCGCCCCCCGCCGCGGCCAGGCGTGGGTCGCAAGGCGCTGGCCGCCGGCAGAATCGGAACGTCCGTGCGATCAGCTGGACGAGGCATCTCCTGCCGCTTCATTGGGCCCGGAGACTATCCGGTCGCGAGCGCACGGATCGCGGGCTGCCGCAGTTCTGATGCCGAAGTCGCCGAGAATGAGGCTCGCCGTCGCCTTCGCGCTTGCGACGACCCCCGGAATACCAGCGCCGGGATGCGTGCCCGCGCCGGTAAAATAGAGGTTCTCGATGCGCGCGTCGCGGTTGTGCCCACGAAAATAGGCGCTCTGCAGCAGTGTTGGCGTCAGGCTGAAGGCGCTCCCGAGATGCGCGGCGAGATCCCGCTCGAAGTTCGGCGGCGCATATTGGATTTGCGTGACGATCCGCTCGCCAAGGTCAGGAATCAAGCGCCGTTCGATCTCGGCGATGATGCGCTTCGCCAATTTCGGCCCTTCGACCTCCCAGTCGAGCGGGGCGTGGCCGCGATGGGGAACCGGAGCGAGCGCGTAGAAGCTGCTGTGACCCGCGGGGGCCACGCCCGGATCGCTTGCGCTCGGGTGATGAAGGTAAAGCGAGAAATCCTCGGCGAGCGTCCCGTTCCGGTAGATGTCGTCGAGAAGCCCGCGGTAGCGTGGACCGAACAATATCATATGGTGGGGTATCTCGGGAAAGGCGCCGCGAACCCCCAGATGGAGGACGAAGAGGCTCGGCGACCAGCTCTTGCGCGCAAGGCGCTTCGCCTCGCGCTTGCCGCGCGGATGCGCGAGCAGGTCGCGGTAGCTGTGCATGAGATCGGCGTTCGAGGCGACAAGATCGGCGCGCGCGGTAAACCCGCTCCGCGTTACGATGCCCGTCACCCGGTCGCCCTCGGTTTCGATGCGGGCAACCGGATCGCCGAGCCTCAGCGTACCGCCGAGACGCGCGAACAGCGCGGCCATGCCGGCGACTAGCCGGTTGGTGCCGCCGCGCGCATACCAGATGCCGCCATCCTGCTCGAGCTTGTGGATGAGCGCATAGATGCTGCTCGTCGCCATCGGGTTGCCTCCGACGAGCAGGGTATGGAAGGAGAGCGCCTCGCGCAGCTTCTCGCTCCGAACATAGCTCGCGACGGTTTTATAGACCGAGCGCCAGGCACGGTGCCGCAAAAGAGCGGGCGCCGCCTTCAGCATCGAGCGGAAATCGAGGAAGGGCACGGCGCCGAGCTTCACATAGCCTTCCTCGTAAACCGACGCGGAATAGCTGAGAAAGCGCTCATATCCCGCCACGTCGGCGGGATCGAGCGCGGCGATCTGACGGGCGAGCGCCTCCTTGTCATTGCCATAATCGAAGGTCGATCCGTCGGGCCAGCTCAGCCGGTAAAAGGGCGACACCGGGACGAGGTCGACATCGCGCTCGAGCCGCTGGCCGCTGAGCTCCCAGAGCTCGGCGAGGCAGGCCGGGTCGGTGATCACCGTCGGCCCGGCATCGAAGGTGAAACCATCCTTCTCAAAGACATAGGCGCGGCCGCCCGGCCGGTCGCGCGCTTCGACGAGCAGCGTATCGAGGCCCGCCGACTGGAGACGGATGGCCAGCGCAAGGCCGCCGATGCCGGCTCCGATCACGATCGCGCGCGTCATCGCGGCGCCTCTGCCGCAATCGCCGCGCCGAGTACATGGCCCGACAGCCACGCATATTCGGCAAAGCCGTGATAGAGCCAGTCTCCGCAAGCGCCGAGGCCTATGGCAGGGTTCCAGAGCAGCTTCAGATCCTGTCCCGAGGGCTGCGAGAATAGCCAGCGATGGGCGGCGATATGGCTCGGGGCGGGCAGGTCGCGGCCCGCGACCTTTCCCAGCTCGGCGAGAAGCGCTGGCGCCACGCTCGCGCTGTCGGAGGCGAGGTGCGTCTGCGACCAGGTCCAGTCGGCTTGCACGACCCACCGCTCGCCCGGCGCGCGGCCGGGCTTCGCGCTGTCGCGCGCAGCGGTCACGATGGCACCCGAGCCGCGGAGGAAATCGGGGAGCTCCTCGATCCGCTCCTCAAAGGCGAACATCGCGGTCCAGCATGGGTTATAGCGCGCCGCCATTGCGGCGCGCGCCATCTCGAAATCATGCAGCGACAGAAGCGGAGCCGCCTGTTCGGCCGGAATGGCGATTACTGCCGCATCATATTTGCCGAGCCGTTTTGCCTCGCTGTGTAGCGTCCAGCCGGCACGCGATTTGGTCAGGGCCGTGACCGGTCGCGACAGGCGGACATCGAGATCGCTCGCGAGCGATTTCAGCGGCGCGGTCATTGTCGGCGTGCCGACCCAGCTGTCCGCGCCCGCGGCCGGCCAACGCGCCGCGAGACCTGCCTTCTCCCAAGCAGCGAGCAGCCTGGTAAAGCCTTCCGAGCGCGCCGTGAAATGCGTGGCGCCATGATCGAATGCGACCCCCGGAGTGCCCGTATCCGCGCGGCGGGTCGCGAGGCGGCCGCCGAGGCCGCGGGATTTGTCAAAGAGTGTCGCCTCAATCCCGGCGTCGTGCAGCCGCCGTGCACAGGCGAGCCCCGCAATGCCGGCTCCGATGATCGCGACCCGCATCAGACCATGGCCTCGCGGTCACCAAGGGGGCTCGCACAATGTCCTACGCCCGCCCGTAGGCATGACTGTTCCGTCAATCTGCTGGGCGTCATACGTAATTTTTCCGGTTCGTCGCAATTGTCATCGACGCAGGCTTGCATGAGCGAGGGGAAGTGTCGCAACATGTCCCTTGGGGCACCCAGGGGAGAGCAGGCAGATACTATGTCATTGAAGACAATGATCGCGGCCAGCCCGATCGCCGCGGTGATCAGCGACCCGCGTCTGCCTGACAATCCGATCGTCGAGTGCAACGCTGCCTTCTCGGCGCTCACCGGCTATGGGTCGGACGAAATTCTTGGACGCAATTGCCGCTTTCTCGCCGGGCAGGGCACCGAGCCCGAACTGACCGAGACCTTGCGCGCCGCCATCCGGGAGCAGAGGCCGGCGCTCGTCGAGATCCTCAACTACCGGAAAGACGGAACGCCCTTCCGCAATGCCGTGCTGGTCGCGCCAATCTTTGGCCCCGGCGGCACTCTCGAATATTTTCTCGGCTCGCAAATCGAGGTCGACGAGACCGGCGAGGCGGTTGGAGGACGGAGCACGCGAGCGCGCGCCCATATTGAGGCGCTCTCGCCGAGGCAGCGCGAGGTGTTGAAGCTGATGGCGAGCGGACAGCTCAACAAGCAGATTGCCTTCACGCTGTCGCTGTCGGAGCGGACGATCAAGATGCACCGCGCTGCGCTGCTGCGCGCGCTCGGCGTCGAGACCACGGCCGATGCGATCCGGCTCGCGGTCGAGGCCGGCTTCTAGGCACCGCTCCAGCTTCCCTTTGAGGCATATGGGATATCGCGCCGCCGCCGTTTAAGCTTCAGGCAGCCGGACCGGCTTTGTGGCCGTGAGGAGCAGGCATTTGAACGGCAAGCGCGCCTTGGTGATCGGAAGTGGCGGCGGTATCGGCGCCGCGCTTGTCGAGCAACTTGTCGCATCGGGCCGATTTGACCGCATCTATGCCGGGACCAGGCGGCCCGATGCTTCGCGTCATCCCGATGTGACAACGCTGACGATCGACATATTGGACGACGGCACGCTTGCCGAGGCAGGTCGCCAAATTGCCCAGGATGGCGCGCTCGACTTGTTGATCGTGGCGACGGGGCTGCTGCATCGCGGGGCTGAGATCCGTCCTGAAAAGAGCCTTCGGCAGCTCGATGCATCGGTTATGGCCGAAGTATTCGCGGTCAACAGCATCGGGCCCGCGCTCGCCGCAAAGCATTTTCTTCCACTGCTCGGCCGAAGACACCGGGCCGTCGCCATATTTCTTTCTGCTCGCGTTGGTTCGATTGCGGATAACAGACTTGGCGGATGGCACAGCTACCGCGCTTCCAAGGCGGCGCTCAATGCTCTGGTGCGATGCTTCGCGATAGAGCTCGGCCGCAGCAATCCGGAAGCGATAGTCGCGGCACTGCACCCCGGAACAGTCGACACGCCGCTCTCGGAGCCGTTTCAGGCGCGAGTAGCTGAATCATCGCTCTTTAGTGCGAATAATAGCGCGATGCACATTCTAGGCGTCATCGATCAGCTATCGTCAACGGATAGCGGCGGGTTCTACGGCTGGGATAGAAGGCCTATCCCGTATTGACGAGCCAGCAGGCGCTTCAAGAGGCTCCGCCTCTTTGCCTGTCCGCTTTAGCGAATATTGTGCCAGAAGCAGACCGACGGCAAGCGGCCAAGCGGCGCCGCAAGAAACGCAGTTCGTTCGATGACAGCGAAATGCCGTCGCGCTATATCTGGAAAATCGGAGGCGGCGAGCAGCGCAGCTTATAGCGCACCGTTACACAGCGGCATCAAAACAGCGTTGCGACTGGGCGAGCAACACGTGTGCATGCCAATTCAAACCATGATTTCGCGTATCCGGTGCGCGAGCGCGTCCATCGCAAAAGGCTTGGTAATGAGCGCCATGTTAGGCGCGAGCCTCCCGCTTCCGATGACAGCATTCTCCGCATAGCCCGTGATGAAAAGAATTTTCAGGCTAGGGCAAAGGCTGAGAGCGGCATCGGCTATCTGCCGTCCGTTCATGCCGCCGGGTAGACCGACGTCGGTGATCAGAAGATCGATGACCTCCTTTGCCTGCAGGACCCGCATCGCGCTCGGCCCGTCGAACGCCTCGAGAACCTGATAGCCCAATTCCTCGGCCACTTCGGCGACGAGCATGCGGATCGTCGGCTCGTCGTCGACGACCAGCACATTGCCGCGTGCCGGCCCGGGGCCATCGATCGACGTTGGCGCGGGCGGATCGGGATCGACCGTGTCGGGCTCCTCAGCGCTCAGGTAGCGCGGGAGATAGATGCACATGGTCGTTCCCATCCCGACCTCGCTGTAGATACGAACCTGTCCCCCCGATTGACGAGCAAACCCGTAAATCATCGACAGGCCGAGGCCTGTTCCTTCGCCAAGTGGCTTGGTCGTGAAGAAGGGATCGAAAGCGCGCGCGGCGACCTCGTCGGTCATGCCCGTCCCGGTGTCGGTCACGCAGAGGGACACATATTGGCCGGGTTCGAGATCGCGCTCCCTTGCGCCGCGTCCGTCGAGCCATTTGTTGGCTGTCTCGATCGTGATCCGTCCGCCCTCGGGCATCGCGTCGCGCGCGTTGATGCACAGGTTGAGAATAGCGTTCTCGAGCTGATTGGTGTCCACCAGCGTCGACCACAATCCCGCCTTGCCAACCGTCTCCACCGTGATCGAGGGGCCAACCGTTCGGCGCACCAATTCCTCGATGTCGAAGATCAACCGGTTCACGTCGCACGGCTTGGGATCGAGCGTCTGACGGCGCGAGAAGGCGAGAAGGCGGTGCGTGAGCGCAGCGGCGCGCCGGACCGCGCCCTGCGCGGCGACCGAATATTTGTCGATCTCGGCGACGCGCCCCTGAGCGATGCGGATCTGCATCATTTCGAGCGACCCCGAAATGCCGGTCAGCAGATTATTGAAGTCATGCGCGATGCCGCCTGTGAGTTGGCCGACAGCTTCCATCTTCTGCGATTGCCTGAGCGCCTCTTCGGCACGATCGCGCTCGGCGGCAGTCTCTCTGACCTCTTCAACCAGCCGCATGCGCTCCTGCTGAAGCCGGCGCTCTACCGATTTGCGAGCCGATACATCAAGCATTGCGCCCACCATCCGGATCGGCGCGCCATCCTCACCGCGAATGACATAGCCCCTGTCGAGAATGTCGGCGTAGCTGCCGTCCGCACGGCGAAAGCGATACTCGTCAGTCCAATCGCTCGCGCCTCCGTCGATCACATGATGGATACTCGCATCGATCCGCGCGCGGTCTTCAGCGTGGATCTGCGCAAGCCACCATTCGCCGGTCGGCACAACGTCGTCGGGCCTGTGACCGTAAGCGCTTTCGAGAGCGGCATTCCACGTCACATGATTGGTGCGAAAATCCCAGTCCCAGATCGCATCGTTCGTGGCGCGTCCCGCGAGACGAAGGCGCTCCTCGACCTCGCGCAGCTTGGCGCTGGCCTCGCGGTCGCGCGTAACATCTTGCACGGTGCCGATGAGCCGAACAGGCTCTCGGCCGTCGAAAAATGCGAGGCCTTGCGCACGAATGTGACGAAGAACCCCGTCTTCGATGCCGACCGTGCGATACTCGACATCGAACCGGTGACTTCCATCGGGATCGAGAGCCGCAGCGACGGCGCGGTTTGCGCGCTCGCGATCATCGGGGTGAAGGCCGGCGAGAAATGCGCTTTCGTAGCTGACCGGAACTCCCGGTGACATCCCGAAGAGTGCACGGCACCGGTCATCCCAGGATAGACTCATCTCGCGCGGGCGATAATCATAACGACCAAGCTCGGCGGCGCGTGTCGCGAGCTCGAGTTCTTCGCGACTGGCCTTGAGCGCCGCGTCGCTGCGCGCACGATCGACCGCCTCGCGAATGCGAAGCGCGACATCCTCGACGAGCGCGATTTCGCCCGTCGTCCATGCGTGCGGCGCGTCCTTTTCGACGTAAAGCACCGATTCCAGCACGCCTTCGCGTGTCATGGGACAGAGAATCTGTGCCGCAATGTCGTGCCGCGAATGGTCATCGGATTTGTGTCCTGTCGTGACTACGGTGTCACCTTGGGCGAGCTCGCCGTTCGTCGCCCCCTGCAATCGTGAAACCTCGCCGCTGCGCGACGCGCCGTCTTTCGTCCATTCAGACGCGATTCTCATGCCGGCCTCGCCGGCGTTCGAAGCGAATCCGCACCGTGTCGCGCCGAGATGAGTGCCGAGCCGCGTGGCCGCTGCCGCGAGGATCGCCACGGGGTCCGCGAGATCGCGCAGCTCTGTAAGCAGGGCGAGTTGAAATGCCTGACGCTCGAGCAATTCCTCGCGGCTTAGCTGATCGGACCGTGGCATGCGTCTCCCGTTCGCATGGGACGATCCGCCACCTTGGCCGACCCTTGACAATTTCCCCGCGGATGAACGTCATAGGGACGATTTCGTTCCGGCAAGAGCCACGCTACGGTGCAACAAAATCGGCACGGGGGCGTATGGGTATCACGATGTTAGCCGCCCGGTAAGCGGGCGAGATGGAGGCTGTTGACCGCGTGACAGATCATGAGGAGCTCGACGCCGGAGCGAGCGGGACCGAACCTTCGGCTGGGGCCACTCTTGGCGATCATCGACGCGAAACCACGCTGACCCATTCAGGCCTCGACGAGCGAAGCAATATCTTCTTCGCCGCGATCGAGATGACCAGGATGCCGATGATCCTGACCGATCCGAACATTGCCGATAATCCGATCGTCTTCGCGAACAAGGCCTTCCTCGATCTGACCGGCTATGAAGAGACCGAGGTTCTCGGGCGGAACTGCCGTTTCCTGCAAGGGCCGCAAACCGATCGCGAGCTTGTCGCGGACCTCCGGTCTGCAGTCGCGAACCGCCAATCGATCGCCCTCGAGATATTGAACTACAAGCGCGATGGGACGCCGTTCTGGAATGCGGTCTTTATCGGACCGGTTTATGACACTGGCGGCAAGCTTCTGCATTTCTTCGCAAGCCAGCTCGATGTGACGCGGCGGCGAGAGAGCGAACAGGCGTCGCAGCAGGCCCAAAAGATGGAGGCAATCGGTCAGCTCACCGCCGGGCTCGCGCATGATTTCAACAATCTGCTTCAGGTCGTGAACGGCAACCTCGAATTGCTCGGGAGCCGTATCGAGGATGCAAAGCAGCGAGGCTATCTGGCACGCGCGCGGGGCGCAGCGGAGCGTGGCGCCAAGCTCACGGGCCAGCTCCTCGCGTTTGCGCGCAAGACGAGGCTGACGCCCAGGGCTGTCGATGTGAACGATTGCATCAATGGCTTCGCCGACATGCTTGAGGCTTCGCTCGGCGGCCGCATCGAACTGCACCTGTCGCTCCGGCGCGGCCTTCCAAAGGCGGTCGTCGATCCCGAGCAGCTCGAAATGGCGATCCTCAATATTGCGCTAAACGCGCGCGACGCGATGCCGGGAGGTGGCGTCCTGACGATTGCAACGGCGAAGGTCCATCTGAACGGCGATGCACCGGCCCGGGGACTTTCTCCGGGTGACTATATCTCGGTCGAGCTAGTCGACGAGGGCGAAGGCATGGCGCAGCATGTGATCGCGCGGGCGGTGGAGCCGTTTTTCACGACCAAGGCTACCGGGAAGGGGACAGGGCTGGGCCTCGCGATGGCGAGCGGCTTCGTCCTGCAATCGCGGGGGCGGCTCGAAATCGAGAGCGAGGTCGGCAAGGGCACCACCGTACGCATTCTTTTCCCAGTCTCCACATCTGACGAACCCGATGTGCCGGTTGTGGGTCCAAAAAAGTCTGTCGAACGCGGCGAGGCCCATATTCTCCTGGTCGAAGACGATGCCGAAGTCCGCGCGCTGGCGCGCGAAAATCTCGAGGACGCTGGTTATCGCGTAACGGTCGCCGAGAATGGTGACGCGGGTCTCGTGGCGCTTGAGCACCTGCTTGCCACCGACATGGTGGATCTAGTCTTCACCGACCTGGTGATGCCCGGAAACCTGGATGGCATTGCGCTCGCGGAAGCAGTCCGGCGGCTCGCACCTCAAGTGCCCGTGTTGATGACCACGGGCTATAACGAGGACTTAGTCGTCGAAGGACCACTTCGCAGCGAGCGTGACGTGCTTGGCAAACCCTATCGCCGGGCCGACCTGCTCGATCGCATCGCACAGGCGCTGGCGCACAGGGATGAAAATTCTGCTCGGCGACGCCCGTCTGACTTCGGTGCTGCCGAGGAATGATCGTTTCAATCGCCCGGTGGGAAAACGGCCTGTTGCACTTCAGAAACCAAGCCCCCGGTCTCGGTCAATGCCTCAACGGCTGACGTTGCGACCTCGCACCCAAGCGCACTTGCAGTGTCGCACCTGTAAATTGTCCAGACCGCGGGACCGTGGCTGACCATTCTCGCCAACGAAGCCGGAGCTGCAATCTGCCGCAACGGACCTAATGGCAGCTCCTTGCATTCTGATGCCATCAGCAGACTGTCTCCGGTCGGCCACAACGAACGATTTGCCGAAAAAGAACACCCGCCCGATCGAAATCGGACGGGCGTAAGATAAAGAGCTGAGTTTCCTGAAAGGAAGAGCTCTCTTGGGTCGCATGGCGCGCCTAGCTTCGCTGGTAGACCTGATATTGTACCGCGACGCCAAAAAGGGAGCAGCTCTCGCGCCTCAGGGCTTGACCGCAACCGGAAGACGGAATGGTGCGCCAAGCCTGTTGAAGGCGTTCATCGCCGCGATCGCGATCGTCAGGTCCACGAGGTCTTTCGGCTCGAATGCCTCGGCTGCTGCTGAATAGGCCTCGTCGGAAGCGTGGGTCTCGCTGACACGCGTGACTTCCTCCGCCCAGGCCAAAGCCGCGCGATATTGGTCTGGGAACAGATGCGGGACTTCATGCCACACCGGAAGCAGCGCGATCTTGTCGATCGGCATGGTCTTGAGAAGGTCCCGGGTATGCAGATCGATGCAGTGAGCGCATCCGTTGATCTGCGAGACGCGGAGGAAGACGAGGTGAATCAGTTCTTCAGGCAGGCCCGTGCTGGTGGTGACATAATGGTGCACACCGTAGAGCGCCTTCGCTCCAGCGGGAGCCACTTCGGACCAATTCAACCGGTTCATCTGATCTTCCTTTCTTCCTGAGCCAAAATCGGCGTCACCATGCCTGACGAGCGGGATTCTTCTGCTGTGACATCCCGCGCAAAAAATGCCGGTGGACCGAATGCTGTCGAATGGGATCGGAAGAAAGGTCCGAGATTGATCTAGCGCAGTGTACCGATCAGGCCGCGCCAAGAAACGAGGGGCCACGGCATTGTCGTACTGCGACGGAATGTCCGCATATCTGGAATTGGAGTTGAAAGCCGCCCGACCCAATCGGCCATTCCAATCGCCAACCGGCAAGCGCCAAAAAAGACGCCCGCGCGGCCGAAACCGTGCGGGCGTCAGATGAAGATCTCGGTTTCCTGAAAGGACGAGGTCTCCTGGGTCGCACGGCGCAGATAATGTCGAGGGCCGGGTAATTATTGTACCGCTGCGCCAAAAGAGCTGCCCTGGCGCGCATTGGACGTCGACCACCGGTTGCTTCAGATAGGAATCGTTCGGTAGGCAATCGGCCGCTCATGCGGTTTGTTCAGCCGGTGTTCGGCTGCGCGCCGCTACGTCCGGTGCCTGATTGAAGGAGACGGGTCATGAAAAAATATATCGCCGCTGCGGTCCTCGCTGCGCTCGCCGTTCCCGCCGGCCCGGCGCTGGCGGATCCGCCGCCCTGGGCGCCGGCGCACGGCAAGCGCGCCAAGGATCGTGGCCTCTATGACGGATATGGGCGCTATTACGAGCCTCGCCGCATTTCGCACAATGATCGCATTTGGCGGAGCAAGGATGGCCGCTACCACTGCCGCCGCGAGAATGGCACGACCGGATTGATCATTGGCGCCGCCGTCGGTGCGCTCGTCGGGCGCGAACTCGATGGCGGGCGTGATCGCACGGTCGGCACGATCATCGGCGCGGCCGGCGGCGGGCTGCTCGGGCGGGCTATCGATCGCGGCGAACTGAAATGCCGCTGATGTGAAAGGACGGCGCGAGAGGGACCAGTCTGCTCGCGCCGTCCCCTTGGACACCGCACGCAGTGGGGGTGCGGGCGGTGGCGAAGAATCTATCCGACAGTCTGATGCCGCGGGCGAGGTGCCTTCGTCACGCGCAGACCGGCTATGCCCGCGCGGTCGATAGTGCGGCGCCACGATTCCAGCTCTTCGCCGCTGAGGCGGTATCTTGCGCAGGCGTCGGCCAGCCCGATCAGTCCGCCATCGATCGCGGCAAGCAACTCCGCCTTGCGGCGCGCGACCCAATAGCCTGCCGTCGATGAAGGCAGATCGTCGATTGTCAGCGGCCCCACCGGCCCGGCGACCGATGTCGGCCTCGTCGTAAATTCGAGCACTGCGAACTCTCCATTCGCTCGGCTGCTGCCGTATGAGTGCCCCCCGCGGCAAAAATGCGGTTTCGAGGTTAACAAAAGGTTGCGGAGGAGCATTGGCTGCGGCCAACCGTTCGCCGCTCATGGGAGGCGACGGGCCAAATTGTGTGTCGAAGGAAGCGCTGCGACCCTTTCAATGATCGCCGCTATTGCCAGGCTGGGCGGAATGCTGCAGCCTCAATCCTGTAACGGGGGAAAACAGATGCGAACTGCGAATATGATGGTGGCGTTGGCGCTGATGGCAGTACCGGCGCAGGCTCAGACGGTGCCTGACTTGCCGGCAAATCCGGTCAAGGCGATCGATGGCGAATGGTACGGCGTTGACCACAAGATCAAGCTGTCAGTGGCAAATGGCGTTGTGACTATCGTGGAGAACGACACCGCTGATCCCTACCTCAAGAAGATCGCGGCACCTGCTGGAACCGTCATCGCTCGCATCACGGGCGTGGAATCGACTGGACCCAAGTCGGCACGGTTCGTCGGACAATGCCTGGAATTGATCGACACCTCGCGGTCGGACACCATAGCTTGTCCTGGCCACGCTTTCGTGCAGTCGGCAGCCTACGGCGGCAAGCCGGGATTGACGATCAATTTCTGGACCGCCGCTTTCCTTCGCAAGGGCAATATTCCCGAGTATCAATGGCAATATCGCAAGTGAGCGATGAAGGAAGCGAAGGCTAGTCGCTGCGCAGCAAAACGATAGCGCTCACGTCAAATCCGGCCTGATTTTTTTGCACGGGAGTTCTCGCCGCAAAACAGGCGAATCAGCTTGCTCCAATGAAAGGTTTCCGATCTTTTTGTTCTGTCGGCCCGCGATGCGAGAAGCGGGCGCGGGTGAGGGAACCAGGGCAGTACGATCATGGGGGATCGGTGATGAGAATGGATGCGCCGCAGCCGGGCGGGAAAAAGGCTCACCTTGTGAGGCATCAGGCGAAGCGAGGCGCGACCCATTGCCGGCATGTCATCGCCGGGTTCCTCCTCGCGGTCATCGGCCCTTCCGTGGCAGTCGGTGCTTCCGTGCCTCCAGCCGTTGACGGCAGCCAGGCCGACAGGGATGCCGCCGCCGCTCGGATCGCAGCGCAAGCGATCGACGCGGGTCACCCCGCCGAAGCGGCGGGCATCCTCGAAACGCTGGTGGCCCCGCGCCATCATATGCTCGCGATCCTGCCTGAGTGGCATCGCGATCTGGCACGCGCTTACGTCGCGCTCGGCTTGCCCGATGGTGCCGAGGGGCAGTATCGGCTAGCATTGGCAGGGGCTTCTGATGACGAAGCCAGGGCGCTCGGCAAAGAGCTTGAAGCGCTTCTTGCGAAAGCTGGGGTTGCCGTTGCCGTGCCGGACACACTGGGTCCGAACGGCGCCAAATATTTCGATCTCCATTGGGTCGACCGCGGCAACGCGACGCTCGATTTCGCGGCCGCCTTCACGCTGCCGCAGGATGATGCCGACGGCGCGGCGTTTACGACGGCGACCTATCGTGCCGACTGCCTTACGCTCAAGTCGCAGCTGCTCGGGGGCGCCGCCTTCTCGAGTTCAGGCGCGAAGCTGCGGTCGTTCGGCGAGGGTGAGGCCGCGAAGCCGGCTAACGACCTTGCAGACCATAGTCTGAGAATGATCTGCCGTCGCGATCCAGCCCGGCAGGTGAAGCATGTGGCCGCAATCGACGGCCGCACGCTGCTCGCGCGCTACCGCGCGCAACGCGCGCAGCGGACCGCTTGGGCGCCATCCGGCAGCGAGAGCGGCGCCCACGAGGCCGTCTGCCGCGCGCATGTGGAAATGTTCGTCGGCCAGCTCGCCGCCGAGGGACAGGTATCGGGGCCGAGCTGGCAGGTGCGCGACTGGTGGAACATCCGGACGGAGGATTTCTCCGAGGAACGCCGCGCCGCGGCCACGTCGGCGGTCACGGCGCTCGCTCGCGCCGATCCGGGCGCCGCACGCGCTTTCCAGCAGGCCTGCGTGCAAGAAGCGCTGACGGGCGGAGCCGTACCCGGAATGTAGCCGTCTGCCGCTGCCTAGCTTGCACATATCGGTTGCGGGTGTTCGAAAAACTGCTTTGGCGCCCGAGGCGGCGATCGCGAGGCCGGTAAGGCGCAGCGATCTTGCTTGCGTCCTCCGCGCGCCGCGGTAGGTCGGTCAGGGGTCGCGCTAGGGCAGGGGGCGTGCAATTGATCCGGTGCAAATCATGGTTGCTCTTCGCGGCGCTTGCCTTGGCCGCGCCCGAGGTTTCCGCCAAGCTGTCCGTCGACCCCGTTCCCGCGAGTGCCGAGCTGAACGATGCGCTCGCCGCCAAACGCTATGACGAGGCGATGACTTTGGCACGCCGCGAGCATGAAGCTTGCGTCGCGGGCAAAGGGTCCGATCCTTGCGTCGGACTGCTCGCCTTGCAAAGCGATGCGCTGACCGCCTGGGCGGTGGATCATGGTGATTTCGATCGCGACGAAAAGGGCGAAGGTATGGCCCTTCGCACCGCGCGCCTCCTTCACGCCCAGGTGAACAGGCTAAAGGGCTTCGATGGGCCGATCTTCGCGTCGGCGTTCGGCAACCTCGGCGAGATGCTGACGCTCTACGGCCGGCCGGTGGAAGGCGAGCAGTTTTTGCGGGACGGGCTGCGATACAACATCGTGCGGGCAATGGAGTTCCAGGGAACCGAGCGGCTCTCCGATGCGGCGCTCCGCATGTCGCTCCTGCGGCTGACCCGCAACCTTGCGCTGCAGGGCCGCAATGAGGAGGCGCGCGGTTATCTCGCCGCCGCCGACAGCCTGCTCTCGACGTTGGCAATGATGGGCTCCCCCGAAGCTAAACGCGCGCTCCCCGATTTTCTGGCGGTTGCGGCGTTGGTGCCGGGCGAAGCGGCCGGTGGCGCTGCGGATTATGTCGAGGCGGCGGCCGGGTATGAATGGGAACGCGAGCATAACGGCGAGGGATGGGACCCCGATGACTGGGCGGCAGTCCGGGGTCGCCTCGCCCGCGACGAGATCGCTTTTCTCGCGCGGAGCGGGAACATGGCAAAGGCGGTGGCGCGCTTCGATGCCGAGCCGGACCTGCTCCGCGGCGGGCGGGGCGCGTCGCGTCTCGAATTTCTGACCCGGCTCGGCGCTGCGCTCGTCGCTGAGGGGCGCGCTAACGAAGGCGCCCCGATTCTCGCCGAGGCAATGCCGGTCGTCGATACGACCTGGGACAGGAGCGACGACCGGCGCATCGATGCGCATGCGGCGCGCGGCGCTGCCATCCTCGCACTCGATCCGGCGCAGCGCGCCGATGCCGCGGCCGAATATCGGCAGGCCGTCTCAGGCGCGGTGGCGCGGGTCGAGGCGGCCGACACAACCGAGGGGCTTGTGCGCGCCGTCCGGCGCTACCGTCCCGTCTTTGAGGGACTGCTCGGCGCCCTTCTTCCCGAAGCGGCGAGCTCGCTCACGCGCGGAGAAGCGTTCGAGGCGGCCCAATGGTCGTCGATCGGCGAGACCGCGGCGACACTCGCCAAGGTTTCGGCACGCACATCGCGCAGCGACGGCCCGGTCGCGGAAAGGGAGCGGTTCCGCGAGGAGGTGCGCGCGAGCGTTGCGTCGCTCAACCGCGAGATCGCGCAATGGCTATCGGTTCCCGGCAGCCCCGATACCGATCGCGAGTTGCTCGGAAGATTCTATTTGCGCGACGTTGATGCCGTGATGGACGAGATGTCGACCGAGGAGATCGCCGCGATCGACCCCGCCTATGATCAGCTCGTCAAGCCTCGGCCGATCGCCGCCGAACGGGTGCAGGCGCTGCTCGACAAGGACGAGGCCGTTCTCTTCTTCCTTTCTGACGAGCGGGGCACGTCGGTCTTTGTTCTGACGCTCTCGGGATTTACATGGCATCGTTCGACCCTGACCCGCGATGCCTTGGCGAAGAGCGTTGAGCGGCTGCGCGGTCAGATCAAGCGCGACCTTCGCGAGCGCTGGGCCGGGAGCGTCGACAATTTCGACGAGCAGCTTGCGCGCAATCTGTATCAGGAGCTCATTGCGCCCATCGAAACGTCCCTCGGCGGCGCAACACGTCTGATGACCGTGACGCCAGGTCCGCTGAGCAGCCTGCCGTTGACCTTGCTCGTCACAGCCGGCGCCGACACGCAGAAGCCGCAATTTCTGATTGATCGTTACGAGATTTCGACGCTGCCGTCGGTTTCAAGCCTTTACTCGTTGCGTTGCCTGCTTCGGCCTGCGGGTGATCGCCCGGCCGGTTGCGGCCCTGGACCCGGACGCAATCGTCCGTCATCGCAGACGATCCTGTTCGCTGCGGGCGATCCGGCGCTCAAGGGTCATCCAGGCGACGACCGGGGTATCGTGGAATATTCGGAACTGTTCCAGCGTGGCATAGCGGACCCGGCCCGGATCATGGCGATGCCTTCGCTTCCAGGCACGCGCCGCGAGATCGAGGGCGTGCGATCGATGTTCGATCTTGGACAGACTGTTGCTCTTATGGGCTCCGCGGCGACCGAGGGATCGGTCAAGTCGAATCCCGGGCTGGCCAATGCACGCTATGTCCTTTTTTCGACGCACGGTCTGCTGGCGAGCGAGACGGGGCTCGACGGCGAGCCCGGTCTCGTCTTCACGCCGCCATTAGCGGGGGCGCAGTCCGACAGGGACGATGGTCTTCTCACCGCTTCGGAAGCTGCGCAACTGAAGCTCGCAGCGGATATCGTTGTACTGTCGGCGTGCAACACGGCAAGTTCGAACGGCAGCGCCGAAGCGGACGGGCTGTCGGGCTTGGCGCAGTCTTTCTTCTATGCTGGCGCGGGTTCGCTTCTGGTGTCGCACTGGCCGCTCGACGATGAGGCCGGGGCCGAGATCGTCACGCATCTCTTTGCAGGCATCGAAAAGCATCCCGGCGCTCCGGGGGCTGCGTACCGGCAGGCGATACTGGCGCTTCGTGCAAAAGACGATACCTCGTCTCCGGCGGTTTGGGCGCCGCTCGTGTTTGTCGGGACCACCGACCGGGGCGTGCGGTAGCGGGAGTTCGGGTGCTCGCAGTGCGTTATGAGTTCAGGTCGCCCTCCAAACGTCCGCTGAGAGCAAATTTGGTCTTGAATCCGCCCGTCTGCTACCGGCCAGGTCCAGCGTCGGCGCTGGCTCGCAGCGAACAGGTGGCTGAATGGGATGGCAAGCGGATGCAACAGTCGGCCGCTCAAGAGCGAGTTAGCCTCGTTCCAGAAAAATAGCCTCCGGTATCTCTGGGGCCGACCACAGAGCGCCATAACTAATCATATTCATCAGAGCGATCTGGTCTTGGTCGAAATGGAACGAGTAATAAGCGTGGACCGTGACGAACGGATTGCACTCATTCTCGGGCGTCGCTTCAATTCCTCGTGCGCGCGCGATCACCAGATCGCCCACCGGCGTGGCTTCCAGCAGTTGGGACGGTTGCGGAGCGGGCCACCGAAAACTGGCCCGTCGCATGCTCTCGGTCGAGCGCTCGATTTCTTCGAACGACCCCGCTTGACCGATCTTCTCAAAAAACCTTTCGACGAGTCTCAAACGTTTTTCTTGCGCCTGCCTATCAAATACAGGGTCTGGGCGAGGCGATGATATCTCACAAGACATTGCCGTTCCCGGCATAAACGTGGCGCACGCCACCGCTGTGATTGCCTTCCGCCTGCCGATCATCGGTCGCTCCCCAAACATATAGTGGAGGATACATACAAAGCCGGTGTCCGCAATCGGTCGCTTCCGGTCGTGGCTATCCGGCGCGCCGCGGATGTCCGCCTCTCTCGGTCTCCCGCCAAAACCGGACCGTTCTTAAATGGCTACAAGCGGTTAACGCGCCAAAGAGCGCTTGCTGATTGTCTCGTAGCATGTGCGGGCCAAGGCAGCAGGATAGGAGGTCGGACGGCTCGCGCGATCGACCTGCTCAGCCAGGATAAGGTGATTCCCTCAATAGTCGGGCAAGATGCGTGGCATTAGCGGCCACCATTTTGGCGGTCTCGGTTACTTTGCTGGGGCGATGCTGAAGATCCTTGAAATCGACTGAACCCATCGCCTCACCGACCCAGTAGCAGGCGGCCACGGCGGGAATCGTCCATCCCACATCGTTCAGCGCCTGAAAGATTTGCGACGAAGCATTATGCGCGCCGTCTTCATTGCCGACGATCGCGGCAACAGCCACTTTCGAAAAGCTTGGCATCCGCCCCTTGTCGTCGGTCTCCGACAGGAAGGCATCCATTCGTTCCATCACAAGCTTGGCGACGCTTGATGCTTGACCCATCCAGATCGGTGTGCCGAAGATGAGAATATCGGAGGCGAGGATCGCCTCGCGAATTTTCGGCCATTCGTCGCCAGCACCCTCGTTCGAGGTGACACCCCATTTGATGCTGTGCGCGGCGATACGGATGGGCTTGCCGACACGGACGCCTTCCGCCTCGAAATATTCGGTAAGCACCGCAAGCATGGCATCGGTCGAACTCTTGCGGCCACGCGCCGACAGCGAGCAATTGATCGCGGTAGCGGTAATCGAGGCCATATCGTCTCCTTTACCCCGCCGGGGTGAAGCGCGCGCCGGTCGCGGTCGGTTGCGATGTTATACTGGCGGCGTACTCGAAATGACGATGAGCGTCCGCTCTCGACGCGCCTTGGGCGAGTTCCGACAGGGAATTCATGTTGAAAATATCGGTGCCGCCGAGCGCGAGCAGCAAGAAGGGGCCGCCAAAGCGGCCCCTTCCTGTCGGCTTGCCGGGTCAGTCGAGCTTGGGACTGACGACGCCCGAGCTGTAGCGCAGATTGTTCTGCACATGTTTGACGCCGGTGACGTCGTCGGCGACATCTTCGGCGCGGCGCTTCGACCGGCGATCCTCGACCGTGCCGGAGAGCGTGACTTCGCCATCTGCGACGCTGACCTCGATCTCGGAGGCGTCGATCCAGACATCCTCGGTAAGACGGTCGTTCACGTCCTCGCGGATGCGTTCGTCGGAGCGGATATAGCTTTTGGGACCGCGGCCGCGATGATCGAGCTCCCGGCGACGGCGCGCGTCGCGATCGCCGAACCAGGAAAGCACTTCGTCGCCGGCGCGGTCGAGGAAGCCGCGTTCGTCCGGGTCATAATCGGGGCTGCGCGTCCGCGGATATTTGCCGTAAGGCGAATAGCCCTCGACCGGGAGATAGCCGAACTCGCTCGGCCAGTAGTTACCGCCGCGCGAACGATCCTCGCCTCGGGCTTCGCCGGCAGCATCGTAATAGGCGTCGCGGCGGGGCGTGCGGTCGTAACGGGGCCAATCGGAGCGCTCAGCGCGGCGGACCGGCCGGCGATAGTCGCCCGCGCGCTCATCCTCCCAATTATCGCGGCGATATTCCTGCTCGCGATAGGCGCGGCGCGGGCGGCGCTGCTCGCGCTCGTCTTCCTCGATCGCCACATAAGCGCGCGACGCATCCTCTGCGCGGCCGCGGTTGTAGCGACCCGGCGATGCGCCGGTGTCGGGGCTGCTGTTGTCGCTATAATCCCAGAGCGGGGTGCGGTCGTCGAACCTGTCCATGATCCATCTCCATTTGTTGAGGGTGGCGGGCAGGTTGCCGGGAAGGGAGGCAACCCCCCGTCCCGCCGAACCGACGCATGGAGTGGGGGCAAGTTCCCGAACTGGGCGCAATATGTCGCGCTGCGACGTCAACGCATCGACGAATGTGACCCGATCTCTCCAATGGGCGGCAGGCGTCGCCGGCGCTGCCGAATTCTCATGGAGAATCAAATCTGGAAAGGATCATACCCAGTGGGCCGCGCGCGCGCCGGGGCCGTCGAACTTGCCGCTGGGGAACCGGATCTCTCCAACGCATCTTTCCAAAGCCTTCCCAGCTCGACGTCGATCCAGTCGGCTGCAAAAGGATCGAGGCCAGAGCCGGGATAAAGGCAAAACTCGCCGAAAAGCGGTTGGCAGTCGATTTCGTAAAAATCGACCCGAACGAAGGCAAGGTTCCCGGCAAGCGTCTCTGCAGCTTGCAGCATCGCCCCGAGGGAGGAGGGCCTGGAAGGTCGATCGGCGGCAGGCACGAGCTGCCGCCAATTGCGGTCATGCAATATCCAGCGGTGACGGACACCGCGCCCCAAATGTACCTGGACGTGCGTCGCGACACCGCCAAAGACATAGATCTTGTAGTCGATGGGGAGAGGACGTGCGCCGCCGAGCAACGGCTCGGCGAAAACGCCACGCGGCACATTGCGATAAGCCCATTCGTCGAGCCAGCGACCGTACTCCCGGCGCTGCCACCGGCGCGCGGCTCGCTGGACCTGCTTCCAGCGTTCGCAATCCGGAAACGTATCCAGGATTTGATACTGGTTACACCCATGACGCGCCTTGACGATTGATGGGAGGGCGAACGGAATGAAGCGCGGCAGCATCTGGCCCTGCCAGAGCGTTGGTACGATCCAGTTTGCACCGAGTTGCTCCGAGGCCAAGCGTTTTGCCTCAAGTTTATCCAGCAGCGTCGTTTGCAACGGTGACCGATCATTCAATTTGCGGAGCTGGACGAGCTCGGTGAAGCGCGTCGGATTGAGCAAGTCGGGCAGGCGTCGATGACGCAAGGCGTAGAGAAGGGCAATCCGGTGCGCGGCTCTCGAGGAGCCGACATTGCCCACTTTCGCCGGGTCTTCCGAGGCGCGCGAGAGTTTCATGCCATGTCGGTCTCACGGCTGAGCGACGTGTGGCCGCTATCGCGGAAGCTCGGCCGATCCAGGTTTATATCGCGGCAAAGCTGCATGCGGATACGAACGACCCGGCACAGAAAACGCTCCCGGCAATATCATCGACCGACCTCCGATCACCTAGGCAGCGCTCAGGCGCTCGGGTGCGACCAACCGGTGAGGAACGCGTGATCGCGCGCGCCGCTGCGGATCGCGTGCAGCATCGCACGTCTCAACCTAGGATCTTCATGAACGGGCAAAGGAAGATTGCTACCGGTCAGCCTATTCGAGCGAAGTGGGGGAAGTGGGGAGGGGAAGACCCCGGCGTGACTATACCCAAACAGAAAAAATGCTGACCGTGTATCCGATGATTTGATTGGAGCATCCGCTTGCCTCAAACATTAGGCGCGTAGCACACTCCGACGGCCAAGCTGAGCGATATGTCGTTGAGTCGGATATGCGCGCCGATATTCGGACAACGTTGGGGAGCGGCGCGGACGACGATTGAATGCGTACGCCGACGGCAATTCGACTGAGACGTGGGATCGAACAGCCGCGGCGATACGCGAAGCGATGCACATGGCGGCGGCAGACCGACCGATCACCGTCGAAGCCCGTGCGCCGTTCAAATGCAGTTGGCGAAGAAAGGTTGCAATGATGGGACGCACGGTCGCCGCCATTCTGGAAAATTGTCGAGGCTGCCCTCTACGCGATCGCGGCCTCAGGCATCGGTGCGGCCATTGTCGATAGCGGAGGACGAAGAGCAGCGCGCGCTGGCAAGGGCGGGAACGACGATAGCCGCGGCGCATTGGTCATGGGACAGCAAAGGAGCTTTCCGATGACCAAGGACAATATACTCGCCGGCTGCAGAATACTGATCATGGCGACAGATGGCTTCGAACAATCCGAACTCGAAGTGCCGCTTCAGCGTCTGGAGGACGCGGGCGCGGAGGTCGAAATCGCATCGATCGACGATGACGATATCACCGGCTGGGACGAAGACGATTGGGGCGACGAGGTCGAAGTCGATCTCAAGATCGCCGACGTCGACACCGACTGTTATGACGCGCTCGTCCTGCCGGGCGGCCAGATCAATCCCGACTTGCTGCGGGTTGAGGACAAGGCGATCTCGATCATTCGGGCCTTCGCAGGTGCTGGCAAGCCGGTTGCCGCGATTTGCCATGCGCCGTGGCTTCTTGTGGAAGCCGGGCTCGCATCGGGCAAGCGAATGACGAGCTACAAGTCGATCCGCACCGATGTTGCCAATGCCGGCGCGCAGGTGGTCGAAGAGAGCGTCGTGGTCGACGGCAATATCATCACCAGTCGCTGTCCCGACGACCTGCCCGACTTTTGCGATGCGATCGTCGCAGCGGTGGCCGACCGCAGGGCGCGGGCGTAGCTGTGCCGAGCTCAATACGGGACTGTTGAGTTGTGGAAAGGCGATCGCGTGCGGGCACGGCGGTTCTTGCGGTAAGCTGTTGAAAGCGGCGGGAACTCGCTGCTTTATGGCGCGTCGTTTCCAAGCCTGCCGCCCAAGCAGTTTGGAAAGAGGATGACCCACATGGGACAGAACAACCAGCAGGGCGGCCAACCCGATCGCAATCCGAACGAGAACCCCGGCCAGCAGGAACAGCAGGATCAGCAGCGTCGCCAGCCCGGTCGGGACAATGACCAGGACCAGGGCAACCAGGCCGGCCGCGACGACGAGAATCGTCAGAACCGCTGACGTCGGAAAGAAGAGTGACGCCGAGGCACCCTCTCGGGGCAGGGCCGCACTTCGATGCGGCCCGGCCTTTTCTATTCCCCGGTTGCGCCCATTCCAGGTGCAACCTTCCTAACACTTTGGCATTCTCCCTTCATCGATCGCGGACAGCGGAATGGGAAGGAGAGGCCCGTGCGAACGATTGAGATATGGCCCGACGAAATCGAGGGCGGCGACACCGAGCGAGAGGGTGTCTTCTACGCGACTATGCGCTTCATCGACAGGGAAGCTGAAACAGCCGTCGTGATCTATCTGCAACCCGAGATCGAGCGAGGCATGATCGCCGATCTTTACGGCTGGGCGCAAAGCCGCGGCATGACCGGCCGAACGAACTGAATAGGAAGCATGGGTTGGCAAGCGGTCGCCCGCCCGGATCGGAGCGCCCCTTGGCGGCCACCTTTTCAATGCGGAGACGTGGTTCGATGCAAGTCAGTCAGCACGGCGTTCCAGAATGCGATCTCTTCGTCATTGCCGCGGTCGCGCGACCATTGCACCTGCCTGGAGACGATGAAGTCGGCCTGTTTGCCATGCCGCAGCTTGATCTCCGACACACAATTTCGAATATTATGACCTCCGAACGGCATTGCCGATCTCCTTGATGCTCCGCACAGAAACAGGGCAGGTGAGGGCGGCGGTTTCCCGCCGCCCTCGATATGTCAGAAGTCCATCGCCGGCATCGGCGCGGCCTTCTCCTCCTTCGGCAGCTCGGCGACGAGCGCCTCGGTGGTGATCAGCAGCGACGCGACCGACGCGGCATCCTGCAGCGCGGTGCGTACGACCTTGGCGGGGTCGATCACGCCTGCCTTGACGAGGTCCTGATACTCGCCGGAGGCGGCGTTGAAGCCCCAGCTATACTCCTCGCTTTCGAGGAGCTTGCCGACGATCCATGCGCCGTCCTCGCCGGCATTGTCGGCGATCTGGCGCGCCGGGGCGCGGAGTGCGCGGCGAACGATGTCGATGCCCGACTGCTGGTCGTCGTTCGCGGCCTTGAGGCCCTCGAGCGCCTTTAGCGAGCGGAGCAGCGCGATGCCGCCGCCCGGAAGAATGCCTTCTTCCACGGCCGCGCGTGTCGCATGGAGCGCGTCGTCGACGCGGTCCTTCTTCTCCTTCACTTCGACCTCGGTCGCGCCGCCGACACGGATCACCGCGACACCGCCCGCGAGCTTGGCAAGCCGCTCCTGAAGCTTCTCGCGGTCATAGTCGCTGGTCGTCGTCTCGATCTGCTGGCGGATCTGCGCGATACGGCCGTCGATATCCGACTTCGCGCCGACGCCGTCGACGATCGTCGTATTATCCTTGTCGATGACGACCTTCTTCGCGCGGCCGAGCATATTGATCGTGACGCTCTCGAGCTTGATGCCGAGTTCCTCGCTGACGACATTGCCGCCGGTGAGCACCGCGATATCCTCGAGCATAGCCTTGCGGCGATCACCAAAGCCCGGCGCCTTGACGGCGGCGACCTTGAGCCCGCCGCGCAGGCGATTGACGACGAGCGTCGCAAGCGCGTCGCCCTCGACATCCTCGGCGATGATGAGCAGCGGCCGACCCGACTGGACGACGCTCTCGAGGAGCGGCAGCATCGCCTGCAGGTTCGAGAGCTTCTTCTCGTGGATGAGGATATAGGGGTCGTCGAGTTCGACCTTCAGCTTCTCGGCATTGGTGATGAAATAGGGGCTGAGGTAGCCGCGATCGAACTGCATGCCCTCGACCGTCTCCAGTTCGGTCGCAAGGCTTTTGGCCTCCTCGACGGTGATCACACCCTCATTGCCCACCTTCTCCATCGCCTCGGCGAGGATCCGGCCGACCTCTTCGTCGCCATTCGCCGAGATCGTCGCGACCTGCGCGATCTCGCTATTCGCCTCGACCGACTTGGCGTGAGCCTTGAGATCCTCGACGACCCTGGTCACGGCGAGATCGATGCCGCGCTTGACGTCCATCGGGTTCATCCCCGCGGCGACCGCCTTCGAGCCTTCGCGGACGATTGCCTGCGCGAGCACGGTCGCGGTGGTGGTGCCGTCGCCGGCCTTGTCGTTCTGCTTGCTTGCGACCTCGCGCAGCATCTGCGCGCCCATATTCTCGAACTTGTCGGCAAGCTCGATTTCCTTGGCGACGGTGACGCCGTCCTTGGTGATGCGCGGTGCGCCGAAGCTTTTGTCTATCACGACGTTGCGGCCCTTGGGGCCCAGCGTGACCTTCACTGCATTCGCAAGCGTATCCACGCCGCGCAGCATGCGATCACGCGCGTCCGACGCAAATTTCACTTCCTTGGCAGCCATTTTTACCTCCTTCTTGCTGTCCTTTCAGTGGGTGATGAATGGGCGTTACGCCGCCTGCTTGAGCGCCTCGGCCTGCTCGATGACCCCGAGAATGTCGCTCTCCTTCATGATGAGCAGTTCCTCACCGTCGATGCGGACCTCGGTGCCCGACCATTTGCCGAACAGGATCCGGTCGCCGGCCTTGACGTCGAGCGCGGTGACCGTGCCGTCCTCGGCGCGGGCGCCCGGGCCGACGGCGACGACTTCGCCTTCCTGCGGCTTTTCCTTGGCGGTGTCGGGGATGATGATGCCGCCCGAGGTCTTCTCCTCGGCTTCGATGCGGCGGACGACCACACGGTCGTGCAAGGGACGGAAATGCATGCATAACCTCCATGTTGCATAGCGATATGATAAGCCGGCGCGCCTGTCCGGGACGCGCGGCGCCGATGAGCTAGGAAGCGGAATTTTTTGCTTCAAGAGGGTCGACGAAAATTTTTTCGCATTCGCGCCAGCGCAAAACAAATGCCCCTTATCAAGGGGCTGACACCTCTTGACTCGACTCGCTTCGCTCCCAAAATCTGTCTCTGCGGCACCTTGCCGCACGACGAGAAAGGAAAGGCTACAAGGAAGGAGGCACGATCATGTCCGAGCCATTTTCCCGTTTTCTTCACCCCTTCGACGTGGCGCGTCACCCGAGCCTCGAGCCCGAGGTCAAGCGCGCCCTCCTTGCATCTTGGGCATCGGACCGCTCGGCGGTCCGCAACAAGCCCGCGCTCCGAAAACCGCCGGGCACGAAGCGCGCGGTTCCGGTCGACGATGTGCTCGCGGCGCTTCGGTCGCTCGACGGCGGCGAGACGCGCGCGCCATGACCGATCGCGCGCTGATCGCGCAGCTGGATGGCTATGGGCTGACGACCGCCGAGATCCATTATTACCGGCCCGATCATCCCTCGCTGCTCCAGCTCTTCGTCTGGCAGGATTATGATCTGCCGCCGGATTTCCCGGTGCTGTTCGACTTTCTTGCCATGTGGCGGCGGCAGATCGAAGCCGCGCTCCATTCGGTGCGTATCGCGCACGATATGCTGATCGGACCCGCCGAGTGGAGTGCGGCAGATATCATTCGCTCGCTCGATTGAGATCGGGGCTGCGGCCGCCACCGTCCGGCGTTTAAATGCAATTTGATATTGAAGGGCGGGGCCAACGCTGAACGGCGGCCCCGCCCGTTGTTACGCTTTTTCGAGCGTCTTTTCGTTCGACGATCCGATCCGGCGCGGCTCGGTGTCGCCGCCGCCGATCTCGATCTTGCGCGGCTTCATCGCCTCGGGGACGACGCGGCTGAGCTCGATCGAGAGCAGCCCGTCGGCGAAGCTCGCGCCGCCGACCTCGATATAGTCGGCGAGCTGGAAGCGGCGCTCGAACGCGCGGCGCGCGATGCCGCGGTGGAGATAGACGAGCTTGGCGTCTTCCTCGGCGGGCTTGCCCGTGACACTCAGTTGGTTCTGCTGCGCGACGATCTCGATCTCGTCGGGCTTGAACCCGGGGATGGCCAAGGTGACGCGGAAGCGGTCATCGGCATCGCGCACGATGTCGAAAGGGGGAAAGCCATCGGACGTTTCGCCGCGCTGCCCCTTCTCGAGCAGGTCGAAGAGATGATCGAAGCCCACCGTCGAGCGGCGGTAGGGGGTGAAGTCAAAATCGGTTCTCATTTCCAAATCCTCCTGATTGAAGCAATTCGGGCATGAGATGCGCCGGGACTCAGAGCCGGCGCTCTCTATGTCCTCAGGACCCGGAAAATCCGGCATCCGGGAAAAAATTAGGAAGCCATTTTTTCGATTTCAAGAGGTCGCGCGCGCGAAGATTCTGGATGCGCCATGTTCCGAAAATCCGCAGCGCCAAAGTGCGGAGCCGCAACGCGCGCGGCTCCGCGATCGGGTCAGGCGACGCGACTGTCGCCGGTATCGCGGCTCCATGCCGCGATCTGGTCCTTGATCGCCAGCTTCAGCTTCTTGAGCCGCGCAATCAGGACTTCGTCGGGCTGGCGGCGCTGCGCCTCCCGATCGATCTCGGCGTCGAGGCGGGCATGCTCGCGCCGCAGATAATCGATATGTTTGCTGGACATCTTCTTCTCCATGCCAAGTTGAGGATGTTGCAGCCCGAGCGGCTGCGGCGTGGATGTAGGAAAGCTATGGTCAGGATTTCAAGGGGTTGAAGTGTCCGCCTGTGGGAGATGTCGGAAGCTGTGAAGAGCATCGCGCGGCGCCCCGCAGGGAAGGCACGACAGGCGGCATCGGGAAGCAAAGATGTAGAGGCCTTCGGCGCGCTACAGCTAAATCGTCACAACATGGGTTAGTCGCTGCAACCCGGCCCGGCGACCATTGTTTCGGTAGCATGCCAACTCGCGAGCAACAACTTTACCCGCTCTTCCGGCGCGTCGCCGACGCCATTTGCGCTGTCCGCCTTCCTGGCCGCGCCTGGGAATATGCGCTGCGCCGGAGCCAGCCGGCATATGCTTCAGAATGGGAGTGATGGATGTGACCATGAAAGCACAAAAGCTTGATACGATCTGGGTCGAGAAACCCTGGGGCGTCGATCGGCTTCCCCCGCCCTTCGATGCACGGACTGGTGGTCGCGTCGGCGAAATCTGGTTTCGTCCCCCCAAATCCAATCCGCTGCTCGTGAAATATATCTTCACGAGCGAGCGCTTGTCTATCCAGGTCCATCCCGACGACCGGCAGGCGCAGGCGCGCGGACTTCCCGCAGGCAAGGAGGAATGCTGGTATATTCTGGGTGCCGAACCGGATGCTATGCTCGGGATCGGTACGCGTCGTTCGCTCAGCGAGCGCGAACTCGCCGAAACCGCCCGCTCAGGCGCTATCGAGGCGCTCATGGAGTGGCATCCCGTGCGGGCGAACATGTTCTTTCATATTCCGCCCGGAACCGTCCATGCAATTGGTGCCGGGGTCACGCTCGTCGAAATCCAGCAGAATGTCGATGTCACCTATCGTCTCTACGATTACGGCCGCCCGCGCGAGCTGCACCTCGCCGATGGGACGGCGGTCGCGAAGGCCGCGCCAATGTCACGCGATCTCTGCCGCCAAGTCGATATCGCAGAGAGCGCGTTGTTGCTCGACAGCCGCCATCTCGTGGTCGCGCACCTGAACGCCAACGACCTTTCGCCGCTTGCCGATGCGAGGGATGGGGCGATGATCGTCCCGCTCAGCGGCACGGTCGCAGCTGACGGCGTGACCGCGCAGGCGGGCGAGTGCCTGTGGACCGAGGACGTCGCTACCATCGAGGCCGGAGCCGGCGCGCGTTTTCTGGCGGGTTGGCACAAGCCTTGACGCCCTGCGCGACCTTGGCGCGTCACCGATGGAGGGCGATCCGCCTGCGCCAACTGGCCTGGCACCGTCCTGCCGCCCGAGACGCCTAGCGAGGCGCGTCGGCTGCCGCGCATGTTACAGGGTTGATCGGCTATCCGCCCGAGGCTTTCTCTACGGCGCTTCCCATCTCCTCTCCGAGGCGCACCGGCCGTTCGGGAAACCAATCGGGGTTGAACGCGATCGCTTGCTTCTCGAACAGCATCACGACCGTGGAGCCGAGGAGAAAGCGACCCATCTCGTCGCCCTTGCGCAGCGAGACTTCATCGGGGGCGTAGGACCATGAGGACATCTTGCCCGATCGCTTTGCATTCACCACGCCATGCCATGACGTTGCGATGCTGCCGACGATGGTCGCACCTACGAGTATCATCGCAAAATGGCCGTGAGTGGGGGACTCGAACAGGCATATGACCCGCTCGTTGCGCGCGAAAAGGCCGGGCACCCCGCGCGCGGTCGTCGGGTTGACGGAAAAGAGCGAGCCCGGGACGTGGATCATGCGTCTGAGCTCCCCGTCGCACGGCATGTGCAGCCGGTGATAGTCCTTGGGCGAAAGATAAAGGTTGGCGAAGCTGCCGTCGCGATAAGTCTCGGCGAGCGCGGTGTCGCCGCCCAGGAGTGCGGCGGTGGTGAACCCATGGCCCTTGGCCTGGACGATGTGATGATCGTCGATGGCGCCGAACTGGCTGATGGCACCGTCGACCGGACAGATGAAATCGGCCTCCGCCCGCGGGCGAGCGCCGGCTTTCAGCGGACGCGTGAAGAAGTCGTTGAAGTTTGCATAGCTGCGGATGTCGGGATTTTCCGCTTCGCTCATGTCGACGCCATATTTGGCGACGAACCATTGGATCAGTCGCGGGGTCAGCCGGCCCGACGATGCGGCAACACGGCCGGCGAATTCGGTCAGCCGCCGCTTCGGCATCGCATGCTGGGCAAGAATTGTCAGGCGCTCGAACATGATATCATCCGTTGGTCGATCCTTCGGAGGGAAAGCCGATCGCCTGGGGAGAGACGACGGCGCCCGCCTCTTCGTTCCGGCGGTGATGCTTTATCCCGATGTCGTGGGGCAAGGGAAGGCGCATGGCCGGGAGCGGAAAATAATCGGGTAGGGCGCGCGCTCAGTCTCGCCGGGCCTTTGGCGCCCCTCCCGCCGAACGGACGAAGCGGTAACTCTTCTGCTCATAGTTCCGCGCGCGCAGGAAGTTGTGGGCGTTGTTGATCATGATGTCGCTCATGATCTCGATCGTGCCGCATCCGCCCTTGGCGAGAGCCGTTTCGGCGGCGGTCAGGAGCGCCGTCCCGATGCCGCGGCGCCGATGGTCGCCGTCGACCAGCAGCAGGGTGACGCGGCCGACGAGGCCGTGCTGCAAGGTCGGAACGACGCCCCAGGCGCAGCATCCGACCAGCCCGCCGGCATCGGCGACGAGAAGCCCGGCCTTCGCTTTGCCGATCGCCTCGATATTCGCATCGATCGATATGCGCTTGGGCGGCTCGGCAAGCTGGGCGAGCAGACGGGCGAGAGCTTTTCGGTCCTTGCCCGTCGCGGGCCGCAGGCTGAGCTCGGGTTCCGGCAGGACTTCGGGTTTGACGATCCTCAGCACCGGCTTGGCTTTCGGCGGCGGCGGCGGATCCTGCCGCCTTCGTGCAGGCTCGGGTGACGGTGGCGGACTCGTTTTTCCGCGTCGGCGGATAGGCGAATGCTCCTCGATGGGTTCGGCGGCTTTGGGTGCCTTCTTGGCAGGCTTCGCCGCGGGTTCGCGTTCGGCCGAGAGTTTCCAGCTGTCGGCCGCGCCGCCGCGAAGATAGTGCGCGATGTCGGCGGCGCTTGCCATGAGCCCTTGTTCGCCGATCCCGAGGAGCGGCTTGCCCGCCGCATCGGTGAGGCCGAACTTCCCATAGTCGCCGACGCCCGGCGTTCGCTTTCGCGACCGGACGAGTTTCATCCCGCGGTGTTCGGCGATTGCGCGAAGCTCGTCGGCTGTCGGCTCGGTTGTCATCGATCAGGGCCGGAGAGGAGAGGCGGGGCGGGTCTGCGGGGAGGGGGCGCTCGCCCGGACCGGCGGCGCGCGCTCGCCTGCGCCCTGGTGGGAACCTGTGCGGCTGCGACGCGCTCTGCCCCTATGCGCGCGCGCCGCTTCACCCGCTCGACCATGATCGACCATGTCGCCTTTGACGAGGCGGCGTCGGTGCTTTCCATCAGCTTCCGGGACAGCGGCAAATATCTTTATCATGGCGTCCCGCGCGCGATCTACGACGGGCTGTGCGCTGCGGAATCGCTCGGCGCCTATTTCAACGCGCATATCAAGGATCGTTTCCGGTGCGAGCGCGACCCGGCGCGCCGGCGGTTCGGTCCCGGTGCCTGAGCGCCCGACTGCGAATGCGGGCATTGTGAAGGCGCGGCTCATGCGCGCTTGCGCGCGGCGGTCTTGGTCGGCGCCTTTTTCGTCGGCGTCTTTTTCGCCGGCGCCTTCTTGGCGCTGGCGGCCTTGGCCTTCCCGCCGCCGTCGCCGATCGATTTCTTGAGCGCCGCCATCAGGTCGACGACGTTCGATCCGCTCGGCGCCTTCTCGTCCTTCCCGTCGTCGAGATTGAGCGTCTTGCCCTTCTTCTTGCGCTCGATAAGGTCCTTCAGCGCCTCGACATAGCGATCGTGAAAGTCGCTCGCGTCGAACTTGCCCGTCTTCTTGTCGATCAGCGTCGTCGCGAGGTCGAGCAGGTCTTCGTCGGGATCGCTGTCGGCAATGTCGCGGAAATAGCTCGCCGCCTTGTTGACCTCGTCGGCATAGCGCAGCGTCTCCATGACGAGACCCCGGCCGCACGCCTTGATGCTGACGACATATTCACGGCCGCGCATCGCGAGCTGGCCGAGACCGACCTTGCCCGTGCGGCGCAGCGCCTCGCGCAGCACGATGAACGCTTCCTCGGCAAGGTCGTCGGCGGGGACGACATAATAGGGCTTCTCGAAATAGATCTCGTCGATATCCTCGGCCTCGACGAACTGGGTGAGCTCGAGCGTCTTCTTGCTCTCGAGCTTGACCCCTTCGATCTCCTCGTCGTCGAGCAGCACATATTGGTCCTTGGCATATTGGAATCCCTTGACGATCTCGTCGACGTCGACCGGGCCGACGCCGGGGACGACCTTTTCATATTTGATGCGCTTGCCGGTCGGCTCGTGGATCTGGTTGAACGCGATCGTCGCCCCGCTCTTCGTCGCCGAATAGATCTCGACCGGGATCGAAACGAGCGCCAGGCGGATCTGGCCTTTCCAATATGGGCGCGCAGCCATCGTCACTCACTCCTTTGCCAATGCTCCTTCAATGCGCGCGGTCGCCGAGCGTTCCGCGCCGGCGATGGGAAGGGAAGCCCGATCGCCGCAACGGGATCGAAAGCGGGAGCTGGAAATGGCCGGACAGTCGCGAACGCGCGCGCCTGCCGTTTTCGCGGTCCGCGACCTGCCGATCTGAGCTTGTCAGACCGTCCAGCGCGCGGGCGCGAGCGCGATGGGGATCGGAGGATGCACCCGCTGCCATTTTGTTGCGGCGAGCACGTCGTTGCTCTCCTTCGCCTCGCGGCCTGGCCCAAGCGACCAGGTGATATGATAATGGCTACCGTCGCCGCGATCGGTGGCGCCGCCGATGCGCACGACGAGCGCCTGGACGCCCGCGCCGTCGTCGACTTCGCCGACGATCTCGCCCGCGTGCGCGGCGGGTAGGGGCGTGTCCTCGGCGGTCCCGAAGCGGAGCGTCACATGATCGGCAACCAGATCCGGATAGCGCGGTTCGAACCGTTCGAGCAGCTGGTCGCGCTCGGCTGGTGGCAGCTTCCAGCCGGCGATGGTGCGCGTCATGACGCCTTGCGCTTTCGCTTTGTGGAGCCCGCGCCAAGTTCGATCCAGGCGGGCGCATGGTCGCTCGTCTTGTCGAGCGCCCGCGGGCGGGTGTCGACGCCGGCTGCCTCGAGCCGCTTCGCCGCGGGCTTGTTCAGCAGCAGATGGTCGATGCGGATGCCGGCATTGCGTTCGAACGAGCGCCGCCAATAGGCCCAGAAGCTGTAGATGCGCTCCTCGGGATGCAAATGGCGGATCGCATCGGTCCAGCCCTGGTCGAGGATGCGCCGGTAGGCGTCTTTGGCTTCGGGCGCGAAGAGCGCGTCCTTCTTCCAATTCTCGGGCTTGTACACATCGAGGTCGGTGGGAATGACGTTGAAGTCGCCGCAGATGACGACGGGGGCATCGAGGTCGAAGAGCGTTGTCAGATGCGCGTCGAGCCGCGCCATCCACTGCATCTTGTAATCGAATTTCGGACCGGGCCAGGGGTTGCCGTTGGGAAGATAGAGGCCGGCGACGAGGATGCCGCCGACCGCGGCCTCGATATAGCGGCTCTGCTCGTCGCCGGGATCGCCGGGGAGCCCGCGGCGCGTTTCGTGGATTTCGCCGACGCGGCTCAGCATCGCGACGCCGTTCCAGCGGCTCTGGCCGTGCCAGATCACGTCATAGCCCGCGTCGCGGATCGCCTTCTCGGGGAATTTCTCCTGAGGGGCTTTCAATTCCTGCAGGCAGACTATGTCGGGCTCGGCCTGCGCGAGCCAGCCGAGCAGAATGTCGAGGCGGCCGGCGATGCCGTTCACATTATAGGTCGCGATCTTCACAGGTCGGGCAGCGTCTGGTCGGCGCGGCCCCAGCCTTGCAGCGCCTTGAGGCCGGCGCGCTTCAGAAGCTCCTTCGCGTCGGTAATGCGGAAATGCGACGGCTTGTCGATCGTCTCCATTTCCTTCCAGCTGATGGGCGCAGCGACCGGCGCGCCCTCGCGGGCGCGCGCCGAATAGGGCATCACCGCGGTCGCGCCGCGCTGGTTGCGGAGATAATCGACGAAGATCCGGCCCTTGCGCTGCGCCTTGGGGAGGGCGGCGGTGAAGCGGTCGGGATCCATTTGCGCGACGGCGCGGGCGAGCCGGTGCGCGAAGTCCTTGACCTCGGGCCATTCGGCGCGCGGCACGAGCGGGGCGATCACATGGACGCCCTTGCCGCCGGTTAGCATTGGAAAGGTCTCGAGGCCCATCTGCTTCAGGATGTGGCGGAATTGGAAGGCGGCGCTGCGCACCGCCTCGAAATCGAGACCGACGGCGGGATCGAGATCGAAGACGAGCCGATCGGCCTTCTCGACATCCTCGATGCGCGCGCCCCAACCATGGAATTCGATCGTGCCCATCTGGACGCAGGTCATCAAGCCCTCGGGCGTGTCCATGTAGAGATAGGGCTGGTTGTCGCCATCCTTCTCCTCGATCGCGACCTGCTTCACCGAATCGCCAAAGCTTCCGGCATCATGTTTCTGGAAGAAGCATTTCTTGGCGCGGCCCTGCGGACAGCGCACGAGGCTGATCGGGCGCGAACCCGCCCACGGCAGCATGATCGGCGCGACCGCGGCATAATATTCTGCAAGCTCGCCCTTCGTGAGCCCCGCCTCGGGAAAGATGACGCGGTCAGGGTTGCTGATCGGTACCGGCGAGGCGTACGTCACCTCGGCGACCGGTGCTTCGCTCTCGATCACGACCGCTTCGGGATTCTTGTCCTCGCGTAGGCCGAGATAGCTCGGGTGGCGGAGCGTGCCCTCGTTTGTCATCTCGGTAAAAGCGATCTCGGCGACGAGCTTCGGCTCGATCCAGTGCGCGCCGCGCGTCTCGGTGCGGGGCGCCTTCACCGTCGGCTCCTTTCGTTCGAGCGGCTTCATCATCGCCTGGAGGCGGAAGAGCTCCTCGGTATCGAAACCGGTCCCGACCTTGCCCGCGTAGCGCAGCGCGCCCTTCTCATGGACGCCGAGCATGAGCGAGCGGAACGCGCGCGACTTGTCGGAAGGCGTCCAGCCGACGATGACGAACTCCTGCCGCTTGATGCACTTCGCCTTGAGCCAGCTTCCCGCGCGCGAGCCGACATAGCGCGCGTCGGCCTTCTTCGAGATGACACCTTCGAGACCTGCGGCGCAGAAGCTTTCGAGCAGCTTCTCGCCGCTGCTCTCGATATGGTCCGAGAAGCGGATATGCCTGGAGGCCTTGGGAAGAATTTTGGCAAGATGCGCCTTGCGGTCGAGGAGGGGGAGGGCGGTCAGATCCGCGCCGTCCAGCGCGAGCAGATCGAAGGCGAAATAGTCGATGCTATCGGGCGCGGACTTCAGGGCATTTTGCAGTGACTGGAAGCTTGAGCGGCCTTCAGCATCGAGCACGACCGCTTCACCGTCGATCAGCGCGCTGTCTACCTTCAGCTTTGCGGCCTCGGCGAGGAGCGGCGCGAAGCGCTCCGACCAGTCGAGACCCGAGCGCGTATAGGCGCGGGCCTCGCCGCCGCCGACCGCGATCAGCAGGCGGTAGCCGTCATATTTCATCTCGTGAACCCAGCCCCTGCCGGCGGGAACGGTGTCGACGAGCGTCGCCAGCTGGACCGGACGAAAGGGCGGGGGAGCCGCAGCCTTTCGTTCGCCGCGCTTCGAAGAGGGGGCGCGGTCTGCAGGGCTCGGTGCGGCGGTCTTTCTGGCCATGGACTCAAGACCATCCGGCGCCGCGATCGTTCCCGGTGGCGGGGCAACTTGCCCGCCCCGCCATGCGTTCCCATTTTCGTCCCCGAGACATGGAGCTTCAACATGGCGAATGGCTGGGCGCGCGACGGCGCCGTTCAGGAGCAGATCGACGACACGGTGAGCGATGCCGTCAAGGGGGCGCGCCTGCGGCTGCTGTCCGGCAAGGGCGCAGACTATTGCGACGATTGCGGCGAGCGGATTCCGGAGGCGCGGCGAAAGGCCTTGCCCGCGAGCCGTACCTGCATCGGGTGCCAGACGCTTCGCGACGCCGAACGCCGTCCGGCCGGTTTCAACCGCCGGGGAAGCAAGGACAGTCAGCTGCGCTGACCCTTTGGGAAAGCGAGCCGGGGCATGACTTCAGGCGCGCGCCTTGGCTGCGGCCCGGACCTCCTGCGATCGGTCGAGCGCGATAACGAGGATATCGTCGCCGTCGACGATGACGCCGACATTGTCCATGCCGACGAGCGACACGCGTTTTCCGGGCGCGCGGACGAGGCAATTGTGGCTGTCGTGTGCGAAAAGATCGTCGCTGCAAGCATTACCGGCCGCGTCGGCACCTGCGAGCGCATGCACCGCCTGCCAGCTGCCGAGGTCCGACCAGCCCATCGACACGGGGACGACCGCGACGCGGGCGTCTTTCTCCATCACGGCATAGTCGATCGAATCTGACGGCGCCTGTTCGAACGGCGCGCTTGCCGCGTGCAGGGCATCGCCATCGTGCAGCGCATTGGCGACCGCGGCTTCCGCCGCGCGATATATGGCCGGGCAATGCGTGAGCATCGCCTCGCGCATGCGACCGGCCCGGAAGAGGAAGATGCCGGCGTTCCAGCTGTAGCCACCCTCGCGAAGCATCGCTTCGGCATCGGCGAGCGGCGGCTTCTCGACGAAGCGGGCGACGGCAAATCCCACGTTGCCGAGCGGTGCGCCGCTGGCGATGTAGCCGAAGCCGGTGTCGGGCCGATCGGGGGCGATGCCGAATGTGACCAGCCAGTCGTCGCGCGCCAGATCGGCGGCTTTGGCGATGGCGCCCCGGAATGCGGCTACATCGGCGATGACATGATCGCTCGGCATGACGAGCAGCAGCACGTCATCGGCCGACGAAGCGACCGCGAGCGCGATGGCGGCGGCGGTGTTGCGCGCCGCAGGCTCGACGATCAGCCGAAGATCGCGACCCTCGGATTGCTCGCGCACCATCGCGACATGCTCGTCGCCGCACACGATGAGCGGCGCCGAAAAGCCGGCTCCGGTTGCCCGATCGAGCGTGCGGGCGAACAGGCTCTCTTTTCCGATGATATCCAGGAACTGTTTGGCACGCGCGCCGCGGGAAGCGGGCCAGAGCCGCGTACCCGCGCCGCCGCAAAGAATGACGGGCTGGATCGTCGCAGACATAGGATCAACCTTCCAGGGTCGGGGCGGAGGCGCGCAAACTCGACCCGATCGCAGCGCGCCGAGACTCTCCGCCGTTTTCGAAATTTGCGACCGGCTGGACCATGTCCGACCGAACGCCGCGCAAGCGAGCGAGTTGCCCCTGCTTATGGGAAAAGGCCCGAAATCCCGGTCTGATTAACGCAGGTTATACCGATTCCTCGCATGCGTGGTCCGGATTGAACTTGGCCCCGTGTCCTGTCGCGCCGGAAGATTGCGAAGTCGGCGAGAAGAATGCTTTAACGACGAAGGTTGGGGGGCTTGCCGGTCGAACTTTACCTCCGCCTGATGCAGCCCGCCGGGGCGCCGGGGCGTTGAACAGGCATGAACCAGAGCGACACATTTCTGATGTTGGCCGGTCAAGAACTGAAATTCCTCTCCGATCTCATCGCGAGGATCGATCAAGGCCGCCTTGATCCTGTCGGCCTCGACCGGGAGACCGCGATCCTCCTCCTGCGCGAGGTTGCGGCGGAGCGCCGAAGCCTTGTCGATCGGCTGAAATCTTATGATGGTGACGGCAGCGCTGCCTGGACCGGAACTCCTGTGTAGGAGCCCTATATTCGGCCGCAGCTCGACCCGCGCCGCATCTACCCCTTGGTATTTCGTCGGCGCGTTTCCCAACCTTTTTTCGCAGCCGCCGATCGCTTTTCGCTGCTCTTGCCCGCACCGCTTTTGCGACCACCTTTTCTCGAGGCTTCATGGGTATCGGGCTGGCCACGGCCGGAACCCGACTTGTTGCCGCCGCCCGACCCCTTGTTCACCGTTGCCCATGCGCGGCTCTCCGCTTCCTTCTTGCCGACGCCGCGCTTCTCATAACTTTCTTCGATATGCTCGGCCTTGCGCTTTTGCTTGTCGGTGTAGCTCGATTTGTCCCCACGGGGCATGACAATTCTCCCTATCCGGCCCCCTTTGGTCAACCAACGGAACATCTTGGGGTTCCGCTAAAGACGCTAATCGGTGACATGCAAGACCTCGCTTCCGGAGACGGACACGAGCGCGCTGGCCGTGTCGGCACCGCGTGACAATCGTTGCGAGCGGCGGCGGCGCCCAGCTATGATTGCCGCTCGGCGCGGTCTATCCGTTGACGACCGTTCCGCCGTTCGGGTGGAGGACCTGGCCCGACATGTAGCTGCTGTCGTCGCACGCAAGAAAGAGGAAGCTCGGTGCGACCTCGTTGGGCTCTACCGGTCGCTTCATCGGCGTCGTCTCGCCAAAACTTTCAACTTTTTTGGCTGGCGCTCCGCCGCGTGGATTGAGCGGGGTCCAGATCGGGCCGGGCGCGACCGCATTCACCCTGATGCCTTTCTCGATCAGATTCTCGCTTAGCGAGCGCGTGAAGGCGGTAATGGCGCCCTTGGTCGCACTATAGTCGAGCAGACCACCGCTCCCCTGATACATGGTCACGCTCGTGCAATTGATGATCGCCGCGCCTTTCTTGAGATGCGGCAGCGCAGCCTGCACAAGGTAGAACATGCCGAAGATATTGGTGGCGAAGGTGCGCTGCAGCTGCTCCGGGCTGATGTCGCGAATATCGTCCGCCGGATGCTGTTCGCCCGCATTGTTGACGAGAATATCGATGCGCTTCAGCTTGCTCACGACCTTGTCGACGATAGTCTTTCCGGCGCTGGTTTTGCCCACGTCGGCCTTGACGAGGATCGCGGTGCGCCCTTCGGCGCCTACGAGCGAAGCCGTTTCCTCGGCATCGGCCTTGTTGCTCTTGTAAACGATGGCGATATCCGCACCTTCGCGGGCGAACAATACGGCTACCGCGCGCCCGATCCCGCTGTCGCCGCCGGTCACGATCGCGACCTTGTCCTTGAGCCGGTCGGAACCGGCATAGCGCGGCTCCCATTTCGGCGCGCGGTCGAGATCGGATTCCCGGTCTTTCGGCGGCGTGCGGATCGTCTTCGTATCGCCGACCTCCTTCCGCAGTTTCCTTGCCGCCGTCTGTTTTCCGCGCTTCTCGGACGCGGTTTCTCCGACCTTTCCGGCCTCTGATTTGCGTGCCATTGCCGACTCCTCCTGTTCTGCCTGTCATCGACAAACCGGCGGGTCCCACACTTGGTTGCGGAGCACTTGGCTCATGCCGAGTTGCGCTGCGGCGGTGGTCTGGAAATGCGCGGCCGACTTTCTACCTATACAGCGTTGCAATCCTTACCGCCCGGGGGCGCGCCCTGCGCCGCCGAAGCTGAGAGAAGAAGCTTGTCGAAGATCGTGAACGGTGCCAGCCTGCAACCTCGTTCCGGAGGCGCCCCCAAAAACATCGTGCTGCTGCTCCACGGCTTCGGGTCGAGCGGCTCCGACATGATTTCGCTGGCGCCGCAGTGGCAGGAGGCCTTGCCAGACACGCTGTTTCTTGCGCCGCATGCACCGCAGCGATGTTCGATAATGGGCGGGGGCTACCAATGGTGGGGGCTGTCGGGTTTCGCCCCGGCGGCGTTGGCTGCAGGCGCTGCGTCGGCAGCGCCGGCGATCGACGCGTTCATCGATCGCAAGCTCGCGCAATATGACCTCAGTGAGGCCGATCTCGCCCTTGTGGGTTTCAGCCAGGGCACGATGATGGCGCTTCAGGTCGGCCTTCGCCGCCCCCGCGCCGTTGCCGCTATCGTCGGCTATTCGGGCATGCTCGCGGGCGCGGCCGATCTCGCGCATCATGTTCCGTCGAAACCGCCAGTCCTGCTGGTGCACGGCACGGCCGACCCCGTCGTGCCGATCGCGGCGCTGCACATGTCCGAGAACCAGTTGAAGCGGCTCGGCGTCGAGGTCGAGACGCATATCTCCTACGGCGTCGCGCACAGCGTCGACCCGGTCGGACTGCGGACCGGCCGCGACTTCGTGACCGGCGCCTTTGCGAGAAGCTGCGGCTGAACCGCGCAGCTTCGTCACGGCGGCATCGGGCGCACGGGTGTCGGCGAGCGACGCGGGGTGGCCGGGAAGGGAGAGGGGGGCACCCGCGGCGGGATGGGAGCCGCGCGGAACTGCCGGGTGCAGCGGGCGTTGGCCTGATGGGTCAACATTCGGGGACAGGCATTATGAACAAGTTGCGGCGGCTCGAGACATTTGCGCGGACGGGGTGGTTCGCGCGCGGCGTCGTCTATTGCCTGCTGGCATGGATAGCGCTCACCGGTTCGTCGGCCGACGACGCCAGTCCGCAAGCCGTGTTCCGCTCGGTCCGCGATATGCCCGCTGGCTCGATCCTTCTTGCTCTTCTCGCGATGGGTCTGGCGCTTTACGGCGCCTATCGCCTGTACGGGGCGGCGCTCGATAGCGAAAACAAGGGAACCGGTGCGAAGGGCGTCGCTGTGCGGATAGGCTATGCCGCGAGCGGTATCGCCCATTTCATTCTCGCCTGGGCGGCGCTTCGCCTTGCCTCGGGCGGCGGCGCCGAAGACGGCCGCGAGAAAGATGCGGCGGGCATGCTGCTCGAACTGCCGCTTGGCGGCCTGCTCCTCGGGCTCGTCGGCGCCGCCTTCCTCGCGGCGGCCGTGCAGCAGGCGGTCAAGGCCTGGACCACCGAATTTACAAAGGATCTCGATGCGGCAGCACCTGCATGGGCCGTGCCCGTCGGGCGGGCGGGTCTTGCGGCGCGCGCGGTCGTGTTCGCCGTCATCGGCGCCTCGCTCGTGCGCGGCGGCTGGTTCGGCGCTGCCGGGGAGGTCAAGGGCCTCGGCGACGCGCTCTCGGCGCTCACCGACAATCCGCCGCTCTATCTGCTCGTTGCCGCCGGGCTGTTCCTGTTCGGCGTACACAGCTTCGTCGAGGCCCGCTGGCGGCGGCTTCGCGATGAAGACATGATCGCGCGGATCATGGCAGCGCGACGCTGACGATGCCCATTGCGCAGGCCCGCGGAACCCTGTGGGCTTCGCCGCGTTAGCAGGGCAGTCATCAACAGGGAGAGTCTCGATGAAAAAGCTGTTTGTAACCCTCGCCGCAACCTCGGCCCTCGCGCTCGGCGCCTGCCAGAGCCCCGCCGCCGACAAGGTCGAGGATCAGGCCGAAGCGAAGGCCGAGGCGATCGACGACCAAGCCGACGCGATGCCCGAAGGTCCCGCCAAAGAGGCGATGGAGCAGAAGGCCGATGTCGTCGAAGAGCAAGGCGAAGAAAAGGCCAACGCGATGGACGACAATGGCGAGATCGCTCCGTCCGAAACCGGCGTCGGCGACACCCAGAAGAAATAAGACTGCCTTCCCTAAGGGCAGGGTGAAGGGCGCCGGTTCCGGCGCCCTTTATCGTTGCGGTGGCCCGGCTCAGGCTGCTGGCAGCTGGCGCCGCTGGGACAAGGCAAGGGAACGCGGTTCGGCGTCGCTTCTCAGCACAGCGTCCGATCGAGAAAGTCCCTGATCAGCGGGACAACCTCGTCGAGGTTGGTTTCGAGAAGCCAATGGCCGCCGTCTAGCATATGCAGCTCGGCCGCGGGGAGATCGCGCAAATAGGCGCGCGCAGACTTCTCGGGCATATAGAAATCCTGCGGACCCCAGACGATGAGCGTCGGCGGGTGGTGCTCGCGCAGATAGCGTCGATGCGCGCTGAACCACGAGCGATTGGCCTTGAGGCCCCCGATAAGGTCGATCGCGATTTCGCGGCGCCGCGGGTTGATCAGTGACCAGTGCAGTTTCCAGAGGTCCGGCGGAATGCGCGGCACGAGATCGGGCTGCACGTCGTTCAGAAACCCCTCCCGAAAAACATCCTCGCTGATTGCCTTGCCGATCTCGGCGCGCATCTCGGGTTCGGGAAGCGACCAGCTCTTCTCTATCTCGGCATATTTGTCGCCCAGCGCATCCTCATAGGGAATGTCCCCATTCTGGATGATCTGCGCGAGGATGCGTTCAGGCCGCATGATCGCGAGACGCGCGCCGATCGGCGATCCGAAATCGTGAAGATAGAGCACAAAGCGCTCGACGCCGAGCGCACGCACGAACCCGTCGAGAAGCTGCGCATAGCCGTCGAAGCTATAGTCGAAATGCTCGGGCGTATCGCTGTAGCCCATGCCCGGATAGTCGGGCGCGAGAAGCCGCCACCGATCGCCAAGCCGCGGCAGGAGATTGCGAAACTCGAACGACGAACAGGGATAGCCATGCGGCAGCAGCAGCACCGGAGCGTCGGGCGGTCCTGCCTCCCTGTAAAAGATATCAACTCCGCCGACATCGATCCGCCGATGGAGGGTTTCTCCGTTCAAGTCGATGCTCCTCGCGCGTCACGATCTCAAGGGGCTGGCAGTTTCACTTCGGGCAGCGCATCGAGGTCGGCCTTGGTCATGCTCGTCTGAAGATCGGTGTCGTCGCCGCGCACGATGGGCTTGAGGCCCTGCACCGGTACATGAACATAGCGGTCGGGACCGACGCCAGCGAGCTCGACGAGGAGACGGTCCACCTTGTCGTCGGCGCCGCGCAGCACCTGCGATACGTCTCCGAGATCCTTCCCGTCCGCGCCGACGATATCGGCGTCGAGAAGTTGTGCCTCGCTGAGCCCGAGCACCGCAGGGAGGGGGCCGGCGACCGTGGCGCTGGTCTCGGCCGCACGTTCCATCCTGTCCTCGGCAGCTTCCTGCTTGCTGTCGCAAGCGGCGAGAAAAAGTGCGGCGCCGGCGCCGGCGCCGAGGATGAGGATGCGCATGTCTTGTCCTTTCAGTAGCGGATCGAGCTCCGGTTCGACGCGGCGGAACTCGAAATCGTCATGATCTGACCAAGAAACGCCCCGCTGCAAAAGCGGTTGCGATTTTGCGACGTGTGGCTCTTGGGGCGCGGTCTTCATTTACGCCTCAGCCCGCCTCCGTGACCCCCTCGTCGAGCCCCCGCGTCTTCGGTCGCAGCGCCTTGTAGCGCGGAAGGAACGCCATCATCGGCATCCAGCTCGGCGCCTCGGCGGTATAAAGGTGGAAGGCTGGTGCAATCTCTTCGGGATCGTCCAGCGTCCCCGCCGCAATATCGATCTCATCGGCCTGGTGGCGCACATGGATCGTTAGCGGCGAGCCGCACGTCCGGCAGAAGCTGCGCGTGCCGAAGCTGGTCGATGCGAAGCGTCCTATATGCTCTTCGCCCGCAACGATGCGGTACCGGTCGAGATGGACCGTCGTAAAGACCATGCCGCCCGACCCCGAGACATGCTGACAGACACGGCAGTGACACCAGCCGCTATCATATGGCTTTTCTTCGAGGCGGTATCGAACCGCGCCGCAAGCGCAGCCCCCTTCGAACGCAACTTCTTCGGCGCTTGCACTATCGCTATCGGAAGCGTTCGGCATGGAGCTCGCCTTTCTCGCGGCGCGGGTATCGGAGAGGGTAATGGCAGACCGATGGGGTGGTGGCTTCTCTTTGTCCTTCACCGACCGGGAACCGTGGCGGGATGTCTTTCCTTGTCAGAGCTGAACTTCGCCCTCATCCTCCCCGTCCCAATAATGCGCGCGGGTGCCCGAGACCTTGATGAGGACGATCCCGGGCGTCTCGATACCGTCGGGCCACCAGCGTTCGAGTCCTTTCGTCCAATGTTCGGCGAATTCGGCCTTGTCGCGGATGAGCTCTGCGTGGCCCTCGACGGCGAGGAAGAAGGGCCGCATGCCGAGCAGGCCCGATTTGCCCTGATAGCTCAGATTGACGTTCGGGTTGGCCGCAATATCGGCGACCATGAGAGACGTCTCGTCGGTGAAGAACCAGGCGTCGCCGTCATAATCGACTTCGCGATTGTTGCTCATCGGCCGCGACCCGATGGCGCCGCCCGCGGTGTGCGTGGCGAGCATCGCGAAGTCGATATCCTTCATCTTCTCGGAAAGCTGTTCGATCGTCATGGTCATGGGAGGAGCCTTTTGTCTGGAGCGTCTGTATCTGCATCAATGCGCCGCGAAGGCGGGAGTTGCGGAGGGGGGGCTGCGCCTCGCGGCTTGGGTCAGGGACCGGTCGCGGCGGTCCGGCTTTGCTGGCGCGGCGCGCGGATCGGGCGATATTCGCAGGTGATCGCGAGCTCGCGCCGCGGGGCGGGCAGGAGATGGATGTGGAGCCGGGCTTCGGCGGCGACCGCGTCGAGCGCAAAGGCCTGCTCGGCCTCGTACATCTCGTCGCGGTGCGGCTGCACCCACTGCCGCACCGATGCGAGCGCGCGCGACTTCGCGCGCGCGAGCGTGTCCGCCACAATGAAAAGATTGCGGTGGCGCTCGAGAAATTCGCCCCGGACATAGCCGCCTAGATTGACATAATAGAGCCGTTCGGGACCCTCGAACGGCGCGGTCTTCAAAACCATGTCATAGCCATCGGCGTGATCGATCTCGGCCCAGCAGTCGATATGGAGGCTGCCCGGCGTGCCCCACCATTGGCGGCGGAGCGCATCATAAGTGTCGGTGATCGTGGGCGCGGCGACGAAGCGCATGTCGTGCAGCTCGATATTGGCGCCGGCCATCTCGCCTCCGACATATATGGCGAAGAGCTTCACGCGGCCTTCTCCTCGGCGGTCGCCTGGCCGATCGCGGCTGCGAGCTGTTCTCCGACCACCAGGCCCATTTCGTGCGAACTCGTGATCCCCTGGATGAAAGGGTGGCGGCCGAGCAGGAAGGGCAGGCTGAGGCAGAAGAGGCGGGATTCCGGGATATCGTCTGCAATCGGGTGGAAGGCATCGTCGATCGCGATGCCCCGCGCCTCCGACTTGCCGGCACCAGGCGCTGCATCGCGCACGATGCCCTGTTGCCGCAGCGAGGGGAATGGAAAGGCTGCGGCGCCGAGCGGGCGCTGGCCCATCGCCTCGATAAACACCTCAAAATGCCGCCGCTCGCCGCCCAGGATCAGGGACGCGCCTGCCTCTTCGCCGCTCGTGTCTATGCGGTAATCGTCGCCGATCGCGATGACATCGAGCCTCCCGGCGCGGTGGAGCGCGATCAGCCGCCGGATCGATTTGTGGGGAACGGTGGCATAATCGTCGACGAACACCGGCTTGAAGTAACGGACGAAGCGGCGGTAGTCCGTTCCCTCCAGATATGGCACGAGAAGCGCGAGAGTTTCGTGCATGCGCAGGATCGCGTAACGCCAGGCGACTGTGTGCCTTGCGGCATAGTCGTGCTGCGCTTCGGCGAGATTGGCCTCGGCCCACACAAAGGGATCGCTCGCTGCGCGCCGCGCAAAATAGGCTTCGCAGAAGCCCTCGAGGTCGAGGTCCTCCAAGCCGATGCCCGCGGCGTAAGGGGGATCGGCAGCGGCAAGCTCCGCCTTGAACAGTGCGAAGGCGGCATCGAGCAGCTGGTCTTCTTCGCTCGCGACGAGACGCGTGATCGCCTCCTCGGTACAGATGGCGAGCGGCTCATAGGGAAGCGGCGCATAGAAGTCGGCTTCGGGGAGCAGGCCCTTCCTCGACATCATCGTCATGTGGAATGCGTCGGTGGCGGATGCCGGACGATAATGCGTCTCGTCGTCCCGGGTTTCGTCAAACGAGCCATGGATGTTGGCGAGCGCGATACAGGCGTCGATGGCCGTGAGCGAGCTGCCGCGAATGCCGATATCGCAGGGCGGTACCGTGGCCAGAGCCGAGGCAGGCCAGGGGCTGAGGAAATAGCCCGGCCGAACCTCGGGCTCGGAGGGCCATTGGTGGCCCGTCGCGAGGACGACATGATCGAAAGCCTCGTCGGCGAGTTCGCCCGACCTCGTGCGAACCTTGAGTATCATCGCGCCCGACGTGCTGACGGCGTCCTCGACGCGGCATCGCGTGCGCAGCTCGACCTCGATACCGCGCGCGCGCGCCATGTCGATAACGGCGTCGAACTGGTCGCGGAAATATTCGCCGAGCGCGACGCGCGGATAGAAGGTCCGTTCGCCGATCGCATCGGGATCGATGCCGAGATCGGCGAGGCGCTCCGGCGGCTGACGTATCAGCCAGTCGCACAGCGTCTCGGCAAGCGGCGGGATTTCGATGCTGGCGATATTCGCCAGCATGGCGGGGTCGTTCCAGCCGGGCCGATAGGGCGTTCCGCGGCCCGCGATCGCCTGCGCCTCATACACAGCAAGACGGAAGGGCGGGGGGTTGTGGGCGAGAAGCGCATGCAGCGTGTAGAGCGTGGTCGGGCCGGCTCCGACAAAGGCTAGGCGGGATGTCATATTACGACAATGCTCCGGGCGCGCAGAAGTTCGGCCGACTTGCTCTGGGTCAATGCGAATTCTCCTCAGCTGCTCCGGGGCGCCCAGCCAAAAAAAGGGTCCGCATGCGCGGACCCGAAGGGGGCCATCAACTTGGCCGGGAGGATTAGTTTTCGGTGCCGGGAGTACCCGTCTTCGGCGGCTTGCCGTCTTCGATGCGGCCTTCGTTGCGAAGGTCGCGGCCTTCCTGCGCCTTGCGCTTGGCCTCGGGGCTGTCGCCGTTTTCGAAGGCTTCTTCCTTCACATAGCCGGCGGCTTCCTTGATCTGTCCCTTGACGCTCATGATACTCTCCATTGGCTGTGGGTTCTGGTCCGAGAAACCCTTGGACGCGGGCGAAAGTTGCCTGCGATCGCCCAGATTTATCTTCGCCGCCGTGCGCAACTTTGGCCGCATCGCGGCGTTTCGCGGCGCGGATGAAAGAGTGACGACGGCGAGGCTTGGCGATTGCCCTGACGCGTGCGAACGCCCTTCGGCGATCGTCGCCGAACCGCAACTTTTGTACCCTGCAGGCGTTCGCCCGTCATCATCAACGGGAGACGGGCGTGATCCACCAACAGTTCGAACTTGACCGCATCGATCGAAGCGCGCCCGACGCGATGCTCGCCTGGGCGCGCATATTGGGCGTCAGCCAGTCCGAGATATTGATCGCGGTCGCGGCAGTCGGCGATCGCGCCGATGCGGTTCGTACCTACCTCGCGCGGCCGTGGCCGGAGCCCCTCGCTTGACGGCGGGCCCCGAGGGGACGGGCGGCGACGCGGCTGCAGCGAACAGCCGTCGCCCGGACGGAATCAGCGAGAAGATGATCTCCGGGCAGCGCTGGCACCGCCACGCGAGCCCCGTTTCCTTCGTCCTGCTCGCTGCCATCGTCGCCGTCGCGCTATCGGGCCTCGTCGGTGGCCAGCCGAGTCCGCTGCGCGTCGAGGATTTTGGAGCGGCGCGGCTCGAGGTGAAGACGCCCTCGGTCATTCGCAACGGCGAGTTTTTCGAAACCCGCATTCGTGTCGAGGCGATCCGCGATGTTTCCGATGCGGTGCTTGCGGTCTCCCCGTCGCTCTGGACCGACATGACGATCAACACGATGCTCCCCGCCGCCGCCGAGGAAAGCTACAAGGACGGCGCCTATCGTTTCTCTTATGGGGAGCTTCGCGCGGGCGAGACGCTGGTCGTCAAGATCGATGGCCAGATCAACCCGCCGCTCTTCGCAGGAACCAAGGGCGAGATTGCGCTGTTCGACGGCGAGCAGCGGCTCGGCAGCATGCCGCTAGAGATCAAGGTCCTGCCCTGATGGATATCGTCCTTCGCGCGAGTGCGATGTTTTTCCTGCTCTATGCGCTCCTCCGTCTCATGGGGAAACGCGAACTGGGGCAGATGACGCCTTTCGAGCTGGTTCTGCTTGTGGTGATGGGCGACCTCATCCAGCAGGGCGTTACCCATAATGATTTCAGCCTGACCGGCGCGTTGCTCGCGATTGTGACCTTCGCCTTCTGGGCGCTCACCCTGAGCTGGGCGACCTATCTCTTTCCGCGGCTCAAGAATCTGCTCGAAGGCCATCCGCGCGTCGTGGTGAAGCAGGGCGAGATCATCCGCGACAATCTTCACCGCGACCGGCTTACCGCCGACGAGATCGAGTCCGAGATGCGGCTCGCGGGCATTGCCCACATTTCCGACGTGGAATGGGCGATCCTCGAGCCGCAGGGCAAGATCAGCTTCATCAAGCGGTCCGAAGGCGCGTCGCGCCAGCGCGATGCCGACGACGGCGCGGTTTGAGCGGATCGAGCGCAACTTTCGGGCTCGCCGCGCGCTGAACAGGCGCGGGGCATGACGATGGAGACTGCCATGAAACCGACCGAAGTCGACACCGACGCAACCCATATCCTCGCGGCCGATCATCGTGCCGTCGAAGCCCTGTTCGAGGAATTCGAGAAGGCCAGCGGCACCGACCGCAAGGCGAAGATCGCAGACCGGATCTGCACCGAGCTCAAGATCCATGCGCAGATCGAGGAGGAGGTCTTCTATCCGGCGCTCAAGGGAAAGATCGACGACGATCTCCTCAAGGAAGCTTATGTCGAGCATGATGGCGCCAAGATACTGATCAACGATATCGTCGCTTCGGGACCCGACGACGAATTTTTCGAGGCGAAGGTCACGGTGCTGTCGGAAGAGATCAAGCATCATGTGAAGGAAGAGGAAAAGCAGCACGACAATATGTTCCAGCAGGCGCGTGCCGCCGACGTCGACCTCGACGCACTCGGCGAAGGGATGCTTGCCCGGAAAGAGGAGCTGAAGCGTCAGGCCGAGACCGCGGGCCTTCCCCCCGCCGAACTCGCCACGATGTAGGGTGAGCGCTGCAACGCTGATCGAACGGCGGACGCGTAAGCTGGCCCGGCATCTGGCCGGAAAGACGCTGCGTTTCGTGACAGCCGAAAGCTGCACCGGCGGTCAGCTCTCAGCGGTTCTCGCAGCCGATGCCGCGCTCGGAGTTCATCTCGAGCGCGGCTTCATCGTCTATTCGGTCGACGCCAAATGCGAGATGCTCGGCGTCGCCCGAGAAGACGCCGAGCGAGATGGAGCGGTGAATCCCGAGGTCGCCGCCGCGATGGCGACTGGCGCTCTTCGGACAAGCCATGCCGAGATTGCAATTGCGATCACGGGGTTCTGCGGCCCTCGCGAAGGCCGCGAAGAGGTAGGCCTTGTCTACATTGGCGCCGCCGACGCCGACGCGGTGCGGGTCATGGATTTTCATTTCGGCGATATCGGCCGCCGCGATGTTCTCGATCAGGCCGTGGCCGCAGCGCTACAGATCATGATCGATGCGGCATCGTGAACGAGGGTCGCGGACACTCGGGCGGGCGGGGCCGCAGGCGCGCGCAGGGCCGAGTTCGGCAGCTGTCCTTAACGCGGCTCTTTTCGATTCAAGGCCCCAGCCTTGTGGGCAGCTCGCTTTCCCTCGGCCGTTTCGACCAGATATTCGGGGTTCGCCGGCGATGCCGCGACATGATGGCCTTTGATGTCCATTGCTTTCGTCACTTTTCGCACGACCTTGCCCTCGGCGCGTCCGCCGTGGCTCTTCCACGTCACCTCGTCGCCCTTCTTGGGTTCGTCTTTCATGGTCGCTCTCCTTTCCGTAAAACAGTCCGTGTGCGCGGCAAAGGTTCCTCTCGTGGAGCGGCGAGCAGCAAAGACATCTGGCGCAGGCCCGTTCGTTGCAGTTGCAGGTTAAGGTGGGGAGGCTGCGATGAATGACGATCATGCCCGCGGACAACGCGACGGTTTGCGGCTTGCCCTGGCCGTCCTTGCCGCTGAAGAGGCGAAATGGGCGGCGTTGCTTGGTGAGAGCCGATCCTGGCGGACGAACCGCGAACGCGAGGTGCGCTACAAGGCCCTGCAAGTCGCCCAGAAGCGGATACAGACATTGCTCAACCGCATGTCTCCAAAAGGGCCGGATGGGCTCGGCGATGAGGTCGCCGCCGCCCTTGAGAAAGCCGGACTCTGATCGGCGGCGCGCGCTCGGTTCATTATGGAGCGAGGCTGGCGAGCGCGACTTCGAGGCTATCAATGGTGAAAGGCTTCGCGAGGATCGGCTTGTCGTACCAGCAGGGGCCAGGCTGACCGACGAAACCGCCCGTCGCGACGAGGAAAGGGATCGACCGTGCAGCAAGAGCCTCTGCAACCGCGTCGCACGGCAAACCGGATTCGAGATAGACGTCCACAATCGCGGCATCGAATTCGCCTGTCGCGATATGTCTGAGCGCCGATGCGATATCGCCGGCGTCCCCGACAATATCATGCCCCAGCGCGCCCAGCGCATCTTCGAGCATCATGGCGACAAGTGGATCATCTTCGACGACCAATATCCTTTTGGGCATATTTTTCCTGCATTATCTGCGAGGCGCTTGCGGCGCGCTCACGAAGCTCGACTTACGGCGGCATCCGAGTGAATGTCCTCCCGGTGCCGCGCCTACGCCTGAGCATCGGCGACCCTCATCCAAAATCATATTGATCCATGTTAATCGCCACCCAGGCCGCCTGCAATCTCGGCTGATAGAGCTAGCAAGGCTGCTTGCCACGAAGGGCATGGCAGTGCATGCACGGCACAAATTGTTCGACCGGGCCGAGGGGCATATCGATGGAATCGGCCAGGATCTCGTCGCTCGGCCGCGACACGCGGGCGAGTCGCCTCATCATCCTTCTCCTGACGCTCGGATTTGTTGCGCTCCTCGCGGCGGCCTTGACTGCTTTTTATGTGCAGCGCCAGAATGAGGCCGACGCCCGAAAGGTGGCGCACACGCTCGCTGTCGAGGCAAATCTCGGGGCTTTCGCCAGCGCGACCGAACGAATGGAAACGGCGCGCCGCGGGCTGATCCTCACGCAGAACCCGGCCTTCGCGGCGATCATGGATGAGGCCGAGGACCGGTCGCGCGCCCAGCTCGCCTCGCTCGAGGCGCTGATTAGCGACAATCCAAACCAGCGCGGCCGCGCCGCCAGGCTCCGCGCGCATCTCGACGCCTATGGCCGTCATTACCAGGCGACTCTCGGCCTTCGCGGCACGGACCGCGCGGCATTGATCGCCGACTTCGCGAACGACAAGGGGGTGCTCGAGGTGCGCGCTGCGCGCGCGGTCGTCGAGACGATGCTCGAGCGCGAACTCGCCCTCCTCAAGGATCGCGAAGCACGCCAGCAGCGCACGCAATCCCTGTTCACCCTGACGCTGATCGGAACCGGGATTCTCCTGCTGGTCGTTGCAGCCGCCACGCTGCTCCTCGTTCGCAACAATCTCGTCGAGCTCCGCGCATCGCGCGCGGAACTTCGCCGTCTCAACGAAGGGCTTGAGGAACTGGTCGATGCGCGCACGGGCGAACTCAAGCGCGCCAATGCCGAAATCCAGCGCTTCGCCTATATCGTGTCGCACGATCTGCGTTCGCCACTCGTCAATGTGATGGGTTTCACGGCCGAACTCGAGACCGCGCGCAAGGCGATCTCGGGCTATCTCGAACAGGGCGATGCGCAGGGCTGGAAGGCGCCCGACGCCGCGACGCGGCTCGCGATCGAGGAGGATCTGCCGGAATCGATCGGCTTCATTCGCACCTCCACGCAGAAGATGGACCGGCTGATCAACGCGATCCTCAATCTCTCGCGCCAGGGTCGCCGCACGCTCGCGCCCGAAACGCTTGCTCTCGGCGACGTCGTGGGCGCGATCGTCGGCAGCCTGCAGCACCGCATCGACGAGACCGGCACGACGGTCGAAGTGTCGGACCTGCCGACCGTGATCAATGACCGGGTCGCGGTCGAGCAGATCCTCTCGAACCTCATCGAGAATGCCCTCAAATATTCGCAGCCGGGGCGGGCGGGGATCATTCGCATAACCGGGGGCGCCGATCTCGGGCGCGCTTGGGTGGCGGTCGCCGACAATGGTCGCGGCATCGAGCCGCGCGATCATGAACGCGTGTTCGACCTCTTCCGGAGGTCCGGTGTCCAGGATCAGCAGGGCGAGGGCATCGGCCTTGCCCACGCCCGCGCGCTTGCCTATCGCCTCGGCGGTAATATCGAAATCCAGTCCGAACTCGGTGCGGGTTCCACCTTTCGGCTGATCCTGCCTCTCGTGTGGCAAAGCGGAGAAGAAGATGCCTGACCAACTGCCCGTAAACATCGTGATGATCGAGGACGATGAGGGGCATGCGCGCCTTATCGAGAAGAACATCCGGCGCGCCGGCATTTCCAACAAGATCCATCATTTTCTTGACGGCACCTCGGCTCTCGAGTTCCTGTACGATGCGGCGGAGGGCCCGGTGCGCAACGGGCCGGCGCTCGTGCTGCTCGACCTCAATCTGCCCGACATGAGCGGGACCGACATTCTCGCCAGGCTGAAGGCCGACAGCAGTCCGCTGCGCCGCACGCCCGTCGTCGTGCTCACGACCACCGACGACAAGATCGAGATCCAGCGCTGCTACGACCTCGGCTGCAACGTCTATATCACCAAGCCGGTGAACTATGAGAATTTCGCCGACGCCATTCGCCAGCTCGGTCTCTTCCTGTCGGTGATCCAGGTCCCCGATCCCGACCCGGCTTGAGACCCGCCCTGGCCCACATTCTCTATATCGATGACGACGACGGCATGCGGCGGCTTGCGTCGCGCGCGCTTGGCCGGAAAGGTTATGAAGTCAGCCTCGCGGCAAGCGGCGGCGAGGGCGTCGACATGGCGAAGGTCACTGCCTTCGATCTCGTTGCCGTCGATCACTATATGCCCGGGCAGGACGGGCTTGCCACGCTCGAGGCGCTTCGCGCCCTGCGCGACTGCCCGCCCGTCGTCTATGTGACGGGCTCCGAGGAGAGCCGCATCGCCGTGGCGGCGTTGAAGTCGGGTGCCGACGATTATGTGGTAAAGTCGGTCGGCGAGGATTTCTTCGATCTCTTGGCCTCGAGCTTCGAACAGGTGCTCGAGCGTGCCCAGCTTCGGCGCGCGCGCGCCGAGGTGGAGAGCGAGCTGCGCGCGACCAATGCGCGGCTGGAAGCGCTGCTCAAGGAAGTGAACCACCGCGTCGCGAACAATCTCCAGATGGTGATGTCTTTCGTCGCCCTCCAGTCGAAGACGATCGCCGATCCCGCCGCCCGCGAGGCGCTGCAGAAGACGCAGCAACGGATCGCGACGGTCGCGCAAGTCAACCGGCGCCTCTACACCACCGACGACGTCGAATATGTGGCGATGGACGACTATCTGGGCGGCCTTGCCGAGGATCTCTCGGCAACCTGGTCGACAGGGGTCGCCGCGCGGCGTGTCATCGCCGACGTCGAGCCCATGCGTGTGGCCACCGACAAGGCCGTGGCGCTCGGCATGATCGCCAACGAATGGGTGAGCAACGCGTGCAAATATGCCTATGGCGACAGCCGTGATGGCGAGATTCGGATATCGCTTCGCCGGGCCGACGAGACATTGCTCGAACTCGCGGTTGTCGACGACGGGGCAGGGATGCCGTCCGACGGAACGGCGCGCGGCACGGGTCTCGGAACGCGCCTCATCGAAGCGTTGGCGCGGACCCACAAGGCGGCTGTCTCTTACGGCGCGGTCGATGCATCGCGCGATATGCCGGGCACGAGCGCGCTCATCCGGATCCAGTTGCGACCGGGCGAGCTCAAAGCCTAGTTTGCGCCGCGCGGCTGCCGCGCGGGTTCGGCCGCCGCTGACGGGCGAGGCTGGACGAGCGCATCGGACTGCTTTTCGGGGCGGATGTAGATCGAGCTGATATCGCTCGACGCGGCCTTGAGCTCGGCCTCGATCGCCTCGATCAGCGTCTCGGCCTCGCCCATGGCGAGACGATCCTCGAAGTCGGCGCTTACCGCGACGAAGATCGAATTGGGTGCGGTGTGGATCGTGCGCACATGATTGACCGCTGTAATTTCGCGGCGCCGTTCGACGATGGTCCAGATACGCGCGATCAGTTCGGGGTCCGCAGCCTCGCCGATCAACAGCTCCTTCGCTTCGCGGGCTAGAAGGATCGCGACCGCCGCCAGGATTGCGCCGATCGCCATCGAGGCGATGCCGTCGATCCGCGGATCCCCTGTCGCATGGCTCAGCCATATGCCGCCGGCGGCGATGGCGAGGCCGGCGAGCGCGGCGCTGTCTTCGAACAGAACGATGAAACCTGCGGGATCCTTCGACCGCCGCACCGCCGTCCACCAGCCGAGCCCGCGCCGCCCGGCGTTGAACTCGCGCACCGCGATCGTCCACGACGCACCCTCGAGCAGGAAGGCGATGGCGAGCACCACATAGTTGATCGTCGGATCGCGAAGCGGCTCGGGATCCCGGTAGTGAATCCAGCCTTCGTAGATGGAAATGCCGGCTCCGACAGCAAAGATGAGGATTGCGACGACGAACGCCCAGAAATAAAGTTCGCGGCCGTAGCCGAAGGGGTGACGATTGTCGGGCGGCCGCTTTGCCTTCGCCTGGCCGTAGAGGAGCAGCATCTGATTGCCGCTGTCGACGAGCGAATGGACCCCTTCCGATAGCATCGACGAGGAACCACTGATCGCCGCGGCGACAAATTTGGCGACGGCGATGCCGAGATTGGCAAAGAGCGCACCGTAAAGCACGATGTTCGCCCTGATATGATGCGCCCTCGAGCGCGGCTTGCCCGTATCAGACTGGTCTATCACCGAGCTACCTTCGCCATCGCGGCCCAAGGGGCCGCGCAGGCTCTCGATATCGATAGACAGGGGATGGGACGCGTCATGGGTCAGCTACGCCCGGCGGGGCGGCACGTTCCCGAGACGCGTCGCTATGTCCCAAGCCGGGCGGCTCCGCCTGATTATCTTTTGCTGGCTGCAGCAGCGACCGGTGATTCCATCGCGAGCGCGCGAGGTCCGGTGACGCGCCACACGGTGTTCGAGAGATCGTCGGCGATCCAGAGCGCGCCGCGCGCCGGGTCCCAGGTGACGCCGACCGGGCGGCCGCGCGCTTTGCCGTCCTTGATGAAGCCGGTCACGAAATCCTTCGGCTTGCCGGCAGGACGTCCGTTGGCGAAGGGGATGAAGCTGACCTTGTAGCCCGCGAGAGTCTGGCGGTTCCAGCTGCCATGCTCTCCAACGAAGGCGCCCGTCTCATAGCCCGGTAGCCCGCCTTCGGTCGCAAAGCTCAGCCCGAGCGGCGCGACGTGCGAACCGAGCGCATAATCGGGAGTGACTGCGGTCCTGACGAGCTCGGGCTTTTGTGGATGAACGCGCGGGTCGGGATGACGTCCCCAATAACTGTAGGGCCAGCCGTAGAAAGCGCCCTCGCGCACCGAGGTCAGATAATCGGGTACGAGCTCGGCGCCAAGCTCGTCGCGTTCGTTCACCACCGCCCAGAGGACGTTCGACGATGGCTCGAAGGCGAGGGCGGTCGGGTTGCGGATGCCCGAGACGAAGATGCGGCTCGCGCCGGTGGCGGCATCGACCTCCCAAACGACGGCGCGATCCTCCTCGATGCTCATTCCCCGCTCGCCGATATTGCTGTTCGAGCCGATGCCGACATAAAGCTTCGACCCGTCCGCGCTCGCGGCGAGCGATTTCGTCCAGTGATGATTGATCGCTGCGGGGAGCTTGGTCACTTCCTCGCCCTTGCCCGCGATGCGCGTCGCGCCCGGCGTGTAGGCGAAGCGCAGCAGCGCACCCTGGTTGGCGACATAAAGGTCGTTCCCGACGAGCGCGAGGCCATAGGGCGCATCGAGATCCTCGATGAAGCTGGTGCGAAGTTCGGGTTTGCCGTCGCCGTTCGCGTCGCGAAGCAAGGTGATGCGGTCGCCGCCCTTCACCGAGGATTTTCCAAGGCTCTTGATATAGCCCGCGATCACATCCTTCGGGCGGAGCTTCGGTGCATGGCCGCCCGAACCTTCGGCGACGAGAATGTCGCCATTTGGGAGCACGAGAATCTGGCGCGGAATCTTGAGGTCGGTCGCGACCGGCACGATCTTGAAACCGGCTGGAACGATCGGAAGCTCGCCGTTCCATCCTGCAGGCTTGGCGATTTTCATCGGTGGGACGAGCGTCTCGTCGATCTTCGGCAGGCTTGGGCTGGCGCCCGTCTGGTCGAGCTTTTCATCGCCTTTGCCGCAGCCGGCGAGCGCGGCCGCTAGCGCCGCCGCAGCGACGAGGCCGAGGGAGGTCTGGCGGTTCATGCGCGGGGCTCCTTCGCTGCGTGGAGAAGCCAGGCGGCGGCAATCGCTGCAACTGTGGATAGGGCCGAGAGGGTCACGCCGGCCGTGCCGACCGAACTCCAGGCATCCTGGCTATGCTTGAAGGCGTTCACGAGGCCCGCGATCCACATAACGAGGATCAGCAGAAAATAGGCGATGGCAGGCCCGCGCTTTGGCTGCTTTCGGCCTCGGACAAATGCTATGGCGGACCACAGGAGCACCGGAGCCCCGAATATCAGCCCGCCCGTTATCAACCAGGCCGAGAAATTGCTCCACTGCATCTCGGCGCTGTTGAGATAGGTGATGTCGGAAAGGAGCGCGCTGCTGAACAGGGCGACCGGAAAGGCGAGGAGAATGGCGTGCAGCGGATGGGGCGCGTGTCGGCGATAGGGCGGGTCGGTGAGAGGCGATGGGGCCGTTGCCATATTGATCTCCATGCAGGCCCCCGTCTGGATAATGCGCCGACCGCCCAATAGTTTCCCGGAACCCGCGCGCCGGGCGCGACGTTGGCAATTGGATGGATCCGTCCTCGATTCCCTATTGTGGTCCCGCGCCGATCCCGGCTGACTGGATGCTGCGCTGGAATCTCGATCTCTGGCTGTTGGCGGCGCTGGGCGCCGCGGCGCTGATGGCGTGGCGATGGAAAGCGCGCGGTCCCTTCTGGGCCGGGTTCGCGCTGATCGTCCTGCTGTTCGTGTCGCCGCTATGCGCCCTGTCGTCGGCGCTCTTCTCGGTGCGCGTCGCGCACCATATCATCCTGACCGCGGTTGCGGCTCCGCTGTTTGCGCTCGGCCTGCCGCGGTTTCGGCCGCGCGGCGGTGCGCCGCTATGGGCGGCCGCGCACATTCTCGCATTCTGGATCTGGCACGCGCCGGCGCCCTATGCTCTCGCGCTGGCGAGTGACGGCGCCTTCTGGTTGATGCAGCTTTCGTTGCTCGCGACCGCGTTCGGCTTCTGGGCTTCGCTCCGCTCGTCGTCGCCGCCGCTCGCGATCGGCCTGCTGCTTGCCATGATGGTGCAGATGGGGCTGCTCGGGGCGCTCATCACCTTCGCGGGCACGCCCCTCTATGCGCCCCATCTCGCGACGACGATGGCCTGGGGGCTGGCGCCGCTCGAAGATCAGCAACTGGCGGGGCTCATCATGTGGGCTCCTGCCGCGGCTCTTTATCTCGGCGCGGCGCTCTGGACCGGCTGGCGCCTCCTCGGCGAGCCGCCCCCGGTGGCAGCATGATCGAGGCGATCCAGGCGTGGGCGGCGCGCTATGCCACCGACCGCCGCTACTCGCCCGTCGGGCAGCTATTCCACTGGACGATGGCCGCGCTCATCCTATTCCAGCTCGGCTGGGGCTGGCGCATGAGCCGCATCGACGCGGGTGGCGACAAGTTGGAGGCGTTTCGGGTTCATGCCGAACTCGGCCTGCTGATGCTCGTGCTTGCTGCGCTGCGCGCGATCTGGCGGATGATCGTGCCGGGTCCCATCAACGATGCCGACCGGCTTGGCTGGCAGACGGTCGCAGCCTATGTGACGCACATACTCTTTTACGTCTGCTTTTTCGGTCTGCCGCTCTCGGGCTGGGCGATGTGGTCGGTGGTCGGCGGCGAGCCGCTCGAAGTGGCGGGGCTCCTTCCCTGGCCGCACATGCCCTTCGACAGTCTGGAAAAAGGCATTCAGTGGTGGATTCTCGACTGGGCGGAGGGAATCCATGCGCTCCTGATCATTCTCCTCGTCGCGATGATCCCGCTGCACGTTGGCGCGGCTCTGAAACATCATTTCTGGGATCGGCACGACGTGCTGCGGGGGATGTTGCCCGAGCTTCCGGAGGATGGGGCGGAAAGGACGCCGCATGACGGGACACCGCCGCAAGCTCGGCGACCGAGAGCAGGCGGCTGACGCGGCGCATCTCGCCTAGCGGGTCATTGTTGCGCTTCGCTTCGCGCCACGCGCGAAGCTGGCCCGAGATATAGGCGGCGGACTGACCGGCCAGCGGCGGATTGGCGGCATCGCCCACGCCGCCCACACCGTGGCACGAGGCGCAGGACGGCAATCCCCGCGCGGGATCGCCCTCGTCGTAGAGGCGCGCACCCGCCGGATTGCCGGCTTCGACCGGCCACGCCGCGGGCTGGACCGCCGCGTAGAATGCCGACACTTTCGATCGGTCGCCGTCGCCGAGTTTGCGGGCGATTGCGCGCATCGCGGCATGCTCGCGGCGACCATTTGCATAATCGTCGAGCTGCCGATGGAGATAGCCCGCGTCGAGCCCGGCGAGGCGCGGCGCGTCGCGCCCGTCGCCTTCGCCCTGCAGCCCGTGACAGGTGAAGCAGGCCGCCTCGGCGCCCGCATCGCCGCCGCTCATCGCGATCGTCTCGCCCGTCGCGCGGAAGCGATCGGGCGGCGCCGGCGCATGGCATGCTGGCAGAAGCAAGACGAGGAGAAGCGGGGCTTTGCGCACGCTTCGGGAACCAATGGCCGCGCGAGGTGGTTCCCAAAGCGAAACGAGGACGGTGAACGGCTATGAAAGGGGGCGCTGCGATTTCGGTCTTGATGCTGCTCGGCGCCTGCGCGCCCGCCCCGGTTGAAACGGCACCCGCCGACCGCGCCGCCGTCGCGCGCGGGCGCGATGCGGCGGCGCGGCTCGGTTGCGGCGCCTGCCATGCCATGCCCGGGATCGCTTGGCCGAAAGGGCGCGTGGGGCCGCCGCTCGCGGGCTTCGGCGCGCGCCCGCTGATCGCGGGCGAACTGCCCAATCGCGCGCCGCAACTTGCCGCCTTCGTCACCGACGCGCCGGCAATGGTGCCGGGGACCGGGATGCCGGCTATACCGATGAAAAAAGCCGAAGCCGACGAGATCGCCGCCTGGCTGCTGAGCCTCGATGACTGACCGGGCGCTGCCTTCGGAAGGCTGGCCGCCCGCCGTGCTCGATCCTGCCGGCCCCTATTCGGAGCCCGTGACCCTGCTTGCCTGGGTGCTGCTTGCTGGCGGAACCGTGATATTGGCGATCGTGCTTGGCGCACTCTGGATCGCGCTGCGCGGATCGCCTCGGCTCAAGACCCGGCTCGGCGGCGAGAAGGCGATCTGGATTCTGGGATTTGCCTTTCCCTCGGTCGTGCTCACGGGTCTGCTCGTGTGGGGCCTGATGCTCACCAGTTCGCTTTCGGCGGCGCGCGTTCCCGAAGGCGCCATGCGCGTCAAGGTCATCGGCGAGATGTGGTGGTGGCGCGTTCATTATCAGGACGGACAAGGCCGCGAGACGCTGCGCGATGCGAACGAACTCCACATTCCGATAGGACAGCCCGTCCTGCTCGAACTCGAGGCGGCCGACGTCATCCATAGCTTCTGGGTGCCGCGGCTTGGCGGCAAGATGGACATGATCCCGGGGCGCACCAATCGCCTGCTGATCGAGGCCGATGCGCCGGGTATCTACAAGGGACAGTGCGCCGAATATTGCGGCGGCCCGCACGCGCTGATGGGGTTTGTGGTGGTGGCCCACACCCCGGCGGACTTTGCGCGGTGGCAGGCTTCGCGGCTCCCGTCGCAAGGCGCCGGCGGCGAGGGGCTTGCACTTTTTCTCTCGAGCGGCTGCGCCGCCTGTCACACGATCCGCGGCACGCCGGCGCGTGGACTGGCCGGCCCCGATCTGACGCATGTCGGTTCGCGCAGGACGCTGGGCGCGGGCATATTGCCCAATAATCCGGGGACGATGGCGGGCTGGGTCGCCGACAGCCAAGAGATCAAGCCCGCGAACCGTATGCCCGCCTATCATCAGTTTAGCGGCGAGGAACTGCAGGCGCTCACCGCCTATCTGGTCTCGCTCAAATGAGATCGGAAACGGGGTTCGATCCCGCGCTCTACGATCGCTTCCCGACCAAGGGCCGCCGGCCGAAGGGCGAGGAGGAAGAGCTTCGCCGGATCTGGTGCAAGCCCAAGGGCTGGGAATATCTGTTCGCGGTCAACAATAATTATATCGGCATCTATTATCTCGGAACCGCTTTTCTCTTTTTCCTGATGGCGGGGGTGCTCGCGCTGCTCATGCGTGCGCAACTCGCCGCGCCGATGCTCGAGATCCTGCCGCAGGGCACCTATAATCAGGTCTTCACCATGCACGGCACGGTGATGATGTTCCTGTTCGCGGTGCCCGCGGTCGAGGCGGCAGGCGTGCTCCTGCTCCCGCAGATGCTCGCGGCGCGCGATCTGCCGTTCCCGCGGCTGTCCGCCTATGCCTTCTGGGCCTATGCCGTCGGCGGACTTTGTTTTTTCGCCTCGATCTTCGTCGGGCTCGCGCCCGACGGCGGCTGGTTCATGTATCCGCCGCTGACGTCCAAGGCCTATTCGCCGGGAATCAACACCGACTTCTGGCTGCTTGGCATCGGCTTCATCGAGATCAGCGCGATCGCGGGGGCGATCGAGATCATCGTCGGCGTGCTGCGGACGCGCGCGCCGGGCATGCGCCTCGACAGGATGCCGATCTTCGCCTGGGCGATGCTCGTCTTCGCAGTGATGATCGTGATCGCCTTTCCGAGCATCATTCTGGGGACCTTGCTGCTCGAGATCGAGCGCGCGTTCGGCTGGCCCTTCTTCGACGCGACGCGCGGCGGAGACCCCTTGCTCTGGCAGCATCTCTTCTGGTTTTTCGGCCACCCCGAGGTCTATATCATCTTCCTGCCCGCCGCCGGGATGATGAGCATGATCGTCGCGACCGTCGCGGGCGAGAGGCTGGTCGGCTACCGGCTCATCGTCCTTGCGATGATCGCGACGGGCTTCATCAGTTTCGGCGTGTGGGCGCATCATATGTTCACCACCGGCATGCCGCCGATGACGACGGGCTTCTTCTCGGCCGCCTCGATGGCGGTCAGCGTGCCGGCGGGCATCCAGGTCTTCTCGTGGATCGCGACGCTCGCAATCGGCAAGCCGAAGTTCAATGCGCCCGGCCTCTTCGTGATGGGCAGCATCGTCATTTTCGTGACGGGGGGTCTGACGGGTGTGATGGTAGCGATGGTGCCCTTCGACTGGCAGGCGCACGATAGCTATTTCATCGTCGCGCACCTCCATTATGTCCTGATCGGCGGCATGGTCTTTCCGCTGTTTGCGGCCTTCTATTACTGGATTCCGATGGTGAGCAAGCGGGCGCTGTCGGAGCGGCTCGCGAAATGGGTGTTCGGCCTCATGTTCCTCGGCATGAATGTCGCCTTCCTGCCGATGCATCTGGCGGGGCTGCAGGGCATGCCGCGCCGCGTCTACACCTATCTGCCGGGGCAGGGCTTTGAGCTTCCCAATCTCATCTCGACGGTCGGCGCTTTCATGCTCGGGCTCGGTGTGCTGCTCTTCCTCGTCGACCTGGCGCGCAATTTCCGGCTCGCGCCGGGCGAGGGCAATGCCGGAAATGTGTATGGCGGCGGCACGCTCGAATGGTTGCCGAGCGAGCTCTATTCGACGCGCTCGATCCCGGTCGTCACGAGCCGCGAGCCCTTGTGGGACGATCCTGCGCTCGCGGATGAGGTCGAGGAGGGGCGCTATTTCCTGCCGCGCTCGGCGACGGGCCTTCGCGAGACGATCGTCACCAGTCCGCTGCTCGCCGAGCCCCAATATCTGCAGATCATGCCGGGGCCGTCGCCATGGCCCTTCGCCGCCGCGATCTTTACTGCGGGCTTCTTCCTCGCGCTGACGGTGCAGGCCTATATGTTCGCATGGGTGAGCGGCGTGCTCGCGGTGATCTCGGTACTGCGATGGCTTTGGGAAACCGACCGGCCGGTCGAAATCGAGGGTGTCGACATTGGCGCCGACATCCGCGTCCCGACCTACGTTACCGGGCCGTTGAGCCATGGCTGGTGGGCGATGGTCATCCTGCTTGTCGTGATGGGCATGATCTTTCTCATGGCGCTGTTCAGCCTTGCCTTCCTGTCCTCGAACCAGCCGGGCTTCTGGCGGCCGCCGCCGCCCCTCGGCGAGGCAATATCGATCCTGGGGCTCTACGCTGTCGCAATCGGTCTCGCGCTCACGGCACGCGCATGCCTTCGACGCTCGCCCTTCTGGTCGGTATTCGCGCTTCTTTTGTCCGCGGCGGTTTCGAGTGCGGCGCTTGGCTTGGATTACGTGAGTTGGTCGAGTAGCGAACTTGGTCCCACTGCGAGCGGGCAGGGGGCTGTCGTCTATGCGCTGCTGGCCCTTCAGGTATGCGCAGCGGCGATTGCAATCTTGATGGCGCTTTACTGCGCGGCGCGTGCTGCGCGCGGCCTTGTCCCGCAGCCTAGGAACAACAGCATCGACCTCGCGATGCTCTTTCTCGTCTACACCGCGGCACAGGGGGTGACGGGCGCACTCGTCTCGCGACTGGTCGGCGCGGGCGGATGAAGAGCTGGTTCATCATGATGGGCGGTCTCGTCCTGTGGGCCGTACATTTCTTCCTTCTCTACCTCCTCGCCGAGTTCGGGGGCAGCGGGTCCGGCGTACGCCTCGCGGCATCGCTTTGTACCTTGGTCCTTCTCGGCGCTGCGGTGTGGATGTTCGTAGCGGTTTCGCGTGAAACGCCCGGCGATCCTTTCGCCTGGTGGCGACGGCGCGCGGCGATGCTGGCGCTGGCGTTCGGCGGGCTCGGAATCGTCTTTCAATAACTGCCCATCTTGCTCGTTGATCGATAGGACGGCGGGAACGAGGGCCGCGCCAGATCGGGCCGGCGGCCAAATTCGGGAGTTGGATGGATGCCGCTGATCGAGACTATTGCGAGGTGCGAGGAAGAGCTGCGGGCCGCGATGCTGGCCGGCGATGTCGAGGCACTGGAGCGGCTGCTTGCGGAGGACATGATCTTCGTCGATCAACAGGGGGTCAGGCGATCGCGGGAGGGTGATATAGCGGCGCACGGTTCGGGCCTGCTCGACCTGAGTTCACTCGACTTTCGCGGCGACCGCCGCATTTGGTCCCACGGTGACGTGGCGAGCGTCGTCGTAACGGCCGATGTCGCGGGAACCTATGCCGGCGCGGCTTTCTTCGGGACTTTTGCCTATCTCCGGCTCTGGAAGCAGCAGGGCGACTGTTGGCAGATCATTCTCGCTCAATGCACGGCTTGTTCCTCGTCGGAGCTCTGATCGAATTCTGCCTCGGGGAGGTTGAGCGCGGCATCTGTCGAGCGCGCTCTGGCCTCGCAGGCTCGGCCAGGGGTCGCACGGATGTAGGGCCGCGCGTGCACACTTGCCTCGCTTCTTGCCGGTGCGGGCGCGCGCTTTCACGGCGGGCAAGCCGCGCTGCGCGCGGCTCCGGCCACGGCTCCGCCGCGTCCGACCCGCCGCTCCCGCCCGCACGCCGCCCCGGCTGCGGCTCCGGCAAGAGTGCGGCTTTCGGCCCTTCGGGCCAGCGTTCTCGCTGCCAAGGTCAATCCGGCTTTGCGCGAAGGTTGCGGCGGATCGTTCTCAGCGCATTCTCGAGACCTTGCGAGCGATATCCGCCTTCCGGCGTTTCGCGATCGAACAGGGCGCCGTCGTCATCCCGGCCAAGCAAGAATTCAAGCGCTTCGACAAGGTCCTGATCCATGGTTGTTCTTCCCGTCACCGCGCCAGCGTCACCGATATGGGACAATGATCGGAGTAATGCTTGGTGCCCGACCCGTAGAGCGTCTCGGCAAAGCTCAGCATGTCCGCGCCGGCGCGCCGGTCAAGGACGATATGATCGATGAAACTGTCGTAGCGCGGATCGCATTTCGGTCCCGTCCCGGCATCTGCGAGACGGAGATCGGCGTTCGAGGGCGTGCCATCATCGAGCTCGGACCAGACGCGGTCGGCTGCAAGGCCGAGCCTGCGGTTCCAGTCGCCGAGCAGGGCGAAGCGCACAGGCGCCTCGGCAGCCGCATCGACCCACGCCTCTAGCGCGGGGATCTGCTCGGACAGGATCGGGCACGCCTTGGCGGTATCTCCGGCAAAGCAGCCCGACTTCAAGTGGATCGAAAGCAGACGGAGCGGCCTCGCGCGCTCAGGTCGGAGCGTGATGTCGACGCCCGAGCGCAGTTGAGGATTGCCGAGCATGAGGCTGGTCACATCGGGGTGGCGGTCGAACGCAATGGTCTTGCGGATCGCGAATCCGACAGCCTGGCGGATCACGCGCTGCGACTTGTGCTCGCCGCCGCAGGTCCCGCTGGGCCTACCGGCGCGCTCTTCCATGACGACGGTATAGCGGGCGGGGTCGAACACGCGCTCTGCCGCCGCGACACTCTCCGCTTCCTGAAACGCGATCAGGTCGGCGTCGAGCCCATCGGCTATCTGCCGCATGGCGGCATAGTCGGCGTCGGTTCGCGGCTGACATCCGTCGCCGTTATGCTCGGCAAGGAATTCGAGGTTCCAGCTCGCCAGGGTGAGCGGCCGGTCTTGCAGGACAGAGGGCGAAAAGGGCTGCGAAGCTTGCTCGGCCCCCGCGCAAGCGCTGAGCGAAAGGAGAGTAGCAGCTATAAAAAGGAGGCGCTGGTTCATCGGGCGCTTCTGGCCGCGACGCGGGGCGCTTTCAACCTCTTCGTTGGCAGCAATATTATCTGGGGAGAGAACCTCGTCTCCCGGGAACCAGGGGGAGAGACGAGGCACTACAAGAATGCGCACCTACGAGGAATTGTTCCGAATGACGTGTAATATGATATTGATTTCGATCAAGTTTACCCGAATTTCCGTGCGGTACTCGACTTTCCAACAAGGAGGTTCGTGATCCATTGTTCGGCGCGAGCTGATGTCTGGCTTCGGCGATTCATAGGGACTTCGTGATCGCGGGAACAAGGCTGGCTCCCTTGCCGTTGTTAAAGAGCCTATATCGGAGACCGATGCATGCAGCAGCAGATTGCAGTCGTGACGCTCGGGATCGCGGATCTCGTCCGGTCCCGCCGCTTCTATAGCGAAGGCTTCGGCTGGACGCCGGTGTTCGCGAACGAGGAAATCGCCTTCTATCAGATGAACGGTCTGATCCTCGGCACATGGCTTGAGGCAAAGCTCGCCGAGGACATGACGCGGACCTCGTTCGGAGGCCCGGGGGCCTTCGCGCTCGCCCATAATGTCGGGTCGGCGGAAGAGGTCGATGCAGTGATCGCGGCACTGGAGGCTGCAGGCGGGCGGGTGCTCCGGCCAGGCGATGCACCGCCGCATGGCGGCTATCGGGGCTATGTCGCCGATCCCGACGATCACGCCTGGGAAATCGCTTGGAATCCGGCTTGGCCGATCGACGCCGAAGGCCATGTGACCTTCGGCGCCTGACGTCGGGTCTTAGCCGTTGAGGCGATCCTTGACCGCCTTCGCCGCGCCGAAGCCGAGCTTTTTCGAGGCCGCGATCTGGATGGTCTCACCGGTCGAAGGGTTGCGGCCCTCGCGGGCTGCGCTTTCCTTGACCTTGAACTTGCCGAAGCCGTTTACCGATACTTCCTCGCCCTTGGCGGCGGCGTCGGCGATCGCGGCGAACACGGCGTCGACAGCCTTCTTGCCGTCGGCCTTGCTGGTTCCGAGCGCGCTAGCAACTGCGTCCGAAAGGTCGGCATGGTTCATTCAATATCTCCCTTATGCGGTCGGCCCCTCGCCGACCGGGCGGTCTCTATAGGAGCGAATATTTGCCTTCGCTATCGCGATCAACTCGCGAGGCTGCGGAAGGTGATCGACCAGCGCGCCGTCTCGATCGGCGCGATGCTATGTTCCCACGCGTGCCGCGCTTCGCCGGTGAAACGATAGATCGAGCGGGGCGCGAGCGGCAGTGCAAAGCGGTCGAACTTGTCTCCTCGGCGGCGCCGGAAGCGCATCGCCGCCTCTGCTCCCAGCGAAATGCCGACGACATGCTCGAAGACGGGCCGGTCTTTATGCCAGCCGATGCCGGCCCCGGGGCCGTATGAAATCAGCAGCGCCTGCGCGAGGGCGCCCGGCGGAAGTTCTGAAAAACGCTCGGCGCGAGCGGCGATCGGCGCGAGCCAGTCGGGGATCGGCGCGGCGCGTGCGAAAACCCCCGTCTGGAAATCATAGCTCCATCCGAATGAGCGGGTGAGGCGTTTGCCCTCCCATTGCTGGAACTTGAAGGCCTCGAGCCCAGCATGTTCGATATGGGCTATGAGCGCCGCTTCCTCGGCTTCCGTGACGAAGGCTTCGGCCGCTTCGAGACCGGGAAGCAGTGCACGGCCAAACAGATCGGCCTGCGCCGCGGCACTTTTGCTGACAGGGTTGTGTTTCATGTCCTTGCGAGTGCGTTCAGCTTCGCCGCGATCGCTTTCCAGCGCTCGACGCCCGCATTATCCCCCGCGAGCGCGAGCGCACCGATGCGCGCTGCGACGAAGCGCGGTGCGCCCGCTCCATGCTGCTTTTCGACGGCGAGGGCGCAGGCCCAGAGATGGCGGTCTTCGGTGAGCATCAGAGCAGGGTCGGCATATCGGGGAGCGGGGGCGACGTCCTGCCGCGGTTGCTCCAGGGGTCGTTGCTATGCTCGGCAACGAGGCGGTCGCCCGGATATTTGCGCACGAGCCCGAATGCTTCGTCGGCGGGCGCGTGCAGCCAAGTCTCATGATCTTCGGGACGGAGGATCACCGGCATGCGGTCGTGGATATCGAGCAGTTCCTCGGTCGCGTCCACCATCACGCCGGTATAGGCGTCGCCCCATTCGTCGGTGGGGCGCCATAGTCCCGCCCAGGCCGCAAGCGGCTGATCGGTGACGCTGATCCAGGTCTTCGTCATTGCGCCTTTTTCGCCGACGGCTTCGGCAAAGGCGGTGAACGGGATCAGGCAGCGATGCGCCGGCTGGGCAAACCATTGGCTCCACATACCATAAGGATTGAAGAGCTGATCGTCGCGTGCGTTGTTCGTCGGGCTCGGCTTGTTAGGCAGGCCCGTCTTCTTGCTTTTGGAGTGGCGCGGAAAACCCCAGGTCATCGAGCGCAGGACGCGCTTTCCCTGCTCTTCGCGGACGACCATGCCCGAATAGCCGGGATACACATCCTCGGCGCTGTTGAACGCCGGTACGGGGAGGTCGACGCCGAAATGCGCCGCAACCTCGGCCGCGCTTTTGCGCTCGGTGTAGAGATTGCACATGGACGTCAGTCTATCAGCATCGAGCCGGGAAGGAAGGGCATGGGGGGAAACGGCGCTCTGCTAGAGCAGCGCTTGCTGGGGCCGCGCGCTCGGCGGCAATTTGCCGCTGCGCCAAAGATCGTCGGTATGCTCGGCGACAAAATTTTCTGCGGGCGGTGGCGGACGAAACTGGAAGCCGATGACATCCTTGATCGAGCCGTGGAGCCAGCGTTCATATTCATGGGGCATGAGGAGGACGGGCATGCGATCGTTGGTGGGATGCACGAGCTCGTTCGCGTCCATCGTCATGCCGGCGTAAACGGGACCCAATTCGGGGGTGTTCTTGGCGAAGCCCGCCCAGGCCATGATCGGCTGGCCTTCGGCAGAGAACCAACTGCGTGTCTTCTCGCCCGGCGAGCCGTTGGGGTTCGCGAAGTGCGTCAGCGGAATGAGGCAGCGATAGCGGGGCTCGACGACGAGACCTTCCCACATCGGGTTGGTGAGATCGGCGACGAGGCCGATGCGGCCCGGCGGATCGCCGCGCAGCCGCATCTCGCGGGTGAGGCGCGGGAAGCCCCAGAGCATCTGGCGAAGGTGCCGCCGGCCGTTCGTTTCGTGGACGACGAGGCCGGGGAGGGCCTCGATCGTCTCCGAGGGAACGGCGATATCGGTAAAGCCGCCGGCGCCGAAATGATCGGCGACGTCCGAAGCCGTGGCGGCAAGGGTGTAGAGGCGGCTCATCTCTCGGGCTTCAGGCGAAAATCTTCGTCCATTTTTGGACTTGTTCCGCAAAGCTCGCCGGCTCGAATCCGAGACCGATCTCGGTTTCGACGAGCGGGGCGCTGCCGCCGGCGGCGTAGAAGCCGCTGATGTCGCTCTCGCCGAACGGGTCGAATTCCTGCGCCCAGCGATCGAGGGCGATTGCGCGCGCGTGGAGCGCGGCGCCGCCGTGATCACCGAGTCCCTGCTCGCGCGCGAAGCGCTCAAGCAGACGGCCATGCTCCGCAATGTCGCTCGGGCTCTTCACCACAAGATGCCGGATCGTCTCGATCGCGCGCGCGAGATGCGCGCCGGTGATATGGACCGCATTGATCGCGGCGAGAAAACCGCCGGGTGCGAAAAAATCATTGGCGGCAGCATGGCCGCGGATGCGGTCGTCACCTTCGGATCTGTCGAACGGGATTACGTCACCCATGGCCGGTCTTTCGTTGCGAGTCGGTCACGGAACATAGAACAAAAATGGAACAAAGGCGAATCCGTGCCGTGTCTATCAGGGGTCGACGTCGGCGGGTTGAGGAACAAGGAAGAGCGTGCGGCCCTCGACGCGCCAGGCGGCGAGCTGCGACAGGAAATTCATGCCGAGCACATCCGTATTGCCGAGCGCGGGTGAGATCACGACCTTCAGCCGCTGTACCTCGATGGCGCCGACCGCGAGCGCATCGACCGTTCCGGCCTCGGCCCGCACCGTCCCGTTCGCGGTCTGCATCAGGAGCGGCAGCAGCGTTGCATCGGCCTCGACCCCGGCTGCGCGGGCGGTCTCCTGCGATAGCGCGGTCACGGTGGCGCCGCTGTCGACGAGCATCCTTCGCTTAACGCCATTGATTTCGGCATCGACCCAGAAATGTCCGTCGCGCGCCATGGGAATGCGCACCTCGCTGCCGACGACCTGCTGTCGATCGAGACCAATCGCCGCGGTGAGGCGGCCGAGGTTCGGATCGAAGGGGGCGTGCTGAAGAATGAGGAAGATCGCGAAGGCGAGAAGCGCGAAGGAGAAGAGGCCGCGCAGCACGCGGCCGACATAGGGGATCTTGAACAGCAGGATCAAGACGAGCGCGGCGCCAGCCGCATAGATCGCGAGTTGCTCCCAAGGGAGATCGGTGGTGAGAGGCATATCGGCGGCTTTATCACCGGCCTCGTGTCGCGTGGCTGAACGATCAGCTCTCGGAGATCGTCTCGTCCTCGATCGCCGCGGTGATCATTCTTTCCCACACCCCGGCAACCCCGACTGCCAGCATGCGCCCGCTCGGCTCCCGCATCGTCTTGAGGATAGCGAGCGCCGCGGCGGTATACTCCGGCCAGAGCATGTCGACGGCATCGGCCGCCGACCGCAGTTCGCCTTCGCCGTTCCGGCTGAGCTCATGTCCGGCAAGGACCCTGGCTATCCGCTCGACCGGAGCCGTTGCTGCAGTGTCCCGAGTCATCGGCCGTGGTTCAGATAGGCGCGGACCGCGTCCGCGCTGTTTCCGACAGCATCGACAGCCTCGCGAAGTTCTTCTTCGCCCACGCCGAGGCTCTCGGTCCAATCGCGGATCTCATAATCTTCGGAAAGGCTGATCCGATCGCGATCGGAGGCGCCCGTCAGTCTCTTGTCATCCGCCATCATGGTCTCCTGTGTCTGCGCTCGCGAAGCCGGGCCGCGCGGGAGCTGCGGCCCGGCCCAGAAGGCGCAGCAATCTGCGCCTGTCTGTGCCGCGATTCTGTCGGCACCTTGCCTTCGATACCTCTTTCGCCGGTTGAGCGGAGTGGCGCTCTCAACCCCGAATGACGCGCCGACGACGGCAAGCGTTCCCGAGAAAATTTTTCGGATTAACACAGGTTATTCCGGGGATGCGGAGGCGCGCTCGGCGCGGAACTTTCTAAACGAGCCAGCGTTACCCGGACATCCACCACGGATGAATCGGCGCAGCTTTCACCGTCCCCCGCTCACGCGGTCGGGCGACTGGCGGACTGCGTCCAGACGGGAGATTTATCATGTTCAGATGGGCTATCATCTTTGCCGTCGTCGCGCTCGTCGCGGCGCTTCTCGGCTTCGGCGGCATCGCCGGCCTTTCGGCCGACTTCGCCAAGATCTTGCTCGTGATCGGCGTCGTCCTCTTCATCGTCGCCTTCGTATTCGGGCGCGGACGCCGCACATTGCCCTGAGTTTCCGGGATGGCCGAAGTTTCCGACTTTGCCATCCTCACGGGTGCCGGCGATCACAAACCCCTCGGTCGCCGGCACACGACTATATCGCCTTCCTTTTTCGGCCGTGTCTGAGCAGCGGCCCGACCCAATCCAAGTCACCCCCGACGGCCGCTATTTCGTCATTCGCGGCCGCCTTTGGCGTATGTCGAACCCGGCGCTTGAGCCTGGCCAGCGCGAGCGACTTGTTTCCGAACTAATGACTGCCCGGCGGAACGTGCGAACGGCGCTCGCAGCAAGGGATGGCGTCGCGCTTCGGCGGGCCCGCTCGGCGATCGATCGGTCGAAACGCGCGCTTGGCGAGCGCGGACCGGTGTGGTGGGACGATGGAGCCCCGGACTATAACCGGCATATGGCAGTCAACACGCCCTACGCGCGGTGGTTCGAGGACTTGGCAGGCTAAAGCTGGCCTTCATTCACCTCATAGAGGTTCAGGACTTTGCCGTCATCAGCGGAGACATGGAGCCGCGATGGAGCGTCAGCATCGCCGTTCCGATCCCGGCCGCCGGGACGATCTTCATCCGTTCGGATGCGATGCCGCGATCCTCGAGCAAATGGGCGAGGAGGCTGATCTGGCCTTCGTCGCCGGCGATTTCGATCGTCGCGGCCGGAGCCGCGCGAAGGACGGTGGCGAGGTCCGCGGCTCGGCCGAGACCGATGCTCGTCAATTTGGGCCTGTCTTCTTCGAAGCCATGAAAGGTGAATGTCCTGCTCTGGCCCTCGCGCGATGCAAGCCAATCGGCCATCTCGCGCGTCAGCGATCCTGACGCCGCCGCCATGGTCGAGCCGTCGGGCAGGGTGACGAGCGCACTCGTCGCTGCCTCCGGCGGGGCGGCCTCGACCGGTTCACTGCCGCAGGACTGGAGCGAGAGCGTCGCGGCGCCGAGCGCGAGAACGGACGTCATGAGCAAAAGAATACGGGGCATCGTTGATCCTCGATCCCCCTCGCAGCACCAACGCTCCGCGTAGGCGGATGTTGCTGCTGCCTCGCCGTTTTTACGCCGCGGCCTGCAGCGCCGCAGCGTCCTGATATCGGCAGATGCTGCGGCCACTTCGCTTGGCGGTATAAAGCGCCTCGTCGGCGAGGCTGATCAGTTGCTCGAGGTCGCGCGACAGGTCGTCGCACACGATATAACCGATCGACGTCGAAACGCGGATATCATGGCTTCCGACGGCGAAGGGACGCGCGATCGAAGCTGCGACGCGTTCCGCGAGCATATAGGCCTCGTCGGGATTGCCGATCTGAAGCTGCACGATCACGAACTCGTCGCCGCCAAGGCGCGCGGCAATGTCGCCTTCGCGCAAGGTTCCCGAAATTCGTCTTGCCACCGCGGTGAGCAACGCGTCGCCGACGGGATGGCCGAAGCTGTCGTTCACAGGTTTGAAGCCGTTGAGGTCGAGGCAATGAAGGGCGATCGGGCGGAGCTTTGCGGCGCGCACATTGCGGTCGAACCATTCGCGCAGCGCCAGCCGATTGGGCAGGTCAGTGAGCCCGTCGCTTCGCGCGAGCGAGGCGAAGGTGAGCCGGCGGCCGATGTCATCGAGAGCGCGGGCGTGTCTTTTTCGCAAGCTGAAGATGCCGCCGGCGAGGAAGGCGGCGGTCATCAGCGCGGTTGCGATGTGGAGCGGCGTTCCGGCAGCGAGCATCGTGACGACCGGCGGCAGGACGGCGAGAAGGAGCGAGGCTATGGCGATGCGCGGGCGAAGGCTCGTCCCCGCCGCGACACCGGCCGCATAGCCGATGACGAGACAGATCGCGAGCTTGTCGATGGCTGGATCGGGTAGGGCAAGCGCCCGCGCGGCGAAGAAGCCGAGCATGGCTGCAAAGACGGTGTAGCTCGCCGCGTAGCGGCGCTCGAGCCGGCGGGCCTCACCGAGTGCGATCGCGGGATTATCCGCGGCGGTTGCGTCGCGTGAGGCAACGAGGAGCCGGGCGATCGAGGCGAGGACGCCGATCGCATAGGGTCCGGCGATCAGCATGTCGCCCGATTGTTCGATGATCAGCGCCCCGCATAGGAGAAAGCCGAGCGACATGACGAGCGAGGGCAGCAGGCCATCGTAGAGACTTCGGATCAGTTCGATTTCGATCGCGTCGGGAGAATACTTGACCGGGGTCGACATCGCTCAGCTCCTTGCCGAGAATTACCGCCCACCGGGAGGACCGGTTCCTCCTGCGCACGGCCGAACCTCCTGCAATCCCGCACGCTTCAGCCTAGACGCCGAGCGTTAACAAAGTTGGAAGCGTGGGAGCATTCGCCGAACATTCGATGCCCGAAAAGGTAAAGCCCCGCTGCACAAGGCTGCGGGGCTTTCCTGAAGTCGGGTCCTGAGACCCGAGCTTGCAAATTATCGACGCGCGGATGGCCGGATTGTTCCCGTGGCCGTCGATATTATTTCAATCATCGGCAGCGCACATTGCTGCGATCGATTTCGCGCCCGACGGCTGCCCCGCCGAGCGCGCCGATCACGGTGCCGAGCGTTTCCGACCTGCCGTCGGCGATCACGTTGCCGAGCACGCCGCCCGCGATCCCGCCGACGATCAGGCCGGTCGATCCGTCGTTGCGGCGGCAATAATATTTGTTGTCGCGGCCGCGATAGATGCGGTCGTTGTCGCTGAGGCGGCGTTCGCGATAGCGCCGGTCGTTGCGATAATAATTCTCCGCATAATAGCCGCTGTAGCGCGGGTCGGGGCGATCATAGTCATAGCGGCCATATTGGTCGTAATAGGCGCGATCATAATAGCCATAGCCGCCGTCGTCATAGGCGTAGCTGCTGCCCGTGGAGGCGCAGGCACTTACCATGGCGGTTGCGGCTGCGAGGGGAAGGATCATCAGGCGGTTCATCGGCATCACTCCATTTGGTTGCGTGCCTGGCCGACCTTGGCGGGGCATGCGCTGGCCCCTCATGATCTAGACCCCTGAAACCATGTCGAGTTCCGCCGCCTGCCATTTGAAAGCTAACGGAAATCCCGTGGCTTGATCTTGATGCCCTCGGTGGGTTGGCCGGGAATGATACCGGACCCGAGGCGGAGGTCGGGAATATAGATGTCGCGCGGATTGCGGCCGAGCGGCTTCGTCTCCGGATCGCGCGGGTCGGGACCCACGGGGCTCTTGACGACGTCGGCGCGGCCTACCTTGTAGATATCGGCGATGTCCTTGCGCTGCCCGACGCTCGCGAGCAGCGGGGAGAGGTCGTCGAGCCTTTGCGCGACGATATGGATGACCTCGCCCTCGCGCTGAACCTGACCGCGCACACCCATCATCGCGGCGCCGAGGACCACGGGGCGATATTTCTCGAAGACATTGGTCCACACGACGAGGTTCGCGACCTCGGTCTCGTCTTCGAGGGTGATGAACATGACGCCCTTTGCCGAGCCCGGCTTCTGGCGGACGAGAACGACCCCGGCGAGGTTGACCCAGCGGCCGTCCTTGATGCCGTGAAGCTCCCGGCACGTGATGATCTTTCGCGAGCGAAGCTCGTCGCGCAGGAAGGCGAGGGGATGGGCCCTGAGTGACAGACCGGACGCTCTATAGTCCTCGACGACCTCGGCGCCTTCGCCCATCGGCGCGAGCAGCGTTTCGGGTTCCAGCGCTTCGCGCTGGAGACGTCCGGCGCGTTCGTCGGCAGCCTGAAAGAGGGGAAGGGCGGCAGGTCCGAGGCCCTTCACTTCCCATAGCCCTTCCCGGCGCGAGCTTCCGAGCGAGGCGAAGCCGTCCGCGTCGCCGATCCGGTCGAGCGCGCCGCGCCCGACCCCGGCGCGGCGCTGGATTTCCTCGGCGCTGCTATAGGGCTCGCCGGCACGGGCCGTGGCGACCGCGGCGCCATCCTCATTGGCGAGACCGCGGACCATGCGCAGACCCAGGCGCACCGCATGATATTTGCCGTTGGCCGCTTCTTCGAGTGTGCAGTCCCAGCGGCTGTGATTGACATCGATGGGCCTGATCTCGACGCCATGATTGCGGGCATCGCGGACGATCTGCGCGGGCGCGTAAAAACCCATCGGCTGGGCGTTGAGCAGCGCGGCGCAGAATGCGTCGGGATGATGGCATTTCATCCACGACGAGGCATAGGCGATGAGCGCGAAGCTCGCGGCGTGGCTCTCGGGAAAGCCGTAGGAGCCGAAACCCTCGATCTGCTTGAAGGTCTTTTCGGCAAACTCGCGGTCGTAGCCGCGGCCGACCATGCCATCGATCAGCTTGTCGCGGAAATGGCTGACCCCGCCGGTGAGTTTGAAGGTCGCCATCGCGCGGCGGAGGAGATCGGCCTCGCTCGGGGTGAAGCCGGCGCATTCGATCGCGACGCGCATCGCCTGCTCCTGGAAGAGCGGGACCCCCAGCGTCTTCTCAAGCACGCGCCTGAGTTCGGGGGTCGGGTAAGTCACCTCCTCCTGTCCGTTTCGGCGGCGGCGATAGGGATGGACCATGTCGCCCTGGATCGGGCCCGGCCGGACGATCGCGACCTGAATGACGAGATCGTAGAAGGTGCGCGGCGCCATGAGCGGGATCGACGCCATCTGGGCGCGGCTCTCGATCTGGAAAACGCCCAGCGTGTCGGCTTTGCGGATCATCGCATAGGTCGCGGGATCTTCCGCGGGAATGGTGGAAAGATCGTGCTTCAGTCCCTTGTGATCGTGCAGGAATTCGAAGGCACGGCGCATGCAGCTCAGCATCCCCAAAGCAAGGATGTCGACCTTCATGAAACCGAGGGCGTCGATGTCGTCCTTGTCCCATTCGATGACCTGCCGGTCTTCCATCGCGGCGGGCTCGATTGGCACGAGTTCGTCTAGCCGGTCGCGCGTCAGCACGAAGCCGCCGGGGTGCTGCGAAAGGTGGCGGGGCGTGTTGATGAGCGTGCGCGCGAGCTCGAGCGTCAGCGCGAGGCGCTTGTCCCCGAGGTCGAGGTTCAGCGCTTCGGCATGCTTTTCCTCGACGCCCTCGCGGCTGTAACCCCAGACCGCGCCGGCGAGCCCCGCGGTGATGTCTTCGCTAAGCCCGAGCGCCTTGCCGACTTCGCGGACGGCGCCGCGCGAACGATAACGCGTGACGACTGCGGTCAGCGCGCTGCGGGTCCGGCCATAGGTCTCGTAGATCCACTGGATGATTTCCTCGCGCCGCTCATGCTCGAAGTCGACATCGATATCGGGCGGCTCCCGGCGCTCGGCGCTGACGAAGCGTTCGAACAGGAGTTCGGACCGCACCGGATCGATCGAAGTGATACCAAGGACGTAACAGACCGCGCTGTTCGCCGCGCTGCCGCGGCCTTGGCAGAGGATCTCGCGGCGGCGGGCTTCGGCGACGATCGAGTGAACCGTCAGGAAATAGGGGGCGTAATCGAGTTCTCCGATCAATCGCAGCTCATGCTCGAGCTGAGTGCGGACCTCGGTGCTGACGCCTTCGGGGTAGCGGACGGGAGCCTTCTCCCATGTCAGCCGCTCAAGCTCCTCCTGCGGGGTGCGTCCAGGAACCTGGATCTCGTCGGGATATTGGTAACGCAGTTCTTCGAGACTGAAGGTGCAGCGCGCCGCGAAATCGACCGTGCGGGCGACCGGCGAGCTGTCCTTGAGGTAGCGGCGGAACAGGCGCTCCATCTCGGCCGCCGTCTTGATGTGGCGGTCGGCGAAGCGCTCGCGGCGATCACCAAGCTCGTCGATCGTGCATTTCTCCCGGATGCAGGTGACGACATCCTGCAGCAGGCGCCGGTCGGGCATGTGATAGAGGACGTCGCCCGTTGCGAGCGTCGGCACTTTCGCTTTGGCGGCCAAGGCTGCGAGATCGCGCAGCCTGATCGCGTCGCCGGGGCGGCGCCGGATCGTGAGTGCGAGATAGAGGCGATCGCCGAAGATGCGACTGGCGCGGGCGATCGCCGCCTCGGCTGCGCCATCGGCGCGGTCGGGAAGCAGGATCGCAAGCAGACCCTCGTTCCAGTCCTCGAGATCGGGCCAGTCGAGATGGCAGGCGCCCTTGCCGGCGCGCGTCTTTCCGACGCTGAGCAGCCGGCACATCCGCCCATAGGCCATCTTGTCGGTTGGATAGACGAGAAGTGCCGTGCCATCGGCAAGATTGAGGCGCGTGCCGGTCAACGCGCGAACGCCGGTAACCTTCTCGGCGTCCCACGCGCGCACGATCCCGGCGACGCTGTGCCGGTCGGCGACGCCGAGCGCGGGCAGTCCGAGCATGGCAGCGGCGGTGAAGAGCTCCTCGGGCGACGAGGCCCCGCGCAGGAAGCTGAAATGCGTCGTGACCTGCAGCTCGATATAGGCCGCCCCGTCATCGGTCATGCGAAAGCAACGCTGCTTGATGGCCGCATCACGCAAATGCAGTTAAACACCGGTGGCAGTCTCAAGCGAATGCGGTTCGCTACCGGTCGCATTCTCAAGCGAATGCTCCGTGAATAAACCAGCGCATCGAACCGGTTGCGGGATTGACCCCGTCGCCGAGGCGGAAGAGCCAGTAACGGCCGCCCGTCTCGGTCTCGACCTGATAATAGTCGCGGACGGTGAGGTGGGTTTCGCCTTCGATCCCGCCCTCGCGCCACCATTCGCCTTGGAGCCGCTCGGGTCCATCGCCTTGGGTGACCCGGTAGCGTTTACGGCGCCAGATGAAGAGGCGCGGCGCATCGTCGGGGAGCAAGGCGACGACATCGACTGGTTCGGGCCGCGCTAGCATGCGCGACGGCCGCGGCCAGTCGCTCCAGCTCTCGCCTGTCTCGGGCGCGAGCGCGGGGAGGGCAGCAACCGAGCGCTCGGGCATCGCGCTCGGTCGCGGCGCCGCGCGCTGGAGCGCGCGCTGCCCGAAGCGATTGGCGAGCGTGTCGACCAGCGCGGGAAGATCGGGTCCGCGCCGTCCGATATTTTCGAGCGCGTCGGCCTGGCTCCCTGGCTGCCGCTCGGCGAGCGCGGCGACGAGGGTCATCGCCTCGATCCCGAGACCGGGATCGATGCTCTCGATCCGCGCGGCGAGCAGCTTCGCAAGATGCCGGGGATCGCGCGAGGGCGAGGCGGTTCCGACACGCATGGCCTGCGTCTGCCCGTCGACGCGGTGGAAATAGCAGTCGAGGCGCCGCGCGCCCGTTCCCGCGCGGTTGAGCTGGCCCGCGATATCGTGCGCAAGGTCGCCGATCACCTGCGCCAAGGCGTCCGCCGTCGCGAGCGGCTCCATGAAGCCGCGCCTCGCCCGCGGCAGCTCTTCGGGGAAGAGCGGTTCGATCGGCTCCGGCAGCGTGCCGAGTGCCTGGTCGAGCCGGCGATGCAGTTCGCGCCCGAACCGTTTCGCGAGCGGACCGCGTGGGCTCCCGATCAGCTGCTCGATCCGCTCGAAGCCCAATTTGCGAAGGCCTTCGACATCGGCGGACGGCAGGCGGAGCGCTGAGACGGGTAGGAGCGCGATCGCCTTACGGTGCGCTCCGGGTTCAACCGTGACAGGCCGCCCGGCGGGGACATGGCGGGCGGCCGCATGCGCGCAGCCGGCCGTGTCCGCGACCGCAATTTGCAGGCTGAGACCGAAGGCCGCGACGCGGCGGTGAAGATCCTTGAGCAAGGCTCGCTCGCTGCTGAAGATGGCCGCGCAGCCCGTGATGTCGAGCCAGAGCCCGTCGGGCGGATCAGGCGCGACAACCGGCGAATAGCGTGCACCTGCCCAGAGGGCGAGGCGACGCAACCCGTCGAGATCAGCCTCGGGCTCGGCGTCGACGACATCCAGCTCGGGCGCGAAAGCCCGCGCTTTCGTGATCGTCATGCCTGTCTGGATGCCAAGCATTTGCGCCTCGCGGCACGTCGCCGCGACGATACGCCGGCCATGGTCGGGAATCGCGGTAACGAGCGGGCGGGGCGGGGCGCTGCCGTCAGGCTGCGGCTTGCGCATCTTCCTGCGCAGCCGGTCGGTCGACCAGTGCGGCAGGAAGAGCGATACGACCCGTCGCATCGCAGCCCTCCACGATCCAGTTGTAGGGATTGCCCCCGCGCGCGCGCTCGAGCGCGACGCGCCAGCGCGCGCGTCCGATCGCGGGGATGCCGAGATCCTCGGTCGGACTCGCGGTGATGCGCCAGCGGGTCAAAGCGGCGCTGCCTTCGGCAGGCTCGCCGGCCTTGCAGGCCCGGCGGAAGATGAAGGCGGGGACGCCCGAGGCTTCGGCGGCGAGCTGCAGCCGCTTCGACGCGGTGGTGCTGTACTTCTTGACCTCGCCGACGACCCCGGCGAGCCCCGGATGGCGGAGGCACTCCTCCATCGCGAGGAGGACGTTGGTGTCGCTGCCCGCTTCGACATGAATGAGCCGGTCGGGATGCAGTCCGGCTAGATGAAGCGCGGGGGCGAAGAGATCGCGCCAGCGCAGGCACCAGAAAACCGGGCCGTCGCTCCGCGCGAGGATGCCGGCGAGGAAGATCGTGGCGCTCGCATCGTCGGCCAGTTCGGGGCTGCCGGCGAGCTCGTGGAGCGCGCCCGTCGCGATTCCGCGCGCCGGGATTCGCGAGTCGAGATCATCGATCCCGAACGGAATGACGTCATGACGCGCGCCAACGCCTTCGATTTGCGCAATTTTGGCGCGAATATCTTCAAGAACGACGGACTGGCGCATAGGTGCGGATAACTCGGTAAGCTGGTCTTATGTTCCTTCTTTGTTCTCATTGCCCGCTGTTCGTCAAGGCGCGCTGCGGCGAAGCGGTGTCATCGCTGTGGATGAAAGACCGGAAAGCGAGGGTGCCGGGGGCGCCGCCGGCCGGAGGGAGGTACGAGCCGGCGGCGGGGCATACTGAAGGTTCGGGCCCTTGCGCCGGGATGCGGCAACGGAGCGCGGAGCGGGGCAATCGCGACGGCCGCGAGCCTGGCTTTCGCGTCCGGAGTCATGATTCCGCTGAGGCCCATTGTCTCCCGTTGCATGGGACCTTTCCCGCATTGGCTGCCTGATTGCGGGGCTCGGCTCGCCTAATGCCGTCAACCCCCTGCGGGGGTTCGCCCTCGCATGCGCTCGGTGACGGCGGCTCACGGCCCCTCCTTCTGGCGCCATCGGGGATGGTCCCCGAGCATCAAAGGAGACTGAACATGGGTACCACCATTGGAAATCTGACCCTCAAGGACGACGGAAGCTACGAGGGCACGCTCGCGACCTTGATGGTCACCGTGCCGATCGCGATCGTTCCGAACGGCCGCAAGATGAAGGAAAGCGAGCCCGACTTCCGCGTGGTCAGCCGCCGGAACGGCTTCGAACTCGGCGGCGGCTGGACGAAAACCGCGCGCTCGACCGGCGCCGAATATATCTCGGTGTCGCTGTCGGCCCCCGAACTCGGCGAGATCTTCTGCAATGTCGCGAACGCGCCGGGCGACGATCCCTCGAAGAAGGTGCTGATCTGGAACGCCCCCGGCAACTGACAGCATTGCGGCTCCGCCTTCGAGCGGGGCCGCACTTTCCTTTGCAGTCATTGATTGTTTTGCAGTCAATGACTAATATCTACGCTCAAGGAGACGCGACATGGGCAGCATGACGATCAGGGGCATCGACGACGCGCTGAAGCGCCGGCTGCGGCTGCAGGCGGCAGCGCATGGCCGTTCGATGGAAGAAGAGGTGCGCGACATCCTCCGCTCGGCGCTTTCTACCGACGATGCGCCGATGGGCAATCTCGCGGCGGCCATTCGCGCGCGCTTCGCGCCGCTCGGCGGCATCGAACTCGACATTGCGCCACGCGAGGACACGCGCGAGCCCATCGATCTCTCATGATCCTCCTCGACACCAATATATTATCCGAAGTCTTGCGGGCCGCGCCTGAGCCGCGGGTTCTCGACTGGATCGGGCGGCAAGCTGCTTCGTCGCTCTTCGTGACGACGGTCACCCAGGCGGAAATTCTCTACGGTATCGCAATTCTTGACAAAGGTCGGCGGCGCGACGAACTGGCAGCCGCCGCACTCTTGATGTTCTCCGAGGATTTTTCCGGTCGCCTCCTGGCATTCGACGGCGACGCAGCGACGGCATTTGCCGAAATCGCAGCGGCACGCCGTGGCATGGGGCGCCCGATAAGCCAGTTTGACGCCCAGATCGCCGCGATCGCCCGTTCGCGGGGAGCTATTCTGGCGACGCGAAACAGCCGGGATTTCGAACATTGCGGTATCGAGATCGTCGATCCCTGGAGCAGATGAGATTTCCGTCATCGACGCGTAATCCTGCAAACCGACGCTCGATCAGCGCCATGTCTCCGGCCCGGAAGCGGCCCCACCCGCTCTCGAATAGCCGCTGATCCCTGGGCCGAGGACCGGCCTCCTTCAATCAACCCGCAAGGGGTCCCGGCGCTGCGCTTGGGCCTTCGCTTCGCTGCGGTGATTGCGGCCTGTCCCCGTCCGGCGGGGCGACTGTCGAGCGGGATGGTCCCGCTCCCCGACAGGAGCCTCGATATGCCGCTTTCAACCGCCCAATCGCTTGGCTGGAATCTCGCCCGCACGATGATGACGATCATCGTCCTCGTTGAAACATCGGCTGGATATTCGGTCATGCCGCTCGACGAGTTCGACGGCGATCCCGCTTGCATCGTCTGCGAATATGACCCGTTCAACCGCTGATATCGCGCGGGATTTCGCTCCAGGGTGGACCCGGTTCCGGTTTCACCTTCGGGGCGATTTCGCTATGCCCGCGAGGCAGATTGCGCTGTGGTGGTGGTGGAGAGCGCGTCCGACAGGAGGGCGCCCGTGACCTTCATTCTCCTCCTCGGCGGCGCGGCCGCCATCTATATCGCCATGCTGATGTTTCGCCTGGCTGCGGTGGCGCTTCCGCTTTACGCCGGCATCGGCATTTCGATTTACCTCATCGGCCGCGACTTCGGCTATCCGGCATCGATCGCGGCAGGATTGCTGGTCGGAGTTCTCATCCTCGTTGCCGGACGCGCACTTTGCGCTGTCCTGCCGCCCTTCTATCGCGCGATCGTCGCGGCAGTATTTGCCGGTCCCGCCGGCTTTGCCGGTTATCAGGCCGCGAAGGGGCTGGCCGGGCTCGCGATCGGCGGAGGATATACGCTTGAGGCGCTCGGAATTGCAGGCGCTCTCGCGGCGGCCGTTGCAGCCTGGCGGGGGCTCGGGACAGCCGAGAGGCATCGCACGCGCGGCGGAGCGATCGGCAGAGCTTGAGCCTGATCCCTTGAATCAAACCGGTTCCGCTCAACTACCGAATTCGCGTCGAAGCCTCGCAGTATCCCGCACCAGCCCGGCCTCCGATCTGCGCCATCTGCCGGCAAGCTGCTGACGCTGGATCGCTGGCCGCAACGGCGGGCCTGCGACTTTCTTCCCCCGGCGTTCCGCCGTTCCTCGCGAGCCAAGAAACTCTTTGCCCGCCGTCCTCCGCTTCGCTTCGGGCCTGGCGGCTGCGGCGCGCTCCCTTGCCGGCGGTCGAAGCGCATCGAGGCCGCGCTGGTGCGGCCCGACATGCAGCAAAGGACATCGTCATGAGCAAGATCGGCAGCTTCAAACTCGTCTCGGGTGAATATCAGGGCGAGATCGTCACGCTTTCGGTGCAGGCCAGATCGGTCCGCATCACCCCCGAGCGGAACCACAGCGGCAACGCCCCGAGCCACCGCGTGTTCGTCGGCGACGCCGAGGTCGGCGCAGCCTGGTCGAAGACGAGCCAGGACAAGCGTCCCTATCTTTCGGTCAAGCTCGACGACCCGAGCTTCATCGCCCCGATCTTCGCGCAGCTCTTCGCTGGCGAAGAGGGCGAATATGACCTGGTCTGGAGCCGTCAGTCCCGCCGCGGTGACAATTAATGCCGCACCATCGCCCGGTCTCGGCCGGGCGATGTTACATCCAGATTGAGGGCTTTAGCGTGGGTAGCTCGGATATTTTTGCGCTAAGCCCATGATGTATGCGCCGGTAACCACGCCGCCATTGGCGAGCCAAAACCGGCCGAAAGCGGCGATTTATTCTCCTCAAACGGGTCGGAGGTGCGAATGGATCAGGCAGTCGGATGGCAGTCGCCATATTTTCCGAAAATATTCGAGCGATATGATCGCGCGGATTTCGCGCAGGAATTCCTGCGGCGAAGCCCCGCCTATCGCGGCGGCTATGCCGCCGCCGCGGCGGCGGCGCCGGGCGCCGACCGCGCGCGGCTCTTTCGGCGGCTCGCCAGCCGCTGGGGGTTGGTCTTTCGCCTTCGATCCTGATCTTCCGGCTGCGGCCGCACCCGCCTTGTGGCGGCCGCAGGCCTGCGCCTTCGTCACGATCGCACGGCCGGCGCCCAAGGGCTTTGCCGCGCTGCGCCTCGCCGAGATTGTCGACGGACCCGAGATTGCCGCCGAGTTGATTTCGTACCGCGACTGGCATGTCGTCCTTCTCGCCGGGGGTCGGCACTATCGTCTGCTGATCCGGCACTGCTGCGCGAACGAACGGCTGGCGTACCTCACGCCCGCTGATGGGCAGGCCGGCCTCCGTGCCTCGCTGATCATGGCGCTGCACCGTGAACTCCTCGATACCGGTGGCGCTCGTCCCGCGCCGGACAGCGTCCCGGGCGCGACCGAGCACTGGCGCCTCGTCCAATGGCTTCGCCTTCTCGACGCCATAGCCGAGGGCGCATCGGCCCGCGACATGGCAGCGGCGCTGCTGCTCGCCGAGGCGCGCGACTATTCCGCCGCCGAATGGGACGCATCGAGCGAACGTCGCCGCATCGCGCGCTGGCAGCGCGCCGCCGTTGCCATGCGCGACGGCGGATTCAACGCGTTGCTCGGCGCCGCCTGATCGGGACATTCCGACGCCCTTCGCTTTGTCCGTTCCGAATCCTCCGCTTGATTTTCCAAGAACGCCTCCTCGTTCCTGAACCCTGATCCGGGTTCCGGTCCTTGGCAGGAGGCCCCATTGTCCGATCGTCCCACGCCCGTTGTCGCCCGCTATCTGAGGACACCGGAAGCAGCCGTCCACTTGAGCCTCTCGGCGGCGACGCTCGAGAAGCATCGCTGCTACGGGACCGGGCCGCGCTATCACAAGCTGGGCGGCCGGGTCGTCTATGCAATCGCCGACCTGGACGCCTGGGCGGCGATCGGACGCAAGACATCGACGTCGGATCCCGGCGTTGGCGATATCTCGCCGCTGCGCCCGGGTCGCCGCTGATGCGCGCGCGAATGGCCTCGGCTTTGCCGTCGCCCATGCCGGCGGCCGCCCCTCCGCCTGTCGGCTTCCGGTTGCCCGCAAGCGGCCTGACCGACGTCGAGCTGACCTGGATCGAGGGCCGTCTCGAACAGCAGCTCCGCTTCGGGCGGGTTGCCGCCGAGCGGTCCGGCGGTCCGCACAAGCGCATCGCATCTTTCCGACCGGGGGCGAGCTTCGGGCTGATCGACTGCACCATGAACGATCTCGGATACGTGTTCTGGAGCCTTGCCATCATCAGGTCAGTCGCGCCCGGTGCGCCCTTTGGTACCCATCCGGGTGTTCGACCGGGAGGGGAAATTCTCCTCAGCCTTTCCGACCCCGAACTGATCCGCGCGGTGTGCCGCGAGATCGACATGATCGAGGCCTCGGGCGTCGATGTGTGCGACGTGTCGCCCGATCACTGGCGCCATATCGGGCAGCGGCTCGCCGCCGCGCTGCCGTTCCGCTCCTACTCGGCCGAACGCCATGCCGCGTGGCTGCGCCGCGGCGAAGCCCGGCCATGAACCGGCGGTGGCTCCGCACGACCGCGGCCTGCGGCGCGTTCTTTTGCGGGCTGTTCGGCGTGGCCGCGATTCTCGAGCCGCAGCCGCGGCTCATATGGAACGCGAGCGCAAGTGTGCCGGCCGGGCTCTACGCCATCGACGTCGGCGCTCAGCCTGCGCGCGGCGACCTTATCGCCATTGCGCCGCCCGCGCCGCTCTCCGCCTGGCTTTCAGCGCGCGGCTATCTGCCGCGCGGTGTGCCGCTTCTGAAGCGCGTCGCCGCAACGCACGGCGCGCTCGTCTGCCGCAGCGGCGTCTTCGTCACGATCGACGGCGCGCCGGCGGCGCGCGCGCGATCGGCCGACCGCATGGGACGAACGCTACCGCTCTGGCTCGGCTGCCGCCGGCTGGGGCGCGGCGAGCTGTTCGTCCTCGGCCTGTCTCCCGACAGTCTCGACGGCCGATATTTCGGGCCGCTCCCGGCATCCGCCGTCATCGGCACCGCGCATCCCATTCTCACCCGCGACGCCTCCGGCGCGCCGCTTCGCTGGCGCCGGAACGGCGCGCGGCATTCCGCCAACTTGCCGGACGAGGAACAGACATCATGATGATCGGAAGCTTTCAGACCGCAGGCGATGGCTATGCGGGATCGATCCGGACCCTCCTGCTCGACGCGATGATCGCGATCGTTCCGGCTGCGCCGTCCGACGCGGAAAACGCGCCCGGTTGGCGGGTGCTGCTCGTCAAGGCCGACGATGGAATCGAGATCGGAGCGGGCTGGGACCGCAGCGGCGAGCGCGCCGGTTCCTATATCGCGCTGCAGATCGACGACCCGGCCTTGCCCGCGCCGCTGCGCGCCAATCTCATTCGCTCGGCGCGAAACGAGGATGAATATCATCTTCTGTGGTCGCGCCCGGCACCCCAGGCGAAGGGCTGAGTGATGCGGCCTTCGGCTCGCTCGGCGCGCTTCCGCGCCATGCGCATCGCCGCTGCCGCATTGCTGGCGCTCGCGGCGCTGCCTGCCGGTCCGGCGGCAGCGCGCGATGCTGCTACCGCCGCGCCTGCCGCTCATCCTTATGCACCGCATGTGAGCGAGGCTTCGCAGCGGTTCGCCATTCCCGAGGCATGGATATGGCGCGTCATGCACGTCGAAAGCCGCGGCCGATCGCGCGCCGTGTCGCACGCGGGGGCGATGGGATTGATGCAGATCATGCCCGCGACCTGGGCCATGCTGACTGCGCGATATGGGCTGGGACCGGACCCCTTCGATACGCGCGCGAATATCCGTGCGGGTGCAGCCTATCTGCGCATGATGTGGGACCGATATGGCGACGTCTCGCTCATGCTCGCCGCCTATAATGCCGGTCCCGGCCGCGCCGACGCCTATGCGGCGGGACGGCGCCGACTTCCCGCCGAGACCATCGCTTATGTTGCCGCGATTGCTCCGGCGATCGGCGCATCGGGCGTCGCTTCGCTCGCCCCCGCGCCGACACCGACGGCACCGTCCTGGCGCAACGCTTCGTTGTTCACCGAACGCCCCGGCGACGATGCGACCGCGCTGCTCGGTGCGCCTCCGCTGCAATCCGGGCGCAGCGCAAATGCAGCGGAAGCTGCATCACCTCGCGCGCCTGCGGCGCTCTTCGTTCCGCTTTCCGGCCGCGACCAATGACGCATCGCGCCTCGCCTTCGATGGCTTGCCGGGACCTGTTGGCTCGGGGGTTTTGGCTCGTCGGGGAGGAGAAGGGGGCATGGCAAGATAAAAGACCGGCCAGCTCGCTGGCGGTATGTGGTTGGTTTAGCTCGGCTTTTGCGTATGGCACATCGTCCGCCGCGCCATATTTGATCCGGGATATGTCTTCCTTTCAACGGCTTGCCGTCTGGCACGCAGTCGATGAGCGGTGACGACAATGATTTCCGGGTCAGGCCGGGACGGGGGAGAGACGCGGGGGCGGGTTCTGCTGCCCGCGGCAAGCGGCTCGCGGCGGAAGTGCGGCGCGCGGCCGCGCGTTCCGGCGCCACGCGGCTCCGGCGCGCCGGGCCTGCGCGCGGCGGGACCGGCCGCCACGGGCGCGGTCGCCGGGCGCTTGCGGTCATCCGGCGCGGCGCGGCGATGCGCCGTGTCACCGTGATGGCGCGGATTGTCCGGCATCGCGGGGCGGGGTTTCGCGCCGCTCCGCTCGGACGTCACATAGCCTATCTCGAACGCGACGGCGTGACCCGCGACGGACGCGACGCCTCTATGTTCGATGCCGCCGGCGATGAGGCCGATCGCGGAGCCTTCGCTGAGCGCTGCGGCGGCGATCGTCACCACTTCCGCTTTATCGTCAGTCCCGAGGATGCGGCCGAGCTTGGAGACCTGCGCAGCTACACGCGCGACCTGATGCGCCAGCTCGAGATCGATCTCGAGACGCGCCTCGACTGGGTCGCGGTCGATCATTGGAATACCGACAATCCGCACATCCATGTCCTGGTGCGCGGGCTCGCGCCCGATGGCACCGATCTCGTTATCGACCGGGGCTATATGGCAGAGGGTGTGCGCGGCCGAGCGTCGGAGATCGCGACCTTGGAGCTTGGCCCCAGGAGCGAGCTTCAGGTCGATGCGGCCCTGCACCGCGAAGTCGAGGCCGAGCGCTGGACCAGCCTCGACGCCGAACTCGCGCGGCGATCGCGCGAGAATGAAATCGTCGACCTCCGTCCGGTCGCGGGGCGCGAGGCGGGAACCAACCAGTACCTGTTGGGGCGCGTCGCGAAGCTCGAAGCGCTGGGGCTCGCCTCGCGCATCGGTCCCGCCCAATATCTCATCGATCCGGCGGCCGAGGAGCGGCTTCGCGCCATCGGGGAACGCGGCGATACCATCAAGACCATGCACCGCGAGATGTCGGCGCGCGGGATCGCATTCGATCCTTCGGCCCTGGCAATCGGCGAACAGGGCGAAGGGGCAGTCATCGGCCGCCTCGTCGCACGCGGGCTCGACGACGAACTCGCGGGCTCCGCCTATGCGATCGTCGACGGGGTGGATGGCCGAACCCACCATATCCGCTTTCCAGACCTCGAGTGGACTGGCGACGCAAAGCCTGGCGCAATCGTCGAGCTGAGGCACTGGGACGGCCGCGACGGCGCCCGCCACATCTCGCTCGCGGTTCGCTCGGACCTTCCGCTCGGCGAGCAGGTGGAGGCGCGCGGCGCGACCTGGCTCGATCGGCAGCTTGCCGCGCCCGACCGGTCGATGCGCTCGCAAGGGTTCGGCCGCGAGGTCCGGGATGCAATGAAAGCGCGCACCGCCTTTCTCGAACGCGAGGAATTGTTGCCGCGCGGCATAGAGCGCCGGTCATCCCGGGAGCGGATCGAGACACTCCGCCGCAGCGAGGTGGACGCGGCCGTTGGCGCGATCGCGGCGCGGACCGGCCTCGAGCATCGGCCATCGGCACCGGGCGAGCATGTGAGCGGCATCTACCGCGAGCGCGTGCAGCTCGCCTCGGGACGCTTCGCGATGATCGACGACGGGCTCGGCTTCCAGCTCGTGCCCTGGCGGCCCGCGCTCGAGCCGCACCTCGGCAAGCATATCAGCGGTACCGCGACAGCGACCGGCGGCATCGACTGGTCGCTCGGCCGCGGCCGCGGGATCGGCATCTGACCGGATAGGAGAATAGCCATGAACGACCGCATCCTCTGGGGACAAATCACCGTCATCTTCCTGATCGTCCTTGGCGCGGTATGGACCGCGACGCAGTGGACGGCATGGGAGCTTGGCTATCAGGCGGCGCTCGGCGATCCCTGGTTCCGCCTATCGGGCTATCCCGTCTATCCCCCGCCGGCCTTCTTTTGGTGGTGGTTCGCCTTCGATGCCTATGCGCCGCCGATCTTCTATCGCGGCGCGGCGATCGCCGCTTCGGGAGGCTTCCTGTCGATCATCGTCGCGATCTTCATGTCGATCTGGCGCGCCCGCGAGCGGCGCCGCGCCGAGACCTATGGCTCGGCGCGGTGGGCGAGCGAACGCGAGGTTCGCGCCGCCGGCATGCTCGGCGAGGACGGGGTGATCATCGGACGGCTCGGAAAACGCTACTTGAGACACGATGGCGCCGAGCATCTCCTTTGCTTCGCGCCGACGCGGTCGGGGAAGGGCGTCGGCCTCGTCATTCCGACGCTGCTGACCTGGCCCGGCAGCTGCATCGTCCACGACATCAAGGGCGAGAATTGGGAGCTAACCGCGGGCTTCCGCGCGAAGCACGGCCGCGTGCTGCTCTTCGATCCGACCAACAAGGCGTCGGCGGCCTATAATCCGCTTTTCGAGGTGCGGCGCGGGGAGTGGGAGGTGCGCGACGTGCAGAATGTCGCCGACGTACTCGTCGACCCCGAGGGCAGCCTCGAGAAAAGAAACCATTGGGAGAAGACGAGCCACGCGCTCCTCGTCGGTGCGATCCTCCATGTCCTTTATGCCGAGGAGGACAAGACGCTCGCGGGCGTCGCCGCCTTCCTGTCGGACCCGCGCCGCCCGATCGAGACGACGCTGCGGCGCATGAAGACGACGAAGCACCTCGGCACATCGGTTCATCCGGTGGTCGCGGCAGCGGCGCAGGAGCTGCTGAACAAGAGCGAGAATGAGCGGTCGGGCGTGCTCTCGACCGCCATGTCCTTTCTCGGCATCTACCGCGATCCGGTCATCGCGGCCGTCACCGGATCGTCCGAATGGCGGATCGCCGACCTCATGGAGGATGATGTCCCGGTCTCGCTCTATCTTGTCGTACCGCCGGGAGACATCAGCCGAACCAAGCCGCTGATCCGCCTCATTCTCAACCAGATAGGGCGGCGTCTGACCGAGGAACTCAACCCCGCGGCACGGCCGCGCCGGCTATTGCTGATGCTCGACGAATTTCCGGCGCTCGGGCGGCTCGACTTTTTCGAAAGCGCGCTCGCTTTCATGGCAGGGTACGGCATCAAGGCCTTCCTGATTGCCCAATCGCTCAACCAGATCGAGAAGGCTTATGGGCAGAACAACGCGATCCTCGACAATTGCCATGTGCGCGTCAGTTTCGCGACGAACGACGAGCGCACCGCCAAGCGCATATCCGACGCACTCGGAACCGCCACCGAACAGCGTGCCATGAAGAATTATGCCGGCCACCGGCTCTCGCCATGGCTCGGTCATCTGATGGTATCGCGTACCGAGACGGCCCGCGCCTTGCTCACGCCCGGCGAGGTGATGCAGCTCCCGCCCGACGACGAGATCGTGATGGTCGCGGGTCTGGCGCCGATCCGGGCGAGGAAGGCGCGATATTTTCTCGACGCCCGGTTCCGTGCCCGGGTCGTCGCGCCGCCCGATCGGCAGGCCGGACTGATGAAGCCCAACGACTGGGCGCGGAGGGAAGGGGCTGCGCCTGCTCCCGTCCGCCTCGCATTGCCCGCGCCTGAAGCCAGGGAGCAGAATGACGGCGAGAGCGACGCTGCGAATAGCGGGATCCGGCAGGAACCCGAGCTTCCTGCGCATGAGAATGTAGCGCCGCCAAGCCGCCCCGTGCAGGGCGAGTTCGACTATGCCGACGACGACGCACAGGGCGACGCGGCCCGCGCCCGGGCGGCTGCGGATCGCCGCCTGTCGCGCGCGGCGCGCAATGCCTCGCTCGATCCCGGTGACGGGATCGACCTGTGAGCCGCGCCCATATCAAGCAGACGTTCCGCCTCGACGCTGGCCTCGTGCGAAGCGTGGAAGATCGAGCCCGGCAGCGCGGCACCACCAAGACCGAGGTCGTCGAGGCGGCGCTCACCACCATGTTGCTGCCACAGGATCAGGACCGGGCCGAAGCTCTGCTGATCCGGCGCCTCGACCGCCTGGTCCGGCTCCTCGAACGGCTCGAATGGCATACCGACCTCACCAACGAGACGCTGGCGCTCTTTGTGCGGCATTGGCTGACCAGCACGACACCGATACCCGACGCCGCGCTGGCTGCTGCGCAGGCGACCGGCAAACGGCGATGGGAGGGATTTGTCGATGCGCTCGCAAAGCGGATGGACGGCGGTGCCAAGCTGGCGGCAGAGTTGAGCCGCGGCGAAGCTCAATCGGACCCGGCGAGGAAATAGGCGCGGAGGCGGTGGGACACGTCGGGGTTGAGCTCGACGAAGACGCGGCGACCATCATAGAGATCCGGTTTGCGCCGGATGAGATTGGCGTCGCAGAGCTTCTGACAGAGCCGAATGGCGCTGCTCATGGGGATGCTCGGGGTAACGCATAGCGAGGTAACCGAGATCGGCTTTCGCTCGCATTCGTGGATGAAGAGATCGATCAGCATCTCCCACGCCGGATCCCCGAAGAGCTCGGGCGCGCCGAGCAATTGTTGGCGGAGCAGCCGTCGCCGCATCGTCGCCCGTGCGTTGGCGAGCGCCAGGTCCTCGTCCTCCGAGGTCTGCTGGCTGTCAGGGCTTCGGAGGGTGAAAGGTGCCGCCCCCTCCCGAGTGGTCGTCGGATCGCGATTGATGAGGTGATGTGCGTAGGCGGCGGTGACGATGATATGGTCGAGCACCTCGATCCCGAGCGATCTGCCAATCTGGTCGAGACGCCGCGTCACTTCGATATCTTCCGCGCTTGGGCTCGGATCGCCGCTCGGGTGATTGTGGACGAGAATGATGGCGGCAGAGTTCACCTCGAGGGCACGCCGAAAGATGGTTCTCGGGTAGAGGCTGATCTGGGAAATCGTCCCGCGCTGCATCTCTTCGTCGGTAATCAGGCGGTGCGAAGAATCCAGAAACAGGATGCGGAAGCGCTCGTCCGCAAGGCTGCCCATCGACAAGATCAGATACTGTCTGACCTCCGCTGCGAACGGATCGATGCGAATTCCGCGGATGTCGGAACTCGCCGCCGCGATTGCGGCGTCGCGGGCGTGCAGGATGAGGGATGCCACGGGAGAATTGCTGCCGACGATTCTCGCTATGGCCTCGGGTTCTTGCGCCCACAGGCGGCCGAGCGACTGGAATTCGTCTAGGAGGGCTTTGGCGACTGCTGCCCCTTGTCCCGGGGCTGCGATTTCCAGGAGATGTGCCAAGACGGATCGCTGCCGCACTGCTTCAGGCGACGCTGGTGATGCCAGGTTGCAAGGATTAGCAGGGGTGGCACCAGCCAGGACGATGCGACCTGCATCGTCAGATACACGACAGGACTGATGGAGAGGTCCACGGCTCGGCTCAGGTGGGCGAGCAGGGGCAAAGCATGAAGGATCGCCGCGGGAATGGTCCAGAAGCGGTATGCGACCATCGCCAGGGCAAGCGTCGCTAGGGCTCCAAATGCGTCTTGCGCGAGATAACCAATATCGAGCACATGATAGGAGACCAGCCCAGAAGCGACCAACAAGCGATCCCAGATCACGATGGTAACGGCGATCGCGACCATCGCCCGCTCGGGTCCGCCGCCCTTCCACGCCGCATAGAGAAGAGCGATCAGCAATATCGTGGCGAAAATGGCTATGCGCATTCTCGTGACTTTTCATGCGGATCGCTCTCGGTCAATTCGCTTCACGCAGCCGAAGAAAGCGGAACGACCTTGGTGCCGGCAACGGACGGGCATTCGCGCAGATCGTACCCGGCCGTTTCCTTGCCGATCTCGGCCAGCTCATTGTGCGCGCGAAGTATGCTGCCGCTGACCTTGACGAGCGACATCTGCGCCTCGACCAGGCGTATGATCGTTCCTTGGCCCGTTTTCGCCGGTGCGCCGATCGCGCGCCGGGCCATGACGACGCTGGTGGTGAGCGAAGCCACGGCAATCAGCGCGTCGTCGATACTTCCCTCGGCATTTGGGACGTCGCGATATAGCCGGGCCGCCATTGCGGCAATATTCTCAGACATAGGTTCTCCTTCGCCGAAGCCGCAGAGCCTCAGCCAATTGGACCGATTTGAAGAGAGGTCAGTTCTGGATCAGCTGGTTCAGCGCTTGGGCAACGCCGAGACCACCCAGGACAATCCAGACCGCAGCGGCAAGTCCGGCGAGATAGATCCAAAGCCGGTTTGCCGAATTATGATCGCGCTTGAAAAGACCTCTGAACGGCGGGCGAATTCCCGATGACCCGCCCCGCAACGCCGAACTGTCGTGCAGTTCCATGAGGTTGGGCGAGCCGCCGTCCGGAAACTCGGATCGCACCAATGCCGGCGTCGCCGGAACCTCCACCGCGTCGTATGTCACTCGGTCGTATTTCTCCTTCATCTGACGGTAGATGAAGGCGGACTCGTTCCGGTCCTGCGCGCCAAGTGTGTCGCGCGCCAGATTCAACCGCTGATCGACGGTGTGCTTCGAAATATCGAGGAGCCGCGCGATCTCTTTCGAGGTCTTGTGCTCGATGAGCAGGTCAAGGCACGCGCGCTGCTTCTCTGTCAGGCGGTTCCATCGAGCTTCGTCGTCAAGTGGGTGCGACCCCGAATCATTCATGTTTACATGATTGTCGAAATAGCGCCGCGCGCAAGCGTCATCGGAGTGAGTCGCGGTAAGATGGCTGCAGACCGGGCCGGCTGCATAGGCAGTGGCTAGTCATTCTTTCCGATGGTTTGACGCGCGAAAATCCCTGTTGAAGCCGGGACTTTTCTGCGTCTCTTACTCGTCCCCGTCGAGCCGGGCGCCGTTGCCCGGACCAATGAACGGGGACTCCGATGGGCGCAGCATCGACCGGCAATGAGCCGCAGGCACGCGGCGCGCGCATGCTCCGGACCGCGCTTGGCGGCGCCATTGCCGAATGGCTCGCCGACCCCTCGGTCATTGAGATCATGCTCAACCCCGATGGCCGTCTTTGGGTGGACCGGTTGGGCATCGGCATCGCCGACAGCGGCATCCTTCTTGCCGCCGCCGATGGCGAACGCATCATTCGCCTCGTCGCGCATCATGTTGGCGCCGCGGTCCACGCTGGCTCGCCGCGCGTCTCTGCCGAACTCCCGGAGACCGGCGAGCGCTTCGAAGGGCTGTTGCCGCCGGTGGTGGCAGCGCCGACCTTCGCCATCCGGAAGCCCGCCGTGGCGGTGTTCACCCTTCACGATTATGCCACCGCCGGTATCATGTCGGACCTCTCGGCCGAGATCCTCCGCTGCGCAGTGTCCGAGCGGAAAAATATTCTGGTGGCCGGCGGTACCGGAACCGGAAAAACTACGCTTACCAACGCATTGCTCGCGGAAGTTGCGAAGACGTCGGATCGTATCGTTCTGATCGAAGACACGCGCGAGCTTCAATGCGCCGCGCCCAATCTCGTCGCGATGCGAACGAAGGACGGCGTGGCGACGCTAGCGGACCTCGTGCGCTCTTCGCTCCGTCTACGGCCTGATCGCATCCCGATCGGCGAAGTCCGGGGAGCGGAGGCACTTGAGCTTCTGAAGGCGTGGGGCACCGGTCACCCCGGCGGTATCGGCACGATCCATGCGGGGACCGCACTCGGCTCGCTGCGCCGGATGGAGCAACTCATTCAGGAGGCCGTGGTGACGGTCCCGCGCGCGCTGCTCGCCGAGACGATCGACCTTGTCGCCGTGCTGGTACGCGACGGCACCGGGCGCCGCCTTTCCGAACTTGCCCGTGTCGATGGCCTCGACCCTGTGACCGGCCAGTTCTGCATCACCCCGCTCATCCCCGAAGGAGAAATATGATGACCCATGCCTTCGGGCATGGCGCCCGTCGCGCCATGCTCTGCTCTACCGCGCTGTTCGTCGCGCTGGTCGTTTCCGCCCCGGCGCATGCCGGCGGTTCGTCGATGCCGTGGGAAGCGCCGCTGCAATCGATCCTCGAGAGCATCGAGGGGCCGGTCGCCAAGATCGTTGCGGTGATCATCATCATCGTGACGGGCCTCAGCCTCGCATTCGGCGACACGTCGGGCGGGTTCCGCCGCCTCGTCCAGATCGTGTTCGGTCTGTCGATCGCATTCGCGGCGTCGAGTTTCTTCCTGTCCTTCTTTTCCTTCGGCGGCGGAGCGCTGATCTGATGGAGGAGATTCCGGGCTTCTTCGCCCCGGTTCACCGGGCGCTCGCCGAGCCGATCTTGCTCGGCGGCGCGCCGCGGTCGCTCGCGATCGTCAACGGCACGCTTGCCGGGGCGATCGGACTCGGACTTCGCCTCTGGATCGCAGGCATCGCCATCTGGGCGATCGGCCATGCGCTCTCGGTCTGGGCGGCGCGCCGCGATCCCCTCTTCGTCGACGTCGCAAGGCGTCACCTCAAATATCCTGTCTGGATGCGGCCATGATGAACCTTGCCGAATATCGCTCGAAATCCGCCTGCCTTGCCGATTTTCTTCCGTGGGTCGCGCTGGTGGGCGAGGGCGTGGTGCTGAACAAGGATGGATCGCTGCAGCGCACCGCGGGCTTCCGCGGTCCCGACCTCGACAGCGCCACGCCCGCCGAACTGGTCGCGGTGACCTCACGTCTCAACAATACGCTGCGGCGCCTCGGCTCGGGCTGGGCGGTGTTCGTCGAGGCGCAGCGCCTGCCCGCGAGCGACTATCCGCAATCGGAGTTTCCCGATCCGGCCTCGGCGCTGGTCGATATGGAGCGCCGCGAGCAGTTCCGGGAGGAAGGGGCGCATTTCGAGAGCCGCTATTTCCTGACTCTTTCGTGGATGCCGCCGGCGGAGGATGCCTCGCGCGCGGAAGGGTGGCTCTATGAAGGGATGACGCGCTCGGGCGTGGACCCGCGCGAACATGTCGCGAGCTTCACCGACCGGACGAACCGCGTCCTCCATCTCGTCGAAGGCTTCATGCCCGAGGCCGAATGGCTCGATGACGGCGAGACGCTGACCTACCTCCATTCGACCGTCTCGACCAAGCGGCAGCGCGTCCGCGTGCCCGAGACGCCGGTCTATCTCGATGCGCTGCTCACCGACGAGCCGCTCGTCGGTGGGCTCGAGCCGCGCCTTGGGACGTCGCACCTGCGGACGCTGACGATTACCGGCTTCCCGTCGGCGACCTGGCCGGGGCTGCTCGACGAGCTCAACCGGCTCGCCTTCGCCTACCGCTGGTCGACGCGCGCGATCATGCTCGACAAGACCGATGCGACCAAGCTGCTGACGAAGATCCGGCGGCAATGGTTTGCGAAGCGCAAGTCGATCGCGGCGATCCTCAAGGAGGTGATGACCAACGAGCAGTCGGTGCTCATGGACAGCGACGCCTCGAACAAGGCCGCCGACGCCGATGTGGCGCTGCAGGAACTCGGCGCCGATCATGCGGGCATCGCTTATGTGACTGCCACGGTCACCGTGTGGGACGTCGATCCGGCGCTCGCGGCCGAGAAGCTTCGTCTCGTCGAGAAGGTCATCCAGGGCCGCGACTTCACCTGCACGATCGAGGGCATGAATGCGATCGAGGCCTGGCTCGGGGGGCTGCCCGGCCATGTCTATGCCAATGTCCGCCAGCCGCCCATTTCAACGCTCAATCTCGCCCACATGATACCCCTATCCGCCGTGTGGGCGGGGGCGGAACGGGACGAGCATTTCGGTGATGCCCCCTTGCTGTACGGCAAGACCGAAGGCTCGACCCCGTTCCGCCTTTCCCTCCATGTCGGCGATGTCGGCCACTGCCTCGTCGTCGGCCCGACCGGTGCCGGCAAGTCGGTGCTCCTCGCCACCATGGCAATGCAGTTCCGCCGCTATCCGCGGGCGCAGATATTCGCCTTCGACTTTGGCGGCTCGATCCGGGCTGCTGCGCTCGCGATGGGCGGCGACTGGCAGGATCTCGGCGGTGCGCTGCACGACGCAGAAGGCGGGGTGGCGCTGCAGCCGCTCGCGCGGATCGACGAAGCGGCGGAGCGGAACTGGGCGGCGGAATGGCTCGCCGCGATGCTCGCGGGCGAGGGCGTGGAGATCGATCCCGCGGCGAAGGAGCACCTCTGGACGGCGCTGACGTCGCTCTCAACCGCGCCGGTCGGGGAGCGGACGCTCACCGGTCTGGCCGTGCTGCTCCAGTCGATCGAACTCAAGCAGGCATTGGCGCCCTATCTCGTCGGCGGTCCTTGGGGCCGGCTGCTCGATGCCGACGAGGAAAGGCTCGGCGACGCGTTCGTGCAGGTCTTCGAGACCGAGGGACTCGTCGGCGCCTCGTCAGCGGGCGCTGTGCTCTCCTATCTCTTCCACCGCATCTCAGGGCGTCTCGACGGGTCCCCGACGCTGATCATCATCGACGAAGGCTGGCTCGTTCTCGACAGCCCGGCCTTCGCCGCGCAGCTCCGCGAATGGCTCAAGACCCTGAGGAAGAAAAACGCCAGCGTCGTCTTCGCGACGCAGAGCCTCGCCGACATCGAGACGTCGAGCATCGCGCCTGCGATCATCGAGAGCTGTCCCACCCGCATCTTCTTGCCGAACGAGCGTGCGCTCGAGCCGCAGATCGCCCGCATCTACGAACGGTTCGGGCTCAACGACCGGCAGATCGAGATATTGAGCCGGGCGACGCCGAAGCGCGATTATTATTGCCAGTCGCGCCGCGGCAACCGCCTCTTCGACCTGGGCCTCGGCGACATTGCACTCGCCTTCACGGCCGCCTCCTCGAAGACCGACCAGACCCGCATCGGCGAGCTCTTCGCCGCGCACGGCCGCGACGGGTTCGCGGCCGCCTGGCTCTCCCACCGCAAGCTCGAATGGGCGGCCGAGCTGCTTCCCCCCACCGTCGCCCCCAACCAGGAGTAACCCCCGATGAAGAAGAATATCGTCCGCGTTCTGGCTGCGGCGTTGCTCGCGTCCGCCGCCGGTCCGATGATCGCGGCGCCGGTGAGCGCGCAGGTCGGCGGTATAGTCCACGATCCGCGCAACTATTCGCAGAATATCCTCACTGCCGCGCGCACGCTCGAGCAAATCAACAACCAGATCAAGCAGCTCCAGAACCAGGCGACCTCGCTGCTCAACGAGGCGCGCAACCTGCAGAGCCTGCCGGTCTCGACGCTCGGCGAACTCCAGGCGCAGATCGACCAGACGAAGCAGCTGCTGAGCGAGGCCGAAGGCATTGCCTATGACGTCGCCGACATCCGCAAGGACTTCGAGCAGCGCTACAAGGGCACCGCCTTTTCGGGCCCGACGTCGGCGCTCGTCGCCAACGCCGAGGCGCGCTGGAAGGACAGCGTCGGCGCCTTCGAGGACGCGATGAAGGTGCAGGCCGGCATCGTTTCGAACATGGGCGGGACGCGGACGTCGATCTCGACTGTCGTCGGCGCCAGCCAGTCGGCCACCGGCGCGCTTCAGGCCGCGCAGGCGGGCAATCAGCTGCTCGCGATCCAGTCGCAGCAGATCGCCGACCTTGCCGCCGTCATGACGGCGCAGGGGCGCGCCGAGATGCTCGATGCCGCGCGCGCGGCCGCTGCCGAAGCCGAAGGCCGCGAACGCTTCCGCCGCTTCCGCAAGGGCAATTGAGATGGGCCGGGCGGGCGGGCTGGTGATGGCGGCAATCGTCCTGGGTCTTGCACTGACCCTTGCCCTCATCGCCGCGCTCGAACCGCCCGCGCCCCGTGCGTCCGCTCCCCAGATCTCCGGAGCGGACGCACCCCCCTACTATGGCGACACGCTGCGTCGCTGCCGAACCGCCACCCAGACCGATCCCGAGTGCGAGGCGGCGTGGGAAGCGAGACGGCGCCATTTCTTCCGTTCTGGAAAGCCCGAGCAATGAACGACACCGGTGTTATCGACAATTTCCTGTCGGTCTTCTCGACCTATATCGACAGCGGCTTTGGGCTGCTCGGCGGCGAGGTGGGCTTCCTCTCCTCGACGCTGATCGTGATCGACGTGACGATAGCCGCGCTCTTCTGGGCGTGGGGTACTGACGAGGATGTGCTGCAGCGGCTCGTCAAGAAGACGCTCTATATCGGTGTCTTCGCCTTCATCATCGGCAACTTCCAGGCGCTGAGCGTCATCCTGCTTGAAAGCTTCGCGGGCCTCGGATTGAAGGCGAGCGGCGGGGCGATGGCGATCGGCGACTTCATGCGCCCGGGCATGATCGCTGCGACGGGGCTCGATGCCGCCGAACCCTTGCTCGATGCAACCGCCGATCTCGTCGGCCCGGTCGGGCTTTTCACCAACTTCGTCCAGATCCTGATCCTGCTGATCGCGTGGGTAATCGTGGTGCTCGCCTTCTTTATCCTCGCGGTGCAGGTGTTCGTCACGATCCTGGAATTCAAGCTCGTGACACTCGCGGGCTTCGTCCTGCTGCCGTTCGCCTTCTTCAACCGCACGGCCTTCATGGCCGAGCGTGTGCTCGGCCATGTCATCTCGTCGGGTATCAAGCTGCTTGTCCTCGCGGTCATCACCGGCATCGGCGTCACGCTGTTCGAGCGCTTCATGGAGGCCGGACTCGGCACCGAACCCGACATTCGGGAGGTGATGGCGATCGCACTCGGCGCGCTGACGCTGCTCGGTCTCGGCATCTTCGGTCCGAGCGTCGCCAACGGCATCGTTGCCGGCGGACCGCAGCTCGGTGCAGGCGCCGCCGCCGGAACCACGCTCGCCGCCGGTGCGACGATCGCCGCCGGCGCCGCAGGGGCCACGCTTGCAACAGGTGCCACCGCGTCGATGGCCGGGAAGGGAGCGGCGGGAGCTTCTCGGGCCGCCGGTGCTGCCTCGGCCTCCTATGCCCGCGACGCTGCCGGCAAGTCGGGGATGCGGGCCTTCGGTTCGGGCATGGCCAATGTCGCGCGCGACGCTGCGAGCAGCGCTGGCTCGCCGCTGCGGCAGGCGGCCGCCAAGCTCCGCCAGAATTATGCCGAGGGGCAGGCCGGGAAAGCCGCGCCCGCAGCTGCCGGGGCGGAGACCTCCGGTCAGCCGGCCTGGGCGGCCGCGATGAAGCGGCGGCAGGCGATCACCTCGGGCGCCACGGTCGCCGCGCAGACCCTGAAGCAAGGCGACAGCCACGGCGCCGGTTCAGCCCCCGACATCAGCCAGAAGGATTGAGATCATGTTCCGACGACCACACCAACATTATGGAAAATCGCCCGAGCCGGTGACGCCCTACCAGCGTGCCGCCCAGATCTGGGACGACCGCATCGGCTCCGCGCGGATTCAGGCGAAGAACTGGCGGCTCGCCTTCTTCGGCTGCCTCGCGCTCTCGGGCGGGCTCGCCTCGGCGCTCGTCTGGCAGTCGCTGCGCGGCACGATCACCCCTTGGGTGGTCGAGATCGACAAGCTCGGCGAGGCCAGGACGGTCGCGCCGGCGGATGCCGACTATGCGCCGACCGATCCGCAGGTCGCCTTCCATCTCGCGCGCTTCATCGAGCATATCCGCTCGATCCCGGCGGATCCCGTGGTGCTGCGTGCGAACTGGCTCAGCGCTTATGATTTTGCGGCTACTTCGGGGGCGCAGGCGCTCAACGACTATGCGCGGCACAACGACCCGTTCGCCGAAGTCGGTAAGCGGCAGGTCGCAGTCGACGTATCGAGCGTGATCCGCGCGTCGAAGGACAGCTTCCGCATCGCCTGGACCGAGCGCCGTTATCAGGACGGCGGCCTCATCGAGACCTCGCGCTGGTCGGCGATCGTGACGGTCACGATCGTGCCGCCGCGCACCCCCGAAGCCTTGCAGAAAAATCCCCTCGGTCTCCGGGTGACCGCGATCAATCTTTCGAAGGAGCTCAATCAATGATGAGGATTTCCCTGCTTGCGAGTGCTGCCCTGCTCGCCATTCCGCTACATGCCGCACCCGGCGATCCGCGCGCTCAGGTCGGCCGCGCCAATGACGCGGCGCGCGTGCAGCCCGAGCGCACGACCTTCCTCAATGCGATCCAGCAATATGCCTGGGCCGAAGGCGCGCTGTTCCAGGTTTATACGGCACCGGGGCAGGTGACCGACATCGCGCTGCAAGAAGGAGAGGAGCTTGTCGGACCCGGTCCGGTCGCCGCGGGCGATACGGTTCGGTGGATCATCGGCGACACGCTGAGCGGCGAGGGCGCGACGCGGCGCGTTCATATCCTCGTGAAACCAACGCGGCCCGAAATTGTTACAAATCTGATCATCAACACGAGCCGCCGAACTTACCACATTGAACTGCGCGCGACGCCTTCGACCTATATGGCCGCAGTCTCGTGGCGCTATCCGCAGGACGAGCTGATCGCGCTTCGCGCGGCCGAAGCCGAGCGTGTGAGGGCCGCGCCCGTCGCCAGCGGGATCAATCTCCCGTCGCTTAACTTCGCCTACCGGATCAGCGGCGACAAGGTGCCATGGCGCCCGGTGCGCGCGTTCGACGACGGCCGACAGCTCTTTGTTGAGTTCAGCCCTTCGATCGCGACCGGCGAGATGCCGCCGCTCTTTGCGGTCGGCGAGAAGGGGGCGGCCGAGCTGCTGAACTACCGCGTCGACGGCCGCTTCATGATCGTCGACCGGTTGTTCGATCGCGGCGAGCTTCGCCTGGGCGCCGGAAAGGCGGCGAAGAAGGTCCGTATCGTTCGCGATGCGTCGGCTGCGCGGGTACGCCCGTGAGCCGGCCAGAGGACGCCGAAGGCGAGGCTCCGACCGCTGAAATGGCACCTGACGCGGCAGTGGTAGCGCCTGCGAGCCCCGACGGCTTTCGTCTTGAGGGCGAACTGCCTCGCGTCATGCGCCTTTCGCGCAAGACGCTTGCGGTGCTCGGCGGCACCGCCGGGATCGCAATCGGCGGCGCGCTTCTCTGGGCGCTGCGCCCGGTCGATCCGAAGGCGGCGCAGGAGCTCTACGAGGTTACGTCGCCGAACCGGTCCGAGGCCGTGACCGGGGCGCCCGCAGACTATGGCGCCGTCCCCAAGCTCGGGCCGCCGCTCCCCGGGGACCTCGGTCGGCCGATTGTGTCGGCGCAAAAGGCGGGCGAGCCTGTTCCCGTCCCGGCGATGGGGCCGCCAACGCCTGATCCCCGGCAAATCGCGCGGGAGCAGGCGAGGCAGCGCGCACTGCAGGAGCGCGAGGCGGCCGAGGGAAGCCGCCTGTTTCTGAGCGGCGGCAGCGCGGCGGCCGCCGCGCCCGGAATTCTTGATGCCCAGCCGGCAGCCGCAGATCCGGCCAAGGAGGCGGATACGCCTACGGCGGCGCGCAAAGCCTTTCTAGCCAGCGGGCCGCAGCGCGCGTTCGAAAGCTCCGAGCGGATCGTCGCGCCGAGTTCGGCGGCCGTGGTTCAGGCTGGCACGGTTATCCCCGCCGCTCTGATCACGGGAATCCGGTCCGACCTCCCCGGCCAGATTACCGCGCAGGTCACGCAGAATGTTTACGATAGCCCGACTGGGCGGTTGCTCCTCATTCCGCAAGGTGCGCGGCTTGTCGGCGAGTATGACAGCGACGTGGCGGCGGGCCAGCGCCGCATCCTACTTGCATGGGATCGTCTCATTCTTCCGGGCGGCGGGTCAATCCGGCTCGATCGCCAGCCGGCGGGCGACGCCTCGGGTATGGCCGGTGCCGAGGACCGGGTGAACAATCACTGGGGCCGGATGCTTCGGGCAGCGTTGGTGTCATCGTTCCTTGGGATCGGCACGGAGCTTGCCGCAGACGGCGATGGTGACCTCGTCCGGGCCCTACGCTCGGGTTTGCAGGACAGCACGAACGAGGCCGGGCGTCGGATAGTCGAACGCGAACTTTCCGTTCCGCCTACGCTCACAGTGCGGCCGGGCTTCTCCTTGCGAGTGATCGTGACCCGAGATCTTATTCTCGAGGAACAGCTGGCGACGAGCCGGCGATGAGCAAGCTGCGCCTCGGTCCGGTCGTCGAGGAGCGGCCGGTCAAGCTGACTGTCGAGCTGCCAGGATCCCTCGTGCGCGATCTTGCGGACTATGCGGCCATCCACGCAAAATTGACCGGGTTGGCGACCCCGCTCGCGCCCGAAAAATTAATCGCGCCGATGGTGGAACGGTTCATCGGAAGTGATCGGGAGTTCAGCAAGCAACGTCGGAGGAAAGCATGAGCGGAGGAACGGACAGACTCGTACGCCTCCCGACGGTTATTTCGCGAACGGGATTGTCGCGATCGACGATCTACGAGAAAATCGCTGAAGGGACTTTCCCGAAGCAAATCCGTCTGAGCAAAAGCTCGGTCGGCTGGCGTGAATCGCAGCTTGATCAATGGATTGAGGACCCACCTTCTTACCGAGCCGACACCTGAGAATGGGTTGCCGCGCGCCTTCTCACCCGCGTGGATAGTTGATTGGATTGACGATAAGGCTCGGCCATTGCCAAGCCGCACTCAAACAGCGTCTCGGCACCCGCGCGACAAGCGCTGCCCGACTGTCTCCATACGGCGCATCATCCGGTATGCGCGGTGGCCGCAACTCTCGGATCTGCCCGAATGGTCGCCGCAACACTCCCCAGCAGAAATCAATCGCAGGCTGTCGCTGCCCACTCCTCGACGGTGTTCCGGCCGGAGCAATGCTGTGACCGCTCCGGCTCATTCTCATCGTTTGCATTGATCAGACGAGCGAGTGTTCTCTCATTCGAAACGGGGGTTGATCGAGACGAGTTTTTCCACGAAAATGGATGCGCTTCTGAATACGGTCGTTCGAATCTTTTCGCCTAATGAACGAAAGTGTGGGGGAAAGTGTGGGGGAATTAAGCCCTCTTGACGACCTAACCTATTGTTAAATTAGACGCTAATTTTTGCGTTCGATACAAGCCCTGCCACCATCCTCCCTCAGAATAGCTTCCCCGCCCCGCTTCGCGCGGACTGCGAGGCGTGATGCCTTTCGTTCGATGCGAATTTGAATGACATCGATATCAATTTTGATTATGCGCGGCCCATAACGGGAGAGAGCGATGGATTCGACACAGGGCAGCGCGTCGCCGCGAACGGTTTCCGGCGGCGCCGATCCGGGGCGGCTCGGGTTCGTCGTGTCGGGCCTCTATCTCGCGCTCTATGTCCATTATGGCTTTTTCGCCTTCCTGCCGCTGTGGCTGAAATCCACCGGTGCCTCGGCCGAGGAGATCGGCGTGCTGCTCGCGATCCCGATGATCCTGCGGCTGCTGACCGTCGCGCCCTTTGCGGCCTTCGTCGGGCGGCGCGGATGGGTGCGCAATGCGATCGCTTATACCTCGCTCGCCTCGGCGGCGATCATCCTGTTGCTGCTCGGCGAGCCCGATCATGCCGGGCGTATCGTCATCGTCATCATCTTTTCGATCATGTGGGACCAGATTCCGGTGCTCACCGACGCCTATGCGGTGATGGCGGTGCGCAGCCGGTCGCTCGATTTCGGTCGATTGCGCGTCTGGGGATCGATCGCGGTGGTGGTGTCGAACGCCGCCGCCGGCTGGGCGATCAGTATGTTCGGCCTCAAGATGTTGCCGTTGATGGTCGCGACACTGCTGATCGCTCCGGCGATCGTCGCGGTCCTGCTGCCTGCGGACCGCAAGCTGACCGCCGTCGATGCGGCGGTCGGCGGCCGCTGGCGCGACCTGTTCGGCGACGGGGGCCTGATTCTCGCGATGGTCGCGGCGTCGCTGATCATGGGCAGCCACGGCGTTCTGACGAGCTTCGGCGCGATTCAGTGGGAAGCGCAGGGCATTTCGACCACGGTGATCGGCCTGTTGCAAGCGCTGGCGGTCGCGGCGGAGATCGGGGCCTTCTGGTTCGGCGCGAAGCTGCTCGGCAACCGCGACCCGCGTCTGCTGATCGTGGCGGGGGCGATTGCCGGCGCGCTGCGCTGGGCGATCATGGCGACGAGTCCCGGCCTGCCGGTTCTGGTCGTGGGGCAGCTTCTCAACGGCATCACCGCGACCGGGACGATCCTCGGGATCATGCTGGTGATCGCGCGCCGGGTACCCAGCCATCTTACCGCCACCGCACAGGGGATGAACGCGGTCCTGCTCGGCGCGGTTCTCGCGGTCGCGATGGTCGGGTCGGGGCTGCTGTGGAACCAGGGTCTGGCGGTCGCCTATCTGGCCATGTCGGTGCTCGCGCTGCTCGGCGCGCTCTGCGCCTGGCCGCGGCGCAGCGCCACCGACACCCACCCCAATCAGGACGCCATGTCCGTATCGGGAGCCGAATGATGAAGCGCCGCATAACGATCCTTCTCGCCGCACTGTTGACCAGCGCGATGCCGACTCCCGTCGCCGCGCAGGTCGCGCCCGCCGCTCTGCCGACGCTGGGCCTGCAGAACTGGCCGCTGCCCGACACATTGAGCCCCGAAGGCAAGGCGGCGGCCGCCGCCGCGGCGGCGCAGGCGATGCCCGATCCGCTGCCGCCGCTCCCCGACATCCGCGCCTTCATCGGTGCGATGCAGGCGAGCATGGGGGCCGCGCTTCAGAAGCGGTACGAGGTAAGGGTCGAGGAAGCGACGATCGCCGGGGTGCGGGTGCGCATTATCTATCCCAAGGGAGTGAGCGCGCTCGGCAAGGGGCCGGTGCTGCTCAACCTGCACGGCGGCGGTTTCGCGATCGATTCGGGATCGCTGACCGAGACGATCCCGATTGCCGCGCGCACGGGCCTGCCGGTGGTCGCGGTGCTCTATCGGCTGGCGCCCGAGAACCCCTATCCGGCAGCGCTCGACGATGCGCTAGCGGTGTATCAGGCGCTTGAGAAGGAGCGGGGCGCGAAGCAAATCGCAGTGTTCGGGACGTCGGCGGGCGCGGTCCTGTCGGGGCAACTCGTCGCGAAGCTCGCGAGCAGCGGCGGGCCGATGCCGGCGGCGCTCGGCTTTCTCTCGGGCAGCGCCGACTTGGGGGTGCGCGGCGATTCCGAAAGCTGGATGCCGGGCCCGGGCTTCGACTGGGTCGCGGCCTATGCGGGCAAGACGGCGATGACCGACCCGATCCTGTCGCCGATCCGCGGCGACGTGTCGAAATTTCCGCCGACGCTGTTGCTCACCAGTTCGCGCGATTTCTTGCTGAGCCCGACAGCGATCTTCGCGCGGGCGCTGACCGAAAAGGGCGTCGACGCGCGGCTGGTGGTGTTCGACGGGCTGCCGCACGCCTTCTGGGCCTATATGGCGGCGCCCGAGAGCGATCAGGCGAACGAGCTGGTTGCGCGGTTTTTGAAGGATAGGCTGGCGGGCGCGAAATAGCGCGCGGGGCGGCGGCTTTGGGATGGGACGCGGGCGTAGCCTCATGTCCCGTCGTCATTCCGGGCTTGACCCGGGACCCGCCTTCCTTCCGTCGCCGTCGATCGAAGACAAGGCAGGCCCCGGGTCAAGCCCGGGGTGACGGCAAATTGGAGGCCGCGATCAGCCCTTCGCCAGATGGTCGCGGTAGCGGTCGCGCAGCGTCTTTTTGTCGATCTTGCCCGTCGCGGTGAGCGGGACGGTGTCGAACAGGATATCGTCGGGCATCCACCAGCGCACGACGCGGCTTTCGAGATGGGTGCGGATTTGCGCGGCGGTGACCCGCTCACCGTCGTGCGGCTCGATGACGAGCAACGGTCGTTCCTCCCACTTCGGATGATGCACGCCGATGACCGCGGCGATGCGGACGCCGGGACAGCCGACCGCGGCATTCTCCAGGTCGATCGAACTGATCCATTCGCCGCCCGATTTGATGACGTCCTTGGCGCGGTCGGTCAGGCGCAGGAAGCCGAAGCGGTCGATCGTGCCGATATCGCCGGTGTCGAACCAGCCGTCGGCATGGGCGGCGGGTAAGTCGGGATAATAGCGATCGACGACCCACGGCCCGCGCACCTGCAACGCGCCGGCCTGCTCGCCGTCCCACGGCAGCGGCGCGCCGTCGTCGTCGATGATGCGCAGTTCGATGCCGAACTGCATCCGGCCCTGCCGCGTCAGGATCGTCTCGGTCGCATAGTCCTCGCCCTCGGCTGCCAGCAGCGGGGTCGGGGTCGAAATCACGCCGAGCGGGTTGGTCTCGGTCATGCCCCAGATCTGGAGCACGGTGACGCCATATGTTTCGCGGAAGGTCTCGGCCATCGCGCGCGGTACCGCCGATCCGCCGATGACGAGGCGCTTTAAATCGCCGACGCCACGGCCGCTGGTCTCGAGATGCGCGAGATACATGGTCCAGATCGTCGGGACGCCGCCCGAGAAGGTCACGCCCTCGCCGGCGATCAGGTCGGCGAGGCTGGCGCCGTCCATCCGGTCGCACGGCAGCACGAGCTTGCAGCCATTGATCGCGGCGGCGAAGGGCAGGCCCCAGGCGGTCGCGTGATACATCGAAGAGCAGGGCATGATCGTGTCGAAGGCGCTGAACCCGAAGGCGCTGCTCAGCCCCGCCGCCATCGCGTGCAACACGATCGAGCGATGGCTGTAGAGCACGCCCTTGGGATCGCCGGTGGTGCCCGAGGTGTAGCAGAGAAAGGCCGCGGCCTTTTCGTCGAAGCGCGGCCAGTCGAATTCGCCATCCTCGGCGGCGATCAGATTTTCATAGGCATCGCCCAGCAGGACGAAATGTTCGATGGCGGGAAGCAGCGGTTTCAGCCGCTCGACGAGGTCGGCGAGGTTTGCCTCGAAAAAGAGGATGCGGCTGCCCGCATGGTTGATCGTGAAGGCGATCTGCTCGTCGCTGAGCCGCGGATTCGCCGTATGGAGCACCGCGCCGATGCCGGGGACGGCATAGAAAAGCTCGAGGTGCCGGTGGGTGTTCCACGCCAGCGACGAGACGCGGTCGCCCCCGGCGATGCCGAGCGTGCCGAGCATCTGTGCCGCCTGCCGAGACCGCCGCTCGCAGCCGGCCCAGTCGTAGCGCCACAAGGGTTCGTCGACGCACTTTGAGACGATCGCGCGCGCGCCGTGGGCGCGGGCGGCGTGGGTCAGGATCGCGCTGATCTGCAGCGGGGCATCCTGCATCAGGCCGGGCAGCATCGTCATTTCTCTCCCGCAGTGCGTCACTTGCCGGAGGGCAGGAGCGCGTAGCCGTCGATAAAATCGGCTGTCACGCCGTTCGTCCAGCCAAAACCGATCTGCGCCTCATATTCGCCGCCGCCGCCGACGGTGGCCGCTTCGATGTCATATTTCTCGAACAGCAAGCCGGTGCGGGCGAAGGTCGCGCCGACCGTGTCGACCCAGCGGCTGGCGATGTCGCGTGCCAGCGCGTCATGGCCATAGCGTTTCAGACCCGCGACGCCGATCCATTGCAGCGGCGCCCAGCCGTTCGGGCGGTCCCATTGCTCGCCGGTCTCGACGAGCGTCGTGCGCAGGCCGCCGGGCGCGAGAAGGTGGCTTGCGACCACGCGGGCGGTGCTGTCGGCTTGCTCCTGCGTCGCGGCACCGACTGCGAGCGGGGCGAGCGCCGCGGCGGTGAGCGGCGTGCGCAATGCGCCGCTGTCGATGTCATGGTCGGCAAAATAGCCGCCCTCGGCGTTCCACAAGTGGCGGTTCATCGTGTCGCGCCGTTGCTCCGCCAGTCGGGCATAACGACCGGCCTCGGCGTCCGGGCTCGCGGCGATCGCGGTTTCGAGTCCGAACAGAAAGGCGTTGAGGTCGACCGGGGCGATCGCCGTCGTCCGGATGGACGCCAGCGTGGCGTCGCCCAACCAGCGCGACGAGAAATCCCAGCCGCTTTCGGCCCCGGCGCGCAGGTCGCGATAGACTTCGCCGGCGGGGCGGCCGCTTTGCGCGGCGGTCGCGACATCTTCGCGCCAGCTTTCGTCGCGCGGCGTGTCGCGCGGATCCCAATAGCGGTTGAGCAAGCGGCCGTCCGCCAGCCGCGCGCCGCGCGCCGCGCTCTGACCGGGCACCAGTTCGTCGGTGCCGGCCATCCACCAGCCATGTTCGCGCTTCATCGCCGACAATCGCCGCGCCGCGACATCGGGACGGCGGTCGTCGAGCAGTTCGACCATCATGTGGAACAGCGGCGGCTGCGACCGGCCGAGATAATAGGTCCGCGTCCCGTTGGGGACATGGCCATGCGCCTCGATCAGGTCGGTCATCGCGTCGACGATGCCGTTGGCGAGTTCGAGCTCGCCGTCGCGGACGAGGCCGAGCATGGTAAAGAAGCTGTCCCAATAATAGATTTCGCGGAAGCGCCCGCCCGGCACGACGTGCCGGTGCTGGACGGGCAGTGCCGATCCGCCTGTGACAAGATCATCGGGTGCGCGCGCCAGTTCTTTCCACATCGCGCCGATCCGCGCGCGGACGGGCTGGGCGGAGGCGGTGCGTCCTGCGGTTTCGGTGGTCGCGGGCAGATCGAAATTGTCCGCGATAAAGGCACGCAGCGCGTCGTCGCCCGGCGCCAGGACGGCGAAATCGCGCATGATCTCGGCGACCGGGCGCTTCGGCAGCGCGTCGACGAAGGTCTTGCCGTCGGGCAGAATCGCGCGCTCCTGCACCTTGGCGAGGAGCGGGCCGAACAGGTCGGCGGGACTGGGGTCGGGGTGCATGGTGGGTCGGGTCAAGGCTCAGCGGGCCAGATGGCGGCTGAAAAAGGCGGCCTGCGCCGCGAGCGCGTCTTCGGTTTCCGGGCATTCCATATAAGCCCAGAAGGCATGGAGCATGCCCTCATAGACCATAAGGTCGGCATCGACCCCGGCCTTGCGCAGCGCCAGATGGAAGCGCACGGTCTGGCTGAGCAACTGGTCGCGGGTGCTGGTCATCAGCAGCGTCGGCGGCAGGCCCGACAGGTCGCCATAGAGCGGCGACAGCAGCGGGTCGGTGCGCTCGGTCCCGGCGCTATAGTCGGCCAACGTGTCGGGCGCGGTCCGTGCGCCCATGATCGACGGCAGAAACGCCTCGCAATCGCTGACCAGCGCGAGGTCCGCCGACCCGGAAAAGACGCCTGCCGCCGCGGGCATCGGCAGGCCTTCGGCCTTGATCCGCGCCAGAAGCTGTCCCGTCAGAACGGCGCCGGCGGAGGTGCCGTAAATGCCGATCGCGGTCGCCGGTCGCTGCGAGAGAGCATCGGTGTAGACCGCCAGCGCATCGTCGACCGCGGCGGGGAAGGGGTGTTCGGGCGCCATGCGGTACATCACCGTGACGACCGATATCCCGGTCAGCCCGGCGATCGGGATCGTCTCGGTCTCCGACCCCGAATCGACCATGAAGCCGCCGCCGTGGAAGTTGATCAGCAGCCGCTGGTCCGCGGCCGCTTCGCTTGCCCGACGCCGGACGAGCTTGACCGGCACGCCCGCGATCTTGTCCTTGCTCACCTCGACGTCGAACCGCCTGGCGCGGCTCTTGTTCAGCGGCCTCAGATGATTGGCTGCGGCGGCGCGGACCGCCTTGCGCGTGATCGCGTTGCGCATCAGCGTCGCGGTCATCTCGGGTGCCGAGCCGGCGGCGAGGAGCGGCGCCATGGCGGCGCGCGCTTCTTCGCTGACAGTCGGCGCGAAGGGCGGTTGTACGGGGCGGTCTGCCATCGGATCAGTTCCCGAACCGATAGCCGATCCGCACCCCGTACATCCGCGGCTCGCTATAGGTCAGCCCAACCATGCCCGACGACTGCGCATATTGGTCGAGCACCCCGACCGGCTTCGCCTCGTTGGTGAGGTTGTTGACGAAGAAGCTGAGGTCGATCGGCCGGCCGCCGACGTCCTTCAGCCCGATGCTGCCGTTGAGCAGGCCATAGGCGGGGAGGAAATTATAGAAGCTGCTGTTGGTCTGCGCGGTCGAGACCTTGGTCTGACGCACATAATTGGCCGCGAGCACAAGGTCGCCCACGCTGCCGAGCGAGGTCTCGTACGAGCCGCCGACCGAGAATTTATGCTTGGGGGTGTAGGGGAAGGGCGCGCCGTTCAGGATCGCCCCCGCGCTCGCATCCGCCACTTCGGTGTAGCGTGCGTCGATGTAGGAATAGCTGCCGTTGAGCGTCAGCCCCTGCACCGGCATGACCGCGAGGTTCAGCTCGACCCCCTGGATCTTGCCCTTCGCCGCGCTGCGCGTGACGTTGAGCAGCACCGTGCCGGCCGGCGTCTGCACCGCCTCCGCGGTGGTGCGCTGGATATTGTCGTAGATGCCGCGATAGGCGGCGACATTGGCGCGCACGTCGACGTCGCCGAGCGAGAATTGCGATTTCAGCCCGACCTCGATGTCGGAGAGGCGTTCGGGCGCATAGGTGCGGAATGCCGAACCGATCGGCACCGGGCCGTTGACGCCGCCTGACTTATACGCGTCGCGCGCGGTGACGTAGGCGTGGACGCCGGGCGTCACATCATAGTCGAGGGTCGCGGTGTAGCTCGGATAATCGCTGTCGACCGAGCCCGAGACCGCGGGCGGACCGCCGATCGTCTGCGAGGTGAAGCTATGTTCCCAGGTGTAGCGGAGGCCACCGGTGATGCTGAGTCCGGTGAGCGCGGGGGACAGCTTGCCGAGGTCGACGGTCGCCTGCCCGAAGACCGCCTCGCTCTTGTTCGTCTGGGTGAAGAAGCCCGAGATCGTCGGAAGCAGGGTGCCGATGGGGAAGAAAGTATATTGTTCGATCCCCGCGGGATCGCTCCAGCTCTGGCGGTCGAGATAGCCGCCGACCGAGAAATCGACCGCGTCGTCGAACAAAGTGCCCTGCAGCTGCAGTTCCTCGGTGAAGAAATTGGGTGCGACGGTCGGGATGCGCCCGCGCTGCCCGGCGATCGGGAAGGGCATCGCGTCATAATCATAGCCGTAGATCGTGCGCAGCTCCGAATAGCTGACGATGTTGCGCAGCTTGATGTTGTCGGTCAGCTGGACCGACGCCTGGTTGATGACCTGCCAATATTTCGTCTCCGAGAATTGGTCGAGGTCATAGGAGACGCGGCGCGGGCCGCGCGCCTGCTGTTCGGCGACCGCGGTCAGCACGCCTGGATAGAAGGCCGCCACCGGCAGGAAGCCCAGCCCCAGCGGCGTGGCGTCGAAACCCGCCGCCGGGTTGTACGCGCCGAGCACGGTGCCGCCGCCATTGTTGTCCGAGTGATAATAGCGCAGCATCGTATAAAGTTCGACATTGTCGGTCGGGCGCAGGGTCAGCCCGAAGCGGAAGCTTTCATAGGCGAGATTGTCATAATCCTTGCCCGCGAAGAACGGGCCGACGTCCTTGGTATAGCCGTCGCGGCGCCCGACCTCGCCCGCGATGCGCAGCATCACGCGGCCGGGGACGATCGGCGTGTTGAGTGCGCCCTCGATCCGGCGGTCGTCGTAATTGCCGAGCTGGACGCGGACATAACCTTCGAATGCATTCTTCGGCTTGACGGGTTCGAAGAGGATGTTGCCGCCGGTTGCATTCTTGCCGAACAACGTGCCCTGCGGCCCCGCGAGCACCTGGATGTTGGCGAGGTCGAAATAGGTGCCGACGCGGCCGTCGACGTTGACGCTGTTGGGCACCTCGGCGAAATAATTGACCACGCCCGGGGTCGATCCGAAGGCCGGGCCCTGCCCGCGCAGCGCAAAATAGGCGAACTCGCGCGGGTAGCCGCCGCTGATCGTGAACAGCGAGGGGGTGTTGTCGGCGAGCGAGGTGCGATCGGTGACCCCCTTCTGCTCGAGCGCCTCGTCGGTAAAGGCGGTGACGGCGATCGGCACGTCCTGCAGCTTTTCTTCGCGGCGCCGCGCGGTGACGATGATGTCATTGAGGCCGCGACCGTCTTCGGCCGACGTGTCCGGCTGGTCGGCGGGCGCCGCATCGGCCTGCGCGAACGCGGCGGCGGGCAGCAAACTGGCGCTGCAAGCCAGTGCGACAAGAAAGGCGGAACGCATCGACATCATCTCTTCCCTCCCAAAGGATAGCCGGATTCATCCGGTCGAGACAGCGGATGAAGGAAGATGATATCGATGTCAATAGCTCTTGCTTCAAGCCGCCGGGGCGCTATCAATAGGGCAAGTCGATAACTGATATCGATAGCAGGATGGGGATGTCATGAGCGATATCGAGCAATTCGGCCCGTGGGTCAGCACGGAAGCGAAAGCGCGGTTTGCCGCTTTCCTGACCGAATCCGCGACTCCGGCGGACCTGTCGGAAGCGCGTCCCTATTTTGCCGCCTACAACCAGCGCCTGCTCGACAAGGCGACGGCCAGATATGCCGTCGATATTGCCGAGCGCGAGATCGCCGGGGTGAAGGTTTATGACGTCGTGCCGTCGGGCGGCGCCTCCGGATCGCCGGTGCTGCTCTGCCTGCACGGCGGCGCGTTCATGTGGGGCGAAGGGCCGGGGGCGCTGCTTGAGGCGGTGCCGATCGCAGCGGTCGCCGGCATGCGCGTGCTCGCGATCGATTACCGCCTGGCGCCCGACCATATCTATCCCGCCGCGGTCGACGATATCGTCGCGGTCTATCGCGCGGTGACCGAAACGGTAGATCCGGCGAGCATCGGCATCTACGGCTGTTCGGCGGGCGCGGTGCTGACGACGCAGGCGGTGGCGCATTGTCTTCATCAGGGCCTGCCGCCGCCCGGCGCCATCGGGCTGTTCCATGGCGCGCCGGTCCCCTTTGCGGGCGATGCGGCGCTGGCGCAGGCCTTATTCGATCCGCGCGTCCGCTCGGGTGCGACCCCGAAGATCGAAGACCTGCCATATTTCTCGGGCGCCGACCTTTCTGATCCGCTGGTGCTGGCGGCCGGGCACCCCGAACTGCTCGCGCATTTCCCGCCGAGCCTGCTGATCTCGGCGACGCGCGATTTTGCCGCGAGCGCGGTGTCGGTGATGCACCGCCGCCTGCTCGCGGCGGGTGTCGAGGCGAGCTTCGTCCTGTTCGACGGGCTGTGGCACGCGCATCATATGGACGTCGACCTGCCCGAATCGGTCGAGACCTATAAGATCGTCGCCGGCTTCTTCCGCAAATATCTCGGCTGAGACGTCAGCGGCTCGTTTCGCGCGCGACGAGTTCGACGGGAAGCGCATGCGCGGTCGTGCTCGTATTTCCCTCGATCAGCGCGACGATCGCCGCGCCGAGGGTGCGGCCCGCGGCGGCGCCGTCCTGCCGGATCGAACTGATCGACGGGCGGTGGACGCTGGCGATCGGCGCATCGTCGAACCCGACGATCGCGACGTCGCCCGGCACCGTCGTGCCATGCGCCAGCAGCGCGTCGCACGCGCCGGCGGCGATGAAGTCGCTCGCGGCGAAAATGGCGTCGAACGCCGTGCCGTCGTCGAGCGCGCGGCGGACGACATCGGCCGCGCCTTCGGGGGTGAAGGGGCAGGGCAGCGCACCGACCAGCCGCGCCTCGCTGGCCGCCAGCGCCTCGCGAAAGCCTTCGAGACGGGCGGCGATCTCGGGATGCTGCATGTCGCCGAGGAACAGCAGGCGCGTAGCGCCGTGCGCGACGAGATGCTCGGCGGCGAGCTTGCCGCCCATGCGGTTGTCGCTGCCCACCACCTTGATGCCGACCCCCGGCACCGGTTCGCCCCAGGCGACGATCGGCAGGTTCATCGCGGCGACCTCGGTCACCCGCTGCGCGCCTTCGCCCTGACCGAGCATCACTGCGCCGTCGGCGCCGACCGCGTTGGACGACAGGAAATGCTCGTTCGTCGTCAGCAGGATCGAATAGCCCGCCGGGGTCAGCGCCTCGAGCAGCCCGCCGATGATCGCGAGGATCAGCGGATCGGTGTGCGACTGGTGGTCGGGATCGCGGTGGTCGATCACCACCGCGATCGTCCGCGTTTCGCGCGTCCGCAGGCTGCGCGCCGCGACGTTCATGCGATAGCCGACCTGTTTCGCAACCTCCGCGATGCGTTCGCGCACCTCGGGACGGACGAGGTCGCTGCCGCGCAGCGCGCGCGAAACGGTGATCTTGGAGACACCGGCCAGCGCCGCGACCCTTTCCATGGTCGGTCGTTCGCCCTTGCCGATTCTGCTCATCGCTGCACGTCCCCTTAAACCCGGCCCCTATCTACAGGCGAAGTAGCGGCGGACCAGCCCTCCGATCAAGTCATTGGCGGCCGCGACCGCCGCGATGGTGATGGGGAGGAACTGAAAGCCGTGCGGCAGGCCGGGAAGGCGGCAGGCGAGCGTCTCGACGCCGCTCCGGACCAGTGCCGCGGCATAATATTCGCCGTCGTCGCGCAGCGGGTCTTCGGCGGCGGTGAGGACGATCGCGGGCGCGAGGCCCCTATGGTCGGCGGCCAGCAGCGGCGAGGCGAGCGGATCGGATTCCGGCGTATCGCCCAGATAATATTCGCGGCACGCATCGAGATAGGGTTTCGACAGCCCCGGTGCGGCGACTTCGGCGAACGATGGCAGGGAAAAGCTCATATCGGTCGCGGGGTGGATGAGCAGCTGAAAAAGCGGTTGCGGCTTGCCCTCGTCGCGGAGCCGCAGGGTCGCCGCGGCGGTCAGGTTCCCGCCGGCGCTTTCGCCGCCGAGCGCGACGCGGACCGGGTCGCAGCCGAGGTCCGCCGCCGATCGGCGCGCCCAGTCGAAGGCGGTCATCGCATCGTCGAGCCCGGCCGGAAATTTATGCTCGGGCGCGAGGCGATAACCGACGCCGAGGACCGCGCAGCCGCTCGCCGCAGCGAGGTGACGGGTCATGGCGTCATGCGTATCGAGGTCGCCGAACATCCAGCCGCCGCCGTGGAGAAAGACGAGGAGCGGCAAGGGGCGGTCGGACGCGGGGCGGTAGAGACGAACCGGAACGCCGTCGGCGTCGAAATCCTCGACCCGATCGATAGCGGCGCCCGGCATCGCCGCCGCCATCATCGCCATGTTCGCGCGAAGCAGCGGAATCAGTTCGGGCGTGAGCGGCGGCATCTCCTGCGGCGGACCGGCGAAGGCGGCAATATCGGGATCGAGCATCGGATGTCCTTCCAATGACATCGATAACAACGAGAAGGGCATTTGTCCAACGACCTTTCGGGGCGGATCATCAGCCTGCCGGATTCGGTCCATCATCCACGCGATAATCGCGCGTCGCGGGCGAGCGATGCTCGCGGGGCGCGGCGCCGGCGTCTAGCGTCGGCCTTTGGGGCGCAAGGCGCCCGATTGGCGCGAAGAGGAGATGGACATGTCGGCGCAGACGATTGCCGCGCTTTGGGATCGCGAGATGATCCGCGATTGCCTGTTTCGTTATTGCCGCGGGATCGACCGGTGCGACGAGGCGATGTTGCGGTCGGCCTGCTGGCCCGGCGGCACCGACGATCATGGCGCCTATAATGGTACGACCGACGGCTTTGTCGACTGGGCGCTACAGTCGTTGCCGCTGATCGAACGCGGTATCCACCAGATTCACAATATCCTGATCGAACTGCGCGGGGACGAGGCCGCCGTCGAAAGCTATTTCACCGCGTTGCAGCGCCAGCCGGGCGGCGAAGGCGGGCTGGTCGAACTGTATATGGCGGGGCGCTATGTCGATCGCTTCGAAAAGCGCCGTGACGAATGGCGAGTCGCCGACCGCGTCGTCGTCTTCGACTGGGTCGACGAACGCCCGGCGCCCGACAAGAGCGAGGCCGAGCGGTTTGCGCACCGCAAATCGGTCGGGCGCCCGTGGCCCGACGATCCGGTCTACAAGCTGTTCGGCACGGGTGCGAAGGGAGAGGCATGATGGGGATCGAGACGCTGGCGTGGGAGCCGCTGTTCGTGATGCGGCTGAACGTCGCCTATGATCAGGCGCAGCCAATCGGCGGCGAAGGCCGGATGGGGATTTTTCCGGTACATGGCGGAACGTTCGAGGGACCGCGGCTGCGCGGGCGGGTGATGCCCGACGGCGCCGACTGGGTGACCTGGCGCGGTGACGGCACGATGATCATCGATGTGCGCACCTCGCTCGAAACCGACGACGGCGCGCGGATCGCGATGCACTACACCGGGCTGATGGCGCCGACCTCGCCCGAGGCGGAGGCGCGTTTCGCGCGGCGCGAGCCGGGGCCTTATGAGGATCTCTATCTGCGCACGACGCCGCGCTTCGTCACCGGCCACCCCGATTATGACTGGCTCAACCGGACCGTCGCCGTCGCCAATGGCATGCGCACCGACGACGGTCCGATGTATCACGTCTTCGCGATCAGCTGACCGCGTCCGCTGCCGCGGCGAAATGATCGCCGTGGCGCTTGCGGAGTTCGGTCTTGAGCAGCTTGCCCGTCGCGGTGTGCGGCAATTCCTCGACGAAAATTACGTCGTCGGGTAGCCACCAGCGCGCGACCTTGTCGGCGAGATGCGCCATGACCTCTTCCTTCGTGCAGGTTTCGCCGGGGTGGAGTTGGACGAGCAGCAGCGGGCGTTCCTGCCATTTGGGATGCGCGACGCCGATCACCGCCGCCTCGGCGACTTTCGGATGCGCGACGGCGGCATTTTCGAGATCGATCGAACTGATCCATTCGCCGCCCGACTTGATGACGTCCTTGGCGCGGTCGGTGATCTGCAGGAAACCGTCAGGGTCGATCTTCGCGACGTCGCCGGTGTCGAACCAGCCGCCTGAGTCGAGCGCGCTGCCCGCTGGCTGGCCGTGATAGGCATTGAGCACCCACGGACCACGGACCTTGAGCAGTCCCGCGGCTTCGCCGTCGCGCGGTAGTTCCTTGCCGTCCTCGTCCTCGATCCGCAATTCGATGCCGAACACCGAGCGGCCCTGCAGCGCGCGCAGGTCGATCTGAGCCTCTTCGCCCAGATCTTCATGGTGCGCGAGAGGGCGGCACACGGTGGCGACGGGGCTGGTCTCGGTCATCCCCCATGCCTGCATCGTCTCGACCCCGAGCAGGGTGCTGAAGCGTTCGATCAGCGAGCGCGGGGTGGCGGCACCGCCGGTGAAGATGCGGTCGAGCTTGAGCGCCTGCCGATCCTCGATCGCGCGTTCGCGTTCGAGATGGTCGAGAAAGGCGAACCAGATCGTCGGCACGCCGAGCGAGAAGGTCACGCCTTCGTCGCGCATCAGCTCGTAGAGCGAGACGGGATCGAGCGCCGAGCCGGGCAGCACCAGCTTCGATCCCGCCATCGCCGCCGAATAGGGGATACCCCACGCGTTGACGTGGAAGAGCGGGGTGACGACGAGGATCGAGTCCGCGGCGCCGAGTGACATGCTGTCGTTCGCGAGCGCGCTCATCGCGTGAAGCACGGTCGAGCGGTGACTGTAGAGGACGCCCTTCGGGTTGCCCGTCGTCCCGCTGGTATAGCAAAGCGCGCTGGCGCTGTTCTCGTCGATATCGGGCCATGCGGCGATCGCGCTCGGGCCACCGATCAGGCTCTGATAGGATATCGGATCGGCGATGCGCGTTTCGGGCATGTCGGCCTGATCGGCGAGGACGATTACACGTTCGATCTTCGGCAGGTCGGCGAGCAGCGGTTCGACGACCGGCAGCAGGTCGGCGTCGACGCACAGGATGCGGGCGCCGCCATGGTCGATGATGTAACGAATCTGCTCGGGGAAGAGACGCGGGTTGACGGTGTGGAGAACCATCCCCGCGCCGCTGACGCCATAATAGAGTTCGAGATGCGGCAGGCGGTTCCATGCCAGCGTCGCGACCCGGTCGCCGGGCTGGAGGCCGAGGTCGACAAGGCCCGCCGCGATGTGGCGCGCGTGGCGTTCGACCGTCCGCCAGTTCGAGCGGGTGAGCGCGCCATCGGCGCCGCGCGAGACAATTTCACGCCGCGGATGGTTGGTCGCCGCATGGCGGATCAGCATCGCCGTCGTCAGCTGCTGCGCCTGCATCAGGCCGTTCATCAACTCTCTCCCTTTCGATCCCTTGATTGCCGCGACGATTGCCCAGACCGCGAGCGGCGCGAAGCGCGGCGACCGGCGCACCTCGACAATCACATTTGGGAAAGTCGCACGATCCCGCCCCGCTAGCGCGCCAGCCGCGCGTTGCTGCGGCTAGGTCCGTCGCAATCGATGGGAGATGCGATCATGAATCTGGACCTGGCACCCGCAGACCGGGCGTTTCAGCAGGAGCTACGCGAGTTTTTCGCGAACTCGATTCCCGAGGAGTGGAAAAAGACCGTCCGCGCCGGGCTGCGCCTGTCGCCCGACAATCTGGTCGCCTATCAGCGCCGCCTCGCCGATCGCGGCTGGGGTGCGCCGACCTGGCCGAAGCAATATGGCGGCACCGGCTGGACGCCGCAGCAGCTTCACATCTTCTGGTCGGAGGCGTCGGCGGCCGATGCGCCCGCGCAGTTCCACCAGGGGCTCGAACTGATCGGTCCGATCATCTTCACCTATGGCAGCCAGGCGCAGAAAGACTTCTATCTGCCGCGGATCATCAGCGGCGAGGATTGGTGGTGTCAGGGCTATTCGGAGCCGGGGGCGGGGTCGGACCTTGCGGCGCTGCGTACGCGTGCCGATCGCGAAGGCGATGAGTATGTGATCAACGGACACAAGATGTGGACGAGCTATGCGCATGTCGCCGACCGCATGTTCGTGCTCGCGCGCACGTCGAACGAGGGGCGGCGTCAGCAGGGCATTTCGCTGATGCTCGTCGACATGGACACGCCCGGTATCCGGGTGAGTCCGATCCACACGCTCGATGAGAAGCATCACACCAATGAGGTGTTCCTCGACGACGTCCGCATTCCCGCCGCCAATGTCGTCGGCGAGGAGGGCATGGGCTGGAATTACGGCAAGGTGCTGCTCGACCGCGAGCGCATGGTCGCCGCGGCGACCGCGATGTTCCTGCCGCAGACGCTGCGCGCGGTGCGCGAGGCCGCGACGCGTCGCAAGACCGCGCACGGCCTGCTGATCGACAAGCCCGAGTTCAAGGCGAAACTGGCGCAGGTCGAGATCGAGGCACTGGCGGTGCAGGCGATGGTGTTGCGGCTGATGGCCGATGCCGCGGCGGGCGCCGACTCCGGGCCGCGCGGATCGATGGTCAAGCTGCGCTGGTCCGAACTGACGCAGCAGGCGACCGCTTTGTGGGTCGAGACGCTGGGACCGAAGGCACAGCATTTCGCGGCGCTCGACGATGCGAGCGTGCTGCCCGAGGATATGCCCTTCGCGCTGAAAGGCGCGCTCTATGCGCGTGTCACCACCATTTACGGCGGGTCGAGCGAGATCCAGCGCAACATCATCGCGCGCCGCGCGCTCGGGCTTTGAGGGAGATTAGCGATGCAGTTCGCCTTTAACGACGAGCAGCAAATGCTGCGCGACAGCGCCGAACGCTTCGGTGCGGAGGAATGGAATGCCGCCGAGCGGTTGAAGCGGCTGGCGGAAGTTGGCGAAGGTGCCGCGCAGCGTTGGGGCAAGATGGCCGAGCTGGGGTGGCTGATGCTGCCGATCGCCGAGGAAGACGGCGGGCTCGGCGGCGGGCCGGTCGAGGTGATGGCGATCATGGAAGCTGTCGGCCGGCACCTGATGACCGATGCCTATGTCAGCCATTGCGTGCTGCCGGCGGCGCTGATCGCGGGCGGGGGCGAGCATTGCGCGGCGCTGCTCGAGCAGATCGGAGCGGGGCAGGTGTGCATCGCCGCGGCGCTGGTCGAAGAGGAAGGATTTGATATTGCGGCCATTTCGACTCATGTGGTTGCTGACGGTGATGGCTTCAGGCTGACGGGGGCCAAGGCGCATGTCGAGGATGGCGCCGACGCCGACTGGTATCTGGTGTCGGCGCGTAACGCCGGAACTTCGGGCGAGCGCGACGGCGTCGGCCTGTTCCTGGTCCCCGCGAGCGCCGAAGGGCTGAGCGTCCAGCGCTTCCGTGCGGTCGACAGCCATCGCCATTGCAGCCTCGAACTCGAAGGTGTCGCGGGCATTCCGGTCGGCGCGATCGGTGAGGCGGCGGGCCGCATCGAGGCCGCGCTCGACCTTGCGATCGTCGCGCACCTCGCCGAAGCGGTGGGGTCGATGGAGGCGGCGGTCGAAGCGACGCTCGACTATGTGCGGACGCGCCAGCAGTTCGGGGCGCCGATCGGCAGCTTCCAGGTCGTCCAGCACAAGGTCGTCGACATGAGCGTCGCGTGCGAGGAAGCGCGCGCGCTGATGATGGTCGCGGCGTCGCAGCTCGCGGGCGGGGGCGACGCGAGGTCGCTCATCGCGGCGGCGAAGGTCCGCGTCGCGCAATGCGGTATCGCGGTGGCGCAGCAGGCGGTGCAGCTCCACGGCGGGGTGGGGACGAGCGAGGAACTGATCGTCAGCCATCATTTGCGCCGCCAGATGATGCTCGACCTGGCGCATGGGGATCGTGATTATCACAAGGCGCGGTTTGCGGAGATGACGCGCTAGCGCGCGATGACATGAGATTGAATCGTCATTGCGAGGAACGAAGCGACGCGGCAATCCAGAGTGGCGTAATCCGCTCTGGATTGCTTCGCTGCGCTCGCAATGACGAGGTGTATTAATCCAATGTCATCAATATTCTAGGCGCCCTGCTTCGCCTCGTCGGCCTCGATCCGGCGCCCCGCCAGCCAGAACAGCAGCGACCCGATCGCGAGCGGCAGCGCGACGAGCGCCATCGCTACGCGCAGGCCTTGTTCGCTACCCAGCGACGGGGCGAGCAGGTCGCTCGCGATGCCGACGAACAGCGGCCCCAGCGCGAGGCCGATCGCATTGGTCACGAACAATTGCACCGCCGCCGCCATCGCGCGGACGCGCGCGGGGACGAGCGTCTGCACCGAGGCGAAGACCGAGCCATAGTTGAGCGCGTGGACGAAGATCGCACCGCTCAAAAAGGCGAAGGACAAAGACACGGTCGGGGCGAGCGCGGCGCCCGCGAACAGCGGCGCCGCGATGACGAGCGAGGTCGACGGCACCAGCGTATAACCCCTGATCCCGCGCCGTGCCGCGCGGTCGGCGAGTTGGCCGCCGACGAAGGTGCCGACCATGCCGACGAGCCCGACGATCAGGCCGAGGCTGAGGCCGAGGAAGACCGTCGGCGGCACGCCCCAGCCCGCCGCCATCGCGTCGATCCCGGCCACATGGGTGCGCATGTAAAGCGAGCCGAAGAAGGACGCCTGACCATAATAGCCGAAGGCCCCCATCGCGGTGCCGAAGGAGATCAGCCAGAAGCTCGGCAGGCGGCGCAAGGTCGCGAGCACCTGGCTTAGCGGCATATGCGGGACCGCCGTTTGTGTCGTGATCGCACGCTTGCGCGGCTCGTCGAGGGTGAACCAGACGATGAGCGCGAGCAGGATGCCGGGCACGCCGGCGATCAGGAAGGCCGCGCGCCAGCCCAGCGTCGCGAGCAGGATGCCGCCGAGGACGAGCCCCGCGAGCGAACCGACGGGCACCCCCAGCGAATAGAGCGCGAGCGCGCGGCCGCGTTGTTCGCGCGGGACATAGTCGGTGATCAGGCTGTGCGCGGCGGGGGTGCAGCCCGCCTCGCCGACCCCGACGCCGATGCGCGCGAGCAGCAATTCGCTGAAGTTGCGCGCGAGGCCGCAGAGCGCGGTGAAGCCGCTCCACACCGCGAGCGCGACGGCGATCATGCCGACGCGGTTGCCGCGATCGGCGATGCGCGCGAGCGGGATGCCGAGCAGGGTGTAGAAGAGCGCGAAGGCGAGGCCGCTGATCATCCCGATCTGCCAGTCGGCGAGCCCGAGGTCGGCCTTCATCGGCTCGACGAGGATGGTCACGATCTGGCGGTCGAGCATGTTGAAGGCGTAAACCGTCATCAGCAGGAACAGCGCGCCATAGGGCATGGACGCAGGGCGGGCCGTGTCGGGGGTGATCGTGTCGCTGGTCATCGGCCTCTCCATGGCGGGCGCTTTGCCCGTTCTTCGCAGGCGCCACTCTAGGCTTAGGCTGGCAAGACGACCGGGCGAGAGCGCGAAGGTTGGCCATTATCCCCATGCTGATTTGTCACCCCGCGCGCGCATCGCGCTCGCCGAGGTGTCGTGCGGCGCGCAGACGGGCGGGCGAGGAGAAGCAGCCATGGCCTTCGCAACGAACGGTGCCGTCACCATCCATTATGAGCGCATGGCGGCGGGCGATGGCCCGGTGGTGATCCTGCTGGCGGGAGCGGGGCGCCCGTCGACCGATTTCGATTATGGCTTTTGCGCGCCGCTGGTCGCGGCGGGTTTCGTGCCGATCCGCATCGACAGCCGCGATACCGGACGTTCGACCGCGCTGGTCGATGATGTGCCCGACCTGCATGCGGTCAAGGCCGCGGCGCTGGGGCAGGGCGATGCGCCGCCGCCTTATGGCATCGCCGATATGGCGGCCGATGTGCTTGCGGTGATGGAAGCCGAGAAGATCGGTGCGGTGCATCTGGTCGGACGCTCGATCGGCGGGCTGGTCGCGCAGCAACTGGCGGTGCAGGCGCCCGGGCGCGTGCTCAGCCTGTCGCTGGTGATGGCGATGAGCCGGTCGATGGCCGACGCGGTTCCCGATGCCGCGCTCGACCGGCTTGCCGCCGACCATATCCCCGACGAGAATAGCTATGTCGCGCGCCAGCTCGGCGTCGCGCAGGCGAACGGCATGGCGGCGGATTTCGACGCGGGGCGCGTTGCCGAGGAGGCGCGGACAGCCTGGCGCCACGGCGTGCATCGCGGCGGCACCGCACGCCATTTCGCTGCCAGCCTTGCGGCGCCCGACCTGCGCCCCGCGCTCGGCGCGCTGCGCGTGCCGACGCTGATCCTCCATGGCCGCCACGACAAGGTCATTCCGGTCGCGCGCGCGCTCGAGACGGCGGAGGCCATATCGGGTGCGATCATCGAGATCGACGAGCAGATGGCGCATGACGGGCCGCCGCGGCTGCGCGCCGCCTGGGGGGCGCGGATCGCCGCGCATCTGGCGGGTTTGCCACCCATGTCCTGAGCTTCACCGGATATCACATATGTGATATGACCGATCGAAGTCACGCTTTTGCCCGTCCGGCGGAGGCGGGCCGCTATCGTGCGCGCAGCAGAGACCGCCCGCAAGGCGGCAGATTGACCGGCCACAGATGGCTTCAGCGCTGTCGTTGTTGGGGTGGAGAGATGAAGAGAAAACCCGTCAAATCTGCATCGCGCACCTTTGAAGTGCTCGAACTGTTCCGCGACCGCCGCGAGCCGTTGCGGCTCAACGAGATTTATTCGGCGCTCGGCTATCCGCAGTCGAGCACGACCAACCTGCTCAAAAGCATGGTGATCGAAGGCTATCTCAACTATAATCGCAAGACGCGGACCTATCTGCCGACGCTGCAGGTCGCCTCGCTCGGCAGCTGGCTTTACGGCCATGTCGCTTATGGAAACGGCTATAACTGGCTGATCGACGAGCTGTTCCGCAAGACCGAAGAAACGGTCGTCCTGGTCACCCAGAACGACCTGTTCATCCAATATGTGACGATGCGCACCCCCGACCATCCGCACAAGCGCCCGCCCAATCCGGGCGAGATGCGGCTGATGCTCGACGCGACTGCGGGCATGGCGCTGATGAGCCGGATGCGCGACCGCGAGATCGACAAAATCTATCGTTATTCCAACTATTACGAGCTCAATCCCGACAAGGCGATCACGCTGGAGGATGTGATGAGCCGGATCCGCTGGATCCGCCACACCGGCTATTGTTACTGGCCCGAACATCCGGTGCCGGGGATCGCATCGATCGCGATGCCGCTGGGCAACAGCAGCCATGGCATCCCGCTGGTGATCGGGATCGGCGGCACGACCGAAAGGCTGTCGCCGCGCCGCGCCGAGTTCGTCGAGATCATGCGCGAGACGATCGCCGAATTCCACCATCGCTTCCCGCAGGATTATCGCGGCGATGACAGCTCCGACGAGAGTGAGGAATTCGCCATCGCGGCGGAATGAACAATCGCATCTGAAATAAGCGGCGGCGCCGGACCGACCGGCGCCGCGCGTTCGCGTGCAGCGGCTATCCTCTGCCGTCACAAGAGGAGAAGATCATGCCCGTCGCCATCGACCTGTTGCCCGCCGGCGTCGCCGGACTGGGCGAAAGCCCACTGTGGGACCATCGCAGCGAGCGGCTGTACTGGGTCGATTCGATCGCGCCCGAAATCCTGTCGAGCGATGCTGAAGGGGGCGATGTGCGCCGCTGGACGCTCGACCAGCCGGTCGGGAGCATCGGGCTGGCATCGGATGGGCTGATCGCTGCGCTGGCCGACGGTTTTTACCGCTTCGACCCCGAAAGCGGGGGCGTGGAGGCGATCGCGCATCCGGTGATGGCGCCCGCGACGCGGCTCAACGACGGCAAGGCCGACCGCCATGGGCGCTTCCTGACCGCGTCGATGCGCACCGGCTATGACGATGATGCGGGGGCGTTGTTTCGGCTCGATGCCGACGGCGGCTGGGCGGAGATCGAACGCGGGGTGGCGATCGGCAATGCGATCAGCTTCTCGCCCGATGGCGAAACGCTCTATTTCGCCGACAGCCTCGACGGGCATTTGCGGCGCTATCGCTATGACGGCGAAAGCGGGGCGATCGGGCCGCGCGAGGATTTGGTCGATTGCCGCGAGCAGGGATCGGGCCCCGATGGCGCGACGGTCGATAGCGAAGGGCGGATCTGGGCGGCGCTGGTGCTGGCGCAGGCGGTCGCCTGCTATGCGCCCGACGGGAAATTGCTGCGCTCGATCCCGGTGCCGCTCCCCTTTCCGTCGTGCCCCGCGTTCGGCGGGCCGGACCTCGATACGCTTTACCTGACGAGCATCGCCAATTCGGGGCACCGGCTGGTGGCCGATCACCCCGATGCCGGGCGGATCACGGCGATCCGCGGTCTCGATGCACGCGGGATTGCCGAGGGGGTTTACGTTTAGGCGCGGTTTGAACCGTAGCCCTGAGTCTGTCGAAGGGCGTCTGTCAGAGAAACGCCCTTCGACAGACTCAGGGCTACGGCGACATTTTCAGCGCAGGGCGATCGAGATGCCGCCGTCGACGAGCAGCGACTGGCCGGTGACGAAGCCCGCGCGCGTGCTGTCGGCGAAGAAGAGCACCGCCTCGGCGATGTCCGAGGTTTCGCCGAGCCGCCCCAGGGGCGTGCTCGCGACGCGCGCCGCGAAGGTCGCGTCGTCGAGCATCGCGCGCACGCCTTCGGTCGCGACGGTCGAGGGGGCGACGGCGTTGACGCGGATCGCCGAGGGGGCAAGTTCGATCGCCGACGAGCGCGTCATGCCCTCGACCGCCGCCTTGATCCCGCAATAGACCATCGCATTGGGCAGCCCCATGTGCGCCGACACCGAGGCGATGTTGACGATCGACCCGCCGCCACGCGTCCGCATATGCTTCGCCGCGGCCTGGGTGCCCCAGATAATGCCCGCGATGCCGACCCCGAGCATCTTGTCGAGGCTTTCGGCGTCGATGCCGTCGATCGGCGAATATTTGGTCCACATCGCGTTGTTGACGACGATGTCGATGCCGCCGAGGTCGGCCGCCGCGCTGTCGAACGCCTCATGCAGCGCGTCGCGATCGGAGACGTCGCAGCCGAGCGCGACGGCTTTGCCGCCGTCGGCCTCGATTTGCTGGACGAGGTCTTCGGCCCAATGCGCCTTGCGGTCGAGCAGCGCTACGGCCGCGCCATTGGCGGCGAGCTTGAGCGCGATGTCGCGGCCGAGGCCGCGCGATGCGCCGGTGACGAGCGCGACGCGCCCTGCGAGTATCTTGGTCATGGATGGATTGCCCATAAAAATGGAGCCCGCTTTTGGGGCGGGCTCCAGTGGGAGAGAGATCAGAATTTGTAGCCGACTTCGACCCCGTAGACCCTGCCCTTGTTGAGCGGGGAGAAGGTCGAACCGGCGAAGAAGGGCAAAGGTGCCTCGGTGCCGAAGGTCGCTTCGTTGAGCAAATTGTTGCCGTAGACCGAGACTTTGACCCGACCATGGGTGACCGCGAGGCTGGCATCGACCATCGTCGCGGCGCGGAGCAGGCCGGTGTTCTGGTCGTTGTAGAAGGCGGCATCGCGGTGGTTGGCACCGACACGCGCTTCGGCATCGAAATCGCCGCCGACATTGGTGGCATAGGTGATCGAGCCGCCATAGCTCCACGGCGACAGGCGCGGCAATTTCAGGGCGAAATCGCGGTCGTTGATGACGCCGTCGGCGTTGAGATCGAACAGGATTTTTTCGTACTTGCCCTTGGTATAGCCGAACTGGCCGGCGATCGTCAGGCCCGAGACGGGCTTGACCAGCAATTCGCCCTCGAGCCCCTTGATCGACACATCGGCGGCGTTGGTGATGATCTGGAAGTTGCCGAAGGGCGCGAAGGGCGCCTGGAATTCGCGCTGGGTGCCGTTGATGCGGTTGTAGAAGCCGGCGAGATTGATCCGCGCGACATTGCCGAATTCCTGCTTCAGCCCGACTTCATAGGCGTCCTGCTTTTCCTGGTCGAACGGACCCGGCGCGACATTGGGGTTGAGGTTGCGGAAGTTGTAGCCGCCGCTGCGGAAACCCTGTGCGAAGGAGGCGTATAGCAAGGTGTCCTCGGTCGGCTTGAACTGGACGCCGACGCGGGGGGTGAAGCCGCTCCAATTGTCCTTGTCGACGAAGTCGTAGGAACAGCGCAGCGTGTCGAGGTTGCAGCCGCCGACGCCGATCGAGCGGACCTGCACGGCCTTTTCTTCGGCCGAATAGCGCGCGCCGACGCTGACCGTCAGCATGTCGGTGATGTTCCAGTCGACGGTGGCGAACACGCCGCCGGTCTTCTGCTTCTGACGCCCGCCGCCCGAGACGGTGAGCGCGCCGCCCGAGAGCAGGCGCTGTTCGGCGTAGTTGATGTCCTGGTCGAAATAGAAGAGCCCGGTCGTCACGTCGAAGGTGCCGAAGGTGCCCGCGTAGCGCAGCTCGTTGCTGATCTGCCACTGTTCGATATTGTTGCGCGAGTGGAGGCTGGTGACGGGCGAGCCGTCGACGTCGGCGCCGCTGTCGTTGCTGAGCGCGCGGACCGCGGCGATGTTGGTGATCGTGCCGTCACCGAAGGCGGTGTCGATGTTGATCTCGGCGATGCCCTGATCCCAGTCGGTCTTGGTGAAGCCGGCGTAATTCTGGTTCACGCGGAAGCTGTCGCGCGGGAAGAGGCCGTGGTTGGTGACCGCCGGGCCGTCGCCGCGGATGCGGCCATGTTCGTAGCGCAGGATCAGGTCGAAACTGTCGTTGGGCTGGAAGCGGAGGGCAGGGCGGACGATCAGCGTTTCGCTGCCGCCGAGCTTCTTGCCGTCGAAGTCGTTTTTGAACCAGCCGTCGTCGTCATTGTAATAGACCGCGACCTTGCCGCTGAGCACATCGCCGACGAGCGGGCCCGAGACCGAGATGCTGGCGCGCTTTTCGAGGCCGGTCGAGAGGCCCGCCTTGGCGTCGACGCGGAAGCGGTTGGTCGGGGTGGTGGTGCGCAGCAGCACCGCGCCGCCGGTGACGTTGCGGCCGAAGAGCAGGCCCTGCGGCCCGCGCAGCACCTCGACGCCCTCAAGGTCGAAGGTGTCGAAAAGAACGCCGGCGCTGACGCCGAGATAGACGCCGTCGACGAAGACGCCGACGGTCGGGTCGATCGAGGGGATCGAGCTGTTGATGCCGAGGCCGCGGATCGAGAAGTTCGCGTAACCGGGTGTGGTGCCGACGCTTTCGAGCGAGGCGTTGGGGACGGCATAGCTGACGCTGGCGATCGAGCGCGCGTGGATGCTGTCGAGTTCGTTGCTGCCGAAGGCGGTGACCGCGATCGGCACGTCTTGGACATTCTGCGCCGAGCCGCGCTTGGTCGCGGTGACGACGATCGCGGTGAGGCCGCCTTCGTCGGCCTGCGCCTCGTCCTGCGTGACGTCGTCCGATGCGTCCTGCGCGAAGGCGGGGGCCGCGGTCAGGAGGGCGGCGATACCGGCGCCCGCCAAAAATATGCTGTGCTTCTTCATCGTCCACTCCCTGATGAATCGCGCTTTCCTTGTCATCCCTCGATGGCGTTCGCCTCGAAGGGGGTGCGCGGGGTTTTAAAGGTCTTGGTGCAGCCCGTCGGGCAGGTTGCCCGGCCCCGTTCGTGGGTTGCGGGGCGAAGGGCAATGCGGGCGGCCCGGTCGGCGCCGATATCACAAGCGCGATTCCGGAAGCGCGTGTTTCAATCGCGAATGAGATTTTCGACCCGCCCGGCGGCTTTCGCGTCCGGTGGCCGCCGCCCGATGCCATGGAGACGGCAACTGGGAGAAACGGATATGAGCAACATTCGCACCGAAGTCGAAAACCATGTCGCGCTGGTCACGCTCGACAATGCGCCGGTCAACGCCGCCGCGCTCGATATGCTTCAGGAACTGACCGACGTCTTCGACAGCTTCAACGACCGCGACGATGTGCGCGTCGCCGTCCTCACCGGCGCGGGCAAATGCTTCAGCGCCGGTGCCGACCTCAAGAACCGGCCCGACCTGTCGATCCCCGGCAAGCGCTGGAACCGCAACCGCGTCGTCCGCGAGGTCGCTTACTCGATCGCCGATTGCGCCAAGCCCGTCATCGCCGCGGTCAACGGCCCGGCGCTCGGCGCCGGCTTCGGCCTTGCCGCGAGCTGCGACATCATCGTCGCCTCCGAAAATGCGGTCTTCGGCCTGCCCGAGATCGACGTCGGCCTTATGGGCGGCGGCAAGCATACCTCGCGGATCGTCCCGCACTCGCTGGCGCGGCGCATGATGCTCACCGGCTATCGCGCCCCGGCATCCGAAATGTATCGCCGCGGCATCATCGAGGCGTGCCTGCCCGTCGGCGAACTGTTGCCCTATTGCCTGGAGATGGCGGCGGTGATCGCGTCGAAGAGCCCGCTCGCGACGCGCTATGCCAAGGACTCGATGCGCACGATCGAGAATATGACGCTGCGCGACGGCTATATCTATGAGCAAGGCAATACCGCCAAGCTGTCGACCTCCTATGACGCGCAGGAAGCGGTCGCGGCGTTTGTCGAAAAGCGCGCGCCCGTCTTTCAGGGTCGCTGAGCGGAGCCGCCGTCATGGACTGGAATTTCGGCGACCTGCTCGACGCGACCGCGGCGCATGTGCCCGGCGACCGCCCGGCGATCATTCGCGGCGACCATGTCACCAACTGGGCGGATTTCGACGCCCGCACCAACCGGCTGGCGCGCGCGATGCTGGCGGCGGGATTGCCCGCGGGCGCCCGCATCGCGATCCTGGCGCGCAACATCCCCGAGTTCATCGAGATCGCGGCCGCGGCGTTCAAGGCGCGGCTGACCCACGTCAATCTCAACTATCGCTACACGACGTCCGAGATCGAATATGTGCTGCGTGACTGTCAGGCGGCGGGGCTATTCTATCAGGACGAGTTCGGGCCGGTCGTCGCATCGCTGATCGGCGGCGCGATCGACCATCTGACCTATGCCGTGCAGATCGGCAGCGACGGGGCCTATGACGGCATCGTGGCGGAGGGCGACGCGTCGCCGCTGGGCATCGCGCGTTCGCCCGACGACGGCTATTTGCTCTACACTGGCGGCACCACGGGGCGGCCCAAGGGCGTGATGTGGCGTTCGGCCGATGCGCGGCGCTCGCAGCTCGAATCGCCGGTCGCCGTCACCACGCCCGCAAGCATGGACGACCATGTCGCGCAGGTGCTGAAGGATGCGGCAGGCCGCGTCATGCCCGCCTGTCCACTGATGCATGGCGCGGGGCTCAACAGTTCGCTCGCCGAATTGCTCGTCGGCGGCACCGCCGTGCTGCTACCGTCGGACCGCTTCAGCGCCGAGGAATTGTGGAGCGAGGCGGCGCGCCACGGCGTCACCCGCATCCTGATCGTCGGCGACGCCTTTGCCCGCCCGATGGCCGACACATTGCTCGCCAATCCGGGGCGCTGGGATTTGAGCGCGCTGCGGCTGATCTCGTCGGCGGGGCTGATGTGGTCCGAGCAGGTGAAGGGCGCTTTGCTCGAGGCGCTGCCGCAGCTCACTTTGCTCGACATTCTCGGCGCGTCGGAAGCCTCGGGTTTCGGCTATGCGATCACCAACAAGGATCGCGCGACGCCGACCGGGCTGTTCGAGCCGGGGCCGCAGACGGTGATCGTCGATCAGGACGGCACCCGCGTGCTCGGCGACGACGAGGTCGGATCGGGCTGGCTCGCGCGGCGCCCGCCCTTTGGCGCGGGCTATCATGGCGATCCCGAGAAGACCGCGAGCGTCTATCGCATCATCGACGGCCAGCCCTATGCGGTTCCCGGCGACATGGCCGAGCGGCTGCCCGACGGGCGGCTGCGCCTGCTCGGCCGCGGCAGCATGTGCATCAACACCGGCGGCGAAAAGGTCTTTGTCGAAGAGGTCGAGGAGGCGCTGAAGCGCGTCGACGGCATCGCCGACGCGATGGTGTTCGGGCTGCCCGATCCCAAATGGGGCAGCGTCGTCACCGCGCTGGTCGAAGCGGGCGAAGCCCCCGACGACGAGGCGCTGCGCGCCGCGCTGTCGCGCGACCTCGCCGCCTACAAGCAGCCGCGCACCATCATCCGCGTCGCCGTGCTGCCGCGTCATGCGAGCGGCAAGAGCGACTATCGCACGGGGATGGACATCGCGCGCGCGCAGCTCGCCGACGCGGGCTGACCCGCGCCGCACCCGATACAAGAATCCCCGGAAAGACTATCATGCAACAGGCTGAAAATATGAGCGCAACCTCTCCCCGCCGTCTCGACGCGCTGATCATCGGCGCGGGTTTTGGCGGCATGTACGCGCTGCACCGCACGCGCGGCATGGGGCTCGACGTGCATCTGATCGAGGCGGGCGACGATGTCGGTGGCACCTGGTACTGGAACCGCTATCCCGGCGCGCGCTGCGACGTGATGAGCATCGATTACAGCTACTCCTTTTCGGACGAGATCCAGCAGGAGTGGACGTGGAGCGAGCAGTTCGCGGCGCAGCCCGAAATCCTCTCCTACGCGCGCTTCGTCGCCGACAAGCTCGACCTGAAGCGCGACATCAGCTTCGAGACGCGCGCGACCGCGGTGCAATATGACGAAGAGGCTGCGCTGTGGCGCATCGAGACCGATTGCGGGGTCGTCTACGAAGCGAATTATTGCCTGATGGCGACGGGGCCGCTGTCGGTGCCCAAGCAGGTCGACATTCCCGGCGCCGCGAAGTTCAAGGGCGAGCTCTATCTGTCGGGCAAATGGCCGCACCACGACGTCGACCTCAAGGGCAAACGCGTCGCGGTGATCGGCACCGGATCGTCGGGCATCCAGATCGTGCCCGTCGTCGCCGAACAGGCCGCGCATCTTACCGTCTATCAGCGCACGCCGAGCTTCACTTTGCCGATGCGCAACCGCAAACTCGACGCGGATTATGTCGCGCATATCAAGGCGCATTATCCGGGGCTGCGCGCCGCGGCGCGCCACTCGCTGACCGGCGGCGTCCGCCCGATCACCCACCGCCCGGTGTTCAGCGTGACCCCGGCCGAATCAGAAAAGCTGATGGAGGACGCCTGGCAGCACAGCGGACTGTCGTTCCTCGGCTTGTTCTCCGACCTGCTGACCAACCGCGAGGCGAACGAGGTCGTGGCGGAATTCGTGCGCGGCAAGATCGCCGAGACGGTGAACGACCCCGAAACGGCGCGCAAGCTGACCCCGCGCGGCTACCCGATCTTCGCGCGGCGCCCATGCCTCGATACCGGCTATTATGAGGCGTATAACCGCGACAATGTGACGCTGAAGGATTGCCTCGAGCATCCGATCGTCGAGATCACCGAAAAGGGCATCCGCACCGCCGAAGGCGAGGTCGAGGTCGAAATCATCATCGCCGCGATCGGTTACGACGCGCTGACCGGCGCGATGCTGTCGATCGACATCAAGGGCAAGGACGGCCGCGCGCTCAGGGACAAATGGGCCGACGGCGGGCGCTCGCACCTCGGCCTGATGATCGAGGGTTTTCCGAACCTGTTCGTCATCGCCGGGCCGAACGGTCCCTCGGCGCTCGCCAATTTCATCATTCTGAACGAGCAGAATGTCGACTGGGTGTGCGACTGCATCACCCATATGCGCAGCGAGGGCATAAGGTCGATCGAGGCGAATGCCGACGCCGAGGATGGCTGGATGCAGAAGGTGACGACGCTCGGCTCGCTGTCGCTCTATCCGACCGCCAACACCTGGTACACCGGCGCCAATGTGCCGGGCAAGCCGCGCACATTCCCGGTTTATATCGGCGGGCTTGGCCGCTACCGCGAAATCTGCGCCGATGCGGCCGCCGAGGGTTATCGGGGCTTCACGCTGCGATAACCGGCGCCCTGCGTCCCCGTCTGGAAAGGTCCCTCCTGTTTGTCCGATCGGCTGTTCGAACCGCTGTCGCTCTCGCGCGGTCCCGCGATGAAAAACCGCTTCATGCTCGCGCCGCTGACCAACCGGCAGAGCCATGCCGACGGCCGTTTGTCGGACGCCGAGCATAAGTGGCTGGAGATGCGCGCCGCGGGCGGGTTCGGGCTGACGATGACGGCGGCAGCGCATGTGCAGCCGGTGGGGCAGGGCTTCACCGGGCAGCTCGGCGTTTTCGGCGAGGAGCATGTGGCGGGACTGACGGTGCTCGCTGACGCGATCCGGGCGAAGGGTTCGCTATCGTCGGTGCAATTGCACCATGCCGGCAGCCGCGCCGACACGGTGCTGGTGGACGTGCCGGTCGCGCCCTCCGAGGTGCCCGACCGCGGCGTGCGCGCGCTGACCGAGGCCGAGGTCGCGGCGCTGCGCGACGATTTTATCGCGGGCGCGGTGCGCGCCGATCGTGCGGGGTTCGACGGCGTCGAGATTCACGGCGCCCATGGCTATATCCTCGCGGAGTTCCTCTCGGCAGCCTCCAACAGCCGCACCGACGATTACGGCGGCAGCTTGGAAAACCGCGCGCGCATCATCTTGGAGATCGTCGACGGCATCCGCGCCGCGACCCGGCCCGATTTCCAGCTCGGCCTGCGCCTGTCGCCCGAACGCTTCGGGCTGGTGCTCGAGGAAATCCGCGATGTGGCGGTGGAAGTCATGGCCGGGGGCAAGATCGATTATCTCGACATGTCGCTGTGGGATGCCCGCAAGGAACCCGAGGACGACAGGCTGAAAGGGCGATCGCTGCTGAGCTATTTCGCCGAATTGCCGCGCGGCCCGGTCCGCCTCGGTGCCGCGGGCAAGGTGATGACCGCCGAAGACGCGCGCGATGTGCTCGACGCCGGTTGCGATTTCGTCGTCATCGGACGCGCCGCCATCCTGCGCCACGACTTCCCCGAGCGCGTTCGCCGCGACCCGGCCTATCGCTCGCCGCCGCTGCCCGCGTCGGTGCCGCACCTGCTCGGCGAAGGGCTGAGCGACGAATTCGTCCATTATATGCGGCGCTGGCCGGGATTCGTCGAAGAGGAAGTGGCGGGATAATCCCCGCAGGCGAATGACTCGCCGCTCCCATTTTTGCTGATGTCCTGCCGTCGGTCCCCGCGATACTCTCCCCTTCAAAATCACAAGAGGAGGATGCGATGGATCTGGGTCTCAAGGGCAAGAAAGTCATCATGAACGGCGGCGCGCACGGCCTGGGGCTGGCGTCGCTCAAGATTTTCGCGGCCGAGGGCGCTGATGTCGCCTTTTTCTCGCGCGACGCCGAGAAGGTCGCGGCGGCGGTCGCGGCGATCGATGCCGCGGGGCCCGGCAAGGTGTTCGGCGAGCAGTTCGACATGACCGGCAATCCCGATGGCTATCGCGCCTGGCTGGAGAAGGCGCGCGATACGCTCGGCGGCTGCGACATCTTCATCCATACCGCGAGCTCGTCGGGGCAGGGTGCGACCGGCGACTGGCAGCGCGGACTCGACATGGACGTGATGGGCGCGGTCCACGGGGTCGAAGTGCTGACCGAGGCGCTCGCGGCGTCGGGGTCGGGGTCGATCATCTTCATGTCGTCGACCGCCGCGGTCGAGACCTTCATCGTGCCGCAGGCGTTCAACGCGCTGAAGGCGGCGCTGATCACCTATGGCTCGCAGCTGAGCCAGTCGCTCGCGGCGCAGAATATCCGCGTCAACATCGTGTCGCCCGGCGCGATCTATTATCCCGGCGGCAATTGGGAAGTCATCAAGTCGGCGGTGCCGGCGCTCTATGAAGGCACGCTGGCGCAAATGCCGATGGGCCGCTTCGGCGAACCCGAGGAAGTGGCGAAGGGGATCGTGTTCATGGCGTCGCCCGCCTGTCCGTACATGACCGGCGCGCATCTCGTCATCGACGGCGGTTTCACCAAACGCGTCCAGTTCTGAGGGGCGCGCAATGAAGCTTTACCAGTCGCTCGGCCCCAATCCGCGCGTGGTGCTGATGTACCTTGCCGAGACGGGGGTCGCGGTCGAACGCCGGTTCGTCGACATCATGACGGCCGAAAACCGCCAACCCGATTTCTGCGCGAAAAGTCCGCTCGGGCACACGCCCTTGCTCGAACTCGACGATGGGCAGTGTATCGCCGAGAGCATTGCGATCTGCGAATATCTTGACGAGACGCTGGGCGGTCATGCGCTGCTGGGCGCGACAGCCGAGGAACGCGGGCGGACGCGGATGCTGGTGCGGATCGTCGACCAGCTTGTCGTCGTGCCGATGACCGCGGGCTTTCGCGGTGCCGAGGGGTTGCCGATGTTTCAGAGTCGGCTGCTCTGCCTGCCCGACGCGGCGGCGGACCTGAAGCGGCTCGCCGCCGATGGGCTGGCGCAGCTCGACCGGATCGTCGGGGCGGGGCCGTGGCTCGCGGGCGAGCGGTTCAGCCTTGCCGACATCTTGCTTTACAGCTTCGTCGAGTTCGGCGCGATGGTCGGGCAGCCGCTCGATCCGGCGCTGACCAATCTTGCTGCCTGGCGCGACCGTGTTGCGGCGCGCCCCAGCGCTGCCGCCAGCGCCAACCCCCAATATGGCATCGGAGAATTCGCATGACCGAGACGATCGATCGCGACAAGCTGCGCGATATCTACACCCGCACGATGCGCGTCGCGCGCGCCGACGAGAAATTCCGTTCGCTGCTGATGACCGGCAAGCTCGCGGTGATCTATTACACCGTGCGCGGCCAGGAACTGGTGTCGGCGGCGGCGATGGCGGCGCTCGAACAGGACGATTATCTCGTCACCACCTATCGCGGCCAGCACGACCAGATCGCCAAGGGCGTGCCGCTGAACCCGCTGTTCGCCGAGATCGCGGGCAAGGTCGGCGGCACCTGCCGCGGCAAGGGCGGGTCGATGCACATCACCCATCCGGACTCGGGGGTGATGGTGACGACGGGTGTCGTCGGATCGGGATTGCCGATCGCCAACGGCCTCGCGCTCGCGTCGCAGAACCGTGGCGACGGCAAGGTGACGATCGTCTGTTTCGGCGATGGCGCGACCAATATCGGCGCCTTTCACGAGGCGATGAACATGGCGCAGCTGTGGAAGCTGCCGGTGATCTTCCTGTGCCAGAACAATCGTTACGGCGAGCACACCGCGTTCGCCGACCACACCAAGGTCGATTCGATCGTCACCCGCGCCAAGGCCTATGGGATGGCGGGCGTGAAGGTCGACGGCAACGACGCGATCCTCATGTACAACACCACCAAGGCCGCGGTCGACCGCGCGCGCGCGGGCGAGGGGCCGACGCTGATCGAGGCGATGTGCTACCGGATGATGGGGCATTTCTTCGGCGCCGACTTCTCGTACATGCCGAAGGAGCATCTCGCCGAGATGGCGGCGGAGGACCCGCTGCCGCGGCTCCGCCAGTTGATGCTCGACCACCAGTTTTCGGAGGCCGAGCTCGACGCGATCGTCGCCGATCTCGACGCGCAGATGGACGCCGCCGCCGAGTTCGCGGCGAACAGCCCGCTGCCGGGGCCGGAGGAAATCCGCAAGGATGTCTTCGAAGAGGAGATTGCGGCATGAGCGCGCAGATCACAGTAACGCAGGCGATCAACCGCGCGATCGACGAGGCGATGGCCGAGGATGAAGGCGTGATCCTGCTCGGCGAGGATGTCGCCGCGAAGCAGGGCGGCGGGGTGTTCAAGATATCGGCGGGGCTGACCGAGAAATATGGCGAGAACCGCGTCCGCGCGACGCCGATTTCGGAGCAGGCGATCGTCGGCGCGTGCGTCGGCGCGGCGCTTGCGGGCTTCCGCCCGATCGCCGAGATCATGCTGATGAACTTCGTGACGGTCGCGATGGACCAGATCGTCAACCATGCCGCCAAGCTGCGCTTCATGTCGGGCGGGCAGACGCATGTGCCGCTGGTGCTGCGCACCACGACCGGCGTCGGGGTCGGGTTCGGCGGGCAGCATAGCGATATGCTCGAGGCGTGGTTCGCGCATGTGCCGGGGCTGAAGGTGGTGACCCCATCGAACGCTGCCGATGCGCAGGGGCTGATGCGCGCCGCGATCGCGTGCAACGACCCGGTGATCTTCATCGAGAATATCCTCTGTTACGGTCTGAAATCCGACGATCCGGGCGCCAATCACTTCGTTCCGCTCGGCAAGGCGGCGGTGACGCGCGAGGGCAGCGACTGTTCGATCATCACCTATGGTCGCACCGTGCTCGACGCGCTTGAAATCGCCGAGCGTCTGGCGGGCGAGGGCATTTCGGTCGAGGTGATCGATCTGCGCACCATCGCGCCGTATGACGAGGCGACGGTCACGGCGTCGGTCGAAAAGACCGGCCGCGCGCTCGTGCTCCACGAAGCGGTGAAGCAATATGGCACCGGCGCCGAGATCGCCTCGCGGCTCAATGAAAAGCTGTTCGGCAAGCTGAAGGCGCCGGTGACGCGCATCGGCGGGGCGTTTTCGGCGGTGCCGATGGCGAATGCGCTCGAACAGGCGTGGATCCCGAACAAGGATAAGATCGCCGATGCGGTACGCGCCGCGATGAACTGGAAAGGCTGAGGCGATGGCGGAGGAATTGCGCATCCCGAAGGTCGGCATGTCGGCGACCGAAATGACGCTGAACGAATGGATGTTCGGCGACGGCGAGCGCGTCGAGGTTGGCGACATCCTCTATACCGTCGAAACCGACAAGACGACGGTCGAGGTCGAGGCGCAGGTCGCGGGGATCATCCGCCCGATCGGTGTCGAGGGCGAAGTCTATCCGGTCGGCGCGCTGGTCGGGACGATCGAATGACCCCGCTCGAAGCCAGCAAGGCGATGTACGACGCGGTGCACGCAGGCGATTGGAATGCGGTCGCCGATTTCATGGCCGAGGATTTCGTCATCCATGAACCCACGTCGCTGCCCTATGGCGGCGAATGGCGCGGGCGCGATGCGCTGCAACGGCTCTACACGCATGTCATGGGTTATTGGGACGATCCGGTGGTCAAATGGCAGGAACTGGTCGGGGGCGAAAAATATGCCGTCGCCTTGCTCCACTTCACCGTGACCGCGAAATCGAGCGGCAAGCGCTTCGAGACGCATATCGCCGAGGTCACCGCGTTCGACGACGCCGGCAAGATGGCGTCGATGCGTATCCATTATTTCGACACGGCCGACATAGTCGGCCAATTGAAGGCATAAGCCATGGCCGAAGCGCCGCATGTCATCGTCCTCGGTACCGGCGGCGCGGGGTTCACCGCCGCGATTGCAGCGCATGATGCCGGCGCGCGGGTGTCGCTGTTCGAAAAGGGCGATCAGGTCGGGGGAACGACCGCCTGGTCGGGCGGAATGATCTGGGTTCCGAACAACCATCATGAGGCGACGCTGGGGGTCGAGGACAGCCGCGACAAGGCGCTGACCTATCTGATGTCGATGTCGCATGGGCTGATGCAGCAGCCTCTGGTCGAGGCGTTTCTCGACCACGGGCCGGAGATGGTCGCGTTCCTCGAGGCGAACACCCCGGTGCAGTTCCGGCCGATCCCCGAATTTCCCGACTATCACGCCGAGTTTCCGGGCGGGATGCCGAATGGCGGGCGGTCGCTCGATTGCCCGCTCTATTCGTTTCACGAACTGGGCGAGTGGGCGGAGAAGGTGACGCTCTCACCCTATTATCCGATGCCCCATTTCTCGATCTACGACACGCCGCTCGGGCAGGCGAAGCCGCAGCCGCTGACGCCCGAGGAGTTGCAGCGCCGGATCGACGGCGACCTGCGCGGCAGTGGACAGGCGCTGGTCGGGCGGCTCTTGCGCGCGTGCCTCGACCGCGGGATCGAGCCGCAGACCGGGCATCGCGCGGTGCGTTTGCTGATGGACGGCGAGCGGGTCGTCGGGGTGCTATTCGAAACCGCCGACGGCGAGGTCGAGGTCGCGGCCGATGCGGTGATCCTCGCCACCGGCGGCTTCGAATGGGACGCCGACCTCCTCCGCGCCTTCATCCGCGGCCCGATGACGCATCCGCTGAGCCCGAAGACGAACACCGGCGACGGGCTCAAGATGGCGATGCGCGTCGGCGCGATGCTCGGCAATATGCGCGAAGCGTGGTGGATGCCGGTCGCCGAGGTGCCCGAGAGCGAAAGTTCGACCGGCAAGACCCTAGTCGCGGGGCAGCGCAGCCTGCCGCATTCGATCATGGTCAACCGCGCGGGGCGGCGCTTCACCAACGAGGCGGCGAATTACAATGCGATCGGCGCGGCGTTCCACGATCAGGACGTCAGCGCGTTCGATTACAAGAACCTGCCGTGCTGGCTGATCTACGACCAGCAATATATCGACCGCTTTGGTTTCGGGATGATCAGCGGCGAGCGCGGCGTCGCGCCGCCGCAATGGGCGATGCGCGCCGAGAGTCTGTCCGAACTGGCGGCGCGGCTGGAGATCGACCCCGACGCGCTCGAAGCGACGGTCGAGCGGTTCAATGGTCATTGTGCGACGGGTCGTGATCCCGATTTCGGGCGCGGCGATGCGGCGCACGACCAATGGTGGGGCGACCCCGACGGGCGCGGCTCGACCGCCGCGACGCTCGGGCCGATCGGCCAGGGCCCCTTCTTCGCGGTAGAGATCAAGAGCGGGGCGCTAGGCACCAAGGGTGGGCCGCAGACTGATGTCCATGGACAGGTGCTGAGCGTCGATGGCGGGCCGATTGTGGGGCTTTACGCCGCGGGCAATGTCATGGCCTCGGCGATGGGCATGACTTACGGCGGCCCGGGTGGAACGATCGCGCCTGGCATGGTGTTCGGCTTCCTCGCCGGGCGCCACGCAGCGACCGTGTCGGCGAAGCAATTGGAGGGCGTGGCATGAAGAAAATCATCGTCCTCGGCGCGCCCGCCGATCAGGGGATTCCCTTGCTGACGGCGCTCAAGGCGAGAGGCTTCGAACCGACCGCTGGCGTGCGGCGGCCGGGCGCGATGGCGACGACGCCGCATTCCGATGTACCCGAGGTCGCGGCCGACCTGTACGACGTCGCGAGCCTGACCGCCGCCTTTCGCGGCCAGGATGCGCTGGCGATGCATTTGCCGTTCGAATTCGACCGCGACCGCGCCGCGACGATGGGGCGCAATATCGCCGAGGCCGCGCGGGCGGCGGGGCTGGGGAAGATCGTCTTCAACACCAGCTGCTTCGTTGCCGACCATGATCTGGGCCTGTCGGCGCACGACGGGCGGCGCGACATCGAGCGCGCGATCCACGACAGCGGCGTGCCCTATGTGATCATCGAACCGATGGTGTTCATGGACAATATCGCGCGCATCTGGTCGCGCCCGGCGATCGTCAACAGCGGCGTGTTCGCCTATCCGGCGGCCGAGACGCTGAAGATCAGCTGGGTCTGCCTGGAGGATGTCGCGGCCTATATGGTGTCGGCATTGCTCCACGAGGATCTGGTCGCCGACCGGATCGCGGTGGGCGGACCCGAGGCGCTGGTCGGTGGCCAAGTGGCCGAGCGGCTGAGCGTCGCGGCGGGGCGCCCGGTGCGCTTCCAAAGCCTGTCGCCCGACGAATTCGCGGCGCGGATGAGCGAACTCGTCACCGGCTCGCGCGAGGTCCAGCCGGCGAGCATTTATGACGGGATGGCCAAATTCTATCGCTGGTACAACGACCAGCCGGTGTCGCCGGTCGCGCTCGATGCGGTGCCGGCGGCGCGGCTGCTCGGGGTGACGCCGACGCCGTTCGCGGAGTGGGCGGCGCGGCAGGACTGGTCGGCGGTGAAGGCGTAGTTCCGCTTTTTTTTTTGCGATTGGATCTCTTGCAAATTCAAGGAACGACTGTTTTCGACCGGTTGCGGACGCTCAGTATGCTGGCAAGGTTTTGGCATCGGCAACAGCGTCTTCACCCGCCTGAATGTCGAGAGAATGCACCTCCCAACAGGCGTCGAACCCACGCGCCAATGCGGTTTGTCTCAATTCCGGGAAATCGTCCTTCAACAATGCCAGGAACATCGACCAATGGGCTGCGCTCAACTCTGCTCGCCCAGGGGCGCAGTGTCGATCGGGATGGCCCTGCCGAACGGAATATATGGAGCCGAAATCATCTGGTTCGGTAAATTCTGCCATAATCTCTCGGAAAGCCGGGGTAGGCAGGTAAACCAGATAAGCTGTACCGATCAACGTCATGCGCCAGCTTAGATTTAGAAGTGTCCGGTTTCTACCTATTTCAACCGTTCGATACCGATGCGCATGCGATGACCGCTTTCGGGCGTTGGTTGCCGCGGAAGGAATAATGCTCTCTCCCCTTCAGGGGAGAGATACGCAGGCTTGCCGGTTTACCGGCTAGCCGGAGTTGAGAGGGGCGTGACGATGTCCCCCTCTCCCAACCCTCTCCCCTAAAGGGGAGAAGGCTAAATGTCCGCTCCCCACCCCAAAGCCCACGCTCGTTTCACCGGTTCGCAACAAAAGATATGAGCACCCTTTTTATGGCAATTGCCCGCCCACATATTTCCCCAGCGTGCGCTGGAAATGGCGGATGCGGCTTTCCTGATAATGGCCGAGTTCGATCACCCCGTTGGGCGAGGACTTCATGCCCTCCTGCACATAGGGCAGGTTTTCCATATCCTGGTCGAACACCCCGGCGAGCGCGGCGCCGATCAGGTGGCTGGCGCTGGCGAAGGGCTGGTCGTCGGGGATCAGGTGCATCGGGGCCGATTTGGGGGCCTGCTCGCCCTTGGGCGTGCGCATCAGGATGCGGACTTCCATCAGGCTGTGGTCGGCGTCGCCCCAAGGCCGCCAGCGATAGACGATGTTCGGTACCAGCCCGCCCCATGGCGACCAGTTGGGGAAGACATTATAGGTGAAATTGTCGAGCATCTCGCTGTCGGTCGCGGCCGAATAATCATGCCCGTTCATCGCGCCAAAAGCATCGCGGTTCGCCTGCGCCAGAACCTTGCGCGCGAGCATCGGATCGTCGGCGTCGAAGCCCTTGAGGTCGGTCGGATCGCCCGTTGCGCGCCGCGCGCGGCTGTCGCCGCCGCCGATGAAGTCCTCGAGCGACTTCAGGACATAGAATTGGTCCTTGCCCTTGATGTGCGGCGACATCGCGCCCGCCGGGGTGATCGCGCGGTTGAGGAAGTCGCCATAGAGGTCGTAGCGGGTGTTCGCGTCGGCGGTGAAACCGAGGATCTGCGGATGGGTGACGATGCTGTGCCACGCCTCCATGAACGCCTCGGCGACCGCTTTCCAATTGGCCGGGATGACGCGGCCGACCCAGGCGGCGGTGTGGCATTCGTCGAGCCGCCAATTGTCATAATGCTCGACCCCGGGGCCGATCCATTCGCGGAAAGGCGGCAGGTCGTGGTTCTCGGTGACGAGCAGGAAGCCCTGCCAGCTTTCGACCTTCAGCTCGGGCAGGCTCATGTCCTTGTCGTCGAGATGCTTGAAGTCCCATGCGCAGGGCGCTTCCTTGAAGCGACCGTCGTGGTGCCAGGAAAAGCCGTGGAAGGGGCAGCGCAGATTCACCGCGGGGCCGCTCTCGGTGCGCAGCTTGCGGCCGCGGTGGAGGCAGACATTGTAGAAGGCTTTGACGGAGCCGTCCTTCTGGCGGACGAGCAATATGCTCTTTTCGTTGATGTCATAGACGACGGTGTCGCCGGGGTTCGGCATATCCTCTTCGCGCGCCGCGAACTGCCAGATGTTCGGCCACATCTTTTCGCGCTCGAGTTTCGCCCAATCGTCGCTGACATAACGCTCGATCGCGATCGGGTCGTCGCCGAGCTCCTGGTTCGATTCGGCGAACAGATAGTCGGGGACGCGCCGCGTATCGGCCCTGAGCATGTCGGTGTAGCTGGTGCCGGGGCAGCGGTCGTCGCGGTCGCGGTCGCCGTCGAAGTCCGGGGCCTGGGGAGGGGAGAGGTCGTTCATCGATAACTCCGAAAGGTCAGGCAAGCTGGTCGAGCGGCATCTTGCACGCGGCGGCGATCGAGCGGTGGACGCCGTGGAGCGCGGGTTCGTTCGCGCCGAGGACGACGCGAAAGTCGGCGGGCGCGGTCATCAGATTGGCATAGCCATTGCTGGCGACCCGATAATCCTCGGTCTGCACGACGGTCGCGGTCATGTCATAGGCCATTTCGCACATGGTGCGATGCTCCTCACTTTCGACGCCGAACGGGGCATAGACCGCGAACTGGCAGAACATCTTGCCGGGGCCATCGGGGAACAGTCTGAAAACCTGCGTGAAATAAACGCCGGGGGTGACCGCGCCGAAGAAGATCACGGTGTTCGGGAACAGGAAATGGACCCCGCCATATTCGGTGTCGGGCCACTCGCTTTCGTCCTTGCCGACGAGCGCGCCGATCGACAGGTCGGGGAAGCTGACGCGGTGGTGACGGCCGATCGGTTCATAGACGTTGCGGTCGCTGTAATGCGTGCCGCCGATCGTCGAGGCGTGGAGCATCTTGAAATGATAGCTCTCGCCATAGGTGTCGAGTGCGAACTTCCAGTTGGAATCGGCGGTGAGGATACCCTTTCTGACCGGTTCGGCGCGGTGCAGTTCGAGCTGCGCGAGCACCGGGCCGAAGTCACCCAGATGCGCCTCGGCATCGATCGGCGCGCCGTCGGGATTGGCGCGCACGAAGATGAGGCCGAGATGCTCGGTGCAGGGCAGTTCGATGAGGTTGCGGGCGCCGATCTCGCAATCGGCGAAACCCTCCTTGCCCGGCTGGCCGACGAGGGTGCCGGCGGGATCGAAGGTCCAGGCGTGGAAGGGGCAGACGAGGCGCGGGCGCGGGCCGCTCCACGGTTCGGTCTCCTCGACCAGCTTGGCGCCGCGGTGGGTGCACATGTTGAGGAAGGCGCGCGCGACGCCGTCCTTGCCGCGCGCGACGAGGATCGACGGGCCGACCGAGTCGAAGACCAAAGTGTCGCCCGTCTTGGGAATGTCGCCCGACAGGCCGACGACGATCGGTTCGTTGCGGAAAATATGCCGCATTTCCGCGGCGTTGCGGGCTTCGCCGGTATAGATGCTCTTGTGCAGCGGCAGCGGCGCCTCGGCGCGATCGGTGCGGTTTTCGGCGACGATCGATACCAGCTTGCGCAGCCCGGTCCGCGCGTTGCGCTTGCGGACGGCGGGCCAATCCTTCTGGACGATATGGGGATCGGACTCGGCCATGGCTCTCCTCACATTTTGCCCAGTATGACTCCGGGTCTCGAACAGCTTATCGCACAAAGCCCGGCGCTTGTGCGCTATCGCTTTTGAGGGGGAGAGACCCGATGACCCGACCCGCCACGCTCGCATCGCTGGGCGAGATCATGCAGTTGGCTTTCGTGCCGGCGGATTTCGACGCGGCGCTGAAGCACTGGACCGAGGTGATGGGCGCCGGGCCGTTTTTCCTGCTGCCGAACGTCGGGCTTGCCGGCGGGCGCTATCGCGGCGAGCCGAGCGACCCGGTGTTCACCATGGCGCTGGGGTATTGGGGCGATATGCAGATCGAGCTGATCCGGCCCGAGAATGACGCGAAATCGCTCTATCGCGGGGAATATGCGGTGGGTGAGGGGCTGCATCATGTCTGCGTGCTGGTCGACTCGATCGCCGAGGCGCGGGCGCGGTGCGGCGAGGTCGGCGCGGAGATTATTTTCGAGGCGCCGGTCGGCGACAGCGGCGGGGTGATCTACGCCGATCCGGGGACCGGGCCGGGAACGCTGGTCGAACTGCTCGAACCGCAGGCGGGGACGCGTGAACTGTTCGCGATGATGCGCGATGCGGCGAAGGATTGGGACGGGAGCGCGCCGCTAAGGTCGCTGGGATAGAGCGCGAGCTTTTCGCCAAAAGCTTCGTCATTGCGAGCGAAGCGAAGCAATCCTGGGCGGTTTACGCAGGCTCTGGATTGCCGCGTCGCTTCGCTCCTCGCAATGACGAAGCATATTGACGCCGTCACCAGCTAGCTATTCGCCCCCAGATACCCCAGCTGCCCGGCCTTGAAGATCGTCTGCGCGCGGTTGACCGAGTTGAGTTTTTCACCGGCGCGGTGGACGTGATAGCGCACCGTCGCGTGGCTCAGCGAGATGATCATGCCGATCTCGCGGTCGGTCTTGCCGATCGCCGCCCAGCGCAGGCATTCGACCTCGCGCTTTGACAATTCGCAGTCCGAGGGGATGCGCCGCTTGGTCCGCATCGCCGAGGCATAGCCGGCGATGAAGCGCCGCGTCGCCAACGCCAGCGTGTCGCCGATGTCCGTGAACAGGTCGGACAGATCGTCGATGTCGGGATCGGTCGGATGAAAGCTGTTGGCGGAAATCTGGCCGAACGGCAGATGCACCGGAATAACGATCGCCGCCTTGTAGCGCGGGTTCGCGGCGAAATAGCGCGCCGGGTTGATTTCATCGAGATAGGGGTTGGGCTGCGCGGTGCGGAACCCGTCGCTGTTGCACCAGAAGGGCTCGCTTTCGTAGCGGCACGAGCGCGGCAGCGGCGAATGCAGCGCTAGCCGATGATCTTCCCACCAGCGTTCGCCGTCGCCGAGCCAGCCGAACAGGTCGGCGGCGAGCACCGCGCCATCGGCGTCGACCATCGTTTCCTTCGACGCGATATCGTCGCACAGCGCGGCGCGCAGGCCAAAGGCCGCGGCATAGTCGCGCAGCAGCACCGCGGCATCGTGGATATCCTCCACGTTGCGGATCGTGACCGCATCGACGAGCGTCCGGGCATCCATTGGGGGCGCGAACCCGTCGAGCGGCAGTTTTTCTGCCTGTTCTCCCATGATCGGGACTATCTCATATGGGCCGGTAAGTCGCAATGCATGTGTCATAAGCGGAGCACCGTCTTTGCTATGATGTTTTTCTGAACTTCGCTCGAACCGCCGAATACGGTCCAGGCACGGCTGTTGAGATAGCGCGCGGCGGCGACCTGCGCGTCGGCGTCGCCGATCGGGGGCGGGGCTTCATTGCCGTAGAGCGGGCGGACGGTTGGCAGTTGCAGCCCGTCATAACCATGGAGATCCATCGCGAGCCCGTCGATCCGCTGGTGGAGTTCGGACGAGATCAGCTTGACGAGCGAGGTCTGGGGGCCGGCGGGGCGGCCCTTGGCGATGTCGGCAAGGATGCGCAGTTCGGTGGTTTCGAGCGCTTCGGCCTCGAGCCGCAGCCGCGCGATTTGCATCGCGACCTGGATGTCGCCGCCGAGCGAACCATTGTGCCCGCTGGGCGCTATCCCTGCGAGCTGTTCGAGATGGTCGATCGCGCGGATCAGGCGCGGGGCGTGGAACGATCCGCCGCGCTCATTCTCGAGCAGGAATTTGGCGATCGTCCAGCCCTGGCCTTCTTCGCCGATGCGGTTGGCGACCGACGTGCGCGCGGCGTCGAGGAAGACCTGGTTGACCTCATGATCGCCCGCCATGGTGATGATCGGGGTGACGGTGACGCCGGGCTGGTCCATCGGCACGAGCAGGAAGCTGATCCCCGCCTGTTTCCTGACCTCGCCGTCGGTGCGGACGAGGCAGAAGATCCAGTTCGCGTGATGCGCGTGGGTCGTCCAGATTTTCGACCCGTCGACGATATAATCGTCGCCGTCGCGCCGCGCGCGGGTGCGCAGCGAGGCGAGGTCGGAGCCGCTTTGCGGTTCCGAATAGCCCTGGCACCAATAATCGGTGCCGGCGCGGATCGCGGGCAGGAAACGGTCCTTCTGCTCCTGCGTGCCGAAGGCGCAGATGACCGGACCGACGAGCCGCAGCCCGAGCACCGACAGCGCGGGTGCGCCGGCGATCGCGCATTCCTTTTCGAAGATATAGCGCTGCATCGGGGTCCAGCCGGTGCCGCCGCAATCCTCGGGCCAGTGATAGGCGACCCAGCCCTTGTCATTGAGGATGCGGTGCCAGACGAGCCCGATATCGGGTTCGACAAATACCCCGGGGGTGCGCTTGGCGCCGTCGCGGACATAGTCGGGCAGCGAGGTGCGCAGGAAATCGCGCACCTCCTCGCGAAATTCGAGTTCGTCTTGGGTGAGGTCTAAGTCCATGATTTCACTAGCGTTCGAGGATCGCCACCGCCGACAGGCCGGGCGCTCCATAGACATGGGAATAACCGACCCTGGGGTCGTTCGGCACCTGCCGGCCGCCGCCGCGACCGCGCAGTTGCACTGTATTTTCGTATACCTGCCGCAGCCCCGACGCACCGATCGGTTCGCCGCAGGCGAGGCAACCGCCGTCGGTGTTGATCGGCAGCTTGCCGCCGATCTCGCTCCAGCCCTCGGCGAACCATTGTTCCTGGTCGCCGTCGGCGCAGAAGCCGTTTTCGGCCATGTGCATGATCTCGGCGCCCGATTCGGTGTCCTGCAATTGCGCGACCGAGACGTCGCCGGGACCGATGCCCGCCATTTCGAAGGCGGCGCGGCTGGCGATCTGGGTCGGCTTGCCGCCGCCATCGACGCTGACCGACGGCGCGAACACCTCGAACGATCCCTCGGGGCGGGTGCGGAAGGCGACGCTGGCGATGCGCACCGCGTCGGACCCCAGTTCGCGCACCTTCTTCGCGCTCGCCAGCACCAGCGCGACCGCGCCTTCGGCGGGCGAGCAGAACATATATTTGGTCAGCGGGTCGTTGACCATCGGCGCGTTCAATATCGTGTCGAGGTCGACCGGCGAGCGCCGCCAGGCATGGTCGCACAGCGTGCCGTTGCGGAACGCCTTTTCGGCGACGAGGCCGAGGGTGCGGCGGCTGATCCCGTGGAGCGCCATGTAGCGCTGAATCTTGAGCGCGAAGAACTGTGTCGTCAGCATCATGCCGGTTTCGCCATACCATTCGGGCAGGCCATATTCGGCGGGCTTGGCGTTGAAGGCACCGCGCGGATGCTTGTCGAAGCCGACCGCGAGCGCGATATCGCACGCCCCCGCCGCGATGGCGTTGCGCGCCGAGGTCAGCGCGCTGCCGCCGGTCGCGCAGCCGTTGGCGACGTTGATGAAGGGGACGCTGGTCAGGCCCAGTTCGTTGACCATGATATCGGCCGACCCCGCCGCCGCCGAGCCGCCATAGGCGAATTCGACGTCGTTCCACGCGACGCCGGCGTCGCCGAGCGCCTGCCCTACGGCATAGACGCCCTGGTCGCGGCCCGAGCGGCCGTCGGTGCGGCCGAAGGGGTGGATGCCCGCGCCGATGATATAAACGTCGTCGTTCATGCGGTGCTCCGGGGCCTGAAGGCATAGGTCGAACGGTTGTCGTCGAAGGCGACGACGGCGAATTCCATCGCCATGCCGATGCGCATGTCGGCGGGCGTCGCATCGACGATCCGCGTTTCGACGATCACTTCGCCGGGTAGCTCGACATAGCCGATGAGAAAGGGCTGGAAGGGCTGGGGGCCGCTATAAGGGGCCTTGGGTTCGAAGCCCTGCGTGGTCCACGACCACAGCGTGCCGTGGCGCGACAGCGCGACCGGTTCGACCAGCGCGGCGGCGTCGCCGTCGGGAACCGGAAAGATGATTTCGCCGTTCGCACGGCGCCCGCCGATCAGCTGCGGTTCGGCCTCGTCGGTCCACAGACCGGGGGCGATGGGGGGCAATGCGGTCATGCCGCCCTCGCATAGCTGCGCAGGCAATAGGCCTGATCGCCCAATAATTTGTCGAGCAGCATGACGCGTTTCAGCGCATGGCCGATCGCGAGTTCGTCGGTCTGGCCCATGCCGCCGTGCATCTGCACCGCTTCGAGCCCGATCTGCGTCGCCGCTTCGCCGACAAAGGCCTTCGCGCCCGCGGCGATGCGCGGCCAGCTCGCATCGTCGGTCGTCGGGTCGAGCATCGCGGTGCGCAGCACCATCGAACGCGCCTGTTCGAGCGCGGCATAGCATTCGACGAGTCGGTGCTGGAGCGCCTGGAAGCTGCCGATCGCGGCGCCGAACTGCTGGCGCTCGCCGACATAGGCGAGCGTGTCGTCGAACATCGTCTGCGCGAGGCCGAGCATTTCGGCGGCGGCGAGCAGGCGGACGTCGCCGATGACGCGATCAAAGGCGGCGCGCGGCAGGTCAAAGATTTCGGCCGGGGTGCGGTGCAGATCGACGGTCGCCGCGTTCGATCCGTCGATGACCGGATAATCCTGCTGCACGATTCCGGCAGCGCCGCTCGCAATCTTCGCGAGCTTCCCGCCGGCGAGCGTCACGAGCAGCGTATCGGCCATCGGCGCACCGAGGACGAAGGTCTTGGCGCCGGCGACATGGTCGCCGTCCGACTTCGTCCCGACGGCCTCGGTCTCATAGCGGCGGCCGGGTTCGGCAAAGGCGACAGCGGCGAAGCGCTCGCCCGCGAGCAGGTCGCCGACTAGCGCCGTTTCACCCACAGCAGCGGCAAGACGGATCGGCAGCACGCCATTTTCGAGCCAGGGATCGATCGCAAGGCCCTTGCCCAGCGCTTCGCCGACCAACGCGAGGTCGACCATCGTCCCGCCCATGCCGCCCATCGCTTCAGGCGCGGCGAAGGCAAGCAGGCCGAGGTCCGCGAGTTGCCGCCAGCGATCGCGCGAATAGCCGCTGGCCTGCCCACGCATCGCATGGCGTGCCGCGACGTCGACCGGGCCGAGGAAGCGGCCGATCGACTCGCGAGCCATCTGCTGGCCTTCGTCGAGATCGAAGTTCATGCCCGGCGTCCGAAGCGGATCGGCAGCGTGGTGAGTCCGCGCAGCAGCATGTTTGGCGGCCAGCTCGGCTGGTGGCCGTCGGCGACGCGGAAGTCGGTCAGGCGTTTGAGCAATTCGGCGTAGGCGACCGCCATCTCCTTGCGGCTCAGCATATTGCCGACGCACATATGAATGCCCTTGCCGAAGGCGAGGTGGCTGCGTGCATTACTCCGTTCGATGTCGAAACGGTCGGGATCGGGATATTTGGCGGGATCGCGGTTCGCGGCGGCATAGCGCAACTGGACCATCGCGCCCTTGGGGATTTTCACGCCGCCGAGTTCGGCATCCTTCAATACCATGCGCCACATGCCCGCGGTCGGGCTTTCGGTGCGCAGCACTTCTTCGACGAGGTTGAGGATCGCGCGCTCATTGCCTGCGTCGACCGCCGCGACCGCCTTCGCCATCTGGTCGGGGTTTTCGATCAGCTGGAGCAGGCCGCCGGCGAGCGCCGAGGTCGTGGTCTCGTTCCCCGCGACCATCAGTTGCTGCATGATCGACAATATTTCCGCGTCTTCGAGCGGGCGTTCGCCATCGACCTCTGCGTAAACGAGGTCCGAGAGCAGGTCATCGGTGCGGTTGGCGCGGCGCTCGTCGATCTTGGCTTTGACGAAATGCTGAAATTCGACGACTTCGCGTGCACATTCGAGTTCGCGATCCTTGGGGATCATCCGCCCGAGGCGGTCGACGAAGGCGTCGGACCAGCGCTTCACCTTGTCGAGATCGTCGTTCGTCATGCCGATCTGGCTGGCGATCATCGCGACGGGCAGGGGGATGCCGAAATCGCGCACGAAATCGGCTTCGCCTTTTGCCGCCATCTTGTCGATCAGGTCGATCACGACGCCGCGCATATTCTCCTCGATCGCGGCGACGCGCTTCATCGAGAAGGCAAGGTTGACGAGCTTGCGAAAGCGCGTGTGGGTCGGCGGGTCGGCGGTGAGCAACGTATCGACCTGCGGCCAGCCCTCGGCAAGGATCGCCGCGACATCGCCATCCTCGGCCATCGCGCCCGACAAGGTACCCTGAAAATTGTTCGAGAAGGTTTCGACGTCGCCGGTCGCCTGCGAACAGAGATCGTAGGAGAGGACGAGGAACATGCCCTCCGACAGCTGGACGACCGGGCTCTTGGGCATCCACGCGCGATAATAGTCGAACGGGTCCGCAATCACCTGTGGTTCGAAAAAACTGCCTGCGGCGATGTCGTTCACGCGCCTCTTCCCTCAATCTTGTTCTTATACGCCCGACTATATGCAGCCGCTCCCCGGGCGCGATGCACAATTTCGTTAGGCGACTGCCAAATCGGGGGCGACATAGGCGAGGGCATTGGCGAGCAGGCGGCGGAAGTTCGGGTCGGCATAAGCGGCGGGTCCGTCGCCGGGCTGCAGGTAGACGAGGCGGCCGGCGCCGACGGGTTTTTCCCAGGCGATGAGGTCGGTTTCGGGGCGATGGTCCCAGCCCGTATTGCTGAACATCTGCCCCGCGACGGCCTGCGCCGCCGAATAGAAATTGTCGCGAACGAAGGCGTGGTCGGCGCGGAGCAGCGGTTTGGCCGCGCCCCAGACCGGGGCCAGATACAGCTCGTCGCAGAGCGGAAAGCGGGACGGCAGTCCGGCGGTCACGGGATGTTCGGGGTCGAGGACGATGGCGTCGTATTGGACCTCGTGGCGATAGCCCGAGTCGAGATGCGCAGCGCCGTTCGCTTCGCCGGGAGCATAGAGAAAACGCCCGCCGACCATCTCGGCCCACTCGGGCCACTCGGCCCAGCCCGCGATCGCATGGTGCATCGCGACCGCACCGCCGCCGCGCGCGAAATGGTCGGCGATGGCGCGGCGATAGGTGAAGGAGGGCGGCCGCGTCGCCGCCTTGCCGTCCTCGAAGCGATAGCCGGGCATGTCGTAGAAGAGGATCGCATCGGCGTCCTGCGCCGCGCCTTCGGCGATGGCCGTCTCTGCCTCGGGGTGGATCAGATGCGTGGCCGTCCAGCCGTCGAAGCTCGCGAGAAGCCCGGCGAAGGGTTCGGCCTCATAGGGATGCCCGCCCGAGAGGACGAGAAGTTGCCGTGGCCCCGTCATGCGATTTTTAGGATCATCTTGCCCTGATTGCTCCCCGCAAAGAGCCGCATGAAGGCGTCGAAGCTGTTCTCGATCCCTTCGTCGATATGTTCGTCGGCGACGAGTTTGCCCTGCTGCAGCCAGGCCGCCATCTCGGCGCCGCCTTCGGCAAAGCGCGGGATATAATCGGCGACGAGTAGCCCGCGGATCGAGGCGCGGTGGACGATGAGTTGCCAGATGTTGCGCGCGCCGATCTTTTCGACGCTGTTATACTCGCTGATCAGGCCGCAGAGGCCGATGCGCGCGCCGTGGCGCAGATTGTTGAGGCCGGCGTCGAGGATGTCGCCGCCGACATTTTCGAAGATGATGTCGACGCCGTCGGGCGCCTCGGCGCGGATCGCGGCGGTGAGCGCCTGAAGGTCTTTCCCGCGATAGTCGATCGCGGCGTCGAAGCCGTAGCGGCCCGTCAGCTTCGCGCATTTTTCGGGACCGCCGGCGATGCCGATGACCTTGCTCGCGCCCTTGATTTTCGCGATTTGTCCGACGAGCGAGCCGACCGCGCCCGCTGCGCCGGTGACGAGTACGACGTCGCCGGGCTTGGGCTCGCAGACGTCGATATAGCCAAAATAGGCGGTCATCCCGACCGCGCCGAGGATCGAGAGATAGTTGGTCACCGACGGCACCAGCGTCGCGTCTATCGGCTGGGTGAAGCCGCCGACGGTGCCGACCGAATAATCCTCGATGCCGTTGAGGCCGAGCACCCACTGGCCGGGTTCGAACCCTTCGGCCTTGCTCGCCTCGACCACGCCGACGGTCGAGGCGCGGACCGGGTCGCCGAGCGGGATCGGCGGCATATAGCTTGGCGCATCGTCCATCCAGCCGCGGATTGCGGGGTCGAGCGAGGCATAATGGTTGCGGATCAGGAACTGGCCGTCGGCGAGCTCGGGCGTCGGTGCGGTGACCAGCGAAAAATCGTCGGCGACCGGTTCGCCGTTGGGACGGCGGGTCAGCAGGAAACGGCGGTTGTCGGGCATGGGTAGTCCTCAGGCAGGGGTGATGGCGACCGGGATCGCGCTTTGCAGCGACTGGCCGGTGATCGGGTCGTAACGGACGGTTTCGCTGACGAGGCGGTTGGTCGAGTTGCCGCGGGTCCGCACCTCGTCGGCGCCGACGTCGGGACCGCCGAACGCATGCGCCATCGACACGACGCCGGGGCGCATGCCCGTGGCGGCGCGCGCCTCGGCGACGACCTCGCCCGCTGCCGAGCGGATGCGGACGATATCGCCCTCGCTGCACGGGATGCGCGCCATGTCGTCGGGGTGGAGGAAGGCGGGGTTGGTGGTGCGCTTGGCGGTGAGCGCGGGCAGGTTCTGACCGGTCGAATTGAAGCGGTGGCGGCTGCGCCGCGACACCATGCGGTAGGGGAAATCGGGAGTCGGCTGGCCGGCGGTCGCATAAGCGATCAGCTGGTCGGGCATCGCCCCGGCGGTAAGGTCGAACCGGCCGGGGGCATCGGGATCGCCGGCTTCGACGATCGGATGGAGGTCGCGATAGATCACCGCCTGGCCATCCACGGTGTCGGCGCGGACCTGGCCCGGCGCGACGACGCAGCCGGCGGTCATCAGGTCGAGGAACGTCTGTTTGCTGGGCTTCTCGTCCATCGGACAGGGACCGCCCGCGAGCGGGATCGGGCTGCCAATGCGGTGCGCGAGGCCCCAGAGCATTTCCCACTCCTCGATCAGGTCGCCGGGCGCGTCGATCATCGCCTCGGTATAGCGGGCGTAGGGGATTTCGTACCACCATTCGGAAAGGTTGCTGATGTCCTCGCGTTCGAGGCACATGGTCGGGGCGAGGATATAGTCGGAGCGTTTCGCGGTCGCGCTCTCGGCGTTGACGTCGATGCTGACGAGCAGGTCGAGACCGCCGAGCGCGCGGGTCATCTTGTCCTGATCGGGGAAGGCGACGACGGGATTGCCACCGATCACGATCAGCGCGCGGATCTGGCCTTCGCCGGGGGTGAGCATCTCGTCGGCGAGGACGTTGCACGGCATTTCCATGCCGAGATGGGTGAGGCCGCGGATACGTGAGGCGGGGAAGCCCTCGCCATAGAGCGCCATCGGCGGCGACACTTGCGCGCGGCGCGGGCTGACCGCGGTGAAGACCCGCGGGATCGAGCTTTTCTCGCCCTCGCGGCAGAAGCGCCCGCAGAGGATGTTGAGCGACGAGACGAGATATTGGGTGAGGGTGCCCTGGCCCGCCATTTCGGGGCCGGTGCCGGTCGAGACCACACCCTTGGTTCCGGTCGCGAACATGCGCGCGGCGGCGACGAGCTGCGCCTCATCGACCCCGGCGCGGCCGGCGGCGACGGCGGGGGTGAAATCGGCGACGGCGCGCTTGAGGTCGTCGAGGCCATCGACATATTGCTGGACGAAGCCCTTGTCGTAGAGTCCTTCGGACAGGATGACATGGATGATCCCGGCGAGCATCGCGGGATCTTCGCCGGGGCGCACGGGCAGGTGGATATGCGCGAGCGCGGCGACATCGCTCTCGCGCGGGTCGGCGACGATCAGCTTGAGGCCCTTGTCGAGCGCATCGCGCAGGCGGCGCGAGGGCGAGAAGGGGGGCAGGCCGCCCGGCGGGCCGTAGTGCGAGACGATCGGGTTGTTGCCGATGAAAAAGGCGACGTCGGCCTCGGCAAAGGTGTGCATGCCGCCCATCCAGTTGCCGTAGCGCATCGTCGTATAGACCTTGGCGGGCTGATCGAGGGTCACCGAGGTGTAGATGTTGCGCGTGCCGAGCCCCTGCGCGAAGGCCATCGCGCTGCCGACCCCGGCGCTGTTTTGAAAGGCGTAAGTGCCGCCATAGACCGCGACCGCGTGCGGGCCATGTTCGGCGATGATCGCCGACAGCCTGGCGCCGATCTCGTCGAGCGCGGTCTCCATCGCGATGTCCTGAAACGCGCCATCGACGCGTTTACGGGACACCGTCAGCCGCTGCGGGCCGTGATGCGCCTCGGGCAATTGGCGGCCCTTGATGCAGGTGTACCCGCCGAACACCGGGTCGTCGGGGTCGCCCTGCACCTTGGTGACGCGGCCCTCGTCGATGGTGACGAGCATCGCGCAATTGGCGTGGCAGAAGCGGCAGAAACTGCGGCGGACCTCGGGCATCTTCTCTCTCCCTGATCGCACCCTACGCCCCCGGCGGCGTCAATCGACTGGCACTTTTGGCGGTGGCTGACGGCGGGACGCGGGCGCAATTTCCGGACAAAGAACAGGGAGAGTATCGATGCCGACATCGCGCCAATGGCTGCTCAACGGACATCCGCGCGGACGCGGGATCGAGGACGGCGATTTCGTGCTGGCCGAAAAGGAGGTCGGTGCGCCCGGCGACGGCGAATTGTTGCTCAAGACACTCTACCTCGGCTTCGACCCGGCGCAGAAGGGGTGGATGGAAAATATCGCCGACTATGTCGCGCCGATGGCGATCGGCGACGTCATGCGCGGAAGCGGGATCAGCGAAGTCGTCGAGAGCCGTCATCCGGGTTTCGCCGCCGGCGACCTGGTGATGGGCTCGACCGGCTGGACCGAATGGCATGTCTCGAACGGCGACGGGCTGGTGAAGATCGACACCGCACTGCCGCCGACCGCGATGCTCTCGGTGCTCGGCACCACGGGGGTCACCGCCTATTGCGGGCTGTTCAAGGTCGGGCGTCCGGTCGCGGGCGATACGGTGCTCGTCTCGGGCGCGGCGGGGGCGACGGGATCGGTGGTCGGCCAACTCGCGAAGATCGCCGGGTGCCGCGCGGTCGGCATCGCGGGGGGCGAGGACAAGTGTCGCTGGCTTGTCGAGGAAGCGGGCTATGACGCCGCGATCGATTACAAGGCGGGTAATGTTCGAAAGCAGATCAAGGAGCTTTGCCCCGGCGGCGTCAACGTGATCTTCGACAATGTCGGCGGCGCGATTTTGAACGACATGCTCGGCGAGATCGCGACGGGCGCGCGGGTCGCGGTGTGCGGCGGGATCAGCCGGTACGAGAGCGGATCGCTGCCCGCGGGGCCGCAGAATTACTTCAACCTGATCTTCCGCCGCGGATCGATGGCGGGGTTCATCGTGCTCGACTGGGCGGCCGAGTTTCCGGAGATCCGCAAGCGGCTCGAGGGCTTCGTGCTCGATGGCCGGCTGAATTACCGCGAGGATGTGCAGCACGGGTTCGAAAATGCGCCCGCGACGCTGAAACGCCTGTTCAGCGGCCAGAACCGCGGCAAGCAACTCTTGAAACTCTGAGGAGAACGACATGGGCAGGCTGGCAGGCAAACGCGCCGTCATCATCGGCGCCGCATCGACGGGCAATATGGCGCAGGTCACCGCGCGGCTGTTCGCGCGCGAAGGCGCGACGGTGATGGTCGCGGGGCGTAAGCGGGAACCCCTCGACGCGCTGGCGGCCGAGATCGGCGGTCACGCCGCGCTGTGTGACATCACCGACAAGGCGTCGGTCTTTGCGCTCGCCGATGCGGCGAAGGCGGCGATGGGCGGGATCGACATCGCGATGAACGCGAGCGGCTGGGGGCTGCTCAAGCCGCTGCTCGAGGTGACCGAGGAGGAACTGGACGCCATCGTCGCGCTGCAGTTCACCGGGGTGCATCATTTCCTCCAGGCCTTCGTCGGCGCGATGCTGGCCAACGATCCGACCGGCGGCTCGATCATCCAGATTTCGTCGGCGACGACGCGATCGCCGATCGGCAATCATGCGGCTTATATCGGGACCAAGACGGGGTCGGAGGCGCTGGTCCGCTGCGTCGCCAATGATTTCGGCGCCGCGGGCATCCGCGCGAATATCGTGTCGCCGGCATTTACCGAGTCGCCGATGACCGAGGGGGCGTTCGCGACCCCGGGGCTCGTCGATGCCTTTTTGCCGCGTTATCCGCTGGGGCGGCTCAACACGGCGCAGGATGTGGCGAATGCGTGCCTGTGGCTGGCGAGCGACGAGGCGTTCGTGACCGGCGAGAATTTGCAGCCCAATGGCGGGCTGGCTTTGCGGGGGAATCCGCAGGAGCATGATATTGCTGCGGCGGTGGGTGCGGCGATGGCGAAGTTGCAGGCGCAATAGTAAGCTTCGTCATTGCGAGCGCAGCGAAGCAATCCAGAGCGGTTTACGCAACTCTGGATTGCTTCGCTGCGCTCGCAATGACGACGATATGGGGTGCGCTATCCGATCTGCCGCTCGCGGCCTTCCCAATAGGGTGCGCGCAGTTCGCGGCGTAAAATCTTGCCCGACGGATTGCGCGGCAGCGCGGGGATGAAATCGACCGACTTGGGGCATTTATAGCCCGCGATCCGTGTCCGCGCCCAAGTGATGATCTCGGCTGCGTCGGCGGTCTCGCCGTCCTTCAGCACGACGCACGCCTTCACCGCCTCGCCCCATTTTTCGTCGGGGACGCCGACGACCGCGACGTCGGCGACGGCGGGATGGCCGTAGATCGCATTCTCGACCTCGGCCGGATAGACATTTTCGCCGCCCGAGATGATCATGTCCTTCACCCGGTCGTGGAGGTAGAAATAGCCGTCCTCGTCGGTGTAGCCGGCGTCGCCGGTGCGCAGCCAGCCGTCGCCGTCGATCGTCTCCTCCGTCGCCTCGGGCCGGCCCCAATATTCGCGCATGTTGGCCTGCGCGCGGATCGCGATTTCGCCGATTTCGCGCGGGGGCAGGGCGTTGCCGCTGCCGTCGATCACCCGCATCTCGACCCCGCGCAGCGGTTTGCCGACCGAGCGCATCCGTTCGTTGCCCGCCGGGTCGTGATCCTCGGGGGGCAGCGCGGCGATGGTGCCCGACGTCTCGGTCATCCCGTACATCTGAACGAAACCGCACTGGAAGATGTCGATGCACTGGCGCAGCAGGTCGAGCGGGATCGGCGAGGCGCCATAGGCGATATGGCGGAGCCGCGAGAAATCGACCTCGCGGGCGCGCGGCTGGTTGACGATGATCTGCATCGCCGCGGGGACCATGAAGATTTTCGAGATGCCATGCGCCTCGATCAGGTCGAGCACCCCGCCGGGGTCGAATTCGCGGGTGATGACGCCGGTCGCGCCATTGGTCATCACGGTGATGCCGTAACCGGTGCCGCCGATATGGAAGCTGGGCATGGCGACGAGCCCGACGTCGTCTTCGTCCCAGCGCTCCCAATCGGCCTGAAGCGCGGGGTCGCGGTCGAGCCGCGAGCGCAGCACCGACCCGTTGGTGAGCACCGCGCCCTTGGGTTTTCCGGTGGTGCCCGAGGTGTACATCTGGATCACCGCGTCACTTTCGCCGCGCGCGATATCGGGGTCGGTGTCGGCAAAACCGTCGCGCCAGCGGCTGTAATCGGGAAAGCCGCTCGCCGCGCCTTCGGTCGCGATGACATGGTCGATGCCGGGAAAAGTATCCCGGTTTGTCGCGACCAAATCAGTGAATTCGGGGCCGACCAGCAGGAAACGCGCGTCGCAATCGGCGATGATCCACGCGATCTCGGGCACCGCGAGGCGCCAGTTGACCGGAGTCATCACGCCGCCGGCCTTGGCCACCGCCATCACCGCCTCGAAATAGAGATCGCTGTTCTTGCCGAGATAGGCGACGCGGTCGTCGGGTTTCAGCCCAAGCGCGATCAGTCCGTTCGCGGCGCGGTTGCTGTTCGCGTCGAAGTCGGCATAGCGCGTTGCGCGGCCTTCAAAATGGAAGAGAATCTTGTCGGGCCGTTCGTGCCCGTTCCGCCGCGCGACGTCGGCGACGCGCTCGAATGCTGCGACCTTTTGCGTCACCTTTGTCCCGCTCCCTTTATGCGCGCCCTTCGCCGAGCGCCTGCCGGTAGAGCATGGAGTCAGCCGCGTAGAAATTGCAATGGAAACCCGACGGGACGCGGAACGGTATCTGCACCATCGCGACCGGACCCGCCGCGATGTCGAGCGCGTCGAAGATCGCGAGTTCGCTCGTCGCGGCGCCGGCGCGGTGGACGAGCGTCATCGCATAACCGTCGCCCTCGCCTTGCGCGCCGACCCTGGGCGCGAAGACCATCTCGCCGCACGAGGCGCCGTTGCCGAAATGATAATAGTCTTCCTGGCCGCTCACCGTGTCGAACCGCAGCACACCGTCCATTCCCTCGGCGCGGCCGTCGCGGCTGTTCAAGTTGATGTTGGCGAAGCTGTGGCGCGAGGCGCGCGTCATGAAGCGGTCGTCGGGGCGCGGGAACTGGATGTCGCGGTCGTTGAGCGTTTCTTCCTTGATCCAGGTGCCGTTGCCGTTGGTGCCCGGATCGATCGTCCAGCGGCGCAGGCTTTGCTGGGTGTCGCCATGCGTCCGTTTGACCCCCGTCTCATCGGGGAACAGCGCGGTGCCGTTGGCGGCGGCGACATCGGCGACGATCTTGCCGTCCTGTTCCCAGGCGTTGAGTTCGTGGAACATGTGGCGCGGTTCATAGTCGAACCATCGGATATCGCTCGCGCTGCCTTCGCGCGGCATCATCCCGAATTTTGTCGGACGGCCGTTGACCCAGGCGGTCATCGGGCCGCCCTTCATGAAGCGACCCAAGTCGGCGTCGATCGGAATGACCGGGAAAACGACCCAGTTTTCGGTCAGGAAAAAGGTGTGCATCAGCGCGTTGTGCGGCATGTCGATGACTTCGGCCTTGCGGACGCTGCCATCGGCGGCGATCACGTCGTAGCGCATTTGCGGGGCGCCCATCGGGCCATTGATCGCCATGCCGATGTTGATCAGTTCGCCGGTAAAATGGTCGATCTTGGGATGGGCGGAGAAGGTGGTGGTGATCGTCCCGCCATAATGTTCCTCGCCCAAAGTCTCGAGCGTGCGCGGGTCGAGTTGGACCGCCGGCGCGCCTTCCATCAGGGCGAGCAGCTTGCCGCCATGGACGATGATGTTGGTGTTGGCGGTGTTGTAGCGCTTGCCGGCGACCGAGGGATCGGCGGTCATCGGGTTGCCGAACAGCCCGAACAGGCGCTTGCCCGCCGCTTTCTCCAGCTCGAATTTCTCGGTCCGCACCCAGCGGTTGAGCATCGCCGCGCGGCCGCCTTCGATGTGGAAGGCATAGACCATGCCGTCGCCGTCGAACCAGTGATACTCGCCCTCGCGCGTCGGATAGAGCGGCTCGGGGCCGTTGCGATAGAAGACGCCGACGAGGTCGGCCGGAATCTCGCCCTCGACGATCAGGTCGGGGGCGGTGCCCTCGAACCGCACCGGCTGGTGGTGTCCTGACAGATAGGGATGGTCGAAAAAGGCCTGGGTCATCGCTGGTCCTTTTGCGGTTCGCTGGGCTTGATCGAACAAGGGGCGGTGCAACGCGCCGCCCCTTGCTCCCCCTTTCTTCCCGCCGTGCCCGGGGCGGGAAGTTTCAATCCGTCAGAAACGGAAGCCCAGTTCGACCCCATAGGTGCGCGGTTGCTGCGCCGCGCCGAAGGTGAAGAGCCCGGCGACCGGCAGGGTCGATGACAGCCCCTTGTGGTTGGTCAGGTTGCGCCCGAACAGCGACATGCTGACCTCGCGATCGTCGCCGAGCAGGAAGGTATAACCGATCTGCGCCGACAGGTTTTCGCGGTCCTCGGTGAAGCAGCGGTTGTCGTTGGTGACCGCGCCGGGGGTGATCGGCTTGTTGGGCGCGATGCAGGTGGCATATTTGCTCTGGTACCGCAGCAGCGTCGAGGCGTCGAAGCGGCCCGACCCGATCTCCTTGCTGTAGTTCAGCCCCGCCGACCATGCGAATTTGGGCGCGCGGCGCAGCGTCAGCGTCGAGACGTCGTCGGGGATGCCATCCTGCGCGCTGCCCAGGGTCAGGCCGACGACATCGTTGAAGAAATTCTTGTAATTGGCGTCGGTGTAGCTGAACGAAGCGTTGAAGCTGAACGCGTCGGACATTTGCGCGATGATCTCGGCCTCGAACCCCTTGATGTCGGCCGACGACGCGTTGCGCACCACGGTTTCCTGCGGGCTAGACGATCCCGGCGGCGAGGGCTGGACGACCTCTTCCTGCTTGTTGTCATATTTGGTGTAGTAGAAGGCGAGGTTGGTGCGCAGCGTGCGGTCGAGCCAGTCGGCCTTCAGCCCGACCTCATAGGCGTCGACCGTTTCGGGCTGGTACGGCCCGAGCGAGGTCGGCGACGCCGCGCGGCCGTTGAAGCCGCCCGAGCGGAAACCGCGCGAGAAGGAGGCATAGGCGAGCTTGCCGGGTTCGAAGGTATATTCGGCATTGGCGCGCCAGGTGAACTTGCCGAAGCTGTCGCTGCCCGAACAATTGTTGGCGGGGCTATAGGCGGGCAGGACGACCCCCGGCGCAGGGCTGATCGTGCCGGTCACCGCGACGCATGTCGTGCCGTCGAAGGTCGGCTGGGTGATCCGGACGAGCGCGCCGATGCGGCCGTAATTGTTGAAGATCGTCTTTTTGTCATCGGTATAACGGGCGCCGAGCGACACTTTGAACTGGTCGCTGAGCTTGATCTGCGCGTCGGCGAAGCCGGCGTAGGATCGTGCGCTATGATCGACATATTGGCGCAGCACCGCCGTCGATCCGCCACCGAGCACGACGCCGAAGTTCGTCGACTGGTCGAGCGTGTAGCCGCTGTCGAAATAATAGCCGCCGACGAGCAGGTTCACCATGTCGAAATCGGCCAGCAGGCGAAGCTCCTGGCTGAACTGGTGATATTTCTGGTTGCGCTTGGTTTCGAAGAAATTCGCCGAGCTGCCGTCGAAATCCTGCGTCACCGACTCCTTGTTCTTGATATAGCCGGTCACCGAGGAAAGGGTGATGGCGTCGCTGAGGTCGATGTCGATATTGCCGGTGATGCTGTCGACATCGTTGCGAACCGGCGCGTCGATGTTGCTGAAGGTCGTATACAGACCGCGGTTGGGCAGCAACGAGCGGTTGCACTCGGTCAGCGGTGAAAAGCCCGGTGCACCCGGCGCGGCGCAAATCACGTCGCGGCGGGTTTCGGACAGCGCCGCGGCGATCGTTTCGCCGCGCTCGCGGCTGTGCTGATAGGTGACCTGCGCGGTGATCGCGTCGCTGGGGGTGATCAGCGCGGTGACGCCGCCGGTCAGCGTTTCATATTTGCCCTCGCGGCGGCCCTTGGTGACGTTGTAATAATAGCCGTCGGTCTTGTCGTAATAGCCGAACGCCTTGAGCGCGATGAAGCCGCCGAGGGTGCCGGTGTTGACCACCAGGCGCCCGCGCTTGGTGTCGAAGCGGCTATAGCCGAACTGGCCGCGCACCCCGAAATCGTCGGTCGGTTTGGTGCGGGTGACGTTGATCACGCCGCCGATGGTGTTGCGGCCGAACAGGGTGCCCTGCGGACCGCGCAGGACTTCGAGGCGTTCGAGGTCGAAACTGTCGAGCAGCTGGCCGGTGTTGGTGCCGATGAAGACACCGTCGACAACGACGCCGACCGCGGGGTCGAAGCTCTTCTCGATATCCTCGAAGCTGATGCCGCGGATCGAGATGGCGGCGGCGCTCGGCCCGGCGCCGACAGAGTCGACGACGAGGCTGGGAACGCGGCCGGCGATGTCGCGGATGTCGTCGATCGTCGCCGATTCGAGCGCGGTCTGGTCGAGCGCGGTGACCGCAATCGGGATCGACTGGACGCTTTCGGAGCGCTTCTGCGCGGTGACGACGATTTCGCGGAGCGCGCCGCCGCTGTCGTCGGTGGCGGGGGCGTCCTGGGCGAAGGCCGGCGTGGCGATCGCCAAAGCGACGAGCGAGACCGTGGCGTAGACGGCGGGCAGCATTCGGGCATGCGTGGACATCGGATTTCCTCCCTCTCGTGCCGCCGCATAGGCTCGTCGGTCACGTTGGAAGGCAAGGTCCGCTTTATGCCGGGTTTGAACAATCATCAAAAATATCAGGCGTCCCGCAAAGGCAGGCAACGCGTTGAATTCAGGTTCTTTGTGTCGAGCCTCCGTCGACAAACAGCCCGTGGCCCGACATGAAACGCGCGTCGTCGGAGGCCAGAAACGCGGCGACGTCGGCAATATCTTCGGGCTGGCCAAGCCGCCCGAGCGCCGCCTTGTCGATCCAGTGCTGCTTGAACTGCGGCATGGCGCCAAAGGCGGGCGCGGTCATCGGCGTATCGATCGCGCCGGGCTGGATGCAGTTGGCGGTGATGCCATGGGCACCGACCTCTGCGGCGATCGATTTGGTCATGCCCAGCACCGCGTGTTTCGACGCGCCGTAGGCGGTCATTCCCGCCTCGCCGAAACTCGACATCACCGACCCGATCAGGATGATCCGGCCGTGCGGCGAGCGTTTGAGCAGCGGCAATGCGTCGCGGACGAGCCGGAACACCGCGGTGACGTTGACCGCCATCATCTGGTCGAAAAATTCGTCGCTATGATCGTCGAGCGGCTGCATGCCGGTAATGCCCGCGCAGGGAATCAGGATGTCGAGCCCGCCGAAACGCGCTTCGGCTTCGGCAATGAAATGCGCGTTGGCGCCCGGATCGGTGACATCGGCGACGATGTCGACCTCGCCGGCGCGGTCGGTGGTCAGCACCCGCGCGCCGTCGGCGGCGAGGCGCCTGGCGATCGCCAGCCCGATCCCGGAACCGGCGCCGGTGACGAGCGCGGTGCGGCTTTCCAGACGCCCCGCCATCAGAGCGAACTGCCGCCGTCGATGCGAAATTCGGCGCCGGTGGCAAAGGCGGACTCGTCGGAAGCGAGATAGAGGACGATCGACGAGACTTCTTCGGGCTTGCCAAGCCTGCCGACGGGATGTGTGGCGACGAAACCGGCGTAGAGCGCTTCGGGATCGTCGACCTGAGCCATCACCTTGTCGATCATCGCGGTGTGGATCGCCCCGGGATGTACCGAGTTGCAGCGGATGCCATAGCCTTTGGCGGCATAATGGAGCGCGACCGACTTGGTGAGGTGGGTGACCGCCGCCTTGGCCGCATTATAGCCGGCTAGGTCGGCCTGCGCCCGCACCCCGCACATCGACGACATGTTGATCACCGACCCGCCATGATCCTTCATCTTCGGAATGATGTGCTTGCAGCCGAGAAAGACACCGTCGACATCGACGGCGAATTCGTGGCGAAAGGCCGCGAGCGTCAGGTCCTCGATCGAACCCATGGTGGTGATGCCGGCATTGTTGACGAGGATGTCGATCCGGTCGCAGGGGCCGAGCGCGGCGAGCCAGTCCCCTTCGTTCGACACGTCGAGTTTCACGAAACGCTGTCCGGTTTCGGCGGCCAGCGCCTCGCCCGCGGCGTCGTCGATGTCGGCGATCACGACGCTGGCGCCCTCGGCGACGAAGCGGCGGACGATGTCGAGACCCAGCCCCGACGCGCCGCCGGTGACGAACGCCGTCTTGCCGGCGATCCGCCCGCGTTCCTCTGCCATGCCATCCTCCCTGTTTATGCGGCCACTATCATGCCGCCGGCGACCCGAGGGGACTATTTATTGCGCTAGGTGCGAGCGTGCCGCGCCGCTGTCAGGTCGGATGCGAGGAGAGGCGCCATGGCGGAAAGCTGGGATTACATCGTCGTCGGCGCGGGATCGGCGGGCTGCGTGATGGCCGAACAATTGAGCGCCGATCCCGACGTCCGTGTGCTGCTGCTCGAAGCCGGCGGCCGCAACGACAGCCGCTGGGTCGCGATCCCGAAGGGGGTCGCGAAGCTCGTCACCAATCCCGACCATATCTGGGCTTACGGGGTGTCGCAGCCGCGCGGCGACGGCGGCGCGCCGGGCGAAGTGTGGATTCGCGGCAAGGGGCTGGGCGGATCGTCGGCGGTCAACGGCATGATCTGGAGCCGCGGCGAGCCCGCCGATTATGACGAATGGGAAAAACTCGGCTGCACCGGCTGGACCGGCGCGGCGATGACCGAGGCGTTCCGCAGCCTCGAGGATCATGGGCTGGGTGCGAGCGAAATGCGCGGGCAGGGTGGCCCGGTCGGGGTCGCGCCGAAAATCCACAGCTATCCGCTCGCCGAGACGATGGTGCAGGCGGGGATGGAGATGGGGTTGAAGCCGGTCGACGACCTCAATGCGTCGACGTCCGACCGCGTCGGCTTTTACGCGCACAATGTCCGGCGCGGGCGCCGTGAGAGTGCGGCGACGACTTTCCTCGCGCGGGCGAAGAAGCGGCCGAACCTGCATGTCGTGACGCATGCCATGGCCGAGCGGCTGGTCGTCGAGAATGGACGCGTGACGGGCGTGGAGGCGAAGGTTGCGGGTCAACCGCGCCGCTTCGATTGCGGCGGCGAGGTCATCGTCTGTGGCGGGACGCTCGAAAGTCCGTTGCTGCTGCAGCGGTCGGGGATCGGTCCCGCCGACGTGCTGCGCGCCGCGGGGGTCGAGCCGGTGTTCGATTCGCCCGACGTGGGCGGACGGCTGCGCGAACATCTGGGGTTCAGCATGCCGCACCGGCTGTCGCGCGACGTGGGCAGCAACCGCAGCTTTTACGGCCTCGGCCTGGCGCGGGCGATGGCACAATATCTGCTGACCCGCGGCGGCATCATGGCGACCGGGCCGTTCGAGGTCGGCGCCTTCCTCAACCTGACCAGCCGCGACGGCCGGCCCGATTTGCAGCTCTATCTTGGCGGCTACACCTTCGCGCTCGGCGACGACAAGCATCCGGTGCCGCTCAGCACCATCGACCGCAAGCCGGGGATGACCATTTATGGCCAGTTGCTGCGGCTGACCAGCGAGGGCAGCATCCTGATCGCCGGTCCCGGCAGCGATGCAGCGCCCGATATCAAGCCCAACTGGCTATCGACCAAGGAAGATGAGCGAACGGCAATCGCGGCGGTCCATGCGATGCGACGCTATATGGCGCAGCCCGCGCTCGCCGATCTGGTCGAGCGCGAATTGCTGCCCGGTGCGGCGGTGCAGAGCGACGCCGAAATCCTCGCCGCCTTCCGCCGGCTCGCGACCTGCGGGCTGCACGGGGTCGGTACGTGCCGGATGGGCAGCGACAATCGCGCGGTCACCGACGCGCGGCTGCGGGTCAACGGCGTCGGGGGTCTGCGCGTCGTCGATTGTTCGGTGATGCCCTCGCCGGTGACCGGCAACACCAACGCCCCCGCGATGGCGCTGGCGCTGCGCGCGGCGGGGCTGGTCCGCGAGGATCGGCGGCGATTGCGGGCGGTGGCGTGAAGCGTTGGGCGACGGCGGCTTTGGGGTAGGGAGCGGACGATCCTTACATCCTCCCTGTGGCGAAGCCATGGGGAGGGGGACCGCGCCCGAAGGGCGTGGTGGAGGGGCCGCGAGGTTGTACGACGCCTGCCGGCGTCGGCCCCTCCGTCAGCGCTTCGCGCTGCCACCTCCCCATCGCTGCGCGACAGGGAGGATCTAAACCTCCACTTCCGCCCGAAATCAGATGCTTTGGTTCAAACGGGCTCGCGCTCTTTCAGCCAACCGATCCCGCGGCGCAGCAGGTCGTAAAAGACCGGCAGGTCCCACGCGCAGCGATCGACCGTCGGCCACCAGTCCATCATCGGCTGCAGGTCGTAATGCCCCCGGCAATGGCCGAGCGTGAGGTACAGCACCGCGCCCGCGCCGTGCTGTTTGATGTAGAAGACCGGATAGGTTCCCGGCGCATCCTCGGCCTCGACGAAGCCGGTGCCCGGCCCGGTGCACTCGGTGTCGAGCAGCACATGCAGGTCGCCATGGGTTTCGAGGTGATAAAGTTCGTCGGTGGTCTCGAAGGGTTCGATGCCTTTGGTCAGCGCGTGTTCGGGGTCGGCGACGCGCACCGTATAGGGTTCGATCGCGGGGTGGGTGATGAACTGCGAGCCGAGCAGGTCCATCATCAGCGGCGCCCAGCGCGGCGCGTCCCAGACGCCGGTATCGAGCAGGCGCAGGATCGAATTGGTGCCGTGCAGCGCATACCAGCGCCCGCCGCGCTTCAGCCAGTCGCGCAGCGCCTCCTGCGCCGGCAGCGACGGGGTGACGTCGCAGGTATAGGTGATGAGGATGTCGGCGGCTTCGATCGCGGCGATATTGTCGTAATTTTCGAACACCCGGGTGCGGATGCGCGGGTCCTCGGCGAGCAGCTTGAGCAGTTCGAGCCGCGCGAAATCCATGTCGTGCCACACGCCGCCGCAGATCAGCACGCAATCGATGCGGGGCGGATGTTCGCTGTCGCTCATCGTCGGTCCTCTCCTCCTGTTATGGCGCCATCATGCGGGCATGATCCGCAGGCGTCACCTTGCTGTATTGATAGGTTCCCGTTCGCGCTGAAACTGGCAAGAGGGCAGGCGAGAGGAGAAGCGCGATGCAGCAACGACTGCAAGGCAGGGTGGCTTTGGTCACCGGCGGGACGAGTGGGATCGGCGCGGCGACGGTGCGGCGGCTGGTGGAGGAGGGCGCGCGCGTCGTCTTCACCGGCTCGAACGCTGCGGCAGCGGCGAAGGTCGAAGCCGACACCGGCGCCGTCTTTCGCACCCACCGCGTCGAGGACGCCGCGGCATGGCCCGCGCTGATGGCCGATATTGAGGCCGAATATGGCCGACTCGACATCGCCTTCGCCAATGCCGGGACCGAGGCGGGCGACGCCAGCGTAGAGGACATCGGCATTGATGCGTGGAACCACATCGTCGCGGTGAACCAGAACGGGGTGATGCTGACCGTCCAGCACGCGATCCGCGCGATGGCGAAGAACCCGCAGGGTCCCGCGGGATCGATCATCGTCAATTCGTCGATGAACGCCCACCGCGCGATGGGCAATTATGCCGCTTACTCGGTGACCAAGGCCGCTGTCGTCGCGCTGGTCAAATCGGCGGCGATCCATTGCGCGGGCAAGGGATACAAGATCCGCGTCAACGCGATCCTGCCCGGTGTCGTCGAAACCGACATGATCCGCGGCGTCATCGACCGCGCGCCCGACCCCGTCGCCGCGCGCGCGGCATTCGAGGGCATGGCGCCGATGAAGCGCATGGCGCAACTCGATGAGGTGAGCGCGCTCGTCGCCTTCCTCGCGAGTGACGAGGCGGGTTTCATCTCGGGCGCCGACTATGTCATCGACGGCGCGACCACCGCGGGCATGATGGGGGTTTAACCCCGCTCGATCCGGTACAGCCCGCGATGCTCGCGCGGTTCGCTGCGTTCATATTGCGGCGGCACCGCGATCGTCGCGCCCAGCGCGGCGGCGGCGTGCCAGGGCCAGCGCGGGTCGTAGAGCGCGGCGCGGGCGATCGCGACCATGTCGGCATCGCCGCTCGCGACGATCGCCTCGGCCTGCGCGGCGTCGGTGATCAGCCCGACCGCGATCACCGGCATCGCGACCGCATCCTTGACCCGGCGCGCCAGGGGAACCTGATACCCCGGCGACAGCGCGATCTGCTGCGCCGGGTGCAGCCCGCCGCTTGACACATTGATCGCCGCGCAGCCGCGCGCTTCGAGGGCTTGCGCAAAGGCTATCGTTTCCTCGATCGTCCAGCCGCCGTCGACCCAGTCGGTCCCCGACACGCGGACGGTGACCGGCCCGCCAAAGGCAGCGCGCACCGCATCGAAGATTTCGAGCGGGAAGCGCATCCGGTTTTCGAGGCTGCCGCCATAGGAATCGTCGCGCCGGTTCGACAGCGGCGACAGGAACTGGTGGAGCAGATAGCCGTGCGCGGCGTGGAGTTGCACGGCGTCGATCCCGAGCCGGGCCGAACGCCGCGCGGCGTCGGCAAAGGCGGTGCGGATGCGGTCGAGCCCGGCGTCGTCGAGCGCAAGGGGGGCATTCTCCGTGTCGAGGAAGGGGATCGCCGATGGCGCCAGCGTTTGCCAGCCGTTCGCATCGCCGAGGGCGATCTGGCCGCCGCCGTCCCATGGCTTCGCGGTGCTCGCCTTGCGCCCGGCGTGGGCAAGCTGGATCGCGACGGGGATGTTGGAAAAGCGGCTGATCGACGTCAGCACCCGCGCCATCGCGGCTTCGGTTGCATCGTCGTAGAGGCCGACGTCGGCGTAGCTGATCCGGCCTTCGGGGGTTACCGCGGTCGCCTCGATCGTCAGCGCGCCCGCGCCCGACATCGCCAGCTGGCCGAGGTGGATCAGATGCCAGTCGGTCATGCAGCCATCGTCGGCGGAATATTGGCACATCGGCGCGATGACGATGCGGTTGGGCAGCGATAATGCGCCGATGTCGATCGGGTTGAACAAATGGGCCAAGATCGCCTCCCGCTGATGATGAGATGGGTCGCTCTAAACGAAAATCCGGCGGGACCCATGATCAATTTGCCGAGTATCTTCGGCCGAAGGGAAGACAAGCCCAAGCCAAACTCGCGTGGGCGATAGCAAGACTATATTTCCTTCGCGGGGCGCCGTGATAAGAAGGGCGCACGGGCAAATGCGGACGCCCGTCCAGGCGGCGCGCCGCCCAAGTTCCGCTCCACGGGCCGCATTTTGCGGCAGGAGCGCGCTTGGCATGACGAATCTCGAACCTTCTCCCCCTTCGCTCGGCCTGTTCCGGCTGTTCCTGAAGTTCCTGCGCTTCGGCTTCCTCGCATTCGGCGGGCCGGTCGCGCAGATCGCGATGGTGCGCCAGGCGCTTGTCGAGGAGGAGCGCTGGATCTCCTCGACGCGTTTCAACCGGCTGCTCGCGGTGATGCAGGTCCTGCCCGGGCCCGAGGCGCATGAACTGTGCGTCCATCTCGGCATGGTCGCGCGCGGGCGGATCGGCGGGCTGCTCGCGGGACTGGGGTTCATGCTACCGGGTTTCTTCCTGATGCTGCTCGCCGCCTGGCTCTACGACAGCTGGATCGTCGGCCAGCCGGGGACGGCGAGCATCTTTTTCGGTGTCCAGGTCGTCGTGCTCGCGATCATCCTGCGCGCGGTGCAAAGGATCGGCAGTCATATCCTCGAGGATATGCCGCTCTGGATCATCGCGGGGGTCAGTTTTGCCGCGACGCTCGCCGGGGTGCCGTTCTGGATTCCGCTGCTGGCCGGCGGGCTGGTCTATGCCTTGTCGGCGCGCAAAACGCTTGCCGCGACGGTGCTTGTCGCGGCGGCGGCTCTGACGTGGCTGATCCCGGCATCGAACGGCTTCCACCCTGCAGCGAATGTGGCGGCGGCGGGTCCGGCGACGACGCTCGCCCTGTTCATCGCGGGGCTGAAGGGCGGGCTGCTGACCTTCGGCGGCGCCTATACCGCCATTCCCTATGTGCGCGCCGATACGGTCGGGCGCGGCTGGCTGTCCGACGGTTCGTTCCTCGACGGCGTCGCGCTGGCGGGCATTCTGCCCGCGCCGCTCGTCATCTTCGCGACCTTCGCAGGCTATGTCGCCGGCGGGTTCAGCGGCGCGATCGCGATCACAATCGGCATGTTCCTTCCCGCCTTCGCCTTCTCGATGATCTTTTTCGAGCGGCTGGAGGCGGTGGTCGAACATCCGGCGCTGCACCGCGTGCTGGCGGGCGTTGCGGCGGCGGTCGTCGGGGTCATCGCGGCGACTTTGGTACAGCTCGGCTGGTCGACCGCCGAGCGCGCATCAGGGTTCGTGGCGCCGGTGTTGATCTTCGCGGTCGCGCTGGTTCTGGTGTGGAAATTGAAGGGCAAGTTCGTGATCCCGGCGCTGGTGCTGGCGGGCGGGGTTGCGGGCTGGCTGCTGGGCCTATGAGGCGCGCTCCGCCAGCACGTCATAGTGCCGCCCGAAGCCATAGCGGGTGAAGCGAGCAAAGCCCGCGCCGCGCAGCCGGGCCTCGATCGCCGCCGCGTCGGTCCAGCGGCGGTCGACCTCATAGAAGATCGCGGCGATGCGCGGCAGGTGCGTCGAGGCCGCCAGGGCTTCGATCACGGTTTCCTCATGTCCCTCGACGTCGACCTTGACGACCAGCGGGAAACGTTCGTCGATTGCCGCGTCGACATCGGCGATGCCGAGGATGCGGATCGTTTCGCCGCCCGCGCCGCCGTGGCGCAGGCTGGCCGTGCCGCTGTGCGCGGCGTCGGTGGCGATCGTCGCGGTGCCGGATTCGAGCGAGACCGCGGCATCGACGGCGCGCACTTTTTCGCTGTCGCCGTTGAGCGCGATATTGTCGGCCAGCCGCGCGAACGTCGCGGCGACGGGTTCGAAGGCGGTGACCGTGCGGCAATGCGGATTGGCGGCGGCGATCAGGCTGTACAGCCCCTGATTGGCGCCGATGTCGACGAAAGAAAAGGGGCGGCGCTGGTCCGCCAGATAGTCGGCAAGGACGCGCCCATAGGTGGCATGATAGCAATATTGGAAGGTGCGGTCGCGCCAGTTGGCGCGCATCAGCACGCCGTAGCGGGTGCGCACCGGGTCGGCAGCGGTGCGGCGGAGCGCCGACAACAGCCGGGCGCGCCATTTGGCGAGCGTCTTGAACAGGCCATATTCGATGAAAGCGCCGACGGGCGAGGGGGCGACGAGGCCGGTCATGCGCGCCCCATGAAATCGAGGATTGCGGTCGCTGCACGCTCGGACGACGGGCGCGCGTCGAGGTCGAAGCTGTAAGCGAACTGGTCGCGCTGGCGTTGGCGGTCGGCGGGGTCGAGCAACGGCACCTCTTCGAAGGCGGCGGCGAAATCCTCGAGCGTCTCGACCACCGGACCCGCCCGCCAATGCGCGAAATCCTGATTGCCGCGCCAGGCGTGGCCGCGCGGGTTGAGGAAGACGCAAGGGCGCGGGCGGCGGAGGAATTCATAGACCTGGCTGCTCGCGTCGCCGAGGTAGATGTCGGCGGCGTCGGTATAGGTCATGTCGAGGCTAGCCGGGCTGCCGGTGTCGATCAGCATATGGTCGCGGTCGTAATGCGCCGGATCGGGCAACCGGTTCCAGCCGAGCGCGAAGGGAGACAGCGACGCGGTCACCCGTTTCTGGAACAGCATGACATGCGGCGCGAAGATCAGGTTATACTGGTCGCTCTGCGCGAACCAGTCGAGGATCTGCGGCCCCATGCGGTACCAACTGGACAGCGCGGGCGAAGGGTGCGGATTATAGAGAACGGTCGGCCGGTCCTTGGCGAACAGGCGCGGGCGCGGGCTGCGCGGCGGCAGGTCGAATTTGGGATAGCCGACGATCGCATGGCCGTCCTCGCGCACCAGTCCGGCGTCGGCCAGCCGGTCGCGGATCTTCGCGCCCGACATCAGCACGAGGTCGAACTTGCCGCTCGCCTTGTCGAAGCCTATCGCGCGGTCACCGGCGCCGTGGCGGGTGTGAATCAGCTTGAGATTGTCGAGCCCGAAATGCGTCTTGAGCAGCAGCGAGGTTTTTTCGGGGACGACGAGCGCATCGAGGTCGCGGAAATGGTTGAGGTTGCGGCGAAGGACCGAGAGGCTGTCGGTGGGGAGCGCGCGGCCGCTAGCCCGGTGCGCGGCGCGGGCTAGGCGCGATGCCGGGCGCAGGCGGACGATGTCGGGGCGCGGCCCGGCTTCGCGATCGACGAGGCGTGTCACCTCGGCCTCGCTGCCCGCGGAGACGAGGATGCGGATGTCGGCGCGGTTCGACAGGCGGCGGAGCGCGAGCGCGACGGGGAGGGCGTGGGCGACCTGATGGCCGCCGCCGTGGTTGAACAGGAAACCAATGCGCATGGGGTCAGTCCTTGGGCTTGCGCCAGTCGAGCACCGGCCAGCCGCGCGCGGCGGCGATGGCGGCAAGCCGGGGCGAAGGGTTCACCGCGACGGGTTCGTCGCAGAGGTCGAAGAGCGGCAGGTCGGAGGCGTGGTCCGAAAAGAAGCGGATATGCGCGGCGTCGCGGGCGATGCCGGCGCGCGCGAGGAAAGCCTGAACCATCGCGCATTTGTCGGCGCCGTAGCAGTTGGTGCCGGTGATCGCGGGGACGAGGTGGCCGTCGCGCCACGACGAGCCCGTCGCGACGACGTCGCCGATGCCGAGCCGGCGCGCGAGCGCGGCGGTGTAGAAATGCGGCGCCGCGGTCGCGAGCAGGATGCGGCGGCCGGCGGCGCGTTCGCGTTCGATCAGGGCGAGGCCCTGGCGATAGAGGCCGCGCGCGATGAGGTGCTGTGCGAAGCGATCGGCGAGGCGCGCGGCCTCGCGCTCGGGCAGCGCGCGGCCGAGCGCGACCCGGTGCATCGCCTGCTTCATCCGGCCACGCGGCAGCAGCTTCAGCGCATAAAGCAGCGCGAGCGGCAGCAGCAGCGGCACGAGCAGCAGCCGCCACGGCGCGCGCGTGCGCGCCGCGAAGAAGAGAAAGGGGGTGTAGGTCGGCAGGATCGAGAGGGTGCGGTCGAGGTCGAAGACCGACAGCAGGGCCGGGACCGGCGCGATGACGGCTTGCGGCGCCCGCGCCGCGATATGCATTTCCGCCCGACCCATGGTCTGCTCCTTGTCCGGAGCGAGCCATGGCGGCGGCGGTTATCGCCTTGGTGGGCCGAAGATTTGATTTTGGCCATGTTCGGTATCGCGGCGCGAAGATGACGAAAATCAAATGTTCGAAAGCGTGGCGGTGCGCCGCCCGCTTGCCTAAGGGAAGGGGATGCAAATCCTGGTGATCGAGGACGATGCCCGTGTCGCGGAGCATATCGGCAAGGGGCTGAAGAGCGCCGGCCATGTCGTCACGCGCGAAGCCGATGGCCGTGCCGGGCTGATCCGCGCCACCACCGACGGTTTCGACCTGATCATCGTCGATCGGATGCTGCCCCATGTCGACGGGCTGACGATCGTGCAGACGATCCGCGCAACGGGCGACGCGACGCCGATCCTGTTCCTGAGCGCGCTGGGCGAGGTCGACGAACGCGTTGCCGGGCTGCGCGCCGGGGGCGACGATTATCTGACCAAGCCTTTCGCGATGTCCGAACTGCTCGCGCGCGTCGACGTGCTCGCGCGGCGCGGGCCGGCGATCGTCGCCGAAACGAAGCTCGCGGTCGGCGACCTCGAGATCGACCTGCTCGGCCAGCAGGTGAAGCGGCAGGGCAAGGCGATCGACCTGACGACGCGCGAATATCGCATCCTGACCTATCTCGCGCGCAACGAGGGACGGGTGGTGACCCGGTCGATGTTGCTCGAGCATGTGTGGGACTATCAGTTCGACCCGCAGACCAACATCATCGATCAGCATGTCAGCCGGTTAAGGCAAAAGGTCGATCGCGGCTTCGACGCGGCGCTGATCCACACGGTGCGCGGCACCGGTTATCTGATCCGCGCGGGATGAGCGGCGGGCGCCTGCGACGCGTCCTGCGCAGCCTGACCTTTCGGCTCGGGCTGATCTATGTCGCGCTGTTCCTGACGTCATTGGCCCTGCTGTTCGGCACCGCCTGGTGGATCGGCGTCCATCGCCCGTTGACCGCCGAAGCCGACCGGGTGCGCGCCGAAGCTGCGGCGCTGGTTCGCGTCGACGCGGACGAAGGGCGCACGGCGTTGATCCGGGCGCTCGACCGGCGGCGCGAAGCGGCCGGACGGACGCGCGCCTTCCACGCGCTGGTCGGTAGCGGCGGTGTCGTCGCGACGGCCAATCTGCCGAGCTGGCCGCGCGAGCAGATCGCGGGATGGCAATTGCTGGAGGCCGACCTTTATTTCGAAGGGCAGGAGATCGATTTCGAAGCGCTGGTCGTCGAGCGCCGCCTGGCCGACGGCGCGCGCCTCATCGTCGGGCGCGATGTCGAGGAAATCGACGATCGCGACGAGATGTTCACGCTCAATTCGGCGTGGATGATCGCGATCGCGGCGCTGCTCGCGGTCGGTGGCAGCCTGGCGATGGGCGCGGCGATCAGCCGCCGCATCGACGCGGTGACCCGCACGGCGCGGCGCGTGATGGCAGGCAGCCTGACCGAGCGTATCCCGCTGCGCGGCACCGGCGACGATTTCGATGAGCTGGCCGAAACGCTCAACCTGATGCTCGGGCGGATCGAGGAAGCGGTCGAGTCCGTGCGGCGGGTGTCGGACAATGTCGCGCATGAACTGCGCACCCCGCTGGCGCGGCTTCACGCCGACCTTGACGAACTGCGCACGGCCGACAACGACGCCGAGCGCGAGCGGCTCGCCGAGCAGGCGGTCGCCGAAGCCGAACGGTTGCAGGCGATCTTCGATGCGCTGCTGCGGATCGCGCGGATCGAGAGCGGACGGCATTTCGCCGGGATGAAGCCGGTCGACCTGTCGCTGTTGCTCGCCGACGCGGTCGAACTGCACGGACCCGACGCCGAGGATCATGCCCAGACGATCGCGGCGCGGATCGCACCGGGGCTGACCATCGAGGCCGACCGCAACCTGTTGTTCCAGGCGATTTCGAACCTGCTCGACAATGCGGTCAAATATGGCCGCGAGGGCGGCAGTATCCGCGTCGAAGCCGATAGCGTCGGCGGGCGTCCGCGTATCGCGATCAGCGACAGCGGGCCGGGGATCGCGCCCGCCTATCGCGAGCGGGTGAAGGAACGTTTCTTTCGCCTGCCCGAGACGGCGGGGCGGCCGGGCACCGGGCTGGGCCTCGCGCTCGTCGCGGCGATCGTCGCACTGCACAAGGGCAGCATGGAGATCGGCGACGCCGCGCCGGGGACGAAGGTCGTGCTGACCTTCTGACCCCTATGGTCGCGGCGCCGTCCGCCGCGATCGGCGCCTTCGCGTCAGAACAGGTGGATGTCGTGCCGCTGCAATCCAATCTGCCAGTCGGTCCATTGATCGGGTGCGGTATCCGCCATCCAATGCGAGGCAAATCCGCCGGTATCGAACACCAGAATATCGTGCCCGGTCGTGCCGGAACCGACGGGCGCCAGGAACAGGTCGCCACCCCAGCCGCCGGACCCCATCAGCAGGTCGCCCGCCGCCGCACCCTGCGCCGCCGGGCTGGCATAGATGAAATCGCCCGACTGCAATTGTGCCTTGGTCACGCCGCGCAGCGTCACCAGATCGCCGCCGCCCAGATCGATGACCGCGTTGCCACCGACATTCTGGGTCGCATCGATCACCGCCTGATAGTCCAGGAATCCGCGCTGCGAGAGGTCGATCCTGTCGGTTCCCGACAAGAAATCGGTGATCAGATCCTGGCCTGAATCCGCGAAGAAGCGGAAGATGTCGGTGCCGCCGCGGCCGGCGAACTGGTCGTTGCCCTGGCCGCCGACCATGGTGTCGTTGCCCTCCCCGCCGCGCAGCACGAAAGTCCCGTTGGTCTCGGCCGATCCGTCGAAGTTCAGGGTCTCGGTTGCCCCAAGCGGCTTGGCATCGACGATCAGCTGCGCGCCGCTGGCGACATTGCCGTCGACGGTGGTGATCACATAGCTGTAGCTGTTTCCGGCGGTATCGTGGAAGCTCGTGTCGCTGCCCGACAACAGATTGATGCGCTCGATACTGACCAGGCTGGTCGCGGCGAAGGTCAGGCCCGCGCTGTAATTGCCCTGCAGCACAAGCGTGTCGGTGTGGCCGCCGCCATTGACCCGATCCGCGGCGGTCATCGCGGCACCGAAGTAGAAGAGGTCGTTGCCGACAAGCCCCGACACGGTGTCGTCGCCGCCTTGCGACAGGTTGAAGATGTCGTTGGCCGTGGTGCCGGTGATGACATTGTTGGCGCCATTGCCGTGCAGTTCGTCGCCCGGGCCTTCGAGACCGCGGACCATCACGGTGACCGTGGCGGTCGACCCGCCGACCAGGCCATAGGTGAAGGTGTCGGGTACATAGCCGTTGGCCGCGCCGAGCTGTATCGCCAGCGTGTTCTTGATCAGATAGTCGAACTTGTGGTTCGGGTCGTAGGTATAGGTCCCGTCGCTGTTCACCGTCAGCAGCGCGCCCGAAGGCAAGGTGATCGGGGTGCCGAAGGTGATCACGTCGCCATTGACTGAGCGGACGACCGCGGACTGGCCACCCGATGCCACGATGTCGTTGGCGATCAGATTGCCGCTGACGGTCACATTCTCGCGAACCTGCGTCGTTTCGCCGACCGCCGTCGCCCGCGCGCCGATCAGCGCCTCCAGCGCGGCATCGGCCTGGATCAGCCCCCAGCCGGTGTCGATGTCGTAACCCGTGCCCGTGAGCACGCCGATGTTGTGGGTCGGGCGGCCGGTGGCGAGCGCTTGGATATCGATCGCGGTCGTTTCGAGCGCGGCCTGGATTTGCGCCGGGGTCGCATTCGGCGCCGCTTGAAGCAGCAGCGCGGCGATCGCGGCGGCATTGGGCGCCGCCGCCGACGTGCCGTAGAAATTGGGCAGGGTGTCGAGGTCGCTGCTGATGTCGCTGCCGAAGAAGGTGTTGTTGCCGCCGTCGGCCATCGTGATGTCGACGGTGGTGCGCGTCTCGGGCGTCGCCAGCGCATTGCCGTCGGTGTCGAAATAGATTTGCTGACCGCCGCGCGAGGTGAAGTTTTCGCCTAGCGGCGGGCTTTGGCCAAAGGCGGGGGTGTTGAACCAGTCCGCCGCCGCGACGCCGATCGCGCCCGCCGCGTTCGAATGGCCGAACGAGGTCGAGCTGTTGGTGGCATATTCGCTCGCCGACCAGGTGCCGCCGAAGGTGACATATTTGATGAAGGTCGGATTGGTGCCGACAGGATCGACGCCGATCGAGAGGGTGAAGCTGCCATTGCCGTTCAACTGCGCGAGTTCGAGGGCGTCGGCGTTGATATTGTTGCTGTCGATGATCGTGATCACCGTGCCGTTGGTCTGGCGGAAGATAAGTGCCAGGTCGGAATTCCCGCCGACCCCGCTCGCCGAGAAGAAGGATTGCGCCCATTGCAGGTCGTAGATGACCGAGCCGGTCTGCGACATCAACTGGGTCGAATCGACCCCTGCGCCGGGATCGAAATCGTGCAGGCGATAGGTGATGCCGTTGGCGGTAAAGGTCTCGCCCGAATCGCGGAACACCGATTCATAGGAGCGCTGCGCCTGATTGCCCGCCGACGAGAAATATTGGACGCCGCCCGTCGTCACCGCATCGACCGCCTGTGCGATGATGCCGTCCTGGAACATCGGTTCGGCAAAATAGATGATGTCGTCGACGATGATATGGGCGCCGGCGTCGGCGAGCGCCTGGATGCCGGCGGCGAACACCGCCTGACCGCCCTGCGCGGTGTGGAACGACAGAGTCGCGCCCGGCGCGATGTCGTGCGCGAGCTGCATCATCGCGCGGCCTTCGTCGCGGTTCTGGGCGAGGGTGCTGTCGAGCAGCACCTCCACCCCGGCGGGCAGGTCGCCGCCGGCGACGTCCTGCGCATAATGGATGGTCAGCGCGGCGCCCGTGGTGGTCAGCGTCGCGGTGTTGAAGCTGTCGGAGATGAAGCCGATCTTCACGCCGCTGCCGTCGAGGCCGTAATGATTCTGCACCAAATCGGCGTTGCCCGAAAAGACGTTCTGGCTTTGCACCGAGCCGGCGCTCGACATCGAATAGGCCGGCCGCGCGAAATTCAGGTTGGCGAGCGCTGCCAGATCGTCGATCGCGCTGAGCGGAATATAACCGCCGACGAGCGCGCCATAGGCGATGCCGCCTTCGAAGCCGAGCGCCTCGAGCTGCGCGAGCAAGGCCGCGCCATTGCCGTCGAGTGCGGTCGCGTCGATCGCGACATAGCCCTCGACGACCGGCGCGATGCTGTTGCTGCTCTGAAAATCGGCGAGCGCGCTGGCGCGCGCGGCGTCGTTGAGTCCCATCACCGCGAGGCTCGATTCGACGAACAGGTCGCCGAGGCCGAACTGCAATTTGCCGAAATCGGCATCCGCGGCGACCATGCCGGCCGACGTCAGGGTGGACAGGTGGGTGGCGGACAGCGCGGACTTGGAGTCGCCCCAGCCGACGGTAAAGATCGGTCCGGCATCGACGGCGCCGCCGTCCGTGGCGCCCGGTTTCGCGGCCTGCGCTGCGGTGTCGCTTTGGCGCGACGAAAGGGTTTGACGGCCTGCCGACTGGTTGTCGCCCGGCAACGCCCTGTTCGCCCGGCCACCCAATGTGGCCGTGTCATATGCATCGATTTTCATGTCAGCCCCCTGACTATCAAGTTGGCCGCGATGTCCTGGTCCGGCATCGAACGCCAACGGTCGCGACTCGCGCGAACGGAGCATCGTCTCAGAAAAATCGAATCGTTACTAGGGCGTTAACTTTGAGGCGCCGTCGCTTTACTTCTTCTCCACCAGTTCGCGCAGCAGAAAGGCGTGAAGCATCGCGGCGCGGATCGCGTCTTCGGCATGGTCGGCGCCGACCGAATGGCCGCCCTCCATATATTCGTGATAATAGACGCGATTGCCGAGTTCCTTCAGCCGCGCGGCGAATTTGCGCGCGTGGCCGGGATGGACGCGGTCGTCCTTGGTCGACAGATAGAGGAAGATTGGCGGATATTTCACGCCCTTCCTGATGTTCTGGTATGGCGAATATTTCGACATGAAGGCCCAGTCCTCGGGCACGTCGGGATCGCCATATTCGGCGACCCAGGAGGCACCAGCGAGCAGCTTGTTGTAGCGCTGCATATCCTTCAGCGGCGAACCCGAAATGACCGCGCCATAGAGGTCGGGCCGCTGTTCCATCGCCGCGCCGACGAGGACACCGCCGTTCGAACGGCCGGAAATGGCGATCTTGCCCTTGGCGCTGACCCCGGTGGCGACCAGATCCTCGGCGACCGCGTGCAGGTCGTCGAAGCTGTTCTGGCGTTTCTCGCGTAGCGCCGCCTGATGCCAGGCGGGGCCATATTCGCCGCCGCCGCGGATGTTGGCGAGGACATAGGCATTGCCGTCCTCGACCCAGAAGAGGCCGAGCGGACCGGCGCGATAGGGCTGGCCGGTGAGATAGCCCGGCGTTTGCGCGGCGCGAAAGCCGCCATAGGCATGGACGAGCGCGGGGCCGGGGCCGGTGGCGCCGGTCTTGCGGACGAGGAAATAGGGAATTTTCGTCCCGTCTTTCGACGTCGCGAAGCGCTTTTCGACGGTCATGCCCTTGGCGTCGAAGGTCGCGGGCAGGCTCTGCACCGCCGCTGCCGCCTTGCCCTCCGAAACCGCATAGAGCGTCGGCGGCATCAGCATTGTTTCGGCGGTCGCGAGGATGATGTCGCGCTTTGCGACGGCACCGGCGATCGTGACCGTCGCATTGTCAGCGAGCGCGACGTCCTTCTGGCTCCATTTGCCGGTCTGGGGGTCGCGGCGCAGCGCGAACAGCTTGCCCTCGACATCGTCGAGCGCCTTCACCCACAGGATATTGTCGGTCGCGGCGACGTCTTCGATCGCCTGCGCGCTCGTCGGCGTCATCGCGGTGACGATGGGCACCTGACGGTCGGCCGACATGTCCTCGAGCGACAACGACACGAGCGAGCCCGCGGCGATGCCCGCCCATTCCTTGTTGAGGAAGATGACGAGCTGGCCGTCGATGACGTCGCGCACGCTCGCGGTGTCGGGGATGATCGTCGAGATATAGCGCGACGCGTCGATGTTCGGCAGCTTGTAATCGGCGGTGTAGAAGGTCTTGCCGCGGCTGATCATCGGCCAGCGCTTGTCGCCGTCGGTGAAGGCGAAGACGTTCATGCCGACGTCTTCGGTTTCGCCCTCGGCGACCGTCTCGGCCGATGCCAGTGCCGTGCCGCGCCTCCAGCGCTTAACGATGCGCGGATAACCCGATGCGGTCATGCTGCCTTCGCCATAATCGGTCGCGACGAGCAGGGTGTCGGCATTTTCCCACGTCACGCTGCTCTTGGCGAGCGGAACGGTGAAGCCTCCATGGACGAATTGTCCGGTGCTGCGGTCCCATTCGCGGACGATATCGGCGTCGGTGCCGCCGGGGCTGAGCGAGACGAGGCAGCGCGTATAGGCAGGGGCGAGGCAGTCGGCGCCGTGCCAGACCCAACTCTGCTTCTCGGCCTTGCCGAGCGCGTCGACGTCGATCAGCGTCTTCCACTCGGGCTTGCCCGCGAGATAGGCCTCGAGCGGACTCTGCCGCCAGATTCCGCGGGGGTTCGACGCATCGCGCCAGAAATTGGTGATCGTGGCGCCCATCACTTCGCCGGGCATTGCGATCTGGCGATCGTCGTCGAGAATGTCGCGCGCGCGCTTGCGGTCGGCTTCGAAACCGGGGCGCGACCGGATCAGCGTGTCGGCCTCGGCATTTTCCTTTTTGACCCAGTCGAGCGACTTCTGGCCCTCGATATCCTCGAGCCAGAGATAGGGGTCGGCGGGTTCGGGCGCGACCGCCTTGGGCGTGTCGGTCTCATTGTCCTGCGTCGCGGCGAGAGCGGAAAAGGAACAGCCTAGGGCCAGCGCGGCGAGCGCGGTGCGGATCATTGTCGTCTCCCTGTCGCCGGCACGCGCCGGCATCGGCCGCTGTGCTAGCACTGCCACACAGCGAAAGGGAAGCGACGCTTTCTTCCGCAGCTATTGATCGATGATGATCGTCCCCGGATGATGCTTGTCGAGATGCTTCTTGATGATCTTGAGGTTGCGGGTGTTCGACCGGAACAGGAAGTCGAAGGCGTCGCCGACGAGCGGGATCGCGCCGAGCGTCGTGTCGACCCCCAGATTGCCGATCATCCGCCAGATCTTCCATTTCGGCATGCCGAGGTTGCGCGCCTCCCAGATCAGATAGGCGCCCATGATCGCGGTGATGACGTCGCCGACCACCGGCACCAGCCCGACGATCGCGTCGAGGCCGACGGGGCGGTTGATGCCCGGGATGACGAAGCTGCGTTCGAGAATGATCTCGAGCGTCTCGACCCGCTTGCGCAGCGCGGCGGGGTCGCGGCGGTTCTGGATCAGCGCGTCGAACAGCGCGTCGGTGTCGGGAGACGAAGGGGCCATCGGGGTCCTTTCAAGCGGCGCTCGAAATGGAGCGCCAATATTATTCGGTGTATTAGTTGGGTAGAGCAATCAAGTGATTCAAGGGGTGCTGGCTGCGGCCGTTGGCGCGCAGCCCGGTCAGCCGTTGCGATGCGACCGACCAGCGCAGCGGGGTCGCGATCGGAATGAAGGGCGAATAGCCCGCGAGCATTTGCTCGGCCTCGCCGATCAGGCGCGCGCGGTCGGCGGCGCTGGTTGCGGCGGTCGCTTCGTCGATCCGTTGCTGGGCGTCGCGATGGCACATGGTGTCGGCGCGGCAGGACAGGCGGCGCAGCCCCCACAGGGCATCGTCGTTGGGCATCACTTCGTCGATCAGTCGGAGGTCGGCCGTCGCGGTCATGGCGACGCGGCGGCTGGGCATGCCGATGCGCGTGAAGTCGGCGGCGATATAAGCAAAAAGGATGCGGCCGCCCGGCGAGTCCGGCACCGCGATGCGCAATGGTTCGACGACATTTCCGCTATCTCTCCACGCATCGACGGCGCGTTTCGCCTGCTCGAAGCGCATTTGTTCGGGATAGTCGGCCCAGGCGGGCAGCAGTGGGGTCGGTCCGACGTCGCGCGTGTAAAGGTCGGGGCGCAGCGTGACTTGCGGCTCCCATTCCTGAAGCCCGAACGCACCGACGATCCGCTCGCGTCGGAGCGCGCGCGACAGCGCCTCGCGATTGGCCTGGACGCCGAGAAAACCGTCGATGCCGACGATGCTGAGGCCGAAGAGTCCCGGAACCGGATCGACGACGAGCCGCGAGCGGCCGATATTCGACGCGGCGAAATAGGGCAGGGTGGAAAAGCGCCCGCCGACGACGCCGTCGGCATAGCCGTTCTTGAAGCGCGCGAGCGCGCCCGCCGCCGAGGTGCCGGTGAGTTCGATCGACGCCGCAGGATCGGCGGCCGCGGCTTCGGCGGCTTCGGCATCCTCGGCGAGTGGATCGGGCACCGGGGTCAGCAGCATCGCGCGGCCGGAGCGTTTCGGGCGCATCGGACCCCAGCCGAGTCCGCGATTGACGATCGCCATCGACGGCTGAGCGAGCAGTTCGAGCATCCCGGGCTGCGGCACCGACAGGCGGATTTCGATGACGCTGTCGGTCATCGCCTTGATCGTCTCGATCTCGGGAAAATCATCCTTGAGCACATGTTTGCTGCGCGGCGCGCGATAGCCCTCGAGGATGTTGGCGACGTCGGCGGCGGTGACCTTGCGCCCGTTCGCCCATTTGGCCTCACGGATGCGGAAGACATAGCTGCGTCCGTCGGCGGTGACCGTCCAGCGCTCGGCAAGGCCGACGTCGATTTGTCCCTCGCCGTCGAAGCTGACCAGCCCCTGCGAGGTCGCGTCGAGCAGCGCCGCATTGGCGGCCGACAATTCGCCGTTGATCGGGTTGGCGGCGCTGTTGAGGGCGCCGATCGCCGCGATCCGCACCGGCCCGCGCTCGCCGAACAGGCCGCAGCTGACGAGCGCGAGCGCCAGCAGGCCGGCGGCGGTCAGGCGTCCGATGGTTCGCGAAAGGGGAATGTGCAGGGGCATCGCGGTCATCATAGCCAAGCGGCGCGAAACCGGAAGGGTGCTAACGCGCCGCGGGGCCTTGAAGGGTGGGGCGCTGGTGCGGACGCCGGGACTTGAACCCGGATATCCAGAGGATGGCAGATTTTAAGTCTGCTGCGTCTACCGATTTCGCCACGTCCGCCCAGCGGTGCCGGTCAAGCCGATGCCCCCGATGAGGTCAAGCGCTGTTTGCGGGTTCACCCGTCCGGTTCCGTCAGCTAGATGACCGCCCATGGAAGCTGTTCTCACCATCGCCGGACTCGGCAAGACGTACAAGAGCGGCCACACCGCGCTGTCGTCGGTCGACCTTACCATCAACAAGGGCGAGATTTTTGCGCTGCTCGGGCCGAACGGCGCCGGCAAGACGACGTTGATCAGCATCGTGTGCGGCATCGTCACCGCGACGAGCGGGACGGTGACCGTGGCCGGGCACGATCATGCCCGCGACTATCGCGCCGCGCGGTCGATGATCGGGCTGGTGCCGCAGGAACTGCATACCGACTCGTTCGAGACGGTGATGGCGACCGTCAGCTTCTCGCGCGGCCTGTTCGGCAAACGCCGCGACCCGGCCTTCATCGAGCAATTGCTGCGCGACCTGTCGCTGTGGGACAAGCGCGATTCCAAGATCATGGAGCTGTCGGGCGGCATGAAGCGCCGGGTGATGATTGCCAAGGCGCTGAGCCACGAACCCGAAATCCTGTTCCTCGACGAGCCCACGGCGGGGGTCGACGTCGAGCTGCGTCGCGACATGTGGCAGATGGTCCACGGGCTGCGCGAACGCGGGGTCACGATCATCCTGACCACCCATTATATCGAGGAGGCCGAGGAAATGGCCGACCGCGTCGGGGTGATCAGCAAGGGGCAGCTGATCCTGGTCGAAGAGAAGAATGCGCTGATCAAGAAAATGGGACGCAAGACGCTGACGCTGAACCTCGCCGAGCCGCTCGAGGCGGTGCCCGCGGAGCTGGCCGACTGGAAGCTCGAACTGGCGGGCGACGGGCATGAGCTGGTCTATGAATTCGACAGCCAGGCCGAGGCGACCGGGGTGCCGTCGCTGCTGCGCCGGATGAGCGACATCGGGGTGGGGTTCAAGGACCTGCACACCCGGCAAAGCTCGCTCGAGGATATTTTCGTCGGGCTCGTCCATGAGCCCCGGGCCGCGAAGGGAGCCGCCGCATGACCGCGAACTGGCGCGGCGTCCGCGCGATATACCTGTTCGAACTGGCGCGTTTCGGGCGTACCGTCTGGACCAGCCTTGCGCTGCCCGTCATCACCACAGCGCTCTATTTCGTCGTCTTCGGATCGGCGATCGGCAGCCGGATGAGCGAAGTCGGCAACGTACCCTATGGCGCCTTCATCGTCCCCGGCCTGATGATGCTGACGATGTTCACCGAAAGCATCAGCAACGCCAGTTTCGGCATCTATATGCCCAAATGGACCGGCACGATCTATGAGATGCTGTCGGCGCCGCTGTCGCCGCTCGAAACGGTGATCGCCTATGTCGGCGCGGCGGCGACCAAGTCGGTGATCATCGGGGCGATCATCTTTGCCACCGCGCATCTGTTCGTCGACGTCCAGGTCGTCCATCCGCTGTGGATGGTCGCCTTCATGATCCTGATGGCGGTGACCTTCTGCCTGTTCGGGTTCATCATCGGCATCTGGGCGCAAAGCTTCGAGCAGTTGCAGGTGATCCCGCTGCTCGTCGTCTATCCGCTGACCTTTTTGGGCGGCGCCTTCTATTCGCTCGACATGCTGCCCGCCGCCTGGCGGACGATCACGCTGTTCAACCCCGTCGTCTATCTGATCAGCGGCTTTCGCTGGACTTTCTTCGGACAGGGCGACGTCGGCATCGAGGTCAGCATGGGCGCGGTCGCGCTGTTCCTGACGCTCTGCCTGAGCGTGATTTTCTGGATGTTCCGGACCGGCTACCGCCTCAAGAATTGAGCGCGGAATATTGCGCTCCGTCATTGCGAGCGGCGCGAAGCAATCCAGGGCGGTTCACGCCAACCTGGATTGCCGCGTCGCTTCGCTCCTCGCAATGACGAAGTTTTGGGACCTGGGCGACCGTTGGCAACTCAGTCGTTGAGCCGCTCGCGCATTTCCTTGCCGGGCTTGAAATAAGGCACGCTTTTGGCCTGCACATCGACCGCCGCGCCGGTGCGCGGATTTCGGCCGGTGCGCGACTCGCGACCGCGGGTCGAAAAGGCGCCGAAGCCGCGCAATTCGACACGGCCGCCCGAGGCGAGCTGGTCCACGATGGAATCGAAAAACACATCGACGATCTTCTCCACCTCTTCGAGGCGCAGATCGTTGTTTTCGCTAGCGATCTTTTGAACCAGTTCCGACCGGATCATTGGCTTCCCCTATTTTTCACGCGCATCGCTGGATGCAGGCTCCCGGTCTTTGCCGGTTCGGTGCGTGAGACCCCTCCCAACGCGCCGCCAGACTAACATGAATCAAGCGGGGCGCAAAAGATATCGCCGAATCAAAAGGCCCGCCGGACGCATCCGGCGGGCCTTCTGTCTCATTCTGGTGACAAGGAGCTGGGATCAGCCCTTCTTGCCGGCCTTCAGCGCTTCGCCGAGGATGTCGCCGAGCGACGCACCCGAGTCCGACGAACCGTACTGCGCGACGGCCTGCTTCTCTTCGGCGATCTGCATCGCCTTGACCGAGAAGCTGGGCTTTTTCGAGCGGTCGAAACCGATGACCATCGCGTCGAACTTCTGGCCGACCTGGTAACGTTCGGCGCGCTGTTCGTCGCGGTCGCGGCCGAGGTCGGCGCGCTTGATGAAGCCGGTGGCGCCATCGTCGCCGGCCTGGACTTCGAGGCCGTTGTCGCGAACTTCGAGGACGGTGACGGTGATGACGTCGTTCTTCTTCACCGAACCGGCAGCGGCGACGCCGCCGCCAACGGCAGGTGCACCCTTTTCAAGCTGCTTGATGCCGAGGCTGATGCGTTCCTTCTCGACGTCGACGTCGAGAACGACGACCTGCACGGCCTCGCCCTTGCGGTGGAGGTGCAGCGCTTCTTCGCCCGAGATGCCCCAGGCAATGTCCGACATGTGGACCATGCCATCGACGTCGCCCGGCAGGCCGACGAACAGACCGAATTCGGTCGCGTTTTTGACTTCGCCTTCGACGACCGAGCCGACCGGATGCTCATCGGCGAACGCGCCCCAGGGGTTCGACTGAGCCTGCTTGAGGCCCAGCGAGATGCGGCGCTTGTCGCTGTCGACTTCGAGGACGATGACGTCGACTTCCTGGCTGGTCGAAACGATCTTGCCGGGGTGGACGTTCTTCTTGACCCACGACATTTCGCTGACGTGGACCAGGCCTTCGATGCCGGCTTCGAGTTCGACGAACGCACCGTAATCGGTGATGTTCGTGACCGTGCCCGACAGCTTCGCACCGACGGGGTATTTGGCGGCGACGCCTTCCCACGGATCGCTCTCGAGCTGCTTCATGCCGAGGCTGATGCGCTGCGTGTCGCGGTTGATACGGATGATCTGGACGCGGACATTGTCACCGATGTTGATGACTTCGCTCGGGTGGTTGACGCGCTTGTAGCTCATGTCGGTGACATGGAGCAGGCCGTCGATGCCGCCGAGGTCGACGAACGCACCATAGTCGGTGATGTTCTTGACGGCGCCTTCGATGATCTGGCCTTCTTCGAGGTTCTGGATCAGGCCCGAGCGCTGTTCGGCGCGCGTTTCTTCGAGGATGGCGCGGCGCGACACGACGATGTTGCCGCGGCGGCGATCCATCTTGAGGATCTGGAAGGGCTGCGGCAGGTCCATCAGCGGGCCGACGTCGCGCACGGGGCGGATGTCGACCTGCGAACCCGGAAGGAACGCCACGGCGCCGCCGAGGTCGACGGTGAAGCCACCCTTGACGCGGCCGAAGATGACGCCTTCGACGCGAGCTTCCTTGTTGAATTCTTCTTCCAGGCGGTCCCAGGCGGCTTCGCGGCGGGCGCGATCGCGGGACAGCATGGTTTCGCCATTGGCGTTTTCGACGCGGTCGACATAGACTTCGACTTCGTCACCGACTTTGATGTCGGCCTTCTGGCCCGGCATGGCGAATTCGCGAAGCGGCACGCGGCCTTCGCTCTTCAAACCAATGTCGATCACTGCCAGGTCGTTTTCGATCGCAGTCACGGTGCCCTTGACGACGCGGCCTTCAAAGCCGCCGTCGGCACCACCAAGCGATTCATCGAGCATCGCGGCAAAATCGTCGCGCGTCGGGAAAGCCGTAGTGGCCATAGATGTGTCTTCCTTACTTCGTTTGTTCCGGCCAAGCGGTTGGTTCCGCTGGTCTTAATGGCCGATATGCCGTGCCTGCCGAATGCATTGCACAGCATCCTTCGGACCTTCATCGGCGAGGGACGGGCAAAGCAAAAAGGGCGCGACGGGTGTGCCCCGTCACGCCCGACGCTCGGAACGAGCGGCGGTTCATCCGTGCCTCGACCGGCAAAAACACCCGTCGGACGCGGCGGCCTATAGTCGAACGGCGCAGCGCGGGCAAGGCGAAAGCACGGATAAACGCCATCGTAAGATGTTGGGTTTATCGTCCCGCTGCAATCGAGAGGGGTCTCATGCAAGCGGCATATCGTGGCAGTTTCGCCGATCCGGCGGTCGAGGCGCGTTTCCAGGAAACGGCGCGGAAGCTGCGGCTGCCCTTCGTGCGCATCTATGGCGTGCTCTTCATGCTCGTCGCGCTCGCCTATACGATCGCCAACCCGCTGTTCGTCAGTCATGAGGATACGGCGACACTCGCGGTCTATTTCGGCTGCATGCTGATCCTCGCCGGCGCCTATATCGGCGCGACCTTCTGGTCCGGATATGTCGCGCGGTCGGGAATCGATTTCGCCGCGCTGCTCGGCATCGTCTTTCTGCTCGGCCATATCAATCTGGTGCTGTTCGACGAACTGATCGACATGCAGGAGGAAATGCACGCGGTCGGCGTCATGAACCGGCTCTCGGTCAGCGCTTTCGCGGCGGTCGTTCTGGCGAGCCGACCGCGCCTGTTCCTGTTGTGGCTGGCGCTCGATGTCGTGGTTTTCCTCTCGACGGTGCTGGCGGTGCAAAGCCACGGCGCGGGGCTGTGGTATGCGCTGCTTTCCTATCTCAGCGGCGCGATGATCATGGTCGCGATCAATTTCGCGATCGACCGGTCGAGCCGCGGCGCCTTCGCGCTGGCCGAAGCACTCGAGGCCGAGCGCAAACGGAACGAGGAACTGGTCTACAACATGCTGCCGGTCGCCGCGGTCGAGCGGATTCGCGACGGGCGCCTCGTCGCCGATTCCTATGCCGACGCGAGCGTGATCTTCATCGACATGGCGGGCTTTACCAAGCTCGCGCAGCGGGTGTCGCCGGGGCATCTGGTCGAACTGCTCAACACCTTTTTCAACCACGCCGACCGCTGCGCGGCGCAGCACGGGGTCGAAAAGGTCAAGACGATCGGCGACGCCTATCTGGCGATCGCCGGCGGCAACCTGACCGCGCGCAACAGCGCCGATACCGCGATCGCCTTTGCGCGATCAGTGCTCGAAGTCGTCGACGACCTGCAATCGCTCGCCGGGGTCGAGACCGGGCTGCGCGTTGGCATCCACAGCGGACCGGTGGTCGGCGGGGTGATCGGCGCGACGCGCATGGCCTATGACTATTGGGGCGAAACGGTGAACATGGCGGCGCGGCTGGAGAGCACGGCGCCGGTCAACGGGATCGCGATTTCGGAAAGCACCTGGCTGCGGGCGAAGGACCGCGGCGCATTCGGCCCGCCGCATTTGGAAATGTTGAAGGGCGTCGGCGAAACCGCCGTCTACCACGCCGCGCCGGCGAAGCCCGCGGTCGACGCGCTGCCCGATATCAGCTGGGTCGCCTGACCCGCTCCGCGACGAAGGCGATCGCGGCGGCGATGCCTTCGGCCACATCCATGTCGCTATTGTCGAGCAGCATCGCGTCGGTGGCGCGCAGCAGCGGCGCCTCGGTCCGCCCGGTGTCGCGGGCGTCGCGGGCGTGGATGTCGGCGAGCACGGCGTCGTAGCCGATATCGACGCCGCGCCCGAGCATCTCCGCATGGCGGCGGCGCGCGCGTTCCTCGGCGCTGGCGGTAACGAACAGCTTGGCGTCGGCGTGCGGCGCAATCACCGTGCCGATGTCGCGCCCGTCGAGCACCGCGCCGCCCGGCTGGCCCGCAAAATCGAGCTGGCGCTGGAGCAGCGCCTTGCGGACGGCGGGGTGAACCGACACGCGGCTCGCGAGCCCGCCGGTGCTTTCATAGCGCAGCGCCGGATCGTCGAGCAGGGCATCCGGAAAGTCGCAGGCGGCGAGTGCGTCGTCGGCGTCGTCGGGGTCGCCATGGTTGAGCTGGGTCTGATAGCCCACCGCACGATAGAGCAGTCCGGTATCGAGCACGGGCAGCCCGAAATGCGCCGCGATCGCGCGGGCAATCGTGCCCTTGCCCGATGCGGTCGGGCCATCGACCGCGATGATCATTGCGCAAGTCCGGCGAGCAGCGCCTCGAAATTCGGGAAGCTCGTCGCCACGGGTGCGATGTCGTCGATCGTCACCGGCGCCTTGCTGACCAGCCCCGCGATGGCGAAGCACATGCAGATACGGTGGTCGAGATGGCCGGCGATGGTGGCGCCGCCGGGAAGCGGGTCGCCGCCGGTGCCGTCGATCATCAGGCCGTCCTTGCTCTCCTCGACGCGGGCGCCGATGGCTTTGAGGCCGGTCGCCATCACCGCGAGCCGATCACTTTCCTTGACGCGCAATTCGTCGAGGCCGGTCGTCGTGGTGCGGCCCTCGGCAAGCGCCGCGGCGACGAAGAGGATGGGGAATTCGTCGATCATGCTCGGCGCGACGGCGGGGTCGACGGCGACGCCCTTGAGGATGCTGTGGCGGACGCGGAGGTCGGCGACGGGTTCACCGCCGACTTCGCGCGCGCCCAGCAATTCGATATCGCCGCCCATCGCCTGCAGCACAGCGATCAGCCCGGCGCGGGTCGGGTTGAGGCCGACATTGGCGATGAGGACGTCGGAGCCGGGTACGATCAGCGCGGCGACGATGAAGAAGGCGGCCGACGAAGGGTCGCCGGGAACGGCGATCGTCTGTGGTTTGAGTTCCGCCTCGCCAAGGATGCGGATGTGGCGCGTACCGTCGGCATCGGTCTCGACACTGAGATCGGCGCCGAACCCGCGCAGCATGCGCTCGCTATGGTCGCGGGTCGGCACCGGTTCGATCACTTCGGTGATCCCCGGCGTGTTGAGTCCGGCGAGCAGGATCGCGCTTTTCACCTGGGCCGAGGCCATCGGCAGGCGGTAGGCGAGGGGGATGGCGGGCGCGAGGCCGCGCAGCATCAGCGGCAAACGGCCCCCCGGCGAGGCGGTGATGTCGGCGCCCATCTGGCTCAGCGGATCGATGACGCGGCCCATCGGACGTCCCGACAGGCTGGCGTCGCCGATGAAGGTGACGGTGATCGGGTGGCTGGCGACGAGACCCATGAGCAGGCGCGTCGAGGTGCCGCTGTTGCCCATGTCGAGCGCTTCGCGCGGCTGGAGCAGCCCGCCGACCCCGACACCGTGGATGCGCCATTCGCCGTCGTCGCGCCGTTCGATGTCGGCGCCCATCGCGCGCATCGCGCTGGCGGTGGCGAGCACGTCATGGCCCTCGAGCAGCCCGGTGACGCGGCTTTCGCCGACCGCGAGCGCCGACAGCATCAGCGACCGATGCGAGATGCTCTTGTCCCCCGGGATCGCGACCCTACCTTTGAGCGGAACGGAAGCGGAAAAGCTGCGGGGCGTGGCGGTGTGATCGGTCATGGCGTGCGGCTTTTGACAGCGGCCTTGCAATCTGGCAAGGCGCACGCCGATTTGATGGATGCCGCGCAGGCAACCGTCGCTTTCCAGAAATTCTAATCTCTTTCCAGAAGGTTATGAGGAATTTATGATAAAGGCTGAATGGGGCACGAAGCGTAGCTGCCCGAAATGTGCCACCCGATTCTATGATCTGACCAAGGATGATCCGGTCGCCTGCATCAATTGCGGTTACAACTGGATTCCGGAATCGGTGCTGAAATCGAAGCAGCCGATGCCGTTCGAGGAAGCGGAAAAGCCGGGCAAGGTCGCCAAGGAACCCGAGGCCGACGACGATCTGGATCTGGACGTCGATGTCGACGAGGACAGCGATTCGCCCGACAACGACGTCGATCTCGGCGGCGACGACGATCTGGGCGTTGCGACCGCGGACGACGACGACGTCGAAACCTGATTTTTGACGCGGGGGGCCAAAAAGGCATCGTCAGATGCATTTGGCCCCTTGCATCGGTCGCCGGCACTGCTAAAGGCGGCCACCCGATCGCAGTCACCCAGGCGCGATCACGAAGTTGTGGGGCCTTAGCTCAGCTGGGAGAGCGCCTGCATGGCATGCAGGAGGTCAGCGGTTCGATCCCGCTAGGCTCCACCATTTCTCTCCAAAAAGGCCCGCCGACGCGGGCCTTTTTTGTTGCCTGTCCGGTGCATTGGAAATGCGGCAGCGGGATGACCGGTGTCGGGCGGTGGCGGGCGTTTAAATCCTCCCTGTGGCCGCAGGCCATGGGGAGGGGGCCGCTCGCGAAGCGAGGGGTGGAGAGGGCCGAGAAGGGTAGCACGACGCCTGACAGCGTCGGCCTCGCGGTTATTCGGCGGCTTCGCTCTCGAACACCGGTTCCATCGCGATCGGATCGGCGAGGTTGATGCGGTCGAGGATCGCGGCGGTGTCGTCGCGCACCTTCAGCATCAGGCTGCGCATCCGGCATTCGGATTCGGGCAGGCAGTTCTTGCAATGCTCGTGCGCGTTGCGCGCGGCGCAGGGCACGAGCGCGAGCGAACCGCGGGTCAGGCGGACGAGGTCGCCATAGCTGATGTCGATCGGCGACAGCGCGAGCTGGTAGCCGCCGTCGCGCCCGCGCTGCGACAGCAGCAGCCCTTCGCGCGCCATTTCCGACAGAATCACGGTCAGGAATTTGGGCGGGATATTCTGCGCCTCCGCAATATCCGCGAGCTGGACCTGCCCCTTGCCCCAATGGTCGGCGAGGTGCTGAAAGGCGCGGATCGTATAGCGGGTCTTTTGCGACAGCATGGTTCATCCTGTGTTACATATTCAGCCTTAATTCAACCTGTCTGGATGACATTCGGGCAAGAGTTGATGAAAATCACAGCGGGTGGCATGAACCGCCCCTACAGGGGTCGCAGGGTGCCCGGTTGCGGGCGTGGTTGCGTGGAGCGGATGGAATGCGAAAGATTTTGACAGCGCCGGCGGTTTTGGCCGCATGTCTGCTGGCGGTGGCGCCAGCGCAGGCGCAGTTTGGCGGCCTGTTGCGTAAAGTGACGTCGCCCACCCCGACGCCGAGTCCGAGCGAGAAGGACAATGGCGGTTGCCCCAAGGGCAAGAAGGGCAGCAGCGTCGGGCGCGGCATATTGGGCGGCGTGATCCGCGACGCTGTCGGCGATGCGGCGGGCAAGACCGGTTTCGGCAGTTACCTGCCGACCGCAGAGGTTGCGGGCACGCTGACCGACGCGATCGCGTGCCGCCTCGATCCCGGCGAGCAGTTGCAGGCTGCGGCGGCGACCGAGGAAGTGACGCGTGGAGAAGAGATCGGCGCGACGTCGAACTGGACGAGCGCGACGCGCGAAAATGTCAGCGGGTCGTCGACCGTGGCGTCGATTAATGAGGAAAGCGGCGGTCGCAAGTGCATGAACGTCAACGATTTCATCATCGTCGACGGTGAAGAGACGCAGGTCTCCAAGCGCATGTGCAAGGGCCCGGGCGATGCGCGTTATGTCTTGGCGGCGTAAACTGCCACGACTGGCATTGGCGGCCTTCGCACTGGTCGGACTGACCGGCGCGCAGGGCATGGATCCTGCGAACCCGACCTGTCCGCTCAATCCGAACTGGTCGGCCAATCCGACGATGACGCTGAAGGTCGAAAAGCACGGCGACATGAAGGTCATGCTCGCCGAAGGCCGTGTCGATGCGGGACTTCCCGATCGTCTTGCCGCAGCCTTGAAAGCGAATCCCGATGTTGCCGAAGTTTGGCTGCGGTCGCCCGGGGGCGATGCGCGCGCAGGCAATGCGGCGGGCCGGATCATCCGGTCGAACTTCGGACTGGGTACGCGTGTTCCAAACGGTTGGACGTGCTTCAGTGCGTGCAATTTCATATTCATGGGCGGGCAGCCGCGCATGATCGATCCTGGCGGAGTGTTCATGGTCCATATGTTCACGCGCACCGGCGATCGTTCGGCGATCGATATGAGCGTTGCGATGGGCACCGATGCGACCAAGGAACTCATCGGCAATATCGAACAGGATTCGGCGCTGCTCGCGAGTGAAGACAACGCCTTCCTGATCAAGATGGGCGTGTCACGCAAATTGCTGACCGACATCATGTACCGGCAACAGGCCGTCGCGACCGAGGAAGACAAATCGACTCGGCGCTGCCTGACGCTCGACGAGGCTTTGAAGTATGGGGTTACTTATAAGCTTGACTAGGGCGCGCATCTTCGCCGGAGGATTGTTCGGCGTACTGTTGGTTGCGGCCACCCCCGATCGTGCGACGGATTGCGCGCCGACCCGTTCGGGATGGGATGCGCCGGTCTTGCAAATGGAATTGCAAAAGTCGGACGGTGTAGAGACGTTATTTCTCGAAGGCCGGATCGGACCGGACCTTCCGATGCGGCTTAAGGCGTTGCTCGCCGACCATCCCGATATCGGGAAAATCCATTTCAATGCGTCAGGGGACGACAGGAATAGCGCGATGGAAGCCGGGCGTATTCTGCGGTCGGCGGGGAATTTCGTGGTGCATGTTCCCCCGGGTGCGGGCTGCACCGGCGCGTGTGCCCTGTTGTTCCTCAGCGGGCGTATTCGGTCCGTCGATCCGACGGCTGTGTTCGATCTTGGGCAATTTTATGAACCGACGGCGACGTCGGTTTCCGGTGCCGACATCGCGCGGCAGAGCCTCGGAATCTCCGATTATCTGATCCGGATGGGGGTCTCGCGCCGACTGCTTACCGGGACGCTCGATCGCGAAAATGCGTCCACAGGCCAGGCGCCGCAACGCCAATGCCTGACGCCCGAGGAGCTTCACGGCTATAACGTTGCAAATTGGAACGAATAATTTAGGCTGCCCGCCAAAACAGGAGAGGCTGCCATGACCGATATGACGCACGACCACGCGAGTTTCCGTTCGATGATCGATGGGACCCAGCAGGACTGGGACATCATCGCGCGCGAGCAGAAGGAGTTTGCGCCGCAGAACGGTACGCGCATCCTCGAGCATCTGATGCTGCTTGGCGGCGATTATGGCGGGTTTCCGGTCGACCGGCTCGAACATTGCCTGCAGACCGCGACGCGGGCGCATCGCGACGGGCGCGACGAGGAATATGTCGTGATGGCCTTGCTCCACGACATCGGCGACACGCTGGGCGCGTTCAACCATCCCGACGTCGCGGCGGCGATCCTCAAGCCCTTCCTGTCGGAAGAAAATCTGTGGATCGTCCAGCACCACGGCATTTTCCAGGGCCATTATTTCTTCCACTATCTCGGCCTCGACCGCGACATGCGCGACCAGTTCAAGGATAGCCCGCATTATGCGGCATGCGCCGAATTCTGCGAGAAATATGACGCGCCGGCGTTCGACCCCGATTATGACAGCGAGAGCCTGGAATTCTTCGAGCCGATGGTGATGCGGCTCTGCTCCTACCCGCGCACGAGCATCTACAAGAAGGTGATGGTCGAGGAAGCGGCGGAGTAACTGGAGCGTCGCCCCCGCCTGCGCGGGGGCGACGCTCTCCTTATTTCCCCTTGAAGGCCGTCTTGCGCTTCTCGACGAATGCGAGCACGCCCTCGACCGCATCCTCGCTGTTACCCGCGACAAACTGGCCCTTGGCCTCGGCGTCCAGTGTTTCCGAAAAACTCTGCGACAGGCCGGCGCGCAAAATCTGGCGCATCGTGCCGAGCGACACCGTCGGGCCGTTCGCCAGCCGCGTCGCGAGCGCGCGCGCTTCGGTCAGCAGGTCGGCGTCGTCGACGCACTTGTAAACGAGGCCCCATTCAGCCGCCTGTTCGCCGCCGATCTTTTCACCCAGCATCATCATCTGCGTCGCGCGCGGCAGGCCGATCAGGCGCGGCAGCAGCCACGACGAGCCGCCATCGGGGACGAGGCCGATGTTGACGAAGGCTTGCAGGAAATAGGCCGACTTGCCGACCAAGGTGAAGTCGCCCGACAGGCCGAAGCTGCAGCCGACGCCCGCTGCGGGGCCGTTGACCGCGGTGACGACCGGGATGTTCAGATTGGCGAGCGCGAGCAGCATCGGGTTATAGTGGTTGCGCAGCGCCTTGCGACTGTTGGCGCCGCCGCCGACCGCCGACGCGGCACGGTCGCCGCCAAGGTCGGCCCCCGAACAGAAACCGCGCCCCTCGCCGGTGATCAGCAGCGCGCGCGCGCCGAGGACGGGCAGGTGATCGAGCGCGTCGCGAATCTCGTCGGCCATCGCGGGCGGCATCGAATTGAGCCGCTCGGGGCGGTTGAGGGTGATCGTCGCGACATGGTCGGCGACTTCGAGCTTGATCATCTCATAGGTGGGGGTGGTCATGGGGAAGAACTCCTCTCGCGGGTTTTGGCTTTACCTTTACGTTCACGTAAAGTTGTGACCGATTTGCGGCGAAAGTGCAAGGGGCGACGGGCGGGTGGATTTGATAGCGGTGGGCCGAAGGGGCCTTATTCTTCGTCCACCCGTACGCGCGCGAAGCGCAGTTCGCCGTCGCTGCGCCGCAGGACGAAGCGGTCGCCGTTCGCGCTGAGGCAGGCGCCCTGAAAATCGACCACGCCCATGTCATTGGGCACCAGCCGCACATGCAGCCGCCCCTTGTCCTCGGGGCCGAGTTCATAGCGCGGCGCGGTCACATCATAGATCGGCTCGCGCACTTCGACCCAGCGCGGCACGCGCTTGTCGTCCTCGGGCATCGTCCAGCCATAATATTGGGTATAATCCTCGACCGGATCGCCGCTGTCGAAGCCGATGGTGAAGGTGACCCCCGCGACGCCTTCGCCGGTCGGCCAGCTGACGAAGATCGTCGGCTGCGCGTCATCGACATCGATCAGAGGCGCCTTTTCGAAGGCGGGCGGCACCGGCCGGGGTTCGGTGAACAGGCAGACGGCGTCGCCCTGCTGCTCCCAACGCCCGCCGGCGCGCTCGTCGAGTGCGCCGGCGTAGAGCGCATAGAGAAAGGTCCCGTCGGGCGCGATCCTCCAGCCCGCCGCCGACGTCGGGACCTTCGGCAAGCTGATATTCGCCGATCAGGCCGGGCGCTGCCGCGGCGGGGACGGCGGGCGGCTGAGCCAACGCGCCGATGGTCGGCAAGGCGGACAGCAACAGGGCGCATGGGGCGAAGAGGGGGTTCCGCATGCGCCCAGCCTGCGCCCGTTTGCGCCGCGAATCCAGTCCGATCTGGTGGGCCTTTTCCTTTGACAGCGACGCGGACCGTCGCGACGTTGCGGGCGGGAGCGGGTTTGATTTGGAAGGGGGCGATGGCGGGCGATGGCGAAGGCGGCAACGCGCACGAATTTCACGCTCCGCTTTGCAGCGCTGGTGGGACTGCTGCTGTCGGGCGCTGTCACGGCGGGCGGGCAGGCGGCCGCGAGCGGCGAGGTCGCGATCGCCATCAGCGGCGAGAGCGACCAGTTGATCGGTCGCCAGACCGAGCGGACCGTGGTGATCGCGGGCGGCAGCGAAAGCGTTCGGCAACTCGAAACCGCCTATACGGTTTCGGGTCACGGCCCGACCGAACTCAGCGATACGCTACAGATCGCGGTCGATGCCGATGGCCGTCCGCAACGTTGGCGGTGGCGGCGCAGCGTCAATGGCCGGATACTCACCGTCGAACTCGAACGGTCGGGCGCCGCGCTGACGGGGCAGGCCGTCAACGAGGGCGAACGGCACGCGGTGAGCGCCGTCCTGCCCGTGTTGCCGATCGGCGATCCCGACACGCTGGCACCCTTTTTGACCGAACCGTCCGCGCCGCGCAGCTGGTCGATCGCCGAATTCGATCCCGTGTCGCTGCAATTCCGGCCGGTCGAGCTGGCGCTGGCGAAACGCAACGGCACCGATCATGGCTGGGTGCTGACGCTGTCGCGCGGCGGGCGGCTGCAGTCGGTGCGCTGGCTCGACTATGCCGATGGCAAGCTGGCCGCGGCGCGCCAGCCGCTGCTCGGCAGTGGGCGGTCGTGGCATCGCGACGAGGGTCCGCCGACCAAAACGGATATGCTGTCGCGCGGTCGCATCGTCGCGCACGAACAATATCGCCCCAATATCCATATGACGCAGCGCGCGGCGCTTGGGCAGATGCGCTATATCTTCGGGCTTCCCGCGGACGTGCCCGTCACCGTCCCCGAAACCGGCGAGCAACGCGTCAAGTCGGATGGCGACGGCTGGCAGGTCGACATCTGCCAGGACTGTGGTCCGGCATCCGCCCCGGCGGCGGCCGATCTCGAACGCTGGCGGCGACCGGGCCAGTGGGTTCAGAGCAACGACGCCGTTTTCAAGGAGAAGGCGGCGCAGGCGCGGCGCGGCGCGAAGACCGACGATGCGGTGATGGCGCGGCTCGCGATCGTCGCCCGCGCGCGGCTGCCGCGCATCGATTTCGACGGTTATGTCTCGGCGCGCACCGCCTGGCGGCGGCGGGCGGGCGATTGTACCGAGGATGCGTTGCTGCTCGCGGCGCTTGGCCGCGCGGCGGACATTCCGGTGCGCGTCGTCCACGGGCTGGTTTTTTCGCCGGGGCGCTATCACGGCGCCAGCAACGCCTTCATGCCGCACAGCTGGGTGATCGCCTTCGTCGACGGGCGCTGGAAAAGCTATGATATTTCGTTGAACGGCTTCGACGCGACGCATATCGCGCTCAGCCTCGGCGATGGCGAGCCCGAGGCGATGGTCGAGGCCAACCAGATCGCCGCGCTGCTCGACTGGCGCGCGATATCCGAGGTCAGGAGGCGGCCGGCCGATCCTTGATCAAAGGCGGGGGATCGCGATCGTCGCGCGTCTTGGCGTCCGTCGGGGCATCGACGGGCGCGGACGCCGGTGTCGCCTTGGTCACCGCGGCCGGCTCGTCGTCATAGACGACAGGCATGTCGGGCAGGTTGCTGTCGAGATCGGCGGTCAGCCATTCGACCTCGCCCGGCTTTTTCAGCCCGCCGACGATGATATAATTATCCTCGAGGCAATATTCGCCGCTGGTGGGTTCGCCGTCGACCGCCAGCACCTCGTCGATCTGGGCATAGGCCGGGGTCGCCATGCTCGCGCTCAGCGCCATCGCGGCGAGCGCCGATTTTATGGGCACCTTGTAACTCACGCAAATCTCGTCGCTGCATCCCGCGACCAGCGCCTGGCGCGCCGCGCCTGACAGATCGGAAATATCATGCACCTCGCGGTGGCAGAGGCGGCAGGTGTCGCCGTCCATGATGTCGCTGAGTTTGCCCTTATAGGGGCAGGGGCTTTGAATCCGCGGGAACAGGGACATCACTCGCCTCCATTTCTCTCCGTCGGCAAAAGATGCCAGACATCGCAGCGCCGGGCAATCGCTAAAGGCCAGCCCCTTCCCACGCCGCCGCGCCGCTGCTAGGCGCGCGCCATGATCGCTCCGCATCCCGACCGCCGCACCTTCGCCATCATCTCGCATCCCGACGCGGGCAAGACGACGCTGACCGAGAAATTGCTCGTCGCCGGCGGCGCGATCCATATCGCGGGTGAGGTCAAGGCGCGCGGGGCCGCGCGGCGCGCGCGCTCCGACTGGATGAAGATCGAACAGCAGCGCGGGATTTCGGTGACCTCGTCGGTGATGACCTTCGAGCATGCGGGGCTCATCTTCAACCTGCTCGACACCCCGGGGCATGAGGATTTCAGCGAGGATACCTATCGCACGCTGACCGCGGTCGACAGCGCGGTGATGGTGATCGACGCCGCCAAGGGGATCGAGCCGCAGACGCTTAAGCTGTTCGAGGTGTGCCGGCTGCGTTCGGTGCCGATCATCGCCTTCATCAACAAGGTCGACCGCGAGGGCCTGCCGCCGTTCGAGCTGCTCGACGAGATCGCCGAGCGGCTGGCGCTCGACGTGTGCCCGATGAACTGGCCGGCCGGGATGGGTGGACAGTTCGAGGGGATTTACGATTTGGTCGATCCCGCGATCATGAAGCCGGGTGGCGACGCGTCGCGGATGTATGAAGGTCACCGCGCCAAGGTTGCGGGGCTGGACGACCCGGCGCTGGCAGCGGAGCTTTCGGAGCGCGCGCTCGCGCTGCTCAAGGAAGAAACCGAGCTGGCATCGGCCTGCTACGCGCCCTTCGACGTTGCGGCCTACCGCAACGGTGACTTGGCTCCGGTCTATTTCGGATCGGCGCTGAAAGAATTCGGCATCATCGACCTGCTGTCGGCGCTCGCCAACCACGCGCCGGGCCCACAGCCGCAGCCCGCCGAACCCGCGCCGGTCGATCCGGCCGACGATGCCGTCACCGGCTTCGTGTTCAAGGTGCAGGCGAACATGAACCCCGCGCACCGCGACCGCATCGCGTTCATGCGGCTGTGTTCGGGCAAGTTCGAGCGCGGCATGCGTTTAATGCAGGGCGGCACCGGCAAGGCGATCGCGATCAGCCGCCCGATGCTGTTCCTCGCGCAGGACCGCGAAATGGCCGAGGAGGCTTTCCCGGGCGACATCATCGGCATCCCGAACCATGGCACGCTGCGCGTCGGCGATACGCTCTCCGAACGCACCGACATCACGATCACCGGCCTGCCGAACTTCGCCCCCGAACTGCTGCGCCGCGTCGCGCTCGTCGATCCGACCCAGACCAAGAAATTGCGCAAGGCGCTCGACGACATGGCCGAGGAGGGGATCATCCAGGTCTTCTACCCCGAAATCGGGGCGAACATGATCGTCGGCGTCGTCGGGCAGTTGCAGCTTGAGGTGCTGATCAGCCGTTTGGACGCCGAATATAAGGTCGAGGCGAAGCTCGAACAGTCGCCCTGGGAAACCGCGCGCTGGATAGCCTGCGACGATCCGGCGAAGCTGAAGGCGTTCCAGTCCGAACACCGCGGCGCCAGCGCCACTGACCGCGATGGCGCGCCGGTGTTCATGGCGAAGGACGGCTGGGAGGTGGGCTATATCACCCAGCGCAATCCGGACATCCGCTTTACGGCGACGAAGGAACGGCGGTTGGGCGCGTTGGCGGAATAGGGCCTTCAATAAGCGCGTCATTGCGAGCGAAGCGAAGCAATCCAGAGCGGTTTACGCCACTCTGGATTGCTTCGCTTCGCTCGCAATGACGATCAAATAAGGCTCAGCAGATCGGCCGGTCCCGCCGCTTCGTCGTCATCCTCGCCCTCGAACTTGCTCAACGTCAGCCCCAGCAACCTGATCCCCTGCTCGGTCGGTAGCAAGGGCGCGAGTATCGCCTCGCCCGCCGCGAGCAGCGCCGCGCCGTCGAGGATCGGCGCCGGCACCGACTTCGCGCGCGTGATCGTCCTGAAATCGGCGTAGCGCAGCTTCAGCGTCACTGTCCGCCCGCGCGCGCCTTTCTTGGCGGCACGGTCCCACACCACGCTGCACACATGCGCGAGCGCCTCGCGGATTTCGGTGTCGCCGATCAGATCGTTGAAAAAGGTCCTTTCGCCGCCGAGCGACTTCAGCGGCCGGTTCGACTTCACCCGCCGATGGTCGATGCCGCGCGCCAGGTTGAACAGCCATTCGGCGCTGTTGCCGAAATTCTCGGCCAGCCACATCGGGTCTTTCGCCGCGAGATCGGCGCCCGAAAACACGCCCAGCCCCTCCATCTTCGCCGCGGTCACCGGCCCGATGCCGTGGAAGCGGCGTATCGATAGCGTCTGGACGAACGCCGCGCCCTTGCCGGGGGGAATGACGGTGATGCCGTCGGGCTTGTTCTGGTCCGACGCCAGCTTGGCGATGAACTTGTTGTACGAGACGCCCGCCGAGGCGGTGAGTCCGGTTTCCTCGCGGATGCGGCGGCGGATCAGCTTCGCGGTCGCGGTCGCGCTGCCCTGCTCGGCCTTGTCGGCAGACACGTCGAGATAGGCCTCGTCGAGCGACAGCGGCTCGACCTCGTCGGCATAGTCGCGGAAGATCGCACGGATCTGGTGCGAAATGTCGCGATACACCTCGAACCGCGGCGGCACGAAGATGAGGCCCGGGCATTGGCGTTTCGCGGTGACGCTCGGCATCGCTGACCGTACCCCGAATTTGCGCGCTTCGTAGCTCGCGGCCGCGACCACGCCGCGCCGCGAAGACCCGCCGACCGCAACCGGCTTGCCGCGCAAGGCCGGGTCGTCGCGCTGTTCGACCGACGCGTAAAAGGCATCCATGTCGACATGGATGATCTTGCGGACCCGGGTGTCCGCGGCGTCCACAGCCTGATCGTCGCCGTCTTCCACGTCCGCAGCCTAGCATGTTGCCAAAATGTTCTCAATGCCGTGCCTGACGCGGCGCTTGACGAAGGCGGACCAAAATGGCAATCGCCGCCGGCCTTGGTGAGCGGGTATAGCATAGTGGTAATGCTCTAGCCTTCCAAGCTAGCTAGGCGGGTTCGATTCCCGCTACCCGCTCCAACAGGATCATACCTCCAGATTGACGCGTTTTCGGGCTTTTCCCGGTGGCCAATTCCAGCATGGCCGCGAGGTGGCCAGTCAACTCGATGTCGACGCCCTGCCGCGCGTCCTTCGGGGTGATGACGATCGCGTCGATCATTGCGCGCAGCGACGGACCTGCTTCTACTCGCGCCGCAGGATCTGCGAGCGCTTCGGCTAGGTCGCGAACGAGTCGGCGATACTCGTCGGCAAGCTGCGGATGCAATGCGACCACGGGACCGGCGTCCGCGTCGGCGAGTGCCTGACTCAGCGCGTCCCGGTCTCGGGTGGCATCGCTTAACGCAACACGCAGTTCCGCGAATTCGCCGCCGCCCGTCGCAATGGCTTCGACAAGTCGCAGCACGCGGCCTTCTGCATCAGTGAGCTTTCGGCGCAGCCCGGCATCCCGCTGCGCTTCTGCACGGGACCGCTGTACCCGCTCGGCATGATATTTCTTCACGAACGCCGACACGAGGTCGGGATCAAGCAACTGTTCGGACAGCCCACCGAGGACGCGTCGCTCAAGGTCGCTCGTGCGGATCGTCCGTTCATTGGAGCATACGGCGCTGCCACCTTCCCGATGCGCGCTGCAGCCCCACCGTTCGGGACGGACGACGATGTAACCGGAACCGCAGCAGCCGCACTTCACCAAACCGGACAGCAGGCGTTTCGGTCGCACGGTCTGCTGCAGCGTTCGACCGGAATAGGTCTGTCGCGCGGCATCACTGGCTGCCCACAATGCGTCGTCGATGATGCGGAGATGCGGCACCGGGGTGACCTGCCATTCGGACTCGGGTTTGGGTTTGATCCTGACCTTGCGCGTCCGCGGGTCGATCGTCTTCTGCGTCCTGCCGACGACCAGTTCGCCGCGGTACAGCCGGTTGCGCAGAATTCCGTCGCCGCGCTTCGAGGAACCGGCGACGGTGTTCGAGCGCCAGAACTTCCCGCCGGGTGGTCGGATACGGTCAGCGTTCAGCCCGTTCACGATGTCGCGGATCGATTTCCCCGCGGCGTGTTCAGTGAATATCCGAACGACAACCTCCGCAGTGTCGGGGTCGGGCTCGCGGAGGCCCTTCATCTGTTCACCGCGGTCGTCGAACTTCAGGACTTTCCGATATCCGTATGCGATGCCGGCGGGCGAGAGGCCTTCGGCTGCACGACCCTTCTGGGCGCGGCGGATGTTGTGGGCCAATTCGACCCGCATATGCTCATCGATGACGCCTTTGATGCCGCCGACCAGACTGTCGACCTGCCCGTCGGCGAGGGTGTACAGCCGTGCTCCCGCGTGGATGATGCATTTCCGAATATGGTCGCTGTCACCGACGCCACGGGCAATACGGCTGGTGGTATCCGCGATGACCTGATCGATGTCGCCGGCGTCGAGGCGGTTGAGCATTGCTGCCATGCCAGGGCGCTGATCCTCGGACACACCGGCGCCGCCACCGATCGCATAATCGGTGAAGATGTCGACGACCGTCCAGCCTTCGGCTTCGCAGCGCGTCCGGCAGGCTGAAACCTGGTCGTCGATCGAGCGCCTATTTTGAAGGGCGCTGCTGAACCGGGCGTAGATCAGTGTTCGCATGAGTAGATCGATTCGATGACGAATGACGGGGAGCACTGTCGCGCGCCGCAGCGATGCGCGCAAGCGCGTGGACGAAATCCAGGAGCAGCGGGTTGGGGGAGGTGGAGGTCACTCTACTCGCTCCTTTGACAGCGAGGCAAAGTATCACGAATCCCGCCATTCGCCTAAAGTCAAGCGGCGCTTGACTTGAGATGTGAACCGTGTGGAAGAATAGCAACTTTTAGTTGTTATTTTAGATTGTTTATTTTCTTATTGACGACCGAGGAGTTTTGCAGAAAATAGAGTAAATTGAGTAGATTCTATGGACTAATGATATCGTTATCGGATCTTCTTTCATTTCGACAGCTACAAACAGGAGAAGTGGATGTCTCTCACTCCATATCGTCGCGGAAAAACGTGGTGGGCCAAGGGGCGCATCGAATTTCAAGGCAAGCCGCTCTCCGATTATTATAGGAAGACCACCGGCTCGACTGAAGAAGCTGGCGCTTGGGCTTGGTGCCGCGAGGAGGAGGAGCGGGTATTGCGGCGCCACCTCATTACGAAATTCGAGGCCTGATCTGGACTCCGATTCGAAATTATGACTTGCACAAACCCTCTCCTATTGAAGGCAGCCCATCATGGATTCCGAAGACTTGAAGACGTTCACCGCCGACATCACGGCGGCTTTCGTTTCGAACAACAGCGTAAGCATCGCGGATTTGCCCCATCTCATCAGCGGCGTCTATTCCGCCTTGGCTGGCCTTGGAGAGCCCGTTCCGGTTCCAGTGGAGAAAGTCGTCCCGGCAGTGTCAGTTAGATCGTCCGTTAAGCTGGACAGCCTGACGTGCCTGGAGTGCGGACGGAAATTGAAAACGCTGCGTAGACACCTCGCCAGCGCCCATGATCTTGATGAAGAGGGATACCGTCGGCGATTTGCATTGCCGGACTCGTACCCGATGGTTTCGCCGGCATATTCCGAGCAGCGCTCATCCATGGCAAAAGAGATCGGTCTCGGGGCGAAGGGGCGGGGCGGCGGCCGCAAGGCCAGCGTGACGAAGAAGCGCTGATCTGGACGGTATCAGTTTCGACGTATGCCCCGTGGGGTAATATGGAATCTTGCCGAGCAGCCAGCGCGTAAACGCAACGGATACGACAGCAAGCACCTGCGCCGTTGCTGGCGTACTTATTCGCATTTGTGACCCTGCCAGTAGCGGTCCCACCGCGCCGCGTAGCCATCGCGCACCATTGCGCAGGACAGGTCGCCCGACTTCGGCGAGACGCAGAAGGCGGCGGTACGATTTCCGCCGGCCCCGCCAGCCGAGCGGCAGCGCATCGTCGGCCCGGAAACCTTCACATGGCCCGACGACAGGAAGCCGCGAGGCGTGCCGACCAGTGCCGCCAAGTGATCGCGAGCGGCTACCGCGTCGGCGGAGGGGCAGGGGTGACCCGTACTGCATGTCCCGTTCATCTCGCGCGCTGCGATGCCCGACAGGCGGATATGCGGACCCTCAGCGCACCATATGGGGCCGTCGCCGTCCCAAACCGCCGTAGGCGTGCAGTCGAACGACTCACCGGCAGGAACGATGGAGGCGAGCAATATGGCGAGGATCATTTCGGCTCGATACCATCGGGCCAAGGCTCGTCTATTCCCCATTTGCCGTGCACGCCGTGCGACTGGGGCTTTTCCTCGGTCCTGATGACCATGCGGCTATCGCCATCCACAATATCCACGAGGGCGGCCGCGAGCTGGCCGGCGAGATTGTCGTCTTTGAGGTCGGGCATGGGGTGGCGCCCGCTCCGGTGCCTTCCTTGGCGCATGGTCTTGATCTTGATGAAGAAGCTGTCTCGCAAGTCTTGGCGGTCCATCCGGTGCATGTCAGTCCTCGAACAACCGCGCACGGATATCCGATGCGGCTGCATTGAGCGTCGTGGCCTGCGACCGCAATTCGGCCTCGCCCGTCCGGCCAGCCCGATCGTTGAACCTTCGCGCTTTGCCTTCGAGATAGTCGGCAATACGGTCGGCGTCAGGCTTTCCATTGTGCCCCATGTTCACCGTCATGCCTTCTTCGTCCGATCAACCTGAGTTGCCTGGTACTGGTCGAGTGCCCACTCCTCGACTCCGAGCATGATGTACGGCGCAGCGCGGTCGGGCGCCAATCGCTGGATAATCTCTGCTGCAGCGGCCTCAGCTCGTCGCCCAGCCGTTAGATGGTCCTCGTCCACGCCGCCCGAGGCAAGGTCTGCGTCGTCGTCCAAGTCGCCGCGATCATCCATCCCCTCTAGGCCGAACTGCGCATAGCGGGCTTCGATAGGCGAAACGCCCTCGGCGTCCAGCACCGCGAGCGCGGCAGCCGTGGCTTCATCCCTCACGGCGGGCGAAACGTCATCGACGTCCCAAAGCTCCAAGCCGCGGTATTTGCTCTCGATCGTGGTCACCATGCGTCTCCAATTCGAATCTTCCTTGCCCCATTGTTCTCTTTTCGTTCTAAATTGTCGAGTCATGAGTCGAGAGCTGGCGAACCCTATCCGCGACCTGTTCGACGCGGCAGTGAGGCACAATACGATCAAGGTGTCGTGCCAGTGCGGGAACGTCGGCATCTTCGACCCACACGCCCTGTGGTACCTGTTCGAGCGCCGGGGCTGGCGCGATCACCTGCCCGAGGTGCGGAAGCGGATGCGGTGCTTGCAGTGCTTCTATGCGAAGCGACCGCGTTCATTGGCGACACTGGATTTATGCCGTGACAATCCCACCCGGCAGTCGCGGATGCCGGACATACACGAATGGAAGCGGCAGTTGCGACGGCGACGTTGAACGTCCGAAATGGGGTGGAAAGCAGACGTGAAATAGCGCTGCCAAAGGGGGCGAAACGCTTAGCGTTTTTGGCCCCTGATGATCCGCATTTGCCTGCGACAGGCGAGGCAGGCCCGCCAAGCCCAAATAAGAAATAAACAGGCAGTCGGAATAGCCGCAATAACGACAATCCAATGCCGAGTAATTTCTGGTGGGTCTAAATAGACGAGTGGACCAAAGACGAGAGTTAGTGGAACGATAGGAACCAATGACGGTAGATTGTTCATATTGGGCCATCCATCGCCCATGCTATTGTCAATCCATGCGATGTATCGCTTCCAAATCGACACCCCTGCCTCCCTCTCATGTTGTCACAACCAGACAGTTTTACGCCTAGCAGCTATTGTCCGCAAACGGTCGCTAGCTGTCATTCTCAGCAGCGGTTGACTCTGGCTCGGACCAAGCGACAATCTCCCCCGCATGTGTAACCTCTACACCAACAAATCTACCGTGGCGGAGATGGCGGACCTTTTCAAAACGCCCCGCGAGTATAGCTTCAATGCGCCCGCCGAGGTCTATCCCGGCTACCCCGGCATTGTCGTCCGCGAGGATGACGGCGCGCGCATCCTCCAATCGATGACCTGGGGCTTTCCTCGGCACACGCTCAACAAGCGCACGGGGAAGCCGAACAAGCCGCAGCCGGTCAACAATCTGCGCGACGACAAGCTCTGGACGTTCTGGCGAAAGCAGTTCGTCGAGCCGTCGCAGCGGTGCCTTATCCCGTTCACGGCATTCGCCGAGGCTGAGGGCGAGAAGGGCAAGATGACCCGGACATGGATCAGCGTTGCCGACCAGCCAATCGCAGCTTGGGCGGGCCTCTGGCGCCCCACCGATGAATGGGGCGACGCCTATTCTGGCGTCATGGTCGATGCGACGGCGGAACTGTGGGATATCCACGACAGGATGCCGGTGATCTTGCATCCTGACGAGCACGACACATGGCTGCGCGCGCCCGCAGAGGAGGTAATGGAGCGGGTTCGGCAATATCCTGCCGACCGGCTGGCAGTCGATCGGTCCGTCGATCCGTGGTTCGCTAGGCGGACGGCAGCAGCAACAGACGACAAGTCGCCGCTTTGATCTCAAAACTGAAAATCAACGAGTTGGTGGCGCTCCAGCTCGTCGCGGAAACGGGGAGCTATTCGCGCGCCGGCCACACGATTGGCGTGGCGGGAAGGATCATTGGAGGCCGAATAGCGTCGCTGGAAACAAAGCTCGGTTTTGCACTCGTGGATGGCAAGCCCGGATCATTCACCCTCACGCCTGCTGGCTCGTTTTATCTAGGCCGAGTTACCGAAGCTTTGTATGTCCTGGCAGAAGCGAGCCGCGAGGCGCAGGCGATTGTTTCGGGAGATTTCGATGTCCCCAATAGTTGAGGCCGCAGCACGGGGAATCAGCCCAGCAGATACCCGACGGCGGAAACTAGCCCCGCAACGAACGCTCCGGCGACTAGGGCGGTCAGCAGCCAAAACTCGATGGCGACCGCGCCGGTTTTCCACTTGGGTTCGTGACTCATAGTGGCGGTGTGAAACCGCCATCTAAATTAGGACAGCGAAAGTTCGGAGCTTTAGGACGCGTTGTAGAAAACCGTGTCCTGATCATTCAGATCGCCGATACCACCGGCAGTTCGGCGCAGGGGCACAATGGAGCGCAATTCAGGCGCTTTCCAGTCCTTGCGATCGGTGTTCAGGTCGGTGTGTCCGTCTGCCGTCATGATGCCTCCAATTGGTCAAAGGCGACAGCCCGCTACGAGCCGTCGCAGTTGAAATGGAGAAAGCTCTCCAATGGGTGGCGTGCCAATCCTATAGCGTTGTGAACCCGTCGAGAAGTGCTCCGCTGATCAACGTGGGGCAGGCTATCAGCCAGGTCGGCGCGCATGTTTGTCAAACGGCGTTCAAAAGGGACCCCCGATCGGCGTCGAAGAGGGACCCCCTTTTCGGATAATATGATGCTGGTT
>NZ_JBYTDC010000006.1:0-115390 GCF_058790875.1 Sphingopyxis sp. EU05-FHT14B03
CTCCCGCTGCGGTGAAGGCCCTTTGAATCAATACATACAAGCAATTTCAAGAGGCTGATTGGGTTTTAACCCTAGTAACGCTGACCGCCGATATCGTCGCTGCGCATGTCAGCAACAACAGCGTGGCGATATCGGACATTCCGCTCGTTATTCGGTCGGTGCATGAAGCCCTTGCCGGTCTTGGCGCGTCCGAGGCTCCGGAAGTCAAACAGGAGCCCGCCGTCTCGATTCGAGCGTCGGTGAAACCCGATTACATCGTGTGTCTGGAAGACGGCAAGAAACTCAAGATGCTCCGCCGCCATCTGATGACGGCCTATAACATGACCCCCGACGAGTATCGCGCGAAGTGGAACCTCCCCAAGGACTATCCGATGGTCGCGCCCAACTATGCCGAAACGCGTCGCACCCTGGCCAAGGCTATCGGCCTCGGAACCAAAGGTCGGGGCGGCGGCCGCAAGCCGGCCCCGCGCGGCCGTGCCAAGGCAAAATAACTCGGCGCCTCTTCCCATATAGATCGGCCGCGCCGATCACTCGGGCTCCGGGCAAAGTCTTTGATGCCATTAGCCACTTGGATGACCGCCCGTTGGTCGGTGGACGGCGGGCCTATTCGAGCGGCATCGCGACCGCGCCGCTCCGGGACCGCGGGCTGCCGCTCGCTCTGACGCCTTGCAAGGCGGGCGCCTCTCCATTCTTCATACTGCCGACCGACCGTAGGCGCGCCTCATTAGGGGCCCGCCTGCGGCGAACTCGAGCCATGCCCAAGACTCAAACCCCCAGAACCCAAGCCCCAAGTCTCGGCAGTTGATCCGCTGATGGTCGGGTTTGCTGGCGGGCGTTGCTGTAGGGCGGCTGCCCTCTATCGCGGGCACCGCCGCTCTATCTCCGCGGCGCTACGCGCCGCTCCGACCGAGCTCCGGCTTCGCCGGATCTCGGCCCTGCCGGGTAACGATCGGCTGCCGTAAGGAACATGCGCGGGAGCCGGGCGGGGCAAGGTCGGTCGGCCGCGCCCGCGGGATGGCCGGGGATTGGCCTCGCACGCATCGGCCGAGACTTCGAGATCGACCGCGAGCTGACGGAGCGCCCGCGCGGCTCCAAGCCGCTCGAGCCCGTCGCCATGTGTTGCGGAACTTCCGCGATCCGCGCGAGAACGCGCAAGTCGCGCAACCGTCCTCATCGTCTCGGCATCCATGCGCCCTGCATAGCGCATTTGCGTGCCTGAAGCGAGCGGGTGCGTGAGGGCGCGAGGGCGGGAGCGACCGCGGGCTGCGGCGCGGGACCGCGGCGCCGGGACAGAGAGGAGAGGGGGACCTTGGCGGGTGTCGCTTCGGGATTGGCCGGAGCGATGAACGTCAAAGGAAAGTCCCATGAATATCGGTGAGTTCAGCAATAACAACGGCCGTCTGATGGGGTCGATCGCGACCCGCACCATCGATCTGCCGCGTCTCGGTCTTCGTCCGGTCGAGAGCGATCACGAGCGGGCCCCGGCCTATGAGATCGTCGCGCTCAACGTCGGCAATCGCTGGGTCCAGCTCGGTGCTCTCTGGGAAGCCGTCGCCAAAAATACCACCGGCGAAGTCTTCCTTCAGGGCTCGATCGACGACCCGAGCCTCCCCGAGCCGCTCCCGATCGCGCTCTTCGGGTCGGAGCGGGATGGCTACCGCGTCGCGTGGCGGCGCCCGCAGCGCCGCGATGACTTTGGTCCCGCGATCCGCTCGTCGCGCCGCGACTATGGCGACGGTGAGCAGGGCGGCGGCTTCGGTGACAGCACCGCGGGCACTGACGGCGCACTGATGGACAATGGCCCGGATACCGGTGCCGACGTCGACGATCAGATCCCGTTCTGACGGGCACGCCTGACAGGCCGGGGGCTTCGGCTCCCGGCCCATTTTTTTCATCCAGCTTGGGAGGCCGTCATGGCCCAGATTCGTCTCATCGAATGCGGCGCCGTCATCGCCGCTGTCTTCGACATCGTTGCCGGAACCACGCTCGAACCGCTCGCGCCCGTCCTCGCATGGGAGGTCGTCAACGGGCTGCGCCCGCTGGAGGGCATCGCCGCCAGTCCGGCGCAGCGGAAGCCTGCGGGCGCAACGCTCCACTGATCCCCGTGCGGCCGGGCGGCGCAGCCGCTCCGGCCGCTTTTCATTTTTGCTGACCGGAGGTCCATCATGACCAACGCCAACCCCGCGTCCGTCGACCGCTTCGCCGACCTGAAACAGCTTTACGCCGAGGCCATCGCCACCCCTGAATTTCAGGCCGCCTTCGGCGACCCGATCCCGCTCTCGATCGTCTCCGCTGGCGACGAGCCGACCGACCTCGACATGCCCGAGCCTTTCGCCGCGCAGGCCGAATGCGGCGGCGTGATCGCCGCCATCTTCGACCTCTTCACCGACACCCGCCTCGAAGCGTTCGCCCCGGATATCGCATGGGGCTTCGTGAATTCGTTCCATTTCACGGCTGGAAAGCTTGCGCGCCGCGAAGATTCAATCGCGCAGGAACTCGGTGATCTCGCGCGCATGCCCGATCTCAGCGAAGTCTATGCAACGAGCCTCGAGGAAAAGCAGCTCCTCTGCCGCTCGCTCGCCGAGCAGCGCGACGCCATCGAATGCATGCGCGACTATGCCGCCGAAATGTATCGCGCGCTCACCGGCTGGCCATGGTCGCCGGCGAAGGGAAGCCGGGCGTCGTCCGTCTCGATGGCGAGCCAGATCGCGGCGCAGGATTTTCTGCGCGAGCGGGCGCTCGCCGCGCGCGAACGGCATCTACCGCAGGGCCCGATCGTTGTCTTCTCGGGTCCGGCCATCTGGTCCGACTGGGAACCGCTCTGGGCGCGGCTCGACCAGATCAAGGCCCGCGTGCCGCATATGACGCTGGTGACGACCGGCCAGCGCAAGGGCGCCGACGCGATCGCGGCGGCATGGGCGGCGCGTCCGGAGAACAGCGTGCCGCTCGTCGCCTATGGCCTTTATGGTTCGGGACGGAAAACCGCCTTCAACCGCAACCGCAAGCTCGCCGAGTTGAAGCCCGTCGAGGCTTTGCTCTGCGAGGGGTCGGGGCTTCAGGCAAATCTTTATCAGCTCCTTCGCAAGGCCGGGGTGCCGATTCATGCTTTCAAGAAGCCGGACGGTGTTGCGCGCCCGGCGGCACAGCGGGGCCCCGGCCTCCGCCTGACGGCGTGACGGCGATGGCGATTCCCGACGCTTATCGGCGGAACTTCGCGACGCTCCGCCGCGCGGCGGAAAATGGCGACCTCGCCCTCATGGAATGCACCGACGCCGCGTCGGGAGAGCCCCGCTATGTCATCTGCGCGGTGGGGCGCGAGGGTTCCAGCCATGTCATGACCCCGTTCGGACATTTGCATGACGGAAACCCGTTCGAGGCCTATGTGCCGCCGACCGGAGAAACCTTTGATCCGGATTAAGGAAATGAGCGGCCGCCTCCTTTGCGAGGCGGCCGCTCTTCTTGTTCATTCGGTCAGCAGCGCCAGCCGCCGCAGCGCTGCGGCGAGTGCCGCGCGATGTGCGGTGACCTCCAGCGCCTGGGGCATGCCGGTCGCGTGGAGCGAGACTTTGGAGCCGGCTTTCGCCGGCTCGATCGTGAAGGTCAGCCTCATCATGCCAGCATAGGCGGGGTCGGTGTTGGTATAATGGATTTCCTCGACGATGCGCTCATCGGGCACGAACTCGGCGAACTCGCCGGTGATGATCTCGATAGCGGCCGCGGGGCCATCGGTCTCCGTTCGGTCCGAATAGAGAAGGTTAAGACAGAAGCGGCCGCCCGGCTGCGGCTCGAGCACCGAATAGGTGCCTGTCGCGCCATCCGGCACGCGCCAGCCCTTCAGCGTCTCGGCGTCGAAATAGGTGCGGAACAGTTGCCGCGGCGTCGCGAGAATGACCCGCGACGCGCTGTCCACGCGCTCATTCTTTTCGCACCCGTTCAAGATCGTTCAACCTCCAGAATCTGCGCCAACCGCTACGGCCGGACGTCCCCGCTTTATCCTCGCTGCGGCCTGATCCGTTTCAAGGAATAGAGCACATGGGACCGTGCTTTGCGGCAACCATTTGCGAATCGGGGGCATCGAGCCCCCGCTTCGCAAGCCTCTTCTTCTCTCTCAACTCTTTTTAGTGTGGCACGGGGGCAGCGTCGGCCTCAAGAACGACGGGGCCCCACCATTTTCCTTGGCGGGGCGAGCGCCGCACATCCAGTCGGGCGACGGGTGGCCGCCAAAGAAAATCGTGACCCCCATCGCCGCTTCGCGGTCGGGCTGCGCCCGATCCTTGACCCCGTCGCTCAGAGCCCGTGCAGGGAAAGAGACCTCTTTTTCAAGGAGGTTCTCATGACGAAGCTTACACAATCCTTCCGCACCGCAGACGAAATCGCCGACCTTATCGCCGAGGAAACTGTGTCGCCCGCCTTCGAAAACGCCTTCACCGAAACCATAGGCGGGTTCCGGATGGGCTATGCCGACGAGCCCACCGACGCCGACATGCCGCTTCCGCGCGCGGCGGAACTTGCCACCGAAATGGCGGTCCGCACCTTCTTCGACCTGTTCCGAGACACCCGCCTTGAAGGGATCGCGGACCGCATCGCGTGGGGCATCGTCCATAGCTTCCACAAGGTCGCGGACCAGCTCGATGCTGAAGCCGACAAGGCCGCGCTGAAGGTCAAGGATCTGATCCGCGACGCCGACGGCAGCGAGATCCTGACCGCTGAGTTGGAGGAGGCGCAGACCTTCTGCCACTCCCTCGACGAAGCGCGCGACGCGGTGGCCTGCATGCGCGACTATGCCGCCCAGACCTTCGCCGCCGAAACCGGGCGTCCATGGTCGGCGCCGCGGGGCTCGCTGGTATCGAGCAAGCGCACCGCTGCGGTGGTGGCCGCGACCGACTTCCTCGCCGCGCGGCGCCAGCGCGGGATCGATGCCCACGCCCCGCAAGGGCCGGTGGTCATATTCTCCGGCGGGCAGCAATGGGAAGATCACGCGCTCCTCACCGAGCGGCTCGATCAGATCAAGGCGCGTATCCCGGCGATGGTGCTGGCGACGACGGCGCAGTCCAAGGGGTGCGACGCGATCGCCGCCGCATGGGCGGCACGGACCGGAACACCACTCGTCGCCTTCACCCTCAACAGCAAGTTCGGACAACGCGCAGGATTTCTGCGTAACGAGCAACTGCTCGGACTGAACCCGGTAGAAGCGCTGGTCTGCGAAGGCTCGGGGCTTCAGTCCCATCTCGCTCGGCTGGTGCGCGCGAAGGGTGTGCCCGCGCATTTCTTCCGCTTCATCGACCAGCGTATCGCCGCCTGATCGGGTGGTGCAATGGGACGGTCCGGATTGCCGGGCCGTCCCTTTTTCTTTTCGTCAGGGGAAAGGTCGTCCGCACTCAGGGACCCCTGGCGGGGCCCGTCGCGCGACCGATGCGATGGCGATGCCATCGGCCTCCTGCGCGCGGCTTCGCCGTGCTCGTCGCAGGGGCATCCCTTCGGGATGGCTTTATTTGTGGGGCCGTATCGGCAGGGACTTGAGTGCTCCCACCGCCGCTGCGCCGCCACACCAGATAGCGAGGTCGACAAGCTCCCGAAATTCCCGCTCGGTCAATTCCTCGACGGCCAGCTCGCCGATGATCGACGCATAGCGGCCGCGCACGGCGCGGCGGGCAATCTCGACCTCCTCCGCAACCTTGCGCTGACGCGCTTCGAGGTCGGCGAGGCGTTCGCGTTCACTCTTCTTGGGCATAACCATCATCCTTCAAATGGTCTGCCCGCCGGCTTCCAATTCTACCCGAGGGAGTGCGCCATGATCAAACGGCAATTATCATGGCCGGCGTGCCGCCGGCAGGTGAAGAAATCCCCCCGGACGGGGGGAACCCCCGCGCCTTCCGGCACGAGGTGTCGCAGCGACACGTCGCTGCGTTGGGCGGACGCACGCCGTTGGCGTTTGTAATGCACCCTACGCACGGGTTCTGCGGGGCCAAACCTCCCTGCAAATCAATAGCCTAACCCTAAAGTCGAACGCTGGCGCAGGCGGCGTCATTTGGCCGCCGTGGCAGCCAGATGCGGCGGCACTTGGCTGCCATCCGCGCCAATGCCCTGATAATCCTTGGCATCTTTGGGCAGCCGTGGCTGCCGCGCTAAGCTATTGGAAAAACGGCAGGTCTCGGCTATAACAGTGGGGCTACGTGTCCTCACTTGCCGAAGCTCCAGACCAGGAGCTTGCCATGGCAAGACTGACTATTCGTCTTCCCGACGAACTATACGACCGCCTCGCGGCCGATGCCGATGCGGCGGGCGTCCCCACCGCGGCCTTCGTTCGCGATGCCCTCGAACAGCTGAACGGCGCCGACCCCTTCGGCTTCCATGCCCGATTCGACGAACTCCACTCGACCGTCATCCAGGTGCTTGCGATCCTTGCGTCCGACGTCGGCGCGCGCGCGCCCAAATCTCTCGCCAAGGGGATGGAGGATACCCGCCGTCTTCTCCTCGACCGGGGGCTGATCGGCGCGGGCGACCTGCCAGCTCTGGGGGAAGGGGCGTCGTCATGAGCATCTTCCGCAACGACACACTCGGCAGCTGGACGCGGGGCGGCCAAGCCATCGTCCACAATGTGCGGATGACCACCCAGGTCTTCTTCCAGACGACCCTCGCCGGGCTTAGCATCTGGGTCATCGGCGCGATCTGGTACGCCTTCGAAAAGTCCGATGCCTACCAGCGCTTCGTCCTCACCAAGCTCGTTGAGGCAACCTTCAAGGCCGATGCGGCGCCGGGAACCAACGACCCGGTCCTGTTCCGTACGCCGGAGGGCCGCGAATATTGGACCTCGGCCGACTGGCTGGTCGACTCCGCGATCGCGAAACAGGCGCTCGAAAAACTCGAGAGCGACCTCATCAGCGGGGCGATCCTGTCCGGGGTGTTTGCGCTCGCCGCGCTCGTCTTCGCCTGGTTCTATTTCACCCGGACGGGGAAGGGGCTCGGCTCCAACGAGTACCTGCGCGGGGCGCATTTCGGTACCGTTCGGCAGGTCCGCCGGGCGCTGCGCAGGGAGACGAAAGGAAGCTTCTCGATCGGCGGCATCAACGTCCCCCATGCCTTCGAGACCGAGCATGTCCTGATCTGCGGTGCACCCGGAACGGGGAAGACCAACATGATCGTCAAGATGCTCGAAGGCATCCGCGCCAAGGGCAAGCGCGCGATCGTCTATGATACCGCCGGCACCTTCGTCGAAAAATTCTACCGCGAGGGGAAGGACATCCTGCTCAACCCCCTCGACGAGCGTTCGGCCGTCTGGTCGCCCTGGGTCGATGTCCCGCACGATTATCATTACGACCAGATCGCGGAATCGACGATCCCCGACAAGCATGGCGATCCCTTCTGGCCGAAGGCCGCGCGCGGTACTCTGGTCGCCGTTCTGCGCAAGCTCGCAGCGCAGGGACGGACCTATGTATCGATCCTCCTCCACACCATCGTCCGCTCTCCGCTGAAGGATCTGTCCGCCTTCGCCGCGGGCACCGATGCGGCGGCATTCATCTCGATGGAAGGCGAACGGACGTCGGCGGGCGTCCAGGCTGAGCTCGCGTCGGTCATGCGCAGCTTCGCCTATCTTGACGATACCGACGACGGGCTTTCGATCCGCGACTGGGTCGCGACCGAGGGGGACGACAGCTGGCTCTTCGTTACCGTGAAGGCCGACCAGCTTCCTTCGCTCCGTCCCCTGATCACCGTGTGGCTCGATATCGCGATCAGCGCGATCATGAGCCTGAAACCCGATCAGCAGCGCCGTCTCTATTGCGTGATCGACGAGCTTCCCTCGCTCCAGAAACTGCCGTCGCTCTCTGACTTTCTCGCTCGCGCCCGCAAATATGGCGGCTGCGGCATCCTCGGCTTCCAGTCCTACCCGCAGCTCGAGGCGACCTATGGCATCCAGGATGCCGCGGCGATCACCGGCTATTGCTCCACCTGGGTCGCGCTCCGCGCCAACGATACCCCCACCGCCAAGCATGTCAGCGAGAATCTCGGGCAAGTCGAGCAGGTCGAGGCGAACGAGGGGATGAGCTATGGCGTCAACGACATGCGTGACGGGGTCAACCTCTCGCGCATCCAGGTGACAAGACCTCTTGTGATGCACACGGAGGTCACCAACCTGCCGAACCTGTCGGGCTATCTGCGCTTCGGTCGCGACCTGCCCGTCGTTCGGTTCGCGGATAAATATAATGACGTGCCATCCATCGTTGAGGCCTTCGCCGAGCGCAGCCGTCCGCCTCGACATATAGCACCACCACCGTCGTTGCCGTCGTCATCCGGTACGTCCGAAGAGGCATCAAGATCGGCGAAACCGGAGAAGAATGACGCGCCAGCGCGCAAGCGGACTGGCAGACGCGGACCGGACGTCAATGCGCCCGCGTTGAAGCTCGATCACCCGGCGGGCGCATCCGGAAAATCGCGTGACAACAAGAACGGGGAGGTCTCAGCCGCACCTGTCACGCCTACCGATGGTTCGCCCGACCGTCCCGCGACGCCTCTCGAAATTATCGCTCCGCACTGGGACCGCACCCTGCGACAGCATGGGCGTCCGGGTGGTCGTCGCCGTCCGGCGAGACCGGCATGATCCATCCGCGGCGCCTCGGAGGCAAGCCCGGCAATATCGCCCGCTATTATACGATCGGCGATTATTACACCAAGGGCGGGAACGAACCCTCGGAGTGGGGCGGGAAAATTGCGGCCGGGCTCGGGCTTTCGGGCCCGATCGACCGCAGGGCGTTCGAGGCGTTGCTCGCCGGCAAGGTCGAGGAGCAGCAACTCGGGCGCATCCGCCACGGCGAGGTTCAGCATCATCCGGGGTGGGATTTTGCGGTCAACGCCCCGAAATCGGTATCGATCATGGCGCTGGTGACGGGCGATGAACGGATCGTCGCCGCGCATGAGCGGGCAGTCGGCACCGCCATCGGCTGGATCGAAGAGCATGCCGAGCTTCGCCGACGTATGGACGGCAATATTCGGCATGAAACGACAGGCCAGCTGCTCTATGCGCGCTTCACTGAACATGCCTCGCGCGAACTCGACCCGCATCTCCATACCCACGTCGTGATCCTCAACATGACTCGGCATGCCGGCGACGAGCAGATGGCGAGCCTCGAAACCCGCGCCATGTTCGCCGAGCAGATGACTGCGGGACAAATCTATCGCAACGAACTCGCCCACGACCTGCGCGAACTTGGCTACGAGATCGAGTTCGACCCGCGAAGGGGACTGTTCGAAATCCGCGATGTTCCAAATGATCTTATATACGCGATGTCGCGCCGCGCTGAGCAGATCGATGCGCATGCGAAGGAGCATGGTCTCCAGGGGCAGGCCGAACGATCGATTTCCTTCTTCGCGACCCGGCCCCCCAAGCAGAAAGTTGATCTCGATACGCTCCATGCCCAGTGGGCAGAGAGATCGAAGGCACACATTCCCGCGCTCGAAGCTGTCCGCGCCGCCGCCGATGCGCGTGGGGAGAAGCATCTGGACGCCGATCCCGCGACCGCGCGCCGCGCAGCGCTGTTCGGACTTCGCCAATCGGAGACGCGCGAAGCGGTCAACAATCTCGGCCGGCTCATTCGAACTGGGCTCGCTTCGCATGTCGGCGACGTCCGCCTCCGCGACGTCCGGCCTCTGTTTGAGGAACATGAAGCGCGGCTCAAGCTGCTGAAGACGAGGGAGCTGACCGGCGACCAGATTCTCACGCGCGGCAGGACCTCGCGCCGCGCCGCGCGGCTAGAGATCGCGCTATCGACGCATATTTCGCTGAGCCTTGGCGATGGGGTTCCGCTGGCATTGCCGGAACAGGTCGACACGTCGCTGCGCGGTAGCATTCTCAACGATGACCAGCGAAAGGTGCTCGCCGAGATCGCGCTGTCCAGTGACCGCGTCATGGGTGTTCATGGCGTCGCCGGCTCGGGCAAATCCACGCTCATCAAGGAATTGAAGGCCGCGGCCGATGCCGGTTGGACCTTCATCGGTCTGGCACCGACCTCATCTGCGACCGCGAAGCTGGGCCAGGACGCTGCCATCGACTCTCGTACTGTCGCCGCGCTGCTGGGCGGCGGCGGGCATGATATCACCGATCGTCATGTCCTGGTCGTCGACGAGGCGGGCCAGCTCGGGAGCCGGCAAGCGCAGCGGATCTTGCAGATCAGCCACGACACCGGCGCGCGCGTGCTTCTTCTTGGCGACAACAAGCAGACGGGGGCGATCGAGCAGGGCAAACCCTTCTGGCTGATGCAGAAGCTCGGCCTTCCGACGGCTGAGCTCACCGAGGCGGTCCGGCAGCAAACCCGCGCGATGAAGACCGCGGTCGCGACCGCGCGCAGCGGGGATTATGCCGCGTCGCTGCAATCGCTCGACAAGATCATCAGCGGGGAGGGAGCCGACAAGCTCGCGGCCAACCTCGTCGCGGAATGGACGCGGCTCAAGCCCGAGAACCGTGACAAGACCAATATCCTCGTTCTCGACAACGCGACCAGGCTGATCGTGAATACCCAGATCCGAGAGGTGCTGAAACGGGAAGGCGCTATCGCCGCCGAAGATGCGCGGATCGATATTCTCGCTCCGTCGGGCATGACCGACCAGGAGAAGCATTTTGCCCGCTTTTACTCGGGCGGCCAGGTAGTGATGTTCGCGCGCGACAACGCGGGACTCGGGATCGCCGCCGGGGCAGAGTATCGCGTCAGTGGCCTCGCGCGGGATGCGCGCGGCCGCCAGATCGTGCGTCTTGTGGACGAAAAGGGCCGGACCATCCTCTGGAATCCCCGTCTTGGCCGCGCGTCGCAGGTCAATGTGTTCATCGGGGACAAGCGAGATATTGCCGCGGGCGATCGCATTCAGTGGCGGCTGGCGACGAAGGAACTCGACCTAAAAAATGCCGAGCGCGGGACGATCGAGTGTCTCGACGGGACCGTCGCGACCATTCGCTGGGACCGGAGCGCCGAGCCGCAGAAGATCGATCTCGCCGTTCATCGGACTTGGGACCATGGCTATGCCGAGACGGTCTATTCGGCGCAGTCGAAGACCTATGACCGAGTCTATGTCCTTGCCCCGGTCGGATCGGGCCTCGTCAATGGCCAGAATTACTACACCGCCATCACGCGCGCTCGCTATGGCGTGAAACTCTGGACCGAAGATCTCGAGCGCCTTGTGCAAAAGCTCGAGCGGTATTCCGGCGAAAAGACGTCCTCGCTCGAAGGCCTCGGGCGGCTCTGGCGAGACAGCCATCGCATCCGCGGCGCCCGGCTCGCTGAAAGTCTCGACTGGGCGCGAAAGCAGATGCTGAGCACGCGTGCGGATCGCGCCGAGCGAAGGGCCGAGCGGGAGCGGGAATGGAACGAGATTCTGCGCCCGCCATCGCTTGCAGAAATGCTCGCGGGCCGCGCGAGAGACGGCATGTCGAAGCTCGATGCCTATCTGAACGGCATTCTCGCCGGCTCGACGAAGGACCAGCGCGCGCATGCACCGACCGCTCCCGAGCCCGCCGAACAACCGCATTCCCGACAGCAAGGACATGATCGATGAACATATTCCGATTTCCACGGACAGCCGAAGCCGTCAGGTCGCATATCAGGGGCCGCGTTCCGCAAAGTTTGCGGTTCGGCGCGGCGGCGGCCATCTTCACCTTGGCGTTCGGCCTCTCGCTGCCGGCGATGGCTCGCGCGCCAGTCGCGACGGCCAATGCTGAGATCGCGCGCTGCATTCGCAGCGCAGCCCATGGCAAGCCGTGGCTCGAACGTACGCTTTGGGGTTTGCGCGATCAGGAAGGCGGCTGGATCGGCGCCGCTGTCGTCAACAGCAATGGCACTCATGATCTCGGGCCGCTGCAAATCAACAGTTGGTGGGTACCCAAAATTGCGGCGCTTGTCCGGCGATCCGAAACCCATGTCCGGCATTGGCTCCAGAACGATGCCTGTTTCAATGCCGAGGCGGCGCGCTGGATTTTTCTCTCGGGTCTGGCGGTCACGGGTGACTATTGGAAAGCGATCGGCGTTTATCATAGTCCTACCGCTTGGCGGCAGGCGCGCTATGCGACGAGCGTCGCAGCGCATCTCCAAAAGAGATATGGGAAGGCGATATTCTGATCACAGCCGAAGCTCCGCACGGGGCCGCGCCGGACATCATGAAAACCATGGCCCGCATAAGGGGTCGGCAAGGCGGCGCTGGGCGGCCTTGACCAGGCGCTGCACCCGCGACCGGTAAGGTGAGCTTTCTTTGCGCCACCGCTCCGACGCGACAGCGGAACCGAAGAAGGCCTGAGCGATCTCGTGCTGGGTCGCTCCCGTGGCGATCGCGTCCGCTGTTCTCAGTTCCAATATCCATCGCGGCGCCCGGGTCTCGCGCGGCTTAAGGGACGTAGGCAGTTCGCCGTCGGTAGCCAGTGCGACGAGCTGCTGCAGCGCGGAGATTTTCGGCCCCGTGTCCGCTAGACCTCCGATCTGATAATCCAGAAACAGTGGGCCGCCGAGCAGCGTCCCGTCATGGAGATCGAGCCTGATCACCCAATGTCCGTCGGATAGCAGCCAGTGTTCGGCGTTGGTTTCGTCGACGGCGACTGACACGAATTCGGCAAAGTTCCGGATATCGAGCAGGTTGGCGCTCGATGCCGATTGATCGTCCGCCGCGGTGCTGCGGAGAACCCTCGGATCAAGCGCCGGCGTCCATATTGGTCGAGCATATGGCGTCGCAAGATCCGGGTCCTCTAGTTTCATCAGTCCAAAGTCAGAGGGGACAATCTCACCAACTTCCCGATCCCGCCATGCCGCGCGATAGGGCGCGCTGCGCCGGAGCCATTCCCATGCGAAACTGCGCCGATCGGCAAACAGCAACACGGCATATTCGCTGGCCAGCAGCCAATCCGGCACTTGAGGTGCCGGTCCGGGATCGCCGCCCAGCCCGTTCACTCTGACAGTTCGTGATCTTGCTTTAGCGACCCCATGCAAAATGGATAGGCACGCCCGTCCGCGTTGTCAGCCGAATGCGTTCTGAAACAAACGGTGCAAGGCAGCGAAGCGCGCGCACGGCGAACTATCTATGCGCGGCGCGGCGTCCGACACCCCCTTTCCTGCTATGGCGCGCTTCGATTTTTCGGTTCAATTGGAAGGCCTTTCTTCGCCAGGGAGGCAGCCCATGCTTAAGGTGGTCGACCGGTTCAATCGAACGCGTGAGCACGTTGCGCTCCGTTCCATGTTTGAGGCGCGCAAACGCTTCTTTGTCGATGAGTTGGGGTGGGATTTGCCTGTCTTGGCCGGTCTCTACGAAGTCGATCAGTTCGATGATGGGCACGCAACCTACCTCATCGTTGTCGATCAAGACGATCGGCATCTAGCCTCAGCGCGCCTGCTCCACACGATCAGGCCGTCCCCGATCGAGTCCGCTTGTCCGCCCTTTGTCGAAGGGATTGTTCCGAAGGGGCGCGATGTTTGGGAGATTACCCGAATATGTTCGTTGTTCCCTGAGGGTAGCGACCGAGTTTGGGAAGTTCATGATATGCTGCTTAACGGACTGGCGAAGTTCGCCGTCGAAGCCGGCGTTCGAACTTACACGATCATCGCGGACCCCGAACACTCATCATGGTTTGCCAGTGTCGGCTGGAAGTGCAAGCGACTGGGCCCGGCACAGTATCAGGGTGGGCAGGTATTTACGGCGCTCGGGATCGAGATTGATCCCGCGATCCGCGCGAACTTTATGGCCGGCGGTATCGCCGGCGGGTCTCGCCTCTTCCAGCCCGAAACGCGCGCGGCGGCCCATGTGGCGCGCATTTCGTCAGCCAATCATCGACATCATGGAGCGGCGTTCAGGAGGACGCTGAGTCGAAAAATAACCGATTCCGGTTACAGTTCTCCTTGAAAGACCAGATAGATTTATCACTATATTGTCGCGCTTTTTTCAAAAGCGCGTGACCGGGTTCCGGTGCGAATGTTCAGGCTTTGGCTAAAGGCTCCGGTGCGCGATCCCAACGCGCGTTTCCAATAGCTCGGTCACATTTTTTCTTGTCGATCCTGTTCCGATTATAATCCGATTATAATTGGATTATAAAATGGATCGTCCCCTTCATCGAGCTTAGCTTTTGAATGCGACTCAATTTCGGTCGCAATCGATGGAAAGGACGAACCATGGACAAGCATGAAAACGGCATCGTCGACCTGGGCGATGCGCGCATCGAAACCCGCGGGTCGGGAGGCAACGGCGACATCGACCTCCAGACGTTCCAGCGCTACGTCGCGGGCGGCATCGAGACCGACGACTGATGCAAAGGGCGTGCGGCGCCCCGAGTGCCGCACGCCAGCGCAGTTCTCCCACGATGATGAGCCGCCCTCGCACGGACCTTCGGTACAGCATTATTGGCGCGGACGTCGTCTGCCTTGATCTCACGACCAGTCGCTATTTTCTCCTTCAAGGCGCAGCTGCCGAAGCCTTCAAAGCGGCGACTTTGGGCACGGCGACCTGCGGGCAATTGCGCTGGCTCGTCGAAAACAATCTCGTTGAAGCTGGCCCACCTGTTCCTGCACCGCGGCTCGCTCCACGGCCCGAGACGAGCGCTTTTGATAATTGTCTCGGGTCGGCGTCTCCATGGACATTAGTAGAGGCGCTGGCGGAACAGTGGCGCGCGCGCAGGAGTCTTGCGCGGCAATCGCTCGGAGCGATCCTGAAACCGAGCTCGCTGTCCCGCGGTGATCTCGATAGGTGCCAATCAACGGCGGCAGCATTTGTGCGGGCTTGGCGCTATCGCAATGCGACGGACCAATGCCTCGTGCGCAGCATTGCAATGCGCGCGATGTTGGCGCGCCGCGGTCTGGGATCTGACCTAGTCATAGGTGTCATGCTGCCATTTTCGGCACATTGCTGGATTCAGGTGGGTGCGGCGGTGCTGAGCGACCCGCTCGATCTGGTGGTGAATTACCAACCTTTGCTGACGGTGCGATGAGGCTCGCCTTCCGCCTTGAAATCGCAACATCAGGATGGGCCGGCCAGGAAGTCGCGGCTGACGAGGCGGATTGCGCGTACATCTCTGCGGCCGCGCGCCTTACGAGCCTCGCTCCCACTATCGAACTCGGCGAAGGTGGCTGTCTCGTCGGTCTTCTTTTCCGGCGCCAAATACCGGCAGTTCGCATCACCAACCTTGAGAATGCGGAGCGAAAGCGCATCATCGAAACAGATGGGCGCGCGTTGCTGTCTGACTATTGGGGTGCCTATATTGCAGTCCTCAGCCGGCCGGACGGCTCAGTCACTGTTCTGCGCGATCCATCGGGCATGATGACATGCTACATGAGGCGCAATGCCGACCACGTGACCTTGGCGAGCGAGCTGACCACCCTCGCAGTTCCGGGTCGCACCGCAATCGATTATGGGCCGCTCGCTCGCATGTTCGCCGGGATCGACCTGCTCGGACGCTGTACCGGCATCGTAGGCGTCGAGGAACTGCTTCCGGGAGAGCGTCTTGTCGTGAGCGCCGCCGGGCCCCATGTCGAGCAAGGCTGGTCGCCGTGGGATTATGTCCAATCGGGGAAGGGGTTCAGCTTCGACAATGCAGCACAAGCTCTTCGCGAAACGCTAAAGGACAGCATCGGAGCTTGGTCGACTTGCTTCGACCATATTCTAGTTGGCGCCTCGGGAGGCCTCGACAGTTCAATCGTCGCGGCCGCACTCGGCCCGCGCTCGCCAGCCATGCGCTGCCTCACGATGGTTGAGCCCGGCACGACGGGAGATGAGAGGCGATACGCCGAGGCGCTGGTCACGAAGCTCGGCACACGCCTCGATGCCCCGCTATACGACCTGAGTGCTGTTGACGTCTGCCGACCGGTCCTCCCTCATCTTCCTTTGCCCTTTGCAGCACACTATTTTCACGCGGTCTCCGCCGAGCATTCACGGATCAATGCCGCGTGGCCCGTCGATGCGTATTTCTCTGGCAACGGGGGAGACAATGTATTCTGCAGCCTGCGCAGCGCGGCGCCGCTCGCAGACGTGGTTCTCACGCGAGGCGTTGGGCCCAGCGCTTTTCGCACTGCGCTGGACCTCGCCGATCTTACCGGGGCCGGCTTGGCCGAAGTCATCCGAAAAGGCTGGGATCGAATAAACCGGCGAAAGGCTGGCCACCGGATTCAATATGACCTCACTGGCCTCGGCCCTGTCGGCCGAGCCGCGGCGCTATCCGGCGGTGATCAACATCCATGGCTTTGCGCGCCTCGACGCACACTGCCTGGAAAAGCAGCGCATATTGCGCTGCTCGCCCGCGCCCAAAAGAGCATCGAGCTTTATCCTCGATCCACAGCGGCCCCCCAAATTACTCCGTTGCTGTCGCAACCAATCGTCGAACTCTGCCTGTCGATTCCAACTTGGCAATGGGTACGCGGTGGCCGTGATCGTGCCGTCGCGCGCGCTGCGGTCGCCGATCTTCTCCCGGCCCTCATTGCCCAACGGAGGACAAAGGGAGGGCCGACGGGCTTCCTTCGGCGAGTCTTCAATGCGCGGGCGGACGACGCCATCCGGATGTTGGTCGACGGCAGACTGATCGCCGCAGGCGTATTGGACCCAGAGTGGCTACGGCGCGTCCGATCCGAAAGCTGGAGAGACGATGGCCGGGACATACGTCTCCTAGCTTTCGCCGCGGCCGAAGCTTGGGTGCGCTGGTGGGAAGAAGGCAGTACGCTGCCGGCCTAGTTCTTGAGTGGCAGTGGCGTGCCACAGTGCCGCGGCGCCTCATCGCGCATCTTGTCCCACACCGTATAGCGATCGGCATAGGGCGAGTTCGGGTCCCGCTCGCCGAGGAGCCAATAGTCGAACCAGGCGATATTCTCCTGCATCGCCCCGAGACGGTTCGAAGGTATATGGAAGATATGTGTTTCATCCGACGCGGCGTCGTCGCCAGGATAGAGGCTTAGCTCCGCGGGGACGCCGGCCTTCCGAAGCGCCGTGTGAAAATCGATCGATGGAACAAGCGGGGCGGCAACTTGTTGCAGCACCGCTCCGCAAACCTTGTCGGCTCGAAGCGACGGCGACAGCCGGCGATAATGCATAAGAGCCACCGGATCAGTCGGGGGACCTCCGAAAACGGCGTCATAAGAACCAGAGACATCGGGGTAGAAGGCCGGTTCGAGATAGCCGCCGTCACCGCTCGACGCTGCGCGAAACAGAGACGAGTTGGTGATGGTGACATTGACCATCTGCGAGCCTCGACTGTACCCCGCGATCCCGACCCGCGCTTGATCGATGACGCCAGTACCGACAAGCTCCATGACCGCGTCTTCATAGCTCGCCACTCCGTTGAGCCAAATCAACTGGCGCATGGTCTCCGGGGCGACCGCCTTCGTTTCGTTCCGCCAGGCGAGGCGGGCGGCCCACACCTCGGCATTTTCACGCGCGCTCGGCTCGTTGATGAGCAAAACGACATAGCCCCGCTCCGCGAATAATTGGGCAGGATATTCCCACTGGTTCTCGCGATTGGCGAACCGCTCGTCTGCATCGGTTCCGTGCGTGATAACTATAGCGGGATAGCGCTGGCCCGCCACATAGCGGCGCGGCCAGATGATGTAGCCCGTCGCCTTATTACCATGGCGGTTAGTCCAGGTACGCGGTTCGACCCGTAGCGAGCTGAGCCGCTCATGCCGCGGCGATACTGATGCAACTGGTCTGATCCGCCCAGACACGACGTCGATCTCAGCGATCGCCGGAGGCTGCGTCTGGCTCTGCGCGATGCAAGCGCCTTTGCTCAGCGATATTGTGAAGTCGCAGTCGTTGAGACTGAACGCGCCGCCGATCGTTCGAAGTCGGCCCGGTTCCAGCACAATAAGACCGAAGCGAGGGTTGTCGAGCATACGGACACCCACGATCGATCGCTTGCCGTCCGCCGAACGGACCCCGCTCGCAGCCCGGCCATCGAGAGCAAAGGGTAAATGACCATAGCTGTGCCGCGCGCCTCCCGTCATGGCTTCGACAAGCTCGCGGCGGTCTCCATAGCCCTCCGATGAGAGTTGCCCACCTAGCGGGCCAATTGCTTGCGCGCTTTCCGCCAGAGTATCGAGGACCCGGGCCGTCTTGGCCGCGAAGGACCATGCCATCGTGACCACACGTGATCGACCTTCGGGATCGACATCGGTCACATTAAAGAGGACGGCATCAGACGTCCACCGGACGAAATTGCGCTCGAAAAATGTAGTGATATCATTGTTAGGCCGCGTGGCGATAAGCGTGTCTCGCCCCTCGGATCGCAAATAGATTGAAGCGGTGGCAGTCCCCGGCGCGCGCCGCCGCGCACGCTCGATGACGACATCCTCACCATGACGTACCCCGGTCGCTTGCGGTGCCGCATCGAGCACGACATAGAATAGCCGCTTTCCATCGGGCGACCAGTCATGCGCTCTCACGCCGGTAGCGAGCGGCGCATGCCCGTATCCCGGATAGACCGCGCCTTCCGTGTCCCCGAAAATCGCCGTTGCGGGATGAACAATCAGGGGTGTAATCGAGTCGTCCATTTCAATGCGATAGAGCTGCACGCCATCACCCTTGTCGATGCGGGCGCTCCAGGCATCCTCGCCCGGGATACGGTGGAGCTGGTCGATCCATTGTGCGCGCAGGATGTCGCGCGTCGCTCCGCTTTCGAGTTCGACGCGGCGTAGCACGGCCACCATGCGACGGCTCGCCACGTCGGCAACGCGCACAACATAGAATGCGCTATGGCCGTCGGCGGAAATGGAAAGTCCACCGACTTCGGGAATGCTAAGCTGATCCTCCAATGTCCAATGGCGGGCTTGCTGCGTTGCGGCGGGGGTCGCGACTGTCAGCGCGGCCGTCACGGCGGCACTAATCGGCTTAACTATCATCACCACTTTTGTCGAAGTGTAAGACCGACGAAGCGCCCGACCGCCGAATAGTTGGTCGTATCGAAAGGGGTGTCGAATGGCGACGCAGTGAGGATAGCTGTCGGCTTTCTATCGAAGAGATTGAGCGCTGCGATCGATACGTCAAATCCTTGGCCGATCTGGACGCGCGCGGTGAGATCGACGGTCGTGTAGGCTGAGATACGCGAGGTCACGGTCTGGCGATCGTCATCGAGGGCGCTCATGTGGTTCACGAAGGCGGAAAAGCTGTAGCGATCGCCGCCGTAGGTCAGCCCAGCACGCCCACGAAAATGCGGCGGGTGGAAGAGCGTCGCCGCGAGGCGAGTCCAGGGCGCTCCCGAAATAAGCTGCTGACGGCTCTTGAGAAAAGTGCCGGTCGCCGAGAGCGACAGCTCCCGGTCGCCGCCGATGGTAATCCGGTAGCGGATCGACAGGTCGAGGCCCGAAAAGCGCTGACGCGCGACATTGCGGGTGCGCGAGTCGATGAAGGCCACGACGTTTGCCGGATCGTATGGAAGCCCCGTGCTGTTTTCGAGTCCCAGCACTGATCCATTGATCGTCGCCGTGAGGCCGGCGGGGTCCGGATCGAGCGTCACTAGATCGGCATAGAGCGGATTATCGAGCACCCCGACAAGCGAGGCGGCGGGAGCCGCGACACGGTCGCTATAGTCGATCCCGAACCAAGCGGCTGTGAATTCGAGGCCCCGTGCCGGCGTCAACTGGGCGCTCAAGGTTAGATTTTCGGAACGCTCGGGGCCAAGACGACTGTCGGGCCCGGATGCAATAAGAACGGTCGCGCTAGCTGGGTAGCCGGTGCCATAACGCGCGGCTCGCGCGAGCGCCGAGTAATAGCCACCATATTGCTGATAGAGCGTCGGCATTTTGAACGAACGGCCCCACGAGGCACCCAGGCGCAAGATGGCGACCGGCTCCCAGATAATGCCAAGCTTCGGGGTCACGATGCTTGCGGAATCTGAATAATCCTCGAAGCGCAGTGCTCCGGTCAGCGACAAACGGTGCAGGCCGCCTATCGCTTGCGCAGGAGAGGCCAGCGGCACCAAAAGCTCGCCATAGGCAAAGAGGTTATCCCGGCGCCGGTCTATGTCATTGAAGGGCAAGGTTGCAAAGAAATCGTGGCGCCGAACACCTGCTCCGAATGCCACGCTGAGCGCACCGGCCGGAAGTTCGGCCAATGGGCCTTCCACGCCCGCTTCGAGCGCGAGGTTTCGATTGAAGACATCCTTGTCGTTATGGATCGCTAGCGCGCCGCCCAGATAGAGATCGGAATATCCACCGGTACGGTCAGTCCCGAAGAATCCACTCGCCTTGAGCCGCCAATCATCCCCGAGTTCGGCCGTAAGGCTCGACGCGATGCCGAATATTTCGGAGCTACTGACGTTCTCTAGGCCAATAGCCTCGGGCGCAAGCACCAGATCATAGCCGGTGACCGAATGAATACGGCTCTTCTTGTAGAGCAGGTCGACCGCAAGCGAAATGTCGGGGCCGATGGTTTGATGTCCGCTTATCAGTATCGAGTGTCGCCAGGTTTTAGGCACTAGCGTTGTCTCGGGGTTATTGGCGATCGCATAACTGCGGTCCCCTGCGAGGATCGCCGATGACCGGCTGTAATCATAAGCCGCCAACAAGTTGCCCGAGGACCAGGTTTTGCCGCCGAGGATCCCATATTGCTGCTGGACATTTCCACCTTCGGTCGATGCCCCGAGGCGCGCCATCGCTGCGACACCCTCAAAGTCTCGCTTGAGCAAAATATTGACGACACCCGCAACCGCGTCGGCGCCATAAATTGCCGATGCTCCATCCGGAATAATCTCGATCCGTTCGACCGCAGCGACGGGGATCGAACTCACGTCCATAACCGACGAGGCACCGGTATAAGCGAAGCGGTTGCCGTTGAGCAGCGTCAGGGTGGCGTTCGAACCGATGCCGCGCAAATTGAAGGTCGAGGCGCCATTGACGTTAGCGTTCTCATTGGGAGCGCCCTGACTGTTTCCGATGCCCGGATTTTGTCCGCCTCCGAAGCTCTGCGGCAGGCTGCGCGCGACCTCGCCGAGATCGGATTGACCCGCGTTCCGAATGTCCTCACTCGAAATTCTGATCACCGGCGCAGCGGGTGGCGCGCCTTCGATCCGAGTGCCCGTCACGACGATAGCGTCACTCGACTGCTGCTCAGAGGCCGTTGCTGCGATTGATCGCCCGCGGATGATAACGGCTCTGTCGTCAAATCGAGCGACGAGATTAGTCCCTCGCAGAAGCCGCTCGATAGCTTGCTTGACCGTATAATTGCCGCGAAGTTGTGGGGACGAGACGCCCGCCAGGTCTTCCGCCGGAGCATAGAGCTCCCACCCGGCTTTGGCTGCGACCGATAAGAGTGCATCACCGAGATCCTGCGCCGGAAGGTCAAAGTTATAGCTCTCAGCTTCCTGTGCATAGGCGCTTGTCGGCACAGCGCAGGCCGCGATTCCAGTCAGCAATGCCAAAGCGGGCCGTGAATTCCTCATAGCCATTGTCCCCATCCGTGATCCGCCCGCGCGTGTTGAGCGCGGGTCGCTGGGATGCCTGACGAAGGGATTTCGCAACCCGCAGTGGGTCGCCGAAAAAATTATCGCTTTCGAAGATGAATGCCGTCGTCGCGGTACGAGATACGGAGCTTAAGAGACTCAGCGATCCGCTCTACGAAGACATCGGTCTTGTTGATCTGGAAGCGCCCCGAGGCGATCAACGCGGCCGTGGCGTTATCGTCAAGGATGATGGGCTTCCCGGAATAGCGATTGGCTTGGGCCACCAACTGGTCGAGGCGGATCGATCGATGCTGGACCCAGCCGCTCGGCCAATCTTGGCGCGCGTTTGCGCCGACAACTGGTGGCACCGACACAGCACGACCGTCGGTTACGCTGTAGCCAAGCACTTCACTCTGATCCGCTGGCCGCGCTGGCGCCGCTTGCGGTCCCGGGGCTATGGGACCGACCTTGGCCTCGCCGCTGATGACGCGGACGGTAATGTTCTGATCGTCGCCATAGGCAACATCGAGCACGCCTTGAGAGGCTGTGACTTCGCCGGCGCCGGCCCGCACCCGGAATGGTCGAGCGTCTGACGCGACTTCAAAGCGCGCTCGCCCTTGCGAGAGATGCAAACTGCGCTCGGTCGCGGTCATCGACACCTCGACCCGGCTGTCGGTATCGAGAGTGGCATTTGTGCCGTCGGAGAGTCGGAAACTGCGGATCTCGCCGCGCTGGGTCACGAGCGGCTCGGCGGCTAGCGCCGACATGGACTGCCCGGGGAGGGGAGCGCCGCCCGCGCCGAACGCTATCATCAGGACTGCCACCGCAGCGGCGGCGGCTGTTCCCCACATCAGCCAATGTCTAGAGCGAGCGGGACGCGGTGCGTCAGCTTCGCGTTTCAGCCCGAACTCATCGGAATCCTTCAGGTGCTCACCGACGGCATAAATCTTTTCGATCCATTCGAACTCACGGCGGTGCTCCGGCGATGCGTCGAACCATTCGTCAAACTCGGCACGGGTTTCGGGGCTCTTGTCCCGATCCAATCGTACAACCCATTCGCGGGCTTGCTGATTGATGGACACATGTTCGTCTTCGCCCCGTTTATTGTCGTTCATCGATAGATTTCCATAGCGTCCGAGAGATGACCAAGCGCCCGCACCATATGATATTCTACAGTCGAGATGCTGATTCCCAACTGTTCATGAATCTCGCGATAGCTCAGTCCATCGACGCGGCGCATCAGAAAAACGCGGCGGGTCTTCTCGGGCATGGTTCTAATGGCCTGCTCATATTCTTTCAGCGCGTCAGTCACGTGCAACCCATGTTCCTGTTCGGGAGCGCTCATGGCATCCCATTCTTCTTGAAGGGGGAGCAGCACGACATTGTCGCGCTTGCGCTTGCGTGCGCGATCGATAAGCAGATTTTTCGCGACGCGGCGCAGGAATCCTCCGGGGTTCACGAGGCTGTTCCGCTGGCGGCTTCCGGCCGCCCGCACGAACACATCCTGCATCAGATCGGCCGCGGCGTCGTCGCCGGCATGACGGCGTAGATAACCAAGCAGGTTGGGGCCGTGGACGCGGAACATCTCATCGAGGCTCATCGTGCCTTCCGGCGCTACTCCGGTCGAGCACGACGTATCGGGCACGGTCGCTGCGGTGATGTGACACGCAGGCGAACGGGAACGTGGGTGCTGCTCGCCAGTGAAGCGCTTGAAGGAATGGAAGGGCACGCGTCAGCCTGAATATGGCAAGCCAGATGCTCCGACGAGGCCGGGCAAATGGTATCCAGTGCTACGCCGCCGTTGACTGCCAGTCTGACAGACTTGCCCGGTTCGGCCACCTGTCCCTTGCGGACCGGTGTTCATAATGCCTGGCGGAAGATCCACGCGCCCGCTGCCAGTTGCGATGCGCGCCCAATATTCATGGCGAATCTCCGATGAATTGGCAAGTCAGAGCTGGCTCTCGGAAATCGACCTCGACGACAACGAAGATCAATTCGCCGGCTTGCCCAGATCTTCACGCAACTTGGTCAGCCTTTCGGTGCAAATCTCATGGACCAACTGCCCGAGCACTTCGATCCGCGCGGCGAGCCACTCGAGCTCCTCCACCGTGATACGATAGTGCTTCGAATAGCGCGCCTTCACATAGGCGTCCTTCAGCTTCTCGAACCGCGCCCGGTCAGCACGCGTCTCGCGCGGCCAAGCATCGACAAGGCGACGATCAATCCGCTCGGCCTGCTTGCGGAGGAAAATCAGATTATGGACATGCGGCGTGTAGAAAGTCTCGACCAGAAGTATGCAATGGTAAAGCATCTCAGCGGTCTGATGCAGGTCAAATGCAGCCGGCTTTAAGTGCCGCTTTTCGATATGAAACTTTGCACCTTCGTATTTTTGCATCGCGCCAGGAAACCAGTCTTCGAAATACTCCTCCGCCATCGCCAGCGCCGATTCCGGCGTCTTTGGCTTCGGTTCGTGGAGTTCATCGTCGACTGTCTGATAGAGCGCGATGCCGTCGCGCCGGACGTCCATGAAGAAATAGCGGCCATGCGCCAAGCCGTCATTCACCTCCTGGATTGTGTGCACGATGAAGTTCACCGGTGTCTTGATCGTCTGGGTGATTGCCAGTTCTCGCGTCAAGCGATCGTCGGCCTTCAACCAATAATCGACGCGATCCGTCAGCCTTTTATCGTTGACGATGATCAGCAGGTCGAAGTCCGACCGATAGCCCTTGGCCGTGTGCGGCTCGTCCACCCAGTCGCCGCGGGCATAGCTGCCATAGAGAATAATTTTCTCGATACGACCGCGTTTCTTCCATTGCTGCGTTGCCAGTGCCAGCGCATCCTCGAATTCTTCGAAGATAATCTGGACGACCCGCTCAAGGTCTCGACGCTTCTGGGGAGGGATGTGGTCAATGTTCGTCCGCATGAGAACAGCCTAGCAACACTGTGCCCACGATGCACCCATTCTTCGGGTCCATCTTTGACTAAAGCGGCGGGTCGGCGCGCGCCCATTGGTTTTCTTGCCGACGACCCTCGCAGCGAGCCCTGGTCGCCGCGGACGACCAAGGTGCTGCCCATTGAAGCTTTCATCCGCAGTCATAATCATCTCTCTGCTGCCCGATTCCTATCGCGAAACGGTGCTGCTGAGCAAACGCGCAAAGGTGCCCGCTTCATGTCTGCGTCGTTCGTGATAGCGTCCCAGGAGGTCCCGAAAGATGCGGCGGTCGTGTCTCTCGCTGGCCATCGTCTCAAGCTCGGAAAGTTCGTCCGCCGCGTCGGCGAATACCTCGAGTTCGAGCATACGCGTCCGATGCAATCGGTCGTTGAGTGCGCCCACCGCGGCGACGATTTCTCCATTTGCCGAGTAACTCGCCAGCCGAAGGAAGAGGCGGCTCGAGCGGTCCGCGATATCACCCATATTCTGGTTGCCGTCGCGTGGAAGCCCAGCCTTGCCGACGGCCGCGAGCAGCAGCAGGCGATTGAGTCCAAAGAGATCGCGTAGCTCGGCCTCGCTATACAGCGGAACGCGAAATCCTTCCCCCGCGATGAAATCCACCATGCGTTCCCCGGCAAGCCGATTGAGGGCATCGCGTACTGGTGTGATGCTGACGCCGATCTCGTCCGCGAGCCGCGCTGCTTCGATCCGAACGCCAGCAGACCAGGCGCCGGTCATCAGCCGATGCTTGGTCGCGGAATAGGTCGGCTCATGCACATGGGCGGGACTCATTGCTCAGCCCGCCGACGCCCGGAAATAATCGGCAAGCATCGCCTCCTGATCGGGGCGCAACGCATCGATCGCACCGATATGGTCGGGAACATTGTCGTCCAGCAATATCGATGGGCATTGCCCTTCATAATTGCCGAGGTTGGGGCGGTGCTGCGCATATCCCGCGAGCGCGGCGAGTTCGGGTGAGAATTTGCGGGCGATATTCGGCGGATAGGAAAGCCACAGATTCTCATAGGGCTTGAGCCATCCGAGACTGTAGCCGATGACCACCCCGCGGCGTACCGATTGGGTCAAATTGGGCCCGGCGCCGTGCGCGGTCGAGCCAAGGAAGCAAATTGCTGAACCCGGATCGCAGATCGCGGCAATCGGGTCGCCGACATCCTCCTTCTCCATCCCGTCGCGGCCGTGGCTATAGGGATAGATTTGGGTCGCGCCGTTATCAGCCGTGAATGGAGTAAGCGGCCAGATGACGTTGATCAGATATTCATGCTCGCCCTTGGCGCCATTCCACATGTCATGATCGCGATGGGGAAACTGCCGCGTCTCACCGGGATGGATTTCGATCGCTTGCGCCACATTGAGCTGAATCCGGTCGCACGCGCTGCCGAGTATGGCTTGAACGGCGCCGAGGGTCGTCGGCTCCAGGGCGAGCGTTTCAGCATGGGCAGATCGCTTCAAGAGCCCGCCGAACCGCTTGGTGCGGTAGCCGTAGAAGCGCCCCTGGCCGAAAGGCGTCGCCGCGAAGACGGGATCGAGGTCGGCATTGAATGCATCGATCGTCGCGGTCGGCAAAACGTCCGGGACGATGCAATAGCCGCATTCGACCAGCCGGGCGGTCAGTTCTTCGGAAGACATATATGTCATTCCACCAACTCCTGCTGGCCGAACAGTGCGAATGTCAGCGGTTCGAAGACGCCGCCGCGCTTCAGGCCATCGATCGTGCGCTCGTCGATCTGAATATGGAGGGCAGCGAGCGTTCTCCCGTCCTGGCGTAAGGGCCTTCCGAGCGGCCGGCACAGCCATCCGAATTGAAGAATTTGTTGGAGCCAGCCGATTTCGGCGACCCCAGTGTAATCCGTGATGCCGGTCGCCAAGGCATGCTCGGCAAGCGCGGTTACGAGTTGGTTTCGCGCCATGCGCCTCTCGCCGGCTGTCTGATTCCGGTCGAGGCAAAAGCGAGTGATCTCCCTGACATTCGGCCCTGCGGGGACGGGCCCGTCGCAGAGAAAGGGATACAGGTCGCCGAGCAGATGCGAGCTGTCGGTTGGCAGCAGCCGCGCGGATGCGCGGTGGCGACCCCATTCGTCGGCCAGAATCAGATAATGGGCCGCCGGAGTATCGAACTGGTCGATCTCGAACCGGCCGTCCAGAACGGGTAAGTCCCATTTTAGCAGGTCGACGAACACCTCTTTGCGGGCCGCGAACATGGCGCGCAGCACATCGTTCTCGGACACCTCTGGCGTCCGCGTGGTAGGGGTAGGCATATTGGCTCCTGGGCTGTCTGTTCCCGGAGTCTCATCATGATTTTGCCGATCTGCCTATAGCATGAAAGGGGGATGGCTTCCCACCGAGCCATCCTGATCCAGTGTCAGTCAGTGAACGGCGGGCCGCGCCCACCGGATGATGTCGCCGAAGCCGATCAATCCGTCGAACAGCGCGCAAAGGATGAGCGCCTGCCGACAATGCACCGCATATCGATCGCGCGCCGTTCTAAGATGCTGATTGACTGTCTCCTCGCTTATTCCAAGGATGGCGGCAATTTCGGCCTGGGACTTGCCGCGAGCAGACCAGAGGACGCATTCTCGCTGGCGCTTGCTCAGGACTGGACGCTCGCGCACGGGCGCGACCCCGACGATCCGCCGCGCGCTGGCCAATGCAAAGGCGCCGACAATTTCGGCGACATGAAGCATTTCGCGAGGGATCTCCCGGTTCGGACGAACGGCGAAAGAGCACGATCCACTGGCCTCGCCCGGCAAATGCCGGGGGACCGTGAAGCCGTCGCCGACGCCGTTTTCGCGTCCCACCGCCAGCATATGCCGATCGCCTTCGGTCATGGGGACGAGATCAGGCAGATGCTGCCACTCGAAGCCGACTAGCGATCGTTCTCCTGCCCGGCGCACCGGATCGGCGCCCCCGAGGTCGAAGTCGACATAGACATTCGCCCAAGCGTCCGGATAGTCATGGATCAGCAAATTGGCTTCGGCTTCGTCGCCGGCTCGCCGATCATAGACCAAGGCAAAATGATCGAAACACATTCGACGCGCTGCGGTCATCAGCGCTGCATGAAGTTCATCTTCGTCATCTACGGAACAAATTTCTGAAACCAGATCTTCCATCAAATGCAATCGCATGATCATTGATCGACCGAGGGCGCGTTCCCAACCCGCCATCCCGCAGGTCGCTCCTAATGTCATCGAATTCGGTTCCTTTCCTTCATCGACGATCGCTGAACATGAATGCTCGATACCGAGCGGTTGAAATAGATGCTGAATAGCTCGGTGGCTTCTCTCCTTTGCTGCGCCCCGACGAAGGCGTGGGTCGTTCCGCCAGCGGTGATAAGTCTCGGCATAGACATTGATGCGAATGTGGTGTGCCTTGGTCGGGGCGAGCCTCGTCATGTCTCGCCGCCTTCGGAGAAATAGGCATGCAGTCGGTGCGCGACCGAGGGCGCGAGCCGTACAAATTGTCGCCTGCCGTCGCTGGGATCTTCGGCGCGATAAATGAGTTCGGCGTCGCACAGCTTTTGCAGGACCCGCATCGCGCTGCTCAGAGGACGCTCGACCGCCCCGCATAGCGATCCGGTCGATATCGGTTTGTCCTCGCACTCATGGATGAAGAGCTCAACCAGCATATCCCATGCTGGTTCGCCGAGAATTTCTGGCGAGCCGAATAACTGCTGCCTTAACAGGCGCCGTCGGACAGCGCGTCGGGCGTTAGCAAGCGCTTGATCCGTTCGCGCTTGCTCCGAGCTCGATCGATCGGAAGCGCTGTCTCTCAAGTGCTGGCCTGCCGATTTGGCGGTTGTATTCGGTCGCGGGCGCGACTTCATTATTCGCCGGCACTCGGAGTTCGTGACAACGATGTGTTCGACGATTTCTATGTCGAGCGATCGGGAAATCTGTACCAGCGCGCGTGTTGCAATCAGGTCCTCCTCGCTGGGCGTCGCATCCCCACTGGGGTGATTGTGAACGAGGATGAGGCTCGCGGCGTTATGTTCCATCGCCCGGCGAAAGATTGGCCGAGGATAAATTACGAGCTGGTGCACCGTTCCGCGTTGCACTTGCTCATCGGCAATCAGCCGGCCAATGCCATCCAGAAAGAGGATACGGAGGGTTTCATCCTGGAGCGAGCCCATCGTGGCAATCAGATGCCGCAACAGCTTCTGGTCGCCTGGATCGATTATTCGCTTTCCCAGTTCCCCGCGCGACCCTTCGAGCATTAAGGCGCGCGCGCCTAACAGGAGTCCAGGCACCGCGCTGCTTTTCCCGCAAATCCGGGCCAGACTTTCCTTCGACTGCGAACAGATTCGATTGAGGGTGTGAAACTCTGCGAGGAGCGCGCTTGCTAATTGCTGGCTTTGCTCAGGGGCGACGATCGCGATGAATTTCGCCAGGACGGATCGCTGCCGTTCTGCTGTAAGCGTTGCTGATGACGCCATGTTGCAAAGATCAGAAGGGGAGGCACCAGCCATGACCAGGCGACCTGCATGATCATGTAGGCAGCCGGGTGCATCGACAAATCGGACGCCCGGCTGAGGTGTGCCATCAATGGGAGCAGGTGAAGCGCAGCGGCTATCATCGGCCAGAATCGGTGTGCGATCAGCGCTAGGACCAATGTCGAGGTAGCGCCGAATCCATCGATAACAAGATGACCGAAATCGAGTGAAGCATAGCCAAGCGGAACGAATCGATGGAGTATCGGATCGGATGCGACCATCACGATCGCAACCCCCGCCATCACCCGTTCGGGACCTCCACCGCGCCGTGCGGCGTAACCGAGAGCCACCAAAAGAAGCAGGAAGAATGCCGCGACGCGCATTGCGATCCATATTCATAGTAATGGCCCCCAGTCAAACCGTGTCAGGCAACGGCGTGGAGCGGCACGACCGCCGATTCCTGGAGCGGGCAGTCTTCGTGGATGTCGTAGCCCGCGGTTTCTCGACCGATGGTCACCAGATCACCGTGAACGCGGAATACCTCGCCGCTGATATCGACCAGCGACATTTGCGCCTTGGCGAGACGCTGGATCATCGCATGGCCTTTCGCAGCCGGTACTCCGGCAGTGTCCCGGCGGGCCGCCACGACACTGGTGGTGAGCGACAGAAGGGCGATCATCGCGTCATCGATGCGAGCCTCTGCCGCCGGCACGTCCTGCTGCAGGCGGGTTACGATGGGTTCGACTTCGGTATGCATGGCTTCTCCTTGCCGGAAGCCGCGGCGGCTCCGACTTTGTGGTTGCGACAATGTGGGATCAGACGGAAATCAGCTGCGTAAGCACCAATGCAATCGCAAGCCCGACGAGTGCTATGATCGCCGCAGAGACCGCTATGGTCACGGTGATCAGTAACCTGCTCTTCGTGGCATGATCATGCCTCCATAGATCCTTGAACGGTGATGGGCGCCTCGGCGGCTCAACCACTGACGTCATGTGCTCGCTCAGTGCGATGGCCTTGAATGCACTTCCGTTCGTGTCGATGCTTGGCACGCTGTTCTGGGGTTGGGGAAGGTCTACCGGATCATATATCACCCGATCATATATCGGCTTTAGCCGGGAATAGATGATCGCCGTTTCATCGCGGTCGGAAGCGCTGAGAATATTGCGGGCCGCCCTGATGCGCTGATCGACGGTCACCTTCGCAATGCCGAGTTCGCGGGCGATTTGTTTTGACGTTTTGCGCTCGACGAGCAGATCGAGGCAAGCACGCTGCTTCTCGGTCAGCCGAGACCAGCGTTCGGCATCATCCGATTCTCGCGATCCCAATTCGTCCATAGCGCCGCTGCCACTGTGACCCCTGGTGGCCAGATTTTCCTTCGGAGTTAGAGATATTTCACGCGGAAGGCCCGGAGGTCGAGTCGATATTACAGTTTTTTGCAGTCAGTGGCGCCGGGTGCTTTGCGGAGTTTCTCGAAATTGAGCGCCGCGAGGTAGGTGATCAGTGAAAATCATGGCTGCGTATGCGCAGGATTTCATCTTGTTCGGCGGTTGTCCCGAACGGCGGTGAGGGCAATGTGCGCCCGCGCGGCGCCCATGCCGGATCACGAGGATCCCGGCGTTATACCTTGAAAGGGTCGATGATGGCGGACGGCTGGGCACATGACGGTGCTGTGCAGGAACAGATCGAGGATACAGTTGCCGATGCGGTCAAGATCGCGCGTTCACGCATCGCGTCGGGCGAAGGGACGCGCTTCTGCGAGGACTGCGGCATGGAAATTCCCGCCGCGCGCCGCAAGGCGATGCCATCGAGCCGGACCTGCGTTTCCTGTCAGGACAAACGCGATGCGTCGATCCGGCCAGCGGGCTCCAATCGCCGCGGCAGCAAGGACAGCCAGTTGCGCTGAAGCGGCTTTTGCGCGCGGCGATCTGTTTTGCCGGCTTGCTCATTCATGGTTAGGATCGACCAAAAGAAAATCGGAGTCGCAATCATGGGTGCCAAGGCCGACAACGACCTTTGGGGCCAAGCGCTCGCCATCGAATCTCAATATGGCGATCGCGGACCCGAGGTTATCACGACAATGATCGACGATTTGCGCCGCTCGGGTGATCACTCGGGCGCCGCGTTCTGGACGAAGGTAGCCGTTTGCCTGACGGATCTCCATGAAATCCGCTACGTCGGCAGCATAGCATCGCCGGCGGCAGACGGTCGGCGGATTGCCGCCCGTGCCGCCGCGCAGGGACAGTCCGGGCCGACGAGACAGCACCCCGATGCGGCTGCCTCGCGTCCGAATCCGGCGCCGGAAACTAGAACGGATAATTGATCCCATAGTAGCCGTAGACCTCGCGGCCATAGTCGCGATCAAAGGTCGGCTCGCTATCGGCGCCATAACGCGGCGCCTGTTCGAGAACCTTCTTGTCGAGATCAACGACATAGCCGCCCTGTTCGGTGTCGTAAGTCAGGACGTCCCAGGGCAGCGGATAATAATCGCTGCCAAGACCGAATAGACCGCCGAACTGGAGGGCCGCATATTCGACGCGACCTTCGCGCTTCGTGACCATGAAATTGTAGATCGATCCGAGCTTCTCGCGGTCGCGGTTGTAGACGGCGGTGCCTTCCACCTTGTTCGAGGCGATCAGGCGGCTGGTTTCGTCCGTGGCGATGTCCGTGTCAGCCATGACATGTTTCCTTTCTGCGTCTCCCCTCTCTCCTCACGCTACGCTTTGCATCCCGCAATCTTTCCCTGCTTCAATCGAGCATCCGGCAATATTCGCTGAGACGTCGGACTCGTGTGACGAGCCGAACGCCAGCTCAGTCCGCGCACCACCCGCGCATGGCGCGATCGTATTTAGCGCGCCGCACTGACCTTGCCTTTCGGCCGCTCTTTTTCATGAGCCTGATCGGCTTCAAGCATGCGCCAGCTGCGGTCGCGTTCGGCCCGGCGGTTCGCAATCGCCCCGCGCTGCTGCTCGCGCGGGGTTTCCTGGGACGCCGAGTCGACGACGCGAGCGCTAGCGAACTCGGCCTGGTCACGGGCTGCAATGGATTCAAGGCGGCGCTTCGCCGCGCTCTGAGAGGTTGGCCAATGATATCGAGCCGTCTCGGCTGAAGGGGCGCCGGTTCTGGTGCCGATGAGGCGCTAAATATCAGGCTCGGTTCCCATAATCAGCCTCAGGCATTCTCGAACGGTGATAATGCGCGCCCCGCCATGGCGCCCGAGACTTAACAAGTCGGCCTTATCGCCGGTGATCAAAAGTTCGGCCATCCCGGCCTCGATCGTCGCCAGAAGATAGTTGTCCCAGGGATCCGGGCTGACGGACACGTCGGGCAGATTCTCTATGACAATGGCGCTGCCCTTGAGTTCATTGACGAGTCTGCCGGCAACGGCTGGATTCAAGCGGGCTCGCAGTTTGGGATAGCGTGTAACGCGCCGAATTTCCTCTAGCTGCTCCGCAGAGGTGATTAAGGTGACCTTGCCTTGGCGCCACAAGGCAATCAGCTGAAAGGGAAGCGACCGCCCGTGCAGGAGTGCGCTGACAAGCACATTGGTGTCGATGACAACGCGCATTGATCAGTTCCGACGCGCATCCGCAATCGCTTCGTCGATCAACTCGCTCATTTCTTCCGGCGAGACGTCATCGAAACCGGCACGGGCCTCGGCGAGCGTAAGATCGAGCAGGCGCCATTTCACGGACTCTTCAATGAAGCGCGATAGATCGCCCTTTTTCATTCCGCGCTGAGCTAGATATGTGCGGACATCAATGTCGGTTTCGGTCGCGACATTGACGGTCCAACGCGTCGCATCTCCCATAATCTAGACTCCTCATGGACGTTTAAGCGGATAAGCGCTTATCATCTTTTACGCCAATCTTCAATTGCGACATATGCGCTGGATCGACTTGCCACAGGGGGGCTCGATTTAGCTTACCCCGATTTTCGAGCCTCTGCACGGAACACAATAGATCGCAGCATCCACCTCGGCGCCGGATGTTCCGGCTCTCCACGTCAAACTGACGCGAGGCGCAAACGGACGCATGGCGACGCGGATCGAACAAGATGATCCACCGTTCGATGTCGAAGCTCGACGGCTTCGCCTATGCCGTGAGCTGCTTGTCGAACGGCAGATCATTGCGCGGTACCTCAAGAAGCAAGACTGGAGCCATGCGGGCTGGATCATGCTACTGGAACTCTATGTCGCGGATACGGTCGATAAAAGGCTGCCGGTTTCGAGCCTGGGATATGCGAGTGGCGTTTCGATTCCGACTGCGACGCGGCAGACCATTGAAATGGAATCCTGCAAATTTGTGGTTCGCGAGCGCGATCCTCACGACGGGCGTCGAACGAACATCGCCCTGACCGCTCGCGGTCGAGCCATCCTCAGGTGCATTCTAGACGACTATGCGAAGTCCCGGGCGAATGCCTGATGGCTGCCGCTTCCTCGATCGTCCAGAACGAAATCTGTCATGCCTAAACGAGAGACGAAGAATCTGGCTTCAAGGTTCAAGGGAGAAAGAGGGAAGCCGAAGTTGATGTAACTACAAAAGGAAATTGGAAAATCATCGGATCAGGGAAAGCAAAATGTCCATTTCCGGAAGCTCTTTTGATTCCTTCAATCGGCATCTTCTGATAGGCTGCCGACCGAGAAAACACATGCAGGCGAGCCACCTTTCCGACGCATCAACAGCCGATACCGTTCGGGAGCCCGTCGCGCGCGATTGGCTCTGGAAGCCGTGGTACGCGAAGCTTTGGTGGGCAGCGATTCCGGTCTACTGGGCAGGCGCGGCGGCCTCGCTGAAACTCCCGGCTCTGGCGGAGTTTTATACCAGCGCTCTGGCGGGCTATCTCAACATGCTCTTCTTCCCGCTGACGACGCTGCTGGTGCTTGGTTTTGGATTCATCCGAGCTTGGTTGAACAGGCCGCTGTCTGGCGAACCTCTCTCGGACGAGGAAATCGACGAACTCGAACAGATGAGGATGGAGGACGAGCACTGGGAGCGTCTTGGGCGACCTCATTGGTCGGTCGACATCTATGATCCGCGCTCCGGCGGACTCTATATAGGCAACCCACTCAGCCCTCAGCACCCTGGACGTCGAGATTAGCGCTTCTTGTAGCTGCTATCTCCGTCGAATGGACCATTTGCTAGGTCGGTAGAAAATCGGCCACTGCTCAAGATCGAGGATTGTTCAAGCGACGTCATCGGCCCAGTAATATCGGCGGTTCCACGTGCGGAATCGGCTTGCCCAAGGTAGCGATTTCGCAGCCCCTCGGGGCCAAGCACCTGACGGTTCAACTCGCTCGTAAATGTCGTTTCAGGGTTTACAGAGCGCGCAGCCGCCCGCTCTGCGGCGGATATCGCCTCGCGTACATCATAGTTTACGATATCGAGCGAAGCCCGAGCGGTCTCGTTACTCGTGCCCATGTCGCTGCTGCTATATCCCAAGCTGCCGCCGACGCTCCCTGACGTTGCTGTCTGTGATCGTTCCTTACCCTTGACCGAACCACCACGCGACGCATAATCACCGCTTTGGGCACTTGCGCCGACATTGCCGCCAACCGTCGTTCCCATTGAGATTTGGTCTTGCGCCGAGCGAGATATAGCCCGCTGCCACCCGGTCTGGGCCATGATCGCGGACACGTCGCGCTGAAGCGTATCGGCGACCTGCGGATTGAGCCGCCACTCGCCGTTGCGGTCCATTTCGAACCCTCCACGGAGCCAGTTGGCCATCATCGCCTGACCCTCGGGGCCGCTGCTCAGCATATGCTCGACAGTGTCGGGGCCGGCCTGCTTGCCGGCTTCATATTTGGTGCTGGTATCGCTGCGCGCGGACTGCGTGAACCCGGTGCTGCTCGATACGAGCAGATCATTGTCCGCGAAACTGAAGCGCGCGCGGCCCCCCTCGGCGATCGCGCCATATTGGCTGTCGTTGATGAGGCCGGCGGCGCGGAGCTGTCGCGCGACATCGGGCGAGACATTGAGATTGAGATCGCCATTCTGCGCCATGGCGAGCTCGCGCTTGGTCATGTTGATGCCCTCGCTGCGCAGCAGACCCTGCATGCGTGTGAGCCGCTCGTTGTCGACGATGCGCGTCAGCCGCTCATTGCGCGCGCGATCGGCAATCCCGGCCGCGCCGCCCTCGGCCATGTCGACCTGGTTGCCCGCCGTGCGGCTGAGTGCCTGGATGAAGCTGTCGAGCCGCGCCGCCTCGCGCGTGGAGACGCCGGCGGCGGCTGCGCCTTCCGCGAACCCGAAATTGTCGCTCTGCCGCCGCTGCTCGCCGATGCGCGCGGCGCCACGCACGCCGTCATGCCCGACCTCGCGCTGGGCATCGAGCTTGCCCGAGCGTTCGGCAAAGTCATAGCCAGCCACCTCGCGGGTGCGGCCATAGACGCTCTTTCCCTCACGCCCGGCCTCGGCTGTCGCGCCGTCGGCGGTGCCGAGCTGGACCGAGGCGTTATAGGTTTCCAGCGCGCGCATGACCTGCGCCTCGTTGCGGCCCGTCGCGCGGGAGAGCGAGGTGATCGCCGACGAGCGGGCCTCGCCCGAGAGGGTGTTGATGAAGCCCATGCGGCGCGAGGTTTCGTCGACGGACAGGCCGAGCATCGACGCGGCGTTGCGCTGGCCCTCGTTATTCCCGGTGCGCCACGCCTGCTCGGTTGCGACGTTGCGCCGTTCGATCCCGGCGACATTGTCGCCCGCATAGTCGCGCCGGCCTTCCATCGCGCCGACATTGACCTGCGCGGTGGTGAGATCGTTCCGCAGCATCGCCTCCTGGTCGTAGGTGTTGGCGATCAGCTTGGCGAAGGTCGGGTCGGCCGAAGCCTGTGCGATCACGGTCGAGGCCTTGAGCGCGGCATCCTTCTGGTCATAGCCATTGCGCTCGAAATGCCGCTGCGCGCCCTGCATCATCATGTCGTAGGCCCGCGTGTCACCGAACGCTTTCCACTGCACCATGTTCTGCGCGAAACCGGCGAAAGCCCGCTCGCCCGCCTGACCCGGCCCGAAATAGTTCGTCCCCAAGTTCCGCAGCGCGTCCTTCTCGGCGAAATTGTGGATCGCTGACGTCGTCGCATTGGCGCGCACGGCCGCGGCCGTCGCGGGATGGGTTAAGTCGCGGCCGACAAGAGCAGGAGCGAGGCCGCCAAGTTCGCGCGCGGCATCGGTCGCTCCGAGCGCAAAACCCGTCGTTCCCGCGATGCCCGGCGTCCGGTCGGCGAGATATCCGCCGGCCGCGCCGAAAGCACGATTGGCGCCCATGGCGGACCGCACCCCAAAATCCCCGAAGCTCGATGCCGCGCTGCGGCGCGCCGTCGTGCCGGTCGCCGAGGCCTGCGCCTCGAGCGCCTGAGCGCGGCCTTCGTGCGTCATGATCGGCGTCGCGGCCGCGGTGCCCTGGCCCTGCACGCCGAGCGCGCCGCTGGTGAAGGAGGTGAACACGTTGCCCGAGAAGCGGAACACGGTGAATACGAAGGCGCCGGCGAGCCCGGCGGCGGCGGTGCGAAAACTCCCGAAGATGGCCAGCGCCTTCATCGCCGACCCCGGTGCGAGCATCCAGGCATTGGCGGCGACATGGTTCGAGCGCATCTCGGCAAGCACATCCATCGCGCGGCCGAGCGTGAGCTGGTAGATGCCGGCATCGATCACGCCCCACATGGCGACGAAGACGAAGAGGCCGAGCGCGAAGCTCGCGACGCGCAGGTTGATCGGGGTCAGGATGAAGAGCAGCGCGATCGGCATCATGAACAGCATGATCCCGAAGACGGTGGCTCGGATCGTCGGCATCCATTCGTTCGCGGTCGACATGGTCGCGAGACCGCTCGAGACGACGGCGCGGTTGGCCATGACGCGCGCGGCGGTCGCGGGGCTGTCTTCGAACAGCACGTCGCCGACAGCATTGCCGAGGTTGATGTTGGTCATCAGCTGCTGGAGCGTCAGCGGCGTCGCCAGCATCTTGTCGCCGAGCGCGCCAAGATTGGACCTGCAGCGTTGAAGCTGGGCGGCGTTCGAGACATCATAGCCGGTACGCTCGCAGACCTGACGGCTGTAATCGTCGAACAGCGCCGGATCCGAAAGCCGGCCCGAGATATGCGTCCAGGCCTCGGTACAGCTCACCGTCGTTCCGCCCTTGTCGGTCGCGGTAAAGACGGTGCTGAAGGTTGCAGGGCCCGCCATCGCGGCGAAAGCCGCTGGAAGATCGTTGCTGGTGCGGAAGAGCTGATCGTCGTCGATGCCATAGGCGGGAGAGACGCGCGCGACGGGATAGCATTGCCGGACATAATCCTTGATCGTTGCATCGAGGAAGCTGTCAGTCATCGGCCCTCGCGGGCTAACAGCGTTCAGGAACAGGTCGAAGCTGTGGCCGCCGGCGCCGAACTCGAGCTTGGCATTGGGATCGATGGTATTGTCGTCAATCGTCTCAGCGATCGCGCGCTCCATCATGTTGGTGACGCCCGCGACCAGCACGATCAGGTTCGGGACGTCGCCAACGGGCTGATAGGCGTTGCGGACCCGGTCGTAGACATGGACGGTGCCCGTGGTCGCGACCATGCCGACGAAGAGCCCGATGCCGACGAGCGTCTGAAAGCCGAAAGCGACGATCCCCATGCCGTTGCCGCGCACGCTCGCGAGTAGCGCGCCGAGCGCGATCCCGGCGACCGCGACGATGAGCACCAGCGTTTCGTAGCGCGGATCGGCAAAGATCATCGAGACGAGCCGGAACGCATCGACGGTCTCGTTGAACCCGTCATAGGTGTGGAAGCTGGTCTCGAGTGCGAGCGCGGGAGCGGGCAGCAGCGCGACCAAGGCGGCGGCGAGCGCGGAAAGCGAACTGACACGCATGGCCGTCAGCGATTGCGGTTGGCGGCGGCGCCGGCGGCGTCGCGCGCGTCGCGGTCGCGCTGGCGAACGAGCCCGGCGTAATTTGCCGATAGGTTCGCCTGGTTCAGCGACGCCATATAGGACTGGCGCATCTGCGCGCGCTGCCGCAGCACTTCTTCGCGGAGATCGCGGAGCTGCTCGATGCCTTTGGTAAGGATGCGCGTCTGACAGATATTTGCGTTGCCGGCGTCGGCGGCACCGGCGACCGACGTTCCGCGTTCGGCATTGGACAGCGCGAAGTCGATGCTGCGGGTGAGGTCGTTGAGCATCTGGTAGGCGAGGGTCAGCGCGACCAGCTCGTCGGTATCGCCAATCACCGCGTCCTCGACGCCTTCGCGCACGCCCCATTCGAGCATGCGGTAGATGGGGAGGGTCTTCACATTGGCAACGAACTGCCGTTCTTCGGCCGTCAGTGCGGTGCGGGTGCGGATCTTGGTGGCGATCGCCTGCATCCGTTCGCGCGCGAGGACGAGCGCGCCGCGGCCCGGCCCGTCGACCCTGCAGTCCGCGCCCGTCGGCGGCAGGTTGAGCGATCGGGCCGGTACCCGCCCGGTCAGGAAATCCTCGACGGCCTCGGTATCCTGGCGCGGGCAGGCAGGGATGGCCGAGAAGAGCGGCACCTTGTCGGCCTGATCCCAGCGCATGTAAACATCGCCGACCCGCGCGCGCATGACGTTGGTCCATTCGCCTGCACCGACGCGCGCCGCGGCATGCGCGAGCAGTGAGCCGGTGCGGAAGATGTCGGTGACCTCGCGCGGGCAGTTGGCGAGCGCCTCCTTCAGATCCTCGGTCGGGTTGTTGTTGTTCGCCTCGATCTTCTCGCGGCTCTGCTGATAGCTTTTGGCATAGCCCTGCTTGATCGAGCGGTAGCCGGTCATCTCCTCGATGATCCCCGACATATTGTCGTCGCCCTTCGCAATCTGCACCATGCGGTTCGCGAGACGGCAGTCGTTGACCTGGATCGAGTTCAGGAAGTTGGTCGCGGCTTCCATTTTCGAGATGATGTTGCCCATCTTCTCGTCAAGGGTTTCGAGGAGATACTGGAAGGCGACGGCGGGCGCGGCCTGCAGGATGCTCTCGAGCTTCTGGACGAGATAGTCGGGATCGAGAAACGACATGCCGCCGAGGAACATGTCGATGCCACCGCAGCCCGCGCGCACCTTGGGCAGCGTCACGCTCGTCAGATAGTCGTGGTGGACGTCGACGCGGCCCGAGAAGCCGCCCGCGGTCACATAACCGCGCGCCTGGTCCTCGAAACTACCGGGCGACGTGTAGGTCACATTGTCGAACCAGTGTTCGGCCCAGCTTTGGGCATAGGCTCCCGGCGCGCCGGCTCCGCAGGTTGACATGATGAGGGCGATCATAATGGCGCGGCGGCCGCCAAGCGAGGACATCAGCGTTCTTTCTCAGGGGCGGGATGTGGCAGGCTGAACCCACTCATGGTCGCTTGTGTTGACCTCTCGCGACAAGGACAGAGGCACGTACGCGCCTCTCAGAGGCAAGGTCCTTCCGCTAATATGTCCCACGCGAAATGGGCCACTGCCATGTCGATCATCGCCTCGTCCCATGTTTCAGGGTCGGCAAGATGCCGTGATGGATTGCAAACGCTTTCAAAGGATCGTATGTGTATGATCTAAGAAAAGGATACACATCATGCGGACCAACATCGTCATCGATGATAATCTTATGAACGAAGCTCTTCGCGCGACGGGTCTCAAGACGAAGCGCGAGGCCGTTGAACTCGGCTTGCGGACGTTGCTTCGGCTTCGCAAACAGGACGAGATTCGAAGGTTCCGGGGCAAGCTCACCTGGGCGGGCGATCTTGACGCCATGAGAACCGACGGGTGATCCTCGTCGATTCCAGCGTCTGGATCAATTACTTCCGGGGCGATGCCACACCGCAGACGGAGAGGTTGGACGCGTTGCTTGGCGCGGAACCGCTGCTGACCGGCGACATCATTCTGGCCGAGGTTCTGCAAGGTTTTACCAGCGATCGCGCCTTCAACGTCGCGCTAAGATTGATGGGGTCTCTCGACCAGATCGATATCGGAGGTCGTGACGTCGCAATCCAGGCGGCCCGAAACTTTCAGACCCTGCGCGGAAAGAGGATTACCGTTCGCAAGACAATCGATACGCTGATCGCCACGCGATGCATCGAGGATGGATTGTCACTGCTCTATAGTGATCGCGATTTTGAACCCTTTGTGGAGCATCTCGGACTGGCGTCGGCCATGTCGAGCGCACGTTGATGTGTGATCACTTATCCTTGCAAATCTGGACCGTGGCTCCAGATTTGCAAGGATAAGTGATCGGCCAACTTGGCCTCGTCGCCTTGAAGGGAGTCTCGAACCGGCATTCGATCGAAATTATGGCTTCGTTCGGCGCTGCAATGAGATGCCCGGCCCCTGAGCAACAATTCCCGTGAATTTCGAAAACGCCCGGACCCCGGCTTGCAGGGCGCATGCCGGTCAGTATCTTTACGGCGAGATATAAATTGCGCGCGATATTGGGCGCATGATTCGGTGCCAACGGCAATCGGAATGATCCGGTTCGTATCGTTCACCGGTCGGACTCATGCGGCCGGGTATCCGGATTCAGGATAGGCTGTTTCGCTGAAGCTCGTCCGATCAGGTCTCGACTGATTTCTCGGGAGTGGGCAACGAGATTGCGCGTCTTTTCGCGAAGCATGAGCTGGCCAATAATCCCTTCAACATAGGCGGGATTCGTTTTGTTGATGACTGCCAGAGCCGTTTCGCACCTCGCGCGGCCGCAATGCTCAATAGCCCCGACTACATAGTCGGGTCCAAAATGCTCGGCGACCGCTGCAAGGTCGAACATATCGCGCGGCTGGAAACTCCAACCGCGATAGAAGACCTTTTTAGCGATGATTTCCGCTGGCGTTTCAAGCGCGATGGCGTGACCTTGAACGTCGTGCGCTCGTGTTGGATCTGGAATGATGCTGTCGCAGCAGATGAAATCAATTTCGCCCAGATCGTGATAAGCAAGCTTCAGCATATCGGTGCCTGCCTGATAGCTGTCAGGAGCGTGATCGAGTTTGATGCCTTGCGTTTCCGGATTGAGAAATGGGAGGATTTGTGGATCGTCCAGAAACAGGTCGATGTCGTGACTTTCACGATGATCGATCTGCAGCATCAGTGCGGTTCCGCCGCCGAAGCTCCACTGAGGCGCGAAGCCGTTCGCCTTCCTGAAATGGTCAAGAATATCTACGGCGAGATTGAAAAGGACCGGCCATTCGCTCGGCCGCTTTGCAGACACGGCGTCAGGCCGCCAGCGGTAGCGTGTAGCCCGAAAGTTCGGAGATTTTATCGGCGACTTGGCTCGCTTGACTTGCGTCTACGCCCATCGCTGCCATGAACTGTTCCTGGACGTTCAGCGGCACTTCGGAGAAGAAAGCGAAAACCGGCGCGTTGCAGTCAATCGCGCTCTTCAAGTCGACGATCATGGCAGCAAGCTGATGTGCGGAAACGGCCGCCCCATAAGGGGCGTTCACCGTCGTCAGCACTTGAGTTACAGCGTTTGCCATCATTCCACTCATAACACGATCCTGTTTGGATCGTTGTTTTCATATAGTCGCGAGCGGTTATCAAAACAAGAATCTCGCTCAGGTCGCGTCCTACGCCCGACGCGAGGCAATAATGACAAGACCAGATTCAGCTTATGAAGCATGCATCATGGCTTTGATGTTTCAAGCAGATTCCGCGCCAGAGCTAAGAAAGTTCCGTCCGGCTTATCGCGACGGGCCCCCAACGATTCCAGTGAATTTCGAGAGTGCGCGGACGCCTACCGCTGGGCGAACGCCCGTCAGCATCTTCGCGGCGAGATAGAGGTTGCGCGCTAAATTGGGCGCATGATCGGTCCCGACGGCGATTGGAATGATCCGGTTCGTATCGTTCATCGGACGCACCCATGCGACCGGATGCCCGATCCAGGGCAAGCCGAGCCGGCCCGATCGCAGCATCGCTTCCTGCGCGGAAATGGCGCGGACCTGCCAGCCATATCGCCTTCCCAGACTTCCGAGCTTGGTCCAGAGATCGGCGCAGGGAACGCAGCCGGGCGCGGTGCTCATCTCGACGACGAAGGCCGAACTGCGTCCGCGCAGTTCCTCGGTAAAGTCCGGCGGGAAAGCGCGCGTCACCGGAACGCGCGAGAGCCAGTGGTTCATCGCCGCAGTTGTTCCGACCGGATGGATCGCGGCGCGCGCTGCATCCTCGCGGCTGACAGTCTGCGCCATGCCGGGCGAAATGACTAGGATGCTCATGCTCAGCGCGCTTGCACATCGCGCCAACATACTGAACTCGCCTTGCAGGTAAGGGGATTTGCTCTTACCTTGTGCTATTGAAAGGACTCGCCACATGAACGCTGTTACCATTACCGCGAAAGGGCAGGTCACGCTGCGGAAGGAATTGCTCAGGCATCTCGGCGTCCATCCAGGCGACAAGATCAGCTTTGACAAACTCCCCGGCGGTGAAATCAAGATTCGGGCCATCAGGCCTTCCGGAAAGATTGAGGATTTCTTCGGGTCACTCAAGCGGGAAGGCCAGCGGCCCATCTCGATCGAGGAGATGAATGAGGCCATTGAAAAGGGCTGGGCCGGACAGCTGTGAAAATTACTGCCGACACCAATATCCTCGTCCGATCCGCAACGCTGGACGATCCCGTTCAAAGCCCCTTGGCAAAAAAGCTCCTGAAGGAAGCAGAACTTATTGCTGTGACGCTTCCGGCCTTGTGCGAGTTCTGCTGGGTGCTCAGGAAAGTGTATCGCTATGAGGCGGCAAGGGTCGCTGCATCGGTCAGATTGCTTATCGACGCCGGCAATGTCGCAGCGGACCGACAGGCTGTTGAAGCGGGGCTTGCAATACTGGAGCAAGGTGGAGACTTCGCTGATGGGGTCATCGCCCACGATGGCCAATGGCTGGGAGGCGAGACCTTCGTGAGCTTCGATCGAGGCGCTGTTGGCCTTCTGGCAAAGCATGGGCAAGCTGCGATGAACCCCGATCAATCGAAAGCTTGATCCGACTGCGCGGCGCTGCGCGGCAATAGACGCTGTCATCGACGCGGCTCCATGCTTGCGCCCACCAAATCGCCGCCGAGTGCGCGCGGATCGGTCGCCGATACCGGCCCGTTGCCGAGCGCATCGAAGAAACCATCTTCCTCGCCCGCGCCGGTCAGGAACTGCTCGGGGCGGATGTCGCCGAGCATCAGCCGCACGGCCTGGTATGTGGTCTGCGCGAGATTGGGATAGGATTCGACACCCGACGCGATCACCATCCTTGCCGAGCTGTCGCGGCGGATCACCATCGTCGTCGGCGTGATCTCGACGCCGAAGCGCTGGCCGAGTTCGGGACGGCGCTCGAGATCCATCTGTGTGACCTGCCAGCCCGTCTCCTCGCGGAACCGTTCGAGGATCGGCCATTGCACCCGGCAATAGCCACAGGAATTCCGCGAGAACATGACGAGCGCGAACTGGCCTGCGTGGGCGCGGAGATACCGGCGGCGAACCGCTTCCTTCTCGGCACCCATCGCCGCGCGCGCGTCGCCGACGATCGGGTTGGCGGACTTGGCATTGAGTTCGGGGTTCTGGAGCAAGGCGATCTGAGTCACGCCTGCGAACGCACGTGCCTTGCGCCGCGCGAAGTCCTGCAGCCGCCAGAAGTCCGCGACCGCGTCGACGGTGAGCACGGTCGCGGCATAGTCGCGTTGCTGCTCGATCAGCTTGCGGATTTTGGGCGGCGTCCATGTCGCCAGTTCCGCCATCGGCGGTATCGCCGGCTTCATCAGCGCGTCGGGCTCGGCATCCGCATCTTCGACCGGCGGCGGTGCCTGATACCACCAATAGCCCTGCTTCGGTTCGCGGGTGGGTGAGGTCGGCTGCGCGGCGGCGGGGAAGGCCGTGATGAGCGCCGCGAGGAGGGCAGGGCGGATCACAGCAGCTTCTCCATGCGGGTGAGGCGCGCGATCGGCACCGGTCCGTAATAGCGGCTGTCGAACCCGCTCGGGTGCAGCGAGCCGACATAGATCAATCCCGGCGGGATCAGCCCGTGATCGGGCCGCCAATAGTCGAGCCGCTGGCCACCCCGGCCATAAGGCTTGGTCACGCCGAGCAGCACGCCGTCGCAATAATACCAGCCATCCATGGCATCGGGCTCCATCGAAGATGGCTTTTCGATCAGCGATATCCGTTCGCCCGGCATGCAGAGCGCGCGCTTGGTCACCTTGACGGGCTCGGAGCCGGCCAGCGGATGTGAGAGCATGAACAGGACGAGGTCGCCCTTGGCGATCGGCCCCGGCGCCGCGCGCACCGCCAAGGCGTCGATCGACGGTGACATGACGAGAATGGCTTGCGGGATCGCCCACCAGGTCAGCAGCGCGAGGGGCACGAGGAGCGCCGTCGCCTTCCAGAGCCGGTCGGGGCGTGCGGGTTCGCCGAGCCCCGGACTGCCGAGCGCAACGGCTGCGCGCCGCGGCAGTCCCTTCAAACCGATCGCCAGATGCTTACCGGCCTTCCAGGCGAGACTGAGCATCGCGCACCTCCTCTTTTCCGCCGAGGCGGGCAATTTCCTCGAGCAAGCCAGAAAGCGCGGCATCGCCATAGGCGACGTGCGCAGCGCGCGGGCTTTCGTCTTCGCGCTCGCAATAGGGGAGCACCGGATCGCCCGGGATCATGGCGAGCGCGGGCACGCGGGTGACGCCGTGCTGGCGAAAGACCAGCGGGTCGACGATCACCTGCACGTCGCGCATCACGCATGCCGGTCCCTCGCAGCCGGGATCGAGGCGGAGAATCTCGGCGGTGAGCTTCGCCATCGGCGCGACCTTGGCCATCCCGCCCGGCATGCCGCGGAACGCGAGGACACCGCGTGCCTTCTCGAGCTGCGCTGCATAGGTGCGCAGCGTTGACGTCGGCATCGACGAGGAGACGAACAGCACAGGCACCCAGCCTTTCGCCGCCGGCGCCGGACCGGCATCGGCGACGGCCTTGATCTCGGGCGCTTCGAGCCCGAGTGCCTGGCCGAGCCGCTTCGCCATCGCCTCGCGCTCTGCGGCGAAGCGGTCTTTGCCGGTCTCAAGCGCATCGCGGGCGCGGGCTTCCATCGCTGGCGACTTGGCACGGTCGCGCATCGCCTCGAAGGCGCGCCGGCGTTCGACCTCGCTCGGCTTCGGCAGGTCAGATGGGCCGTTTTGCTGTTGGGCTTTGCGGCGCGACACCGCGCCCTTCAGCCGGTCCATCGCCGCTTCGCCCTCGCGTTCTACCTTCTCGCGCGCCGACGGGTTGTCGTCGATGCCCGGCGATATTTGCGCTGCGGCAAGGCCGGCGATGCCGGCTACGTCGGCGAGCGCCACCGCGAGTACGGCGCGGCGCCTAGCGGCCGATGGCCTGCATATAGGCATCGATACGATCCTTCATGTCTGACTGGATGTCGGCCTGCGCGCGGGCCTGAACTTCCGAATAATATTCGGAGAGGTCCATTCGGCTGAAGTCGAGCGCTTGGAACTCTTCGGGCGTGAACCCGCGGCAGTTCGGCGTCTTCACCGGTCCCCAGCCATCCGCGAACGACTTCAGCTGCGGGCGGCCCTGTTCCTGGATGATGCGGCCGAGCTTGGTATTGAAGCAGCAATGGCTGCGCGACTTCTGGACGCAGATGCCGAGGATCTTCGACGAGCAATAGGAGCCGACCTCGACGCACATGCCCGAGCCGCGTAGCATGCCCGTCTCCATGTCCTGCTGGTCGCAGGAGGAGAGGAGGAACTCGATCATGACGTTGACCGCGAGGCTGATCGCGATCGAGGTCGGATCGATGCCGACAATGATCGCATTGGCGCCCGCGCTCGCCGCCTGGCTTGCCGTCGCGCCCGCCTGGAAGGCGGCATAGGCGGCTTGGGCTCCGGTGAACACGCCCTTGGCGATCGCGATCTTCGTCTGCGTCGACGCGATCGACGAGCCCATTCCGTCCTTGACGATCTTACCCTTGTCCTTGCAGCAGTTGGAAAAGGTTGTCTTGAGGCCCGCTGGGCGGCAGCGCAGCGCGCGGCCGCCGAATATCTCGATGTTCCCGAGACAATTGCCGTCGGTGTCGACTTCGCCGTCGGCGGGCGCGCCCGGATCGTCGACGACGGGTTCATCCTCGATCGGGTTTGCCGCGGTATCGATGCAGGCGTTCGGCGAGCAACTCGGCACGCCGCCGCTCGCCAGCGTCTCGCACGCATATTGCGAACCAAGCGGGCAGGACGACGCGCCGCCGGGCTCGGGCGCGCACGATGCCCGTTCGATCGGGCACTGCCAGCTACCACCTTGCATCCCGACGCAGCTAGCGGTCTCGCCCGCGTCGTCGGCGTCACCATTGCCATTGAGGTCGACCGCGCAAATCTGCTGCGCCTGCGCTGCCGACGCGTAAACGGCGAGCGCGAAGGCGACGATGCCGAACAGGATCAGCGCGAGGCGCGACGGCCAGAAGAGAAAGCGGCCCATCATCGCGCTGTCGCCGTGCAGGCGAGATCGGCGCCAGCGAGCCTAACCGTTTGCATCATGACCACCGCCTCGGGAAAGGTATCAAGGCAGCCGCAGGGCGTGACGATGGTCTCGCCGGGACCGGCGGGACAGACATTGCCCGGTGAGCAGGCGTGATAGAAGGTGTCGAAGCCGGTCGGGCTGGTCTGCTGCGCGCCGACGACGCCCGCAGGCGCCGCGTCGGTATTGGCTTTCGCAGAGCGCGTCTTGCAGACCGCCTCGCAAGCTGGAACCGAGCCGCGATCGGGAAGCGCGAAGGCGCGCGTAGACGCGGCGCTGCCGCCGTCGGCCGTCCGAACGCGGTCGGCGAGCAGCGTCTCGGTCGAACGATCGATGATATAGGCGCCGCGCGACAGGTCGGGTTCGGGCATCGCGCCGGTGTCGATCGCGCATTTATAGGTCCGCTGGCGCAGGAAAAAGTCGCGGGTAAGGGTAGCGGTGCAACTGCCCGTGCCGAACTGGCGCGACCGCGGGAGGGGGCGAAGGCCGGTGCCGACGCCGTTCAGAAACGTCTGGACGCCATCGACGCTCTCGCTGTCGAGGCGGCACTTTTGATTGGCGCCAATATCTGCGCACTGGTCGACGAGCCGGTCGCTCGGTTCGCATGCGTCCGAAACGCGAATCTCGACGTCGACCAGTCCCCATTCGGTCGTGAGAGGCGCACCGCCGCCGCCGCCGCGCACGCGTGCCGACACCGTCGTCGGCCCCGCCCGCAGGTCGGTGGTAAAATCATAGGAGGTGTAATTGCGCGCCGCGCCGCCATCGGTGCGGCAGTCGCCTGAAGGCAATCCTGTCGTCAGCCACGGACGCGGCCCCGCGGAGCCGACGACGCGGCCGTTGATGCGGCCCTGGACCCAGTCGTCGGCGCCCATCTCGACGATCCGCGCCGACAGGAGCTTCGCGGGGTCGCTGACTTCGAAGCGCGCGGTGAAGATCGGCGGCGCGCTACTGCAATTGCCATCTCCGATGATGCGAAAGCGTCGGCAGCCTTCGCCGCAGCCCTGAACCGAATAGATGACGCCCGTCGCGGAGACGATATCCTCATACGCGAGCGGCCGCAGTGTGACGTCGCGTTCGATCGTGCAGGCGCGGACCTGTTCGGCCTTGCCGATGCCGGCGGGCGATCCCTTGAGGCTCTGGAACAGCGAGCTTCCGGCTGCGGTCGCCGCGGCGTCGCCGAGGATCGAAGTCGGACGGCCGCGATAGGCTGTTTGCGGAAGGTCCGGCAAAGCCGTGCAGGCGGTTGATTGCGCTCCGACATACTGGATCAGCGGGCCGTTGATGCGCGCCTCGGCCACGCCGACGCGGGGATCGTGGCTCGTGAGTGCGCCGATCGCGCCGCCGCCGAGATCCTTGAGCACCGACGGCAGATTGTCCATCACGAGATTCGCGCCGCAGCTATTGTTGATGCAATAGCAGCCCGCGAGTTCGGCCATTTCGGCGGCGGCGAGCCCCAGGTCGCCCGAGACATCGACGTTCCAACGATGATAGTTGCACGCGTTCCAGCTTCCGGGCTGGCAAGCGATGACGCCGTTGGCGCAGATGCCCGAGACGGGCACGGGCAAGGTGGACACGCGGTCGAAGCTGCCGTCGAGATCGGTGTCGCGGGCGATGCGGACGGTGTTGATGTCGCCCGTGCCGTCAGGCTGGATCAGGATTTCGAGGAGGCTCGATGTTTTCTGGCAGGCGAGACTCGGCGTAAAGCTCTGGCTGCGATCGACCGTCGCGATCGGCTGTCCGCTGAGGCCGGGGGTGAGGTAATTCTCCTGGATCGCCTTGCTGGTCGAGGACTTCGCGCGAGAAGCTTCCGCGGCTGCGCGCGCGCGGTCCTCGACTGACTGCGCCAGTGTGCTGGCGGAAGCCATTGCCGCCATCGGCAGCAACAGGAGAGAAACCGAGCGCTTCACGAACGATCACCGTCCACAGTGCGCGATCCATGCGCGAGCCGAAACAGGTCTCCCGCCCGGAAGTCATCGGATCCGGGCGAGAGGTGCCGATAGACGGCCTGGCCGTCGAACACCGTGAGCACCGCTTTTACCCGAGGACACGGCGGGATCAGGGCCGGTCTCGCTTGTGGCGATGGCAATTTACCCGTATCGTCTGCAGGTGGAGCGGCGCCCGAGAGGGGGCAGGGCGCCGCTCCCGCCTCGCGCGCCTGCCGGCAGCCACCGGGGCTGTGGCGGGCAGACCGGGCCGATTCCGGGCTGCGCACGAGACGATCGGGGAGTGCCGGGTCAGGGCGTCGAAATGCCGGCACAGCAGATCGCTTTCTCGAAGAGCATGAACTGGGCGTTGTCCTTGCCCGGCGCGTGTTTGCCGGAGGTCCAGAGCGCGCCGGGACGGCCGATGTTGACGCACTTGCCGCCCTTCACCGGCTCCATGAGCTGGAGTTTGTATCGGCTCTTGGTCCAGATCGGCTGCGGCTTGAACGAGCAGCCGTCCGCCGAATGGATGGTCAGCGCGCCGAGCCGGCCCATCATGAACGTGCCGCGCGCTGCCAGCCCCGCCCAGGCTTCGACGCGGTCGCCCATGTGAATGTCGCCGGCGACAGGATAGGTGCTTCCCCAACTGCCCATGCACCAGAAGAGCGGGTCGATGACCTTGCCCGCTGCCGCCGCGGCGCTGTCGGACATGCAGGCAAGGCCGGCCGCGGGATTGCCGAACAGGATGCCTTCGGGCTGGATGATCGCTCCCAGCGTCCCCGACTGCCAGGTCGGCATCACCTCGGTCATCAGCGCGACGTCGAAACCGTCATCCTCGAGGCACGGAAGATCGCTGAACATGTCGAGCATCTTCCAGACCGGCGCGACATAATAGTGCATCTGCGCGAACAACTTCGTCGTGTTCGTGCCGTCCGAAATCGACGACTGGCTGCCCTGGAGCTTGCCGCCGGTCGCCATGATGTCCGTGCCGAGCGCCATCATGCAGCCGGGTTCGGTCACCACGTCGATCATCCGGTTCGGAGTCCAGAAACTGACCTTGACACCGAACCAGAAGGTTGCACCTTTGCGGCACGCACACAGCGGTTTCGACGCCGATTGTGCGTCGAGCGCCTTGTCGAGCTTGTCGTAGCTGCCGGCGCGCACGCCGCCGATGGTGATGGGGAAGATGCAGTTCCAACGCACCTTGGTGATCGGGTTGAAGATCGTGTCGCTCGGACATTTGGATGCTTGCGCTGGAGCGGGGATGAAAGCGAGAACTGCGCCGAGCCCGACGGGTACCGCCCAGCGAAAGGACCGGCGCGTCTTCTTCGGCTCGACTTGGCGCCTGGCGCCGCTGCTCCCCGATGCGGAAGTCGCGCGCAAGTGTCGGCAAGCTGGCATGACTTCTCCGTTCCGCCAGGTAGGGCGCTGAAAAGGTTGGATGAGGCTTCGGCGCTCTGTATGGGCGATTGGCCTGCCCGAAGCGGAGATGGACCCGCCGACATGCTCGTCGCAACCAGATGGGAAAGGATATGCCGCGGATGGGCACATCGTTGCCGCTATCAGCGGTGCGGGGCCGGCTTCCGTGACGCTGAGGTTGGATTTGCCGATCAGATGTCTGCTCGCGGTCCCGTCGCGTCCTTGCGGACCAGACCATGGCGAAGGGAAGGCACCAAAGCTCGCTTCTTGCGAAGCGAGTTCCTCCAGGCATCAACGAAGTCGACGATCGGGCCAAATGGGACCCTGCGGAATCTTGCGAACTTCATCGAAGTAAAAAAAGACGCCCGTCCAGCCGAAGCCAGGCGGGCGTCAAGATGAAGAACTCTGTCTTCGTTTCCGAGTAGAGCTCCCCTGGGTCGCGGCGTCCGAATAGGCGGATGACCGGATTTGCGATTGGATGAAGGCGCCAAAAAAGAGCTGGCGAAATTACGGCGTGCTCGCCGAGCGTAGGATTTGGCTCGCGGGAGCCGGGCCTTTTCGTTCAAGCGCGAACTCGCTGACCTCGAGCTTTTGTCCGACCTGCGCGACTATGACCGGCGCAACGCGAAGATCGAGCCGCTCCTTCACGCGCTCTTCGAGAATGAACAGCGGGCGCGCAACCTTCTCTCCGAGTGCGATCGGGTCGGTCACCTCCGGGCCGCCCCCGGCGAGCAATATCCAGTCGCTCGCCCGCGCGTGGCCAAGCGCCCAGTTCAGGTCGCGCGAATGAACCACGATCAGGCGCTGCGGCATCGACACATAGGTGAGGGGGTTGAAGGTGTAGCCTTTGGGATAGAGCAGTTTGCCGTCGTCCAACCGGACCTCAAAATCGAGCGTGTGGAACGGCACGACGCTTCGTTTCCTGTTCGCGCGCGCAACGCCGAGTGCGGCTGACTGCATTGCGCTCCACTTCTCACGCGGACCGAAACGACCCGCGATGCTTTTCGGCTGCTGCGCAACGCGCGCCTCGATTTCAGAAAGGGCATCGGGTTCAGCGATCGCCCAGGTGCGCCCGACCGCCGCGGTCTGTCCACGCGCCGTGGCGGCGATGACGAATGCCCCAAACACGAGCATCAACGAGGTGCCAAACTGCCAGGCGGCCACTCGAATGCTACCGCGATCATGTTCCACGACGATATCTCCTCCATCTTTCTCGCGGATCGGAGCTGCCAACACCGATGATCGCACCGACAAGTGAAACCAACGAGAGAAGGCTCAGCACGACGATGAGCGATCGCGGCGAGTTCGCGATTGGGCCGGGCGCGGCGAAGAGGATGAGGGCTTGCGCCTGGCCGAGCATCAGGCCACCGACGGCCAACCTGACCGCGATGGGCGAAGGAGCGTGGGAGAGGAGGCCGTTCATCGTGTCCGCCGATGACCGCGCCACCGGAGCATCAGACCGCTCGTCACGGACGAGAGCCAGATCAGGAGCAGCCCGCTTGCGAAGCAAGCGATTCCGACCGTCACCGACGCCTGCGTAAACAGCGACGTCGGCTGGTCAACCAGCAGTCCGGCGATGAGAACGAGGCCAGCCATCATGACGGATTCGATCATGACGAGCCGGAACCGCCAACCCAGTGCCTGCCGCTCGGCCACTGCCGCAACGGCCGCGTCGAACAGCGCCCGATCGGCGGGCAACATGGCGTCGAGCTGCATCGCTAGCTCGTCGGGATGGAGCGAAGGCCGCTTCATGCCGCTGGCTCCGATGCTCGCGGCAAGTCGCGGCGATCGCCCAATATCTCGCGGGGATCGACGTCGGCGAGCTCGCACACAGCCTCGAGCGGCGATCGCCCGGCCCGGATCAGTGCTTCGAACGCCGCGACTTCGCCGGGCGCGCTGGTGTTGATCCAGTAGCTGAAGGGATCGACGACAAGCCGCGCGACCCCGAGCCCGAGCGGAGAGTCGATGAAGACCTCGCTATAGTTCGGCTTGTTGTTGCGGACCGATTTCAGGAGGTCGAGGACGAACCCGGAATAGTCAAGAATTTTGCTCTCGACAGCACGATCATAGGTGGAGCCTTGCAGGAGGAACCGCGTCGCCGCATTCTCGAGGATGACTTGGCCTGTGCCGCCGAACAGCGTGAGGTCGTTCATAGACTGGAGGACGATGCCGAAGCTGCCCTGATATTTGCGGGCACGGCGGTAGCCTTGTGCGAAGGCTTCAGCCAGCCGCGACAGATCCTGACCATCGCTTTTCGTCATGAACTGCGCTGCTTCGTCACAAAGCACGAAGCGGGGCCGGTCGCGCGCCGAGAGGTAGAGCTCCTGCGTCACCGCATTTACCACCACCATGACGATGACGTTGAACAGGTCAGGCATGGCTTTCAGCCGCTCGAGCTCGAGGACGACGAACTCGTCGGCGGAGATGTCGAAGGTCGACGGCCCGTTGAAGAAGTGCCCGTAAGCGCCATCCGAGCCGAAATCCCTGAGATTGAACGCGAGCTCGCGCGCGACCGGCTTCAGATGCTCGACACGGTCGAGATCGGCTGCGGCAAATTGCGGATAGGCACCGAGCCAGGCGCGGACCCAGTCGATGCCTTCATCGGCATAGCCCCCATCGATCGTCCACTGGACGGCCGACTTGATGAGATTCCATTCTGAGGTCGAAACGCCTTTGCGCGTCGCCGCGTTCGCCATCTCGGCAACGATCGCGACCGCCATCGCGATCGCCGAATGCTTGTCCTCGCCGTCGAGCGCGAGCCCGAGGTCGAACGGGTTCAGAACCAGCCGTTCCTCGCCGACGTCGATATAACGACCCGAGCAGAGGGTGCAGAGCTTGCGGTAGGAACCGCCAATGTCGATGATGCGGATGAGGGCGTTCTGGGCATAATATTGCCGGCAGAGATCGTTGAGGAGGAAACTCTTGCCCGCGCCGCTTTCGGCCGCGACCACAAAATTATAATTGTTGATGCGCGGATCGAAGAGGTCGAGTGTGACGAGCTGACCCTTGCGGCCCACATAGAGCAGGGCAGGGCGGCCGCCTCCGCGAAAGTCGGTCTGGATCGGCACCATCAGCGCTGCCGCCTTCACCGGCATCCGGAAATCGCGCTCGAGCATCTTGATCGTTCGGCGCTCGGGATAAAGGCCGAACGGCAGGCTCGCGGTCAGCAAGATCGGATTGAGGTAGGATTCTTCCTGCACCATCCAGGGCAGCGGTTCACTTTCCCAGAGGCGCTTGGCGCGCGCGGCCATCTCGCGGGCGTGATGGGAATCGCGGCCGAACACCCAGACGGTCGGCATGACCGAGACGAAACGGCTGTTGCCGGCCTCGTCGAGCACCCAGCCGATTTCCTCGATCTGTTTGCCGACCTCGACCGCAAAGCTGCCCGCCGCTTTCTGCGCCGACAATATCTGGGCGCGCTTGTGAATTTCGAACTGCGAATGGTCGAAGAGGATGTTGAGGCAATAGAGGAAGGGGCCGCCAATCTGGTCGCTGTCCTCGGCGCTCCCGCGCATCCCGCCCATCAGCCGGTTCATGCGTTCCGCGGTAACCCGCCTCGCCGGCGCTTTCGGCGTCAGGCAGCGTGCGACCTGGCCCCCGAGGAACACTTCGGGTCCGTCGAAAGCGAGATCGGGTCCGGCATCGACGATCTGCTTGCGGATCGGCGGGGCGGGGTGCCCGGCTGCACCGCTGGCGAATACGCCAGGAGCGTCCTCGAAGACGCCGTTGAAGATACGGCGATAGAAGGAGATCATTTCGTGCGGCTCGACGCGGCGAATGCCGAGCTTGGCAAGCTGCTCTTCGATCTGGCGGCGCAGGTCGCTGTGCATGGGGGCGCGCGTTTTGACAGCGAGGAAGGTCCGGAAATCACGCACCGGAATGCCGTGGAGCGCGCCAAGCCCGTCCCGGCCTTCGTTCAGATAAGCGTGCGTCCGGCGCGCCGATGCCTGGATCAGCGGATCTGGCCGGGTCTTGAGGTCGAGATAGGCGTCGAGCGCTGGCGCAATCAGCGGGTCGGCGAAGCTGATAAGCTGGACGACGCTGTTCTCGGGAAACTGGACGTTGAACAGGCCGAGCAGCGCCTGGTGAACATGCGCGAACATATAGGCGGCAGGGGTCAACTCCCAAGCATAGCCCCAGCCATCATCGATGCAGAGAAAGGCTTCCTCTTCCTCGACCCAGGCGACGAGCGGGAGGAAATCCGAATAGCGGTCGCGCGCAACGGCGCGGTGCAGGTCGGAGAAGGTAAGACCACCGCCGGTTCCGGGCGCCTTCATGGCCGCGGCTCCGCGCGCGCGGGCACAACCGGCGGCGTCAGTTCGCTTCCGGGCACCTCGCGGATCTGCTCGAGCACCGGCACGCGCGCCGCGGCTGAGACCAGCGGCACGAGATAGCCGCCGACGACCCAGGAGGGGGTCTCGAGCACCGAATAGACGAAGCGCGACATGTAGAGCCGGTCGGGCCGGTTCCGATCGGCATAGGGCAGGATCAGTGTTCGCACCGCCTGCGCCGGCCGCAGCATCGGCGTCTCGGGCGCCTCGATCAGCCCCTGAAGCTCCCGGTAGACGCTGTCGCGGTAATCACCATAGGCATCAGCATCGCTGCGTCCTCGGCGCGCGGTGCCGCGCTGGTTCGCCTTGAGCAATATCTTGTCGCGTGTCACCGCCGGGTCCGAACGCGAAGCCCGGCCCTCCGCCGCATCCTCATAGGCTTTCTCGGGATGGATGCACTGGCCGTGATCGTCGTTCTTGCAGCTGAACTTTTCGCTGTACGGCGACATCGCTGAGCCGAGCGTTGCGCACCCTGAGAGTGGCAAGACGCCGGCAAGCAAGAGTGCGGCTGAGCAGAGGCGCGCGCGGCGCCGGTTTGACATATCGGTCATCGATATTCCTCCGAGGATGGGCGGGGGCATCAGAACTTGCTCCCGGCGGTCGGCTTGATCTCGAGCGTGACGCCTTCCTGGATGACGACGACGACGTCCTTGGCGGCGCCCACTTCGACGATAGGTCCCGCCTGCCGCGCGAGATCGAGATAGAAGTCGGTGAGCTTGTCGGACGACTTCGAGAGGCCGCCGGCGATCCCCACCTTGGCGGCGTCGCCGACATCGAGCGTCCGCACCGAACCCAAGGCCGATGTCGACACGTCACCGACCGTGTTCTCGACCGTCTGGCTGATCCCGCTGATCGTGCCGGCGATGAAGGCGCGCGCGAGACTCGCGCCGGCGCGCGTTACCACCTTGCCCGACAGCCCCTTCTTGCCGTCGGTGTCGACGAAGAAACCCTTGATCGGCTGGTCGACCACCGAGCGTTCGTCGAAATCGACGCAGGACAGCGACACGAGCTGGACCTCGACCCGCTCCTTGGCGAGGCTGCCCGTTGCATTGCCGATGACGAAGCAGCCCGAGAGATTGGCCTTGACGTCATTCGGCAGCACGGCGGGCGCCTGGACGCGCGCAATCAGCGGTTCGGGGTTCGAGGTAGCATCGCGGCTCGCGAGCGCGTCGATCCCGGTCAGCAGCCGCGCTTTCATGAAACCAGGCGGCAAATAGATCGTCCGGGTCTTTTTTTTAGCGCCAGACTGTGCATTCTTGCCGTCGGCTGCGGCGCTTGTCCCGAGAGCGGTCACCGCGGTGCCGATCCCGCCGACGGCCTTTTCAACCGGGGGCGCAGGAGGAGCAGGGGGCGCCGCCGGTGGTGAAGGAGGTGGCGGGATCTCGCCTGTCGCGATTTCGGCATCGCCGGGCGCGGGTGGATAATCTGGTATCGCGCCCGGCAGAGCCGGGGGAAGCCCGGGGTCGCCGTCGGGAGGTGCGCCTGGCTTGCTGCCGGGCACGACCTTGCCCTCCTCGATCGCGGTGACGCGGTCGCCGAGCAAGGTCTGGCCATCGAGGATCTTCTTCAGGTCGCCTCGCAGCTTGGTCTCGAGGCTGTCGCCGCGCAGACCGGCGCCCATGTCGAGCTTGGTCGCCGCTGGCGCCTCGGGCGCCTTCTCATCTCCGCCTGTACTCGCCGTGTAGAGACCGGTTCCGAGCATCGCGACGACGCCCGCGACACCCAACTGCTTGGCGCGCAGCTTCTGTTTCGAACTCAGCGTCGCCCAGCGGTCCTTGAATGCGAGAAGAGCGGGGCCGCGAGTGGCCTCGGGCGGAAGCGGTTTGCCGACCTCGCCGAGATCGAGCGGCTCTTGTTCGGGCGTGTCGTTCATTCGCCGTCTTCCCGGCGGATCACGATCAGCCGCGCGTCTTCGCCCGCCTTGAGGCTCAGTCGGTCGAGCGTGACCGCGAAGATGTCGGTGCCGAGGGCGCGGTCTAAGAACTGCCGTTCCTCGAGAACGGCGTCGCTATCGCTGGCGAGACGATACTCGGAGACGGAAAGGCCGGAGCCTTCAATCGCGAGACGGCGCCGCTCGACCAGCTGCGCCGAAGGGATGGCGGCAATCGTGATCGTCCCCGACCGCGGCGCTATCTCGGTGAAGCTCGCCGGCACGCGGTCCTGAAGCATTGCCAGCGTGACCGACACCGCCCGCTCTTCTTCGACGAGCGGACCAAGCAGTTCCTCGTTCGCCCGCGCGAGCTGCGGCCGTCCGGGCGTAAGCGTGACCGTTTGCGCGGGAATCTCCGCGGGTTCGGCATAGAGCGGATAGATGGCGCCGTTGCAGTTGATGAAGAACTCCGAGGGCGTCGTCACATAGCTGCGCGTTACCATTCCCATGTCGTCGACCTCCTTGACGAGGAACTTGACCCATGCGTCGGAGCCCGCCCGCTCGACCGCGATCGCCTTTTCGGCCGAGAATTTCACATCCTCGATCTCGCCGCCGACGCAGACGATATGATTGACGTCGCGGTTTGAGAGGCGGATCGTGCTCATCTGGTCGGGAAGGACGGTGATGGCTTGCGCCGATGCGGGCGCGGGCAACAGCAGCGCGGCAACGGGCAGCGCCGCCGCGAGCCTAGCGAGGCTGGACATCGAATTTCTCCTCGGTGAGCGCGACGAGCCAGAAGCGGCCATTTTCGACGGCGTAGCGAATGCGAAGATCGCCGCGGAACTTGCGGATGACGCCGCCGATCACGCGAACCTTCTCGATTGGCACCAGGATGTCGCGGTCGGTCCACTGCACGGGCTGGTCGGGGCGGATGTAGGTCGCGATTGACAGCGTCGGATTGTTCGCGAGATCGTCCAATATGCTGTTCAGGCTGTCGCGCATGCTGTTGTACGCCGATGGGTGGACGATCGAGAGCAGTTCCTGGAACTGCCGGTCGGCCGAGTAGGCCGAATAGGTCCCGGCGAGCGCGACGATATTGCGCGTCATCGTGCGGATATAGGCGGCCGATGGCTTCGAGCCGGTCACATAGAGATCGCCGCCCGAACCGAACGGCACGACCACCGTGCGCTCTTTCTGGTCCGAGCTGTAAATCACCGCGCCAAGCACCGCGGTAATGCCGAACAGCCCGACGATCGCGAACTTGAGCAGCCGGTTCTCTTCGAAGAGGTTCGATGAGCCCTGAATGTAACGATGGATCCCGAAGCTGGCGGGTTTACCGAGCAGCGGGTCGACCGGCGCGCTTCGGGGTTTGCGATGACGCGAGAACATCTGCGGCCTCACTCGTAAAATCGGGTTTGGGTCGGACCCGGATAATGGCGAAAGTGAAGCATCCCCCAGCGCCATGCGAGATGGGCGAGGAAACCGCGCGGCTGCGCGCGCTTCCATGGCAGGAAAAGGAGAAGGGCCGCGATGAACGCCCAACCGACCAGTCCGCCGACGATGACGGCGACGAAGATGGTGGTGACCACCAACACGAACTCGTCCGATCCGAACCACAGGATCTGAACCGGCTTGTGCAGATATTGGGGCAAGCGTTCGTCCATCGACCCTTCTCCTCCTGCTACGGTCCTCACCAGCGAAGCAAATCGAAAGCGAGGACGAGGGTCCGGGAGCACTTCCTCCCGGTGACCGGAACGTGGGCGAGCGTGGAACCCGAATGCTTGCCCACGTTCCGATGCCGTCAGATCACCATGCCGAAGGTCTGAAGGATGCTGTCCGCCTTGATGAGGCAGACGGCAGCGACGATCGTCGGGATGCCGATCATGATATTGCTGAACAGTCGCGACACGCCGAACAGGAAGGCGGCGACACCCCCGACGAAGCCGAGCGGGCCTTTGACACCCTGGTTCACGACAATGTCGTAGATGTCGTAGCCGAGATCCCCCGCCACGGGCGCGGTAAAGGCGTGGACGCTTGCCGCGAGGAGCGACAGAAGCAGGACCGGTACGCCGACATCGGCGGCCGAAAGTACGGTTCTGGTAAGTTTTTTGACCATGGATGATTGCTTTCTTGGGCATTGGGCCGCCCTGAACTCTGCCTGCCGGCATCGATGGTGATCGTTGTCGGCCGACGGCGGTGCTGGACGGCCCGAAGGGGCGTCGCCGCCGGCATTCCGGTGCGTTGGGACCGAGAGCGATGATGCTCTCTGCGTCCGAGCAGCCGCCATGAAGAGATGGAATTCAGCGAGAAACACGGTTGGTCTTCGCCGAGGATAGGAATGCCTCGATCTCGGCCTGCTGAAATCCTGAGATGAGCTTGCCCCCCACGATCAAGGTCGGCGTCCCGCTGACGCCAGCGGCGCTGACCACTTTGGCGTGAGCTTCGACCTTTCCGCGGCCTTCAGCGCAGGTTCGCAGCGCTGTCGGGGCGGCACCCGAATAGATGGCTTTAAAGGCTACCGCCTTATCGACTGAGCACAGGATGTGCTCGGACTTTGCCGCGGCTTCCGGATGGATGCCGCTCACGAAGAATATGAGACGCCGGACCGGTTTTCCCTCGGCGGCCTTCGCTGCCCAATATCGATTAAGCGCGCGACAATAGGGGCAGTCGGGATCGGTAAATTCGATCACCGTCGGCGCATCCTTGGGGCCGATTTCAAGCGCCTGTGAGGAGTCTATCGATTTCAGACGGTTGGAGATGCCGGCTTCCTGCGCGAGGGCTGTCAGATTGACGCCGTTCTTGTCGAAGATCGACGCGAACAAGAGATGCTCGCTCTCGGGCGCATAATAGACGATCCGGCCGCCAGCACTCGCTTGATAGATCGCGCCTTTCACCGGCGCCGGTTCGAAATCATCGAACTGGAGATTTGTGAAGGTTTGCTTGAGTTGCTGCTCCGCCTCCGCTGCGGCTTTTGCCAGCAACACCTTCTCCGTCTTCTCTTGTGCACTAACGACCGGCGAGGCGAGAAGTGCGGCCGCCGCCAGTAAGACGGCAGGTTTCTTGAAGGGGCCGTTCGCCGATAATGACGATAACCGGAATCGAGGCGCAGCACGATCGTTCGCGGAATCGCATGACATGAGTCCTCCCTGGCGCGACGGCGCCCGTTCGATGTGGGTTGCGTGAACGTCCGATGAGGCAGCCAGTGATAAGTCAGCCGGTCGGAACGGAGGGATAGATGGACGCGCTGTGAGCCAGCGGCAATCGTGAGGGCAGGCGCGTTCCCCAAGGCGGCACGATTGTGCCGCAGCCGAGCATCGTGATTCCAACTTTCATATTGGAATCAATGAATTGAAGGGAATTGCGTCAGGCGCGACACAGACTGAAATCGTTGAAGATGAACGAAGCTAATAGACTGAAAGCATCTCTACTTGCTGTGTCGCTCAGCGATAGCCAGCCTCGCATGGAGCGCTAGCGCACCACATACTATTCGGACGGAAGCTCATGTCGGACACCAGGACATGCGAGAAGGGCGGCGTCGCTTCGCTGGATCAGCTCAAGGAGTTCTCTGGGCGGCGCATCGAAAGCGAGCGTCTTCGCCGTCGCTTGAGTCAGGAGCATCTTGCCCGCAGAGTTGGATTGAGCGTTCGTTGGCTACGAGAGATCGAGAGCGGTAACCCGGCCGTGGCGCTCGATGACCATTTACGTTGCGCAGCGGCGCTCCGTCTCGCGCCCGCGTTCGTCCTTCTTCCCTTGTTGGACCCTGACTACAGCCAAGCTTCGTCGATCGATCCAGCGCCATTCGAATGGGCCGACATCGAATATCTGATCTGGACTCATATCGGCAGACGAGCAGGATGGGCTGCACACCGCGGCGAATTTGAACGCGCCCAGGAACCTCTGCGCGCCGAGGTTCGAGTCCCTGCTGAAAATCAGTCAAGAACAGCACAATCTTTACCTGCTACTCAGGATAGGAGCTAAAATTGCTACTTCTGAAAATTTGTCAAGTGAACCAGGGACAAGGATTTGCGTACCCGAGTTGCATTGCGATCAGAACGACGAAGTTTGGGGCAAACCGACATCCCAGGATCGTCCAGAACTTGCCAAGATACTCGATGGCTTCTGAGCTGCTACCCGTTTCTGGACCGCCCTGCTGGCAGCCTTCCAGCGTGCTGACATCAGGGCGGGCCATGTGCCGCTGATGCCAACATGAGCGATATCGGTGATTTGTTCTCGATCGCGCTGTGCGGTCGTACCTCGTTGTAGTCCCTACGCCAAGCCTCGCATTTTCGCACCGCGTCATCCAGGCTCATGAACCAGTGGGCGTTAAGGCATTCCTTGCCGTTGAAGCTCTCGATGAACGCGTTGTCGGTGGGCTTGCCAGGCCGCGAGAAGTCGAGCGTCACGCCCTTCATGTAGGCCCACAGATCGAGCTCGCGGGAGATAAAATTCGCTGCCATTGTCAGCCCTGATCGAGGCGGGATAACCCACTTGCGCGCAGCCCCGTTCCAGCACCTCGAACACATCCGGTGTCCGGTGCAGGCGCGATTGCCGCTCGACGACGTGTTCATCGCGCTGAAGGACGTGATCCCACACCTGACACGCTCGTCGCTGCACCGTTGCCTGCAACGCCACGGGATCAGTCGGTTGCCCAAAGCCGATCGGGAGAAGCCGAAGAAGTTCAAGAAATATGAGATTGGCTACTTCCACGTCGATATCGCGGAACTGCGCTATGAAGGCGGAAGAGGCTTCCTCTATGTCGAAGTGGACCGCACCTCGAAGCTGGTGTTCGCCCGCATCTATCGCCGGGCGACCAAGCTTGCCGCGGCAGCCTTCCTGCGCGTGCTTATCAAGACGGTGCCATACAGGATCCGTAAGCGCTAATTTACCCCCACATTTTCGAATGTTCTGAGATCGTTATGTTGCGCGCCTTCTGTATCGGGAGCGTAACTAGCGATGGGCGATGTAACGACGTTCGAAAGTAGCTTCGAAAGCAACGGGAACGGTCGTGCTCGCCCGATGGAGGTGATCCCGGCGGGTCGCGAGCGTCGGCAGTGGACGCCGGAAGCGAAGGCCCGGATCATCGCCGAGAGTATGGCGCCGCGGGCGAACGTCGCGGATATCGCGCGCCGGAACGATATCCTGCCGCAGCAGCTCTACGCCTGGCGCCGGGAAGCGCGCGAACGGATGGAATCGGACGACGCGCCGGCCTTCGTTCCGGCGATGGTCGAGGAGCCGAAGGCGCAGGGCAGCGGCGCCGAGATCCGCATCAACATCAAGGGCATGACGATCCGCATTCCCGACGGCGTGACGGCCGACCATATCGAGCGGGTGCTGCTGGCTGTGCAGGTGTCGACATGATCATCCCGCCGGGACCGCTCAAGGTGCTGGCGGCGGTGAAGCCGGTCGACTTCCGCAAGGGAATGGTGGGCCTGGCGTCGCTCGTGCAGCACGAGCTGAACCGCGACCCCTTCTCCGGAATCATGTTCGTGTTCCGCTGCAAGCGCGCCGATCGGATCAAGCTGCTGCTATGGGACGGGACCGGCCTGGTGCTGGTGACGAAGCGGCTCGAGACGGGCACGTTCCGCTGGCCGCGCTTCGGCGACGGGGTGATGAGCCTTACCGCGGCGCAGGCTTCGGCGCTGATCGAAGGGCTCGACTGGGCGCGTGTTCATGCCCCGCGTGTGGCGCGTCCGGTCATGGCGTTATAGGCCGTGAAAATGACTCGTCTTGCCGCACAAAACGGGCAGAAAACCGCGAAATAATGTATCCATCCGCACCATGAGCGAGGGGGTGGAAGAGCTGCCCGACGACGTCGAGGCACTAAAGGCGATGATCATCGCCGAACGGCTCCGCTCCGCCCGGCTCCAGCACCTTCTTGATGTCCTCAATCGCATGCACTTCGGCAAGCGGTCGGAGAAGATCGACAGCGGCCAGCTCGCGCTGGCGCTCGAAGATCGCGACGTATCGATGGCCGAAGCTGAACTGCTGGTCGAACAGGGCGAGGAAGCCACCGGCATCGCGCCGCCGCGGCGCAAGCGTGCGGCGGACGAACCCGCGCCTCGCTGCCGGCGCATCTTCCGCGTCACGAGATCGAGATCGCGCCGGAGGCCGGCTGCTGCGCGGGCTGCGGCGGTGCGCTGCACCGGATCGGCGAGGATCGGTCCGAACGACTCGACATCATCCCCGCCCAATATCGCGTCATCGTGACGGTGCGGCCGAGGATGGTGTGCCGATCGTGCGGCGATAGCGTCGCGCAGGCGAAGGCTCCCGCGCATGTGGTGCCGGGCGGCCTGCCGAGGGAAGCGCTGCTCGCCGATATCCTCGTCAAGAAATACGCTGATCACCTTCCGCTCTACCGGCAGGCGCAGATGTTGGCGCGCCAGGGCGTGACGATCGATCGCGCGACGCTCGCGGGCTGGGTCGGCCGCGCGGCGGGCTATCTGAAGCCGATCGTCGACCGGCAGAAGGCGGAGCTTCTGAAGAGCGATCGCCTGTTCGTCGACGAGACCACCGCGAAGGTGCTGGCGCCGAGCAGCGGCAAGACGAAGACGGGCTACCTGTGGGCGATGGTCCGCGACGACCGCCCGCATGGCGGGGTCGATCCACCCGCGATCGTTTACAGCTACATGCCGGGCCGGGGCGGCATGTGGGCGGCGAAGCTCCTCGGCGAGTATCACGGCATCCTGCAGGTCGATGGCTATGAAGCCTATGGCTAGTTTGGCAAGGCGGGCCGTCCCGGCGGACCCTCGGTGCTGGCCTATTGCTGGGCGCATGTTCGCCGCGGCTTCTTCGACGCCGGCGGCAAGGGCGATGGCGCGCCGATCGCCACCGAAGCGCTGCACCGGATCGGGCTGCTCTACAACATCGAGCGCGAGATCCACGGTCGCACGCCCGAGGAGCGCCTTGCCGTCCGCTAGGCGCGGGCCAGCCCGATCGTCGACGAGCTGCATGACTGGCTCGACGCCAAGCGCCGGCGCATGTTCAGCGGCTCGCCGACCCTCAAGGCGATCAACTATGCACTGAGCCACTGGGCCGGGCTCGTCCGGTTCCTCGACGATGGCCGGATCGACATCGACAACAACCCGGTGGAGCGGTCGATGCGGCCGATCGCACTCCAACGGAAAAATGCGTTGTTCGCGGGCCACGAACTGGGCGCCGAGAACTGGGCGGCGATCGCGTCGCTGATCGAGACCTGCAAGCTGGGTGCGATCAACCCCGCCGCCTACCTGGCCGACGTCCTTGCCCGCATCGTCACCCGCGGCGACGGCGAGCCCATCGATGACCTGCTACCTGGGAACTGGGTCGATACAAAGGCCGCCGAAATGACGTTCGAAACGAGTGCCACCGCCAACGCCGCCTGAGCAAAGCACGATCGAAATTAGATACAACGAAATTAGGCGCCAGCTTCTAATCGAAGCCCGCGCCCGTCCGCCCCGCGTGGGGGAAAATTATCGCTTACCAGGATCCACACCATCCTGACAGATAACGTCCTATGTTAGGAAGGCGTAGCGGAAAAAGGCCAGCAGATCTCGTTGCGCCGAGGGTGATCGGCGCTGGTGATTTTATGATCCAGATGGCTTCCATCGTCAAGGAAAGCACTCTCGGCCATAGCAAACACAGGATCCATCGATTGTCGAGGTCGTGGTCCTCACCGTCCTTAAGATGAGATGCGCATGCCAGATGGAAGGCCCAAACATTATCTACAGGGTCGCGCCAAGAGATCTTGGCACGCCCTCACGGCACAGCAGAGAGGGGTCCTTCCATCTGGTGTCCGCCCGTTCAACGAACGGACGGTACTCGGTTCCCGTCTTGATGACGGCGTGCACGACGCGGGCCATCTTGGCGGTGAGAGCGGTCATCGCCTTGCGGCGTCGATCAGGATCGTCGGCATGCCCGGCAACATAGCGCCCGAGCTTGTCGCGGAAGCTGTTGTTGGGCTGCCGGATCGCAACCTGGGTCGCCATCCAGAAGGTGCGTCGCAATCGGGCGCTGCCGTACTTCGACAGCTTGGTTCGTCCGCGGAACAGGCCTGACTGTCGGGTGGCGAGATCGAGGCCGCAGAACTTTAGAAACTGGCGATGGTGGCCGAAACGGCGCAGGTCGCCGGCTTCCGCCAGGATCGTCAGGGCATTGATCGGGCCGATCCCCGGGATCATGCGCAGGAGTTGATAGTCGCGGTTCGCGGCCAGCGCATCATGGGCGATCCGCTCGATCTCGTTGCGCTGCCGAATAAGGGTGCGTGCCTGAGCGATGACCATGCGGAACATTTTGACGGCGGTGGAATCTTCGTCGATCGGCAGCGCCATCGACGCGCAGGCCGTCTCGTAAATGTCGTTGACCACCCGGGCCTTGGAAACCTTGCGACCGATCAGCGGCCAGACCTGTTCGGTGAAATCCTCGCGCCCGATCGAGGCGATGCTGCCCGGAGTCGGAAAGCGCTCGATCATTGCCAGGAACCAATCTGATCGGCTGTTCCCCGCGAAGCGCTCGATCTCCGGAAAATACAGCGGCAGATAATGCGTCAGAATCCGGTACCATGTCTGGGTCTTCGCCTTGGAAATGGCTTCGTGTGTCTTCGACATCTCCTGCAGATCGTTGATGCCCGCGGCCAGCGGATCGACATAGCGCTGGGTCGCGCCGATCCGCAGCATATGCAGGATCTCCTGCGCGTCCTTGGAATCATTCTTGTCCCAGCCATTGTGCAGGGCTTCTCGGGTCCGGGCCAAAGCAACCGAGGAAATCAGGCGCAGCTCGAAGCCGGCGGTCAGTAATCGATGCGCCAGCGTGCGGTGATAGTTGCCGGTCGCTTCGAATCCGACGATGACGGGCCGGCCGATTGCGGTCAGCTCGTCCGCGAGCCGGTCATAGTCCGCCTTCGTCGCCATCACGGTCATACGGCGACGGCGGCCGCCTTCCGGTCGCTCAAGGAGAATCTCCTGGCGGTGCTTCGCCATATCGATCGCTACCAGCACGGCATCGGGTGGAGTAGAATTACGCTTGGTCATGATCGGTCAGCCTCCAAAGGGTTGTGTCGACAACTTCTCTTTAGAGACCTGCTGGCCGATCATGGCTGCCTTGATGAAGCCGGCGGGCGCTACGCGCCCTTGTCTCCATCAAGGCATTGTGGCCCTTCGATAGGCCGCTTCCCAATGTGCTACGGCGTACAGTTCGTGCAGCGGGACCAAGGCGGCCCACTGGGATGGATCGGCCATATCTTCGGCCGTGTCTGCGAGCAGAACGGCATCGAGCATCGCCTCACCAAGCCCTATCACCCATGGACCAACGGCCAGGCCGAACGGATGGTGCGCACCATCAAGGAGGCCACCGTCAAATCCTTCCGTTACACGTCGATCAATGAACTGCGCCGCCATGTCCGCGACTGGCTCGTCGCTTACAACTTCGCCAAGCAGTTGAAGGCTCTGCGCTTCAAGACAACCTACGAGGCCATCGAAGAGCTCCGGAAATCCAAGCCAGATATCTTCAATATGAAACCACACCATCACATGCTGGGACTAAACACCTAACAGTCCACGCGGACCACTCGGTGGGGGCCGGTCAGATTCGAGGGGCAGGAGCCAATGTGCCTCCCATATCGCTCGCGCGAGACGCAAGTTTCCGCAGTGCGCACGCCGGACGTATCTCACACCAATTCCTCGCCCAAGACTGCAATTGGCGCATGAAATCGGCGTCGGAGGGCCTGCTACTGGCCCTCCGACGCCGCGATTTTCATGCGGTATAATTTTTCCCGATCGATTGGGACAGCTAAATCATTAGAATTTTGCGCCGATCGCGACACCATAACGCCGCGGATCAAGCGTGTAGATATTTGTAAAATTACCGGAAGATGCATCGGTGACATAAAGTCCGGTAACTGAGTTGCTATCGAAGATATTCTGAACGAACCCCCGGACAAACCAGCGCTCGTCGGCACCATTCAACTGCAAAACTGCATTAGCCTGTACGAAAGGTTGGATGCGATTAATCCTGCCGTTGAAGATATTGCCATATTGCTTTCCGGTCATGGAAATGTCGACGCGGGGGACGAGTGTCATACCATTCCCGACCTCTGCCGTGTACTGCACGCCCATCGAGACCTTGACATTCGGCGCTTGCGGCAATGTGTTGCCCTTGATGTTAACCTCGACGCCAGGACTCAATACCTGGATCCCGCTGTTCGCAGGGATAGCGCTCGCGAGGACACCGCAAATGCCGAACGCGCCGCTGGAGGCGATATTGCCGTCCGAAGGAAATTCCTGCGGTGCGCGAAGGCCGAGAGCCGCATTTACGCCCGCAACGAACGCATCAGCAACGCCAGGCGCAGGTCCCGTGACAGCGCAGTGCGCACCATTGCTGATGTCCTTGATAATCACGGCATCAGGATCCCCGCCGCCCGGATCACGCGGATTGGAGAAGAATTGATCGCCGGCGACCTTGGCATTGAGATAGCTGAAGGACAGATTGATAAGCCAGTTCGGGTCCGGCCTGATGACAGACTCCAGTTCGACACCCCAGATATTGGCGTCAACCGTGTCATTCACGGACGTTCTTGCCACGATGCGGCTGAGCTGCAGTCCACTATATTTGTAGTAAAATGCGGTGGCATTGAGTTGCAACGCGCCGTTTGCGAAGACGTTCTTGGAGCCGATCTCGAAGGCATCGATCGATTCAGAGCCGAAACTCTCGCTGACGGCGAAAATCGGAGAAAGCGGAGGATTGATCCCGCCGGATTTGTAACCCCTAGAATAAGATGCATAGAGTGAATTGTCCGGCGTAACCTCGAAGGCCAGAACTGCTCGTCCGGTAATTTCGTCGAAGCTTACTTCGCGAAACTGGGCGAGCTGTTGGCCCGGCGTCCCCGGGTCGGCATCGAAAAGCCCAGACGGCCCGGTGAGGGGCGTTATCGGGGTATCGAACGGATCTCCATCATTGGCATAAGGGTTCAGGAAACTGATCAGCGTCGTACGCGCCGTCACATCCTTCTTGTCATTGTTGTAACGCAGCCCCCCGGTCAACGTCAGCCGGTCGCTTAGATCGAAATAGACCTCGCCGAAAATGCCATAGCTCTCTAGATTCGATTCCAGCGAGTTGTTCCGATACATCGACGTCGCGAAATAGGATGGCGGAAGGCCGCCCGACAAGGAGCCGAATGAACCCAATACGGCACTGGCGTAATCGAGCGCAAACGAGTTCACATAATAGCTATTGTCGGTGGTTTTCGATTTCGCATAAATTCCGCCCAACAGGAAATTGAACGGCCCGTCGAAGTCACTCGTGAGGATGAGCTCTCCGCTCCACGATTCGCGTTGTTCCGAAGATCGATCGAAAGAAAGCGGCGTTTCGGAACACAGCGAGTTCCCTTCGAAAGCGCCTCTGCTTCCATCATCATTATCCGACGTGCACAGCACGCCCTGCGGACCGTCCGGGATTAGAGCGCCGGCAATCGGCGAAAAATAGGCCGAAGAGCCGGGAATGAAGGCTGGCGCCGGCGGAGCAAGACCTGTCGGTAATCCGTTAGCCGCAAAAAAGTCCAACGTATTGAGCGCCGGGGCGAAACCGGCACGGCTTTGAATTCCAAGAAAATAGTCCTGCCTGGAATCGACTTCAGTATCCTGATAAATGCCGGTGGCCGTCAGGGTCATCGCGCCGAATTTTTGCTCAAGGCGCGCCTGCACCTGTAGCTCTTCGGCAAAATAGAAAGGGGTATAGGCCGTGTTGACGACACGCACATCGCCAGGCTCCTGAAACCCGGAAAACCCATCAGGGCCATAAAGGCTGCCGAGGCCGAGCACGGCGGGAATGCCCTGAATGGCGAAGAACTCGGATGAACTGAGCGTCGCACCGACCGTTGAATTTGCGTTCGTGGTATCGAAATCACGTCGATTGTTCAGGCATCCGAGCACGCCCAATGGATCGCGTTGGCACGTTTGTTTCTGGTTTCTGAGGCGCGTGTCCTTTTCCCGGAAATAATAGCCCATGAGATCGATCGTCGTATCAGGACCGGGTTCGAAACGAAGGGAGCCTCGCAACGCATAGAGGTCCCGAGCGTCGATGTCCGATCCATCATAGAGATTCGTCGTATAACCGTCGCGGTTCACATATATGCCCGCCAGCCTCACGCCGATCATATCCCCGATCGGGACGTTGACCATGCCACGCGCTTCGATGCTGTTGAAATTGCCATACTCGAATTGCGCTTCAGCCTCGAAACGGGAGAGTTTGGGTTTCGCGGTCACAACATTCACGACCCCGGAGGTCGCATTCCGGCCGAACAGGGTGCCTTGAGGTCCGCGAAGGACTTCAATCCTTTCCAGATCGAAATATTCGGTCTCGAACAGGCGTGTTCCGAACAAGGGGGATCCATTGACATGGATTGCGGTCGCAGCATCGCAGGTGACGCCGACGCACAGGTCGCCAACGCCGCGAATAGTGAATGAAGCTGAGGTGAAATTGCCTTTCGAGAAAGATACATTGGGCAGCGTCAGCTGTAGATCCGAGGCATTTTCGATCTGCTGGCTTTCAAGCGCCTCAGCGCTGAATGCGCTGACAGCGATCGGTACGTCTTGCAAGCTTTGCGCCTGACGTTGCGCTGTCACGACGATGACATTGTCACCGCCATCTGGCTCTTCGGCTATGACTTCCTGAGCATTTGAGACCTGTGGCAACGCCATCACGACGGCGCTTGCCAACCAATAGGCTTTCTTATTCATCACCCTATCTCTCCCTGTCTCGATTTTTTCGTTTCTTGCGCGAACCCGTCCTTGTCCCCGATTGTCGATGTTCAAAAATGGGGCAGCTCGCCGAGCTGCCCCGAGTTTGAGGAGTGGCCAGAAGGAGATTTCCGGAGAGGAAAAGATTCTCGCCGCTCGGCTGGAAGATGAGCAGTTTTTCGGCATTTGGTAAAGAACTTTATTATGGCACTTTATTATTTTGCTCGGGGCGGTGGGAGGTGTGCCATCTCAGATCCGAAGATATCAGTTTATACATCCGATGCTTGCTGTCAGCGCTTCAGCCTTGGCGCGGTCGAGCGCGCGCCGACGACTTTTGGATGCGGCTGCGGTACGGCATGCCCGATCCGGAGCGCATGACCCGCGTGGTCGAAAGTTGGATAGCAGTGCAAAAGGCCGGGCTCTGATCCCGGCTGGTGGAAACCAGGGGGTCAGGTCAGTTCACCTATTCCTTCCCGTTCATTTTAGAGTCATCAAGATCGTATTAACCACGTCACGGTCCCTGCCGGGCAGGGCTTTCACGTGGGGGCATCCATGACCAGAACCAAACCATCCCTTAAGTCAGCTATCCTGTTGGCCAAATAGGATCAAGGCGACCGGCGCACCAATTTACCTCGTGACTGAGCCATGTGCGCGCGAAAACCGTCACCACTTCGATGGGGATTCGACATGACATTGCCATTTCACATGCCGTCCACAATCCGCCTTTCGGGTGTAGGTCTTGCCGCTTGTGCGATTGCCACGATTGCTGCCGCAAGTGCGCAGGCGCTACCACTATCCAGCTTCAAGGATCAGGGCGTCGACCATATCTTTGGCAGCTACGCCCCGCGCGGCGACTGCTCAAAGGAACCGCGCGTAACCATCGATGAAAAGGGCATGACGTTCCGCGCCAATGGTCGGGAAATAAAGCCCCCTCGGGTGGAATATGCTCTCACCTTCATGGGCCAGAGCTATGACGGCATCATGGCAGTATTTTTTCCCTTTCCAGTTAGCAGCAATGATTTTGGTCGGGTTCTCATGTATGTGAACGACGACGAGAAGCGCGGTGTCATCCGCTTTGAATCCGATCTGCCGCGCGGCCAACGCCCGGCTTCTTTCCATGCGGCCTTCACGGGTGGCGGCCCGTTCACGCTCTGCCAGGGCAGCGCTCTTGCTGGCACGCCACTGCCGCCACGGCCTGAGCCGGCGGTGGCCGTGCAAGGCATTCCAGCGGAATGGACCAATCTCGCCAGCCTCGTCGGCAAATATCCGGGAAGCTACGCCAAGGACAATATCGACCTGTTCGATAAGGGTACCTTGGCTGCGGCATTGAAGGCCCGGATGGGGCCGAAGATGGCTGCGCTGCGGACCAATCTCTCAGCCGTCTCGCCATTGCAGCGGGCTGGGAACTATTACTATCTTTCCGGCAATGCGCAGCATCAGGGCGGTGTGGAGCAGGCCTATATAATAATAGACCCGGCGCGCCGTGCGGTGCAGGTGGGCCTTTGGGAGCGCGGCAAGCTAACAGTTTATCCGTCTGCTTCGGGCGTTAGGCTGCCGATTGCGCCGGAAATCAAGACGCTGTTGGACAAAAGCCCGCCCGAAACGGCAGTGCCGCTTCCCGGTACACCCTGGGAAGTTGTACCGGTGCAAGGTCGCGCGCCCATGGCTTATGTGAGCGCCGCGGCATCGCCCAACATCGAAGCCCTCAGTCTCTATTGTGAAGGCGGAAAGCCCTACATGGCGATGCTGCTCAACAAGCCCTCCGCCGACAATGCGATGACGATGACGTGGAACTTCTCCGGTCGGCTCGTTAGCATATCCGTTCAGCGCGCCAATGCGAACGGCACTCAATGGATCGGCGGCGTGACGGGTACGCAACTTGTTCCCCTGCTCATGCAGCAAAGCGGGACGGTGATGCTACGTATCAACGGGCGGCTGGAAGGCGAAGCCTCGCTCAGCAATTCAATTGCAGTGCTGCGCGATACCCTGCGGGGATGCGTGCGGCTCTGACCTGTAAGAACGGCGCCGCCTCCATTTCAGGTGCTCTGCCACCTGAATTCTGGACCAGTTGCGGTTAGAGTTTTCCGCCGTAGATATCATTGGCTGGGCGAGGAGTTAGAGCGGGATGACATTTGGCTGATTCAAAGGGGATTCTTTTTTGGGCGGTTTTCTGATTCATATGTGGACGCCCCCTATGGCAAGGGCTTTGTGGTCGCGATGGCTTTGATCGGTTGCTTTCATATGTCCGGCCTGTTTGTGCGGCGTTTTGAGTGCCGCTGGCCTTGATGGAAATCCGCCGGTGAGGTCCCTAATCAAGTTGGCGCGCGGTTGAAGCGCATTGAATCAGACGGGTTGGTTTCACCATTGGCTCGATCGTTACTCATCATTGACTGCCACTGCCAATTCGGTTGTTCGGTATTCTGTTAGGTCGTCAGTTGATAGGGCCCATAGGCTTCCTTCCGGGTCAGCACGACCCAGGCGATCCGGGCCAACTTGTTGGCAAGCGCCACGGAGACGACCCTGAACGGCTTTTTCTCCGAGAGTTTCCTGATCCAGTCGGCCATGGGCGTTGGCTTATCCTTGATGTGGCGCATGACGGCGGTGGCGCCGACGACGAGCAGTCGGCGCAGATATCGGTCTCCCTGCTTCGAGATGCCATGCGGCCCGTTTCGATCACCGCCCGCTCGATTGGACCGTATCGCTCCAGCATCATGGCGATCGCCTCCGGAGAGCTCTCCACTTTCTCCGACACGACCTTCCGACCATTGTCATCAACGATGCAGACCTGCGTGGATTCCATCGACAGGTCCAATCCGGCATAGTGCTTCATGGCTGCTTCCTTCCTTCAGGATTCGACAACCAGAAGTGTGCGCCTCAACCAAGGTCCGAGGGAAGCAGCCGCAATTACACGATGACTCATTGATCAGAGCCAGAAGATGACGGTTGCGGCGAGTGCGACGGCGGAGAAGAAGGCCTTCGGGCAGCGATCGTAGCGTGTTGCGACCCGCCTCCAGTCTTTGAGGCGGCCGAACATGATCTCGATGCGGTTACGGCGTTTGTAGCGGCGTTTGTCGTACTTTACGGTCGTGTTCCGGATTTTTCGGCCCGGGATGCAGGGCGTGATACCCTTCTCCTGCAGGGCGTCGCGGAACCAGTCGGCATCATAGCCTCGGTCGGCCAGCATCCATTGCGCGTTGGGCAGACTGTCGAGCAAAGCGGCCGCGCCAGTGTAGTCGCTGACCGGTCCGGCGGTCAGGAAGAAGCTGATTGGACGACCATTCGCATCACTCACGGCATGAAGCTTGGTGTTCATGCCGCCTTTCGTCCGGCCGATCAGGCGTCCTGGACCCCCTTTTTTACCCGCAGGCTCGACGCCGTGCGGTGCGCTTTAAGATAGGTCGCGTCGATCATGATCGTCTTGCGCTCGGGAGCCTGAGGTGTCGCCAGGCCTTCCATCATGCGGATGAAGATGCCTTTGTCGCTCCACCGCTTCCAGCGATTGTAGAGCGTCTTCGCCGGGCCGTATTCCCTCGGCGCATCGCGCCACCTCAGCCCATTGCGGTTGACGAAGATGATCCCGCTCAAAACGCGCCGATCATCAACGCGCTCGCGGCCATGGCTCTTGGGAAAATAGGGCTGAAGCCGAGCCATCTGCTCGTCCGTCAGCCAGAATAAATCGCTCAAATTCAGGCTCCTTCGCAGCCGCCTGAATCACAGCCATCAGCGCAAATCAATGGGTCCTGACCCTAAGGCAAGAGCAAGTGAATAATATCCTTCTGAAACATATGTCTATGGTGAAGAAATTTTAGACTATGCGACAAGAAATACTGGGATAAAACAAGCCATTCCCCCAGTTACCCGGCTACGGATCGTAAGAGTTTGCGCCCGCTTGCTTGCTTCTATCTCAGCTGATAACTTCGAAGGCTGTGCCGTATCCCACGTCGGCGGGGATAGTGAGGATGTTCTTGCCGTCTCGCTGGATGACTTCTGGAAGGACCGGCACGATTTCGCGAGCCTTGGCCCGCGCGACGCAATCGTCTGCGCTCGCAGCTTCGGCTAGCAGTTGCAGGTTCAATCGCGTGGGAAAGATGATCGTTCGTTCACCGCTGACACCCAGTTTCAGGGCTTTGCTTGGCGAAAGCCATTCCGCATCAACGGTTTCATATCCATCACATGCTGCGATCTGGCGCTCTGGGGCGCGAACGACGAAGAAATGAGTGTCGAAGCGCTTTTGCATAAAGCTGGGCGTGATCCACCGCGCGAACTCGCTCAGGCGATCAAGGCGCAGTTGCACATCGGCCTCGCGCACAATGTCGAAAAATTCGCGCTCGCCTCGCTCGACGGCTTTGCGGCTTTCAAGATCGCAAATATCCTCGAACTCGCTACCGTCGCGATGATCGGCCAGCAGGATGCCTGCTTCCTCAAAGGCTTCACGAATCGCGGCAATCCGAAGGGTGCGCTGCGTAGGATCTAGCGTTTTCCAGCCCCTGCAATAATCGGCCCATTCAGGCGCTTCATCGGCAGCAGAAGGCTTTCCACCGGGAAAGACCAGCGCGCCGGATGCAAAATCGATCTGGTGATGCCGCATGACCATCAGCACCTGGAACTCCGGCTCGTCGCGAAGCAACAGCATGGTGGCTGCGGGGACCGGATCGACTGGCTTCTGCAGTGTCATCATAAACTCCAGTTCTCAGTTGGCCTGATATTGGACGCTGGCCCGTTCAAGCTGAGCAACGATCTTATCGCCATTTGCGCAGAAGAACCAACCCGGCAAGAGCCACTGCAACACTTGCAAGCACCCAGGATTGATTCGCAAGCAGCGCCGCGGAGACGATAAGTGCGGCCGCCACAGGACCTTTGACAGGCTGGCTCGCGCGGCGAATGGCTGCGAGCTTCTCAAAACTTGCCGGATCAATCTGGACAGGCACATGCCCGGACTTGGCTATAGCGGCGGCGTTATCGAGAAGGTCAGGCATGATCGCCGCTAGGGCGAGGAGTTGTCGGCGAACTTTTTTTAAATTGGCGCGATTCCTGCCAAGGGAGAATCTTTCTGCGAACAGCTCCAACATGATGGGGCGTGTTTCCTCCCCGATATTATAGTCAGGCGCAAAGGAACGCGCAAACCCTTCCGCCGTGAGCAATGTTCGAAGAAGGATCGCCAGATCAGGCGGAAGTGCGAGCTGATAGTCTCGCAGGAGATCGAACACGCGGCTGAAAATATGCGAGAACTCAATCCCCGAAAGGACCGTTCCCCTGAACTCACCGATCAGCTGGTCCAAATTCTGGGTGAGCCCATCACGGTCAACTTTCGGATCTCCAGCCCATTCGAGCAACACGTTCGCGACGTCTGCTGTGTCTTCGTCGGCTATAGCCATGACAAGTCGTACCAGTTCCTCGCGCCTCGCCTTTGTGAGAGTGCCGACCGATCCGAAGTCGATAAAGCCCACATCCTGTTCCCCGATAAGGAAAACATTGCCTGGATGCGGATCGCCATGAAATTCGCCATTCAGAATGATCATGCGCAGGACTGCATTCGCATATTGTCTCGCGAACGCCGCCACGCGTGGGTCGGTCGATTCGGCCTCGATCGCAGACGCGGGCGTTCCATACAGCCGCTCCTGGACGTTGACCCGTATCCCCGTCAGTTCCCAATGAATTGTTGGAGTCTTGATCCCAAGCGTATCAAGATAGCCACCGATACGCTCGCATGCACGAGCTTCTGCTGCCAGATCCATTTCCCAGGCAAGATTTCTGCCAAAGGTTCGCAGGAACTCTACGGGGCGATAGCGGGCGATTTCAGGGGATCGATCCTCGGCAACGGCGGCGAGGCGCGTCAGGAGCCGCACATCGGCCTCCATTCGCGCAGCAGTGCCCGGACGCCGCACCTTTATGATAACGTCGGCGCCGTCGAGCAGCGAAGCAGAGTAGGTCTGCGCTACCGAAGCCGAAGCCAGTGGTTGTTCATCGAATTGGGTGAATTCCCCTCGCCAGTCAGCTCCCCAGCTTGCGGCAAGGATGGGCTCGATTTCTTCGAATGGCACCGGAGAAACCTGATCGTGGAGCGTCGCGAAGGCAGCAATCCAGGACCTGGAAAACAGATCGCTGCGCGTCGCCAGCAGCTGTCCAAGCTTTATTCCGACCGGACCAATGTCGCGCAGGAGTGCGACGACCGCCGCCGGCCGCAATTCACCTGGATCGATTGACTTGGCCGGATGCGGAATGACTCCGAGAGCGCCCGCCAGGCTTTTGGCGCCGTGCCGGACAAGAATCTGTCCTATCTCGGCGGCGCGTGCGATGTCTCCTATCGGTTTATCTCGGAACCCAGGCATATGTCCTATTCCGCATCGGTCCGGCTCTGATCGAGATTCGACGCAATCCGCACAAGAATGTCCAGCAACGTCCGTTTTTCGTCGCGCGTGGCGTTCCGCCATAGGACCCTATGCAGCCCGTCCGCGGATTCTCTCAGTTGGGGCAACAACCTGTCGAGCTCCTGGGTCAGGATGAGCTGCCATGCCCGGCCGTCCGTTTTGGCTCGTCGCCTTTCCATCAATCCTTTCCCACAAAGGCCAGCGACGGCTTGACCGATCGTGGCGGATTCCAACTCTAGTCGCTTGGCAATTCCGGCCTGCGTCAACGATGGTTCGCGGAGAAGTTGTCCGATGATGCGCCACTGCGTCTGATTGAGGCCAATCTTGGCAATCCGTGCGTCATAAGCGCGCCTCGCCCCCCGACTAATCTCGTCCATCAAATATAGCATACGGTCGTCGTCGGTGAGGGCGCCTTCGCGAAGCCGTGGCGGCATTGTGTCGAGATTTGCGTTCATACCGCTGCCTAGTCCGTTTCGTGGGAATGCCAAAACGCAAATTACTAAACGATTTTACTAACCGGATGGAACGGTCTACGCCACGCCATGAAGCGACTTAGCACATGTCCAAAATCCTTCGAAAGAGGCAGATGACCGACGAACCAAATGAGCGGGAACAGGATCGCGCGCCCGCATCCAGCCTGAAATCGCAACCCAAATTTCGCCTCATCCTCATCATAGCCATCACTGCTGCGCTGATTGCAGGTGGTGGGTGGTATTACAGGCATGTCACCTATGGGCAGTACATGCAGTCGACCGACAACGCCTATGTCGCGGCCGACAGCGTTGTGGTTTCATCAAAAGTGGCCGGATACGTGGACGCGGTGCTCGTCTCTGAGAACGGGCGGGTCAGTCCCGGCGAGGCGCTCGTGCAACTGGATGTGCGAGATTATAGAGCCCAGGCGCAACAGGCGCGTGCGCAAATTGCGGCGACGCTGGCCGGCGCCGACACAATCCGCTCGCAAGTAACCGAACAGGACTCATCGATTCGGCAGGCGCGGGCCCAACTCGCCGCCAAGCGCGCGGCGCTCGACCTCGCCAATGAGCAGCTAGCGAGGTATCGCCCCCTTGCCGCGACCGGTGCGGAGCCGCGAGAAAAGCTTCAACAATATGAGACACAGGCGCAGCAAGCGCACGCCGACTTTGTTGCTGCCCAGGCAGCAGTCTCTGCTGCCAACGGTCGGAGGGCCACCTTGTTCAAACAGATCGACCAGACCGAAGCCCAAGCTGACGCGGCTCGCGCGCAGCTGGAAGCGGCCGACCTAGATGTCACATCGACTCTGCTGCGAGCCAGCAAGGGAGGTCGCGTTGGCGATCTAACAGTAAGGGTCGGCCAATTCGTTCAGCCCGGTCAGCGATTGATGACCGTGGTTCCGGTAAACGAAATCTACGTCATCGCTAATTTCAAGGAGACGCAGGTCGGCCTTTTGCGGGCGGGGCAACCGGTCAGGCTCGAGGTCGATGCTCTTCCCGACTTTGAGATTGCTGGACGCGTTGAGAGCATCTCGCCCGGAACCGGAGCAGAATTTTCGATCCTGCCGCCCGAAAACGCCACAGGGAATTTCACCAAGATTGTTCAGCGGATAACGGTTCGTATCGCGATAATAGCCTCGCCCAAAGTGCGTCGTCTGCTCGTCCCGGGCATGTCGGTTGTGGCAGTTGTCGACACGCGAAACGCTGCCGGAGAGCTGAAAGAGATCTCGAGTACCGACAAATGACCGCCGAGTTGGCATCGAACAGCGCCTCTGGTACTCCGACTGCAGAAAGGCGGAATGCCGATATCACCGCGTGGATAGCGGTCGCAGCGGGTGCACTTGGCGCCATGCTCGCAACACTCGATATCTCTATCGTCAATTCCGCGCTTCCGGTGATCCAGGGCGAAATCGGAGCCAGCGGCACCGAGGGCACTTGGATTGCCACCGCATTTCTCGTTGCCGAAATTGTGGTAATTCCGCTTAGCGCCTGGCTTGAACGCCTTTTTGGACTGCGAAACCTGCTCATCATTGCGGTTTCCGCGTTCACCGGCTTCTCAATTCTTTGCGGTATGGCGACCGACCTCACGACCATGATCATCGGTCGCACGGGTCAGGGTTTCATGGGTGGTGCGCTGATACCAACTGCGATGACCATCGTGGCGAAAAGATTGCCGCCCCATCAACAGCCGATCGGCATGGCGCTGTTCGGCATGACAGTGATTCTGGGTCCGGTCATGGGGCCGCTGATCGGTGGCTGGCTGACCGAAAATTTGAGCTGGCACTATGCCTTCTTTGTCAATGTTCCAATCTGCGCCGTACTGCTGCTGCTGCTATTCGTCGGGCTTCCTCACGAAGAGCCGAAGTGGGAGTATCTGACCGATGCTGATTGGGCGGGCATTGCCGGCCTGATTCTGGGGTTGGGCGCTTTGACTGTGTTGCTTGAGGAGGGGCATCGCGAGGAATGGTTTGAATCCGCTCTTATTCGCTGGCTGGCACTCATTGCCGTTATCGGTTTCGCTTCACTCATATACGGGCAGCTGAACGCGTCGAAGCCCGTCCTGAAACTCCGCCTCCTTCTCAATCGCCAATTCGGAAGCGTTGCGGTGATGGCTCTCGCCCTGGGAATGGTCATGTATGGTTCGACCTACGTCATTCCCCAATTTCTTGCGATCATATCCGATTATAACGCTTTTCAAACCGGGCTCGTTATATTTTGGATGGGTATTCCGGCTTTTGTGCTTATGCCGATCCTGCCCTTCATGATCCGCAGACTCCACATTCGCATTGCCGTCGGTGTCGGAATGCTTCTGATGGCGGCCAGCTGTTTCGTCAGCATAAGCCTCACCGCGGAATCTGGGGGCGCCGTATTCATCGAAAGCCAGCTTATTCGGGGTGTTGGCATGATTCTGGCCATGATGTTCCTGAACCAGGCTACCGTAGCCTCGGTGGCAAAGACAGATGCTGGCGATGCCTCCGGTATTTTTAACGCCGCTCGAAATCTCGGAGGATCTTTCGCTTTGGCCGGACTGGCTTCGTTTCAGGACAAGCGGATCTGGCACCATAGCCGGCGCATGGAAGAGACGCTGAATGCCAACAGTGCTTCACTCCAGATTTATCTTGATGAACTCGCGAAAAGCTTCGGCGGGATGGAGGGTGCCATGTCGATGCTAGGCCGGACCATCCAGCGGGACGCGTTCGTAATGACCTACAATGATGTATTCTTGGTGATGGGCGTCCTGACCTTGATGACCGTTCCTTTGGTCATCTTTTTGAAGCCGCTTCCCAAGAATGTTTCCCTTTCGATGCACTGAGCCTGACATGATAAGAAAATCTGTAATATCGCTTCTCGCCTCGTTTCTGCTGGCCGGTTGTGTTGCGGGCCCAGACTACGCCGGGCCTCCAGAAGTATTCTCGGCGAACCGAAATGACGGCTTTGTCCGTGCCGGCGGTAACATCATCGATACCGAGCCCGAGCTGGCAGAGTGGTGGCTCCTTTTGAACGATCCGGAATTGACCAGGCTTATCGAGGCTGCGTTATCGGACAATCCTTCGCTTCAGGCTGCGCAAGCGCGGATTGCGCAGGCGCGGGCATCCGTGAGACAGGAGAAGGCCGGAAGATTTCCGACGCTTGGAACCCAGGCGACGGCTATTCAGGGCCGCTTGCCGGGCCTTGATATTCAGAACAGTGCCCCGCCTTCGGCGAGCGCGCCTGTTAGTCCGCAGGGACAGGCGGATGATAGCCTCAGTGTCTACAATCTCGGGCTCAACGCTAACTGGGAGCTGGATTTCGCAGGAGGAACGCAGCGACGGATCGAGGCCGGCAACGCTCAGGCCGCGGCAGCGGTTGCCAATGTGGAGGATGCCAAGGTCCAGCTGACCGCCGAAGTTGCCAATGCCTATGTCAACCTGCGCGAGGCCCAGTTTCGAGCCAAAGCGTACCGAACCGAGTGCGAGTTGCAGCAGCAAACCCTCTCGCTAACCTATCAACGGTATCAGCAAGGCGTGTTGCCCCTGTTCCCTCTCGGCAATGCAAATGCCGAGCTCGAGCTGCTCAAGTCTCAGCTCGCCGAGGCCGAAGCTGACACGGCGGTATTGCTCGATGCGCTTGCCATTCTAGCTGGACAGATCCCAGGGACAACGGACGAAGCGCTGAAACAGATCTTCGATGTTCCCCTCCCGCCGGAACAGGTCGCCGTGGGCGACCCCTCCAACCTTGTCGCACGTCGGCCCGACATCCGCGCGGCCGAACGCAGCCTGGCGGCAGCAACGGCTCGGATCGGTGTTGTGGAGGCTGCACGATTTCCGAAGCTGTCATTCATGGGAATCTTGGGACTTGGCGGAACGTCGCCAGACGATCTCTTTGATGTGAGCAATCCGTCAATTCTCGCCATTCCACAGTTGCAGTGGAACTTCCTCGATTTCGGAAGGGTCGATGCCTCGGTCGATCAGGCGAGCGCCGTCCGTGCCGAGGCAGTTGCCAACTATCGAAAGACGGTGCTTTCTGCACTTCAGGACGCCGAGCGCGCGTTGTCGCGCTTTAGCCAGCAGCGCTCTGCCCTGGTGGCGTTCGCGCAGATCAAGTCCCAGGCAGATGGCGCAGCCGATCTTGATCGACAACGATTTGCCGGCGGAGTGATCTCGCGCGCCGACCTAAATCGCACGCTTCGCAAACAGCAGCAGGCGGCAACCGACCTCGTCCGGGGAAAGGCGGCGCTCACGCTGTCATGGATCGCCCTGCAAAAATCACTCGGCCTGGGATGGCAAGTGCAAGCAAAGATTTAATGTCACCTACGAGTGTCGTTAATATGAACTCTAAGGTGCGATATCGGTTCAGAAAGAATCTCATAGGGATTTCAACTGACAATTTTATCTAACCTTAGCAAGAGTATCCTGTGCTTATTCAAACGATCTGTCGGCCGATTTGTGCGCAGCATACTCCTTGCAAGCGACCTGATATAACGCTACGGTGACGTTTACATAATGCCATTGAGGCAAGGCGCGATGTGTGGATCGGCATGGTTAAATGTGTGGGGTCAGTGGTCCCGCTTGCTGGCATGATCCGCTCGATGACGGGTTATGGGAGAGGGAGTTGCCACGGTCGATCCGCTCTCCCGACACCGGTTGGAGACTTGCTGCGATGAATGCGCGCACAGCACCGAACATCTTCGTTCGCGAAGGAGATGGCATTTCAACGTTGGTCGTTGAAGGTGACTGGACAGCGATGTCGATCGCAGGCCTTTCCGGGCATGTTCTGAGTCCCTCGAACCTCTCCTTCTCAAGCGACTTCGGAAACCTGGGAAGGATAGACAGCGCAGGCGCGCTCGCCATCCTGACTCTCGCACCCAATGCGGCATTTACCGCAGACCTGCCCGCCAATCTTGCTGATCTGTTCGCGCTGGTGGGCTCGGCCATGGCCGACCGCGATGTCCCGCCAATCAAAACTCCCCCATTTCACGTGCGTCTTGGCCAAAAAGTTTATCGAGCTGTCCAGGAAATCGGCGCAAGCGCTCGATTTCTCGGCCAACTTGAGGTGGCGCTCATGAAATCTCTTGCACATCCCAAAAGGATGCGATTGATCGCACTGGCGTCGTCAATTCAGAAGGCCGGCTTCGATGCGCTGCCACTCATAGCGATCATGACATTCTTTATCGGCGCAGTGGTGGCTCTCATAGGAAGCGATCTGCTCAAGACATTGGGTGCATCGGAACTGGTCGTCGAACTGGTTGGCATATCCGTCCTCCGCGAGTTCGGCGTCCTCATTCCCGCGATACTACTTGCCGGTCGGTCCGCTTCCACTTTCGCGGCCCAGATCGGCGCAATGCGAATGAATCAAGAGACGCAGGCAATGAAGGTGATGGGCATCGACCTGTTCGACGCGCTGGTTGTGCCACGCGTATTGGCATTGCTTGTAATTATGCCCCTCCTGGCGATTGTTGCCATGCTGGCTGGTTTGGCCGGCGGGCTTGTCGTCAGCTGGGGCATACTCGACGTGAGCCCGACATATTTCGCCGAACGACTCTCGGCTGCGGTCGATATCCGACACTTCTGGGTTGGAATGGCAAAAGTACCGGTGCTGGCCATTGTGATTGCGCTTGCCGGATGTCGCCACGGCCTTTCGGTACGCGGAGATGTTGAGGATCTGGGCGGGCGGGTGACCGTCGCCGTTGTCCAAGCGCTATTCGCAATCATCCTTCTGGATGCCGCCTTTGCAATTCTCTTCAACGTGCTCGAAATATGATTTGCGATCCGGACATCGTTATTCGGGTGGAGAATCTTAAAACCCGATTTGGCGATCACATTATCCACCAGGATTTGAACCTAGAAGTCCATCGTGGCGAGATTCTTGGTGTCGTCGGAGGGTCCGGTAGTGGAAAATCCGTCCTGATGAACACCATTTTGGGCCTGATTGCGCCTAGCCATGGGACAATCGAAATCTTTCAGAAAAAAATTGGGAGTCGCTTTGATCGTACGGAAATTGATCACCGAATTGGCGTCATGTTTCAAAATGGCGCGCTTTTTTCTTCTCTTAGTGTGCAAGAAAATGTCGAGGCTCCTCTCATCGAACATACCCGTCTTAGAGAGCCGTGGCTCGAGGCCGTGGCTCTGATGAAAATCGGCCTTGTCGGACTCGATGCCGAGGTGGGCCGGCAAATGCCCGCTGAACTTTCAGGCGGAATGCGAAAACGTGTAAGCGTAGCGAGGGCCTTGGCGCTCGATCCAGAATTGCTGTTCCTTGACGAACCCACTTCGGGCCTCGACCCGATCGCCGCCGCCGAATTTGACCAGCTGATACGGACGCTGAGCGACACGCTGGGGCTTACTGTCGTGATGGTGACCCATGATCTCGACAGCCTGTATTCCATCAGCGACCGCGTGGCCGTGGTTGCGGATCAGAAAATTGTCGAGGTTTCGCCAATCGCGGAACTTGAGAGGTCTGACCATCCTTGGATCAGGGCGTTTTTGGGAGGGCGGGCGGAGCGCGCCAAGGAAAGGAACCGTTAATGGAACGCGACGCGAACTACGGTCTGATTGGGGGCCTGACGCTGGCTCTGCTAGCGGCGGCTTTCGGCTTCATCCTCTGGCTCGGTCAATCCCAATTCGCCCGTAATTTCGACGAGTATCGGATCATTTTCGATGGTCCCGTCCGCGGTCTTAGTGAGGGAGGCGAGGTGCAGTTCAACGGAATTCCGGTGGGAGAAATCACGCGTATTAGTCTTGATCCCAGAAATCCAAACAGGGTGCTTGCAGGGGTGCGCCTGCGCGAGGATACGCCTGTGCGCGTCGATTCTACCGCCGCGACGGAGTCGCAAGGCATAACCGGCGGAAGCTACATCCAGATCAGTGCGGGGACGCCCTCTAAGCCGTTGTTGAAGGAGGTTTCCAAGGAAACGCTCCCAGTGATTAAGGCGGAAAAAAGTTCGCTACAATCCCTGATGGATGGAGGTGGCGCATTGTTGGCGGACGCTTCGCAGGCCCTGGAAAGGGTCAACCGGACCTTGTCCGACGAGAATATCGAAAATGTTTCGGCTGCTATTGCGGATGTAAGAGCTACCACGGCGGAATTGCGATCTAGTCGCGGAATGTTCAGCAAGGCTGAACAAGCGTTTGCACGCCTGGACCGGGCGGCGGCCGATATCGAGGCCGCGGCCGCATCGGCGCGCACGGCGATCGATGGCGACGGTCGCAAGACGTTTGCCGATGTCTCGGCAGCTGCTCGAGATCTTCGAGAGGGGATCGCCGAGGCGAGGGTGGTCATTCACAGGCTTGATGACGCCGCGAGTGGATTGGCGGCGCCCGACGGCTCCGGGATTGCTGCAACTTTGAAATCGCTCGATAGCGCGGCGCAGGAAATCGAGCAGCTCGCCGGCCAGCTACGACGGACCCCTCGTGAAAGGAAGCTCTCCCAATGAAAACGATCTCTGCAAGAATGTTTTTGCTGACGGGCGCGCTAATTTGCCTTTCTGGTTGCGGGAATATTCTGGGAACTGGCGGCAAATCGACGTTGTACCGGATCAGCAGCACGCCCGTACCGGAGCGTGAAATTGCACGACAGTGGATTCCGGTGTATATTACGCGACCGACGCTTCCGCCTGGGGCCGATGGAGACAGGATCCTCACGATCGAGAATCGCGAAGTCACGTATCTGGCCAAAGCACGGTGGATGAGGCCTGCGCCCGAGATGATCCGCGAGGCTATTGCCGGAAGCGTAGCGCGCAAAATCGATCACGCATATATCCCTGTCCAGAGCGTGGCTTCCGATCATTACGTCCTATCCGCACGGCTTTCTTCTTTTGCAGCCTATTACGAGCAGGGGCCCGACGCGGCCCCGATCATTCGCATCGCCGCGCAAGTGGAACTAAGCCGATCCAAAGAATCGGAACCACTGGCAGTCACGCGCATCGTCCTTGATAGGACAGCAAGCGCAAACAGCGTTTCGAGTATCGTCGAAGCCTTTGATCGCGCGAGCCTTGAAATGGCCGACAAAATCGCGAGTTGGACGGCTGCGGTGATCAATTAGCGGGTAGCCAATGGAAACTTAGGTGTTTAGTCCCAGCATGTGATGGTGTGGCTCCATATTGAAGATATCCGGCTTGGATTTCCAGAGTTCTTCGATGGCCTCATAGGGTGTCTTGAAGCGCAGTGCCTTCAACTGCTTGGCAAAGTTGTAAGCGACCAACCAGTCGCGGACATGGCGGCGCAGCTCGTTGATCGACGTGTAATGGAAAGATTTGACGGTGGCCTCCTTGATGGTGCGCACCATCCTTTCGGCCTGACCGTTGGTCCATGGGTGATAGGGTTTGGTGAGGCGTAACCGGTGTTTTCAGGCTACGACGGTCCATGGCATGAGATCACCGACGCTGTTGGCGGGATAACCGTTGGCGAGGCTGGTGAGGGTTTCGGTCAGCCATTGGTGGGGGTTGATGGTGCTGAGCTTGCAACATTCGATGAGCGTGGCGATCACCGCCCAGTTGTCGCCGCCCTCGTCGGAACCGGCAAACAGGGCATTTTTGCGATTGCGAGCCAGCGGCCTGATCGATCGTTCGACGGTATTGGAGTCGAGGTCGATGCGACCGTCATCGATGAAGCGTGAGAGGCCGTCCCAGCGGGTGAGTGCGTAGCGGATCGCTTCGCCGAGCTTGCTCTTGGCGCTGACCTGGCGGCCACGGGCGGCAAGATATTGGTGAAGATCGTCGATGATGACGCGGCTGCGTCCGGCCCGAGCGGCACGACGCTGCTCGGCCGAGAGGCCGCGCACATCGTCCTCGATGGCGTAAAGCAAGGCGATGCGGCGCAGCACCTCGGTAGCGACCGGGGATGTATCAGCCAGTTCGTAGAATTTGCGACGCACATGCGCCCAGCAGAAAGCGAGCCTGATCTGCTGGCGCCGCCGGGCGAGCGCGGCGTAGCCGCCATAGCCATCGACCTGTAGGATGCCCGCAAAATCACCAAGATGGAACTGGGGACGCTCGGCCTTGCGATCTGGCGCATAGACATAGGCGACGATCGGCGGATCGCAGCCGCCCCATGGTCGGTCGTCGCGGGCATAGGCCCAGAGCTGGCCGGTCTTGGTCCGCCCGCGTCCGGGATCGAGCACCGGGGCGGTCGTCTCGTCGGCGAACAGCCGCTCGGATCGTCGTAGCTCGTCGAGAATGTGGTCACGCAAGGGGCGCAGATACCAGGCCGCTCGCCCGACCCAGTCGGCCAAAGTGGATCGGTCGAGCCGGATGCCCTGCCGGGCGTATATCTGGGCCTGCCGGTAAAGCGGCAGGTGATCGGCATACTTGGATACCAGCACCTGGGCGATCAGTGCCTCGGTCGGAATGCCGCCCTCAATGATCCGCGCCGGCGCCGGCGCCTGCACGATCGCGCTCTCGCACGAACGGCAGCCATAACGCGGCCGCCGGGTGACCACGACGCGGAAGGTGGTCGGCACCACATCGAGGCGCTCGGCGACATCCTCGCCGATCTGGTGGAGGGCGCCGCCGCAGCAGGGGCAAGCATTGCTCTCGACGTCAACGATCTGTTCGATCCGCTCGAGATGCGCGGGCAGCGAACCGCGGTTGGTCTTGCGCACAGGATCACTGCGAGGCCGTCCGGCCTTCGCTTCGCTGGCGGCCTCGGCTTCCGCGAGCGCCGTCTCGGCATCCTCAAGGCCCAGCTGCAACTGATCCTGATCGAGCTGCTCGGAACGGCGGCCGAACCGATGACGCCGAAAAGCCTCGATGATCGCCCTCAGGCGTTCGGCTTCCGCGTCGGCACTCTCGAGCTTGCGGGCCTGTTCGAGGACGAGCGCGCGTAACGCGTCAACATCGTCCGGCAGGTCCGCTTCCATGAGCATGGGAGCAGTGAATCAGTCTGGGAACGCCCCGTCAACAGGCAATCTGCGGGGCCTGCGGGCGGCGCCCGCCATGCACCCGGCGCCAATCCAGACCCTCCAGAAGCGCGCCGAGTTGCGCTGAGGTCACACGCATCACGCCGTCCTGGATGCCCGGCCACCGGAAGCCGCCGGACTCCAGCTTCTTGGCCATCAGGCACAGGCCAGTGCCGTCCCACCAGACCAGCTTGATCCGGTCAGCACGCTTTGCCCGGAACACGTAGATCACGCCTGAATATGGGTCGCCGCCATACTCGGCGCCGACCAGCGCGGCCAGGGCGTCAGGTCCCTTGCGAAAATCCACCGGACGCGTCGCCACCATCACGCGCGCGCCAGCGCCAGGTCCGATCATCGCGTTGCCTTGAGTGCTTCAATCACCGCTGCGATCACAGCCGCATCGGCCCCGCGTCCGATCTTCACCGCCACGCCGTCAATCTCCAGCTCGACAGCACTGACTGTGGGACGCCGACGGCGACGGCCGCGCCTGGCGACAGGGGCTGGATCACCCGAAGGGAGCGGTTCGATCACCGCCGGCACGAACGCAGGCGTCGCTGGAAGCGTCAGCCCTTGGTCCTCCAGCTTCTTGCGCAGATCCCGGCGCCAAGCGAATAGTTGCGACGGAGCAAGCCCATGACGGCGCGCCACCGCGCAGGCCGTCTCCTGACCCGAATAGCTCTCCGCGACGATCGACGCCTTTACCTCAGGCGACCACTCCCGACGCTGGCCCGCACCTGTGAAAACCTCAAAACGCCGAACCACGCTGGTGCCAGCATCATCACATGTCATCATCATAGCATCAGCATCCTCCAGCCTGATCGGGCTAGCGAAAATCGACGCCACGCTTCACTCCCGCAAGGTGGCAGGGAAACACCGGTTACGGTGAGGCGATGCTCGATGCCGTTCTGCTCGCAGACACGGCCGAAGATATGGCCGATCCATCCCAGTGTGCCGCCCTGGTCACGCTGCACGAACTGCACGCCGTTGTCGGTCAGGATGGTGTGGATCCTGTAGGGAACCGTCTTGATCAGCACGCGCAGGAAGGCTGCCGCGGCGAGCTTGGTCGCCCGTCGATAGATGCGGGCGAACACCAGCTTCGAGGTGCGGTCCACCGCGACATAGAGGAATCCTTTGCCGCCTTCGTAGCGCAGTTCGGCGATATCGATGTGGAAATAGCCGATCTCGTACTTCTTGAACTTCTTCGGCTTCTCGCGATCCGCCTTCGGCAATCGGCTGATCCCGTGCCGCTGCAGGCAGCGGTGAAGCGACGAGCGCGTCAGGTTCGGGATCACGTCCTTCAACGCGATGAAGACGTCATCGAGCGGCAGCCGGGCCTGCACCCTGAGCGCCACGATCGCGGCTTCTTCCATCGGCGACAGCACGGTGCTGCGCCGTTCCTTCGGCCCCACCGGCATGTCCTCGACCGACGGCCGGCTGCGCCACTTGATCACCGTCTTTTCGTTGATCCCGTACCGCTTCGCGAGCTGCGCGACCGGAGCTTGCGATCGCTGTAGCTCCGCTCGAACGGCGTGCGTGGTCTTGGCGCTGCCGTGTAGAAGCTGGCCCATAATCCCTCCCGCTGTGACGATGACAAGCTTACACCATCACATGCTGGGACTAAACACCTAGTCGTGACAACTGCCCAGCCCGAGATGAAGCGGGAATGTTATGGATGGCTCCCCTTCTGGGAGGGGCGGCAGCCGTACACAAATAGATCCACAGCTTGCCTCATTCGGGCTGAAGAGGTTTCATTGTGACTGGTCACTCCCACTCCAAGAGCGGCCCGACGAAAAGGTGACAAAATGACGCTGGATATAAACTGCTCCGCAGCAAAATTCGCGTCTGACACCCTGATTTCTCCCCTCTCCTCGGCTTTGCGCAAAACCTCTGCCACCAATCTCGTCGTGCGTCCTACGCCGAATTCGTAAAGGTTTCGCGCTAAAGCGGGAAAACGTGCAGCCTCAGCCATTACAACGCGTTCCAACGCGACATGAATGTCGGTAAGCATCCAGGATAGCAGTTCATCGGACAGCTCTTCAAGCTCGGGCCGAACGTCGCCATGTTCGGGAACGTGCTGTTCGAGGAAGGAGAGCCGATCCTCGATTTCCCTGAGTATTACCGCCTCGAAAAGCAGCTTTTTGCTCCCGTAACGGGCGTACAAAGTGCGCTTGGAGATGCCTGCTTTTGCAGCAATCCGTTCCGCCGTTGAACGACCGAATCCGTCGGCAAAGAAGACATCGCGGGCGACACGGAGAATTTTCCTCGAAAGTGCTTGCGAGGCTTGTCGAGTAGGCCTCCCTGTTCGTCCGGAAGCTTGTTCTTTGGTTTTTTGGGTCGACGTCATGCCTCATCTTGGCCATACCTTGTCCGCGCTGCAAGCGTAGAACGCTTTGCATTGTATAGCCCGCCCCCGCGAGATTGCCCGGGCTTATGCAAGACCCACGAGGCCCGCTGAACTTTGCCTGCCTGAAAGGATCGCTGCCGTTCGCAGGGAATGGACGCAGTGTGATCTCATCTAGGCGAGTTGGTTACGATACGCTTCGCGTAAGGCCTTTTTGTCGATCTTTCCCGTTGCAGTGAGCGGTACTGTCGCGAACAGGATGTCGTCCGGCAGCCACCAACGAACAACCTTCGTCTCCAGATGCGCGCGAATTGCGTCGGCTGTGACGGCTTGACCTTCATGCGTTTCAATCACGAGAAGGGGTCGCTCTTCCCATTTTGGATGATATACGCCAACGACCGCGGCGACCCGGACGCCGGGGTACCCAACCGCCGCATTCTCGATATCAATCGAGCTGATCCATTCGCCCCCGGACTTGATCACGTCTTTCGCGCGGTCGGTCAGCCGGAGAAAGCCGAAGCGATCGATCGTACCTATGTCCCCGGTGTCGAACCAGCCATCGCTCCCGGCGCCCTCAAAATCGGGGAAATAGCGATCGACGACCCACGGTCCGCGGACCTGGAGCGCACCCGCCTGCTCACCGTCCCAGGGGAGCGGCGTGCCATCGCCGTCGATAATGCGCAGTTCGATGCCAAATTGCATGCGACCCTGCTTCGTCAGCAGGAGATCGTTCGCGAAATCCTCGCCTTCGGCCATCAGGAGCGGGGAGGGCGTCGAAATCACGCCGAGAGGATTGGTTTCGGTCATGCCCCAGAGCTGGAGCACAGTGACACCATATTTGGCGCGGAATGTCTCGGCCATCGCCCGCGGGACGGCCGAGCCGCCAATCACGAGGCGCTTGAGATTGCCGACCCCCGTCCCCGTGGTGTCGAGATGAGCGAGGTACATGGTCAAGATCGTGGGCACACCGCCCGAAAAGGTGACGCCCTCTTCGTTGATCAGATCGGCGAGACTGGCACCGTCCATCCTGTCGCAAGGAAGCACTAGCTTGCAGCCGTTAATCGCTGCCGTGAACGGAAGTCCCCATGCCGTCGCATGATACATGGACGAGCAGGGCATGATGACATCAAAAGCGCTGAACCCGAAGGCACTGCTCAGACCGGCCGCCATCCCGTGGAGAACGATTGATCGGTGGCTGTATAGGACGCCCTTGGGGTCGCCCGTCGTCCCCGAAGTGTAGCAAAGAAATGCGGCTGCCTTTTCATCGAAGCTCGGCCAGGTGAGGGCCCCGTCCTGGCGTGCCAGCAACGCTTCATAGTTCAACGCGTCAGCAACATCTGGCGCGGTCGCTCCGCGATCCGCGAGAAGGACATAACGCTCGATACCTGGAAGGAGAGGGCGCAGCCGTGCGACGAGCTCGGCTAGATTGGGCTCGAAGAAGAGAATGCGGCTGCCTGCATGAGCGATAGTAAAGGCGATTTGCTCGTCGCTGAGACGCGGGTTGGCAGTGTGCAATACAGCGCCCATGCCCGGCGCCGCATAGAAGAGTTCGAGGTGGCGGTGCGTGTTCCAGGCGAGCGACGAGACGCGGTCGCCCGTTGCAATCCCGAGGACACCAAGGGCCTGCGCAGCCTGACGCGCACGCTGATCGCAGCGGTGCCAGTCATACCGCCAAACCGGCTCATCGACAGCCTTCGAGACGATCTCCCTCTCGCCGTGCGCGCGCGCGGCATATTCCAATATTCCGCTGATCAGCAGCGGCGCGTCCTGCATCAATCCCCGTAACATGCTGCATCCTTCTTCGCCCCACTGCGGCGTCGCGTGCAAGGTTCCGCCCCTCGGGTATGATTGCCGCGCGGGCTGTCAATAACCGTCATCATTTTGGTCCAGCGGCAAACTCCACGTGCCGCGTTTCCATTCGGCCAGCAATTCTCAATGATCATATTGCAGCGGCACGGCCTAGGTTCGATCGGCCCCGACATGTTTTCGGCCGCGTTTCAAATTAGTCACTCGCCGCTTTCAGCAACAGTGACAGGAACCGCCAATCGGACCAATCGCCTTTTTCCCCCGCCGCCAAAGCCGCCAGATCGAGTTTCGCCTGCCTAACGATTGTAAGCCGAAGCGACGGAATGATATAGAGGCGTTGATCGCCCGCGCCGGCGGCGACGACCATATCCGCCGGGAGTTCGTTGGCATGACTGGTGATATCGGTGGACCGGGTAACAATATCGACAGCCGGCGTGCTACGGGGCAACCACCAGGTGAGACCGTAGGCCGGATTGGCCTGGCTACCCTTGAACAGCTCGGCGAACGCCAGTTCATCGACAAGCGGCTTGCCGTCGAGCTTCCCACCGCCGCGGACGAACTCGCCGATCTTCGCCCACTCGGACGCTGCCAGCACGAGGCCCTGCGGCATGAGCGGTGCGCCATCGGGGCCGCTGCGCCAACTGCCTATGGTAACCCCAAGCGGAGTGAGAATGCGCCGCTCCACATAATGGCGAGCGTTGCCGTCTTGGCCCTTGGCAACGAGCTTGCGCCGCATGATCTCTCCAAAGATTTGCATCGGGGCGGGACCATATTGGAATTTGCTGCCCGGCGCCGCCGTGAGCGGTGCCTTCACCGAGTCCAGATACCCTTGGGCCCTGCCGACGGTCGATGCCTGGCCGCCCGTCATCGACAGCAATTGCCGAAGCGTGATCTGTTCCTTTTTGGGGTCGCCCCTCCATTCAGCGAGTGTCTCCGATGCCCGCTCGTCGAGGGTTAGAAGTCCATCCTGTGCGCCCGCCGCCGCCATCAGCCCGACAAGGCTCTTGGTGCCCGACCAGAGTTCCTGCGGCGTCGCGATGTCTGCCGATCGGCAGCGCACTTTGCCATCTTCAAGTATCAGCAGCGCAACGCCGGAATTAGCCTCAGAATAGGCGATCGCTTCGGCACAGCCGGGAAGAGGGGCGGGTTCGCCTGCCGCGGCTGGCTGTGCCGCAACCGCGGCTGCGAAAAAGAGGATGGTGCGCTTCAAGATCCGACTCCGATTTTCCGATGCTTGTCATTCTCCATATTATCGATAATAAATTCATTCGCAATCATCGATTGCTCGTGTGCGCTGCCCGATTAGGATGGCGCCGCGAGCAGGGAAAGCCGAACGGAGAGACATGGCCGCGACGAAGACCGACGACGACAGCGCGCCGACGCAGGACCGCGTGATCGCGCGCCTTTTGACCGACGACATCGTCGAATGGCGGATTCCGCCCGGATCGTGGCTGCGCGAGCGCGAAATCGCCGCGCGCTTCGGAGTGAGCCATGCGCCGGTGCGCGAGGCGTTCCGGCATCTCGCGCGGATCGGGCTTGTCAAGGTCGTGCCGTGGCGCGGCACCTATGTGATCGACATCGACGAGCATGCTGCGAACGAGGTCTATGAACTGTGGAAATCGCTGTTCGGCGTCGTTTGTCGCCTTGCGGCCGCCGAAATGACCGACCGCGACGGGCGCGAACTGATGCACCGGCTTGTCGAATATAAGGATGTCACCCAGCGCACCGACAATACGTTCGAGCATATCAAGGTCTCGAACCGCATCGGTCGCTTTATCGCCAAACGCAGCAATGCGCCGCTCGCGCTCGAGCTCCTCGATCGGGTCGCGCTGCTCGCGCGCTGGCAGCACAATGTCTATACTGACAGCTATATCGAGACGCATGGCAACGAGGCGGCGAAGCGATCGGCCATCCTCTACGACGCGCTTTGCCGCCATATCGTCGCGCGCGATGGCGATGCCGCCGATGCGGTGGCGCGCGATCTGATCGGGGTTACTCAGAATAGTTTTGGGCGCGCACTCGAGGAATATAAGGCCCGCCACGCAAAGCCTAAGCCCAGCCGCCGCCGCGCAAAAGTGACATGAGCCGTCTCCTGACCGACCGCCGCACCTTGCTTAAGGCGGGCCTCGCGGCGCCGATCGCATTGCAGGTTGACTCCGCTGCCGCTGTATCCCTGGATTTGACCATGTTCGGCCCCGAACGCCTCTTCGCCGACGTCCAAAGCTATGCCGAGGCCGGCAACAAGCAGTCGGGCGGCGCGGGCGATCGCTGGACCGCCGACTGGACAGCGAAGCGGCTGTTCAGTGCCGGATTCGAAGTGGATCGCCAGACGTTTGACGTGCCTTGGTTCGAGGCGTCGCATTGCGAACTTACGCTCGGCGACCACACGATACCGCTCGTCGCACAGCCGCTCGCCGTCGAAACCGGCGAGGCCGGTCTCGCTGCGCCGCTGCGCCTCGCAGAAATCCCTGAACGCCTCGACGGCGCGATCGCCGTCGTGCGCCTGCCTTTCCGCCGCTGGTCGAGCCTCGTAGATCGTGCAGTGCGCGAGCCGCTCGCCGATGCGCTTGCGCGCGGTGCGAACGGGGTCATTCTCATTACGACTGGGCCGACGGGCGAGGCCTTGCTCCTCAATGTCCCGGCCGGTCATCCTGTATCGGACAAGCCACTTGCCTTGCTCGCGCCGCGACTCGCCGCCCCGGTGATTGAAGCCGCGCGCCACGGTGCCGCGGCGAAATTAGCGCTTCGCGGGCGCGGTGGGATTCGGGCAGCGCAGAATATAATCGGGCGACGCGTTCGCTCCGGTCGCCCTTGGCTCGTCGTCTCTACGCCGCGTTCAGGCTGGACCGATTGCGCCGGCGAGCGGGGGCCGGGTATCGCGATGTGGCTCGCGCTTGCCGACTGGATGCCCCGAGCGTTTCCGCAACACAGCCTGCTCTTCCTGTGCAACAGCGGGCATGAATATGAGAATCTCGGTGCGAGCCATATCGCCGACAAGGTGGGTCCAGCCCCCGGCGAGACCGCTTTCTGGTTTCATCTCGGCGCCAATGCGGCAGCACGTGACTATCAGGAAATGCCGGGGCGCTTGCTGCCGCTGCCAAGCGCCGATCCCTATCGTTTTCTCATGACATCGCCCGAATTCGTGACGTGTGCGCGCGAGATATTCAAAGGCCAGCCGGGGTTGGAAATGGCCTATCCTTCGGCGGAAGGCACAGCGGGCGAACTCTCGGAAGTGATAAAGGCCGGCTACGTGCGTCATGCCGGCATCTTTGGCGCACACCGTCATCACCACGCTGTGACCGACGATTTATCGACGGTCACACCTGACCCCCTTGCCGCTACGGCGCGGGGCGTCCGCGACCTGCTGAGCGCCGTCGTCTCTTAGACCAGCGAACCACCTGCAAAGACATTGCGCTTTCCGGCTTGACTTGCCGACGGTTTTGCACAAAATTATCGATAATAATTGCGATAACAAGATGGGGAGAGTGACCATGGGACGCAGAGCGAACCTTCTTTTCTGCACGGCCGCGATTTGGGTAGCCGTCGCTCCGCCTGCTTTCGCTCAAGACGCACCGTCCGAAGCTCTTCCGGACGCGGCTGAAGCGGATGATGACGGCGCCATAGTCGTGACGGCGCGCCGCCGCGAAGAGCGGCTGGCCGATGTGCCGACCGCGGCGTCGGTCATCGATATCACGTCGTTCACCGATCGCGGCGGCGCCACGGGCAGCGGCGAACTCCTCGCCGATCAGCCAAGCGTTCGCTTCAACAATCTGAACTCGTCCGTCACGTCGGAGATCTCGATCCGCGCTTCGTCGACCGCGCGTGCCACCAATGGCGACCCGAGCGTCGGGCTCTATCGCAACGGTGCCTATATCGCCGGCGGTCCGGTGGGCGGTCGCAACTTCACGCGGCTCGACCTGCTCGACATCGGCCGCGTCGAGGTTCTGCGCGGGACGCAGGGCGCGCTGTACGGCCGCAACGCGGTCGGCGGCGCGATCAATATCATCTCGGCCGAGCCCGAATTCGATCTCTCGGGCTGGGCGAGCGCGCGCTATGGCTTCGAGAACAACAGCTTCCAGACGCAGGGCGCGATCAATGTCCCGCTCGCCGATGGCCTGGCGATCCGCATCAGCGGCGATCTCGTCGAGCAGGACAAGGGCTTCTTCTACAATCCCGACAACGACGTCTATTTCGACCAGCAGAAGGGCCACGGACTGCGCGGCCAGATCCGGCTGAAGCGCGGGCCGGTCGACGCGATCATCACGGCCGAGACCCAGCGGCTGACCACGCCGACGATCCATTACCAGATATCCATTCCCGCGGGCACGCCAGGCTTTCCCGGCGGTTATACGCAGGATCGCTTTCGCTACCCCTGGAACACCGCGCCGCGCGCCAGCCAGGACGTGGACGGCCTTCAGGCGCTCGTCCGCGTGGATCTGGGCGGTGCCGACCTGACGTCGACAACCTCCTTTCGCAAGCGCACGTCCGAATATGATCTCGACAATGACGCGATCAGCCCCGCCGAGCTGGCGCGTGCGCGCGCCGCGGGGCAGATCGGCGCTCTCACGCCGCTCGATGCCAGCACCGCGTCCTACGTCGTCGACACGACCGACAATTTTTCGCAGGATATTCATGTCAGCGGGGCGAGCGATCGCTTCACATGGCTGGTCGGCGCCGAAATGCTGTTGCTCGACAGCGATTTCTCGGTGGCGACGACGCGCACGCCGACGCTCGCCAATCCGTCGCCGGGCAATATCGCGCCCGCGCGGCTGCATTTCGAAAGCTATGCGGCCTATGGCTCGCTCGGTTTCGACATCACCGACAGCCTCAACCTGACCGGCGAACTGCGCTATACCCGCGACAGCCGGAGCATCTCGGCGCGGCTTTACGATTTGGGGACTGGCCTGCCCACCGGCGGGCCATCGCGGATCATCGACGACAGCATCAACGCCGACAATCTCTCCTACAATGCGACCCTCTCGTACAAGCTCACGTCGAACATCCTCGCCTATGGCAAGGTCGGCAGCAGCTACCGCGCCGGCGGGTTCAACACGCGCCTCTCCGATCCGCGCGCGCCGAGTCCTGTGCAGGTGCTGTTCGGCAACGAAAACAGCACGTCTTACGAAGTCGGCATCAAGGGCAGTCCGATCCGCCGCGGCTATTTCGCAATCGCGGGCTATTACACCGAGCTTGAAGACCTGATCGCGCAGGTCGACGATGGCTGCGCGCTCACCAATCCGGCGTGCCCGATCGCCGCGGTCGCCTATCTAACCAACGCAGGCGATGCGAAAAGCTGGGGTATCGAGGCCGAATATAGCCAGGGCTTCGATCTCGGCGAAGGCAATGGCCGCCTCGCCTTGAGTGGCTCGCGGCAAGAGGGCAAGGTCAAGAGCGGCCGCTATGACGGGCTGGACCTTGCGCAGGTTCCCGACTGGCTCGCCTCGGCCAACCTCAATCTGCGCTACCCGGTCACCAAGGATGTCGCGCTGACCAGCAATGTCCTGATCAGTGGTCAATGGGGCGGCAAACAGGAGCTGACAGCGACCTCGGTCGACCTCGATGATTATGTCCTCGTCAATCTTCGGGTCGGCGTCGACTTCGGCAAGATCAGCGTCAGCGCGTTCGCGAACAACGTCTTCGACAAGGTTTATTTCGTCGCGCAGGCGCCGACGATCAACCGGTACAGCCAGCCTCGCGTCGTCGGCGTCGAAGGACGCATTTCTTTCTAGGTCGCGCTCCCGTCCGCGGCCTCCAGCCGCTGGTCGGGAAGGGTAGGAGGGCGCAATGCGGCATTTGGTGATGGCAGCACTGTTCGGTGCCGCGATGCTGACCGGATCGGTGTCTGTCGCGGCGGCGGAGACGGCCCCCGCGGCGACAATCGCGCAGGGGCGCCTTGCGGGCGCGCGCACGGGGGACGTCGAGCGCTTTCTTGATATTCCTTTCGCCGCCGCACCGGTCGGCGCTCTTCGCTGGCGGGCGCCGCAGGCACCGCCGCGCTGGCGGGGCGTCCGCGATGCCGCAAAACTCGGCCCGGCTTGTCCGCAGACGGTGCGCCCCGCACTTGTCGCGGGCGGGGTAGCCGAGCATCAGTCTGAGGATTGCCTCCAGCTGAACATCTGGCGCCCGGCGGGGGCGCGAAAGCTGCCAGTGATGGTCTGGATCCATGGCGGCGCCCATGTGGTCGGTTCGGGCACCTTCCCGGTTTTCGACGGCACCGCCTTCGCGCGGCAAGGTGTGGTTTTGGTGACGATCAACTATCGGTTGGGCGCGCTCGGTTATTTCGCCCATCCCGCGCTCAGCGCGGCCAAGCCGCGCGGCGAGGCGCTCGCCAATTACGGCCTGATGGACCAATTGGCCGCCCTGCGGTGGGTGAAGAAAAATATCGCCGCATTTGGTGGCGATCCGCGCCAGATCACCTTGTTCGGCGAATCCGCCGGGGCGATCGGAGTGACGACGATCCTTGCCCAGCCCGAAGCCAAAGGCCTGTTCGCCAAGGCGATCGTTCAGTCGGGCGTTGGTCTCCTCGATCCGCGCCCGCTTGGCGAGCAAGAAGCGCTAGGCGCGGCGTTGGCAGCGCGCGCAGGTGCGCCGCCTTCAGCATCGCTCGACGCGCTTCGCGCGCTGCCCGCCGCCGCGCTCGTTGCCGCTGGCGAGGTCCGGACGCCGGGCGCGATGACCGGCCCCATCCTCGACGGCGACCTGGTACGCGAAGCGCCTTGGCGCGTCTTTGCGCGTAGCGAGCCGATCGACGTTCCGCTCCTCGTCGGCGCGAACAGCAACGAGGCGAGCGTCATCCTTGCCATGGGCGTGCCGCCATCCGCCGCGCTCGCCTATCTAGGGCGCGACCAGGCGGCGGGCCGGGCCGCCTATGGCATGGGGCTGGCCGATGATGAACTGGCGCGCCAGGTGTTGGGCGACGCCTGGTTCGTCGCCCCGGCGCGCTGGCTCGCGGCCCGGACGGCGGGGGGCGCGCCGTCGTATCTCTATCATTTCGACTATGTCGCAGCGGCGCGGCGCGACCGCGCCAAGGGCGCCGCGCATGGGTCTGAAATCCCCTATCTGTTCGGGACGCTCGACTATTTCGCGTCGGTCGCTGGCGCCGTCGGTGACGAGGATCGCCGCTTCGGCGAAGGCATCTCCGCCTGCTGGGTTGGCTTCGCCAAGACGGGCGTTCCTGGCTGCGCACTCGTTCGCGACTGGCCGCGTTACGATGCGGCAAGCGACCGTCTCGCAAAATTTACGCCCGAGTCTGGCGTCGTCGCCGGCTTTCGCAAGGCGCAGCTCGACCATCTGCTCAATGTTCACTTCGGGAACGGCCAGTCCAGGCCCTAGCCCGTCTGGCCGCGCTAGGCCCTCCGTTTCGACAATGTGCAACGAAGCTGGGAGAGAGAAAATGGCTGGAAGAATGAAATGGATGTCGCTTGCCGCCGGTGCAGTAATGGTTGGGGCTGCGGCCTTTGCGGCGCAGGGCGGGTTCGTGGGCAACGGCGGCGGCGAGGCGCGTCCCATGGTGCAGCTTCCGCCTGCGGCGCCCGCTGCTAAAGCGTCGACGTCGGCGGCATCGGCGCCCGCGGCCGCCAGCCTTTCGGCCACCGTCGGCGGATATACCTATGACTGGACAGCGTTACAGGCGGCAATCGACGCCGATACCGAGGTCGATAACGGCTATTTCATCGTCGGGAATGCTTCGGATCCCGACTATCTCTTCGCCTATGAGAAGGGCAGCTTCGGTATCGATCGGGTGACCCCGCTTGCGTCGGCCTCCAAATGGTTCGCCGGCGCGCTGGGGATGCGCATGGTGCAGGCGGGCATCGCGACGCTCGACGATCCGATGCGGCCGCCGCTTGCCTTCTGGACGACGATCGGAACGAAGAAGGATGTCAAACTCAAGCACGCGTTGTCGATGACGTCGGGCTTCAACGCGAGCCCGCTCGTTGGCGGATGTCAGCTGCTTCCGGCCATGACGCTCTACAATTGCGCGAAGAGCATCCACGATCTGCGTTACGACATTCTGCGCCCGGGTAACGCGCCCGGCGCGCAATATAGCTATGGACCGCATGGCCTTCAGGTCGCCGCTGCCTATCTGGAGGCAAAGGATATAAGCATCGCGCCCGGCACGTCACCGGCACGCCAGCGCAATTTTCACGAACTGTTCGCGCAGCATGTGACGACCCCGCTCGGGATGACGAGCACGACCTGGTATGACCCTGCGGGAAGCGCTCCCACCAACCCGTGGGTCGCGGGCGGCGCCTATTCGACGCCGCGCGACTATGCGAAACTTCTGCGTGCCTTCCTTGGCGGCAGCTTTATTACCGATATGACAAGCTTCACCCAGCAACGTACCGCAGGCTTGCCGCGCGTTTTCGTGCCGGCGAGCGCGGGCAATTGGGAATATGCGCTCGGCTCCTTTGTCGAATGCGACACGCCTTCGGCCTGCGCGACGTCCAAGATCAATTCCTCACCGGGTGCCTATGGTTGGACCGGCTGGATCGATCGCGAGACCGGCTATTACGCTTTGATCGCCACCGAAATATCGAGCGGAGGCGACCGGAAAGGCGTCGAGCTCGAACAGGTCATGCAGGATCTGATCGAGGATGCGATCGCGAATCGCACCCCGGCGCCCTGACCTGACCCAGCAGTCTAGTCACGCAGCACAGGAGAACTTGATCTCCATGCGCTGCGTGGCTGGCCTGTCGGACTAGGCAAAGTCGACGGCTCAAAGGCGAGCGGCCAAACCCGCGTGTGACCGGCAGGGAGCCGATTTGACTGAATGGCCGATGCGCGGCCGTCCGGTCGTGGGTTCGGCCTAGGGACACGTCGCCAAAAAGCGTGTCGCTGCCGCCACTGCCTCGGCTCCGAAAGCTGCTGGGCATGCATCTGGCCGCGCAGATTGGCTCGCCTCGGGCGGTTATCAGGCGACGTAGGCCCCTCTACCACTCGCCACCAAGGTTCCGTCTGCGGCTAGGATCCGGGTAGCCGCGACGTTTATCTGCCGCCCTAATTTCACCGGGCTGCCGATCGCGCGAAGCGGCCCCAGCTTGGCCGGTCGGTGAAAATCCACATGGAGGTCCGCCGTCGCCCGCGCAGCACCCCCCATCGCGATGATCGTATAGAGGCCGGTCAGATCGATCAAAGCCGATACGATGCCACCATGCGCCGCGCCGACCGTCGGATTTGAGATGATTTCGTCTCGCCAAGGCATGGAGATCACCAACTCGTTGGCGCCGACCTCAGCGATGCTGAGCCCGAGCCAGCGGTGAAAAGGGGCCAGCGCCAATAGGTCACGTAATTCCTCAAGCCCCGGGACGGCGGGGGCATTCATGATTTCATTTCCGCTTCATGGATGCCGAGCAAAAACTCTAGGATCGATTGCCCGAAAGCGTCGTTCTCGTCCCCCACCACCATATGAGTCGCATTCGCAATGTCGCTATACGCCATATGAGGGACAAGGCCCTGGAAATGCTTGACGGCTTCCAGCGAGACGAGATCGCTTGACCCGCCGCGGATCAGATGCACCGGCAAGGTCAAGCAGGCAGCGGCCGCGCTGAGCTCGGTGCGGCCATGGTCGCTGGAAACGCCGCCGCCCTGCTGCGTCACTCTTTCGATGAAGGCGGGGTCCCAGTGCCAATAGAAGCGTTCATCGTCCTTGCGGCGCAGATAGTGTGCTAGCCCGGCCGAAGCCTTCCGGCTGGGGCGATGGGGCAGATAGTCGGCAATGACCTGTGCGGCCTCTTCCACCGACGCAAAACCATCGCGCGCATGCGCCGCCATGAAACCGACCACGCGGGCGACGCCGCTCGGTTCCATCTGAGGTGTGACGTCGACCAGCGTCAGCGATCCGAAACTTCCCGGTGCGCATTTTCCCTCGGCGATGATCCCGGCCAGGCCACCAAGCGACGCGCCAATCAGCGCCGGTTTGCTCGCCGTCGCCGCAGCGATCTCGACGAGATCGGCCGCAAAATCGGAGATATCATAGGCTCCGTCGCTGGCCCATGCACTCTCGCCGTGCCCGCGCATATCGACTGCGATGGTCCGGAAACCATGGCTCGCGAGCCGGTGGGCTACCGCCCTCCATGCCCTTCGGGTCTGTCCGCCGCCGTGCGCGAGGATTACCGGTAATCCGAGTTCCGGGCCATCAACCGACGCTGCGATTTCATGGCCCGCTTTCCCGGCAAGCGTGATCGACTGATCAATCATTCCACGATCATACTATATCATATCTTACAGTAAAGGGTTTTCAGAATATGATGTTGGCTCTACAGTCCATGACGATGGTTGAACCTCGCAATACAAGCGGCTCTCCCGCGAAAAGTCTTCTGACGGCCTCAGACGAGTTTGTCTTTCTCATCGAGGAAGTGCCCCGCAAACTGCGTCGGATGTTTGATGCCTCAACGGCGCGCTTCGGATTGACGCGAACCCAGTGGCGCGCGCTCGTCTATATCTATCGGACCCCGGGCATGACCCAAACCGACCTCTCCAAATGCCTCGAACTGGAGCGTGCCAGCGTTGGCCATGTTGTCGACCAGCTGGAAAGAATGGTGCTCGCGGAACGGCGCGCTGCCAAGGGCGACCGGCGCGTCTGGGAACTTCATCTTTTGCCCCGAGCGATCGAAATCCTGCCTCAGCTGCGCGCCGAAGCCGACATGATCTACGCGCGACTGCTCCATATGATTTCCCCAACTGAGATACGCGCGATGCGCTCATTGCTGACGAAAATGTCCGGCAATCTCGAAAGCGGATCGGAAGACATGCCTCCTCGATAGGAGCCGTGGAAGATTTGAAATGGCCGACGCCATTCATCGTCAGCAAGCCGATATCCCCAACTGGCACCGCTCGCGTCTGAGGCGGCGCGCCGCGGCCGTTCTGCCCCCGCTGCATCAGGTTGCCAGCACTGACGGCTAACGAATTGCGAATATCGCGGCACGGAGCCCTACCTGCCTCCCGCCGTGTTGCAGAATAGTCCGATCGAGCCGGCAATCGTTCGGCGGTGAGCGCCCTCCCGCGAGGCGGGCCGCTCTTGGCTTCGCGTGCCAGCGCCAATTGACCGACGAGCTATTTCGTGCAACGAGTTGTCTACCAAGAAACGAACCTCTGCGTGGAGACCGACATGGCTCAACCCGAGCGCTTCATGTGAGGGCGGATTGCCGGTGCTGTCCGCCGTCAGCACCAATGGCACAGATTTGAGGTTGTGATTTAAGGAGGATTTGGGCTTCGTCGTAGTGACTAAGGAACGAGGATGAAGCCCAATCCTCCTTGAAAAAATCGGCGCCGAAGGCCCCTGCTGAGCGGCTGGTGAAGGACATACGGCGTGCGACGCGCCGGCACTTCTCTGCAGAGGACAAAATCAGGATCGTGCTGGAAGGCCTGCGCGGCGAGGACAGCATCGCCGAGCTGTGCTGCAAGGATGTCATCGCCCAGAGCTTGTATTACACGTGGTCGAAGGAGTTCATGGAGGCGGGCAAGCGGCGCTTGGCGGGCGACACCGCCCGTGCCGCGACCACCGGCGAGGTGCACGACCTGCGCCGCGAAGCCCGTGCCCTTAAGGAATGCGTGGCCAATCTGACGCTGGAAAACCGGTTGCTCAAAAAAAGCATGATCGCGGATAGGGCCGACGACGAATGAGGTAACCCGCATCCGAGAAGCTGGAGATCATTCGGATCGTCGAGCAGTCGCACCTGCCGGCCAAGCGCACGCTGGAGCAGTTGGGCATCCCGCGCCGGACCTTCTAACGCTGGTACGACCGCTACCTCGAGCGCGGGCCGGAGGCGCTGGAGGATCGGCCATCGGCCCCGAGGCGGGTGTGGAACCGCATCTGCGATGATATCCAGCAGCAGATCATCGACATGGCGTTGGATACAACCGACCTGTCACCCCGCGAGCTCGCGGTGCGCTTCACCGACGAGAAGCGCTACTTCGTGTCGGAAGCCACGGTTTACCGTATGTTGAAAGCCCATGACCTGATCGCCAGTCCGGCCTTCATCGTGATCAAGGCCGCCGACGGGTTCCACACCAAGACGACGCGGTCGAACGAGATGTGGCAGACCGACTTCACCTACTTCAAGATCATCGGCTGGGGCTTGGTGTACCTGTCGACCGTGCTCGACGACTTCTCCCGTTATGTCATCCTTTGGAAGCTGTGTACCACCATGCGGGCCGGGGATGTCACCGACACGCTGGAGCTGTCCCTCGAAGCTTCCGGATGCGCGTCGGCCAGGATGATCCACAAGCCGAAGCTGCCAATGGGCCCGGCCAGCATATTGCCCGCGCCCCTTAATTCGTCAGGGAAATGGGCGGCGAGGAATTGCCGCATTTCGGTGCGAAATGCGTCTTCGCTCGTCTAGACATCAGGTTCTAGCTGAGTTGGCACTGAAACCTCCGTTCAAAACTGAATTTGCGACGCCGCACGCGCACGACAGGGCTGCGCTCTGTCTGGTCAGTATTGCTGCTCGGGAACGTGCAAAATCAAACCTTCCACTCCTTCCACCATGGGTATCTGGCAGGCGAGGCGACTGTATTCGTTGGCACCTTCGGCAAATTGCAGAAGCTCTGCCTCCGCTGCCCCTTCGACCAGGCGACCAACCCTGTCGATCCAGGCCGGATCGACATGGACATGGCAGGTCGCACAGGCGCAGACACCGCCGCAATCGCCGTCGATGCCCGGTACATCATTGAAGAGCGCCGCCTCGCGTGCGGTTTCGCCCTCGGCAATTTCGACTTCCCGCCGCGTTCCATCGCTGGATACGAACGTCACTTTGACCATCATACACTCCGTATTTCTGCTTCAGCAAATCAGCGCGCGTGCAGCCGCACCGGCAGATTGGTGATCCCGCGCACAAGGTTTGAGAAAAGGCGCTCGGGCTCGCCGGTCACTTCGACCTTGGCGAACCGCTTGTGAATTTCTTCCCAGATGATCCGCAACTGCAGTTCTGCCAGCCTGTTACCCATGCATCGATGGATGCCATAACCGAATGACAGGTGATGGCGCGGATTCTTGCGGTCGATGATGAACCGGTCAGCCCGGTCGATGACCGTTTCGTCGCGGTTGCCCGACAGGTACCACATCACGACCTTGTCGCCCTTCTTGATCTGCTTGCCGCCAATCTCCCAGTCCTGCAGCGCAGTGCGGCGCATGTGAGTCAGCGGCGTCTGCCAGCGGATGATTTCCGGCACCATGCTGGCGATCAACGAAGGGTCGTCATTCAGTTTGCGATATTCATCGGGGTTCTGATTGAGCGCCAGCACACCGCCGCTTATCGAATTGCGCGTGGTGTCGTTGCCGCCCACGATCAGCAGCAGCAGGTTACCCAGAAATTCGAGGAAGGGCATATCCCGTGTCGCCGGGGAATGCGCCATTATGGAAATCAGATCGTTCTTCGGTTCTTCGTTGATGCGCTGCTCCCACAGTCCTTTGAAATACATCGCGCACTCGATGAGTTCTTCACGCCTCGCTTCGTACGATTCGACGATGCCGGTTTCAGGGGCGGCCGTTGTGACGTCGGACCAGCGCGTGAGCTTGCGGCGTTCCTCCCACGGGAAATCGAATAGGGTAGCAAGGGTCATCGTGGTCAATTCAACTGAGACCTTGTCAACCCAATCAAATTCCTCGCCTATCGGCAGATCATCGAGAATCTGACACGCTCGTTCGCGGATTGTCGGTTCGAGCAACAGCAAGTTGGACGGCGCTACAGCGGGGGTGACGGCCTTGCGTTGCTGGTCGTGCTTTGGAGGATCCATAGCGATGAACATTTCAAGTTCGAGCGCGCCTTCCACCGAATGCATGTCCTGAATGGCGATACCGCCGAGCTTTGCCTCCGACGAAAAGACTTTGTGGTTGGTGTCGACAGCCATGATATCGTCGAACTTGGTGATCGACCAGTAAGGCCCAACATAGCTTTCGCGGCAATAGTGGACCGGCTCCTCTTTGCGCAGCCGGTCAAAATACAGGCCGATCGTGTCCTGCTGAAAAAGACTCGGCCGTGCGACATCAATTTCGTCGATCGGAATGGCTGCAACTTTTCCGGCAGTATCCAGCTCCATCGTGTCGATGCTCATGTCTCGTCCTCCATCCCAGGCAAGCAGACTCACCTTGCTATCAAACAGGTAGATGTTTCGCAGGGTATGGTCAATAAAGCTTATAAGGATTGTTGCGACATTTGACCGCACTGCAGACTTCATAGACTGATGCTGGACATGTCATCCGATAAACTCTTATAAGGTTTTATCAGAGGAGCGATTCCCAGAGATGCAACCGAAGGTCGATGATTCGAGGAAAGCCAAGCGTGCGCTCACGCTTGCGCAGGATATCGTACGCGATATCGAAGCCGGGGCGCATGTTGCGGGCGACAGGTTGGCGCGCGAGGACGAAATGCTTGCGCGATACGATGTCGCCCGAGCGACCTTGCGCGAAGCGCTTCGCTTCCTTGAACTTCAGGGCGTTATCCATCTTCAGTTAGGTCGCGGTGGCGGGCCGGTGGTCGCACGCCCGCAGACTGGCGACTTCGCGAACAGCCTCTCGCTGATCCTGCATTTCATGGAGGCGGACTTGAGGGGCTTGCTCGAATTGCGCGAAGCGATTGCGGCGGATGTTGCAGCCTATGCCGCCCAGCGCGCGACCACGGGTGATCTGAGCGCACTTGCCGATTGCCTCAAAGAGCTGGAGCGAAACGAAGCGAGCAGCCAGTTCGAGGAACTGAATCGCCGTTTTCACGATATGCTCGGCTGGGCCAGCGGCAATCCGCTTTTCGGCCTTCTGACTTCCGCGTTGCATATGCTTACCCGCGAATTCTCGCTCTCGCTGGGGTATTCGGCGCAAGAGCGTGCGGTCCAGTTGCGTTTCTTGCGCCGCGTCCTTGAAGCTGTGCGCAAGGGCGATGCCGAAGGAGCGCGGCAGGCTATGGCGCGTCTCGTGGCGGGCTCCGCCTCCTATCTCGCACAGAGAAGCCCTGAGCTTGTGTCCCAGAAGGTCAGGTGGGGACAGACGTAAAAAACGGGCGCCGGTGGGTGGCGCTGGATGGAGAGGGTATTACGATGGCACTCAAGAGCCGCATATGCGAAATTCTCGGGATCGAATACCCGATCCTTCTGGCCGGAATGGGCGGGGCGAGTGTCCCCGCGCTCGCGGCCGCAGTATCGAATGCCGGGGGACTTGGCGTTCTTGGCGCTGCGGCCTGCTCGCCAGACCAGTTGCGCAGCTGGATCCGCCAGACCCGCGAACTGACCGATAAGCCATTTGGGGTCGACACCCTTCTGCCTGCCTCCGTCAGGCGCGGTTCGGCACCGCAGAGCGGCGCCTCGCCCGAAAACCCGATGGCACTGCTTGGCGAATATCAGCAGTTCACCCGCGATTTCATGGAACGCGAGGATCTGCCCGAAGTGGATGCCGCAATGGCCATGCGCGCGGCTGGCGCGCCGGAAATGGGCAAGGGCGGTCCGCAGCTGTTCACGCGGGAGTTTTTCGAGGCGCAGATGGAAGTGGTAATCGAGGAAAAGGTGCCAGTCTATGCCGCCGGCCTCGGCCATCCCGGACCGTGGATGGACCGCCTTCATTCCAATGGCACCAGGGTCATGGCGGTGATCGGCAAGGTCAAGCACGCCCAGCAGGTGGTCGATTACGGCATCGACATGATTGTGGCGCAGGGCCACGATGGCGGCGGGCACAACTCCCCGATCGGAACCTTCTCGCTGATTCCGCAGGTAGTCGACGCGGTGGGCGATCGGGTTCCCGTGATCGGAGCAGGTGGAATCTCCGATGGCCGCGGAGTCGCCGCAGCGATGATGCTGGGCGCTCTGGGCGCGTGGGTCGGAACGGCGTTCCTGGCAACCGAAGAGGCAGGGATTGAACGGTTCCAAAAGGAAGCAATAACCGACGGCGGCGATGCAGATACCGTCGTTAGCCGTTCGTTGACCGGCAAGCCTGCGCGCATGATCCGCAACAAATGGGCCGATGCTTGGGTTGCGGCGGGCAAGGAGCCGCTTCCGATGCCTTACCAGTCGATGATTTCAGGGCCGGTCATGGCTTCGGGCATAAAGGCTCAGCGCAAGGATATCATGCCCGGCTTCGCGGGGCAGGGAATTGGATTGATCCATTCGATCCGTCCAGCGGCAGAGGTCATGCGCGATCTTGTCGAAGGGGCCGAAAGGGCGCTGGCCGATGCCAGATTCTATTCCTGAATTGCGGCAAGACGGGTACGCTGTATGAACGCTTCGCAGACCTTATCCTTTGCCGACAAGGCCGCCATAACCGGTGTGGGCGAAACCGCATTCGTCAAGGGCACCGAACGGACTGCGGTGGACATGATGCTGGAAGCCTCGCGCCGCGCAATCTCAGATGCCGGGCTGAAACCTTGCGACATCGACGGCATGGTGCCGCCGCCGATCTATACGACCTCGGAGGAAATGGCCGCCAATCTCGGCATTGATGTGCTGCGCTATGCGGCCACCGTTCACATGGGCGGCGCCAGCCCGACGACGGCGCTGCAGAACGCGGCAATGGCGATCGCCAGCGGGCTTTGCGATCACGTGCTGGTGACGCTCGGTTGGAACGGCTATTCCGCCCTCAGGCCCAAGCCGGGTGCCCCGCCCACTCGGGCGATGAACATGAACACGCTGACCAATACCATCCAGGGCTATTACATCCCCTATGGTGTGTTCCTGCCGGTGCAGATGTATGCTTGGCTGGCGACGCGTCACTCGAAGCTTTACGGCGTGGGCGCGGATGCGATGGCAGCGGTAGCGCTAGCCTGCCGGCGTCACGCGCAGTTGAATCCGCGCGCCTTTACCTATGGGCGCGAACTCGACGCGGAAACCTATCATTCGGCGCGCTGGATATCCGAGCCCTTCCGCCTTTACGATTGCTGCCTTGAAACCGATGGGGCTTGCGCGGTTGTCATATCGCGAATGGATCGGGCCAGGGATATGCCGCATGTGCCCGTCAGCATCGCCGGTGCCTCGGAAGGTCACCCCTATCCTGCCGACGACATCCCCTCGCGGCCCGATCCCTTCAAGATTGGCCTCAGCTATGCTGCCCCGCGCGCTTTCGACATGGCGGGCGTCAAGCGCGAGGACATGGATTTCCTGCAGATCTACGACTGCTTTACCTATGTCGTTTTGCTGCAACTGGAAGCGATGGGGTATTGCGAACCGGGAGCACAGGCCGAATTCGTAGCCAATGGCCAGATTGAGCTGGGTGGCCGCTATCCGATCAACACCCATGGCGGCTTGCTCAGTGAGGCGCATGTCTGGGGACTCAACCACGTGGTCGAGGCAGTGCGCCAGCTTCGTCACGACTGCGGCGAGCGCCAGGTGCTGGGAGCCCAAACTGGTCTTGTGACCGGCTGGGGTGACCTTGGCGATGGAAGCATTGCCATTCTCAGGAGGTTTGCATGAGCAGCGAGAGCGATCTGCCTCCCAAAATGCGGCCCTCCGCGCAGGTTGCGCCGCCCAAACCGCGACCTCGCCCGCAAGACCCGGTTGAGCAGGAATTCTGGAAGCGGTGCCAGGACGGCAATCTCTATTTCCAGCGCTGCAGTGGTTGCGGCTGCTTCCGCCACCTGCCGCGCTATATGTGCGCAAAGTGCGGCGCGCCGGAATTTTCCTGGGAACGCAGCAGCGGCAAGGGCACACTGTTTTCCTGGACCGTTACCCACCAAGCCCTCCACCCGGCTTTTGCCGCCGAAATTCCCTTCGTGGCGGCGGTGGTGGAATTGGAAGAGGGCGTGCGCATGGCCACGCGCCTGATTGGTTGCGATCACGAGCGCCTGGCGCTCGATCTTCCGGTGGAAGTGGAGTTCGAACTGATCGGTGAGGACTTCCGCCTTCCTGTTTTCCGCCTGCGTGAAAGTTAGAAGCGTTATGGATCTTGATTACGGGCCCGAATACGATGTCTTCCGCAAGCAAGTGCGGGCTTTCATCGAAGCGCATAGCCATCTCGCGCCGCCTTCTGCTGACCGGGCGGCCCGACCTTCCTCCAAGGCGGTCGAATGGCAGAAGCTGTTGATCGAGCATGGGTATGCCGCGCGAACGATCCCGCAGGAGTATGGAGGCTATGGAGCCGAGCCGGACATTCTCCAATCGCGCATCATCGCAGAGGAATTTGCGCGGGCCAGGGTGGCGGGCGGGCTTGCTAATCAGGGAATCTCGATGTTCGTGCCGACCCTGCTCGAACTCGGCACCGAGGAACAGAAACGGCGCTGGATCGAACCCACGTTGAAAGGCGATATTGTCTGGTGCCAGGGCTATTCCGAACCCGGTGCCGGGTCGGACCTCGCCAACCTCAAGACCAGCGCGCACATCGAAAACGGCGAGTTTGTTATCAATGGCCAGAAGATCTGGACCAGCACCGCCAAGCAGGCAGACATGATCTTTTGCCTGGTCAGGACCGAGCCTGACGCACCCAAGCATGGCGGCATTTCCTACCTGATCTTTTCGATGGGCACGCCGGGCATCGAGGTTCGCCCCTTGAAGACGATGACCGGTCACGCCGAGTTCAACGAGACGTTCTTCACCGATGTGCGGGTCCCGATGCACCATATCGTCGGCCAGCGGGGCCAGGGCTGGTTCGTCGCGAATGCAACCCTTGGCCATGAGCGCGGAATGCTGGGCGATCCCGACGCGCTCGAAAACCGGCTGCAGGCGCTGATCGCACTGATGCAGGAAGAGCGTTTGGGCCAGGGTCGCGCGATCGACAATCCGGTACTGCGCGACCGGTTGGTGGCACTTCAGGCCGAAGTGGCGGCGATGAAATACAATGGGATGCGGATCCTTTCGAACAGCCTTAGGGGAGAGCCGGGCGGCATGGCGAAGCTGATCGTCAAGCTGCAAAGCTGTGAACTCGCTCACCAGATATCCGCGCTGGCAATCGACGCCATGGGCGAACTGGGCATACTCTATCACCACAGCCCGCGTGAGCGGGACGGCGGGGCGTGGCAATGGAGCTATATGTTCCAACTCGGTCTTATCATCGGCGGCGGGACCGCTCAGATCCAGAAGAACATCATCGCCGAACGCGGCCTTGAAATGCCACGTGAGCCGAACCCCGCGGACATGGCGCGTCAGAAGCAGGGAGCAGACTGATGGACTTTGGACTTTCGCAGGACCAGCAGATGTTGCGCGACGCCGTTTCGCGGTGCCTCGCCGATACCAGCCCGCTCAGTCACGTCCGCGAATGTGCGGAGCGGGACAATCCGTTGAGTGACCAGGTGTTGCGCGCCCTCCACGATCTGGGCGTTGCCGGAATGCTCGTCCCCGAAGAGCATGGCGGGCTCGGCATGACCTTGCTCGACGCGGCGGTGGTGGCGGAACAGCTTGGCTATGCGGTCGCACCGGTGCCGTTTCTCGCCAGTCAGGTTCTCGCACCGATCGCCTTGCGCGAAGCTGGCAACGAGGAGCAAAAGGCCCACTGGCTGCCAAAGATAGCGAGCGGCGAGGCGCGTGTCGGTGTCGCGATTTCCGAGACGATCGAGGTACGCGACGGCGCGGGAGTTTCCTCTGCCGGCGGGAAGCTCAACGGCACCGCCCTGTTCGCGCTCGATTTCGAAGGAGATGATGCCTACATTGTCGCCGATTCCGGTGGCAGGCTGCACCTTGTCGGTGCCAAGGCGTCGGGCCTGAAGGCTATCGCGTTGACTACCATTGATCGCACCCGCAGCGTCGGGGAATTGCGGTTTGACGGGGCCGAAGCGGAACCACTGGCTGATGATGGGGGAGTTGCAACGGCCCGGTTGCGTGATGCAGGCCGTGTTATCCTGGCCGCCGACAGTCTTGGCGCAGGTCAGGCGATGATCGAAAAGGCTGTCGATTATGCTGGCCAGCGCGAACAGTTCGGCCGCCTGATCGGCAGTTTCCAGGCCGTAAAGCATATGTGCGCCGAGATGGCCGCGCGTCATGAACCGTGCCGTTCGCTCGTCTGGTACGCCGCCCACGCCTTCGACGCGGTGCCGAACGAGGCATCGCTGGTCGCCTGCCATGCGAAATCGCACACGGCCGAGGTCCATCGATTTGTCGCACGCACTTCCACCGAAGTACACGGCGGAATGGGATTCACCGACCTGCTTGGCCTGCACTACTGGTTCAAACGGATCGGATTCGACCGGCAGGTCTTGGGTGGGCCAGAAGCGGTCCGGGCGGAGGCTGCGGCACTTCAGGGCTGGACCAAAGCTGCGTGATATTTCTTCCGGGGATAGCGCACGCCAGAGCCGCCCCGTTCGCAGAGGAGAACTGATGTGACCGACTGGAATCTCGGCGACATTCTCGACGCTTTCGAGCCTGTCATGCCAAAGGATGCGCCAGCCCTGATCCACGGTGACCGGATCATTACCTGGCCCGAAATGTCCGGACGTTCGAACAATGTCGCCCGCGCGCTTCGGCAGCGCGGAGCCGGCAATGGGGCCAAGGTTGCCTTTTATATGCGCAACCGACCCGAATACGGCGAGTTGATGGCAGCCTGCTTCAAGGGGCGCCTGATCCATGTGAACATCAATTACCGCTATGTCGCCGAGGAGGTCTTCTACATCTTCGACGATTCCGATAGCGAAGTGATCGTCTACAGTTCGGAATTCCGCGACTGTATCGTCGAGCTCAAGGATCGGCTCGAGAAAGTTCACACCTTTGTGGAAATTGGCGAGGCTTCGCAAATCGCGCCTTTTGCGATCCCTTACGAGACACTCGCGCAAGAAGGCGACGGATCGGCGCTCGGCATAGTGCGCTCTCCCGAAGATCAGCTCTTCATCTATACCGGCGGCACGACGGGCATGCCCAAGGGCGTGATGTGGCATCACGACCAAATGCGCAAAGCACAGCTCGAGGCCCAGAAGCTGCTCGCCCCCGTTCCTCAGACACTCGAAGAACACGTCGCGTTGATCACAAGTCAAGGGCCCGGCAACCGCACCCTGCCATCCTGCCCGATGATGCACGGGACCGGCTTCATCACCGCGATCGGCACACTTATGTCGGGCGGCGCCATCGTTACACTTGCAGACCCGTCCTTCGATGCGACGGAATTGTGGGAAACGGTTGATAAGCACAAGGTGCAAAGCATCGCAATTGTGGGCGATGCATTTGCCAAGCCGATGCTGCAAGCGCTGGACGAGAATCCCGGCCGCTGGGATACCAGCAGCCTCGTTACCATCGTTTCATCCGGCGTGATGTGGAGCAAGGAAGTCAAGGCTGGACTGTGCAAGCATATCCCCCAGGTGGTGCTGATGGACAGCTTCGGCGCTTCCGAAGGGCTCGGCTTCGGCCGCTCCATCACAACCGCGCAAGGGGGCACCAACACCGCAAAATTTGCGATTGGCGAATTCTGCGATGTCTTTGACGAAAACGACCGGAAAGTGACGCCGGGAAGCGGCGTACCGGGATTTATCGCTCTCATGGGGGCGATCCCGGCGGGATATTACAAGGATCCCGTAAAATCCGCCAAGACGTTCCGCACAATCGATGGGGTCCGCTATTCGATTCCCGGCGACTGGTGCATGGTCGAGGCCGATGGCAGCCTGACCTTGCTGGGCCGTGGCAGCGTCTGCATCAACACTGCTGGCGAGAAAGTTTACCCCGAGGAAGTCGAGGAGATTCTCAAGACCCATCCCGCCATTGGTGACGCGCTGGTCGTGGGCGTGCCGAACGAGAAATGGGGCCAAGCCGTCACCGCTGTTGTCCACCTCAGCGTCGACGCTCCGTTCGACGAGCAAGCCGTCAAGGATCATGTGCGGGGGCAGTTGGCAGGATACAAGACGCCGAAGGCCATATATCCAACGAATACCCCCCTGCGCGCATCGAACGGCAAGGCCGACTACGCAACGGCGAAGGCAATTGCCGAGAGCCTGACTGCCGCATCATGACGACCCAGACTTCGCCCGATTACGACGCCGTGATCGTCGGTGCCGGCTTCAGCGGGATCTACCTGCTCCACAAGTTGCGTGACGCCGGGTTCAACGTGCTGCTGGTCGATGCGGCGGCCGATCCGGGCGGCATCTGGCACTGGAATTGCTATCCCGGCGCACGGGTGGATTCGCAGATTCCGCTCTATGAATTCTCGATGCCCGAAGTGTGGCAGCCATGGACCTGGAGTGAGCGCTTTCCTGGCTGGGAAGAGCTCAGGGCCTATTTCCGTCATGTTTGCGATACGCTGAACCTTTGGCCGCTGATGCGGATGGGGTCGAGGGTCGAATGCGCCGACTTTGATGCGGGGGCGGGGCTATGGCACATACAGCTTGAGGGCGGGCAAACCATATCGACACGCTTCCTGCTGCCTGCACTCGGCTTCGCGTCGAAGCCGTATGTCCCGGACATCCCAGGCATTGAGGATTTCGAGGGCGAATGGTGCCACACGGCGCGCTGGCCGCAGGAAGGTATTGATCTGGATGGGCGCAAAGTTGCCGTGATTGGAACAGGAGCAAGCGGAGTGCAGGTTGCGCAGGAAGCAGCCAAACGTGCTGCGACGCTGACCCTGTTCCAAAGAACCCCGATCCTGGCCCTGCCGATGCGGCAAGAGCGGCTGACGCGGGAGGATCAGGAACGCGAAAAGCACAGCTATCCTGCCCTTTTCGAACAGCGCAGGCAGACGAGCGGAGGATTTGAAAGCCAGTCACTTGAAGTCTCGGCGCTCGAAGTCGACGAGATTGAGCGCAATGCCCACTTCGAAGATTTATGGCAGCGAGGCGGATTGAGGTTCTGGTACCACAACTTCGCCGACTTGCTTACCAATCGCGCAGCCAATCGCCACGCCTACGATTTCTGGCGCGACAAGGTTCGCGCGCGGATCGCCGATCCCGATCTGGCCGAGAAACTCGCCCCATCCGAACCGCCGCATCCGTTCGGCACGAAGCGACCTTCGCTGGAAAAGGGATATTACGAGATTTTCGCGCAGGACAATGTTGCGCTGGTTGATCTGAAGGCAAACCCGATCACCCGTGTCGGGCCGCACGCAATCACAACCGCAGACGGCGAGGTCGAATGCGATCTCATCGTTTTCGCCACCGGCTTCGACGCGGGGCGGGGCGGGTTAATCGACATGAACATCACCGGCAGGGGCGGCCTGTCACTGTCGCAAGCTTGGTACAACGGGCTGCGCGCCTATCTGGGAATGGCGGTATCGGGTTTCCCCAACATGCTGTTCGCTTACGGACCCCTGAGCCCCTCGGGTTTTTCCAACGGCCCGACAAGCGCGGAAATGCAGGGCGACTGGATCTGCGATTTCATGGTCTGGCTGCGAAACAACGGTTACGATCTTTTCGACGCCGATCCGCAAGCAGAGGCGGACTGGACCGAAATGGTCGCTCAGGTTGGCGCGATGACGCTCTTTCCCGAAGCGGACTCCTGGTACATGGGCGCAAACATCCCGGGTAAGAAGCGCCAACTCATCAATTTTCCAAGCGTGTCGACCTATGCTGCGATTTGCGGCGATGTGGCACGCGATGCCTACCGCGGCTTTGCCGCCAGCACACCAGCGAACAAGGACAGCGCAACCTGATGAATGAGATGTTCAGAATAAGTGACTTTCCAGTGGACATTGATCCTGTTTGGGCTGGCGACGGCTCACATCTGCCCGAATGGTTCGTTTCGGCGCTCAAGGTGCCCCGCGAAGAAGGTTATGTGGAAATAGATGGGGCCAAGGCGCACTATTTCCGATGGGGTGACCCCAGCAAGCCCAAGGTATTGATGACCCATGGCTTTCTGGCACATGCGCGCTGCTTTGCCTTCATTGCACCGTTTCTGGCAGAAGATTATGACGTGGTGGCGTTTGATCTGGCCGGCATGGGCGACAGCGACATGCGTGGGCGCGCCGACCTCTTGGCGAGAGGGGGCGAGTTTCGCGAGATTGCCGAGGCGCTGAATATGTTTGCGGATGGCCAAAAGCCGACAATCATCGCGCACAGCTTCGGGTCGGGCGCAGCCCTGACAGCCGTGACCCAGTGGCCCGAGGCCTTTGCCGGAGTGGTGGTTTGCGATCTCATGATCATGCGGCCCGCTCTCCTGGAAGAGTACTGGAACCTCAGGCGGTCAAGCCCTGGTTCCGGCGATCCGGACAAGCCCAGCAAGCGTTATCCCTGCTATGAAACGGCACGTAAGCGGTACATCCTTTCCCCGCCCCAGCCGGTCGGCGAGCCATTCCTTCTGGACTACATGGCCTATCATTCCCTGCGACAGGATGGAGACGAGTGGACGTGGAAGTTTTCAACCGAGGTCTTTCGAAGGAGCAACAAGCCCAACGAATGGCTCACCATGGGCGAGCGTCTGGTGCAGGCACCGGGCCGGAAGGCCATCGTGCACGGCGGTATGAGCCAACTCTTCACCCCGGAATCGGCCGAATACGTCCGCGAGCTGGGTGGAGGTGACATTCCGATCATCGCGGTGCCTGAAGCCCGTCACCATCTGATGCTCGATCAGCCTTTGGCCTTTGTAACCGCACTCCGCAGCATTCTTGCCCTTTGGGATACGCACACTGCACCGCCACTTGCAGCCTGATCCTGGTTGTCCTTCGCCCCGGGTTCCCGCAGGTGCGGTGCTTGCCAGACCTTGCCTGCCGGGAAAGGGAGCTACCACTCAGCGTTCGCCGGCCATGCCGTTGCGGCGTTCAAGCCATCGTTCGCGCCGCACCAGATAGAACGGGAAGGCGAAACAGTGCCAAGCAGCGAAAGCATGTAACCGGTGTTTTCAGGCCACGGTGGACCATGGCATGAGTTGGGCGAGATTGGTCTGCCTTGGAAAAACTGGTCCAATTCTAGAGAGAGCCGATTGTGGCGAGAGAATTGGAGAAAGTTATGGGACGTCAACGTTTACGCCGGAACAAATCATCGCGAAGCTGCGTGAGGCGGATGTGCTGGTCGGGCGGGGATCGACTGCGGTCGAGGCTTGCCGCCAGATCGGGATATCCGAACAGGCGCTGTATCGGTGGCGCAAGGAATATGGCGGCCTGAAGGTTGATCAGGCGCGGCGGATGAAGGATTTGGAGCGCGAGAATGCACGGCTGAAGCGGCTTGTCGCGGACCTCGCACTGGACAAGGCGATCCTGCAAGAGGCATCGAAGCTGACTTTTTGAGCACCTCCCGTCGCCGCGAGGCGATCGAGCAGGTCCGTCGTGCATTATCGGTATCGCAGCGACGGACCTGCCGCGTGCTCGGTCAGCACCGCTCGACACAGCGGCATCCTCCGAGAGATCATGCCGACGAGCGGCGCCTGACGGCCGACATTATCGCGCTGGTGAAGGATTATGGCCGTTACGGCTATCGCCGTATCCATGCGCTGCTCGGGCATGCCGGCTGGCAGGTCAGCCTGTCGGTGGTCGAGCGCATCTGGCGGCGGGAGGGTTTAAAGGTGCCGAAGAGACAACCGAAGCGCCGCCGGCTCTGGCTTGGCGACGGGTCGTGCATCCGGTTGCGCCCGCTGCACCGCGGGCATGTGTGGTCCTACGACTTTGTCGAGGATCAGACGCACAACGGCCGGAAGTTCCGGATGCTCAACATCATCGACGAGCACAGCCGGGAATGCCTGGCGATGGTGCCGCTGCGGCGGTTCCGGTCGAACGACGTCATCGACGTCCTCGCCGATCTGTTCACCGAGCATGGGCCACCCGAGCATATCTGGTCCGACAACGTCCTATGTTGGGAAGGCATAGCGTGAAAAGGCCGGCAGGTCTCGTTACGCCGAGGGTGATCGGCGCTGGTGATTTTATGATCCAGATGGCTTCCATCGTCAAGGAAAGCACTCTCGGCCATCCTGACCGGCGGCGAGGCTTCTGATTACACCGCTGCCGAACCGCTGATGGCGATCCCCGTCGCCACACCCAAGGCGCTGCTCGCGGACAAGGGCTATGATGGTGATCGCTTCCGGGAAAGCCTGCTGACCCGGGGCATCCTGCCGATCATCCCGCCCCGCTCGAACCGCAAGGTGCCAGAGCATCCCGACTATCGCCGTTACAAGGACCGCAACCGCGTCGAGCGCATGTTCGGAAAGCTCAAACAGCAACGACGCATCGCCACTCGATATGACAAAACCCTTCTCTCGTTCGAGAGCTTCCTAAACCTCGCCGCCACGCGGCTATGGCTGAAGTCTTTTGTCAACGCGGCCTAGCACTACTTTGGCAGAAGTTTGATTGTCTCTTCACGGAGGCGGTGACCGCATTGGGGGCAACAGGCAGGCGGCG
>NZ_JBYTDC010000007.1:0-74195 GCF_058790875.1 Sphingopyxis sp. EU05-FHT14B03
AAATCCCCGGGATGAAGGGGTCCTTTTTGCACGCCGATCACCCCACGAAGGGGGTGCCTATTGCACGCTGATCCTCAGACCTTCTGGTCGCTTGTCGCAATCGGCGCTGTGTTCACACTCGCGCGGTTCAGCGAGGCTTTTCTCATTCTCAAAGCCAATGCCGAAGGGCTGCCGCTCGCGCTCACGCCGCTCGTCCTCGTCGCAATGAACGCTGTATATATGTTCGCGGCTTACCCGCTCGGCAGCCTGTCGGATCGGGTTAGCGCGCGAACGATGCTGGTCTGGGGCCTGATTGTGCTCATCGCCGCCGATCTTGCGCTCGCCTTGCTCCCGGGCGTCGCGGGCGCATTCGTCGGCGTCGGCCTGTGGGGCGTCCACATGGCGGCAACGCAGGGGCTGTTCGCCAAACTCGTTGCCGACCGCTCGCCAAGCGATTTGCGCGGGTCGGCTTATGGGATATTCAACCTGATCACCGGCCTTGCGTTGCTGGCGGCAAGCGTCATTGCGGGCCTCGCATGGGATGCGGCAGGACCCGCGGCCACCTTTCTAGTCGGTGCAGGATGCGCAGTCGTAGCGCTTGCGGGGCTGCTGGTCGTCCCCTTGGCGAGACGATAGCGGCGCTGAGCCGGTAACCGATACTTGCATATATTGCCGGAAATCCCGCCGTCGATCCACGGGCGAAGCCATCGTCGGACTCAAAGCCGGGTCGGATCGACGATATGGAAGCAAGCGCCTTGGTCGGCTTCGACCTGCTCGCTTCGCGCGCAGTCTGGAGACCTTAGATGTCCCCAGGAACATCTGCGAGTAAATGGGCCGCGCGATAAAAGCGCGATGTCGGCGACCGGAAGCCAATCAAGGGCTCAGCCGGGGATACGCACGGTTGCAGCGTCGGTTTGTGCCAAAGCGGGTACCGACAGCATCGCAAGCACCAAGGCAATCAGCGAAGCGATGGAACTCGAACGGGCTTTCCAACATCTGGTCATGTTGTTGCGGAGTCCCCGTTCAGGGTGCGGGCGCGCCGGGAACGATGCGCGAAACGCGGCGTCGGCAATGCATACCCTCGGACAAACGGCAACTGGAGCGCAACGGTCTTGCGCTTGTGCGGTCGCGTACCAGAACCACGGGAGATTATGATGTATGGATGGGCCTTCACACTGGCGATTATTGCTCTGATCGCCGCCGTTCTTGGATTCGGCGGCCTCGCTGGAGCTTTGGTCGATGTTGCCTTGGTCATTTTTGTTATCGCACTGATCGGGACCATCATTTTCTTTGTCCTTGGATGGAAAGCGGCGAAAGAGATCATCGATTGATCGACCGCCTTCCGCCCGCCGCGCTATTTGACGTTACCGACCGCGCCTGTGCCATTTGCCGGTTCAAAATGGGAAGAATATGCTGATAGCGGCGATGGCAACGACGAAGGTCAGCAAGTTGAGCGGCAAACCGACGCGCACGAAGTCCATATAGCGGTAGCCGCCCATCTGGTAGACGATGACGTTGGTCTGATATCCGAACGGTGTCGCGAACGCAGCGCTGGCGGCCATCATCACGGCGACCAGGAACGGTCGCGGACTCACCGCCAGACTTTCGGCCAGCGCAACCGCAACTGGCGTGACCAACACTGCCACCGTCGCATTGGACAATAATTCCGTGAGCACCATCGTCAGCAGATAAAGGACGATCAGCGCGACCAACGGGTTTAAACCATCGACGCTGGCAATCAAAAGATCGGATGCCTCTGCCGCAAGGCCGCTCTCCTCCATGGCGATGCCGATCACCACCATGCCCGCGATCAGAATCAGGATTTCCGGTCTGAGGCCGCTATACGCCTCATCTGCCGTGATGACGCGGAGCAGGATCAGCAACACGGCGCCCGCGAACGTCGTGGCTGCGATCGGCGCCACGCCCAAAGTGGCAAGCGCCACCGCGCCGACAAAGGTTGCCAAGGCAATTGCGGCCTTCAGCGGCTGGAGCGAGCGCTTGGCCGCGAACAGACCGGCATCCCCGATTTGCGCACTGCCGATATGCGCCTGATCGATATCGGCTGGCGCGCCGTCCCGCTCGTCGGCTTCATGGCGTCTGCCGAGCAACCGGCTGCTGACCAGAAAGAGATAGATTCCACCGGCGATCGCCATCGGAATCCCGACCGGAGTGATTTCGAAGATGCCGAAACGCGGCTGTCCCGCGACACTCGCCATGTCGTCGACCAACAAATTGGTCGATGTTCCGATCAACGTGCAGCAACCGGTCAGGATCGTGACATAGGACAAGGGTATCAGAAAGCGCTTGGGCGACAGGCCCAGCGTGGTGGCGACGTCGCGGATCACCGGCGCCCCAAGTACGACGATCGGCGTCGAGTTGAGAAAGCACGACACCAACCCGATCATCGTGATCAGCAACCAAAGCCCCGCCGTGCCGAGGCGCCGACACATCGCCACGGCCAGCGTGATCGCGCGGTCGAGCAGGCCGCTGAGTTCGAGCGCATAGGCAATCACGAACAGCGAGGCGAGCGCGATGATCGCGGGGCTCGCAAAGGCGCTCTGCACTTCGACCGGACGCACGACCCCGGTCATCAGCAACACCGCCGCACCGGTCAAGGAAACGACATCGGCCCGGACCTTGTCCCAGATGAGCGCGGCGACGACCGCGGCGAGGACGAGCAAGGTCAGAATCTGGTCCACCGTCATACCTCTGCGTCAGGCGGCATCGACGCGCTGTCAATGTCTTGCATAATAAAATCTGGCTTGGGGTCTGGAGGATAAGCCCGGATTTGCTATCAAGGTGATATGCAGGAACCGAGCGTAAGGAATAGTCGGCTCGCGATCGCCGGCGGACTCGCCGCAATCCTTGTCGTCGGCGGCGGCGGATTTTTTCTTGGCCGCGAAACGGCACCCGCGCCGCCGACGCCCGGCCCCATAGTGGTTCCGGTGCCTACGCCGGCTCCTGAACCTGAGACTCCGGCCAAGTTGGGGCGTGCCGAGCTGATCGCGTTGTCGGCGCAGGCGGCCGATGCTCTTGCGTCGGGCAAGAGCCTTCCCGACGCTGTCGGCGACGCCGCCGGCCAGCGCTTTGAGCTGCTTCTGCCATTCGGCTGTGCGGGACCGACCGATGCCGACAGCAACCTTCCCGAGCGTTGGAGTCTAGGCGATGACGACGGAATTCTTCGCATTTCGTTCAAGCCCACGGCATGGCGGGCGGACGACTGGGGGTTGGACGACCAGGCCGCAATCGATGCGGCCGAAGGGTTCTGGATCGCTCGCCCATGGTCAACGGGCGACAAATGCCAGCCGCGCGGCGATCAAGCCACCGTGCAGGGCGCCGATCCGGTGACGCTACCCGGCCAGTCATTGGCTATCGCCCAAATTTTCCGAGACGAAGCGGACCGCGATGGCTGGCGAAGCGGGCGGGCATTTGACGTTGTGAAGCGTGTGGATACCAAAGATTTCGACGGTTCGCAGGGGTTCCGGCTGCGCGTCACTGGGCGCATCGAAAATATCGCGGGCGGCGCGCCCATTCGCTGCGTCCAGCCAGGGGGCAGCGAGCAGCGGCCGCGATGCCTGATCGGCGCGCGGATCGACACCGTCCGGATGGAAGACCCGGCGCGCGACGAAACCTTGGCGACCTGGTCGATTACGCGGCAACCGTAACGGCTGAAATTCCGGTCCCGGCGCCACCGGCGTAGCAGCTTGCGCTTTGGGCGGTGCTGCCCCCCGCCGTTCAGCACGGCCCGTCCTGCCTGATGCACCACTCGGCAACAACGACTTTGAAACATCACGCGCGGGGCTCGACTGTGCGCGCACCCGGAAATCAGGAGAAAATTTATGGAAAAGCCTTTTGGCTTTGTCGCCACGCTGTGCGCCCTTGGAGCGGTGCCGATAGCTGCCGCATCGGCGCTTGCCCAGCAGTCGGCTTCGATGCAGCCCGTCGCATCGATTGCCCCGGGCGCCAAAGTGTATGACAATGCCGGCCAGCAAGTCGGTACCGTCGCTCAGATCGCGGGTGACAAGGTCGCGGTCGCCGTCGGGAACAACGGCATCGTCGTGCCGCTCCAGGCATTGGTTCAAACCGAAAAGGGTCCAGCCCTGAACGCGTCGAAGGCCGAAATCCTTGCGTCGGTCGAACAATCGGTCAAGGAAAACGCTGCGGCGCTGAATTCCGCGCTCAAGGCGGGCGCCGAGGTTCATAGCGCAGGTGGGAGCAAGGTGCTCGGCACGGTCAAGCAAGTTGGCGACAATTCGGCGACGCTCGCGACCACGGCGGGAGACGTGAAAATTCCGCGCAACCTGCTGTTCGTATCCAAAGCGGGGTTGGCGACAAACCTTACTGCCGGCCAATTCGAGGAAGCGGTGCGCAAATCCCTGGCTGCGAGTGCTCCACCGTCGCAGTGATTTTGCAAGGAGAGAATGGGTGAGTTTTCGCTCGACACTGGCCGTGGCAAGCGGCGCATTGCTTATCGCTTCGCCCGCCGCGGCAGGGGAGAAGATTCCCAACGATATGGCAAGGTGTACGGGCAATGGTACTGCGGTGCTCGCAACTGTTCGTGGGATCAAGCAGGCGCAAGGCACCATGCGTGTCCAAAGTTACCGCGCCACAAAAACCGATTGGCTCAAAAAGGGGCGATGGCTAAAACGGATCGATGTCCAAGCAGCCGCAGGAACCATGCGGTTCTGTATTCCGGTGGATGCGCCGGGTCGATACGCGATCGCGGTCAGGCACGATCTCAACGGCAACGGAAAGACCGACATTTTTTCCGATGGCGGCGGGATGTCCAACAACCCGTCTATATCGGTCTGGAACCTGGGCAAGCCGAGCTACAAAAAGGTCGCCTTCCAGGTGGATGGACGCACTGCAATCCGTATCGACATGAAATATATGTAGCCCCGCATAGCCGATAGCCCTCGATCAGCAATGTATCGCACCCCGCCCTTTTCCTGCCAACCGGCGAAGAGCGGTCGCAAGCCACGCGCAGCGATTCCTCGTCAAGCCCGCCGACATTCCGCTTCGGCGTAATCAGGTAGATTCCAATACTCGGTTGGAAACAGTCTGATTCTCGAAGTAAAGCTTGAATAGCGGACGCAAACTAACGAATTAGACCCAACGCTTCCCAACGCATAACGCCCATCCTAGGCCCCGTCGGGCCGGGAGTCGACGAGCCGCATGAAGGTCTCGTCCGCTTTCGGCGGGGACAGCATCGGCTTCCTGCGGCCGGAGAAGCGATCAGGCTCGCGCTCTTCACCCGGCTGAGTGCGGTGCAGGAATATCTGGCAGATCGGCATGCCGGGATAGATTTCCAAAGGGACCTCGCCGACATTGGCAAGCTCGAGGGTCAGGCAACCGGAAAACTGCGGATGGATGCCAGCCGCCGTTTCGATCACCAGACCGTGGCGGCCCAGCGAGGATTTTCCGGTGACATAGCCCGACAGGCTCGCAGGCAAGCGCAGCCATTCGAGCGTCACCCCCAGCACGAATCGTCCGGGGTGCAGAACATAGTTCGACCCGAAGGGCACAAAATGTTGCTTGGTTCGCGACGTTTCCGATGGTTCGTCAGAGTCGCGCGGAATGCGGCCGACGAGTGAAACTGACGGCGTGCGGGTTTGCTTGAACGAACGAAACCACCGGCCGAGGCGCAGATCGATCGAGGTTTCACCCTTGCGAAGGAGTTCGTCGCGCTCGGGCCAGGGCACGACGGTCAGCCGCTCCTCCTTGGTCTGATGTTCAAGAGCCCCGACGATCTCGGCAGCGCTAAGCATGGGCTTCGACTCTCAGCTTGAATTCGGACACTTCGACCGACTTGAGCATCAGCTCGTTCAGGATCTTGTATTCGGCAATGTCCTGATCGAGCGACAGACCGCCACGCTCGCGCAGCAGGAGCCAGCCCGCGGTCACGATTTCAGGCAAGGTTGCACCCTCGCCATCCGGAACATGCTGTCGCAGCGATGCCAGCACGCGATCGGCTGCATCGGCCGTCGGCGGGGTGATGCCGTGATCTGCCAGAATATTGAACGTGATCGCGCGCAGGGCCGGATAGATTTTTGCGACCGCCGCATCGGCAAGCCTGATCACCGCACCGTCGGCGAACTTCAGCGGGATCGAGTCCCCCCAAGCCTCGAAAAGATCGGCTTCTGGAGCGATCCCTAGCTCTTCCGCCGCCTCGATGAGATAGCGCACCCGATCGATACTCGACGGATAATAAGCGGAACGCATGCCCCATCCCGGTGCGAGAAAGTATTCATAGGCGTAGAGAAAGGACCGGCCGAAAATAAACAGGCCGAATAGGTCGCAGAAGATTTCTTCGAGCTGCTTGATAGCTGACCGCAGCACCGCGTCGCGCAGCTTCGCGAGCGCGACGCCGTCAACGCCGAGCTCGTTGGAAACCAAACTTGTTTCGGCAGGCATATCGTCGAGCGTCTGGGCGATCGCAGCCACCAGATCCGCCATGAGCTGATCCTTGAGCTGCTTGCTCCGCCACGCCGAGTGACCGATCTCATGGCCAGCGAGAGGAACGATCAGGACATTGTCCGATTCCGGCGCGGGACCGCCGACGAGCGCGAAGCCGGGCAGCCAGTCGAGGGTCATTGGATAAGTGAAGGGGACGAACTTCCATTCGGATGACATGATCAGGCGTGCGTCAGGGCTGACCGCCGTTTCGACGAGGCGCTTGAGCGGAAAGTGCATCTCGAACGCGTTGCGCACGTTCGTGGAGCGCAAAATGAAGCCGAGGATATCGGTGTATCGCGATACCATGAGGCTGGTTTGCGCACATGCCTCATTGACGCTCGCCTCGCTCGCTTCAGGCGTCAACCGCTCCAGCACTTCGCGAAGCTCGAGCGAATATCCCTTGATGAAAGTTAGGGCATCCTTGCCGTCCAGATGGGCGAAATCGGATGTGCCCAACTCCGCAATCTGATCGATGAACGCCCTCAGTCTACGACGGGCGGAAGCCAGCCGAAGTGTCTTCGCTGAGGGGAGACCGCTCGTGGATGTCAAAGCCATCTTCTCCCGCCAGTTCCTGGATCAGCTCTTGATGCAGCGCTATGCAGACCGGCAGGAGCGATGCGGCTGCATCGACCTGGCCTTCGGCGACCGCGCTCAGCTGCTGGCTGACCGTCTTCATATATTCTTGGATATTCTCGACTTCGCCGTCGGGTGCGCTCGAGGCCATGCGGTACAGTCGCTCGAACGACTCATAATAGCCGGGTTCGACGAAGCGGAACTGGAGGGTGCAGGCGCTCGGCTCCGAATTCTGTCGGAGTGCGGTCGCGAGGTTGGTGAAGACGTCGGGGTTGCTGTCCAGCCCGGCATTCATCCGCTCAAGCTCGACGATCGATCGCAGGGCCAGATTGGAAAGACTATATTTCGAAAAGGATACAAGGCTTTGCTGCATGACCGAGGAGCCCCTTTTCTCCAGTTGGTCGGTGACCATGCTCTGATCTCGCACGACCGTTCTTACAGCATAGTAAATGACTCAAACTGAGTCAAATTGACTTAGATCCATGCTGACGGCGAGCCAGCGTTCGGCAAGTTCCGCGCGGAATATTATTGCCGCGGCGCGGCTTGGTTTCAGATCACGCGCGATTGCATGCGCCTTGAACGCCACCTTGGTTTCGTGGTCGGACTGATGCGCGACTATTTTCTTCTTTCCCTGCCCGCCAAGGTCGCGATCGTAGAGCACTCGAAGCACAGCAAGCCGGTCGCGCCTGAGTTCCCGGACAATCAGCAGATTGGCAAGCGCCGTGACATCGAGCCGAAGTTCGGCGGCATATTGCTGGAACGCGCTCGCCTCACCGTCCGAAAGATAGCCGAGAATCTGTGCCATGGCCTAGAAAAGCGAGAGGCTGTGCTGGGCGGGGAGGTAGACTCGGCGCTGAAGCGTTGCAACGGCGTGCAGAAGCACGAGCGTCTGGTGGCGGCTTCGAAAGGATTCGGCGATGAACTCCTGACGGTCGCCATTCGCGTCGAGAAAGCTGACCGTCCGCGGCCGCGTCATCCGGCGATCGGGAATCAGCCGGGCAAAGGCTTCCCGCGAGCGGATTTCCCTCGGCCAGGCCATCGCTGGAAAGCGCGCTTCGAACGACGGCGACGCGACCACGCGACGCAGGCTGCTGACCGATTGGTCGAACGTTTCCTCGATCGGCGGATTGAAGATCAGGACCGCGCAGACGCGGTCGCTCGCCATTACATATCGCCGGGCTGTGGCATAGACCGAGGCGCCATAACGCTTGGCGAGTTGCAGCGGCGCCGCCATGCCGAACGTCAGGTCGCCTGCTTCCTCGGCGAAGATGTCCATCTGGAACAGGACTTCGGAGGCGAAGACATTTGCCTCGCGTTCGAACTGCGCCTTGATGAACGGATCGAGCGTCATCCGGCAATCTTCGAACAGGCCGAAGATGCTCTGCCATTCGAGCAGCGCGTGACCGCCCTCGTGGAGTTTCAGGAAGGGAAGCTTGGCGTCCGGCGTTTCGGGATCGATGAAGGCGATGCGCGACCGGGGGTCGAACACACCCCATGCTTTCGACAGCGCGGTGAGCAAGGCCTTGCCGGCGTTTTCCGCCTTGCGGCGCAGCTTCGCGAGATAGCCCTCGTCGATCGCCAGCGGGACCATTTCGATCCGGGCTGCGGCCATGATGTCGTCGACGGGCGTGGGAAAGATGCCGAGAGCGCCGCCGTCCCGCAAGGCGCGGTCGGCGGCGGCCCGGATGGCGACGAGTTGTTCGTGCGAAACGCTACAGTCGTCTGCCAGCATTATTTCTTCTGACGTCGCAGAAAGCCGAGGAAAGCCAGAAGCTGGTCTTCCTCGTCGGAGGTCAGTTCACCCAGTACGGACGTGGCCATTCTGTTGAGCGGTTCTTCCGCCTCGGTCAGGAAGCCGGCCCGCTTCATGATTTCGTGATAATCGAGCTTATAGGCATTCGAAAGCCGGTGCAGCATCATCGCCGACGGCTTGTCGATATTCCCATTCTCCAACTGGCTGAGATAGCCGTTCGAGACGGTGCCTTCCGTCAAGCGCTCGACTTCCCGGAGCGAGAGGCCGCGCGATTGGCGCACTTTCTTCAGAAATCCCCCGAGATCAGTTCCCTCCTCATCGATTGTCCTTTCATCGGTCATAAATCACCCATCCTAGTTTTTGGGGACCAAGAACCTAGGCGCGGGCGCTAAATTTGTCAAGCACATCTTAGCCCCCTTGACAACTTAGCACTGCTTCGCCAATTTAGCACCACAGCCGCCGCTGTTGGCCCGCTGAGTACAAGGATCTGTTTATGGATACCCACAACCACCCCCGCGATCACAAGGACGACGATCCCGAGATCGTGATCATCAACAACCGCACCGGCGCGGATGTCGACGTCGAGATCAAGCACGAGAAGGGTCACGACATCGTCATCGTCGATATCGTCGATGTCGAGGAATGCGGCCGCGCCAACCAGCCGCCGCCGCACGCGCACCGCTACAAGGTGAAGATCGACCACATCTACCACGTGTTCGATCGCCGCTTCGTCACCGGCCGCGAAATCCTCGTCGCGGGCGGCAAGACGCCCATCGAGAAGTACGAACTCGAGAAGCGCCTCCACGGCGGCCACTATGTCTCGATCGCCGTCGACGAAAAGGTCGACCTCGGCGAGTGCGGCATCGAGGTCTTCGAGACCTTCCCGCTCGACGAGACCGAGGGCTGATCGCAATGCGCCGGGAGTTCAACCTCGGTCCTGACGACATCCGGGTGCTCGAAGCACTCGGATGTCCTTGGGAAACCATCGCCCAGGGCGGGGCGCGGTGGCTGCTCCTCCGGCAGCACCCCATCCCCGAAGGCTATAACGTCGCGCAGGCGGACGTCGCGATCCGTCTCGACGCATATCCCGCCGGCATGATCGACATGGTCTATTTCAGCCCGCCGCTGAGCCGCGCCGACGGCAAGGTCATCAACAACCTCAGCGCGCTGTCGATCGACAACCGCTCGTTCCAGCAATGGTCGCGCCACTACCCGTGGCGGCAGGGGGTCGACTCGCTCTGTACCCATCTCCGCCGCGTTCGCGCCTGGCTGAAGAACGAATTCAAGAAGCGTTAGGAAGGATAAGGGTCATGCACATCTTGCGCCTGAGCCAGTCGCAGCACGCGACGCTCGCAAGCCACCTGTTCGACGGCACCGGCCTCGAAGCGATCGTGGTGGGCCTGTGCGGCCGCGCCATGATCGACGGCCGCAGCGTCTTTGTCGTTCACCGGATTGTCGAAATCCCGTCGGACGAATGTCTGCGGGCGCCGGACCGCATCACCTGGCCGACGTGCCGCCTCAAGGCGCTGCTCGCCGAGGCGCGCGCAAACAACCTGGCGATCCTCAAGATCCACTCGCATCCGGGCGGTTACCGGCAGTTCTCCTCGCAGGACGATGCCTCGGACCTCGACCTCTTCAACGCCGTGGGCCTCAAGGTCATCGGCGAGCATGTGAGCGCGATAATGCTGCCCGATGGGTCAATCTTCGGCCGCCGCGTCGGCATCGGCGGGCCACGCGGCATGCTCGACCGCGTGTCGGTGGTCGGCGACGATATCCTCATCTGGCCGGGCCGCCCGAGCCTGGCGCGCGCCGACTTCGACGTTCGTCACCGCCAGATGTTCGGCGATCACACGACCGAAAGCCTCGGCTCGCTCAGCGTCGGCGTCGTCGGCGTGTCGGGCAGTGGGAGCCCGACGGTTGAGATGCTCGTCCGTCTCGGCGTCCGCCGGATCGTGCTGATCGAGCCCGATCATGTGGAGGCGAAGAATCTCAACCGTATCTATGGCGCGACCCGCCGTCACGCGGTCGCCGAGGTCAATAAGGCGCGGATGATGAAGGGCCATATCGACCGCATCGGCCTCGGCACGAAAGTGGAAATCGTCGAAGGTTTCGTCGACAGCCCCGAAGCGATCGCCCGCTTAGCGACGTGCGATGTCCTGTTCGGCTGCATGGATTCGATCGAGGGCCGCGATACGCTGAACCGCATCGCGACCTTCTATACGCTGCCCTATTTCGATCTCGGCGTGCGCATCGATGCCGATGGCAGCGGCGGGGTGAACGCGGTGTCGGGGGTGGTGCACTATATTCAGCCGGGCGGCTCGAGCCTGCGCTCGCGCGGCGTCTATTCGGAGGCCGAACTGCACGCCGATGTGCTGCGCCGCACCGATCCCGATTTCTACGAGGATCAGGTCCGCCGCGGCTATGTGCGCGGCATCGTCGTCGATCGCCCCGCGGTGATCAGCATCAACACCATGGTCGCATCTATGGCCGTGAACGAGCTGCTCGCCCGCCTCCATCCGTTCCGCACTCGTCCGAACGGCGACTTCGCCATCCAGCGCATCTCGATGTCGCACGGCCGCATCATCCTGCGCCCCGACGGCGAACCCGACGCCAATCTCGCCAGCCACGTCGGGCTGGGAACGACCAACCCGCCGCTGCTGCTGCCCCGCCTAGGCGGCCCGTCGTGATACCCGGACGCAAACTGCTCTGCCGGCTCCTCGCAGCATTCGGCATGGTCCGCTGGAAGATCGGCGGGTGGCGCCGCCCCGCGATCGTGAAACAGGAGGTCGGCGACGTGCCATCCCGGCTCGCGCGCAACATCCTCTATGTCCGCCGCGGCGCCGATGGTCCGGCCTTCGGTTATCTCGCCTGCCCTTGCGGCTGCGGCGAAACACTGCACCTTCGTTTTCTCGGCAAGCGCTTTCCGCGTTGGACGCTGGAGACTGACGGAAAAGGACGCGTGTCGCTTCGCCCGTCGGTGTGGCGAACGACTGGCTGCGAGAGCCACTTCTTCGTAACCGCCGGGCAAGTTCGCTGGTGTGCGCCGGGATCCTACCGGGCGTTCGACTAAAAACGGGCGCGTTGCTGACGGGAGCTTCGAAATGCTCGAAGGGCAGGTTTCGGGCAGCGACTTCGCGGCTTGCTACGAGCTGGATCAGGTGCAAACCGGCCGCATTCCTATTATAACATTTACTGGCCGAATGTACGCCCTCCGGTACAATTTGGACCGCCCGCCCCTTCACAAACCTCCCAGCCCCCGCCGAGAGCGCGGTGGATTTCGACCACAGACAGGAGATGGTCTGTGCGCGCCGCAACGAGCGTCGCTTCGGCTTCGTACAGGCTGCGTTCGGCATCGAGAACGTCGAGATATTGCCCCTCGCCCTCGCGAAAGCGAAGCGAAGCCATCCGCGCTGCCTCGCGGCTGGCGCCGACCTGCTGGTCGCGCTTTGCTAGGCTGGTCCGGATCGCGCCATAGGCCGTCAGCGCATCTTCGACATCGCGAAGCGCGATCAGAACGGTCCGGTGATAGTCGATCAGCGCCGCATCGGTGCGGGCATCGGCGACGCGGACCTGCGCGCGCAGACGCGGCATATCGAACACCGCCCAATCGAGGCTGGGGCCGTCAGAGAAAGCGAGCGCGCCGCCAGTGAACAAGGATTCGAACCCGCCGGCGAGAAGTCCGATGAAGCCAGACAGGCGCACCGTCGGGAACAGTTCGGCCTCGGCGACGCCGCGCCGTGCAGTGGCGGCGGCGAGCGCGCGTTCGGCGGCCGCGATATCGGGCCGTCGCCGCAACAGGTCGGCGGGCGCGCCGACGCTGATCTGCGCGATCTGCGGCAGGCTGGTCGTTGTCGCGGTCGGCCCTGCGAAGCTTTGCGGTGTTTGGCCAAGCAGCACGGCAAGAGCATGATGCGCGGTGCCGATGCGCTGTTCGATCCCGGGTAGCGTCGCTTCGACGGCCGACAGCGCAGCCTCGGCGCGAACGATGTCGAAGCGCCCGCCCGCACCGGCACGTTCGAGCTTGCGTGTGACGTCGTGCGAGCGCCGCTGGGTTTCGATCTGGCGGCGTGCGATCGCAAGCGCGGCTTCGCTTCCGCGCAGTTCAAAATAATGGCTGGCGACGTCGGCGGTGACCGCGGCGCGAGCGGAGCGTAGCAGCGCCTCGCCGCCGCCGACCTCTGCCTCGGCGGCCTCGACCCCGCGGCGGACGCGTCCGAACAGGTCGATTTCCCACGACGCTTCCGCTCCGAGGCCCAATGCATCGCCCTCACGCGCCTGACCGCCCGGACGCTCGGCATCGGCCAGACGGCGACGCTGATAGGAGGCATCGACACCGCCGCCGGGAAGCTGTCCCGCACGCGATACGCCCGCGAGTGCGCGCGCCTCGTCGAGCCGCGCGACGGCGAGCCGCGCATCGAGGTTTGCGGCGAGCGCCTCGGCAATCAGGGCATCGAGCGCCGGGTCGCCGAACAGTTTGCACCAGGCGGTCTCGACAGCGGCATCTTCGACGCCGACCGGCTGCGCGGCATAAGCTCCGGGTGCCTCGATCTGCGGCGGAACATAGTTGGAACCAGCGGTGGCGCACCCGGAAAGACCAAGGAGAAGAACGGCGGGCGAAAGCTTGGCGATCGATTTCATAGGGTCAATTCCTGCGGCTTGGTGTCCGGGCTTGAAGGGCGCCGCGCCTCGCGCCGCAGAACGGCCTTGCGGATCGCGACGTAGAAGAGCGGGGTCAGGAAGAGGCCGAAGAGCGTCACCCCGAGCATGCCGGCGAACACCGCGAGGCCCATGGCCTGCCGCATTTCGGCGCCCGCCCCCGTGGCGATCGCCAGCGGAACCGCGCCGGCGATAAAGGCGATCGACGTCATCAGGATCGGACGCAGCCTCAATCGGCAGGCCTCGAGCGCTGCGGCGAGCGGATCGAGGCCTTCATTTTCCTGCGCACGCGCGAACTCGACGATCAGGATCGCATTTTTCGCGGCCAGCCCCACGAGCACCACAAAGGCGATCTGCGTGAAGATGTTGATGTCACCCCCAGTCAGCCAGACGCCGACAAGCGCGCTGAGCAGACACATGGGCACGATGAGCAGGACCGCGAGCGGCAGCGTCCAGCTGTTATATTGCGCCGCGAGGATCAGGAAGGCGAGCAGCACCGCGATCGGGAAGACATAGAGCGCGGCATTGCCCGCGGTCTTTTCCTGATAGGTGAGGTCGGTCCACTCGAACGTCATGCCCTCTGGCAGTTCGGCGCGCGCGATCCGTTCCATGGCGGCGACCGCCTGTCCGGAGCTGAAGCCCGGCGCGGGACCGCCGCTGATATCGGCCGAGGGGAAGCCGTTATAGTGGATCACACGATCTGGCCCTGCGCCGGGTGCGGTGGTGACCAGCGTCGCGAGCGGGACCATGTCGCCCTGCGCGTTGCGGAGTTGAAGCCGCCCGACCGCATCGGGCTGCGCCCGCGCGTCGGCTTCGGCCTGCGCATAGACCTGATAGGTCCGACCGAAGCGGTTGAAGTCATTGACGTAGAGCGAGCCGAGATAGACCTGCATCGTCTCGAACACGTCGGTCATGGCGACCCCCTGGGCTGCGGCCTTGGTCCGGTCGACATCGACCGAAAGTTCGGGCGAGGCGACATTATAGCTGGTCATCAGCCCGGCGAGCGCGGGCTCCCTGGCGGCGGCGGCCATTACCTTGGCGCTGGCCGCGGCGAGCGCTTCATAGCCCGCGCCCGAGCGGTCCTCGATCTGCATCTTGAACCCGCCGGTGGCGCCCAGACCGGGAACCGGCGGCGGCGGAAACACGCCGACGAAGCCGTCGGGGACCGCCGCATATTTGCCCTGCAGCCGCCCGGCGATCGCCCCCGCCGCCATGTCCGGCGACGTGCGCTGCGAGAAGGGATCGAGCATCACGAACATGACGGCGGCGTTGGGCACGTTGACGAAGCCGTTGATCGACAGGCCGGGAAAAGCGACGACGCTTTCGACGCCGGGCTCGGCCAGTGCGATCTTCGAGACCTGCTCGGCCACCGCCTGCGTGCGGTCGAGCGACGCGCCGTTCGGGAGCTGAACGATGCCGACGAGATAATATTTATCCTGCGCGGGGACGAAACCGGCGGGCAGCTTGTCAAAGGCGAACCAGGTCAGGCCGAGCAACCCGGCATAGGTGAACCCCGCGACCGCACCGCGCCGGATGACGCGCTGGACGCCGCCGACATAGGCGAGCGAACCGCGGTCAAAGGCGCGATTGAATGGCCGGAACAGCCAGCCAAAGCCCTTGTCGATCGCGCGCTGGAGGCCATCGCGCGGCGCATCATGACGCCTGAGCAATATCGCGGCGAGTGCCGGCGACAGCGTCAGCGAATTGACCGCCGACAAGATGGTCGAGATCGCAACGGTGAGCGCAAACTGGCGATAAAATTCGCCCTGCAAACCACCCAGAAAGGCGGTGGGAATGAAGACCGCGGCGAGGACCGAGGTGATCGCGATGATCGGCCCGGTGACCTCCGCCATTGCCTTGCGCGCGGCTTCGCGCGGGGATTCGCCAAGCCCGATATGGCGCTCGACATTCTCGACGACGACGATCGCGTCATCGACGACAATACCGATCGAGAGCACCAGCCCGAACAGCGACAGCGTGTTCAGCGAAAAGCCGAACAAATACATGACCGCCAAAGTCCCGACCAACGAAACGGGCACCGCGACAAGCGGAATGATCGACGCACGCCATGTTTGAAGGAAAAGGATCACGACGAGGACGACGAGCAGGGTCGCCTCGATCAGCGTGACGATCACGCTTTCGATCGAGGCTTCGACAAAGATCGTCGGGTCATAAGCGATGCGATGCTCCAGCCCGTCGGGAAACTCGCCCGAGAGCCGCTCCATCGTCGTCCGGACCTCGGCCGCGGTGTCGAGCGCGTTGGCGCCGGGGCTTTGCAAAATCTGCAGCGCGATCGCCGGTTCGCCGTCGAGCAGCGAGCGCAGCGCATAATCATTGGCGCCCATTTCGATCCGGGCGACCTCGCCCAGCCGCGTAAGCTGGCCGTCAGCGCCGGTCTTGACGACGATTGCGGCAAATTCTTCTTCGGTCGCGAGGCGGCCTTTGACATCGAGCGCGACCTGCTGCGCGGCGGCGGGGTTGGGCTGACGCCCGACGCTGCCCGCGGCAACCTCGACATTCTGTGCGCGGATCGCGGCCACGATATCGCTCGCCGTCAGCCCGCGCGAAGCGATCCGCGCCGGGTCGAGCCAGACGCGCATCGAATATTCTCCGGCGCCCCAGACCACCACATCGGCGATCCCGGGAATGCGCGCGATCTCGTCGCGGACCTGAAGCAGCGCATAGTTGGAGATGAAGAGCGGATCATAGCGTTTCGATGGCGAGAGAAGATGCACGACCATCAGTGCATCGGGCGCGACCTTTTGCGTGGTGACGCCGAGCCGCTGCACCGTCTCGGGCAGCCGCGGCAGCGCGCGCGACACCCGGTTCTGGACCTGAACCTGCGCAAGGTCGGGATCGGTGCCCTGCGCGAAGGTGACCGTGAGCGTCATCCGGCCATCGGTGGCGGCCTGGCTCGACATATAGAGCATGCCTTCGACGCCGTTGACGGCTTGCTCGATCGGGCTCGCGACCGTCTCGGCGATGACGTCGGGCGACGCGCCCGGATAGGCCGCAACGACGGTCACCGTCGGCGGCGCCACCGCCGGATATTCGCTGAGCGGAAGCCGGAGGAGCGCGAGCAGTCCCGCGATCAGCAGGAGCACCGACAGCACGATCGCGAAGATCGGCCGGTCGATGAAAAATCGGGGGAAGTTCATCGTGCGGCCTCCCGCTTGACGCTGCTTTTCTGGACGCCATTGCCGCGCGGCATCGGCACGATCTGGGGTTTGACCGCCATGCCGGGGCCAGCGAGCCCCTTGACGACGACGCGGTCGCCGGGCCGCAAGCCCGTCTCGACGACGCGCAGGCCATCGACGACGGGGCCGAGTGTCACAGGGCGATATTCGGTCATATTCTTTTCGCCCAGCACGAGGACGAAGCGCCGCCCCTGTTCGACGCCGATCGCGAGGTCGCTGACGAGCAGTGCGCGGCGTGCATCATCGGTCGCGACATCGACCTCGGCGAACAGGCCCGGCGCCAGACGTCCGCCCGGATTGGGCAGGACCGCGCGCGCGCGGATCGTCCCCGTCGCGCGGTCGAGGCGGTTGCCGATGAAGTCCAGCCGCGCCGTTCGGGTGCTTCCATCTTCGAGGCGGACGCCGACCTTGGCCTCGGCACCATGGCCGCGCCGATCGGCGAGCGAGCGGAGATAGGTCGCCTCGTCGACATCGAATTCGACGTGGAGCGGATCGACCGAGACGATGGTGGTGAGCGGCGTCGCCGCCTCGCCGCCAGCGACCAGATTGCCGCGGGTGACGAGAATCTGGCCGACCCGGCCCGCGATAGGCGCCTCGACGCCGGCATAGCGAAGGTCGAGCGCGGCCAGCCGTTCGGCGGCGCGCGCCGACGCGACCTGCGCTTCGCGTTCGCGCAAGGTCGCGGTCGTCACGTCCGAGCGTTCGCGCCCGGCGACCCCCTCGGCAACCAGCCTGCGCGCACGCGCATCCTCGGCCTGCGCGAGCCCCAGCCGCGCTTCGGCTTCACGCGTCGCCGCCCGCGCCGCGGCGTGCCGCGCGGCGAAGGGCGCATTATCGAGGCGAAAAAGGATCTGCCCGCGCCGGACGATCTGCCCCTCGGGAACGCTGATGTCGGCAATATAGCCCGAGACGCGCGGCTTGAGATCGACCGTCTCGACCGCGGTCAAGCGACCGGTATAGGTCGAACGCGGCACATGATCCTGCACGACGACCGATGCGGCGAGCACCATCGGCGGCCCCGGCGCAGTGGCCTGTTCGCCGCCTTCCGGCCCGCGCACCCAAAGCACCACCAGCCCCGTCGCCAATATCGCGCCCAGCGCCGCGGCGACCCTCGATTTCCGCATCTCAACCTCCGAATCCTTGCTCGCCGATCCGGATGGATGGCGAGCTCATATTTCGGGGGGTGCGGTTTTCCATCGTTGGAGGGTCAAGAGATTTTCTTCGTCGGCGTCGAATGCATATGAATCCGTAGAAGACACCGCGCCTATTAGTAGGCGGAGCCGAGCGGTAATAGTAATCTAGCGTGTGGCGACTGCGTTGGTCAGGACTATGTCCCGCGAAGAATCAGGAAAGGCCCCTCCGCATGCGGAAGGGCCAAATGATCCCGAGGCCAGGCTAGTGCGTGCGGTTCGATGAACTCGAGGCATGGCGCCGGGCGGATTGTCCGCCGGACCTGCCGAAGCGCCGGGGTTCGCGCGGTTGGAGGCGCGGCGTCGCGCCCCCCTCTTCCGCCAGCCCCTCGATGATCGGGCAATCGGGCCTGTCGTCACCGTGGCAATGATCCGCCAGCGTCTCGAGCGTCCGCACCATGGCTTCGATCTCGGCCATTTTTTCCTTGAGCCGCTCGATATGTTCGAGCGCGAAAGCCTTGACGTCGGCGCTGGCGCGGCTTCGGTCGGACCAAAGACCAAGCAGCTCGCCGATTTGCTCTACAGTAAAGCCGAGATCGCGCGCGCGCCGAATGAAGCGCAGGCGGTGCACGTCGGCGTCGTCATAGTCGCGGTAACCCGAGTCCTGACGCGCAGCCTTGGGGATGAGACCCGTCTGTTCGTAATAGCGGATCATCTTTGGAGAGACGCCCGATATTTTCGCGGCGCGGCCGATGTTCATGCCGCCTCTCCTTCTTTTCCCTTGTCGGCGGCGATCACCGGCCGGAAGGTCTTCAACCTGAGTGCGTTGCTTAGCACGAAGACGCTCGACAACGCCATCGCGCCGGCGGCGAACACCGGCGACAGCAACGTATCGTTCAGCGGATAGAGCGCCCCCGCGGCGACGGGAATCAGCGCCGCATTATAGCCGAATGCCCAGAAGAGGTTCTGCTGGATGTTGCGGATCGTCGCCTTCGACAGCGCGATCGCATTGACCACTCCGCGCAGGTCACCCGACATCAGCACGACGTCGGCGGACTCGATCGCGACATCGGTGCCGGTGCCGATCGCCAGGCCGACGTCGGCCTCGGCAAGCGCGGGGGCGTCGTTGATGCCGTCGCCGACGAACGCAACCTTGCGGCCGCCAGCACGCAGCCGGTTCATCGCATCGACCTTGCCGTCTGGCAGCACTTCGCCGACGACTTCGTCGATCCCGAGCGTGCGCGCGACGGCATCGGCCGTCGCCTGATTGTCGCCGGTGATCATCGCGACCTTGAGCCCGAGGGCGTGGAGTGCCCGGATCGCCTCGGGCGTCGTGTCCTTGACCGGATCGGCGACCGCGATCACCGCGGCGAGCTTGCCATCGATCGCGGCATAGAGCGGCGTTCGGCCCATCGCCCCGAGTTCGCGGGCCTTAGCAGCAAAGGCCGAGACATCATGTCCCAGCCTGGTCATGAAGCGGTCGGCACCGACCTGCGCCTCGCGGCCGCCAACCCTTGCCGATACGCCGTAACCGGGAATGGCTTCGAACGCCTCGGGCGATGAAACATCAAGACCCCGCGCGTTCGCGGCCGCCACGATGGCTTCGGCGATCGGATGCTCGGACTGGCTTTCGACGCTCGCGACCAAGGCAAGCACTTCGTCGCGCCCGAAGCCTGCGGCCGGTTCAAGGTCGGTCAGTTCGGGTCGCCCCTTGGTCAGCGTACCGGTCTTGTCGAGCGCGATGACGGTCACGTCGCGCAGCGTCTGGAGCGCTTCGCCCTTGCGGAACAGCACCCCCAGTTCGGCGGCGCGCCCGGTTCCCACCATGATCGATGTCGGGGTCGCGAGCCCCATCGCGCATGGGCAGGCGGTAATCAGCACCGCGACCGCATTCACCAAGGCGAAGGTCAGCGCCGGATCGGGGCCGAAGATGAGCCAGACGAGGAAGGTCAGTCCCGCGATCCCCATCACCGCGGGGACGAACCAGGCGGTCACCTTGTCGACCATTGCCTGGATCGGCAGCTTCGACCCTTGCGCCTGCTCGACCATGCGAATGATCTGCGCCAGCACTGTGTCAGCGCCGACCTTGGTCGCGCGGAAGGTGAAGGCGCCGGTCTTGTTGATCGTGCCGCCGACGACGGCTGCGCCTGCCGCCTTGGCGACCGGAACCGGCTCGCCGGTGATCATCGACTCGTCGACATAGGAATTTCCGTCGACGACTTCGCCATCGACCGGCACGCGTTCGCCCGGGCGCACCTGGACGATATCGCCGGTCCGGACATCGGCGAGCGCGACTTCCAGCGCCGTGCCATCGCGCATGACGCGGGCGGTTTTCGCCTGAAGCCCGACCAGCCGCTTGATCGCCTCCGACGTCCGGCCCTTGGCCTTGGCCTCGAGATAACGACCGAGCAGGATCAGCGCGACGATCACCGCCGCCGCTTCATAATAGACATTGGCGGTGCCGGGCGGCAGGACGCCGGGGGCAAAGGTCGCGACGAGCGAATAGCCCCAGGCGGCGCTCGTCCCCAAAGTGACGAGCGAGTTCATGTCGGGGGTGCCGCGCAAGATCGCGGGAATGCCCTTCTGGAAAAAGCGCAGCCCGGGCCCGAAGAGCACCAATGTGGTGAGGACGAACTGGATCAGCCAGCTCGTCTGCATCCCGATCGTACCCATGACGAAATCATGGACGGCGGGGATGAGGTGCGAGCCCATCTCGAGGATGAACACCGGCAGTGCCAACACCGCCGCGAGAAACAGCGAACGGCGCAGGCTGCCTAATTCCTGCTCGCGCGCCGAAGCTTCCTGGTCGGACGATGTGCTGTCGCTCTCAATCCGGCGCGGTTCATAGCCGGCGCCACGGATCGCCGCCTCCAGATCTTCCAGCGACGCGATGCTGGCGCGATAACGAATGCTGGCCTTTTCGGTCGCCAGATTGACGGTGGCGCTGCTGACCCCCGGCACCTTGGACAGTGCCTTTTCGACATGCCCGACGCATGAGGCGCAGGTCATGCCCGCGACGCCGATTTCCACATCGGCCTCGGGCACCTCATAGCCGGCGCGCTCGACTGCTTGCACGACGGCACCGGGATCGGACGCTCCAGCGAATGTCACGTCGGCGCGGTTGGTCGCCAGATTGACGGCGACCCCGGTTACGCCCGGCAGCTTGCCGATCGCCTTTTCGACATGGCCGACGCAGGAGGCGCAGGTCATGCCGGCGACGGCGACGCTCAGACGCTCCGGCCCGGTGGTGGGAACATCGCGCTTCCGCCTCAACTCGATAACATCGGACATCATATTTTTCTCCGGATTTGCTCGTTCGACCGGAATGTGGGGCTTCCAACGATGGGAAGGTCAAGAGGAAGAAAATGCACTTCGGGGGCATTGACCTTGTCACGATGGCAAGCCCCATCTTCGAGCTTCAATCGAAGTTTGGAGGCACTATGACTATCCGTTTCAATATCCCCGGGATGACATGCGGCGGCTGCGCGCGCTCGATCACCAAGGCGATCCAGGGCATCGATACCGCGGCCACGGTGGAAACCGACATTCCCGAAAGACAGGTCAGCGTCGAGACCAGCGCGGACAGCGCGTCGCTCATCGCGGCGATCCGCGAAGCCGGCTATGAAGCGCAGGCGGCATAGGAAGGGCGGGCCAAGAGACTGATCGACCTGGGGAAATAGAACCAGATCTGGTTCCAGTTCGCCTTTCGCCCAAGGTCTTGGCGGGTATATTCTCCTTCCCATTTTCTGGCTGGAGAATGAATTTGCGACATTCCGCTATCCTGTCACTCGGGTTGATCCTGTCCGCCTGCGGCCAAAGCGAGCCGCGCAGCACCCAATATTTCGAGGCGAATCTCGACGAGGCGCGAAAGGTCGTCGCCGACTGCCGAGCCGGCTCGACGCGCGGCGACGAATGCACGAACGCCGACGTCGCGGTGCAGACGGTCGAAGGCCGCGAGCGTTTCAAGCGGTTCCTGGGCAAGGATTAAGCCAGGACACAATCGCCGCACCTAACCGTTGGCGATTGCCAGTCCGGCACGTTCCGATATAGCGCCCGCATGACCGATGAACTGACCAGCATCGTCCTGCGCGCTGTCGAACGGGTTCCGCAATGGGTCCGCCGCGACTTGGACTCAAAAGACCATGTCGCCCGCATCCAGGCCGAGGAATCGCTCGCCGCGATGATCGCCGACGCCTTGCGAAAGGCGGAAAGCACCGCCGACTAGCCCGGCGATCGAGCCGGGCGGCACCGCTCCTCGAGCTCCGCGATGCGCTCGGAGCAGATCGCATGGACTGCGCGTCCCAGTTCCTCGACGCAGTTGCCGAGCCAGAGAAGCTCTTCCTCGGTGATGCGATAATGCTTCGAATAGCGCGCCTTCACATAGGCTTCCTTCAGCTTCTCGAAGCGGGCTCGCTCAGCACGCGTCTCGCGTGGCCAAGCATTGACGATACGCATGTCGATGCGCTCGGCCTGCGTTCGCAAGAAACCTAGATTGTGAACGTAGGGCGTATAGAAGGTGCAGACGAGCAGAACGCCATGATAGAGACTTTCGGTGCTTTGATGCAGCAGGAATGCGGCCTTTTTGTAACTCCGTCGACCGATGTAGAACTTATATCCCTCTAAAAACTCTGCCGCGCCGGGAATCCACTCTTCGAAATATTCCTGCGCCATCGCCAGCGCCTGCTCGGGCGTCTTCGGCTTCGGCTTGTGCAGCTCTTTGTCGTCATATGCGTAGAGCGCGATCCCGTCCTTCGCGACATCCATGAAGAAATAGCGCCCGTGCGCGAGCCCGTCGTTCACCTCCTGCAAGGTGTGGACGATGAAATTGACCGGCGTGTGCAGCGTCTTGTCGATCGCCAGTTCGCGGATGAGCCGGTCCTCGAGCTTCAGCCAGAAATCGACCCGCTCGGTCAGGCGCTTGTCGTTGACGATGATGAGCAGGTCGAAATCCGAACGATAGCCCTTGGCGGTATGGGGCTCATCGACCCAGCCGCCACGCGCATAGCTGCCGTAAAGGATCAGCTTTTCGATCCGGCCCTTCTTCTTCCAGCTCATCGTCGCGAGTGCGATCGCATCCTCGAATTCCTCGAAGATGATCGCCTTCACGCGCTCGAGCTCGCGCTGCTTGTTCGCCGGTAGATGATCGACATCGGTTCGCATAACTATTCTCACCCTGTAAGTCCGCTCGCCCGATGGCAAGCGGTGTTGCAGTCAAATTTGCCGTCAAGTTTCGGGCGGCACGCGAAAATCCCAGACGGGGATGCCGAACGCGCGCGCCTTGTCGACGAGATTGTCCTGGATGCCGGTGCCCGAGAAGACGACCAGCCCGGCAGGCATCGCGTCGATCATCCGGTCGTTGCGCTTGAAGGGCGCGGCCTTCTTGTGGCGGTTCCAGTCAGGCCGGAAAGCGACCTGAGGCACGCGGCGGGTGTCGGCCCAGCAGGCGGCGGCACGTTCGGCCCCGGTGGGGGTGGCGCCATGCATGAGCACCATGTCGGGGTGGCGGGCGTGGATACGGTCGAGCGCAGCCCAGATATGCTGGTGATCGTTGCAGCCGGGACCACCGCTGAAGGCGACACGGGTGCCTTCGGGGATCAATGCTGCGGCCTTTTCGCGCAGCCTCTTGTCGAGAAAATCGCGGCTGTCGATCATCGAGGCGGTCAAGGTCTTGTGCTGCGCGCGCGATCCAGTGCGCGGCATCCACGCCTTGCGGACATGAAGGCGGAACTGCTCGGCGGCGCATTCGCGGAAAAATTCCATCGTATCGCGGCGCTCGATCATCGTGATGCCTTCCGCGATCTTGCGCTCGAGTTCGACCGAGCGGATTTCGCTGCCGTCCTGCTCGCGCTGCTGCTCGCGCTGCGCCTGCTCATTGCGATCGAGGTCGCGTTCGATCCGCTCGCCGGCTCGGTGAAAGATATTGACGATGTTCCAGAGCAGGTCTTCGAGATCGGGCTCGATGCGGGTATCGACAAGGCAACCCGCCATTGCGTCGAAGATGTCGGCGACGGCACCGCCGGCGAGCCGGTCGTCGGGAAGCGGCCTGCCATCGGGCTCGTCGTCATAGGGACGGTGACCATAAAGCTGCATTTCCTGAAGAAGATAAGCGCTGGCGCCGGGTTCATGCGGTTCGCCGTGTTCGGGAAGGTCGGACAGGTCGGTCATGTCATCTCTCGCATCTGGCGGCCGCGCCTCTCGCGGCCTTCGCGGCGACGCCTCCGCGGCGGCGGGTGCGGGTCCGCACCGCACGGGCAGAGCCCGGGCGGCCGAAGCGCAGCGAAGGATGGCGGGCGAAGGCTATTTTGCCTCGCGATGCAAAGGGGCAGAGCCCCGGCGGAAAATAGCCGCACGCCAAGCCATTGCGAGGCCCGCGCGCGCTGCCGCAGTCGCCCTCCAGCGAAGGCCGGAGGTGCAGCTTTCCGGAAGAAGATAGCAAAAGCCCTGTACCTCCATCCGGATATGGCGAGCCGCTCGTGCCGCTGCGGCCCTGCGCACGCAGAATGTGATGGGTGCCGCGCCATTAGGAGTTTCGCCTGCGCGCACGGCCAGATACTCGGCAAAGCGATACGGCGAGATCGAATGTGTCCGAAATTCCTATATGTTTTTCGGACATCGCCATCGCTGCGGCTGGGATCTCATGGCCAAGAATGTTCCTATTCGGTATAAATATTGACTTTAGCACAATAACGGAACATATGGACCATGAAAGGAGCCCGACATGGCAACAGCCGTAGCGAAGACGATCGACCGGAAGGATCTTACCGGCCCGGCGCTGCGCACCTTTTTCAACATCGCCGAGGCGTGGAAGCTCAGCGAAAGCGAGCAGATGGCGGTCCTCGGGCTCGACAGCCGTTCGACGCTGCATAATTGGAAACGCGGCGAGGTCGCGGCGCTTTCGAAGGATGCGCTCGAGCGGATTTCCTATGTCATGGGCATCTACAAAGGCTTGCAGATTCTCGTGCCGCAGACCGCGGACGAGTGGGTCCGCAAGCCGAACAAGGCGAAGAGCTTCGCCGGCAAGTCCGCCCTCGACCGGATGGTGTCGGGCAATGTCTCGGACCTTTATGTCGTGCGGCAATATATCGACGGGCAGCGCGGCTAAGCCCATGCCGCTCGACATTCCGGTCACGGCGACGAGCTGGTCGCCCTGCTACCGCATCATCCCCAGCCGCTTCCCGCCGATCGGCCTGTTCGAGAAGGTCGCCGATCCGGACGATCTCGAGGCGGTCTTCCAGATCGAGGCGATGACCAACGATCGCCTCCGCGACGAAGTCGGCATACTCGCGCTGGTGCCGCCCGAGGACCGTGTTTCGGGCCCCGGCACGACACCGATCATGGCGGCCTTCACCCATCTCAATCCCGAGGGCAGCCGTTTTACCGACGGCAGCTTCGGCGTCTTCTACGCCGGCCACACGCTCGACACCGCGATCGCCGAAACGCGGCATCACCGCACCAGATTCCTCACCGCGACCGACGAGCCTGCCCAGGAGATCGACATGCGCGTCTATGCCATCGACCTTGAGGCCAGTCTCCACGACATTCGCGGTCTCGCGGACAGCCATGCGCATCTCTACGATCCGGACAGCTATATCCATGCGCAAGGGCTCGGGGCGGAGCTCCGCGATGCGGGTTCGGACGGTATCCGCTACCAGAGCGTCCGCCATCCCGGCGGCGAATGCGCCGCCGCCTTCCGGCCGCGCCTCCTGTCCAATTGCCGGCAGGAACGGCATCTCTGCTATATGTGGGACGGCACGGCCATCACGACCATCTATGAAAAGAAGAGCCTCGATACGTAAAAGGGCACGATAGCGTCCGGGCTCCAAGCCGAACGGTTTTTGTCAGGCATCATCGTCCAAGAAATCTCCCCGCATCGACAGGCGTCAACTGCGACCGCAGCCCTTCTGCCAGCCGCGCCGGGCCGACGCGGCGGAGATCGGTATTGAAATCGTCGCGCTGCGGCTCAAGCGCGTGGACCGCGATGCCCAGCGGCAAGGCGCGTTCGTTCAGCGCGGCCCAAGCGGCGCGCCCCGCGGGATCATCGTCGCGCGCGACGTAGAGGCGCCGCAAGCCTGTCGGAAACAGGAGCGCCGCGAGATGCGCCGCCGAGAGGCCGGCGACGAGCGGCAGCGATGGCGCGACCTCGCGCAATGACAGCATGGTCTCGATGCCCTCACCGAAAGCCATGACCTCTCCCGCCAGCCCGAAGCGAACGCCATGCCCCAAAAGATGTCCCATCGCGCGCCGCGGATAGGCCACCGGCGCCTTGGCCGGCCGTGCCGGATCGAGCCAGGTGCGATGGACGCCCATGAGCGAGCCGTCCAAATCGGTGACAGCGGCGATTATCGCCGGGAATGCCGGCTTGACCGATGGGGCATCCTCTTCGGACCGGCGATAATAGCAATGCGGATGATATCGCAGCGCCGGCAAATCCCCGCCCCGCCGAAGAGCGCGGCCCGCGAGATAGATTGGCACCAGCGTCCCGGCGATGGGTTTCGAAGCCGCCCAAAGCCGCGCGGCCGCCTCCCTGCTTCCCGGGCTCGCCCGCCGCGGACGCGGGTTGCGCTTCACCAGGTCAGGCGGAGGCAGGCTCAGGAAGCGCCGCGCCTCGGCAAGCGTTTCGCCGAGGCTCATATGCGTGCAGCTCGCGGCGATGATGTCGAGCAAGTCGCCATGGTCGCCGGTCGCCGCATCGGTCCATTTTCCAGCGCGCGGCTTGCCGTCGTCACCGCTGAGACGGACATAAAGACTTCGCCCCGGCGCATTATGCACATCGCCGACCAGCCAATAATGGCCTTCACGGCGACCGTTCGAGAGATAGTGACGGCACACCGCCTCGGCATTTTCACCGAGACGGCGCGCGAGTTCACGGGCTGGACTTTCCATGCGGGGCTCCTTCAGGCGGCCTTGCGGTCGCTGACCCGTTCAATCGGAAACCGATCGACGAGCTTCGCGAACACATCGGCGCCAGCAGCCCCTGCCGGCACGTAGAGCTTCAATTTCCACGAGACGATCTCCGAAATCAAGCCAAATGCCTTGAGGCGCTCGATCCCCAGATCGTTGAAACCGGTAAGCTCGATCCGCCAGTCGTTCATGGCCCGGACGCGCGCGACGCGCTGACCCTCAGCGAGGTGGAAAACGGCATCGCCCGCGAGCAACATCGACCAGGCTTGTTCGGCCGACAGCTTCGGCGGCCCGTCATCGACGATCCGAGCGGCCCATGCGGGCGATACGCGGCGGCCGATCACGCGCTCGCCAGCATCGGTCTGCAGGCGGTAGACCCGTGTCGACTCGTTCGGCAGGCTGCGCCAGATCGGCAACAGGAGCCCCGAGACCATATGGAGCGTGCCGGTTTCATATTCAGGAAGCTCTCGAAGTTCGGCTTCCCACGCCGCGGTAAACGCCTCCGCATCGACGATAGTCCAGTGGCTCGCCCCGAATTGCTCGGCGAGGATCAGTACAGTCTCCATCGGGCGGATCAGGCGGAAGCGGCGATGCACCGCACCCTCGTCGTCGACGAGGCTGCGCGCGCGCAGCTTGACCGCTGCCCGGCCCGAACGCCCGTTCACCAGCAACGCCGCTTCTTCAGCCCGAGCGAGATCGAGCACCTTGCCGAGCGAGAGCGGGACGACGCGGTCAATCCGGTCGATCGTCAGAAGCTGAGTCTCGGCGCCGGTGCCGGGATGGGTGTAGATCGTCCGGCGATCGGTGACGATGAAGCTCTCGGCGCGCAGCGTCTCGAGGCCGACCTCATAGCTGCCCGCCGCGATCGCCGCCTCGACCCGGGCGACGAGCAGCCCCTCGAACGCGTCGAACAGGATATTCTGTAGGTCGATGGTGAGCGCGAGCATGCGGTTGAGGAAGGTGGTGATCGGCGGCAGTTCGTCGCGAATCCCGCCTTCGGCATCGAGCAGCGACAGCCCGGTCGCGGCCTCGAAGCAGAGCAGCGAGCAGCCCTCCACCTTGCCGCGCACGATCAGCATGTAGAGCTGGCGGAGCGCGTCGCGGGCATAGAAGGATTCCAGATTGTCGTGCGCGCTGAACATATTCTGGCCGCCCGTCTGCCGCTGCCCCCGCGTGATCGCGCCCATCGTGTCGAGCCGCCGCGCGATCGTCGAGATGAAGCGCTTCTGCGCTTTCACGTCGGTCGATACCGGGCGGAACATCGGCGGCTGCCTCTGGTTCGTGCGGTTCGTGCGCCCGAAGCCCTGGATCGCGGCATCGGCCTTCCAGCCCGCCTCGAGCAGATAGTGGATACGGCGGCGCTGGTTCTTCGCGCCAAGGTCGGCATGATAGGAGCGCCCGGTGCCGCCGGCTTCCGAAAAGACGAGAATTCGCTTCTCATCGTCCATGAAAGCATGGGTCTCGCCGACATTGGCGCTGCCCGGACGGTTCTCGACCGCGAAACGGACGTCGCCACTCTCGCGGGCCCGCGGCACGATCCGCCGCGAGCGCCCCGTCACCTCGGCCACCATAGCGGTCCCGAAATGCTGGACGATCTGGTCGAGCGCGCCCGGCACGGGCGGCAGCGACGCCAGCTTCTCGATCATCGCGTCGCGGCGCCGACAGGCTTCGCGGCTGACGATCATATTGCCATCGCCGTCATAGGCCGGGCGCGACGACAGATTGCCGTCGCCGTCGGTGCAGGGCTCGAAGAGCTGGACCGGGAAGCTCGACGCAAGATAGTCGAGCACATATTCGCGCGGCGTGATGTCGACCGACACATCGTTCCACTCGTCCGCCTGGATCTCGGCCAGCCGCCGCTCCTGCAGCGCCTCGCCGGTCGAGACAATCTGAACGACCGCCGCATGGCCCGCCTCAAGATCGCGCGCGATGCTCGCGATCGCGCTCGGCGTCTGCATCGCGGTGATGAGATGGTTGAAAAAGCGCTGCTTGGTGCTCTCGAACGCCGATCGCGCCGCCGACTTGGCCTGGGCATTCAATGTGCCATGTTCTGCGCTCGTCACCCCCGCCGCCTCCATCGCGGCATTGAGATTATTGTGGATGACCTGGAAGGCGGCGGCATAGCTGTCGTAGATGCGCCGTTGTTCGCCCGTCAGCGCATGTTCGAGCAGCTCATATTCGACGCCGTCGAAGGAGAGCGAACGCGACGCGTAAAGGCCGAGCGCCTTCAGGTCGCGCGCGAGCACTTCCATCGCCGCAACCCCGCCGTCCTCGATCGCCGCGACGAAATCCGCCCGTGACACGAACGGGAAATCGCTGCCGCCCCAGAGACCCAAGCGCTGGGCATAAGCGAGATTCTGCACGGTGGTGGCCCCCGTCGCCGAGACATAGACGATGCGTGCCTCGGGAAGCGCATGTTGGAGGCGAAGCCCGGCCCGCCCCTGCTGCGATGGCTTCTGATCGCCGCGCTCACCCTTGCCGCCCGCGGCGTTGGCCATCGCATGGGCCTCGTCGAAGATGATGACGCCATCGAAGTCGCGGCCGAGCCATTCGACGATCTGCTCGATCCGGCTCGCCTTCCCCTCGCGCCCCTGCGAACGCAATGTCGCATAGGTGGTGAAAAGAATGGCCTCGCCGAGCTTCACCGGCGCCCCCTGGCGGAAGCGCGACAGCGGGGTGACGAGCAGTTTCTCCTGCTGCAACGCCGACCAGTCGCGCTGGGCGTCTTCGAGCAGCTTGTCCGACTTCGAGATCCAGAGCGCGCGGCGGCGCCCTTTCAACCAATTGTCGAGAATGATGCCCGCGACCTGGCGGCCCTTGCCGGCGCCGGTGCCGTCGCCGAGGAACCAGCCGCGCCGGAACTGCACCGCGCCTTCCGCGTCATCGGATGCGGCGCCGACGACGTCCCAGGTGGCATCGACCGTCCACGCGCCCGAGAGATGCCCGGCATGGGCCTCACCCGCATAGATGATCGATTCGAGCTGCGCGTCGGACAGCATGCCTTCGCTGACCAGCCGCGCCGGCAGATGCGGTCGATAGACAGGCTTGGGAGGCGCGACCGATGCCATCGAGGCCGACTGGACCAGCGCGGTGGGATGCGGCCTCGCGCCGGGAATGAGGAGCGACTGGAGCGCATAGGGCTCGTAGATGGTGTCGCCGAGTTGGCCCTCGGGCGGCATCCAGTCCAATATTTCATAGCCAAGCTCGACGCCGGGATCGGCGGGCAGCGCAGCCTTTGCCGAAGCCGGGGCCCATGCGCGATCAATGTTCGCGACCGTACGGGCCGGCCCGACCGTCGTCGTTGCGGCGAGCAAAGCGGGCGGTGCCGGGCGCGGCGGCAGATCCTCCTCGACCCATTTGAGCAATGTGGAAAGGTCGGGCGCTTCACCGCGGCTTTGTAGAAGCTGCGCGGGATCGCCCGCGGGAATCTTGTCGATCACGATGAGGCGGGTAGGGATCGTCGTGCCATGCCGCGAAAAGACCTGGCCGGTGATCGCCGCCGAGAAACGAAGCGTGCCGCTTTCCTGCAAGCGGATGAAGGCGTCGCGCCATGCCGGCGCCTCGGGTGAGCAGCCGGCGCCGAGGATCGCGACGAGACGGCCGCCGTCTTTCAGACGCGCCAGCGCCGAGGCGATATGGCGAAGCGCCGCGCCCTTCATCTTGCGGTCGACATTCACGAGCGAGGAGAATGGCGGATTGATCAAAACGACATCGGGCACAACCGCCGGATCGAGCCGGTCGTCGATCGCCGCGGCATCGTGACGGCTGACGGGTGTCGGCGCGAAAAGCAGCTCGAGCAGGCCCGCGCGCAGTTCGGCGAATTCGTTGAGCGCGAGCGTCGCGCCCGCAAGACCCGCATGCACGGCGAGCATGCCCGTCCCCGCCGAGGGCTCGAGCACGCAATCGCCGGGCCGGATCGCGGCAGCGAAGGCGGCGACAAAGGCGAGCGGCAGCGGGGTCGAGAATTGCTGGAAGGACTGTCCTTCCTCGGAGCGCCGCGTCTGGGTCGGGACACGCGCCGCGATGCGCTGCCACATCGCGAGCTGGCGCTGCGGCGAGCGGCTGCGCGCGGCCAGCGCGCGCCCATAGCGGCGCAGCAGCAGGACCTGCGCCGCCTCGCACGCGTCATAGGCCATCTTCCAGTCCCATGCGCCCTCGGCATCCTTCTGGCCGTAGGCCGACGTCATCGCGATCCGGATCTGCCCGGTGTCGAAGGGCGTTCCGTCCTCAAGCAGCGGAAGCAGGCGCTGGGCCGCATCGAAGAGCCGCGCCGCCGGGGTGGCTGCAGGTGAGGAAAGAGATGAGGAAATGGGGGCGGCGCCGGCTGCGGCGTCGGGCAAAATGGTTCGCATGGCGGGAATATCCTGGAGAGGCGTTGAAGGGCAGCCGCCAGGCGCTCTCTCCTGAACCCTGGGGCTATCCCCTTCCGGCCCGTCTCTCCCTCTCAGCCAAAGCGTTCCCCGGCTTCGGTGAAGCCATAGCCATTGGCCAGGATCGCCGCGTCGACGGCTTCATCGGAGTTCAGATAATCGAACTCGCGCTCGAGCTGCCGGTAGAGCCAGCGCGCCAGATCGCGCAGCGCTTCGCCAATCTCATCCTCGGCATCCGCAGTCATCTCCCGCATCCTCGGGTCATCACGCTCGACGGTGATCGCCATGCTATATTCGTGATGATATCGGCCGCGGTGCACGACGACCGACGATAGCCGATAGAAGTTGCGGCGCTGGACCGCCTGCAACGCGCCCGCGATGCGATGAAGCTCGGCGTCTTTCGGCGCAAAGCTGCGGATATTCTTCAGCGCAGCCTTGGCGTAACGATAGACACCCTCGAAGCAGGCACCGTCGCCCTGGCTCGCAAAGCCCGAAAACCAGATGCAGCTTCGCGCGCGCGTGCCGCCGCCGAACAGCCGGACCCGCTGCGTCGCCAGTTCGACGCCGACAAGGTCGCAGATGCGCTCGAAATCGTCGAAAACCGTATCGTACCAATCATAATCGAAGCCGCCCTCGCGATACCATGCACGGGCCCGGTCCTTTGCCGGCTCGGAAAGCTCTTCGAGACCATATATGGTCGTTTCGACAATCTCGGGCATGGGCTTGCCTCCTTTGAACGGGTCGAAGAGGTGGGAAAAAGGGAGGCGGACACGCCTGCCTCCCAAACAAGGACCTACCTCCCCAAAAAGGAAAAGCCCGGCACAGAGCCGGGCTTTTCCGTCGGTTTGTCAGCACTGGATCGATCATCCCGTAGGACGGTCGCTCTGAAGCCGGCCAAGCGCCTCCTCGAGGAAGCCCGTCGTCGACATCGTGTCGATGTCGTCGGCGGTGATGAAGATGGCCATGCCGCCGAAGCCGTCGGGGCGCATCTTCGAACAGGTCCAGGCCATCATCACCTGCAAATGATCGAGTGTCTCCGATCGCCGGACGATGTCCTGGAGGATGGTCTCATAGCCGAACATCGACATGTCGATCTCAAGTTCGGTCGCCTCCGCTTCGCATTCGCCGAGTTCCTTTTCGACCAATTCGGCTGCGCAGCTTTGAACACCCTCGCTTTCCGCAAGCAGCGCCCTCGCCTCATCGACCGACAGGAACAGAAAGTCGTTCGGACCCGCGCTCGCGAAGAAATAGACGTCGTCGCCCATATCCTCATGCTCGAAGATTTCGCCAAGGATCCTGCGCTCGAGCACAGTCATCGCCGCGACCGGGACATCGGGCTGGATGACCGTCTGGGAGAAATAGTCAGCCATGACGCGCCTCCTCCACAGCAGCCGCATCCACCGGTGGGGGATCGCCCTCGACCACCAGCGGCGGCACGATAAAGGCCGCCGCGTCGAAATAGGCGAGGACCGCCTCGATGCTCCCGCGCTCGTTCACCAGATAGTGGTCGATCATGACGCGGTCGGATTCGTCGACCATGTAGGAATCGATCGAGCCGGCACCGCGAAAGACGATCCGTTCGGCGCTCCATTCGCCGGGATAGCTCCCCGACCAGCGAACAAAAGGCAGCCCCTTCTCGGCACAGAAGCTTTCGAGGGCTTCGACCCGGCCCCAGGCAACCTCATGGGCATAGAGCGACACCGCCTCGCCGACGGTGCGATGGCCGGGCTCGAAGGACGGACCATCCCATTCGGTCGACAGGCCCTCCATGGCGATCAGGCCCGCAAGCTCGGCGAAGGTCGATTGGTCGGCATAGCCGCCGATCGTAATCGAAACTGGAACACGGTCAGCCATGACGCCCTCCATGGTCTGCGCCCGGCATCGTCACCGGTGACAGTTGATTGGCAAGATTGGACATTTCAATTCTCCAGAAGAAGGAAAGCCCGGCACGCGGTCGGGCTTTCAAATTTGGGATCGGGATGGGCCGTCCTGGCCCGCGGCGGCTATTCGGCCGCGACGACATCGCCGCCCGCGACATCGTCATTGAGCGCGTCGGCGAGACCCGGCGGAAGTGCGCCCCCGGCGTCATCATTCGCCGCATCCGGAACCGGAGCGGGCTCAAGGTCAGGATTACGCAGCGGCGCCGGGAGCCAGTCGCTGTCTTCGAGCAGCCGCTCGGCCTCGCGTGCCATATCGGCCTTTTTGAGATGGTCGATCATCCGGGCAAAATTATCGCCCCGCGCTTCGGCGACGTCGGCGATGATCCGCGGCTTGGTCACGCTGCGGAAATAGCCGTCGGCCGTCGGACGCCAGCCCGCGCCGAGCACATCGAGTCCCACCGCCTGCGCCAGCACATGGCTGTGCGCGATCCGGCGCTCGACGCCATGCGCCGAGATGCGGCCATTGTCATATTTGGGCACGATCTCGGCCTGCGCGTTGACGCAGAGCGACGCACAATGCGCGAACAGCTTCGTCTGCTCCTCGCCATCGAGCGTCAGCAGATAGTCCCACACCTCCTTGTCCGACTGCGGGAGCCGCTCCTTCCATTCGGCCGCGCGCGCGTCGATCGCCTGCGCCGGGCCGCAATCGCGCAAATTGGTCGGCGCGTTGGTGAAATAGACGCGGTTCGGCGACACCTGAACGCAGCTTTCCCTGCTGCTCGAATAGAAGCAGCCGAGCACCAGGGCATGGAGAACCGAAGCGAAGGCGGTCGCCGGATCCTGCGCGAAGGCGTCCTGAAGCGCGAGCGTGCGCCACGCCGTCAGATCCGACACGAGCCGATCGGGAAGGGGCCGGAGTGTCTCCACCTCCTCGTCCTCCCCGGCGTCCGCCGACACCGCGGCTTCGCCGCCCGCGTCCGGGCCGGCGGACCGGGCATCGCCGTCCGCGGCCGAATGCGCTTCGTCTTCGGACGCTTCCGCCTTCGGCTCGTCCTCGGGCTTCACGAATCCACGCTCGACCCGCACCGAACCATCGCGATCGATCGAGACGAAGGCACCGGCGATCGCCATTTCGGCCGGGTCGAACAGCTCCGGCCGGTCCGCGAGCGTACCGAGCTCGGTCTCGACTGCATCGAGACGCGCGTGGACCTCGGCCGGAACCTCCGGGGCATCGGCCCATTCACCCTCGAGTTCCTCGGCTTCGGCCTCGAGCGTGGCGACGCGCGCCAGCTCGTCCTCGCTCATCGGGGTCACCTCGCGGTCGATTTCGCGGAGGCCGCGCGTGGCGTCCCACGGCAGGTCGATCGAGGTCGTCACCCATTTCCAGCCCTCGGCAAGGACGCGCTCGCCTTCCGCCTTCAGCTTCTCGTCGACCAGCCGATCGAGAAGCGCCGGATCGGTGAGCCAGCCGCCGCCGTCGGCTTCGAACAGGTCGCGCACGACGCCGCCACCGGCTTCGACATAGGCGCCCAGACCGACGAAGCATGTCCGTTTGTCGGCGGCGCGCACGCTGTTCTCGGTCAGCTTCTGCCGAATATAGGCCGCCGATTTGTTGAAGCTGTGTTCGAGCTGGTCCCACAGCTCTTCCTGGCGCGCATGGTCGTCCGACACGGTGAACGCCATCAGCTGGTCGAGCGTCATCGCATCGTCGGCGTAGAGGGTGTGAAGCTTCGGCGAGACACCCGCGAGCTTGAGCCGCTGGCGCACCGCGGCCGGCGTGGTGTGGAAGTGCGCGGCGATTTCCTCGATGCCGGTGTCCTTCTCGACCATCGCCAGCATCGCACGAAACTCGTCGAGCGGATGAAGCTGCTCGCGAAAGCTGTTTTCGGCGAGACTGTCCTCCTCGGCGAGGATATCATTGTCGGCAGCGCGCACGACGCAGGGGATCGGCGCATCCTTCGCGAGCCTTTTGCGCTTCACCAACAGTTCCAGCGCGCGGTGGCGGCGCCCGCCGGCCGGTATCTCATACCGGCCGGTTTCCTGGCCGTCGGCACCCAGCAGCGGCCGGACGTTGAGGCTCTGGAGCAGCCCGCGCCGGTCGATGTCGTCGGCCAGCGCGTCGATCGACACGCCGGCCTTCACACGCCGGACATTGGACTGCGACAGGACCAGCCGGTCGAGCGGGATGTCGCGCGACGGGCTGAGGGTGATTTTGGCGGCAGTTCTGGCCATGGCCATTCTCCATGACGGGCCGCCGCGAGACACTCTCCCGGCTTTCAAGCCCGTCACGAAAACCCGGCCCTCCTCTCCCTTTGGGGCCGCCGCAGGCGGACCTATCCGCACCCGGAAATCCGGCAGCCACGCCCGCTCATCCGCGCTGCCGCTTCGCGCAAACGCCGCTCGCCGAGCAGGATCGAGCCCGCGCTGCGAGCCGCCGCGGCATAGACCGAGAGCGGATGATGCGGCGTGAAGCCGAGATCACGCTCGATACCAAGGCCGAACGGCAGCCGGACCGCTTCGAGTTCGGCCAGCGCGAAGCTGCCGAGCTCGGGGCATCCGAAGCCAAGGTCGGCAAGGCCGAACAATATGCCGTCCTCGTCCATCTCGGTCGCGAGCCAGGTCGCCGATCCCACCGGGTTGAAGAAGCGCACGACGGGCGCCGGATCGGGCTCGCGCCCGCCGCGCGCGACGGCTGCACGACGGGCCGCGTCGTTGGCGCGCAGGTGCGCCGCGAGATCGGGGGTCAGGAGTTTCATGTCGCCGCCCTGCCCGCCAGGGTTGGGGCGTACATGCCGGCCGGGCGGACGCCGGGCCGCGCGAGCGCCCGGGGCAGGAAGAAGGGATGATATGTCATGCAAGGTCTCCGCGGCGGACCGGAGGCAGGGCCACTCCCGCCTCCTTCGATCCGCTCACCAGGACCCGTGCCTTCCTCTCGCTCTCTTTCCGGCGCCCCGCGGCACCGTCCGGCGACCGGAATATAGATGCAGATCTGGGGCCAATTTTCCGGGGCCCGCGCCTTTCCCGTTTCCGGCCAATCGATTAGGACCGGGAGGCGATCGCCGTCGCGCAGCAGGGGCCAGGGCAAAAGCCCGCCTCGCCGAGGGCCGGGACCAGTCGCATAATGTCCCATCTGTCGTCCGTGCCGGAGAGGAACCGGGACCGGCGACCCAGGGAGCGGCTCGCGGGATCGACGGGTTGGGAACGTGCCGGCGACCGGACGGTCACAGTGAAGCATTTTTGTTTGATGGAGGAACTCGCCCTCGAAATTTCCACGGCGACGAATGAGGACGGGCTCTTCGAAGCCCTCGCGCGCGCATCGATGCGCCTCGGCTTCGACCATTTCGCGCTCGCCTATGACCGGCGCGGCAATGCCGAGCCGGCATCCCTGCTGGTTCACAATTACCCCGATGCCTGGGCCAAGGTCTATGTCGGTTTCGATCTTGGCGGTGCCGATCCGGTGCGCCGCGCCGGCGAACGGTCGATGACCGGCTTCCGCTGGGACGAGATCGAAAGCTACATCCCGCTGACCCGCAGCGACCGGCAAATGCTCCATGTCGGCCGCGAATATGGTCTCGCCGACGGCTATACGGTGCCGCGCCACCTCCCTGGCGAGGCCAGCGGCGCCTGCTCTTTCGTCCTGCGCCCGCAAAGCGAGCTTCAGGACGATATGCTCCGCATTGCCGAAATCATCGGCGCGCTCGCGATCGTCTCGGCACGCCAGCTCGTCGGCGCCGTGCCGCTAAAAAGCAAAGCGACGCTGAGCGAACGGCAGCGCGAGTGCGTATTATGGACCGCACGCGGCAAGACCGCGGCCGAAGTGGCGGTCATTCTCGGGATCGGCGAAGTGACGGTCGTCCAGCATCTCAAGACCGCGCGCGACCGCTATGACGTGCATTGCGGCCAGATGCTGACCCTCTGCGCGCTGTTCGATGGCCTCATCGGATTCGGGGACGTCTATGACTGGTGGCACGCGCGCTGACCGCGTCAACGACGACTTGTCCGGAAATTCAGCAAGGAGGCAGGCACGCCCGGAATGACAGCCGAGGCAAGGGCGTGCCGCTCAGTCGCAGCACGCGCCCTTGCCTCCGATCTGGATCGGCGGGCAGGGCGTGGTTCCATAGGAGCAGAACACGCAGCAGTCGCCGGGCTCGGGCCTCAGCACGGCACCGCAGCCCTTGCAGTCATAGAAGAACTGACAGGCGTCGGTCGGCATCGGTTCCGTCTCGCGATGGCCGCACTGCGGACAGGTGATCGTCGAACGAAGGTCGGGGCCGGCATCAGACATAATGGTAGCCCGCCCACAGCAGCGCCGCGCCAAGCAGGAGGCCGGCAAGCGTCAGGATGCGCACCCAGCGGGGCGTGCAGGCACCGCCGGGGCCACAGCGCGCGGCCGCGCGCTGCTGGCGGAACAGCAGGAAGGCGCCGAGAATGAGGCATGCCGCCCCGATCAGAAGAAGCGGCGTGCGATAGGGCATGGCGACCATCGCGATGCCGCCGAGCCATGCGGCTCCGATCCCCGCAGAGGCCAGCAGGAAGGGCAGCGCGCAACAGGATGCAACGCCGAAAGCCGCGGCGATGCCGGCTAAGGTGAACGCGCCGGCGTCGATACCCTTGGGGCGATTCTGCATTGGGATCGGTTCCTTGTGCGGTGTGAGGGGACGCCGTAGCATCTGTAGCAGCTACAGACTCAAGAGGTATTTTTGCGATGGCCGCAACCAGAGCGATGCAGATCGGCGAACTCTCGCGCCGCACAGGCTGCAACATCGAAACGATCCGCTATTATGAGCGGATCGGCGTCCTCGACGTTCCGCTCCGGCGCGGTCGCTACCGCAACTATGGCGAGGAGGATGTAGGGCGCCTCGGCTTCGTGCGCCGGGCCCGAGAGCTCGGTTTCACCCTCGACGAGGTGCGGGCGCTGCTCCAACTCGCGACTGGAGGCCAGGCTGCCTGCGCCGAGGTGCGCGACGTCGCCTCGTCGCACCTTGCGGATGTGCGCGCGAAGATCGCCGATCTCAAGCGGATGGAGCGTGTCCTCGCCGCTTCGGTACGGGCTTGCGAGGCCGGCGACGATCCCGCCTGTCCGCTGCTCCAGACGCTTCGGGCCGGTACACCGCACGGCTGATCGTCCGGATGACACCCGCGTGACGACGAGCGACAGGCTCAACTATCAAGAGCTTCTGGAATCGCGCGGATCATCCTCATATCTGGGGATACGCGCAGTCCACGGAAAATGATTTGATTCCCGGCACCAACAGCCGAGGAATCATCATGATCGACACGACCCCGCGGGCGCCCGCCGCGCCCGGGAACGCGGCGCTGCGCGCCATGTTCGCCGCGCGCAAGAGCGTCTTCATCGACCTGCTCAAATGGGACCTGCCAGTACTCGCCGGCCAATATGAGCTCGACCATTTCGACACGCCGGCGGCGCGCTATCTCATCCTGCTCGACGCCGATGGCCGCCACCGCGCCTCGGCGCGGCTGCTCCCGACCGAGGGCGCACATCTCCTTGGCGATCATTTTGCGCATCTGTGCGCCGGCGACGTGCCGCGCGGCCCCACCGTGTGCGAGATCAGCCGCTTCTGCCTCGACCGGGACCAGGACGCAGCATCGCGCCGCGCCGCGCGCGACCAGCTGGTGACCGCCCTTGCAGAGCATGCGCTGCGCGAAGGCATCACCGATTATACCGGCGTCGCCGACCTATGCTGGTTCGATCAGGTCCGGGAGTTCGGCTGGAGATGCGACGCGCTCGGGCCGAAGGCCGCGGATCCGGGTGGGAGATTGATGGCATTGCACATCCATATCGACGCGCATGTGCTCGACGACCTCAAGCGCGGCGGCGTCTATGCGCCGCTCTCGTTCCGCCTCGCCGACGACGATGGGGAGGCGGAAGCATGACCGGTCTTGCGTCCGATGATCTTGCCCGGGAACTGCGCGAGACGGGATACTGCATCGTCCCCGACCTGATGCCGCCGGATGCGATTGGGGCGCTCGACGCCGATCTCGATCCGGTCTTCGCCGCGACACCGTTCGGGCGCGGCGACTTCTACGGTCACCGCACCAAAAGATTCGGCGCCCTGATGAAGCGCTCGGTCTGGGCGCAGGCACTGGCGCTCGAACCGACAATCCTCGCGGCGGTCGAATCCATTCTCGGCGACGCCTGCGAGAGCATCCAGCTCAATGTCGCGCAGGCGATCGAAATCCATCCGGGCGAGATCCGGCAGTTTCCACACCGCGACCATGACATGTGGGCGGGAGAAAAAGGCGCGCACGAATATCTGCTCAATGTCATCTGGCCGCTCACCCCCTTCACCGCGGACAATGGCGCAACGCACATCTATCCTCACAGCCATGGCGCGGAGGGCATGGCGAAGATCGACCCCGGCGAGCCGATCATCGCTGCGTGCGACCCGGGCGCCGCGATCTGCTTTCTGGGCTCGACCGCGCATGGCGCCGGCGCCAATATCACCGACCAGGTGCGGCGCGGTGTCGTGATCGGCTACAGCCTCGGCTGGCTCAAACCTTATGAGAATTTATGGCTCGCCTATCCCCCCGAGATCGCGCGCGGCTTCCCGCGCGAGCTTGCCGCGCTCGCGGGCTATCGCCAGCACCGTCCCAATCTCGGCAATTATGAAGGCCAATGCCCTTCGTTACTCCTCGGAGGCGATATCCCGGAGCATATCGGCGCGGTCGATGGGCTGCGTCCCGACCAGATGGCGATGCTCGCAGAGTTCGCGGCGGCCGAGCGGAACGGCGCATGAGCCCCGCGCATGTCGTCGAGCCAACTTATGAAGCGATCAAGCGCCGGCTGATGGCCGGCGGCTGGGTGCCTGGCAGCCGGCTGGAATCGGCGAAGATCGCCGATCAGCTCGGGGTCAGCGTGACGCCGGTGCGTGATTGCCTCTACCGACTGGCGGGCGAGCGCATGGTCGATTTCAGCCATGGCGACGGGTTTCACGCGCATCGCCTGTCCGAGACCGAGTATCGCGACATGCTCGAACTCCATCTCATCCTGCTGCTCGCTGCGCTTGCGACGACCCCGCGCGGGCGCGCGACGCCGGCTCCGCAGGATGGCGACTATCCCGATCGAACCGCCGGACTGTTCATCGAAATGGCAGCGCGGTCGGGCAATGGCGAACTGGTCGCGAGCATCACCGCGCTCGGCGACCGCCTCCATCTGGCGCGGCACCTCGACGAACAGCTTGTCGGCGAAACAGTCGCCGAACTGGATGCGCTCGCGGCCGCGCTGACAAGCGGCCCGCCGCATGAGACGCGCAACCTTCTGCTCCGCTATCACGAACGCCGCGCCGGCGAAGCGGCCAGCTATGCGCGGCTGCTTGGAGGCGCGTCATAGTGCCAGACCCGGTGCCCAACGTCTGATTCTGCCCATAATCCTTGTCTTTGCGCGGCCATGCTGACATGATTCGGGGTGCGGGACAGATTTGGCAACGCCCGCGCGATATTCTCGCCAGCCATTATGAACGCCCGTCCTTGTCGGACTGGCGGCCGTTCCGGACCATGCCGCTCCCACGCGGCCAAACGGCGGCACAGCGTTGGAAGATCGATAGCCGGGCAAACGCCGGCCAGCGATCTCGTGCCAATCGGCTGTGTAAATTGTCATCATACCCTGCCAAGAAACTGTCGCAGGAGCGCCACCCCTTTTCGGTGTCGTCGGCCTGTCACGCGCATCCCGACGACCGGCCCGTCGTGGCACCGGCGGACGCTTGCGACCTCGATGACGCTTTTCGGGCGCATGGTCCTTGGCTCTTTCATTTTCTTCGCCGAAGGGCTGGGCCCGAAGAAGCGCCGGATCTCGTGCAGGAAGTTTTCGCGCGCGCGGCGGGCAGCGAGCAGCGTCACAGCCTCGCCAATCCGGGCGGCTTCCTTCGCCGGATAGCGCAGAACCTGCTGATCGACCGCGCCCGGAGGCAGCGGCGCAACCCCGCGCTTTTCTTTTCCTTTCAGGAGGAAAGCGATGCCGCCAGCCCGCCGCAGCAGGAATGGAATATGGAAGCCGACGACCTTCTCCGGCTCTATGAAGAGGCGGTCGACGCCATGCCACCAAAGACACGCCGGGTGTTTCTGATGCACCGGGTCGACGAACTCAGCTATCGTGAGATACATGAATGCCTCGGCATCAGCATCGCGACGGTGGAATATCATATGATGAGGGCGCTCGGCTTTATCGCAAAGGTGGTGGACGGCGGCCGATGAGTGAGGCGTCTGACGACTATCCGGTCGACACGGTAGCGCACGCCTGGCTCGTGAAGATGCGCGGCGAGAACCCCGATGCGCACCGCGGCGAGTTCGACGCCTGGCTTTCGGCCTCGCCTGATCACAAGGCGGCCTATGAACGGATCGCGAAGAATCTCGCCGCCTCGGCGATCCTGAAATCCTCGCCGCGTCACGGCACTGCGCAAACCGAACAGCGCAGCGGCCGACGCCGGGCCGGGCGACGCTGGCTGTCGGCGGGAGCCGTGATCGCCGCCGCTGCGGTGGTGTTTCTGGCTTTCGGCGCCGGAGGCGCTCCGCTTTCCGGTCCGCTCGGAGACGGTGCGCTCGCGGCGCGCGCGGCCGAGCCGCTGGTCACCCGCCGCGGGGAGATCCGCAGCTTCCGCTTTGCCGATGGTTCCACCGCAGTGCTCGACACCGATAGCCGGCTCGAAGTCTCATTTGCGCAAGCGACACGCCATCTGCGGCTCGCCAAGGGGCGCGTCCGGCTTTCGGTGAGCAAGAATGAACAACCGCTTCGCGTCGAGGCCGGCGACGGCGTGGTCACGGCCGAGGATGCGGCATTCGATATCGGTTTCGAGGAAAATGGCGCGCTCAGCGTAACGATGCTGCGCGGCGAGGCCGATATTCGCTTCGGCGGCGCCCCGGAAACCGGCGCCCGGCACGCCCAAGTCCTGTCATCGGGACGGTCCGTGACCTACGGCCCGCACGGCAAGGAGCAGCCACCAGCCGCATCGCCGACACAGCAAGACAGCCGCGAATGGCCGTCGGGCTGGGCGGACTATCGCTCGGTCCGGCTCGATCAGCTCACTGCCGAAGCCAATCGCTACGCGGCGAAGCCGATCATCATCGACGACGCAGGAACCGCGGGGCTCGAGGCGTCGGGCCGGTTCAGGATCAGCCAGCCCGAGACAGTGGCCGAGCGGCTCGCCCAATTGTTCGATCTGGAGATCAGCAAGCGCGCCGACGGCATCCACCTGCGCCACCGATAATTATTTCATCATTCCCCTAAGGCGGTCGCCGACCCGGCGTCATCGCTCCCCCAAAGGCCGTGTGCCCAAGCACCCGGTCACAACCCAGGGGGAGTATGATGATGTCCGGAAAGTCTCGTTTTTGCTTGTCGCTGATGGCCGGTGTGGCCTGTCTGCATCCCGTTGCCGCGGCGGCTCAGTTGCAGGATCGCCAGAGCTTCGATCTGCCAGCGCAGGATCTCGACGAGGCACTGCGAAAAGTGGCTGCGCAGGCAGGAATCGAACTCTATGCGTCGAGTGCCGATCTCGCAGGCCGGAAGGCCCCAACGCTAGACGGAAACATCACTCCGCGCGAAGCAATCGAGACCCTGCTGCGCGGAACCGGGCTGACCCCGCGCTTCGAGCGCGGTTCGGTCATCATTTTGGGGCGAGCGCAGTCCGAGAGCAGTCCGGCACAAGAAGACATCGTGGTGACCGGCAGCCGTATCGCGGGCGCCCCGTCCGCAGCCCCGGTTGTCCGAGTGACGAGCGAAGATATCCGTAACGCAGGCCAGGCCGATCTCGGCGAAGTTGCGCGCAGCCTCCCGCAGAATTTCGGCGGCGGATTCAACCCCGGCATCGGCAACGGCCAGGGAGCGCCAAACGAGAACGCCAACGTCAACGGCGCCTCGACCTTCAACCTGCGCGGGATCGGTCCCAATGCAACGCTGACTTTGATCAATGGAAATCGCTTCGCCTATACCGGCGTGTCATCGGTGATCGACGTCAGCGCCATCCCTGTTTCCGCTGTCGAGCGGATCGAGATCGTCGCGGATGGGGCCTCGGCCATCTATGGCGCGGACGCCGTCGCGGGCGTGGTGAACATCCTGCTCAAGCGCGACTATGACGGTGCGTCGGCAATGGCGCGCGTCGGCGCATCGACCGATGGCGGCAATGTCCAGCAGCAGTACGGGCTGCTCGGCGGCAAGGCGTGGTCGTCGGGCGGGCTGCTCGCAGCCTATGATTATAGCCGTTCGTCGGCGATCCGCGCGGGGGATCGCGATTATGCGGACGCCGCCAATGCGGAAACGATGCTCTTTCCCGCGACCTGGCGGCACTCGCTGCTCCTGAGTGGACATCAGGCGATCGGTCCGGATGTGACGCTTGCTGCCGACCTTCTTTACAAGAAGAGTCGGCTACACTCGGTTACCGGATACAGCCTGGCGCTCGCCCCCGACCAGTTGGGGCTCGACAATGTCAGTACCTCGGAATCCTTCGGGATCGCCCCAAACATCTCTGCGGAGCTCGGCGGGGACTGGCGCTTCAAGGCGAGCGGCTTCTTCGGCACCGATCGCACGGGCGGCTTCTCCGACCTCTTTTTCGGGGGAAATTTGCTCGCACACATCGACAAACATTTTTTCAACCGCAACCTCGCGCTTGAAGCGGGCTTCCAAGGACCACTGTTCGCCCTGCCGGCGGGCGACGTGCGCATTGCCGTCGGCGGTGGGGCGCGGCGCAATCACTTCTTCGCGGCGTCCCCCACGGGCGATGTCCGGCGGCGGCGTGACAATCTCTTTGCCTATGGCGAACTGCTGGTCCCGGTCACGGCACCCGCGCAAGAGATTGCGGGATTGCACTCGCTCTCGCTCACAGCCGCGCTCCGCTTCGAGGATTATTCGGACGCGCCGAGCATTATGATCCCCAAGCTCAGCGTCGTTTGGGAGCCGGCGGAGATCCTCCGCCTCGGTGCTTCGTGGGGGCGTTCGTTCAAAATGCCGACGCTCTACCAGCAGTATAGCGGCTATTCGGCGATCATGGGACGCGCTGCCCGCTATGGGAACGGTTATCCGGCGAGCGCGAACGTCATCTTCGCGGCGGGCCCCGACAGTCGCCTCGGACCCGAGCGTTCGGAGAATATTACGCTGAGCGCGCAGCTTACTCCTGCGCGCGGCCTCGAATTCTCCGCCACTTGGTACAGGATCGATTACACCGACCGCGTCGCGACGCCGATCCCGTCGCTCGTCGGCGTGCTCGATAATCCGCTCTATGCCGATCTTGTTACGCTAAACCCCGATGCGAACGATCTTGCCGCGATCATTGACGGCGCACTTCTCGGCCTGGAGAATAGTACGGGCCGGCCCTACGACCCTGCGACCATCGTTGCTTTCATCGACGCACGCGACCGCAATATCGCGCGCCAGCGCTATTCGGGCGTCGATCTTTCGATGCGCTACCGCATTGAATTCGATGGTGGGAAAGAGCTTGCGCTCTCGACCGCGGGCAGTTTCCTGAAGAGCCGCCAGCAGATCCTTCCCGGCGCTGCCTGGACGTCGCTCGCCGGCACATTGTTCCGGCCATCGCGCTTTCGCGGGCGTGCCGGAGTTACCTATGGCGGCGACCGTTTCACGCTCGCCGCCTTCGTCAACCATATGAGCGGGCTCGATGACGATCGGCAGGCGGTGCGCATGCGCATTCCCTCCTATACCACGCTCGACCTCACGGCGCGGGTGCGCCTTGGCAAGCGGACCGACGTGTCGCTTGCCGCGCTCAACCTGTTCAATGCGAAGCCGACGGCGATTGTCACCGCCCTGCCCAGCGAGACGCCCTACGATACGACAAATTATTCACCGGCGGGGCGCTTCGTCGGCCTCACCGTGCGGCAGGAGTGGTGAGCATGATCCGCCCTCTTCTGCTCGCAGGGGCGGCACTGCTCGGCGCGGCGCTGCCGACCTCGCCGGCCTCAGCCGCACAGAAAGCCGGCCGCAGCTGGACGATCGACGATCAACTGACGGTCCCCGAGGTACGGGATCTCGCGGTCTCGGCGGATGCGAAGAGCGCGATCTATGTCGTGCGGATCGCCGACCGCCAGAGCGACCGGACGGTCGCGCTGCTGCGATATGTTGATCTGGAAAAGGGCACGACCCGCGAGCTGCAGCGAGCCGCGTGGATCGATCAGCTGAAGCGCATTCCCGGAACGGGGGACTGGAGCGCGCGGCTCGATAAGGGCAATGGCGTCCAGCTCTATCGGATAGGGGCGAGCGGCGCTGTAACCCCGATCGTCGCGCATCCTGCGACTGCAATTTATGGCGATACCGAGGGTGCTGTGCTTCCGGGCTATGGTCATGCGCCGCTTGCTACGGGGGTGCGGGCGCACAGCTGGTCTCCCGATGGGCGCTGGCTCTGGTATGTCGTCCTTGACGCCGCACCGTTCGTCAAAGCGATGCGCTACGACGACGCGGTCACTGCCGAGCGCGCGCAGCGCCGCGCCCCCGGCCGGGCCACTGCCTCGATCTACCTCCGCGATCCTGAGGGCAGGGACATTCTTCTCGCGACGCGTCCGCAAAGCGACCTTCGGACATTTTTCGACAGGAGCTTCGTCCAGTGGGAGAAGGATGAGGTGCGGTTCGATGTGATGGAAACGGACCCCGCCGGAGGGCAGCAGGTTGTGACGATAGGCTGGTCGTTCACATCGGAAAAAATTCGAGTGGTGGATGGCAAAGCCGCTCGCGGTTACTGGCGCCTCCCCGGCCTTCATGGCGGCCGGCTGTCGTCGGAAGGCACCGGCGATACGCGCGAGCTTGTCGAAACCATTCCCGGCGACGAGCGGCGGAGCTTCGGACGCTTTCCCTTTGCGGTGGGCGATGCCCGCGCGGCCGGCGGCTTCCTGTCGCCTGATGGAAGGCGCGCGATTGCGGGGTTCCGCACGATCGACAATCCTCGCTTCGGGCTAGCAATCATCGAAAATGATCGTGTCCGAACGATTAGTAGCGCTCTCAGCCTCAACTATTGCGACTTTACGGTCTCGCTCACCAAAGGCGCCTGCATCGCGCAATCGCAGACGGTGCCGCCATCGGTGGTGCGCGTCGACGTTGCGAGTGGCGGCATAACCCGCGTGGCATCGGTCTCGGCCGATCACGAAGGGATCGCGCCGCTTCGGATCGAACCCCGAACTTGGATCAATCGACATGGTTACAAGGCGACCGGTTATATCGTCTGGCCGCGCGGATACACAAAGGGTCGGCAATATCCGGCGATCGTCATTACGCATGCATCGGACGCGGACGACCGCTTTGCAACGCACGAAAATCAATGGGAATATCCGGCGCAACTGTTCGCCGAACGGGGCTATGTCGTACTGCTCGTCAATAGTCCGACGTCCCGCCAAAACGCCGAAATCGATGCCGCCTATGAAGCCTGGGTCAGCGAGACGAAGGCGGTTTCGCCAGAGAAGCTGAGGCAGCTAATTTGGTTGAACTCGGTCGCGACCTTCGAAGATTCCGTGAAGGAGCTCGTCGATCGAGGGATCGTGAATCCGGCGCGGGTTGGGATCGCAGGTTACAGCTTCGGCTCGCAAATGACGAATGTCACGATCACGAACAGCTCGATGTTCCGCGCGGCATCGAGCGGCGACGGCGGCTATCTCGAACCGGCCTTCTATTTCAACGTGGCAGGTTCTTACGGCACGGTGTTCGGCGGGCCGCCAACCGATCCGGCGGCGCTCGCAAATTATCGCCGGCTCTCTCCGTCGCTTCGTGCAAACGAAGTTTGCGGCGCGGTGCTGCAACAGGTCGCGGCACCGCTCATTCCGTCGATTGATCTTCACGCCGCGCTCCGCAAGGCCGGTGTTCCCGCGCAGCTCAGCCTTTATCCGGGCGAGAACACAGCGACAGATGAAACGCACATCTTCCACATCCCGTCGAACCGCATTCTTGCGATGGAGGAAAATATCGCGTGGTTCGATTATTGGCTCCTCGGCAAGCGCGATCCACAATCGCCTCACGCCGACCGCTACGCGCTATGGGACAAGATGCGTGACGCGGCCCCGCGCAGTTGCAGCGCCAAAACGGCGAACGATGAGAACCGACATTAGCTTTCGACCCGGCCTCCCTCCTCCCACCAGCGCGTCCATGCCTCGGCCGCCGCGAACGTCAGGATCCGGTGATCGCGTCCATCGTCCCGCCAGCCTTCCTTGCTTGCTCGGATAAGCCAGTCGGGGTCGATCAGCCCGGCGCCGACGAGCTTGCCCTCCAGAAGCATTTCGACGGCCATCGTTCCTTGAGCGTCAAACACGCGCCGGACAAACCCGCCGGGACTGCCTTTCGTCCTGCGTTCGAGAATGAGATCGGGAAGGAGATCACGGAACGCCATGCGCGCTACCGCACGATCGCGGCCCCCTCGCACCCAAAACCACGACGGAATCGATAGGCAGAGTTCGAGGACCGGTTGCGACAGCAAAGGGGTGATCTGGGGCGGGCTGATCGCACGGGGATAGAGTTCGATGCTCTTTTGGGCACGGGCCAGCATGGCAACATGCGCTGCCTTGCCCGGGAGCGCGCCCGGCGGCGCCGCGAACCAGGGATGCCGATCTCCTTCCGCCACAGCAGCGGCCCGGCCCGTAGATCCGAGGCCCGTAAGATCGATACGCCTGCGATGCCCGCCCTTCCGTCGCCGAATGCGTTCCCAGCCTGCGCGGACGACGTCGATCATGCCCGAGCCGGTCAAGTCGGCAAGGTCGCGCGCGGTAGCGAACAGTCCCGGGTGAAGTCCCTGTGCAAGAAAACGGTCGGCAAGCGGCGCCGCGCTGCGCAGGGCGCAGAAAACATTGTCGCCGCCATTGCCCGAAAAATATCCGTCGATCGGCCTGTCGCGCGCGAGTCGGCGATGCTCGGCCTGAAGGGCGGGGAAGTAGTGGGCAGCAATGGGCAGCGGCAGGTGGCGCATGACCGGCCTAGTAACGTCGACGGTGCCGAGGTCGAAGATCGGCGCATCAAGCCCGACACCGAGCCTATCGACGAGGGCCTTAGCATAGCGCCGCTCATCCCCATCGGTGCCGGGCTCGACCATGGTCAGACACCGGAACCTTGGTATGCGCGGGCCGAGCGCCGCTGCTACAATCGAGCTGTCGAGCCCGCCCGACACGCCGACTAAGATGTTGTCGAAGCCGGTCGACCAGGCGCCGATGCTGTCCTTGAGCGTGTCACGCAGAGCGACAGCCGCAGCTTCGAACCCGCAGCCCTTAGGCGGGCGAACATGGTCCCATGGGGACCATGCCTGCTCGATCCGGTTCCCGTCAGCCGTTACGACGAGACGCTCGCCGGGAAGCAGTTCCTCGACGCCATCGATGCCTGTCTTTCGGCCGATGAAGTCGATCCCGCCAAACATGCGCGCCAGCGCGCTATAATCGACGGCGACTTGTCCCGGCTCGGCGATGGCCGTCATATCGCTGGCCAGCACGACACCGCTCGCCGCGCGGCGCATATAGCATGGCATCATTCCGGACGGATCACGCATCAAGGAAACTGTTCCGTCATCGCCGATCAGCATGGCAATATAGCCACCCCAATAGCCAGCGAGCAGCGCCAAGCCGCGCGTCTCGGCGATCGATTGCCGTTCGTCCCGATTGAGATCGGTCACGCGGCCCGATGGTATTTCACGCCGGAAGAGCGGCCCGACGATGCAGCCCCTTTCCCCAAGATCGATACACGGCGCCGCACTGCATAACCGCGCAACGGACGAGCTGAAGACCGGACACTCCGTCGCGGTGCTGGCAGGCGACGGCGGAAGACCCGACGGCGCAATGTCGAGGCGGAAGGCAAGTCTCATCGCACCGTCAGCAAGGGCTTGAAATTCCGGACGCGGTCCAGGGGATCGCTGAGTACGACAGAGCCTGCCTGAACCCAGCAATGCGCTGCGAACGGCAGCATCACTCCGATGACGAGATCGACGCCCAGTCCGCGGCGCGCAAGCATCGTTCGCATGGCAAGCCCCCGGACGAGGCATTGGTCGGTCGCATCGCGATAGCGCGATGCCCGGGCAAAGGCGGCGGCAACGAGTCTGCAGGGATCTAGTCCAGTTTCGGGCAGCCCCGTCGGGATAAGGAGAGTGCCAAGCTGCCGGGCTGCGAGGTTGCGGCGAGCGCGCCATTGGGAGGCGACGGCTTCCAAGATAAGCCAAGGGTGCGATGCCCCGGTTGGACCATCGAAGATGCTTTCGGTCGGATCAGGAGCCAGCGATGGTGGGACTGTGGGAACGCCAGCCTCGACCAGATTTCGTTCGACCAGCCAAGCGGTCTGCTCTTCACTCGCCTTGCCCTTCGCAAACGCCTCAAACGCTTCGGCTGCAACATCTTCCAGCAGGAAGTAGCGGCTCGCCGAAAGATCGAGGCAAATTATCCGTGTGCCTATTGCGCAATATCTGAGGTCGGAGCGGAGGCGGTAGGAGGCCATATGAGATATATGCGTGCGTGCGGCACCGAGGCGCCGCACGCCCGGTGCATCAGTCGTCGGTCTGGATGCCGGCGTTGTATGTCCGCTGGAGCGTCGCAAGGTCGATCGGACCTTCGACACCGAGGCCGCGGGTTTCGGTGCGCGCATCGCCCAGATCGACGATACCGTTTTCACGCTTGTCCATGGCTTTTCCTTTCATCATTCGCGACCGAAATGAGTCGCAGTCCGACGCTAAGCCACAGCGAAAAGCTGCTCTATTTTATAATCCGTTTATTTTCTGAACGTGCGATCAGGGTAAAAAGGTGACCGCGCAAAGGAAACGCGCGTCGGGAGCGCATACCGTCACCTTTAGCTTTCGCCTGGACATACGTGACGGAACCCGGTCACACGCCCGTATTGATAAGGCGCCAAGATGTTCTGGTCGAAACCGGAATTGTCGCAATGGAAACTGGCCCCAAATCTGGATGTATTTTTCTGAAATCATTATCGAGGCCGAACCGTGGCTGACGGACCGCGAGCGCCCAGCGAGCGCCTGATCAATGGAGCGCACCCTGCAACAAGGCGGCCATGTGCCCAATGAGTGCGGGCGGAAAGCCGGGGCATGTCGGCTTTCAACGCCCGCAATTTGGAAATGCCGCCGGTTCAGAGTGCGGCGGGGCCCGATACATCAGGTGCCGCGCCCTCAGGAGCCGACCGACAGGCCGGCGGGAAAGAGCGCGCCCGCAGCCCCGCTCCTTCCGGCAAACCTAATCGAAGACGATGACCTTGCGCGCGGCGGGATCAAATGTCTCGATCACGACCGCTTCATCCTCGACGGCTGGCGACGAGCGTTCGAGGAGTTCAACCTTGGCCGAAAGCACTTCGGCGTAGGCTGCGGGGCAACAAAGGATGAACTCAGTGCCGTTTCCATAAATGCTGCCCCAGTTGACATAGATGGTGCTCCATCCATGCCGCCGTTCCCATTCGATCTGTCGGGGTTCGCCTCGTTCGGTTCGTCCGGGATAGGGTTCTGTCGACAATATATGGACCCGCGCTTCGGGATCGAACCAGCAATGATCATGATCCGCGACGGGCGGACGACTGTCATACTCGTGCGTCGGATAGCATCTGCGGGCGCTTGAGGGTTTGAGACCGGTTGCGTCCATGAACTGCAGCGCACGGGCGATCCGGCCAATATACCATTGGATTTCATTGGCGTGGCGCTGCTGGCCCGTCCGCTCCAGAAAGACCGAGTCCTCGATCTTGCAGGCGCCCAGATAGCCCGTCAGATGGTGACGCCGTACCAGCTCGGTCAGTGGCGCACGCAATTTGAGATCAATGTGCGCGGTGCCGCTTTCCCTTGTTTCATATCCCCACCAGTTCTGACGAACCATGACATTGTGGAGCGTGGATCGGCTTGGAAGTTTCCGTTTCGCATCGACATAGCCTTGGAACCCGCCTGCACATGCCGCGAGGTCGAGCGCATCGTGCCGAGGGACCGATTGCTCCGCCTGGATTTGCTTGGCGAGCGATTTCAACCCGGCGAGGGTGGAATATTGAAACATCATCGCAGGTCTCCGTGGGCTTCGGACCGGCGTCGCCTGCTACCGCCCCCAAAGCCACGAAATGCGATGGGTCAGTGATCAAAACAGTGCCATTATGGCTTCGCAAATGCAGACGGCAGGCCCCTGTTGAAGGCCTGCGAGAAATCTGGCGCAGCGCCAATGACAAGTCAATCGGCAAGAAGGCGGGCAGCGAGCTTGAGCCCTCTTGCGTCGAGCGGGCCTCCCCTGCACGGCTCTGAAGTCGCAACGCGCCCAGAGACGGAGAGTATGGGATGAAGAGATTTCTGCGGCGGCTCTTTGGAACGGAAACCCAAAGCGAGCTGCCCACGCGCCCAAAGATAACAGGTCTTCGCATGCAGAAGTTCGGGCACGACCTCGTTCGGATCGAGTCGATCGGGTTTTTCGGTCATCATGCCGCATCCCCCAATGGAGATTTTCACCTGATTTGGGCGGATCGAAATCGTGAAGGTACGGTCGGCGGATACCGCCGCGAAGGCCATGGTTCCTGGTCCCTGCTTCACGGCGATGAAATTGTCGCAACGGGACAGCTCGAGCGTCCCGCGGATGGAAAGACCGCGAACAATGGCAGCTTCATCATCCACGACCGCTTGTTCGGCGATGGCCTCAAGGGTCGGTTCGTAGCCTTCGGGGCCGACGGCGCAAAGCTGGTCGAAAAGGAACTGAGCGCCAATCTGATAAGCAACGGCCTGTCGGACGATGGACGCATCGCTATTTGTCAGACCGCAAATGCCCCCGGCAGCACCGACAGTTGCCGCTACATTCTTTTCGATCTCGAACTGGGGGATGAAATCGCTCGCTGGGAGGTCGAGACAGGTTGGGCGGACGGTTATGAGTTCGATACGACCAGTCGCCACGTCTACTTGTTACGGACGAACGCCTGCCGTGTCGGCTATGACTTCGACGGGGCTATGCTCGACCGCAAGAGCTGGCAGATCGAGCGCATCGGCGCTGGCGATCTTCATGTCATTCGTATGGTCCTCGCGTCAGAAAAGCCAATGGATCGCGGGATGCGAGAGGCACTTTTGGCCGGCTTGCATGTCGCGGCGCAAGGTTCTGAGCGCACGCTGCAAGCGCATGCTTTGCGGCTCTTGGGCGAATGGTACGAAAAGGAAGGCGCGATCCGGGAGGCGGTGGACGCTTATGAGAAGGCGTTGAGCATCGATGCCCGAATCGGCGTTGCTCGAAAGCTCGAAAAGCTTCGAAAATCTCTGCCATAATCTTGAAAATGGCGCCCCGTGCAGGATAAACATAACGAATATGTGTCGCCGTTTGCACTACCTTAGAGCGGGCGGACGCCGCCGACGCCAGCCTGGCGCCGTCTCCCACAGCCATTGGCGCTACTGCTTAGGCGAGATATCTGGCCGCTAGGGACCTAATGTTCGGGGGGCGAAGCTACGGTTGAATCGATCGATGTTCAATCGCGTAGGTTGATCGCTGCCATTCCAGCGGAGCGCAGATCTGCCCGATGCGAGCACGTCACTGGCTTCGGGTAACTTGAGCCGGGTGATCGACTGACCGCTGCCATGCTGCGGCAACGAGGTAGATCCCTGCCGCAATCATAGGCACCGTGAGCCACTGACCCATGTGAAGCCCTGTTCTGGCTGCGAAGCCGACAAGCTGGGCATCGGGTTCTCGGAAGAACTCGACCGTAAATCGGGCCAGACCATAGCCGATGAGAAACACCCCGACGAGCATCCCCGGCTTGCGCCGCGCGTCGGTGAACCAGAACAGGAAGGCGAGCACGGCGAACAGGACCAACCCTTCCAGCCCGGCTTCGTAAAGCTGGCTGGGATGGCGGGCGAGACCATCATGGCTTCCGGGGAACACAATCGCCCAGGGCACATCGGTGGGCTTTCCCCAAAGCTCGCCATTCACGAAATTGGCGAGACGACCGAAGAACAGGCCGATCGGCACGGTGCAGGCGACATAATCATGGACCCGCAGCCATTCGAGGCCGTGTCGTCGCGCGAACAGGATCAGCGCGAGCGAGACGCCGGCGGCACCCCCGTGGAACGACATGCCGCCATCCCACAGCTTGAGGATTTGCAGGGGGTGGAGGATCATCTCGGGACCGTAGAAGATTACATAGCCAAGGCGGCCACCCAGGATGACGCCGAGCGTCGCATAGAATACGAGATCATCAGCCTGCTGGCGGTTCATCGGGGCCGCGGGTTGGGCCAGCAGCCGCAACAGATACCACCATCCGGCAATAATGCCGGCGATATAGGCGAGCGAGTACCAGCGGATGTCTAGCGGGCCTATGGAGATGGCAATCGGGCTCAATCCGAGGCTGGCAAATGCGATATGGCTATCCAAGGATTGTATCCTGCCAGCGAGGACGGGTGCTCGAGCGCGCCATGGGATTACTCCGGTGCGATTGAAGCGCCGGCATCCTTGAGCGCCGCGAACCCGCCGGGGACGTGGGCGACATTCTCCACGCCCATATCCTTGAGTGATTTTGCGGCAAGCGCTGAGCGGGCGCCGGACCCACAATAGAGCACCAACCGCGATCCGGCGGCGAGTTTGGGATTGTGGGTGGGGCTTTGAGGATCGACCTGGAATTCCAGAAGGCCGCGCGGGACATGTACCGCACCAGACACCAGCCCTGACTTCGCGACTTCACCTGGCTCGCGGATGTCAACGAACCGTACCTCGGGATTGCCGACAAGTTTGGCTGCATCCTCAGGCGCGATAGTTTCGACAAGGGCATTCGCTTCAGAAACGAGCTGCTTCGAGGTGCGTGTTGGCATCGACTTTCTCCTGTAAATGAACCTGTAGCGGATCGCTCAGCCCTGCTCGGACTTGCCGCCTATTTGGCGTAGCCGCTCCGGCAAATCTGTTGGGCAATCACCGCAAAGCTTGTTTGCCGGAACGGCAACGTCGATCTTCTTCGGGTAGGGAAGATCGAGAGCCGCCATGATCGCGACAAATTCCTGAACGGTCTTGCCGGCAAGGCGCGGGTTTCGCTCACGCTCCTGCGCCACTGTCGTGATGTGGCGATGATTGTAGTCGTGAGCGGGGAAGATCAGACCGTCGCCCGGCAGCGTGAAAATCTTCTGCGTGACCGAGTGATAGAGCGTGGCGGCGTCACCGTTCTGGAAATCGGTCCGCCCACAGCCGTCGATCAGCAGGGCGTCGCCGGTGAAGGCGCGAAGACCATCGGGCTGATCGACCAGGTAGGTATGGTGGGCATCGGTGTGCCCCGGCGTAAACAGCGGCTGAAGCTTGAGCGCGCCGACGGTCAGGGGCTGGTCCTCGGCGACGCCGACGTCAGCACACGGAAGGCTGTCCATGGCGGGGTACGCGATCTTGGAGCCGGTAAGGCTGCGCAGATAGCAGGCCGAGGTGACATGGTCCGCATGCACATGCGTCTCCAACGTATAGGCCAGTTCGAGATCCAGTTCCTGAAGTGCGGCAAGGTCGCGTTCGATCGTTTCGAGGACAGGATCGATGAGGACGGCTTTGCGCGTTTCCGGGCAGCCGAGGAGGTAGGTGTATGTCGAGGACTCGGGTTCGAACAACTGACGAAAGATCATGATCGGCCTCCAATGGTGCTTAGCTGCCGATCCCGCCCAGGCTGCGGAACAGCATGTAGGCGGCCACGGCCAGCAGGACGAAAGCGAAGATGCGGGTGAGCAGGCCCTTATGATCGGCGAGCCGGATGGCCGTTTGCATGCCGGCCATGCCGCCAGCGACCCCGCCAGCGATGAAGAAGCCGGCCACGCGCCAGTCCACGAGGCCTGACAGGGCATAGTTGAAGGCTGTCGCCGAGCCGAACGCTCCCACCGAAAACAGCGACGATCCGACCGCGTTGAGGATGGGCATGCCGCTGCCGAGCATGATGCCGGGCACAATCAGGAAGCCGCCGCCGATGCCGAAGAACCCTGACAGCAGGCCGGCGAGAAGGCCGATCACCACGAGCCGGACAGCGATTGGCCGCGTGATCCGCACGTCCGGATCGCCGCCGCCCGACTTGCCCCGCAGCATCGAAACCCCGACCACGATCATCACGCCCGCAAACAGCACCAGGAGGTGCTGACCCGCCACCATCTTGCCCAGGGTGGAGCCGACCAGAGCGCCGACGACACCCGATGCCCCGAAGACGAGGGCACAGGGCCACTTCACGGTTCCGGCCCGGGCGTGTTGGATCAGGTTGGCGAAGGCGTTGGCAGCGACCGCCAGCGCGCTCGTACCGATCGCGACGTGCGGGTCCTTCATGCCCACGACATACAGCAGCAATGGTAGGGCCAGGATCGAGCCGCCGCCGCCGATCACCCCGAGGGTGAAGCCAACGAGGACACCGGATATGAGCGTGAGGATGTCGACCAGTGTCATAGTGCAGCTCCGGCCCTAGCCGCACGATAGTGTTCCTGAATGGCGAAGAGGCCCATGCCCACCAGCATCGCCACGATGAACACCAGCGCCGCCGGCGCCCCGAGGCTCAAAGCAACGAGGGCTGGGCCAGGGCAATAGCCGACGAGGCCCCATCCAACGCCGAACAAAGCCGCGCCGGAGAGAAGCTTCTTGTCCAGGGACCGGGACGATGGCCCATTAAACGTGGCTGCGAAAAGCGGAGCCTCGCGCCTTCGGCCGAGTGCAAATCCCAAGGCGGAAACGATGACGGCTGAGGCCAGTACCAGGGCCAGGCTCGGGTCCCACGACGGCGCGGCGACATCAAGAAACGCCAGCACCTTGCCTGGGCTAATCATGGCGGAAACGATCAGGCCGAAGCCGAAAATGAGCCCCGAGGCCAGCGCAATGAGCAGCTTCCTCATTGTCTCAAAGCTCCACGACGTGCCGGGCAACGTACACAGTCGCAGCCGCCGTGATGAGGAAGACGCCGGTCGCGGCAAGCGAGCGGGGCGAAAGCCTCGCTATCCCGCAGACACCATGCCCGCTGGTGCAACCACTCCCAAGCCGAGTCCCAAATCCCACCAGAAGGCCGGCTGCGATCACGCCGGCGACTGGGGCCGGCGACGTGAGGTCCGGCAGCACGCCGCCCGCCGCCCGGTAAAGCAAGGGCGCAGCGAGCAGGCCGACCAGGAACATTCCGCGCCACGCCACATCGCCGCGGACGGGCGCAAGCACGCCCCCGACGATGCCACTGACTCCAGCAATGCGCCCGTTGGCGATCCACAGGAGGGATGCCGAGAGGCCGATGAGCGCGCCGCCCACGATGGCCGAAAATGGGGTGAACCCCTCCATCGTCAGGATTCTCCTTGTTCAGGATCGGCGCCAGCACAAAAGAGTGCGTAGAGTTCCGTCAGGATCGGCAGCACGCGTTCGGACGTGATGCGGTAGAAGATCGTTGTTTTCTCCCGCCGCGTGCCGACCAGGCCCTCGTCGCGCAGCGTGGCAAGGTGGCGGGACAAATTGGATTGTGTCAGCCCGAGGCGTTCGCCCAGTTCGGTTACCGACAGCTCCCCGCCGAGCAAGCTGCACAGGATCATCAGACGGTGCCGGCTCGCCAGCGAACGGAGGAACGCTTCCGCTTCGCCGGCCTTTTCCTCCAGAAGTTCTGGGGACATCTTAACGAGAGAAGGTCGCACGATTGCTCCAGACATCTTATATGCAACATATATGATGGATGAGCGTTCGATCAAGCCAGCTTAGGAGATTTCCCGTGCGCTACTATTTCGCCAGACTATCGCGGCATCCTTCGAGGAAAGTGGTCCTGCGCGCTATTGAAGCGCTAGAGCGTGGGCGACCAATGCCGATCGACAAGGCTGCCGGTGGCGCTTCCAAGCTGCGCTGCGCGCAGGGCCAGATTTAGATGCTCGATCGACGTTCACTGTTGGCCGGCGGAGCGGCACTGTTCGCCACCGCCGCTTGCTCGCGCTCCACGTCTTCCCTCGGCGGGGGCGGTGCAAACCCCCTCCCGATACCACCGCTCTTGGATGCGCAGCCTGGACGATCATTCGCGCTACAGGTCCAGTCCGGAACGACTTCATTCTATCCGGGCCGTCCGAGCGACACGCTAGGGTATAACGGCAGCTATCTCGGACCGACGATCAGAGTGCGTCGCGGCGACGATGTGGCGGTTGCCGTGACCAACCGGCTCAAGGCGGACACGACTGTGCACTGGCACGGGCTTCTGATCCCTGGAGAGCTGGATGGCGGCCCCCATCAGATCATCGCGCCGGGCGCGACCTGGCGACCGACGCTTCCGATCCGGCAGCCGGCAGCGACCCTCCTTTATCACTCACACGTCCATGGGTTGACGGCCGAGCAAGTCTATTCAGGTCTGGCAGGGGCGTTGCTGATAACCGATGACGAAGAGCAGGGCTTGGGCCTCCCGTCAGAATATGGCGTGGACGACCTGCCCCTGCTCATCCAGGATCGCCAATTCGAAAATGGTCGCCTCGTCATGCCAGGCGGCATGATGGTCGCCATGCAGGGCCGGCGCGGCGACACGACCCTTGTGAACGGAGCGGTAAACCCGCTGGCGGCAGTGCCAAACCGGTTGGTTCGCCTGCGGCTCGTCAACGCATCGAATGCCCGGATCTATGAGCTGTCGTTTTCCGATCAACGAAGCTTTTACTGGATCGGAACCGAAGGGGGGCTGCTCGAACGAGCAGTGGCATTGGAATCCATAACCTTGGCGCCGGGCCAGCGCGGCGAGCTTCTCGTGGACTTCACGGACGGCAGGCCCGCCTCGCTGGTAACGGCGGCTGATACCAACAGCGCGATGATGGGCGGCATGGGCATGATGGGGCGTGGCGCCGGGAGGACCGATGCCGCGGCGCCAGCGACCGTGCTGCGGTTTGAGCCGCGGCCGTCGGGACAGGCTCGTGCCAGCGGCGCCGTGCCGACCCTTCTGGCATCACGAACTCGGCCCGATGCCAGCAAGGCGGTGCGCCGTCGCCGACTGATCCTCAACATGGGCATGGGCGGCATGATGGGCTCAGGAAACGGCGGTGGCGGCCTGACGATCAACGGCAAGCCATTCGACATTAATCGCATCGATGAGACGGTGAAGCTAGGCTCCACCGAAATATGGGAGGTGTCTGGCGAAATGATGCGCCACCCGATCCATATTCACGGCGTCCACTTTGATGTTCTCACCCGTGGGGGCGGTCAGCCTGACGTTCTCGACCAGGGGCCGCGCGACACTGTCGTCGTCAAGGAGCCGGTGGAGCTTCTCATCCGATTTGATCAGCCGGCCAAGAGCGCTCCTTTCATGTATCACTGCCATATCCTTGAACATGAGGATAATGGAATGATGGGCCAGTTCAGTGTTGCGTAGGCGGAGGCTCCCACTTCTGAAGAGTTTATGCAGCGTCTACCGTTCAACAGGAGAGCAACGTTGCCAAAAGAGCTTTTGCCGTATTTCTAATCGCGGTAACGATGCTGATGGGCGGCACCTCGCTAGCGGCAGGCCGATGACTGCCGCACATACAGGATCGCCTTGCGCTCGAGATGCTGAGCCCCGATCTTCTCAAAGATCATCGCGCATCTCCTGCAGCTCCGCGACGGGGCCGCCGTCGGCATGGGCGAGAAGCAGGCGCACGATCAATGGCGTCAGCGTCTGCCGCGTCGGCGCGGGCAGAGTCTGCCAACGCGGTGTCTGCGCGATCCCGGAACCGTGGGGCCTGGAGAACAGATCGAACTGAAACGTCATGGACTTGCGCGGCATGGAGACCTCCCCGATGTAAGTCGTGAGAGCCCGATGCTGCGCCTGAAACCAATGAAGCCGAAACCGGCCGCGTCGCCTGCAGCAGCTTCACCAAGGCAACCAGCGCGCCAATATTGACGCGGGGAGCGTGGTCGACACGCATCATGCTGCAAACCGCGCGGTCGAACATCCAGGCTGGGATCTCGAGCCAGCGATCGGCCGCCGATCCTGCGATGCTGCAACGGAAAACGCCGCACCCCGCGCGCTCGACTACTTCATGAATGTAAACCTGAAGCCCGGTCCAGGGATGCCACTGATAAAGAACTTCGCGAACGTCGGTCCTATGGGCGTTCCGTCGTCTCGTTGTACAACACCGTGCGTCCCCACAGCAGCCTCGGCGGCATGGCACCCGCCGAGTTCACCAACCGCCCCCGTCAGGGGAATGAGGACACCGAAGCTAACTTATCAGCGGCCTGAAAACGGGGAGCACGTCATTCGCGGTCCGATATGCTGAATCAAGAAGCTCGACGGTCACCGACCAGGGGCTTAGGTCTTGGTTCAGCGAATGGGGATCACACTGACAATATGGCCACGCAACCCGACCAAATTACTACCGGAGAGGATCACGGTGGCCTCGTTCGTCGTCTTATTGCCCGTTGGCGTGACGATCCTGGCGCAACCTACCGAAGCTGGTTTCTGTGGGACGAACGGTTGAAAAACTTCCGCTCGATCCGGCGTGGTATTGGCCAGGTCGTTGGTGAGATCGAGCGCGGCACGTTCGGCGTCGCCTACCGGGGATCGTCGCTCGAAACGGTCGTTCATTCCGTCGCAGAGCAGCGTCAAATTTTCAAAGGCGCCGACCACGCCTTTCTCTGGAAACCGAAGCTCCGCATACCCGATATCTACGAAAACCCGGAGAACCAGCGGGCGTTCGGTCACTTGCTCGACGCCTGTTCGTGTTGCGACACGGCCGAGGAAATTATTGGCCATATCCACACGATCGATCGCTTGAAGATCAAGGGGCTCGGGCCAGCGGTCGCCAACCTGCTCTATTTTCTTCACCCGACGCTGGTGCCGCCCTTCAACACCGCGATCGTCAAAGGCTACAACGCGCTGACCGGCGCGAAGGTGAAGCTCGGGAGCTGGGAGCATTTTCTGGCGATGCGGTCGGGTGTACTCGACTTGAACGATCGCCACCGCGACCTGCTATCGAACGACCTGGGTGCGATTGGCGGCTTGCTGTTCGACATCGGCTTCGATCGCTACCCGGCCCCTCCTCTCGATGTTAGCGGCGAGGCGCTGGCAAGTTGGGGACAACGGCTTGAGACGGCGCGCGAGGAGGCGCGCACGCTCAGCAAGGCGGCGCTACGCGAAGGCGAGAACGAGCGCACCCATACTGAAATCCAAGCATGGCTTCGCGATCTAGGACTCGCGCTCGGCTATGACGTGTGGATCGCATCGAACGACCGCAGCCGTGCCTTCAATGGATCGCCGTTGGGACATGGGTGCCTTGAGCGCCTGCCCGCCTCCATCGCAACCTCCAAGGGGGCGGATTCCATCCGTCTAATCGACGTGCTGTGGCTTGAGCGCGGCGGCGATCACGTCGCGGCAGCGTTCGAGGTCGAGCATTCGACGTCGATCTACTCGGGCATTGTGCGCATGCTCGACTTGGCGCTGAGCGGCAGCGACCTCCACGCGACCGCAGGGCTGTTTCTGGTCGCACCCGACGCCCGCGAGGCGGATGTCCGCGCGCAGTTACAGCGTCCCGCGTTCAGCCGCGTCGCCGATCTCGACATATCGTATCTTCCCTACGGCGAGCTGGAGAGAAACCGCGAGGCCATCGCCCGGTTCGGCTCGGGGCTGAAAGCGATCAAAGCCATCTCCAGCAAGCTGGCTTGATCGATTGAGGTAAGGGGTACGCGCGCGCGCCGCGTATTTTCAAATGGGCGGGGGCTCAGCTGGAGATGAATGATGCATCAGATCGATCCCGAGATGAAGGCGTGCATGGACGCCTGCCACGAATGCCATGTCACCTGCCTCCACATGGCGATGAACCATTGCCTTGAGGCGGGAGGCCGACATGCCGAGCCGCAGCACATGAAGATCATGGCCGATTGTGCGCAGATTTGCGCGGTCGCGATCGACTTCATGGCGCGGAAATCTGAGCATCACCGGCATATCTGCCGCGAGTGCGCCGAGATTTGCCGGGCGTGCGCGTCGAGCTGCGAAGGGCTGGACGGCATGGAGGATTGCGTCGCCGCGTGTCGCAAGTGCGCCGAGGCTTGCGACAAGATGGCCGCGTAAATGGCCCGAGGGCGGCGCTTTCCCCGCCGCCCTCCCGTTACATTGCGAGCCAAGGCGCGTGAGACGGTGCGATGCACGGTCAGGGTTGCGGCAACGCTTTAGAGAGGGGCGTTGTCTGCCCTGCCGCTAGTAGGCTAGCGGCCCGCCCGCCCGCGGCTTGGCGCGGCGGTTCCAGGCAAACCCGATCACGATCACGGCAAGCATCAGGAGTTGTGCCAGCACCGACTGAAATGTCGGGAACAGGCCCAACATCGAGATACGTGGCACGCTGGCGAGCGGCGCTATGTCGATGATCCCCGCCTCTTGGAGGGCAGCGACTCCCTTACCGGCCAGCACGACCGTCAGAGCGGCCATCAGCCACGAGCTGTAGCGGAAGAACTGCGTAATCGGCAGCGTCCGGCTGTAGCGGAGCATGGCCCAGGCGATGACGGCGAGAAGGCTGATCGCTGCGCCGGCGCCGGCCAGCAGCATCGCGGTGTTACCCTGTGTCGAGAGCGCGGCGTAGAAAAGGATCGTTTCAAAGACCTCCCGATAGACCACCAGGAATGCGAGCCCGAACAGGAACCATCCCGACCCGCTCGATAGCGCCCGTGACATTTTCTCCCGGATATAGCGTTGCCACTGATCGGCTTGGGCCTTGCCGTGCATCCAGATTCCGACCGAGAGCAGCACGATCGCGGCGAACAGCGAGCCGAACCCTTCGGTCAGCTCCCGGCTCGCGCCGCTGATCCCGATCGCATAGGTGGCGACGGCCCAGGTAAGCCCGCCCGCGATGAGCGCCCCGATCCACCCGCCATGCACATAGCGCAAGGCTTCTGGCCGTTCCGCTTTGCGGAGGAACGCGATCATGGCGACCACGATCAAAAGAGCTTCCAGCCCCTCACGCAGCAGGATCGTAAAGGCCCCCAAGAAGGTGGACGCCTGCGTCGCGGCGTCGGGCGCGAGCGCCGCCTCGGCATCATCGAACAGGCCGCCCAGCACTGCCACTCGTTCGGCCACATCATCGGCCGACGTGCTGCTCTCCACAGCGGCGCGATATTCTCCCATCGCGCCTTCGATCCTGGACATGAGCGTCGGGTCGCGCGCCGAGAGCGTCGGTTCGATCGGCTCGAACCCGTCGAGATAGGCGGACAGCGCCAGTTCCTTTGCGCCGCGCCGGTCGCCGCGCCGGAACGCGGCGAGGCTTTGCGCAAGCTTGGAGCGAGCGACCGCGAGCGAGCCCGGGGCTTGTTGCATCACCTGATCGGGGTGGCGCCGCAGATAGGCGAGCACCGCGTCGGCTTTCGCCTGCCCGATGCTGCCCGCAAGCGCGGCGGGGGTGAGCGCGACCAGGGTTTTCAAATCGGGGATCCGCGCCCGCAAGCTCGGCTGGGACTTCCACAGCCGTTCGCCTTCGACCGCTTGCGCGTCGGTCAGGGCGAAGCTGCCAGCGCGGAACGCCAGCGCCCAGCGTTGATCGTTCGGCAGATCGGCGAAGCTCTGCATCGCGGTCCCGTCGATGCCTTGGCTTATCACCTGATAGAGCGCGAACACGCTGCGCTGGCGCGCCCGTTCGGCGTCGGTGAACGCGATCGGCGGCGGGTCGAGTCTGGCAGCGTCAGGCCCATGTCCGTCGCCGGTGAGGCCGTGGCAGGACGAGCAGCTTTGGACGTATAGCCTTGTTCCCATGGCGGGGTCGGGTGCCTTGGCGGGAGCGAGCGGCACCGGATAGGCCTTGAGCAGATCGGCGGCGAGGCCATGCGCGAGTGTCGCGACCTCTCGGGACGATCCCTTGCGGCCGATCACGGCTTCGAGCTGCGAAGCGCTTTGGATTAGAGATTGCCGCTCAGGCGTCGCGGGAAGTGCGCGGAGGCGCGTCGACACCCCAGCGGCGAACTCCGTCATCTCCGCGTATTCGGACGCGCTTATGACCGCGCCGTTGGCGACCGCACCGCCATAATCGACCGCCATATAGTCGAGCAGACGCCAAGCAGTTTGAACATCGCGGGTATCGGCCATCGCCGCAGCGGGGATCAACAGCAGCATAAGCGACGCGACCAGCGCGACCAGAGGTGACGGCATATGGGTGATCGATTCCAAGCTTCACTCGTCGCGGACTATGCGAACAGCTCTCATTAGCAGTATTGGGCAGCGTGCGCGACCACCAATGGCAGGATGATGAACATCGCCGCCGGAGAGCTGGCGGGCGATCGTCTCCGGCGACAAGATCGTGACCGCGAACCCGGAGACGATCGGGGGGGTAGAAAAGCGGCAGCGAAGGCGCGTGACGGTGTGCGATGCACGATCAAGGTTTTCGATGAGGCTAAGCAGTGATTGAAGATACTTTCAGATCACGTACTTGTCCCAGCTTGCATAATGCTCGGCGCTGCGCTTTCCCCTTGGAAAGCTGAGGCCGACGAGCGCAATGCCGGCTACGACCGAGGCCACGGCCCCAAGGTGACCAACGCCGTCGAGGAGGAAAGGCGCGGCCACAAGCCAGGCTCCGAACGCGACGTTGATCAGCCGCAGCGCGCGGGCAACTTCTGCGGTGGCGATGATCGCGACCGTGATGACCAGCGCACCCACAACGTGATCGCTGTTCGCCATACCGCCTTCCGTGCCGAACAGTATTCGGGTCAGCATCAGCAGGACGCCGATGACGATGCTCGCAGTCAGCGTCCATGGCAGGGTCAGTCCCTTCTTTGCGTCCGCCCAGAAGGTGCTTGGCGAGGCCATCGCGTCCGACGCGTCCACCGCTCCCGCCTCTATCGCGTCACCCTGGAAGAAGGTGCGGATCAGCGGTTTGCCTTGCCGGCGCGCCCAGAGAAGGAACTGACCCATCGCAATCACCTCGTCGAGCGCGAAGGGGATCATGATCAGCATGGCGAGCGCGGCGATCAGCGCCAGCGTGCTCCATGTGCCGATGACGATGGGCTGACTGATGATGAAATAGATGCTGATGACGCCGAGCGGGATGACAAGGATGCCGAAGAAGGTCACCATCCACGGCATGGTCCGCCAGCGGTCGCGGGTGCCCATTACCGCCATCAGGATCTCGAGGACATAGCTGACCGTGCCGAGCCCACCATCGGGAATCGGCCAGGCCTTGGACATGTCCGAGGTGATGATCTCCTCGGTGCCGTTGCGTGGATCGCTCAGGGAGCCGGCGAAAAACGGCTCCCAAACGCCGTCAATATGCCCCAGTTGGTAGGCGGTGAGGATGCGCGAGGTGAGAAGGCCGATCAGACCCATGGCGACGATCGGCAGCCGCTGTGCGTCGGTGGATGGCGAATAGGTCCAGCCGGGCGGGATGTTCTTGGGGTCCATCATGCCCGCCATGCTCATGCCCGGCATCATCGGCACGAGCACCGACAGGGCGATCACGGCCGAGCCGATGAGCAGGTTGTTGTTGTACTGAGCGGCGCTCGGGCTCCAGAAGATCAGCGGGGCGAAGAACAGCCAGATGCCGACGAACGCGACCGCCCACTGCGCCCATGTCTTCGTGCGGGCTGACAGGGAAAGTGCACCGAACAGCGCGATGGCGAACCCGCTGACGACGTCGCTGATGGCCAGCGCGTTCGCCCGCCACTCGATCGACGGCAGCCCGCGATCAATAGTTACGAAGCGCGCGGCTTCGCCGACACTCTGCGTGGTCACGGAATCGTATATGAGCGGGCTGGAGGCGAGCCACAGACCGAGACCGATGTTGGCGTAAAGCGCCCAGCGGGCACGGCGCTCATCGCGGTCCATCAAGGCCATGTGATCGCCGTGCCCGCCATGGCCCGACATCGCCGCGCCCGCGCCGCCGGTCTCGTGCCCCATCGCCGCGTGGTCCATCTTGCTGTGGTCCATCCCGCCGTGATCCATACCGGCCATTCCGGCGACTGCCGCTTCAGCTTGGCGGTGGTCCGGCTCCGCAGGTTTGGAAGCTTGATTGTCGTTCCAGGCGACCAGGTTCTCGTTGAGCTTGTTGTTCCGATACCAGGCGCCGGGATGACGCTTCAACGCGGCAACGATCGTCGGCAGCGAGTCGCGAAGATTGTGCTTCGGCTCCCATCCGAGCAGCGAACGCGCGCGGGAGACATCGAGGATATAGTGGTCGTTGCTGCTGTCGATCATCCAGGGCTGGATGAAGTCGTCGCTGCCGAGCGCTTCGTTCTGCAGGATGATCCCGGCTTTCGCGAGCGGCTGCGGAATCCGGATCGTCTTCCAGCCCTCACCGTGGAGCGCCTCGCCGACGATGTCCTGGATCTCGGCATAGCCGGGTGCGTCGGGCTCGCCGATGAGCAGCGGCAGTTCTGACGGCAGTTCGTGCCGCCGATCGACCAGACGCAGCACGGCGTCAGCCAAGTCGTCGCGGTGCACCGATGACTGCGCCGCACACAGCATGCCGGGATAAAAATGCGAAATCAGGCGGTGCTCGTAAATCTGCGATATCTGCTGCGCGAGAAAAGCCGAGCGTCCGTCGTCGTCGTAAACTCCGGCGGCGCGCATATAAACGACGGAGATGTTTCCGTGGCGCTCATGCAGCAATGTCTCGGCGTCGACCTTGGACTGCGGATAGGCCCAGGACGCGCCGATCGGCGAGTCCTCGTTGATGCGCTCGTCGGGTGTGGGGGTCGGCTTATGAACGAGCATCGTGCTGGCGAAGACGAATTGTCCGACTTCGAACGATTGCAGCCCGTCAATCAGCCGGCGGGTGCCCTGCACGGTGACCTTGTCGTAGAGCGGATTGGGGTCACCCGTGATATCATAATAGGCGGCGAGGTGGATCACCGAGGCGATGCGGTTGCCGTACCGTGCGCGCACCTCGTCAAGCGCAACTCGGACCGCTTCGTCTGACCCGAGGTCTATGTCGATCGCCGCCGCGGGCGGCGGTGGGTCGGGAGGGCCGGCGCGATCAAGGCCGACGACCGTGTAGCGCTCGCCGAGCTGGGCAATCAGCGCTGCGGCGATAAAACCGCTCGCACCCGTGATGAGGACGACTTCGCCACCCTGGCCGCTGCCGGCTTCACTGCGTTTGCCATCGGTCATGACTTTGCCACCCTTGTTCATTCATCTCTGAAAACACTGACAGGCCCACCCGGACCAACCCTCTCGCACGCCCAGCTTTGCAGCGCGACGCGGCCTTCCCGCAAGCGCCTGTGGGCGACTTAGGGCGTCGGACACGTAAGCTCAGTCCAAGCGGGGGGTGTCTTGGGAGGCGAGGGTTAAGCCGCGTAAGTGGGTAAAAGAAGGTGGAAGGCCTGAGCGGCGCTTGCGTGGACGGTTGGTCCATAGCGCTTACATGCCCGACGCGGGTGGCGCGAGGGTGCCTAGCCATGCCACGAGCGCCAGGATGCCGATCACGCAGGCTGTCTCGACCGCAAGGCTGACCCGCAGCGCCGTAAGCGCCCCGCCATGGTCGTTCATGGCAATCGAGCGCTCGAAGGCCGGCGTGAGGCGGAACCGATTGAGCGAAGCGAGCCCCAGCATCGCTGCGAACAAAACCAGCTTGGCGAGCAGCAGCAGGCCGTAGAGCGTCGTCCCCAAGGCCGCGAAATTGGCTGGGCCGACGAGCAGCCAGCTGTTGATCAAACCAGTTACCACCAGGGTAACAACAACGAGCGTACCAACGGAGCCAAACCCGTGCAGGGCGCGATGGGTCAGCCGAAGGTGCGCAGCATCGATCTCCTCGGCGCGCCGCGCCATCAGGAGAAGCAATCCGAACAGCGCCCCGACCCACAGACCGGCAGCAAGGAGATGGAGGATGTCCGCAGTGAGGTGAAGCCATCCCGTGCTTCCCTCGCTCGCGGCACCATGCCCGTTCCACGCGAGTGTCGCCAATGCCGCGGCTGCCGCAATCATGGCCATAGCCAGCCATGATGCTCTGCCTCGCGCCAGCAGGGCTGCACCGCCGGCGATGACGAGCGCCACCATACGCACCTTCCAGGCGGTGCCAACCGCCGACCCTCCGAGCAGCGCGGCCGCAGCAGCCTGATCGATCGGCCAGAACGGAGATCCGGCCATCGCCGAGGCCATGAGGATCAGGCCAGCGGCCGAGAGAAGCAACCCGAGCGCCGCGCTTGCCGTGAGCCAAGGCCGCAGCGCGATTGCATCATCGCGCTCGCCAAGGCGAAGGCCGTAGAGGCTGAAGGCCGACAGGCCGAACAGCGCCGCCAGGACCAGGTACAACGCCAAGCGGATGGCGACGGTCGGCCAGTCGAGCATTCGCTCACTTCACCGTGAAATTGTAGCTGCCGGTGATTTTGTGTGTATCGCTAGAGACGACCTGCCAGCCGACGCTGTAGCGCCCACGCGGGAGGCGCTGCTTCGGGGTGATGGTGAGCGTCCGGCCATCGGCGCCGACTGCGGCGCTGCTGGGCATTTTCATGGCCGCCATGCCCGGCATCGCTGCCATGGTAAGGTCGGCCTTGGAGAAAGCCGGCACGAGTTTCTCGCTGAACTGAAGGCTGATCTTCTCGGGGGTCGCGACGGCCGCGTTGGCGGCGGGGCTGGAGGACACCAGCTTCGGGTGCGCGTTCGCCACGCCGCCTGCGAAGAATAAGGCTGCGGCGGCAGTCGTGATGAACAAGCGACGCATCAGGGTAATCTCCATTTCGATTGGGTTCACCTGTATTACGCAGCCGGGCGGGTCACCCCTCACGATCTTTTTCGTGCCGACGCACCGCTCTCGATGAGGGGCCGGCGGTGGCGGCGCGTATTCAGAAGGGAGCATGGGGCGCTTTTCACCGCGTCTCCTCTCGAGACGAACTGTGGCCGCGGGCCTGGACGGGCGCATGCGCGGGGTAATGATGAGGTTGCGATTGACCGATCAAGGCTGGACGGGCGACCCCGAGGAGGTCATCGACTGTCTGATTGTGGGCGGCGGTCCAGCGGGCCTCATGACCGCGATCTATCTGTCGCGGTTTCTCAGGAGCTGCGTCGTCTATGACGCGGCGGCAGGGCGCGTCGCCTCCATCCCGCACTCGCGCAACCTGCCAGGATTTCCCGGAGGCATTTCCGGCGTCGCGTTTCTTGCGCGATTGCAGGCTCAGCTGCGCGAATATGGCGGTACGGTCCAGAGCGGTGAGATCGACGCAATTGTCGCCTTAGGCGACCACTTCTCGGCAACCTGCGAACTGAACATCTTGCGCGCGCGGACCGTTGTCCTCGCGACCGGTGTCCTCAACCGGCGTCCCGAGATGCCCGATGCGATGCATGACATCGGCGTGGCGCGTGGGCTTCTCCGCTATTGTCCGATCTGCGATGGTTATGAGGCCCGGCGGATGAACGTGGCGGTGCTCGGCGGCAGTGGTCATGGCGCTGAAGAAGCTGAATTCCTGAGGGCTTATGGGGCCAAGGTCACGCTTCTGGCTGAGCGCTCGCTCGATCTCGGGCCGACCGAACTTGCCAAGCTGAACCAGCAGGGCATCGATGTCGCCCCCTCGCCTGTCGAGCAGCTGCGTCTTGGCGACTGTGTCGAGGTGCGGTTGGCCAATGGCCTGGAGCTGCAATTCGACACGCTTTACCCTGCGCTCGGCTCGTCGCCTCGGACGCGGCTTGCCACTTTGCTGGGCGCGAAGCTCAGCAAATTAGGGTGCGTGCTGACCGATGCCCACCAACAAACCTCGGTTGATGGCGTGTACGCAGTCGGCGACGTAGTAGAAGGGCTCGATCAGATCAGCGTCGCAGCCGGGCAAGCGGCAATCGCTGCGACTGCAATCCATAATCTGTTGCGCGACCGCGACAGCGGATTGTCGTCCGCCATCGCCGGGCTGTATCCCGCTCGGAGCGTACCGCCGACGTAGTGGGAGCCACTGGCGGTGCACCGAGCGAAAGCCGCCAACAAAGCGCTGATCGCCGGCTCGCTTGTCATCTTCTTCGGCTGCTTCGCGCTTATTCGTATCCACACGACGATCGGCGACACGGCCTTCCTCCGTTCGATGATCCCGCACCACGATCCCGAGGCTTGCGCGGGAGTGCATCGAGACAGTGTGCTATTACCAGCGTCGGGGGTTGCTCGACACGCCCTAGCGGGGCCGGGCTCGCCGGCGGCATCCGACGCTATGCTTGAAAAGGCCTACGGCACGAAGGTCGGCGCTGCCGCATTTCGTCGCATTCTCCTTCGCAGCGCGCCAACACGCGACCGGCTACTAAGCGTCGGGGCCCCTCAGAACGCCAAGTGGTTTATTCCGCCGTGCATGAAGGTTCCGCCGAGGAACCCCTGGATTGAGATCGCGAGTGTCATCAGGCCAAGCACCGCCCAATACAACGACCGCGACCGCTCGGGACCCTTGCGGTGGCGCGCTGCCATCCAAGCCAGCGCGACGCCGAAGACCGCGATCGATGTCCCGAGCCAGCGATGCGTCATCAGGATAGGGTTGCGGTCGGTCAGGTAGAACCCGCCTGCGAACCAGCCCAGGAACGCCGCCACGATCGCTCCCAGCGCGCCGACGACCAGCATTATGTGTGCGACATGCTGATAATCCCGGTTGCGGCGCCACAACCCGAACAGCTCCACCCCGAACGCACCGATGAACAGGGCGATGGGAAAATGAATGACCATGGTATGCACCCGGCCCAGCCAGCTCACAAGCCGTTCGCCGAAAGTCTTGTTCTTGTTGGCGGTCTCCTCGTGCATGCCGCCCATGTCCATGTCGTCGCCGGCGATGTCGCGGCCGCCCATGTTCATGTCCACGGTCGACATAGAGCCCATGCCCATGTGGCCGTCGCCAGCGTCCGCCCCATCTGCTTTCTGCGTCTCGGCTGCGCTGCTAGCGGCCGGCCCGGGACCGGCCCCGAGCGCATCGTGATCTTCGTGCGCCGATGCCGACGTGCTTACTGAGATTGCAACCGCAAGGAGTAGAGCGAAAGCCCCGCCTCGTTTACCGCCCATCACCCAACCCCTTGAACCGTGTTGTTTCAATCCAGTTTACGCACGCCGCGCCTTCTTCCCTCACCTGCCCAGCTTCCTTTGTGAAACTTTCCGTCTGCTCTTCAAGACGGACTGGACGCCACAGCTACGCTGGCTGCGGCGACCGCGTCATGCCACTCCGCCAAAAAACATCGACCGATCAGCTGCCGTGGCGGGCGAACAGGCGGCGGCCGCTGGGACCAAAGGCGACCACGTCATAGGCTTGCGCCTTGACGCCCGGCACTTCCATTCCTGGCGAGCCGAACGGCATGCCGCCGACCGCGAGGCCTCGCACGCCCTTGGGCCGGGTCGAAAGAGCCCGCTTCATGTCGGCGATCGGCACGTGGCCCTCGAAAGCGATGCCATCGGCGATTGCGGTGTGGCAGGACGAGACGTCCGCGGGAACGCCCGCGCGCTTCTGCAGCGCCGGGCGGTTGGGATCATCGACGACGCGCACCTGACGGCCGAGCTGCTGCTGCACCTGCGCCGCCCACTTGGCGCAACAGCCGCAGCCGGGGTCGCGGTGCATAACGATCGGGGTAGCCGCGCTGGCGGCAACCGGAACCAACAAGGCTGCGGCAGTAAGCGCAAATCGCAACGCTGACTTCATGGAAAAATCTCCTTGGTCGTTCCTCCCGTCTCCTCGCTGGGGGCGGGAGGAACGAGGCTTATTACTGAGGACGCTTGCCCATCGACCGGAGCATCGCCTGGAGTTCACCGATGCTCTTGTTCTGCTCGGCAATCGATTTCTGGGCCATTTGCCGGGTCTTCGCATCGGGCGACTCCCGGAGAACGATCTGCGACATGGCGATCGCACCGCGGTGATGCTCGATCATCTTGCGGACCCACGTCTCGCTCGCATTAGCGCCCTTGGCCTTCATCATCTTTTCGTGCATCGCCATTTCGGCGGGCATGAAAGGCGTGTTCATGCCAGGCATGTTGTCGTGGTTCATGCCTTGCATTTTCGAATGGTCCATGCCCTGCATCTGCTGCTGAGCCAAAGCGGGGCTCGCCGACGTCGCGGCCAGAGCCAGAAGTGTTACTGTCTTGAACATCGACTTCTCCTTCTTGACCTCAGCCAACCCGACAAGACTAGTCGGCCTCAAAACCATGTGCGAATGCCCAGAACTAGGCTGGTCGACGCCGCCCCCTGGCCTTCGGCGCGTGCGAAGCGAGCCGTGTCCCCGAAGCTGCGGTCGTACGATATGCCCACATAGGGCGCGAACTCGCGCCTGATCTCGTAGCGGAGACGCAGACCGAGTTCGGCCGTGGAAAGGCCTGAGCCGATGCCGATTTCCGGCACGTCCTGCGCGGCGAAGTTTAATTCGGCGCGGGGCTGAAGGACTAGCCGCTGCGTGATCCGCTGATCGTAATAGCCTTCCAGGCGCCCGAGCAGGTCGCCCTTGTTGGACAGGAATAGCGCGCCCTCGACATCGAAGAAGCCGGGTGCCAGCGTTTCGAAGCCGACCGACGCATAGACGCGCGAGGGGTTGGGCTTGAAATCGTAGCGGACGCCAAGCTGTATATCGGTGTATGGGCCAATGGCGCGCGAATAAAGCGCCTGTACCTCCGCCGCTTCCAGACTTCCCCCGATATTCCCTTCGCCCTCGGTCTTGAGCACCAGCCGGTTGATATCACCCCCATACCAGGCACTGCCGTCCCACCGGTAACCATCGCGACCGTCCCGGATCTGGACTTCAGCCAGATTGAATATGACCTGGGAGAAATTCTGCCCGCCGTGCATCGACCGCAGATGCTGCTGCGAATGCGCCATGGCAGCGGCAGAGTAGACCTGGTCCGCGGCCCGATCCGTCGGGATGGGCGGCGGCGGAGCGGTGCCGGCCTGCAGGTTGGTGCCGATCATCGCCGCGCCCGTGGCTGAGGGCATGCTTCCCATGTCGTGTCCCGGCATGCCTTGCATCGCGCCCGAACTCTGGCCCATTCCCGGCATCGATCCATGGTCCATGCCTTGCCTGGTGCTTGGCTGGCCGGAGGCGGCACCGCCGGAGGCACTTGGCATGGCCGACATGTCGTGCGCGGTATTGGGGTTGGGGTTGGCTCCAGGCGTATTCATGCCCGGCATGGTCGTCATGTCATGACCGGCGTGAGGATCGGCAACGATCGTTGCAGGGGCCGGAGGCTTGGCGGGCTGATTCGCAGCGGGCTTGGCCCCCGATCCCGTTTTCGCGGGCGGTGTCGATCTAGCGGCGGGCTTTGGGGACGCTTTGCGCGCGACGGGCTTGGTCGCTGCGGGCTTCTTGGCGGCCGGCTTTTTAGCGGCCGGCTTTTTCACCGCTGGCGTATTTGACGGCGGCATCTTCATGCCCGGCATATTGGAATGGTCCATCTGCGCGGCCACCGGACTTGCGAGGCCAAGTGCCGCGCCGCCAGCGATCAAGAGGAACTTAGGCTGCATCGCGGTTCTCCTCGCCCATCGGGCGAACCGTCACGACACGCATCATCCCCGCGGTCATGTGATAAAGATTGTGGCAGTGGAACGCCCAGTCGCCGGGCGCATCGGCCGTTACGTCGAATGTCATCTTACCGCCGGGCGCCACATTCACCGTGTGCTTGCGAGGCGCGAAGTCGCCATGTCCGGTCACCAGCTCGAAGAAGTGGCCGTGCAAATGAATTGGGTGCGGCATCATCGTGTCATTGACCAGGGTGACGCGCGCGCGCTCGTCCTTGCGGAACGGGATGGGGTCGGCAGGGTCGCTCATCTTCTGGCCGTCAAAGCCCCACATGTAGCGCTCCATATTGCCCGTCAGGTGGATCTCCAACTGACGCGACGGGGCGCGAACGTCCGGGTTGCGGTCGAGCGCGACAAGATCGCGATAAGTGAGCACGCGATGATCCGCGTCCTCCAGCCCCTGCGGCGGCTCGCCCGTGCGGTCCTTCGGCATCGGCGAGATGGTCTGCACTCCCGGCCCCATCTTGACGCCGGGCGCGTTCTTGGGGTTGCGCATGTTCATGTCCATGCTGCCGCCTGACCCATGATCCATCCCGGCCATGCCGCCGCTGCTCATCTGACCATGGTCCATGCCCGCCATCCCGGCAGCGCCCGCCGCCATTTGGCTATGGTCCATCCCTGGCATAGCGCCGCTCATCTGGTCGCCCCCCATCCCAGCCATGCCGGCCATCGCAGCGCCTACCGCCTTCGTTCCGTGATCGGTGGGCTCTTTCCACCCGGTGAGCTTCCACAGGTTGCGCGAGGCATTCTGCATCAACGTGGGATCCGGCCCGCGCTTTGCGACCGGGTTCTCGTCCGCCATACCGGACATCCCCTCCATCCCGCTCATGTCCATGCCCATGTCGGTCATGGTCAGCAACGTGCGCGGGCGGAGCGGCGGGACCGGGGCGATCATGCCCTCGCGCGGGGCCAGTGTCGCGCGCCCCATGCCGGATCGGTCGATCGCCTCGGAAACGAAGCTGTAGGCGCGGTCCTCGGGCGTCACGATCACGTCGAAGGTTTCCGCGACGCCGATCTGGAATTCGTCCACGGTTACCGGCCGGACGTTCTGGCCGTCGGCCTGCACCACCGTCATCGGCAAGTCAGGGATGCGCACGTTGAAGTTGGTTTGCGCCGCAGCATTGACGATGCGCAGCCGAACCCGCTCGCCCGGTCGGAAGAGGCCCGTCCAGTTGTCGTAAGGGCCAAAGCCATTGACGAGGAAGGTGTAGGTCGACCCCGTAACATCCGCAATATCGGCCGGGTCCATGCGCATCTTGCCCCATTCCATCCGATCCTTGAGGCGCATCTCGCGGCCGGCGAGCAGCCCGCTCAGCGTCGGGCGCTGATAGTTGAAATAGGCGCCGCCCATCTGCTTGAGCTTGCGGAAAATTTCCTCGCCCGTCATTTCGCTATGGTCGGAGAGGACGATCACATGCTCGCGGTCGAACGCGATCGGGTCGGCACCGGCCGGATCAATCACGATGGGTCCGTAGAGCCCTGCCTGCTCCTGTTCGCCCGAATGGCTGTGATACCAGTAGGTGCCCGACTGCAAGATCGGGAATTCGTATACGAAGGTCGAACGCGCCTTGATGCCAGGGAAGCTGATGCCGGGCACGCCGTCCATTTGGAACGGCAGAATGAGCCCGTGCCAGTGAATCGAGCTATCCTCGTCGAGATTGTTGGTCACTGCGAGACGGACGTTCTGGCCCTCCTGGAGGCGGACGAGCGGTGCGGGCACGGTGCCGTTGACGCCGATTGCCGGCGTCGTGATCCCGTCCATGACGAGCTTCATCCTGTCGATCGTCAGCGCGATGTTTGTGCCCGACACGGTCGGCAGGGGCCTGGCGATGCCGCGCGACACAGGTTGCGCCCAAGCCGGCAGGTAGGCCGACATGGCCAGCGTGCCGCCAAGCATGGCGGTTCCGCGCATTACGTCGCGCCGGTTTAGATTGCGGCTCATGCCTTTCCTTCGCTCCAGTTCAATGCTTGCGGCCGGCGGCGGGGGGGGGGGGGGGGGGGGCCGACCTTCTCTTTCCTTCCACGCAAACAGGCTCACCCCCTCCCGCGAAGTCGAGAATTTTTGA
>NZ_JBYTDC010000008.1:0-31244 GCF_058790875.1 Sphingopyxis sp. EU05-FHT14B03
CGCCGCCTGCCTGTTGCCCCCAATGCGGTCACCGCCTCCGTGAAGAGACAATCAAACTTCTGCCAAAGTAGTGCTAGACGGCCCTGTCAGTGCTTCACGAAAGTCCAGTAGAGTCGCGTCGCGATTTCGGCGCAGCGTTTGCGGCGATATCGGTGACAAATTCATATCGATCGCCGCGATATGCAGACCTCGTGAATTCGACGGGCGTCCCTTTCGCATCACGGGTCAGGCGCTCGATGCGCAATATTTCCGAACTCTGCGCAATCGAAAGCATTCCAGCTTCGGTTGGCGTCGCTAGAGCGGCGCAGATACGTTGTGTTCCGGACACAGGAAAAACCCCCGAGGCCTCAAGCGCTGCGTAGAGCGAGTCGCCGACGGCGTCCAAATTCGGAAGAAACTCCGCGGGGACGACGGCATGCTCTATTGCCAGTGGTTCGCCGTTCGCAAGACGCACACGCGCGAGCCTAGCCACCTTGGTGGCGATCGGAATCTCGAGAGCGACCGCCTCCTCGTCGGTGGCGCTGGCGTAAGCGCGCATCATCCACACAACGCCGGGATTATCGCCCCTCGACCGCGCATCCTCGGAAAAGCTCGTCAGCGTTGCGCCGCGTGCCAGGATGCGTTCGGTGACATATGTCCCCGAACCGTGCCGGCGAAAAAGCAATCCTTCCTCTATGAGCTTCTGGATGCCCTTCCGGATCGTGACCCGGGACATGCCCATTCGTTCCGATAATTCGCGTTCGGATGGAAGTGGTTCGCCCGGTTCCACCCCTCCGCTTTCGATATGCTCGCGAAGATTGCGCGCCAACTGAAGATAGAGCGGTGCATTGCTCTCCTTCAACCCGGCAAGCTTGTCTCGCATTTCCAGTCCTTTCCTGTTCATTGTCAAGGAAGCAGGCGATGAGAGAATCGCTCGCATTTTTCCGTTGCTGCTGGCCCTAACGATGAACACTCATTAGCATTTTTGGGTCGTTCGCTTCAACCATTTGGCACGCTATTGGTATACATGTCGATCCGCATGAAGCTCGCGTCGTCGGAGATTTTCGCGCGCGGATGATTGCGAAGCGACCCATCGACTTGCTCGAGCGTGCGAAGTTGGGAATAGTATTCCTCGAATTCTTCGCGACTGTTGATCGAAAGCAGATCGGACACCCCCAGTCGGCCAAACATATCGGTGAGGCGTAGAAAGCCATCGCTCGCTAAGGCGATCGCCCAGTCGTCGACGGGCAATTCGGCGCGATCGGCGCGCTCGATTGCCTCCATTTGGAGACCAAGCACCCAATAGCCGCCATCGACATTCATAAAAGCTCGATTTCGGACAAGTTGCGGCCGCAACTCCTGAAAAAGCTCGGCCGTGGAGATTCCTGGGTGCTCGGCGACGATCGATCGAGCCAGCGCTATGGTGCGCTGCTCGAAAGGCCCGATATTGCCGCCGTCTCCATGTTCGGCGAATGCTTCGCCGCCAAGGGGCCGGTAAGCAATCCGACAGTCTCCGAGCGTTGCCAGTTCAACTTTTTCGGGCAGGGCGCGGACAAAAGCTATCGCCGCGCAGGGCAATTCATGGCGCCCCGCGGGCGGGCGCCGCGCGAGCGTTGAATAGTCCAACCGGCAGCGGTCGACCACGGTGCCGAACAAATCCTCGAAGGGCATTGTTGGTTCGCTAGCCAGAAGATCGCGCAGCTCCGCATCGACCCGCTGCGCGAACCACTGCGCATCGCTGACTGCTGAGACGACGTTCTCACCAGCGCCAGAGGCTCCATCGATGACCCAAGCCGCGGCGTCCGTATATCCCACCAAATCCTCATTTGCCGTTGCTCCGGATCGGGTTTCCGCCAAACGGACGTTGAACATCTCGGCTCCACTAAATAGACGTGCGGTCGGCCTCGTGCGCGCTGGCCGATATCGTAGCTTGATGATGTGGTATCATAGTGGTAGCAAGCGTGCAACGTCGACTACGGTTAGGGGAGCGAGAGATGCGCATTCTTGGTTTCATGAGCGGGACGTCGCTTGATGGCGTCGATGCGGCCATTTTGAGCTCCGATGGCGAAGAGATTCACGACTTTGGTCCGACGCACCTCACCTCCTTTTCGACTGAAGAGCGCGCCATCGTCAAAGAAGCCACCGAGCAGTTTGTAGCGACCGGCACGGCCGAATCGAAACTTTTGGAGGAGGCCGACGATATCATCGTCGATGCGCACGTTCGCTGTGCGCGTGAACTTCTCTCCAAATCCGGAGCCGGTACGATCGAATTAATCGGTTATCATGGTCAAACTGTCCTGCACCGGCCCGATCGCGGATTGACGATCCAGATTGGCGACCCGAAAAAAATTGCCAATACGCTCGGCGTCGACGTTGTCGCGGACGTTCGCCAAGCCGATATGGCCGTCGGCGGAGAGGGCGCGCCTCTTGTCCCCATCTATCACGCCGCTCTTGCCCAGAAGATCGGCAAGTCGGGCCCGATCGCCTTTCTCAACGTGGGCGGCGTCGCGAATTTCACATTCATCGGCAGCGATAAAGAAATCATCGCACTTGATACCGGGCCGGGCAATGGGATGCTCGATCTTACCGTCCAAAAACGAGGTCTTGGGCGATATGATGATGGCGGAGCGCTGGCCGCGAGCGGAGAGATCAATCAGACTGTGCTGAGCCATTTACTGGCGCATCCCTATTTCGAACGTGAAGGGCCGAAGTCGTTGGATCGCTATGACTTTCCACTCGATATTGTGAATGATCTCTCGGCTGCCGACGCAGCGGCGACGTTGGTCGCGTTCACCGCCCGGTCCGTGGCGCTGGGCGCACAGCAGCTTCCCGAGCGACCGGCACTTTGGATCATTTGTGGCGGCGGGCGACATAATCCCGTTATAATGGAGGCCTTGCGAGAGGTCCTCGGCGACTGCGAAAGCGCGGACGATTTCGGGCTGCGCGGAGACTTCATCGAAGCCGAAGCCATCGGATTCATCGCGGCGCGCTCGGTTCGGGGGTTGCCAGTGACCTTCCCAAAAACGACGGGCGCGCCAAGGCCGACTGCGGCCGGAAAGCTATACAAGGCTCAGACGGCGACAGTCGCCTGACCAGGGCCGAGGTCGAAACTTGCGCGCTGTGCATTCGACCTGGCGGGTGCAATGATAGACCGCACGGCGCTGGGGAGCATGTCGAAATGATCGATGTGCAAATCCGCACCAAGCTGGCTGGCGCACACGTCGGAAAATCCGAAGCCTACCGCAATCGACGGCATCGCAGCCGCTCTCGCTGTCTCGACGTCGACCGCCGAATCTCCAACATAAATGGCCTTGGCCCCTTTCGCCTGCGTAATCGCGGTGAGCAACGGGCGCGGATCGGGTTTTCGGACAGGCAATGTGTCGCCGCCGATAATTGCGTCGAACATACCGGCCCAGCCGAGCGCTTCGACCAGATGATTGGCAAGTTCCTCAGGCTTGTTGGTGCAAATCGCGAGCCTGAAGCCTTCGATTCGCAATTCTTCGAGCGCGAGTTCCAGCCCCGGATAGGGCGCCGAAAAGGTACAAATATTGTCGGCATAATGTTCCAGGAACACCGGAATGGCTCGTGTGATCAGTTCTTCCGGTGCATCTCCGCTAAGCGTGAGTCCTGCGGACAGCAACGCGCGCGCGCCGTGGCCGGCAAGGGACCGAACGAGCATCGGCTCGACGACCGGCCGGCCGAGGACTTCCAGCGAATGATTGAGCGCAGCGATGAGATCGGGGGCCGTGTCGACAAGCGTCCCGTCGAGGTCAAATACCACTGTGTCGATTTTCGCGCCCCGCATCGCCATTCTGATGCCCGGCCCGGGACCGCAACACAAGGGCCAATTATGCGATCCGCCTTCCGTTCCGGCCATTCTGGCGCATCTAATGGATCTTGCGGCGTGACCATCGTGGTTCGGTCGCCGTCGCTGCATTTCCGACGGATTGCGCCGCTGCTAAAATTGGTTACAATCTGGTATTAGGTCAATCCGGGACGTGCGAAAGCAGTCGAATGGACCGACGGAACGGAGGATTCTGCATGCCGTCTGAAAAAACGTATCGAATCCATATTAACAATCACCCTCACGAGATCGGCCCCGCACCCCTACCCGCCGCGCAGGTCGCCAGGATGGCCGGGGTCCCGCTGGATAACGTCGTCATCGAACTCGAGACGCCAGCCGGACTGAAAGAAGTCGCCCTCGAAGAGACATTGGCCGCAGCTGATGGACTGAGTTTTCTTGTGACGCGCCAATTCATCATGGGCGGCGCCGCATGATACATGCGAACGGACGCGCGCTGCTCCGCCTAGCGCAACCCGAACTCGCAAGGTTGATCGCGACCGTTCTCGATGCACCCGACCCCTTGGAAGGCGGCGCATTCGCCTTGTTCGGTATGCGCGATACCGCGGCGTCCACTGTTTTCACCCTCGCCGAATTAATCGCTCCAGAGGTCGGCGAGATCGGCTGGGGGGACGGCAATGTTCGGATCAATCATCCCTACTTGCGGCGAGTCGCGAAGCTGGCGCAATCCGGACAACTCGCGGTCGGATTCATCCATTCCCATCCGCGAGGTCTGCCGCCTCGGCCGAGCAAGGTCGATGAAGAGATGGACGCCTACTTGGCGGACTATCTGGGGAGTCTTCTTACTGGTCGCCCCTTCGTCAGCTTGATCCTTTCGTACGACGGAAGCGATATTGCTGTTGGCGGTAGGGCTCTAATCGATGGAGAATGGCGCGCGATAGATCGCGTTGCGGCCGAGCGGATGCCCCAAGTCGTCGCATGGCCGGGCGGCGAGCGGCCAGCCCCACCACCGCAGCCACCGGAAAGCGTGGCGCGGATGACGAGTGCGTTCGGACTGGAAGCTTATCAGCGCCTCGCCCGTGCTACCGTCGCACTCATCGGCGCTGGCGGCACAGGCTCTGCGGCGATACCAATTCTGGCCCGCGCCGGCGTCGGCCGTCTGATTGTCATAGATGGCGATCATGTCACCATTTCTAATCTTGAACGCTTGCACGGCAGCCGTCCCTCCGACGTTGAGGCGGCCACCCCGAAAGCCCTTGTCGCCAAACGCTCAGTTGCTGAATTCGCACCGCATTGTGAGGTCCGTGCCGTGGTCGGCCGCCTCCCTCAGCGCGAGATCGTCGACCTGGTCGTTGAGGCTGACCTTCTGATGGGCTGCACTGATCAACATTCGAGCCGAATGGCCGTTGCGGACATCGCTTCCCGCTATCTTGTACCGGCGATTGACTGCGGCGGGCTGATCGAGGGAGCCGACGGCGTCGTAACTGGCCAACTGGTGCAGATTGTCCGCTTCTTGGCCGCGGACCCTTGTCCGGTTTGCCGAGGGATGATTTCCCCGCTGCGCGTCGAGCAGGAATTGCTTCCAACTGGCGCGCGTCTCGACGCCGCGACTCAGGTTGCAAAGGCGGCCGCGGCGGGCGTGCGGCACGACCCAATCCTGTCAGCAATTCCCCAGATCGACACTGTCGGCTACATCACGACGACCGCCGGAACTCTCGCCGCCGGATTTGCAATCGGATGGCTGACGGGCCGTTTCGACCCTAAGTTTCAGCGGCTGCAGCTCGACCTAGTCAGCCGCAATCTCGGCGCGGTGGACCGGCCGCAGACGGCAAATCCCGACTGCTATTGCACCCTGTCATATGGCCATGCGGATCAGAGCGATACGGCGGCGCCCATCTCTGCGCCCGCACATTGGCCGCCAGTCCGCTTCCTGTAGATTTCCCGAAGCGCCCCCAATGATCGGCGCTGGGCGCCGTTTTCGATATGGCTTTCTCCCACCGCCGGATCGACCTCCAGCACGATAGTTCCCGTACGGCCAAAGCGGTCCGGGAGCCTCTCGAAGGGCAGCGAGCCCGAACCGACCTCGAGCCCCTCGCTGACTATCGATCGCGTCAACACCGCTTCGTCGAGCGCATCCTTTGCGATCTGGTCGCGGTCGAGCAGGATCGCGTCCGAAGCATGCAGATATGGCATGTCACTGTCCACGAAATCGAAGGGGTGGAGCCACTCGACCTCCTGAAGGTCTTCCTCGCTGATCCACGCGAACCTAGGGTCATCCCGAAGCGAGGAATAGGCCACCCTCTTTCGGTTGAATAGGTTCGAAGACAGCGCGGCGTGCGCGACGTCGACGAACGGTTCCACATTGTCGAGACCCTCCTGCCGCACGAAGTCGCGGAAGCGAGCGATCTCCCAAGGGAAAAAATGGTCCAGGGGACCAGAGAGATAGTTCCTGCCATCGCGCGGCAGCAATGAATAGTGGCCGACATTCTCGACAAGTAGACGCTTGCCGCTTGCAGCGTCGGCCAGATCCCTGATGACCTCGTTGAAGGCTATTTCGGCGGAGGCCTTGTCGACGGCTCGCGGCGCGCCCTCGCCGAATACCAGCCCCCAATAGCGATGGAGGACGATCGCATCCGCACCAACCCGGTCGGCGAACTCGATGCTCCGTAGGCACTGGTCGGCGTCGAAGTCCCGCGAGGTCACCACGGCGACGGATTGCAGCGGGACGTGGACAACGAGTCCATTCACCGAATGGTCTGCTTTGAACCGCTCCACATTCGCGATCGCGGTCTTGAAGCTGTCACGCGAGTCGATGTCGCGCGCGCCGAACGTATGCAGCTCGAGATTCACGGGCAATCCAAGCTCGGTCATGGCTCGACCGCGAGCGCCGAGCTGCTCTTTGTCGATGGCCGCGGCTTTCAGGGAAAAATCGACCATTTGAAAATCCTTCCGCTACCCGCAAGCACCCGGATGAGAAGCCCTTGTCGCGGGATTCGCGAGCGTCAGCTGCAGTTGCGCCGCTTGACTCGAAAGAACAATACCACTTATAGACCGGGTAACAAGTTGTATCAAATGTGGTAACTAACCTGGGGTTAGCCTAGCATTGTGACGCGACGCGCACAAATCGGCGGAGGACATGGATGCCCATGACTTGTCGAGACCGCGAAAGCGGTACAAACAAAGGGTCCGCTTCGGAATTTATTTCCAGCGCGCCTTCGCCGTTTTGCGAGATCGTCGCCGCACACGCCGCCGAAGGCGATGCACTGTGCCGCATCAGTCCGGTCATTCTCGATGCGATGCGGAGCGAGGGCTTGTTTCGCACCCTGCAGCCGCGGCGCTTTGGCGGCGGCGAAGCTGACATCGCAGCATTTTTCGACAAGCAAATCGAGATCTCGGCGACCGACATGTCAACCGGCTGGCTCGCCGGCGTGATGGGCGTCCTCGCTTTCCATCTCGCGCTCTTCCCAGCAAAGGCGCAAACGGATGTCTGGGATGCGAACCCGGGCGCCCTCATGGCGTGCAGCTACATGCAGACCGGAAAAGCAATATTGACCAGCGACGGTTACGAGCTGAGCGGCAGATGGCGATTCGCGAGCGGCGCCGACTATGCAGACTGGTTCCTGCTCGGCGCCCGCCTTGAGCGGGCGGGCGAGATTGAGCCCGTCATCTTCCTCGTGCCGCGGCACGATGTCGAGATCCTGCAGACATGGCGCGCGACCGGATTGCGCGGAACCGGTAGTCAGGACTTGTCAATCGAACGCTGCTTCGTCCCAACCCATCGCATCCACGGCATAAGAGAGCGCTTCCTTGGAATGAGCCCCGGGCTCGAGGTCAATCGAGCGCCGCTCTATCGCATCCCTCTTCCGCAACTGCTTTTCCGCGTGGTGTCGGTCCCGGCGATCGGAGCGCTACGCAGCGGCCTCGCGGCTCTTATCGACCATAATTCGCTACGCACGGACATTACCGGGCAACGCGTCGCCGGGAATCCTGAAGTGCGCCTAACGGTCGGCGAAGTCGCAACGGACATCGAAGAAATGCTGGGCATATTGCGTGACGGCATCCGCCAACTGTCGGCGGCCGCGTCGGAGGGCCGAAACCTCCCGCTCCAAACCCGCATGATATTGCGGCTGCAGGCGTCGCGCACCGCCGAACGCTGCTGTCGACTCATGCACCGGATTTTTGTCGCGGCGGGTGCGAGCGGTCTGACCTCCGATGCGCCGTTCGGCCGCCTGCTTGCCGACATCCAAGCGTCTCGGCAGCACGCCGCCAATCAGTTCCAGCCGTTCGGGCAGTCGCTCGGAGCGAGCCTGCTGGGCATGGAAGCGGAGGACAGTCTACTATGAGTGGCGATATCGCACACCCGTCGCCCCTTCCGTTTAGCGTCGCTTTCGATCCGCGAGACGAGGATGAGGTGATCCGTCGCTGGCGCGGCTTGTTGCGTGGAAATCACTGGAGCCATGGCGCCGAACTTGAAGAGTTCGAGGCGACCTGGAAAGCGTGGAACGAACTGCCAGCGATTGGGTTCGACAACTGGGCCGGCGCCGCGGCCGCCATTCTCGATTTCTTCCAGGTGGCCGGCAAGACCGTCCTGTGTCCTTCCAACACATTTCTTGCGACCCCGCGATCGGCGCTGCGTGCCGGGGCAAGTGTCGAATTCTACGACTGCAATCGCGAAGACTTGTGCGGTTCGTACACGGACTTCGTCGAGAAGGCTGAGCGGCATAAGCCGGCGCTCGCTTACATCGTACACATCGGCGGGCACATCGCATTCGATATTCACCGTATCGCCGAATATTGCCGGGCCAATCAAATCGCGCTCATCGAGGATTGCGCCCATGCGGTCGGAGCCGAGTGGAACGGCGTGAAGCCGGGCGCATTCGGGGATGCCGGCATCTTCTCGCTCTATGCGACGAAGACCATCTCGACCGGAGAAGGCGGCGTCGCGGTCACAGCCAATCCCGATCTCGAGCGGCACGTGCGATCCTTCCGCGATTACGGGCGCGGTTCGCGATATAAAATTCAAGGAATGAACCACAGGCTCGATGAATTTCGGGCCGCACTCGGTGTCGTGCAGATGCGCAGGATGCCCGAAATCGTCAGCTGGAAACAACGATACGCGCGCGAGGTCCTGGACTTGCGCTATCCAAATCGCGTGCAGATGCCCAATGGTATGGAAAGCGGATACTATAAGTATATCGTATTTGACGAGATACCACAGACAACGGGTCGGGTATATGAGTTGCCATGCCATGAAATATTTGATTCTTCGATCAGTCTTCCTAACACTGAATGGGCTACTAATAATCATTGGTGCGTTCCAATATACTATCCGAAATAGTTTATATTCATCAAAATATTTCAAAGTCCCTAGTTAGAAAACGCCAATGCATATTATATAAATAACGAGGAGAAATGCCATGCGTGACGTTCTGGATATCAGAAGTACGACGAACATGGTGCATCCGATCTGGCTTTGGATCGATCCAACCAGCCGGTGCAACCTCGCCTGCCGCCTTTGCTATACAAAGTTCAGTCATGGCAAACTCGATCTCGAGCCGTCGCAACTCGAGGAGACGCTTGGGCGGCTCGCCGCGTCAGATACGCTTGAGGTCAAGGGAATCCATCTCAACTGGCGCGGCGAGCCCTTGATGAATCCGCGTTTCAACGAGCTCCTCGCGATAACCCGTCGGCTGCTTCCTGACGCGCCACTCCAGTGGCACACCAACGGCACGATGCTCACTGCCAAGCGCGTGAAGGAGATTCTGGCGGTCCCTTACACGCACAAAATTTTCGTCTCGCTTGATGGTGGCAATGCCCGCTCGCACGATCTGAACCGGGGGCAAGGCAATTTCCACAAGACAATGGGCGGGCTCCGACGGTTGCTCGACATGCGCGGCGACGATCGCCGTTTTGCGACCATCGGCGTGTATCAGATCGATCTCAACCAAACCGAGGAAGCCTATGACCCCGAGTTTGTCGAACTGCTCGGCCGCGTCGACGACTATGTGAAGGTTACCCCCCTCCTTCCGGGCGGGGCGCACAGCAATGTGACTGAAATCGGCGACCTCGAAAGCGACAAGACCCTCTACGACCGGATGTTGCAGGACATCAACCCGAACCTACCCGTCCCCGGAGGGTCCTGTTTCTGGGCCGGCCATACCCTTTGCCTGGCACCCGACGGCAAGGTCTCGGTTTGTGTCATCAGTCACGGCAGGGCGGGCGTCGTCGGCAATCTCTTCGACGAGACGCCCGAGGCCGTGGTCGACCGCGCGGTGGCATTTCGCCGCATGCTCGAATCCGCGGGGCGCGCATGCGTTGGCCATTGCTCGACCTGTCGCAAGCCGGAAGGCGACGTGCTTCCGAAGCACAAACAGCGCGGACAATCGAAGCTGACGGAAATCGCCTGAGGAGTTGATCGTATGAACAGAAGCGACTGGGCAGTCGGATTGATGACCGGGACGATCATTGACGGCTTCATCGACATTGCGGCGGTTCGAACCGACGGGCGCGACATTGCGGAATTTGGCCCCTGGTCGCTCTCTCCTTATCCCGACTCTCTGCAGGAGTTGATAGCGAAGGCATTCGATGCTGCTCTCGCATGGCGCTTCGACGGAGCCGAACCCGGGATATTCGCAGAGGCGGAAGAGGCGCTGACACTGGCGCAAGCCGATGCTGTGGTGCGTTTTCTCGATGAGCACGGCATCGCGCGGAACTCCGTGCGGGTGATCGGCTTCCACGGCCAGACGGTGCTGCACCAGGCGCCAGACAACGGCCGGAAGGGAAATACCCGCCAACTTGGGAATGGCCGATTGATGGCCGATCGCACCGGCATCGATGTCGTCTATGATTTCAGGACCGACGACATTCGCTCTGGAGGACATGGCGCGCCCATATCTGTTTCCTATCATCACGCGCTCCTGAAGCACTTGGGGGCGGGCTCGGACACGGCCATCATCAACCTCGGCGGCGTCGCCAATCTCAGCTGGGCCGGGACGGACGGCGAGGTCATCGGTTTCGACACTGGACCTGGCGTGGGGCCGATCAACGACTGGATCACCGCGCATGGCGCCGGCGAAATGGATCTGGAAGGCCGGGTTGCCGCTAGAGGCAGTGCGGATGAGGAACGGCTCCAGACGCTGCTGGCTCATCCCTTCCTTTCTGCAACTTGGCCCAAGTCGCTCGACCGGTTCGATTTCACCGGAGCGCTCGCCGACGGGCTCTCACTCGCCGACGGCGCTATGACTCTGACCGCTTTCACCGCCGGAACCGTGGGCAAGGCGCTAGACATGCTACCGGTGCGGCCCGATCGTTTGATCGTCTGCGGTGGCGGTCGGAAAAATCCGACATTGATGGCGGAGCTCGCCAGGCGCGCTGACGTCCAGGCCCTCGCCGCCGAGGCGGTCGGCTTACGCGGTGATGCGATCGAGGCCGAATGTTTTGCCTTTCTGGCGATGCGCAAGATTCACGATCTTCCGATCAGTTTTCCAGAAACGACGGGGGTGCCGAACCCAATGCCCGGCGGCCGCGTCGCCGCAGCCGAGCGCGTGTCGTGACCGAAGCCAGCGAGGACACGGCCTGCAATCCGATCGAGGCCGCCGCACGGGCGCTGACGTGCGAGTTTGCAGCGGCCGGCGACGTGTCGGGGCAAATCGCGCGCCTTATCGATATGGGGCGCGCGTTCGATGGCTTACCAGACGGCGACAAGAACGCGGTCACCCGCATTCACGGCTGTCAATCGCAGCTCTGGCTCAAGGCCCAACTCAACGGCCAGATCATGACGTTTCGCGCCGATTCCGACTCGCTGGTGATGCGCGGACTGCTTGCCGTCATCCTCCAGATTTACGAGGGGAAGCGCCCGGACCAGATCGTCCGGCACGACTCCGGGGCCGTCGATACTCTGATCCTCACACTCGCGCCCAGCCGTGCTTCGGGCCTTCGTTCGTTGAAGCAGCGGATTCGCGAATCGGCGGAGGCAGCGCTTTGAATGCGCAGCGAGAGATTGGCGAATATTATTCGCGGCAGACCGTCCTGCCGGAGATCGGGCTGCTCGGACAGCAAGTGCTCGCCCGATCGAAGGTCCTCGTCATCGGCGCCGGCGGATTGGGGTCTCCCCTCCTCATGTACCTCGCCGGCGCCGGGATAGGGACGCTGGGTATCGTGGATTTCGACGTGGTCGAACCCTCGAACCTGCACAGGCAGATCCTCCATGGCATCGACCGGCTCGATACGCTGAAGACTGCCAGCGCGATCCGGACTCTGACAAATATCAATCCGCACATCGAACTGATCCGGCACGATGAGCCGATCGGCGCAACGAATGCCGACCGTCTTGTTTCGCAATATGATCTGGTCGCCGACGGCAGCGACAATTTCGATACACGCGACGCGGTCCACGCCGCTTGCCGGCGGAGCGGCAAGACGCTCGTCAGCGCGGCAATCCAGCTGACCAGCGGAATATTGACGACCTTCAAATCGCACGAGCCGGGCGAAAACCCATGCTTCCGCTGCCTTTATCCCGACCGGCCGAACGCGGAGGTTACACCAAGCTGCTCCCTGATCGGCGTTCTCGGCCCCGCGGTGGGTGCTATGGGCTCGCTCCAGGCAATCGAGGTGATCAAGGAATTGCTCGAAATCGCGCCCAGTCTGTCGGGCACCTTGGCGATGTACGATGCCTTCGCCTGTGAGATCGAAAAAATCGAACTCCCGCGGCGAACCGGATGTCCCATCTGCGGAGAAGAAGCTTATCCCCCGGTTACCGGGGGGAACAGTCCAACAGTATCGGCCGGCTGAATCGGATGATCGCGCTCAACATAACGCCGGTTCACTGTGAAACGCAGGCTTCCTTCTGCGTTGGCGACCGCAGCGAGATCCGGATGGCGATCAGAAAGAATATCAATGAGCATGGAAATATTTCTACAACCATTTGGCAACTCAATATCCTCCGAAGACAATCCCGTCTTGGATCTAAGCCATGAAAAATAGGTGATTCTCATGTCTGGAACCCTCTGTTACGCCACAATATATCCGAACAATATGCACTTTATCATATTTTTTAAAGGATTCCATCCAATTTTTACTAAAATATTCCGATTGGAGGCGATTAAATGGCCGGTGCTTTAAGCGGACTTAAGGTTATCGATATGTCCCGCTACATCGCGGGGCCTTTTTGCGGACAACTGCTGGGGGATCTTGGCGCGGATGTGGTGAAGGTCGAGCGCATCGATGGCGGCGAGGAAGGACGGCGTGTCGGCGAGGCGATCGCGGGAGACACTTTTTTCTTTCTGTCTGCCAACCGAAACAAGCGTGGCTTCGCCGTCGATTTTCGCGACCCCGAATGTCAAGCCTTGCTTGCCGATCTCGCGGCGCAAGCCGATATCCTGGTCGAGAATTTTCGCCCGGGGACGCTGGAATCAATGGGCATGGACTGGGAAAGCCTGCATGCCCGCAATCCTCGTCTCATTCTGGTCCGGATCACCGGTTTCGGACAGGACGGACCGTTGGCGCAGCATCCATGTTTCGACGGGGCAGCGCAGGCGATCAGCGGGTTGATGTCGATGACGGGTCAACACGACGGACCGCCGACGATGTCCGGCGTGTTCGTCTGCGACTATACGACGGCACTCTACGCGACGATCGCGGCCTTGGCCGCGGTCCGCGCGCGCGACGAGACCGGTGTCGGGCAGGTGGTCGAGGCAACGCTCATGGATAGCGGCCTGGCGCTGATGACTACCGCCATTCCCGAATATCTCGTGAACGGCGAGTTGCCTCCGCGGCTCGGTAATCGCGACCGCTATCTCGCGCCCTCCCACTGTTTTCGCGGTCGTGACGGCGGCTGGGTCTATGTAGTCGCGGGCAATGATCAGCATTTTCACCGCTTCGCGGCCGCGATGGACCAACCCAACATCGCGCAAGACCCGCGCTATGCGACGTTCGTTGCCCGAAACACCAACGTGGACACGCTGGAAATCCTGATCAACGATTGGGCCGCACAGCATGATAGCGCGGATATCCTCGCCAAGCTGCACGCGGCGGACGTGCCTTGCGAGAAAGTCGCGACGATCGCCGATGTCGTCACCAATCCGCAAGTTCTTCACCGCCGACAGATCGTCGATGTGCCGCATCCAATCGCGGGATCAGTGCCCTTTCAGGCGCCCGCATTCAAAATGTGGGGCACGCCGACCGAAATCAGCCGCGGTGCGCCAGGGCTCGGCGAACATAGCGGAGACGTGCTGAAGGAATGGCTCGGCTATTCCGACGCGGACATCGACCGGCTCGAGGAGCATGGGCGGATCTGAGGGAGGTTTCAGTATGCTGCACCCCGAGCCCGCCCAAAAGGCCTGGAATCCCGATGCGATCAGGAGTGACTTCCCATTAATCGCGGGTTTGTCGGGGTATGGAAGGATCACATATCTCGATAATGCGGCGTCGGCACAGAAGCCACGCAGCGTGATGGACAGTATGACCGACGGTGCATTCACCCGTTATGCCAATGTCCATCGTGGAGCCCACCGGCTTAGCGGCCTCGCGACGGCGAGCTACGAAGGCGCGCGCGCCCGGCTGCAGGCCTTTTTGAACGCTCCGGGTGCAGAGCAGGTCATTTTTACGAAATCGGCAACCGAGGCGATCAATCTCGTGGCATCAGCCTTTGCCGCGATCGTTGCACCGGGGGATGAGATTATTGTCTCCTCACTCGATCATCACGCCAATCTGGTGCCGTGGCATATGCTTCGGGAACGGCGTGGCATCGTCTTGCGCTGGGTCGATCCTGACGCATTCGGCAATCTCGATCCCGCCGCTTTCGCTGACGCCATCACGCATCGCACGCGCCTTGTGGCGGTCACGCACATGTCGAATGTTTTCGGGGTATTGACGCCACTCGAGGCAATTGTTCGGCTTGCCCATGAAAGGGGCGTTCCTGTGCTCGCAGATGGAACCCAAGCCGTAGTACACCACGCAATCGACGTCTCGGCTCTCGACGTCGATTTCTATGCTCTCACCGGCCACAAACTTTATGGGCCGACGGGCATTGGGGCTCTCTATGCCAAGCCAGGCTGGCTCGAGCGCATGTCGCCAATGCTCGGCGGCGGCGAGATGGTCGCAACAGTAGGTCGCAATCACGTCGAATATGCGCCCGCGCCGCACAAGTTCGAAGCCGGAACGCCCCCAATTCTCGAAGCGATCGGACTTGTCGCTGCGCTCGACTATATCGAGAGTGTGGGACGTTCGAGTATCGCGGCCCACGAGGCCGCGCTTGGTCGCCACGCGCGGGCCCGATTCGCGGCTATTCCGGGCATCACCGTCTTTGGCGATACCGAAAAGCCCGGTCCGATCCTGACGTTTGCCTCTGCCAGCGCCCATGCCAACGATATAGCGGCAATCCTGGACGGCAAGGGCATCTGCGTCCGTGCCGGAGCGCACTGCACTCAACCGCTTCATCAAATGCTGGGCTTCAGTTCGACATGCCGCGCGTCGTTCGCCATGTACAGTACGCTGGCTGAAGTCGACGCTCTGGCCGATGCGGTCGACGAGGCGTTGACAATTCTAAAGTGAGATCAGCCGACTGCGGCGCACGCACTACTCGCCGCCAATCCAGGTCCGAACGACCTCAATGTCTTCGGAGAGGTGCACGATATCCGCGCGAGCGTGCGGCGCCAGACACCCATAGGTGCCAGCCAGCCCCAGTAAAGCCGCCGGCGTTGCGCTCGCCATCTTGCAGGCGTCCGCAAGTTCGACGCGCATGCTCGAAACAGCGTTCCGAACGGCCCGAGCCATGTCGAGGTCCGAGCCCGCCAAGGTTCCATCTCTCGAACGCAATGCGCCCCGATCGCGAAAAATCTCGGTCTCGCCAAGCAAAAATGTATCGATATCCGTGCCGACCGTCGGCATGGCATCTGTTACGAGCATCAATTCGTCGGGACCCTTTGCGCGGAAAGCGGCCCGCATTGCAGTCGGGTGAACATGGTGCCCATCGGCGATCACGCCACAGATCAACGAAGACGCCAATCCAGCCCCTGCGGCACCCGGCGTGCGGCTAGCTAACGGTGGCATAGCGTTGAACAAATGCGTGATAGCCTGTAGCCCTTCGCTGATCGCGCGGTCCATATCCTCACTTGTCGCCAGCGTGTGCCCGGCAGAGACAATGACGCCCCGAGCCGTCAATTCGGCGATGAGATCGGGCGCGACCGTTTCGGGCGCGAGGGTCACGAGCGTCTTCCCCAAACCGAGCGAGGAAAGCAGATTCACGGCCCGCTCGTCCATTTTGCGGATTTTCGAGGCGTCGTGGATGCCCTTCTTTTCGACATTCAGAAAGGGGCCTTCGATATGGATTCCCAAAATGCCGGGAATACCGATCGCGATCGCGCCGCGCACCGCGGCTATCCCGCGCTCGATCACGTCGAAATCATCGCTGATGAGGGTCGGAAGCATTGCGGTGGTCCCGAATTCCCGGTGCGCCTCCGCGATCGCCCTTATCCCGTCGATCGTCGGGGATTCGTTAAACAGCACGGCGCCCCCGCCGTTCACTTGCGTATCGATAAAGCCTGGAACGAGCATGCCGCCGCCCAATCGAACCGGATCAAACCCAGTCGGGACGCGACTATCGGATACGACATCGACGATCGTCGGTCGGTCGATCAGCAATGCGTGATCTGTTCGCCATCCGCTTTGCGTGAGAATTCTCGCGCCGATCAGAGCCTTTCTTGTCATATCGTTTCGGTTACTTTCTTGAGCAACGGCGGCGTATCGGGATCAAATCCCCGTTCAATCGCGAGTGCATTGGCAAAGCGGTAAAAAGACTGGATCATCGCGATCGGCGCTGTCACCGGATGCATATCTGCGACGACGGGCAACTCGATGGCACCCTTTCCAACCGCTCCGGCTCCCGCCACGATCGCTCCCTTTTCGACGAACAAGCCAAGCAAGGCGTCCATCCCTGCCCGGGCCTCGTCGAGCGGCGGAAAGACCAGAATAGGGAAGTTACGATCGACAACCGCCATCGGGCCGTGCGCTACCTCCGCCGTGCTGAAAGCTTCCGCGTGAATTCCGCATGTCTCCTTAAACTTCAACGCCGCCTCGAGCCCGATCCCGAATGAAGGGCCGCGCCCCAGGACGAAAAGGCTGCGTGCCTGCGTGAAGGGCGCCAGAGCCTCGTCCCATGACGCGGCCCAAGCGTGGCTCAATTGATCGGGCAGCGCAGAAATGACGGGTTCAAATGCTTGTCGGTCGATGCATTCGGACATGATTTGGGCGAAGGCTGCAAGCGTCGCGATGAAGCTTTTGGTTGCTGCGACGCTTCGCTCCGGTCCAGCGCGGAGCGGCATGACGATGTCAGCGAGACGTACAAGAGGTGAGTTTTCGTCATTGACGATCGCGATGACGATCGCCCCAGCCTCTCTCGCCACCTCGGCGGACGCCAGCAGATCGGGGCTCTTCCCCGACTGCGACACGACAATAAACGGTTGCTCCGCCATATGCTCCATAGGTACGCGATATACCGAACCCATCGACGGTGGGTGCGACGATACCGTCTTGCGAAGACGCGTCTCGAAGAGGAATTTTCCATAAGCGGCAGCGTGATCCGAACTGCCGCGGGCGCAGGTGAAAATCGTGTGCGTTGCGGGGCGCATTAGCAGCTTCGCAAGTTCTTTCGCCAACACGGCATTTTCCGACAATTGCTTGGCGACGATCTGGCCTGCCTCGCTGGCCTCGGCAAACATCAGGGTGGAGCTGGGGTGCGCGGCTGGCTGCATGTTAATACCTGTATAATACCAGTTTACCTCCATCCGCAAGCCAGATATATTCGCGGGCATGACACATCTGCGCGACATGCTTTCGAATTTCCTCGGCGACCGGCTAATCACCGCTGAAACCGCTCGCATCGCCTATACACAAAGCGAAGGGCACCATCCGGGTGAGTTACCGGCACTGGTGGCCCAGCCGGTTTCGATCGAGGAGGTTTGCCAGCTCGTCCGAGCTGCCTCGGCGCAGGGCGTCCCGGTTGTGGGCTATGGCGCCGGCACGTCTCTCGAGGGGAACGCCGCTGCCCTCACATCAGATACGCTCGTCATAGACTTTTCGCGCATGAACGAGATCGTAGAGATTGCGTCGGAAGATTTCCTCGCCGTGGTCCAGCCGGGTGTCACGCGAGAGCAGCTCAACGAACAGCTACGCGCCACAGGCCTCTTTTTCCCGGTCGATCCCGGGGCCAACGCAACGATCGGCGGGATGATCGCGACCCGCGCGTCCGGAACGACGACCGTGCGTTATGGCAACATGCGTGACAACCTGCTGGCCCTCAAGGTCGTTTCGGCAACCGGCGAGCTGATCCGGACGGGTACACGGGCCCGCAAATCGGCGGCTGGCTATGACCTTACGCATCTCTTCGCGGGATCCGAAGGCACGCTGGGCCTGATCGTGGAGGCGACCCTGCGCCTTCACGGGCAACCCGAACAGATCGTTTCCGCAAGCTGGGATTTCGCCAACGTGAAGGGTGCGGTCGATACAGTGATCCAGACCATCCAGTCCGGGGTCGCCATCGCACGCATGGAGCTTCTCGACACGAGTGCCATGATGGCGTGCAACCGTCAGAGCCATCTCGGCCTTCCCGAATGTCCGACCCTCTTTCTGGAATTCCACGGCTCCGGTCCCGCCATTGCCGAGCAATTGGAAATCGTTCGCATGCTCGGAGACGCCAACGGCGGCGGGACGCTGAGATCCGCGACAGCGTCGGAAGAGCGAAACGCGCTGTGGAAAGCGCGGCATCATCTACTTTGGGCATCGCGGTCGATGATTCCCGAGGCGCAGGCCTGGATCACCGACATCTGCGTTCCCATTTCTCGATTGGCCGAAGCCATTTCGCGCGCGCAAACGATGATCGAGGAATCGGGACTTTTCGCTCCGATTTTGGGTCATGTCGGCGACGGGAATTTCCACGTGTTCTTCATTCTCCATCCCGACGACAAGCTCTCGTGGCAAAAGGCGTCAGTCATCAACGACGCCATGGTAGACCACGCGCTCTCGGTTGGTGGGACCTGCACAGGTGAACATGGGATCGGCTTGGGCAAGCGCGACGCATTGCTGCGAGAGAATGGCGCAGCCGCCGTCGAGGTCATGCGGCAACTCAAGCAGGCACTCGATCCGCAGGGCGTCTTCAATCCCGGCAAGATATTTGCGGCATAATTCCGGCCGCCCCAACCGGGCTGGGAGTGGATCGGCGGCATCCGCTGGGTCGCAACGGCCAGGCCGGCATCATGCGGACTGTGCTAAACCCGCAGCAAAAGACCGCGGCGCTGAAGCGGTACCAGAAACAACCTGCAAATTGTTACCGCAAGAACCGCAAATAGCACCGACGACCACATGGCCGACAGACCGGCCTCCTGAAGCCCCGCGAGCAGGTGGTCCCGAATCCGCTCCTCGCCACCCGGCGGAAGGCGCAGCAGGGCGATCAGGAGCATATGGATCACATAGATGGTCAGCGCTGCCTGGCCGACCGCGATGAACTGGTTTGCCCAATTATACGGTTGCAGCAGGGGCCATGCGGCGTGGGCCACAGCATAGGCCAGCGCGCCGATCCCCGATGTCACAAGCACGAAGCTCGCAGTCCACAAATTTTTGTTGATCGGGACGATGGTCGCCGCCAACAGCCCGGCCAGTACGAGAATGGCGCCGGCGAACGCGAGGCGCCGGATGTGCCTTGGTGCACCGGCCCAACGCGCGAGCGCGATGCCGAAGAAACCGCTCGCCATCGAGGGCAACGTGGACAATACACCCTCGGGATCCCAACTGCCGCGCAATATCAGTCCCGGGAGGAATTGCCGATCCAGCAATCCGCTAATTCCCGTACCGGGAGCGAGGCTGGCAACATTGCTTCCCGCACCTGTAGCCAGCAGCACGAAAGTATGCGTCGCGATGACTGCCAACGCGAGCCCGAGCGGAATGAGCGCACCGCGCCCAATGGAGATGATTGCGGCGCAGGCGAGGTACACGATGGCGATGCGCTGCAACACGCCTGTCCATCGCAACTGCCCCCAGTCAAGTTCGGGGCGCAGGCACCAGTTGAGCGCGACGCCGATCGCAAAGAGCATCGCGCCGCGCCGGACAACCGCGACCCATGCCATCGGCCGCCGACGTCCATCAAGAGCCAGCGATGTGGAAATGCCGACAATGAGCAGGAAAATCGGAAAGACGATATCAGCAAGCGTCAGGCCGTGCCAAGCGGCATGTCGGAGGATCGCGGGCCCCGCGGCCGTCTGAAAGTTGACAAGCAACATCAGCATCACATCTGCTCCCCGCAGGAAATCGAGCGGCAGGTCGCGGATGCGCGCCGATTGAGTCACGGCGCCCGTCGGTCAGAGCCGACGCATGGTGTCAGGCAGCTCCGTGACATCGGGCCATTTCATTCCTACCCGAGCGCCGCGATTGCCTTGGCCAATATTCCGCCGTGATCTTTGAGAAGTTTGGCGGACTCATTTGGACTATTGCCCATGGCGATGAGGACCGCCCTAGAGATACTGTTTTCGCCCCGTTCCAGGGCATCCACGGCATCATCCTCGGAACATTTTGTAAGCATCTGCACGATTCCGGCCGCGCGTCGCTGCAACTTCGCGTTCGAGACGACCATGTCGACCATCTGGCCGCGATAGACCTTGCCGAGCCGCAACATGATCGTCGTCGAGATGATGTTGATGGCAGCTTTCTGGGCCGTGCCTGCCTTCATGCGCGTCGATCCGCTGATGATTTCGCTTCCGGTCCCGAGGAAGATGGCGTGCTGCGCAGCCTGAAGGACCGGAGTCGACGCATTGTTGGCTATCGCGATTGTCAGCGCCCCGCGGACGCGTGCATCCTCGATGGCACGCAATGTGAATGGAGTGTGCCCGCTTGCTGCCACAGCCACTACAACATCGGTCGCGTCGACAGCATGCTCGGCGATCTGCCTCGCGGCATCAACAACATCATCTTCGGCGCCTTCAGCGCTCTCGACGAGCGCCGGGAGTCCACCCGCGAGGAGATAAAGCAACCTCTCCTGTGGCCAGCCGAAGGTCGGCGTCAGTTCGACGCCGTCCTGAACTGCCACGCGGCCCGATGTTCCAGCGCCGACATAGATCAGGCGCCCTTGCGAAGATAAAAGCCTTTGCGCGGCCGCTTCGCACGCCGTGGCAATCGCCCCTGCCTGGCTGTTTAAGGCTTCGATGGCTTCGCGTTGGCCTTCGATCATAGCGGTTACGGCATCAACCGTTGGCCAGTCGTCTATTTCGGCGTAGCGTGGGTCGACCGCTTCAGTACCCGGCATCTATAACTTCCTTGTTCGCGTTGCCGATGAGGCAAACCAGCGTTGAAACTGTCACGCCAACGCACAAGTGCCATGGAAAGGCGATTTTCTTGAGTGCTTCGGGCAGGCCTAGTACATCGATCGTGAACGGTTGAAACAGCATGACGACGACGAAGCCCACCGCCAAGGCCGCGATGACCGACGCCGTCGACCCGCGCTTTGAAAACACCGCTGTGATGTAGACCCCCAGCAGTCCCGAATAGGCGAACGCCATCACTCCGAGGACAAATTCGAGCAGCGGAATGTCGCTGTACCGCTGCCAATAGAAGCAGACGATGGACATCAGGAAGAGGAGAATGCCCAGAATTACTGTCGCAAGACGCCCAGCAAGGATGAAGTGCCGTTCGTTGCGCGGTCCGTTGCGCTCGACGAAAGGGCGGTAGAAATCGTTGATCGCTACGGCGGCCATCGAGATCAGTCCGGAATTGATAGCGGCGGCGGCGATGACACCAACAGTTACGAACCCGCGCAAGCCCGGCGGGATTTCGCTCAGAATGAAGCTCATAAAGACGGTGATCTTTTCACCTTGGAACGTCGGTGCGATCTGTCCCGGGATGGTCGTCATCAGGTCGGGGCGTTCATAGAAGATGTAGAGCAGCGAGCCGATGAAGAGAAAAATTAGGATGACAGGGATCGATGCCAGCACAGACCAGTAGAGGGCGCGGCTGCCCTGTCTCGCCGAATCGCAAGCGAGCAAGCGTTGCGTCGTATCTTGGTCGAGACCCGAATTCGCCGCGTTAATCAGGACCATTCCCGTCACCGCTGCCAGAACCGAAAAGGGCGTGGCGAGATCGAGTGTCCAGTCAAGGACTTGCAACTTGCTCGCTCCGGAGGGAGGGTATGCAAGCGCAGTGTAGATAGCGGTGGCCGGCGCGGGAATCTTAGACAGTAGGAACAGGACGACGAAGATTGCCGCTCCGACGTAAAGCACGACCTGGACCAGATCGCTCCAGATCACAGAATTGAGGCCGCCCATGAAGGTGAAGGCAAGGCCGAAGACCAGCAAGACGAATGAAGCGACGATAATATGCTCGGGCGCAACGTCGAGGAATAGGATCATCGAAACGGCAATCGCGGCAAGATAGAGCCTAGCCCCACTGGCAAACACGCGCCCGACCAGATACATCGCCCCGGCCGCGCGCCGCGCGGTCGGGCTGAACCGGGCCTCGAGCAGTTCGTAGACGGTGGTGGCGCCCATCGCGTAAAAGCGCGGCATCAGGATGGCGGCGACGAGCCAAGCGCCGATCAGCGCGCCGATCACGCTGGTCAGATAGGTGTAATTTCCCCGGAAGCTATTGTCTGGAACGCCAAGGAAGGTGGCTGTCGATTGCACGGTGGACAGAACAGACACCGCTACAAGCCAGGTCGGCGCACGATGGCTCGCCAGAAAATAGTCGTCCGCATTTTCCATGTTGCGCCGCGTTGACGCATAGCCAGCGATGGCGAGGACCAAGACATATCCGATCAGGATCGACCAATCCAGCGACGTGAATTGTAGCGTGTGCATGTTGTCCCCCGGCGCCAATGGGCGCGATTATCAGACCTAGGTACCCGTCTGAGGAACCGCGCCCCGGGCAAGTCGTCCTGCTGGCATGGAGGCTAAGTGTCCATAAAGCCTCCAATCACGCCCTCACCGCCTCAGGGTCACAGAGAAGCCAAAGGTGGTTCCCAGTACGTCATAGGTGTCCGGGAATGTATTATAGGCTCCTGGATTGACCGGCAGCGGCGGCTTCTTATCAAAGAGATTGTCGATACCAAAGGCTAGGGTCAGCCCCTCCACGGGCGGACGAACTGCCAAGTTCAGGTCGAAATAATCATAAGCGGGAATCCGGCCGACGCTGCCCGCCGTCGAATCGCGAACCGATCCGATACGCCTCCATCCAAACTGGACCGTCAACGGTTTGCTATCCCAGGTAATCGTAGCACGCGACCGGAAGTCAGGCGCAACTAGCGTCACCAAGTCCGACGAACAGGCGGCTCCATAGGTCCCCTTGCAATTGACGGGCGTCAGAGCGGCGTTGCGCTGAATCGAATATTTGGTGACGATGCTCGCCGTATAACCGAGAGTGAGCCGACTCTCCGGCGGGCCGAAATCGAGATCGAACCCATAACGGAAATCGATGTCGATGCCCTGCTGCTTGATGAGCGCAAGATTTCGATCATCGACGAAGGCATTCAAGATGTAACCAGTGGTCGGATCCCGGGTCACCGCGGCGCACAGCGGATTGCCCGGTGTCGGGTCGGTGATGTAGCAGCTCGTGAGCGCGTCGACGGGCTGGATCTGGCCGACCGCATTCCGAATATCGATCTTGTACCAATCGACCGATAGGTTGAGACCGCGCAGGAAGGTTGGGGTGAAGACGCCGCCAAGGGTATATGTCTTGCCTCGTTCGGCTTCGATGTTTGCGTTGCCGCCAAAGAAATAGCCACCCTGCAGATTTGCGGGGTTGTTGGAATCATAGGGGCCCCGATACCCTTGCGCGGTACATTGCGCGATCGTCGCCGAATTGGTCGCACCCACGCACGGATCCCCGGCATAACGCGGGAAAAGACGGGCGACCGTCCGCAGGTTGGCGAAAGGTATCGAAAAGACCGGGTTGGCGAATTCGCCGATATTGGCGTCCCGGATGACGGTCTGACGCGTACCGCGTAGCCGCAGGTCGTCGGAGACAATCCAATTGATCCCAAGCTTGTTGGTATCGTAGCGCCTGTCGTCCCCGACCGATTTTTCATACCAGGATCGGCGATATGCACCTTCGACGGTAAGCTTCTGGACCAGCGGCAAATCCGACAGCAGCGGGACAACCAATTCGCCGAACAGTTCATTCACCTTGACGAAGGGCGGGACAAGTGGCGCCGATTCGGTGCCTTGGTTGAACGATGTTCCAAGGTCGGCACCGTAGACGAACCGGCCGGTTTCGCGTCGGAATTCATAGCCGGCGGTGAATCCGATCGGCCCGGCCCATCCAGCGAAGAAGTCGCTCGTATCACCTGAAACATATGCCGAGGCCACCTGCTGCGTTCGCTTGCGGTCGCCAAAGTTGAAATCGCGCAGCACGCTGGTGAAGTCGCCGCCCGGCCCGAAGATATCGGTCGTGTTGACGAGCCCGGCAAAGGCGGAACGCGTACCGTCGCCCTTGACGACGATCGATTCCTTGGACCGACCATATTGGTAATAGGCGTCCCAACCGATCGCCGGCGTGATGTCACCGCGCAGCCCGATCAGGCCCTGAATGGTTTCGCGATTGTTCTGCGCATAGGTCACGCCGAGTTCGCCGAGCGAGCGCCGGACGTTAACGGTAGCAAAACCGTTCACGAAGGTCAGTCGTGCCCGCGCCTGAGGGTCGAGGAACGGATTATTCTCGGCAATCTGGACGTTGATCCCGTTCGCTCCGGTAGTCGGAGGATTCTGCCCTGACCGGCTACCGCCGCGCGTCCGCAGGTCGGAATACATAACGCGACCATAGAGCTCGACATTATCGAGCACGTCATATTTCAGGAACGCGCTCGCATTGATGCGCCGCAACGGCTGGACGAGCAGGAAATCGGGCGTGTAGTCGGTCGATTGCGGCGTAAGCGTGAAATTGCCCGAGGCGTCGTAGGAAAAGGTCCGCCCGCTCGCGACGTCGGTGAAGTTGCCCCCGATCGGCAGCGTCGCAACGCCGCGGCGCGCGAAGTCGCGGTTCCCGGCAAGAAGCGAATCTCGCTCCGTATATTCGCCGTATACGACCAGATTTCCCCGACCACCCAGTGACAGACCGCCCATTACATGGCCGCCGAACTGCGAAGCACCGCCGGCCACCGCGCGATAATTGGCGTTCGCTTGCCACCCTTCGAATGAATCGTCGATGATGAAGTTCACGACCCCCGCCACGGCGTCAGCACCATACACCGCCGCCGCGCCGCCGGTGAGCACGTCTACGCGCTTGAGCAGGGGCGCCGGGATTGAGTTAACATCAACCGCGTTTCGGAAACTGAACGGAATGGCGCGAGTCCCGTTGATCAGAACGAGTGTGCGGTTCTGCCCGAGATTGCGCAAATCGAGGGTCTGCGCACCGAATGCGTCGCTACCAACCGATGTCGAGTTCACGCCGCCCGCGAGCTGCGGCATCTTGACCGAGAAATCCTCGATCGTGACCGCCCTTTGAAGCGATATCTGCTCACCCTCGACCGCGCTGATTGGGCTGGTGGAGGTCAGTCCGGGCGTACGGACGCGCGTTCCGGTGACGATGATATCCGACTCCGCGCGTGCCTCGCTCGTTGCGCTACCGGATTCTTGCGCAAACACGGCACTTGCTGACATGAGCGCAATCGATGAAGCTATCGCCGATCCGCACCGCAGGAATCCGCCTTTTATCTGGCCCATTTTGCTCACTCCCCTCTTCAAAGTTATCCCGACTATAACACAGTTATATACCATTTCAATACCAATAGGCAGATGCGCCCTCATTCCGCGTACCGCACAACGGCGGCGTGACCTCGTGGGCAGCAGCTAAAAGGGGGCGGCCATAGCCAGCCGAAATCATTTGCGCTGTTGATCCGATTCGCGATCGAGCATTCAAAACACCTCGAAATCCTCGACTGCAGAGCAGAGTTCGCGCGCGCGCCGACAGGCGGTTTCGTCATGCAATGGGCCTTGCGCCGGCAAGTGGAGCTTTTAAAAGCCGACGTGGAGTTAATACCAATCGTGTGCCGAGCAACCAGCCGACCGCTATGGCTAGGACTTTCGCAATGAAATCTGGATCAGACGCGCGGTGGCAATTAACGAGGACGGATCATTCACCTCTCGCTCCAGTCTTCGCTCGATATCGTCTAGCGCCAACTCATCGGCGATGCCTTGGCTTATATATTTGCCACGGACCTCCTTGAGGCCGAGCAGATAGAGCTGCTTGTACCGGGGCCTAGAAATCACCGGCTGCACGAAACGGATCTCGGCGGCGCTGTCGAGCGCAACCGCCTCGCTCGCCAAGTTCAGGCTCGACGAAAAATTCTGGCCAAGCGAATCGCCAAGCTTTCGGTAGAGATCCTCAACTTCCTCGATAATTCCAGTGCCCACTAATGTCCTTGCAGTGCCGATGTCGGGCTCCTCGAATATCAAGCGCGCTCCGGATCGCATGTTGGCGAAAATTCTGCCCAGCAGATCGATGCAATCGCGATTGTGACCAAAGACGAACCGGCCGTAGATCAGGTCGTACCCGGAAAGCTGCTCCAGATAATCCTTGAGATCCCCAACTCGATACTCGATGTTGGGAGAAGGATTTTCCCGTTTAGAAGTGTCGATCTGCGATGGCTCGCGGTCAATGCCGACTACGTGCGCCTGTGAGCCAAAGTGGCGCGCGAGACGGATCGTGGTGTGCCCTACACCGCAACCCACGTCTAGGATCCGTGACGGTGCGGGCAAGGAAACACCTGAAAGGATATGCGACGATGTGACCGCGTGAATCTCGTCAAGAACGGCCAACCTTTCGACAGCTGACTGCCCGACCTTCAAAGCATATTTGGACATATGGACTCCCCGTAACATCTGCTCATAAATCGTCCCGTTCTGGCCACCGATTGCAAAAGCTGGTGGATGTGATCAATATGTTCGGGATAAGCTGGGGCCTCCGACTGAACGGCGTGGGTGCCTTGCGGGCTTGCGGCTCCACCGTTATCATCTCTCGATTTCATGCGTGGAAGCACATCGTTACTATGTTTCCCGTTCGCCGATGTCCGATCTATGCGCGTTATAGCGTCCTTCAGGCCACAGGAAATGAAAATATATCCCGTCTCCCCTATCCAAAGATACTGCCTGCTCGTTTCTGGGCGAAAAAATTACGGTGCTGACATGAATGTCGGAGCCTGCCTCTACTTCCCTGTAGATCTGGATTCGAGTATCGTTATCAACCGTGTCTCGAAATGTCTGGCATTTCATCCAGCTCTGAACGCTAGGTTCGAAATTTCCCAAGACGAATGCATTTATCAGTCCATAGATGATACTGACAATTTCATTGAATACCTAGATTCCTCATATGAGGTAAAGAGCCTCATTGGGGATGAGAGCATCTTTCAGCACTATCGGGAGTGGTATGCTACGAGAGGCGTATCGCGAAATCATGCCGATCTGGTGAGCGGCGTCGTTTCCAGGAACAAGCATATCGAATATGCTCTATACGATGAGATACCCCGAAGAGTTTCGATTATTGGATCGCCGTTAGACGGGTATACTATCTGCCTGAGCTTCCATCATGCGATGTGCGACGCGACATCGGTTTCGATCCTGCACCAATATCTGAACGATTATATCTTGGGGGTGCCGTCGTGTAGCGGCATGCAGCTTGAATTTCTGGATCGATGTGTAAACGAAGATGAGCGATTGCCCTTGGTCCAATCGCGGCAATTGCAATATTGGGAGCGATTACTCTCCTCTTCGAAAGACGAATCCAATGCCTCCCTCATCGATAGGGAAGCGAGTCTTTGCCTTTCTAAAGTCATACATTCTTGCGATATCAGAAGCATGTTCGGATCGAGGAAGGTTACACAGTTTCCTCATCTTTGCGCACTTTATGAAGGGCTGGAAGCGGTAACCCGAATAAGCAGACGCAATATTATATCGACTATAGACAACAGGCGATCGGCGGAAGATTCCCGGATAATCGGATGCATGTTTCGCCATCTGATCTGGTGTTTCCCCGAAGGAGCTGACTCGAGCAGGGCCGCATTGCGTAAATTCCTCGTTGCACAGGCAATGCGTCATTATCAGAATGTTGATGTAACCCTTGATCTCATCCTAGAAGCCTACAGCACTCAACAAGGCCGATTTCCGGCTCTGGATGCGGGGTTCAGTTTTCGGATTGCCGGGATGGTCAAAACCGACGTCTTGTCGAAGTCCGAAATAGTTCCGCAATATATCGATGCTTTGTACGAACGGCTGAAAATCCACCTTCATGTGGTGATTGATGGGGACTTGGCCACCTCATACTTAGTGTATAACAAGGAATTCGTAGCTCCCAACGAGCTGGATATATTTGAAAAGAGATTCACCCATGCCTTGGATCATTTTAAAGGTGTGGATTGAAAGTTGTGTTTCCGACTTGTTATACATAGGTGTGACCGATGTTGACCTTGCTTGATGCGGTTTGCTGTGCCGGTTCTCGTGAGACTCAGAACGACGACATGTTCGGGTTTACACCCCGTCGCGCCTTTGTCGTCGATGGGGCAACGGATTTGGTCGACACACCTTTCTCTGGCGCGGCGAGCGACGCCTCCTGGCTCGCCAAGCGCGCAACCGCCGGGCTCTCTGTGTCGGATTCCGAGCCGGACACAAGGAAAGTCATTCGCGAAATTTCCAATGCTGCAGCGAACGAATGGCTCTCGAAAACGGATGGAGCTGATATCCCTCTGTGGGCCCAGCCGTCTGCGACCATGTTGGTGGTCAGCGAGATCGAGGGCGCGATCGAGATTACCCGGCTTGGTGATTGCTCCGCGTATGTTTTGGATTCGAATGGCGTTCGCTCATTCACAAGCCAGAGCAAAGCCGACGAGGAGCGCTCGGTCCGAAGCGCCGGCGTCACGGCGCGCAATAAGCTCGATTTTGAGCAGCGGCCGCAGATTGAACTCCTTCGAAGCAGGCGAATAGCGTCCGTCCGCGCCGCGCATGTTTTTGGTTTGGACTCGGCTTGCGGCGACAATGCATTCGTCGAACGCATGCCGGTTGATCGACCGGCGCATGTGCTGGCGATGACCGACGGCTTTTCAACGATTATAGACCTCTATGCACGGTATACTGGTGCCTCGATAATAGCGGCAGCCTTGGAAAGGGGGCTGACGAGCATCGTCGACGAAATACGCACTGTGGAGACGAGTGATCGTACAGGGCTGGAATTTCCAAGGTGGAAGACGTCGGACGATGCAACCGCTGTGTTGCTGCGGATTGATTGAGGCGACGCGGGCTCAAGTTTGGCTAACGCCCAGATTTCGCTTACAATAGATCGCAACTTGCTGGGAGATCCGGCGCAGCTTCACCCGTATCAGCCATGCTCGTGTTCTTTGTGGTTGGTGGCGGTCGTCCGTGCCGACATAAAGAAGCGGGCATAAATGAGCAGAGCCAAGCCACTCAGTACCGCGGCGGCGAAGAAGGGCGCTCCTGGCCATGACACGCTGCCGAAAATCGGATCACTTCCAACAAAGGCCTTGAAAAGCTGTGTCATTACGAGTGGACTCACGATTGATGCGACGGCAGTGATAGAGGACATCGATCCCTGCAGAGCGCCTTGAGATTCGCGCTCGGTTCTCCTGGAAAGAACAGCCTGAAGGATCGGAAAAATGGTTGTGCCCGCGGCCATGACGAGGATTAGCCCCCATATCAGCGTTTCGTTTGAAGAAAATGAAAGTCCCAGATAGGCAAGCGTGACGCAGGAAAGTGCGGCAATGCCAGCGACTTTAGATCCGAACAGGCCCTCCATATGACGCGGGAGGACGATTTGGGCCAAAGCAATGAAAACGCCGTAGATAGCCATCGAATATCCGATTGTCGTAGCATTCCAGCCCAGATTATTGATCGCATAAAATGCCCATATGATCGGCAGCGCCTGGAAAGACACTTCGACCAGAAAGAAAACAATGAATAGCGATCCAGACGATGACATAAAACTTGTCGAGAAACGCATAATCTTCCGGGTGCCTTCATCTGTGTTTTGACGAATATCGTGGCCCGAGAGGGTTTCGGGAAACAGAAAATATCCTGCAATCAGCGTGGCCGTTGCAATGCAGGCGGCCACCCAAAAGGGAGCTCGCACCCCATGGCCTGCGGCGAGCCCGCCGAGCAATGGCCCCAAAATAAGTCCCAGTCCGATCATGGCGTGCAATACACCGAACTGCTTTACCCGTTCTTCCGGTTCGGTGACGTCGGCAACGCTTGCGGCGGCAACCGGATATGTCGCACCGAGAGCGCCGGAGAACAGTCGGCCAACGAAGAGCCACAAAAGGGACGGCGCAATAGCCATAAGAGCGTAATTGACCGCCAAGCCGCCGATCGCAGCAAGCAGAACGGGTCTCCGCCCTAACCTGTCGCTTAGATGTCCGACAACCGGAGAGAAAAGGAACTGCATTGCAGCATAGGAAAAAAGAAGCCATCCTCCAATCGCACTCGCTTCGCCGATTGAAGCGCCGGTGAGCTCAAAAATTAGCTCCGGCATGACGGGCAAAATGATGCCCAGCCCCGCGAGATCGATCAATATAGTTGCAGAGGCGAACCCGACGACGCGCCGCGATCGTTGGCGGATGTCTTTCACGCTCCTAGCCGCCGCTTCGCTTGGCGGACAATCATGCGACGGGGTGTGCGGATGAAGGCCCTGCGCTCATATTCGATCTCGGTGACGGCAACATCGCCGAACGGCAGGCGACGGGCCAAATGCCTCCAGGCGATCTGCGCTTCCAGCTTGGCAAGATGTACGCCAATACAGAAATGGCGCCCGGCACCGAAGCTCAACGGCGTGAGGCTTCTTCGATAAGGGTCGATCTCGTCCGGTTTGTCGAAGACGCAGGGGTCTCTGTTTGCGGCCGCGAGGACGGCGATTACCATGCTTCCGCCTTTGATGAGATGCTCGCCAAGTAAAATATCCTCGGCCGCCACACGTCCGGTCATATGAATCGAGGGAGAAAGCCGAAGGAGTTCATTGATAACCCTCTCGTCATGCAGATCCGATGCGGAAAGCGATTTGTCTACGATGTTGCTGAAGCCGGCACCGATCAGATTGACCGTCGTGTCGATGCCAGCCGACAGGACAAAAGCGATGTTCGAAATCGCCTCCTCGATCGATAGAGTCCCATCCTCAATAGCTTCCCGGATGTTCGAAAGCGCGTCGTCCGGCGTTGAAATCCGTTCCAGAACGCTGGCAATGCACCGCGACAGTTCGTCGTAACTTCTTTCAGCCGTCACGAGCTCCTCAGCCTTGGCGTTTATCGGCTCGAGAAATATCACGCTATCAGAGGTGAAACGCCGGATAATGTCGCTATCGCAATCTCCAATGCCCAAAATGGCCTTAATCGTGTCCGTTGCCACGGGGAGCGCGAAGTCCTGTACTAGGGTTAAAACCCAATCAGCCTCTTGAAATTGCTTGTATGTATTGATTCAAAGGGCCTTCACCGCAGCGGGAG
>NZ_JBYTDC010000009.1:0-6273 GCF_058790875.1 Sphingopyxis sp. EU05-FHT14B03
CCCCCCCCCCCCCCCCCCCCCCCCCCCCCCCCCCCCCCCCCCCCCCCCCCCCCCCCCCCCCCCCCCCCCCCCCCCCCGACCTTATCTTTCATTACGCGCAAATAGGCTCATCCCCTCACGCGAAGTCGAGAATTTTCGATAATCTTTCACGCGCACGCCGGAGCCGCGTCTCCACGGCCTTTCCGCTGATCCCCAGCGCGGCGGCGGTTTCCGCCTGGGACAAGCCCTCCACGGTCCGCAGCAAAAGCGTCTCCTTGAGCGTGGCCGGCAGCTCGGACACCGCGCGCGAAAGCCGCGCGAGCTCTGCGCGATCGAAGGTGATGGCGTCGGCACCCGGCGCCTCGTCCCGCTCACTCTCCATGGTGTCGGGCGGCAGCGAAGAGGCGAACGATAGTATCTGGCGTATGCGCCGCCGCCTGTGCCAGTCGCGGCTCTTGTTGATCGCCACGCGGGTCAGCCACGCAGCGAGCGGCCGATCTCCGTCATACTTTCGCAAGTTCTGAAAGGCGGCCACGAAGCATTCCTGAGTGAGGTCAAGCGCCTCTTCGGCGTCGCCGATATGCGAGCGGATCAGGCGGTAGACCGGTCTTTGGTGCCGCCGCATGATCTCAGCGAACGCAGCCTGACGTCCGGCGAGCGTCAAGGCGGCGAGTTCGCCGTCCGTGCAGGCCGCGAGATCAAGGCTCACCGCGCGTCTGCGGTCAGCGCCTTCACCACCGCGCGGTCAAACGTCCTCGCCTGGTCGGGCCGCAGGATCTGCCGCATCGCGAACATATGGTTCAACGTCTCCTTCTGGAGCTCACCCATCGCGCCGTGCGAACGATCGACGGCGGCCGCGACCTGCGGCCCGTTACCATGTTCGGCCTCGATGGCGGCGGCGAGCCGGGCGTTGTCGGCTCTGAGTTCCAGCTCCAAGGCACGCCTTCGAACGGTGAAGTGAGACTCCAGCATCTGGAGCTTGGTCTGTTGAGCTTCGTCCAGCTCGAGCCCGTCGTGGAGCAAGCTGTGAAGCTCAACGCCCGGGCTTGGCGGGGAGGGGAATAACTCACGTCCAGCCCACACGCCTGCGACCGCCGCCACGAACGCGACGATGGCGATCAGCATCGTCCTCCGGGCGCCGCTCGTCACTGGAACGCGAGTAAGGTCGAAGGCGCTAGCGGCATGGCAGGCCCGAAGGGTGTTAGCGTCGGCACCTGCGCAGTCGTCGCTGCGGACGACAATCCGCCGCCCACCACTCCCAAGGCGACTGCGCCTAGCGCTGCCAGCATGCCGGATCGCAGCGTAACTCCGCCGCCCGCGCGCCGCTCCGCCGCGATCAACCGCATGACATCGCCTTCCAGTTCAGCAAGCCGTGGATGAAGCGGTTGCTCGGCAAGGCGGCGCAACGCGCTGTCTAAATTCATGTCCATGTTCATTCCTCCGCCGTCCTCACATCCATTACGCACGGCCGGTGAACACCCCTCGAGTCCGAAGCGAGCGAATGTCACACACCCCCCGGACGCGGCTGCGCACTCTTCCATTGCGTCCAATCGCTGGCAGCTCGCTAGACAGGCCGGGCAAACGCGTCCCGCTGTTCGAATTCCCTGTTTTATGGGAGGTCAAAATCGGTCGGATGACACGCAGACCGGCAATCGATGCGGTTCCGCGGCCTCGCCGTCGCAGAACCCCCGTTCAGAACGATGAGGGCGGCCCAATCGGGCGGCCACGCCTTGATATCAACCCACCCCCAAGGCCGGCCTGAGGCCAGTGAACGGGCTGGGGCGACGGCGCGATGTTTGCTATTTCCGATGACGTTAGCGTTCAAATTGCGCGGGCACGGATGAGCGCGTCACCGAGTCGAGCCTGGTAGCTCGTTGAGGGGACGGCACTTACCCTGCGAAAAGCGCCCGAGCAATCCTTGACGCCCCACATTTCAAATGCCCTGACCGCCGTCTTTTCCTCCAGCTGGAGCTAGAGTCCGGCCTGACGGTGAGGGTCGCGTCGTTCGTCTTTCCCGGCGTTCTGGCGGCATTCGCCGTCGTGCTCAGCCTGGGTTTGTCCCGAAGACTCTGGAAAGCCCGTCCGGTGCCCGCCACCGGATCAGGTACATAAGCCGGACCGCGGAGCCGACTTTAAGCCCGCAGGACAGCGAGAGGGAAACGGCTTAGGATATGGGGGAAAGGGGCAAAAGGGTGCCGCGGACGGCTCCGCGCGCCTGGTAAGCTTCGACTTCCGAGCTGAGACGAGTTCCCGGCGTAAGGTGCTTCCGTCCCGTCTTCACGCGAGCTGCCGAGACTATTCAAACCCGGTTCAGCACGTTCGGCGCACACATCTCTCCAGCCCGATCGGCCACTCGCGGTACGACGAGCGTAGTTGTGGAGAAGGAACATGTTCAAGCTCGCGATCGCCGGATTGGCACTCATCGTAGCCGCACCGGCCCTCGCCGAACCGCCGGCCCATGCCGGCCAATCCAACGGCCATGGGTATCAGAACCAGAGCTACTACAGCCAAGGCTATGGCTATGTTGAACCGCAGGGTCACGGCCGAAGTTACGGCTCTTACCAAGGCCAAGGGCATAGCAGTTACGGTAACGGTTATTCCAATTACGGCAACTATGGCTACGCCTCGAACCGGCACGCCCGTCGGGACTACCGCCGGGAAGTACGTCATGCGCGTCGCGACGCGCGCCGGTACAACGAGCATGGTTACAACCACTAGGATGCACAACGGCGCGGGCCACCGCGCCGTTGTCACTTCTGAAGAGTGACAACGCGTCTGACACGCAAGAGTACGGAGAAGGTCGCGGGCGTGCGGCTTTAGGCAATCTTTGCTCTGACACCCGCAATTAGGAGCCTCCGCGCCACTTCGAGAGCCACGCCGAAAACTAGGTGCGAGACAAAGCCGCGCAGGTGCGTCGAAGCCGCGACCTCCGAAGCGGGGGGACTAAAGCCCAACGCCGGCATCGCCATCTCGTCGGCGACCAGCGACACCGCCGCTCCGTAGGCGGTTCCGAACCCAGCGCTGGTCTCTGGGCGAACCTCCACCGCGGCTCCGTAGAGAGCGCCGAGAAACACCCCAAAGCCGTAATGAACAGCTGCTCCCGCAGGCTCACGATATCCCTCCGGTACCGGTTTCCCTACGGTAGCTTCCGTTACAGCGTCGGCCACCTTGACGGTGTTGGGCTCGTCTCCGACATCCCTATCGCCCGAAGCGGCTTTCCAGGCTTCGTGGAACTCGGACATTACCCACGAGGCCACCAACCCCGCCGCCGCGCCCGTCACAGCGCCTTCGATTACGCGCTCTGTGTTCACATCCATCTCTCCGGCGCCTTGTCTAAAAGCTCATTCTAACCGTCGCTCGCACTGTCATCGGCGCACCGGGCATGATGTTGTTGTCGTTGTAGGCGGACGAGAAATAGTTGCTGTTGAGGAGGTTCTCGACGTTGATTTGCGCCTCGATCTGGGGGGTGAGCTTGAAGAATGCGGCGGCATCGACGCGGGTGAAGGCGGGCAGGATGGCGGTGTTGCTGATGGACGTGAAGCTCCTCGACTGGTGATAGACCCCGACCCCGGCCCCAAGGCGAGGGGTGAGGTCGTAGCGGGTCCACAGCGAAGCCTGCTGTTTGGGAACCAGCGGAACCTCGCGCCCGGCCGGGGCGGCACTCGTCGTTTTGCGAATTGTCGCGTCCTGCAGCGCATAGCCCGCGCTGATCTGCCACTGGGGTGTGATCGCGCCGCTAAGGCCGAGTTCGAGCCCTTTGCTGCGCTGCGCGCCCGTGAGCACCGTCCGTGCGGGGTCATTGGGGTCGGCCGCGCGGGTGTTGGTGCGGTCAAGCTGGTAGATGGCGGCGGTCAGGTTCAGCGTCGGGCGGATATCCCATTTGAGGCCAAGCTCGTAATTGTCGAACCTCTCCGGCTCCAGCGCGGCGCTGGTGACATCGAGCGATGAGAATTGATCCCCCGACTGCGGCAGGAAGGACCGGCTATAGCTGGCGTATATCGAGACAGGTTGCACCGGCTTGAGCACCACGCCCACTCGGGGAGACCAAAGCGTGTCGGTCCGGCGATAGCTCTGCCCGGCAACCAGGTCGTCGACGTTAAGCGTGAAGCGGTCGCGGCGAACGCCGCCGATCAGATCGACATGGTCGCCGATCGAGATCTGGTCCTGCACATAGAAGGCGGCGGCGTCGGCGTTCGTGCGGATTGACCGGTAGCCGGTATTGGGAGTGGTGCGCAGCGTGACCGGCGGCACCGTGATCGGGTCGGCCAACCCGACAAAGACGCGCCGCCCCCCGTTGACGATATCACCACCCCCGAAAAAGCCGTTGATCCGCTGGTTGCGCGTGCGCTGGTCGCTAATTTCGAAGCCAGCGAGCAGCACGTGGCGGACGGGTCCAGTGGTGACCCTCCAAACAAGGTCGTTCTGGTTGAGCAGGTTCTTGCGTGTCGTGGGATCGCTATACGCTTCGAGGCCGACGCTCTGGACGCCGCCGCGCGACGTGACCGGGGTGACCGGAAAGGCGTTCCGATAGAGCTTGTCGTAATCACCATACAGGACCCGACTGGTCAGGGTCAGATTGTCGCTGAAGCGGTGCTCGACGCGCCCATTCAGGACCTTGGCCTCGAAATCGCTGACGTTGAATCCCGGCACACCGAAGAAGGTGTCGCGGGCGCCGGTGAGCGGGCGTGACGGGCTCGTCAGCGAGCCCTGAACGGCCGAGGGGACGCCTCGGTCGATCGTTCGCTTGTCGCTGTTATATTCGAAGCCCAGATCGATCCGAGTCGCACCGCCGAGCGAGAGCGCGACGGTCGGGTTGATCGCAACCCGGCGCCCGTCATAGAAGTCGCGATTGTTTCGGAACTCCTCGTAAACGGCGTTCATCCGGGTGGAGACGGACTCGCTGAGTGGCTGACTGATGTCGGCGTCGACATACCATGCGCCATATGTGTCCGCCGAACCGCTGCCGCTGATGAAGGCGTTGGCGACAGGGCGCTTGGTGACGCGGTTGATTACGCCCCCGCCGCCGCCGCGCCCGAAGATCATCGCGTTGGGACCTTTCAGAACCTCGATCCTCTCTGCATTGTAGAGGCCGCGATAATATTGCACGTCGTCCCGCAAGCCATCGACGAAGAAGTCTGCGGTGCTGCTGTTCCCGCGCAGGATGATCTGATCGCGGTGGCCCTCACCTTGAGAGATCACCGCGCCGGGGACATAGCGCAGCACGTCGGCGATCGAACGCATCGCCTGGTCGTCGATTTGCGCCTCGGTGATAATCGAGACCGCTTGCGGGACGTCGTTGAGATCGGTCGGTGTGCGGGTGGCGGTGCTGCTCGCATCGACCTGATAGCCGTCCCGGACGCCGGTCACGATGATCGTTTGCGATGTGCTGCCGGGTCCCGATAGCAGCTGGTCCTGGGCCATTGCCGGGACGGTGAGCAGCCCGAAGCCGAGCACAGTTCCGATACCAAGATTTCTCACAGTCAGCCCTTTTGCGAATCTTTCTCAACCAACGCAATAGATGATTTGAGAGTGCGTCGCAATAGCCCTTCGGGGTGGTCGCTGTCGGGCCCGTTGGCTTGCTCTCTAAAATATGAGGCCAGCGAAACGGACTACGGCAATGTTACGAAGCCCGACGAGATCACTTATCAGAGCCTGAGTTGGCTTTGCCGTTGCATTACGCCGAACGTCCTCAGCCATGACATGGAAGAGAGCCGAGCCAGTGACGCTCACCGGACGACGATCTTGCCTTTCATGCCGAAAATCGAGTGCATGAAGTGCGAACAATGCACGTCGTAGGTTCCGATCCGGTTGACAACCAGGCGCACGTCCCCGCTTTCTCCGCCTCCCAGATCGACCTCACCCTTGTTGATCGTCGACCGGCTGGCAGGGTCAATAGTGGCTTGCTCGAAAAAGGCCTTGGCGACAAAATTGTGGCCGCCCCCTGCCGTGTTAACAAAGCGCAAGCGGTAGGGAGCACCGCGTTGAAGCGTGATCGTGGCTGGAACGAAAGCGAAATTCTTCATGTCGATTTCGATCGTCCGGGCGTTCAACCAGTTCGGCGATTGAGCAAAGCCAGGCCCCGCGAGAAGAAGGCCGCAAACAGCGAGGCTTAGCGAGCGCATCGAACATCCCCATTACAAGCGTATCATAGCACGGATTGAGCCGCAGGCTCTTTTGGCCGTTCAAAAGCTGCATCGAAGCGAAAATCCCGAGAAAGGGTGAGGATCAGCGTGCAATAGGCACCCCCTTCGTGGGGTGATCGGCGTGCAAAAAGGACCCCTTCATCCCGGGGAT
>NZ_JBYTDC010000010.1:0-2523 GCF_058790875.1 Sphingopyxis sp. EU05-FHT14B03
TGAGGATCAGCGTGCAATAGGCACCCCCTTCGTGGGGTGATCGGCGTGCAAAAAGGACCCCTTCATCCCGGGGATTTAGTCGGCCGACTGGTTTTGATCAGTTGGCGAGAACGGGATGTTGATCGTGGAGACAGTGGTTCGGATTCGGCGTGAGCATGCAGCGGGTAAGGCGATCAAGGCGATCGCTCGTGACCTTCGTTTGTCGCGGAAGGTCGTCCGCAAAGCGATCCGGTCGCCGGAGGCGGCGTTCAACTATCAGCGCAAAGTCCAGCCGCTGCCGCGGATCGGTCCTTATCAGGATCGTCTCGATGCGCTGCTTGAGGAGAACGAAGGTCGCGGCCGCCGCGATCGGCTACGGATGACGCGTATCCATGACCTGCTGGTGCGCGAGGGGTTCGATGGATCCTATGATGCGGTGCGCCGCTATGCGGCGCGCTGGCGTGCTGCGCGGCGGAAGGATGCTGGCGAAGGCGCACCGGCGTTCATCCCGATGACCTTCCAGCCGGGTGAGGCCTACCAGTTCGACTGGAGCCACGAGGATGTGGAGATCGCCGGCAAGCCGATGCGGGTGAAGGTGGCGCATATGCGTCTCTGCGACTCGCGCGCACCCTATGTCCGGGCCTATCCGCGCGAGGGCCAGGAGATGCTGTTCGATGCCCATGCCCGGGCGTTCGCGTTCTTCGGCGGTGTGCCGCGACGCGGTATCTACGATAATATGAAGACGGCGGTGACGGCCGTGTTCACCGGCAAGGAGCGTGTGTTCAACCGCCGCTTCCTGATCATGACCGATCATTACATGGTCGAGCCGACCGCCTGCTCGCCGGCGGCGGGATGGGAGAAGGGCCAGGTCGAACAGCAGGTCCAGACGATCCGAGGCCGCTTCTTCCAGCCGCGACTCCGGTTCGCCAGCCTGGCCGAGCTCAACGGGTGGCTGGAGGCCGAGTGCCGGCGCTGGGCCGAGCATCATGCCCATCCCGAACGCGGGGATATTACCGTCGCCGAGGCGCTGGATATGGAGCGACCGGCCCTGCAGCCGATCCTGGCACCGTTCGACGGCTTCCATGAGAGCGAGCATGCCGTCACCGGCACCTGCCTCATCAGCTTCGATCGCAACCGCTACTCGGTCATGTCGACGGCCGCACGCCGGACCGTTCAGGTGCGCTCCTATGCCGATCGCATCGTCATACGCTGCGGCGATGCGATCGTCGGGGAGCATGAGCGCCACTTCGGTCGGAACCGCACGATATACGATCCCTGGCATTATCTGCCGGTCCTCGCGCACAAGCCCGGCGCGCTGCGTAACGGCGCACCGTTCCAGGACTGGGATCTGCCGCCCGCCCTGCACCGATTACGGCGAAGGCTCGGCACCGGGGACGAGGCCGATCGCAGGTTCGTGCGGGTCCTCTCGGCGGTGCTCACCGATGGCCTGGAGCCGGTAGAGGCTGCCGTGCGCGAAGCGTTGGCGAACGGAACGGCCAGCGACGAGCTGATCCTCAACATCCTCTCCCGGCGCCGCGAGCCGGCGACACCCCACAGCATCGTCACTTCGGAAGACCGGATGCTGCAGCATCCTCCGCTCGCCGACTGTGCCCGCTATGATCTGCTGCGAGGCTATGATGCAGCGGCATGATATGATCGACACGATGCGCGGCCTCGGGCTCAAGGGCATGGCGGCGGCGTTCGACGAGGCGGTCACCACCGGCCTCCAGCGCAAGCGCACCACCATGGAGATACTGACCGACCTGCTCCGTGCTGAGGCGACCCACCGGGATGCAGCCTCCATCCGCTATCGGATGACGGCTGCGAGGCTGCCCGTGGTGAAGGACCTGGAGCGGTTCAGCTTCGAGGGCACACCGATCAATGAGGAGATGATCCGCTCCCTTCACGATGGCTCCTTCCTCCCGCCTCGCCGCAATATCGTGCTGGTCGGCGGCACGGGGACAGGCAAGACCCACCTCGCCATCGCGATCACCGCCAATGTCGTGCGAAGGGGCGCTCGCGCCCGCTACTTCAACACCGTCGATCTGGTGACACGCCTCGAAGAGGAGACCCGGATCGGCAAAGGCGGGACCCTGGCGGCGCAGCTGTCGCGGCTCGACCTGATCGTGCTCGACGAGCTTGGATATCTGCCGTTCGCCCGCTCGGGAGGGCAGTTGCTGTTCCACCTCATCAGCAAGCTTTATGAGCGGACCAGCGTCATCATCACCACGAACCTCGCCTTCGGCGAATGGCCGACCGTGTTCGGCGATCCCAAGATGACCACGGCGCTGCTCGACCGCGTCACCCACCACTGCGATATCGTCGAGACGGGCAACGACAGCTGGCGCTTCAAAAACCGCAGCTGACAGCCACCTTCGGCGCCTTCAAAAATCTATCTTGCGCTGCGCGCGCCTCCGGTCGGGCTACGCCCGCCCTCCGCCGCACGCAGCGCAAGGCCATCTTCAACAAACCAGCATCATATTATCCGAAAAGGGGGTCCCTCTTCGACGCCGATCGGGGGTCCCTTTTGAACGCCGTTTGACA
>NZ_JBYTDC010000011.1:0-1440 GCF_058790875.1 Sphingopyxis sp. EU05-FHT14B03
CTAGCACTACTTTGGCAGAAGTTTGATTGTCTCTTCACGGAGGCGGTGACCGCATTGGGGGCAACAGGCAGGCGGCGGCCTGGATAGGTGATCAAGGATGGCCTGCCGGACTGCGGGCAGACTGGGTTGCGGCGGTGGTCCTGCGATTCTTTTTTTTCCGTCCCGCCTGAGCGAGGCGGCGGGATTGCAGGTAGGCATATGCGATCATCGTCATGAGGGCATGGCGATGAAGACCTGTCCATGATCGCCCTTCAAAATGGTCGAGACCGAGTTCTTCCTTGAGTTGCTGATGGGCCTGCTCGCAGATCCAGCGCGCCTTGATGGCGCCGGCGATATCCCGGATCGGCGTATCTGCGGGCAGGTTCGAGAGATAATATTTGCGCTCGCCGCTGGAGCGATGCTCGCCGACCAGCCATGCTTCTTCCCCGGGCATGTGCTGCGCGCCCGAGGCGCCGATGCGTTGCGGCGGGCCGTCGGCGATGCGGACGCGCATGACGGCAAAGCGCGCGCTCAGGCGTCCCTTCGTTCCCCGACGCCAACTGATCTGTCGCCATTTTGCGTCGTCGAGCACGGCGTGGGCGGCGCGCGATGCGGTGTCCGGAACGTGGTGCTGACGGGGACGCCCGCGTCCCGCCACGGGGAAGATCAGTTGCACATCAGCGGGATAAACCTTCTGGTGCCGTGGGATGCCGACCGCCCAGTGCAAGCCTCTTGTGCTCAGCCCCTGGCGGAAAGAAGCCGAGAGGCCGTATCCGGCATCCGCGAGCACACAGCCAAAGCGCACCCCGGCGGCAATGACCCGGTCGATTTCCTCGATAGCGATCGCCGGCTTGGTGCGATACGGGCGGAAGGGCTCGGGCACGCCCGCCTTGACCATGCGCGCCTCGTCGCTCGTCCAGCTTTCCGGCAGGAACAGCCGCAAGCCCAGCATGATCGGCACCTCTCGCGACGCCAGCGTCACCGATACGAGCGTCTGGCAGTTCGCATTCTTGCCCAGCGCTGATGCATATTGCGGCGCCACTCCCACCGACGCCGTCCCTTTCTTCGGCAACGCGGTGTCGTCGATGATCAGCCATGCCTTGTCGCCGCCGACCAGCGCATCGGCCTGTTCCCACAGGGTCGCCTCAAGCGGACCGCTGTCCCAAAGGCCCGCACCGATGAAGTGATGCAGGCGATCATAGCCGACTTCGCCCGTCCGCGCCGCCATCGGCTGGATGCTCTTGCGATCCCCCGGACCGATCAGGCCCGCGACATAGGCCGGGCACATCCGTTGCCGAGCCTTGTGGCCAAGGCCCTCCAGATAGGGCGCCAGCCAACGCTCCAGATCAACACGCCAATCACCATCCATCGCCGACATCCTTCCAACGTCGGCTCCCTATGAATCACCCATCAACCAAAATGGGAATCCCCAAAATCAAACTTCTGCCAAAGTAGTGCTAG
>NZ_JBYTDC010000012.1:0-863 GCF_058790875.1 Sphingopyxis sp. EU05-FHT14B03
TACTAGGGTTAAAACCCAATCAGCCTCTTGAAATTGCTTGTATGTATTGATTCAAAGGGCCTTCACCGCAGCGGGAGGCCCTTCACGATGTCGCGTTCTTTATTCTGGTTGTCGGACGAAGCTTGGCTGGCGATCGAGCCGTACTTGCCCCGGAACCAGCCTGGTGCGCGACGGGTCGATGACCGGCGGGTGATTTCGGGCATCCTTCATGTACTGAAATCCGGCTGCCGGTGGTGCGACTGTCCGGCAGACTATGGACCATCGACGACGGTCTACAACCGCTTCAACCGCTGGTCGCGGCGGGGGTTCTGGACGAAGTTGCTCGATGCCTTGGCAGGGGCGGGTGCGGTGACGAAGAGCACGGCGATCGATAGCACCTACATCAAAGCCCAGCGCTCGGCCTTTGGTGGAAAAGGGGGCGCCAGACGCAGGCGATCGGTCGTTCTCGCGGCGGCTGGACAACCAAGATCCATGCCCTGACCGACGTTCTCGGCCGCCCCTATGCCCTTATGCTGACGGCGGGCAATGTCAGCGATGTGAAGGCTGCACCGGCACTGCTCGAACGCGCCGGACCGATGCGCTACCTGCTCGGCGACAAGGGCTACGACGCAAACCGGCTGCGGACGTCCTTGCGCGAGAATGGCACCAGCCCCGTCATTCCGGGTCGCCGCAACCGCAAGCGAGCCATCCGATACGATCAGCACCGCTACCGTAGCCGGCACCTCATCGAAAATGCCTTCTGCCGGATCAAAGACTTCCGTCGGATCGCCACACGCTACGACAAGCTCGCCGCCAACTTCCTGTCAGCCGTCGCGCTGGTCACTACCTTGGCCTTCTGGCTCTGAATGAGTCTCAGCCCTAGC